>NZ_JBEPTF010000009.1:0-1471 GCF_040549405.1 Brevundimonas faecalis | reverse complement strand
CAGCGGATTGTGGACCGCGTGGCGGAGATCGACGGCCTGGTGTCGGAGATCGCGGCCTCGGCCCAGGAGCAGGCCGTGGGTCTGCAACAGGTCAATACGGCCGTGAACCAGATGGACCAGGTCACCCAGCAGAACGCGGCCATGGTCGAGGAATCCACCGCCGCCAGCCACTCCCTGGCCCAGGAGGCCGATGTCCTCGCCGCCTCTGTGTCACGGTTCCGCACGGCTCAGGAACGGACTTCGGGCCATGTCCCGGCTCCGGTCCCCGTCCGCACGCCGCCGGCGGTGGCCCAGACGGTGGCGGCCTTGAAGACGGTCGGTCGCGGCGGCGCGGCGCTCAAGCCCCAGGCTCTCGCGGACGAGTGGGAAGAGTTCTGATCCACTCATGACGACGGCGGGGGCTGACACGGCACCCGCCGTTTTCAATTGACCGATCCAAGGCTTGAATAGGCCTATGTAAAAAATCGGTACGGCGAAGCTTGTGCCGATTTTCCTGCAGCTCAATGCTGAAGTTTACGTCGGGGAAGTAGGGAATTTTACGCAACCGCGATTTTCCGTCACGTTTACCCCGCCATGTCATCTAGCCCCGATAGTCAGGGGATATGACCTTTATGCGTAGTTTGACGATCGGCGGCCGGGTGAACCTGTTGTCGGTGCTGGCGGTGGCCGGATTGCTTCTGGTGACGGGCCTGTCGCTGATGAAGCTCGACAGGGTGATGCGCGACGAGATCGCGGACCGGACGCGAAAGACCGTCGAGGTCGCCCACAGCGTGGTCGCCCATTATCAGGCGCAGGAACAGTTGGGCGTCATGACCCGGCCCCAGGCCCAGGCGTCGGCGCTCTCGACCCTGCGCGCCCTGCGCTACGGCCAGGACGATTATTTCTGGGTCAACGACATGCAGCCGCGCATGGTCATGCACCCCTTCAGCCCCCAGCTGGAAGGCCAGGACCTGAGCGCCAAGACGGACGCCGACGGCGTCTTCATGTTCCGTGAAATGACCGAGATCGCCCGTCGCGACGGGGCGGGCTTCCTCAATTACCGCTGGGCCAAGCCTGGCCAGGAAGAGCCGGCGCCCAAGGTGTCCTACGTCAAGGCCTTCAAGCCCTGGGGCTGGGTGATCGGTTCAGGCGTCTACACCGACCAGATCGTCGCCGCCGTGGCCCGCGCGGCCCTGACCCTGGGCGGCATGGCCCTGGTCGTGGCCCTGGCCATGGGCGCGGCCGGCTGGTTGCTGGGTCGCTCGGTCGCGCGGCCGGTCGTGGCCCTGGCCGATCGCATGAAGCGTCTGGCCGACGGCGACAAGGCGACGGCCATCCCGGGTCTGGCCCGTCATGACGAGATCGGCCGCATGGCTGGTGCGCTGGAAGTCTTCCGCGACGCGGCGATCGCGAACGACCGCCTTGAGGCGGAAGCGGCGGCGCAACGCGCGTCGGCCGAGGAGGAACGCGTCCGCGTGGAGGCCGAGAAGGC
>NZ_JBEPTF010000008.1:5000-6048 GCF_040549405.1 Brevundimonas faecalis | reverse complement strand
GGCGGCGTTGCTGGCGCTGGGTCAGGCGCAGACAGCAGAAAGCCCCGGAGCTTTGAGCTACGGGGCTTTGAGAGTTTTGGGTGCGGGAGCAGGATTTGAACCTGCGACCTTCAGGTTATGAGCCTGACGAGCTACCGGGCTGCTCCATCCCGCGGCAAGGCGGAGAGTGAGGGAAGAATGGGTTCGAAGACTGCGGGTCTCAAGTAGCGCGAAGCGCGTTAGAGCCGCTGAATAATGTTCTTGTGTATCTGGTAGACCCCGCGGCGACCTACTCTCCCGCGCCTTGAGACGAAGTACCATTGGCTCTGGAGGGCTTAACGACCGAGTTCGGAATGGGATCGGGTGTGGAACCTCCGACATAGCCACGGGGTCAACCAGACACACAAGAAGCCTGGGCTGAAGCAGCACGAATGTGCGTTAGCCCAAGCAATAAAGAAGACATCGTCGCGATTGTATTATCGGCAAGTAGAACCGAATGAGTTTTGCTGAGAAACGATCAAGCCGATCGGATTATTAGTACCAGTAAGCTTCATGCGTCGCCGCACTTCCACACCTGGCCTATCAACGTGGTAGTCTTCCACGATCCTCAGCGAAGCCTTGTTTTGAGGTTAGTTTCCCGCTTAGATGCTTTCAGCGGTTATCTATTCCATACTTAGCTACCCTGCTGCACGGCTGGCGCCATGACAGGTCCACCAGAGGTATGTCCATCCCGGTCCTCTCGTACTAGGGACAGATCCTCTCAAGCTTCGAACACCCACGGCAGATAGGGACCAAACTGTCTCACGACGTTCTGAACCCAGCTCACGTACCACTTTAAATGGCGAACAGCCATACCCTTGGGACCTGCTCCAGCCCCAGGATGTGATGAGCCGACATCGAGGTGCCAAACTTTGCCGTCGATATGGACTCTTGGGCAAAATCAGCCTGTTATCCCTAGAGTACCTTTTATCCGTTGAGCGATGGCCCTTCCACGCGGGACCACCGGATCACTATGGCCGACTTTCGTCTCTGCTCGACTTGTCAGTCTCGCAGTCAGGCGAGCTTATGC
>NZ_JBEPTF010000007.1:0-114732 GCF_040549405.1 Brevundimonas faecalis | reverse complement strand
AAAACCCCGGAAATCCAATCTCCAAGGCCCCGCCGGACCAGCCCGTCGCCGAGCGAGGCGGCGATATACGGCCACCCCTCAAACTCCACAAGCCCTAAGATGACAAAACGACAAACAAACTCAACGAACTCGAGTCCGGCCGGCCCCATTCAGGACACAAACCCTCCTTTTTAATTATAATGTGAGTTCGCGCACCGCCTCCCGCCGCCGAGAGTTGCACACCTGCAGCACAGACCTGCCGGGGTAAATTTTCGCCGCCCAGAGCCAGTTAGGCAGGCTAATCGCGCCCAAATCTCATCGAGGCGCATCGGAATGCATTTTTATTCCACACTTTCGATCTTACGGGTTGCGCCGCAGCATGGAGGGCGTCATAAACACGCCCAGTTGAAAGGTTCTCCCTTGTCCCACCGCGCCGCCACCGCTGCGATCCTGAGCTCCGCGAAAGCGGCTGCGGCTCTGCGCGCGCTGTCGCTGGGCGTACTCCTTCTTTCGGTAATTCTCATTCCGCTCAGCCGAGCGGTGTGGATGCCTGCGACCTGACCTGAACCCAGTCAAAATCGCCCGCTTTCACCCCGCTCCCGACCGGAAGCGGGGTTTTTCATGTGCCCGCACCACCACCGAAAGACAGAAACTTTCAAAACCAAGATGACAAAGCCCGATAACAGCAAAAATCGACCAAACGCCCGCAGTTCTGCGGTTACGGCCGGTCCGAATCGGGCCGCCGCACGCTCCTACCTGCGCGCCGCCGGCATGCAGGACGCCGACTTCGACAAGCCGATGATCGCCATCGTCAACACCTGGTCGACGGTCACGCCCTGCAACATGCATCTGGACCGCCTGGCCAAGGACGTGCGCGCCGGGGTCGTCGCAGCGGGCGGCTATCCGGTCGATTTCAACACCATCGTCGTCACCGACGGCATCTCCATGGGCACGCCCGGGATGAAGGCCTCGTTGATCAGCCGCGAAGTCGTCGCCGATTCGATCGAGCTGGCGGTCGAGGGTCATCAGTTGGACGGCGTCGTCTGCATCGTCGGCTGCGACAAGACCATCCCGGCGGCGGCCATGGCCCTGGCCCGGATGGATATCCCAGGTCTGGTCTACTACGGCGGCACCATCATGCCCGGCCGAATCGGGGAGAAGGAGGTTTCGGTTCAGGAAGTCTTCGAGGCCATCGGCGCGCACGGCGCCGGCGCCCTGGACGACGAAGGCTTGAAAGCCGTCGAGAGCGCCGTCTGCCCCGGCGCGGGCGCCTGCGGCGGCCAGTTCACCGCCAACACCATGGCCATGGCCCTGTCGATGATGGGCATCAGCCCCATGGGCGCCAACGACGTCCCCGCCGTCGATCCGGCCAAGGGCGCCGAGGGCGAGCGCTGCGGCCGTCTGATCGTCGAGCGTGTCTTCGCCGGCGACACGGCGCGCAAGTTCATCACCCGCGCCAGCCTGAAGAACGCCGCCGTCGCCGTCTCGGCCTCGGGCGGATCGACCAACGCGGTCATGCACCTGACGGCCATCGCGGCCGAGGCCGGCGTCGATTTCGGCGTCGAGGACTGCCACCAGGCCTGCATCGAGGCGCCGGTCATCTGCGACCTGAAGCCCGGCGGCCGCTTCCTGGCCTCGCACCTGTACGCAGCGGGCGGCACGCGTCTGGTCGCCCAGCGACTGGCCGAGGCCGGCAAGATCGTCAACACGCCGACCGTCTCCGGCCGCAGCCTGTTCGCCGAGGCCGCCGAGGCCGAAGAACAACCGGGCCAGCAGGTGGTGACCAGTTTCGAAGCCCCGGTCATGGCGCGCGGCTCCTATGCCGTCATCTACGGCGACGTGGCCCCTGAGGGCGCAGTCATCAAACTGACCGGCCACAAGGTCGATCGATTCGAGGGCCCCGCCGCCGTCTTCGACTGCGAGGAGGACGCCTTCCACGCGGTTCAGGACGGTTCAGTCGGCGAAGGCGACGTCATCATCATCCGCTACGAAGGCCCCAAGGGCGGCCCCGGCATGCGCGAGATGCTGCAGGTCACGGCCGCCCTGAAGGGCCGCAAGGTCGAGAACGTCGCCCTGCTGACCGACGGCCGCTTCTCGGGCGCCAGCTACGGCTTCGTCGCCGGCCATGTTTCGCCGGAAGCCGCCGTCGGCGGCCCCATTGCTCTCATTCGCGATGGCGATCCAATCGTCATCGACGTCACCAACCGCCGGATCGATGTGCTCGTCGATCTGGAGGCGCGCCGGGCGGACTTCGCCCCCAACCGGGTCCGTCCGGCGCAAGGCGTTTTCGCGAAGTATCGCGCCGCCGTCGCCTCCGCCTCGCAAGGGGCCGTGACCATTCCCAACCCGCCGCCGGCCCAGATCCCCGCAGATCTGGCGCCCGCCTCCCATTCCAACGCTGCGATCTCCGAGGACGCCTGACCCATGGCTATCACCATCTACACCAATGACGACATCAAGCCCGGCGCCATCGCCGGTCAGCGCATCGCCGTCATCGGCTACGGCTCGCAGGGCCGCGCCCATGCGCAGAACCTGCGCGATTCCGGCCATGACGTGATCGTCGGCGTCCGCGAAGGCGGCACGGGCTGGAAGCATGCGACCGCCGACGGCCTGGCCACGGCAGAGCCCGCCGAGGCGGTCCGCGGCGCGGACATCATCGCCATCCTGACGCCCGACATGATCCAGAACGAGATCTATCGCGACGTCATCGAGCCGAACGCCAAACCGGGCGCCGCCCTGCTGTTCGCCCACGGCTTCTCGATCATCTACGACCGCATCACGCCGCGCGACGACATGGACGTCATCCTGGTCGCGCCCAAGGGTCCGGGCGATCTGGTCCGTCGCGAGTTCGCGCGTGGCCGGGGCGTTCCTTCCCTGTTCGCCATCGAGAAGGACGCGACCGGCAAGGCCCGCGACCGCGCCATGGGCTACGCCAAGGGCATCGGCGGCGCGACCGGCGGCCTGCTGGAGACTAGCTTCCGCGAAGAGACCGAAACCGACCTGTTCGGCGAACAGGCCGTCCTGTGCGGCGGCGCCAAGGAGTTGGTCATCTCGGGCTTCAACACCCTGGTCGAAGCCGGCTACCAGCCCGAGATCGCCTATTTCGAATGCCTGCACGAGCTGAAGCTGATCGTGGACCTTTTCTACGAGGGCGGCATCTCCAAGATGCACCACTTCATCTCTGAAACGGCCAAGTGGGGCGCTGTCGCCTCCGGCCCGCGCGTCGTCACCGACGAGACCCGCGCCCGCATGAAGGAGATCCTGGCCGAGATCCAGGACGGCACTTTCGCCAAGAACTGGATCGCCGAGAACGAGGCCGGCAAGCCGCAATACCAAGCCTGGCTGGACGCCGATCGCCAATCCCACATCGAGCAGACGGGCGCCCGCCTGCGCGAGCGCATGGCCTGGCTGCAGACCCCCAAGTCTGAAGCCGCCTGACCCACACATATTAAAGAGGAAGACCGACCCGATGAGCGCCGCCGCGCCCGCCCTGAAAACCGCCTCCGTCCCGGCGACCGTGCACGACACGGCCACCGGCGCGCGCCTGCTCGTCTCCAGCCTGGAGCGAATGGGCGTGGAGGTGGTCTTCGGCTACCCCGGCGGCGCCATCATGCCGATCTACGACGCCCTGACCGGCACGGGCCTGAAGCACATCCTGGTCCGTCACGAACAAGGCGCGGCCTTCGCCGCCGACGCCTATGCCCGCGCCTCGGGCAAGGTCGGCGTCTGCATGGCCACCTCCGGCCCCGGCGCCACCAACCTGATCACCGGCATCGCCAACGCCATGATGGATTCGGTGCCGATGGTCTGCATCACCGGCAACGTCCCTCAGGGCGTCATGGGCACCGACGCCTTCCAGGAGATCGACATCCTGGGCGTCACCCTGCCGATCGTGAAACACTCTATATTAGTGCGCGACGCGTCGGAGATCCCGGCCGCAGTCGAACAGGCCTTCCACATCGCCGCCTCGGGTCGCCCTGGGCCGGTCCTGGTCGACCTGCCCAAGGACGTTCAATTCGCCGAGACCATCGCCCCATTCGGCTTCAACATCCCCAATGAGATCGTCGAGGTCGATCACGACGCGATCACCGAAGCCGAGCGCTTCATCCGCGCCGCCGAGCGCCCGCTGATCTACATCGGCGGCGGGGTGAAGATCGGCCGCGCTGTTGAGGCCGTCCGCGCCTTCGCCGAGGGCACGGGCATCCCGACCGTCTCGACCCTGAACGCCCTGGGCACGGTTCCGACCGATGCTCCCGGCTATCTGGGCATGCTGGGCATGCATGGCACGCGCGCCGCCAACGAGGCGGTCCAGGCGTCGGACCTGCTGATCGTCCTGGGCGCTCGCTTCGACGACCGCGCCACGGGCAAGTTGGCCGAGTTCGCGCCCCACGCCCGCGTCGTCCACTTCGACATCGACGCCTCCGAGATCGGCAAGCTGCGCGAGACGCACGTCGCGGTCGCCGGCGAACTGAAGCCCGGCGTCGAGGCCCTGACCGCCCGTATGGCCGCCGCCCCTCTGGCCATCGACCCCTGGGTCATCCGCTGCGCCTCCGCAGCCGCCCATCACGCCCCCCGCTATGACGCGCCGGGCGAAGGCGTCTATGCCCCCGCCCTGCTGAAGCAGCTGTCCGAAGCCGCCGGCGACCGCTTCGTCGCCGCCTGCGACGTCGGCCAGCATCAGATGTGGGCCGCCCAACACTGCCGCTTCTCCAAGCCGGAAGCTCACATCACCTCGGGCGGCCTGGGGGCCATGGGCTTCGGCCTGCCCGCCGGTCTGGGCGCCAAGCTGGCCGACCCATCAGCCACGGTCGTCACCATCGCCGGCGACGGCGGCTTCATGATGAACATCCAGGAGTTGGCGACGCTGAAGCGTTACGGCGTCGCCCTGAAGATCGTCCTGCTGGACAACTCATCCCTGGGCCTGGTGCGTCAGTGGCAGGAACTGTTCTTTGAGGAGAACTATTCCGAGGTCGATCTGTCCGACAATCCGGACTTCGTGAAGGTGGCCGAGGCCTTCGGCGTCGAGGCCTTCCGCATCGACCAACGCGATCAGGTCGAGGCCGGCATCGCCCGCCTGCTGGCCGCCGACGGCCCCTGCCTGGCCCACGTGGTCATCAACCCCAAAGAGAACGTCTGGCCCCTGGTTCCGCCGGGCAAGAGCAACGCTGAAATGATGGAAGGCGCATGAGCATGAGCGACACCATTCACATCCAGATCGACCGGGCCGACGGCTCGCTTCAGCGTCTTATCGGCCTGGTGGAACGTCGCGGCTTCCACATCGACGGCATGAGCATGGCCCCAGTTTCTGAAGAAGGGGGCGCCTCGCGCCGCATCGCCCTGACCGTGCGCGGCCGCGACGCCGCGCGCTCCATCGACAACCTGGGCTGCCAGATCGACCGCCTGTTCGGCGTTTCGCGCATCGCGGCCCCCGCCTTCCAGTCCGAGGCCGCGTAATGTCCCGAGTAGAACGAGTATCCAGAACAGCCGAGATCGCGGCGTCCGATCCCAACCGCGTCATCATCTTCGACACCACTCTGCGCGACGGCGAGCAGGCCCCCGGCTTCTCCATGTCGGCCGAGGCCAAGCTGAAGATGGCCCACGTCCTGCGCGACCTGGGCGTGGACGTGATCGAGGCCGGCTTCGCCGCCGCCTCGCCGGGCGACGAGGAATGCATCCGCCGTGTCTGCGGCGAGATCGAGGGACCGGTCTTCGCCTCGCTGTCGCGCGCCAACGAGAAGGACATCGACGCCTCCTTCCGCGCCCTGGCCCCAGCGCCGAAATCGCACCGCCGCTGCCACGTCTTCCTGGCCACCAGCCCGATCCATCGCTCGGCCAAGCTGCGGATGAGCACCAACGAGGTGCTGGCCACGATTTCGCGCACGGTGGAATACGCCGCCTCCATGTTCGACGACGTGGAGTTCTCGGCCGAAGACGCCTTCCGTACCGAGCCGGAGTTCCTGGCGGAGGCCCTGACAGCCGCCGCCGACGCGGGCGCCCAGACGCTGAACGTGCCCGACACCGTCGGCTATGCGACGCCGGAGGAGGCGCGCCAGCGCTTCGCCTATCTGGACGGGATCATCCGCCCACGCCACGCGGACATCATCTTCTCCTCGCACTGCCACAACGACCTGGGCCTGGCCGTCGCCAACTCCCTGGCCGCCGTCGAGGGCGGGGCGCGTCAGATCGAGGGTGCGATCAACGGCATCGGCGAGCGGGCGGGCAACGCCTCGATCGAGGAGGTCATCATGGCCCTGCGCACCCGTGCGGACCGCTATGGCGTCAGCGTATCCGCCGAGAGCCGCCATCTGGTGCGCGCCTCGCAGACTCTGCGCGAAGTGACCGAAACCGTCATTGCCCGCAACAAGGCGATCGTCGGCCTGAACGCCTTCGCCCACGAGGCCGGGATCCACCAGCACGGCATGATGGCCGACAGCCGCACCTACGAGATCATGCGTCCCGAGGACGTCGGGTTCGAGGGCAGCTACTTCGTGCTGGGCAAGCATTCCGGCCGCCACGCGGTCGGCAAGCGGGCCGAAGCCCTGGGCCATGTGCTGGAAGGCCAGCGCCTGGCCGACGTCTTCGCCGGCTTCAAACAACGCGCCGACCAGATCGGCGAAATCAATGACGCGGAGCTGACCGCCATCATCGCAGCTGTGACGGCCGCTGGCGCCTCCGCACAAATGGACAAGACCTATGCAGCCGCTGGCTAAGACCATCTGGATGAATGGCGAACTGACGACGTGGGAAAAGGCCACGGTTCACGTCATGAGCCACGCCCTTCACTACGGCACCTCGGTGTTCGAGGGCATCCGCGTCTACGACACCCCGAACGGTCCGTGCGGCTTCCGCCTGACCGACCATGTGCGTCGCCTGTTCGACAGCGCGCGCATCTATCACTTCCCCATGCCCTTCGCCGAGGACGAACTGGTCCAGGCCTGCAAGGACGTGGTTCGCGCCGAAGGCCTGCGTTCGGCCTATCTGCGCCCGCTGGCCTTCCTGGGCGAGTGCGGCATGGGCGTCAGCCCTTCGCCCGAGGCGATCCGCACCGACGTCATGATCTCGGCCTTCGCCTGGGGCGCCTATCTAGGCGAGGAAGCTCTGGAGAAGGGCGTCGACGCCTGCATCTCCAGCTGGAACCGCGTGGCGCCGAACACTGTCCCGGCAGGCGCCAAGGCAGGCGGCAACTATCTGTCCTCCTATCTGATCGGCCGCGAAGCCCGCGTGCGCGGCTTCGGCGAGGGCATCGCCCTAGGCGCCGACGGCCTGTTGTCCGAGGGCGCGGGCGAGAACCTGTTCATCGTCAAGGACGGAGTGCTGATGACCCCGCCCGCCGCCGCCTCCATCCTACAGGGCATCACCCGCGACAGCGTGATGAAGCTGGCGCGCGGCCTGGGCTATGAGGCGCGCGAACAGGTCCTGCCGCGCGAGGCCCTCTATGTCGCCGACGAGGTCTTCATGACCGGCACGGCGGCCGAGATCACGCCGGTCCGCTCCATCGACGGCATCCCGACGCGCGCCAACGGTCCCGGCCCCGTCACCAAGGCGGTCAACAAGGCCTTCCGCGGCCTGTTCGACGGCACGACGCCCGACCGCTTCGGCTGGCTGGAGCCCATCCACGAGACTGCGACCGCCCCCAGGGAGCGCGTGCATGAGCCAGCCTAGGACTCTGTATGAAAAAGTCTGGGACCGGCACGTCGTCGTGCCGGAAACAGTCGAAACGCCCGGGGTCATGTATGTGGACCTGCACCTGGTCCACGAGGTCACCTCGCCCCAGGCCTTTTCCGAAATCGAGGCGCGCGGACTGAAGGTCCGCCGCCCCGACCGCACCTTCGCCACCCTGGATCACTCCACCCCCACCCTGCCCGTCGGGCCGGATGGTCAACGTCCCTATTTCACGGCCGCCGCCAAGGTCCAGGTCGAGACCCTGGAAGCGAACTGCGCCCGGCACGGCGTCGAATTGGCGGGCTGGGGCTCCGACCAGCGCGGCGTGGTCCATGTCATGGGTCCTGAACTGGGCCTGACCCAGCCGGGCATGACCGTGGTCTGCGGCGACAGCCATACCGCCACCCACGGGGCCTTCGGGGCATTGGCGTTCGGCATCGGCACTTCGGAGGTCGGGCACGTCCTGGCCACCCAGTGCCTGCTGCAGCGTCGCGCCAGGTCCATGCGCGTCACCGTCGACGGCGCCTTGCGTCCCGGCGTATCCGGCAAGGACGTGGCCCTGGCCGTCATCGCCGCCATCGGCTTCGGCGGCGGCACCGGCTACGTCATCGAATACGCCGGCGAAGCCGTGCGGTCGCTGGACATGGAAGGGCGCATGACCCTGTGCAACATGTCCATCGAGGCGGGTGCCCGCGCCGGCATGATCGCTCCGGATCAGACGACCATCGACTGGCTGCGCGGCCGTCGTCACGTCCCCGCCGACTATGAGGTCGCCGCCGCCGGCTGGCTGGACCTGGCCACCGACCCTGGCGCAACCTTCGACAAGGAGGTCGTGCTGGACGGCGGCGCCATCCGGCCCATGGCCACCTGGGGCACCACCCCTGACGCGGGCGCCCCCGTCGGCGCTCCCGTGCCGCAACCGCGCTCGGATTCGGACCGCAAGGCCATCGACTACATGGGCTTCACGGCAGGCGAGGCGACCACTGGACACAAGGTCGACGTGGTCTTCATCGGCAGTTGCACCAATGGCCGCCTGCCCGACCTGCGCGCCGCCGCCGAGGTCCTGCGCGGCCGCAAGGTTCAGCCGGGCGTACGCATGCTGGTCGTCCCCGGCTCCGAGGCCGTCCGTCGTGACGCAGAGGCCGAAGGCCTGGACAAGGTCTTCACCGAAGCCGGCGCCGAATGGCGCATCCCCGGCTGCTCCATGTGTATCGCCATGAACGGCGATTTCGTCGCCCCCGGCCAGTTGGCGGTCTCGACCTCCAACCGCAATTTCGAGGGCCGTCAGGGCAAGGGCGCCCGCACCATCCTGGCCAGTCCGGCGACCGCCGCCGCCAGCGCCGTGGCCGGCGTCCTGACCGACCCGCGCGCCTATCTGTCGGAGGCCACCCATGTCTGAAGCGTTCACAACGCTGACGTCGAAGACCCTGACCCTGAGCCAGGCCAATATCGACACCGACCAGATCATCCCGGCGCGCTTCCTGACCACCACCACGCGCGAAGGCTTGGGGGCCCAAGCCTTCTATGACTGGCGCTATGAAGCCGACGGAACGCCCAAGCCGGAATCCGTGCTGAACCGTATCGATCCTGCCGAGCACCGCATCCTGCTGGCCGGCCCCAACTTCGCCTGCGGCTCGTCGCGCGAGCACGCCCCCTGGGCCCTGCTGGACTACGGCTTCCGGGCGGTGATCTCGACGGAAATCGCCGACATCTTCACCTCCAACGCCCTGAAGAACGGCTTCCTGCCCATCGTCGTCGATCAGGCGACCTGGGACGATCTGGCCGCTCACCCGGAGCAGGCCGTCACCATCGACCTGGAAGCCGGCGAGATTCGGCGCGGCAACGTCGCTCCCGTCCCGTTCAAGGTTGAAGCCTTCGCTCGCCAATGCCTGCTCGACGGCGTCGACACTCTCGGCTGGCTGCAATCCAAGCTGCCCTACATCCAGACCTACGAATGCTTCCGCGAACCGGAGACCGCCGCATGACCGCCCCCCGCACCTTCAACATCGTGGTCCTGCCCGGCGACGGCGTCGGACCGGAAGTCGCCCTGGCCGCCCAGCGCGTCCTGACCAGCATCGGCGACATCTATGGACATCGCTTCGAGTTCGCCGAGCACCTGATCGGCGGCGCCGCCATCGACGCCACGGGCGAAGCCCTGCCCGAAGAAACAAAAGCCGCCTGTCTGGCTTCCGACGCCGTCCTGCTGGGCGCGGTCGGCGGGCCCAAGTGGGACGGAGGCAAGGTTCGTCCGGAACAGGGGCTGCTGGCCATCCGCAAGGCCATGGGCCTGTACGCCAACCTGCGCCCGTTGCAGGTCTCGCCGGTCCTGGCGCACCGCTCGCCGCTGAAGAAGGAGATCGTCGAGGGCGTCGACCTGATCGTCTTCCGCGAACTGACCAGCGGCGTCTATTTCGGCGAGCGCACCCGCACCGAGACCCAGGCCTCGGACCTGTGCGTCTATACGGTCGAGGAGATCGAACGCGTCGCCCGCGCCGCCTTCCAGGCCGCCGGCCAGCGACGCGGCAAGGTCACCTCGGTCGACAAGGCCAATGTCATGGAGACCAGTCGTCTATGGCGCGAGGTCGTGACCCGCATCCACGCCGAGGAATATCCGCAGATCACTCTGGAGCACGCCCTGGTCGACTCCATGGCCATGCACCTGATCCGCAAGCCGCGCGACTATGACGTCATCCTGACCGAGAACATGTTCGGCGACATCCTGTCGGACGAGATTTCGGTTCTGGGCGGCTCCATCGGCCTTCTGCCCTCAGCCTCTCTGGGCGCCGACGGCCCCGGCCTGTTCGAGCCGATCCACGGCTCGGCGCCGGATATCGCCGGCCGGGACCTGGCCAACCCGGTCGGCATGGTGCTGTCGGCGGCCATGATGCTGCGCCACAGCTTCGAACTGGAAGACGAGGCGGATTCGATCGAGGCCGCCGTGGCCGCGGTCCTGGCCTCGGGCGCCGTCACCGCCGATTTGGGCGGGGCCCTGGGCACGGTCGCAGCCACCCGCGCCATCGTCGACGCCATCCGCGCCATCCACTGGGCGGCGGCGCGCCACGTGCCGATGCACTGGGCCTGAGCCAAAACCGGAGAAATGAAGAAGGGCGGATCATTCGATCCGCCCTTTTTTATCAATCGTCGACCAATCCCTGAAGCGCCACGGCCATCCGCCGGGCCATCTCCGTCTTCTGTTCCTCGTCGAGAGAGGCGTAGCCGTCCGACAGTTCGCGGCCGATCGCCATTCCCATGATCAGGCCCGCCGCCAGACGCGCCCGGACCGGGGCGTTCTTTCCCCCGATCCATTGGGTCAGGGGATCGAAGAAGCGGCTGTTGGAGGTCCGCTGCACCACGTCCATCGCCTTGGTCGAACCGACCGAACGCAGCAGGATCAACAGACCCCGCATCTTAGCGCCCGCACCCTCGTCCTGACACGGCATGACCTCGCCGTAGATGATTTCCCGGGCCAGTCGCTCGCCGAAATCCTCACGCGAGCCGTCCATCAGATCCCGCCCGTTCTTGCAGCTGTCCAGGACGGCGACGAACAGGTCTTCCTTGGAGCCGAAGTAGCGACTGATCAGCGCAGCATCGACGCCGACGTCGCGCGCGATGTCGCGCATGCCGACGTCGTCATAGCTCTCGGAACAAAAGCGCTCGCGCGCCGCTTCCAGAATAGCTTGACGGGTAGCGTTTGCGTTACGCGGTCGGGGGGCGTCGCAAATGACCAATTAACCGCACTCCAAATAAACCTTACGGGCCATATGGCTTTGTCATCAGACGTTGACAAGCGCAAGCCTCATCGTCTTAAAGTCACCAATCGTTGACTGGGCGTATCCTCCCCCATGCCTTGTCGCGGCAATTCAAGCTACCTCCCAAGGAGAACGCGCCAATGCGCACGGTGAAGATCGCGGCCGCGTCCGTACTGATGACGGCCGCCCTCTATGGCTGTTCCAAGGGAGGCGAAGCCCCCGCACCCCAGGCTCCGCCGGTCACGGTGGCCACGCCCCTGGCCCGTCAGGTCGTCGACTGGGACGAGGTCACGGGTCGCTTCGAGGCCACGCGCTCGGTCGACGTGCGCGCCCGCGTCGGCGGCTACATCCAGGCTGTCCACTTCAAGGACGGCGACTTCGTCCGTCAGGGCCAACTGCTGTTCACCCTTGACCCGCGTCCGGCCCAGGCCGCCCTCACCTCGGCCCAGGCCCAACTCGCCCAGGCCCAGGCCCAGCTGACCCTGGCCCGCACCGAGTTCACCCGCGCCGAAGGCCTGCTGACTTCGCAGGCCGTGTCCCAGGCTGAAGTCGATTCGAAGCGCGGCGCCGTGGCCCAGGCCCAGGCCGCCGTCTCGGCCGCCAACGCCGCCATCCGCGCCCGCCAGTTGGACGTCGAGTTCACCCGCGTCACGGCTCCGATCGCCGGTCGCGTCTCGGATCGTCGCGTGGATCCGGGCAATCTGGTCGGCGGCGGCTCCTCGGCCGGCGACGTCCTGACTTCCATCGTCTCGTCCTCGCCGATCTACTTCGTCTTCGACGGCTCCGAAGCCCTGGCGCTGAAGTATCAGCGCGACGCCCGTTCGGGCGGCGCGGCTCCGATCCGCATCCGTCTGCAGGACGAGACCAGCTATGACCGCACGGGCACGCTGGACTTCACCGACAACGCCATCGATCCGGCCTCGGGCACCATCCGCCTGCGCGCCGTGGTCGCCAACGGCGACGGCTTCCTGAAGCCCGGCATGTTCGGCCAGGCCCAACTGGCCGGCGCCGGCGCCTATCAGGCCCTGCTGGTGCCCGACGCCGCCATCTCGACCGACGCCGCGCGCCGCGTGGTCATCGTCGTCAAGCCCGACGGCACGACCGAGCCCCGCGCCGTCCAGACCGGTCCCCTGGTCGACGGCTTGCGCGTCATTCGTTCCGGCCTGAAGCCGACCGACCGCGTCATCATCGCCGGCGGTCAGCGTATCCAGATGCCGGGCATGAAGGTCACGCCGAAGAACGGAACCATCGCCCCCGTCGCCCCGCAAGCGGGCGGCGCTCCCGTCACACAGGCGGCGCCGGCCTCCAGCGCCTCCTTCGCCAACGCGGGCTGATCCCCTAATGAACTTCTCCCGCTTCTTCATCGACCGCCCGATCTTCGCGGGCGTGATATCGGTGTTCATCACCCTCATCGGGCTGTTCGCCTATCCGATGCTGCCCCTGTCGCAGTATCCGGAGATCGCACCCCCGACGATCACCATCAACGCGGCCTATCCGGGCGCCTCGGCCGAGACTCTGGCCGAGACCGTGGCGGCCCCCATCGAACAAGAGGTCAACGGCGTCGAGAAGATGCTGTACCTGACCTCCTCGTCCACCTCGGACGGCGCCGTGGCGATCACGGTGACCTTCCAGCCGGGTACGGATCTCGATTCCGCCCAGGTGCTGGTGCAGAACCGCGTCGCCCTGGCCGAACCCAAGCTGCCCGAGCAGGTCCGCCAGATCGGCGTGACGGTCAACAAAGCCGAAAGCGGCTTCCTGATGATCGTCGGCCTGACCTCGCCTGACGGCAGCCTGGACAACGACTATGTCGGCAACTACGCCACCTCGACGCTGCGCGACCGCCTGCTGCGGATCGACGGCGTGGGCCAGGTTCAGGTGTTCGGCGGCGGCAACTATTCGATGCGCGTCTGGATCGACCCGGCCAAGGCGGCCGAGCGCGGTCTAACGGGTCCCGACATCGTCGCCGCCCTGCGCGCCCAGAACGTCCAGGCCGCCGCCGGCGCCATCGGCCAGCCGCCCTTCGCCACCAACGCCGCCGCCTTCCAGCTGCCGGTTCAGGTCCAGGGCCGTCTGTCCGATCCCGATCAGTTCGCCGAAGTGGTCATCAAGACCGACGCTCAAGGCCGCGTGACGCGCGTTCGCGACGTCGCGCGCGTCGAACTGGGCGCCCAGGATTACGGCATCCGCGGCTTCTTCGACGGCCAACGCGGCGTCGGCATCGCCGTCGTTCAGCAGCCGGGCGCCAATGCGCTCGGCACCGCCAACCGCGTCCTGGCCGAGGTCGAGGCCGTCAAAGCGGAACTGCCCGCCGGGATGAACATCTCCATCCCCTATAACCCGACGGAATTCGTCGCCGCCTCGGTCGAGGCGGTGCAGCACACCGTGTTCGAAGCCGTCGTCCTGGTGGCCATCGTCGTCCTGGTCTTCCTGCAGACCTGGCGCGCCGCCATCATCCCCATCGTCGCCATCCCCGTCGCCCTGGTCGGCACCTTCGCGGTGCAACTGGCCCTGGGCTATTCCATCAACTCCCTGTCGCTGTTCGCCCTGGTCCTGGCCGTCGGCATCGTCGTCGATGACGCCATCGTCGTGGTCGAGAACGTAGAACGCTACCTGCGACAGGGGCTGACGCCCAAGGAGGCCGCCTATCGATCGATGCAGGAGGTCTCGGGCGCCCTGATCGCCATCGGCCTGGTGCTGACGGCGGTGTTCGTCCCGACCGCCTTCGTCCCCGGCATCCCCGGTATCTTCTATCGCCAGTTCGCCGTCACCATCGCCTCTGCGGCGCTGATCTCGCTGCTGGTGTCGCTGACACTGTCCCCGGCCATGGCGGCGCTGCTGCTCAAGCCGCACGTCGACCATGCCAACGTCCGCAAGCCGGGCCTGTGGGGCGCGATCACCTACTACGTCCGCTGGGCCGGCGATAAGTTCAACCAGGGCTTCGACTGGCTGTCGGACAAGTACGGCCGCCTGACCGCTCGTCTGGTGCGCTCGCTGATGGTCGTCCTGATCATCTATGCGGGTCTGCTGGCCCTGACCGGCTGGCGCCTGGTCGACACGCCCTCGGGCTTCATCCCCGAGCAGGACCAGGGCTTCCTGATCGGCGTCGTCCAGCTTCCGGCCGGCGCCTCCCTTGACCGCACCGAAGCCGTGATGAAACGCGCCAACGAGATCATCCAGAAGACCGAAGGGGTCGACGGCACCGTCGCCTTCGCCGGTCTGGACGGCTCCAGCTTCTCGTTCGGCTCCAACGCCGCGACCATCTTCGTGCGCCTCGACGCCTTCGAGAACCGCACCAAGGAACAGGCTGCGACCGCCCTGGCCGGCGCCATCACCGGCGCCACCGGCGGCATCGAAGAAGCCAACATCTTCGTCATCGCCCCCCCGGCCGTTCAGGGCCTGGGCAACGGCAACGGCTTCAAGATGATGATCCAGGACCGTTCCGGCGCGGGTTACCGCGCGCTGGAAGGCGCCACCTTCGCCATGATGGGCGGCGCGGCCCAGATGCCCGATCAGGTGCAGCAGGTCTTCTCGACCTACAACACCGGCTCGCCCCGCATCGCCGCCGACGTGGATCGCAACAAGGCCCTGATGATGGGCGTCCAGCCCTCGGCCGTGTTCGACACCCTCGGCGTCTACCTGGGCTCGTCCTACATCAACGACTTCAACCTGCTGGGACGTACCTTCCGCGTCACCGCCCAGGCTGAACCGTCGGCGCGCGACGACATCGCCGACATCGCCAACCTGAAGACCCGCTCCGCCTCCGGCGCCATGGTGCCGATCGGCGCCGTCGCCAACCTGCGCGAGGACTCCGGTCCTGCCCGCGTCGTCCGCTACAACCTGTTCCCGGCTTCCGAGCTACAGGGTCAGGCCGCGCCGGGCGTCTCGTCCGGCCAGGGCATCGCGGCGATGGAGCAACTCGCCTCTCAAGCCCTGCCGCAAGGCTTCAGCTATGAGTGGACCGAACTGGCCCTGCAGGAGAAGCAGGCGTCGGGCGGGGCATCGATGATCTTCATCATGGCCGTGGTCTTCGTCTTCCTGGTGCTGGCGGCGCAATATGAGGCCTTCACCCTGCCGCTCGCGGTGGTGCTGATCGTCCCCATGTGTCTGCTCGCAGCCATGATCGGGGTGAACATCCGTGGACTGGACAACAACATCCTGGTCCAGATCGGCTTGGTCGTTCTGATCGCCCTGGCGGCCAAGAACGCCATCCTGATCGTGGAGTTCGCCAAGCAGGCCGAAGAGGATGAGGGCATGGATCGCTTCGAGGCGGCCGTCTACGCCGCCAAGGTGCGCCTGCGTCCGATCCTGATGACGTCCTTCGCTTTCATCTTCGGCGTCGTGCCGCTGATGCTGGCGACCGGCCCCGGCGCCGAAATGCGCCAGTCGCTGGGCACGTCGGTCTTCTCCGGCATGCTGGGCGTGACCTTCTTCGGTCTGATCTTCACCCCGGTCTTCTACGTCATGATGCGTTGGCTCTCCGCCAAGCTGCCCAAGACGCCGGAGAAGCCGCGCGAGCTGCCGACCACCTACGGCGCTCCGCCGCATGATCCGTACGACCCCAACGACCCCGCGCCGGACTCGCCGCAGCCGACGACCCCGCGCCTGGGAGACGCCTGATGAACCGCAAAGCCCTCTCGCTCCTGACCGCTTCCGGCGCCGCGCTTCTGCTCGCCGCCTGCGCGGTCGGGCCCAAGGCACCGGATCCCACGATCCCCGTCCAGGGCCAAGGCGCCTTCATCGGTTCGCAATCCGCCTCGGTTTCGACCGAGGCGGCCCGCGACGACTGGTGGCGGCTGTATGACGACGCGACTCTGGACGGTCTGATCCAGCAGGCCCTGACCGAGAACAACGAGCTGGAGGCGGCCGCGGCCAATCTGCGCGCCGTCCGAGCCTCGCTGTCCGAGGCGCGCTCGGGTCGTTTCCCGACCACCACGACCTCGGCGAACGCCAACCGCAGCCGGTCGTCGACGATCACCAACCCGGCCGCGAACGGCGCCAAGCTGCCGGAAGTCGAAACCTATGACGTCGGCCTGGACGTCTCCTATGAGGTGGATCTGTTCGGCCGGGTGGAATCTTCCATCCGCGCCGCGCGGAACGACGCCGCCGCCGCCGCCGCCGCCCTGGAGGTCATCCGGGTGACGGTGGCCGCCGAAACGGCCCGGGCCTATGCCGACACCTGCTCGGCCAACGCCCAGATCGCCGTGGCGGAACGCACCATCGACCTGCAGTCCAAGACCGTCGACCTGACCCAGCGCCTGCTGGACGGGGGATCGGGCAACGGCCTGGACGTCGCCCGCGCCCGCGCGGCCCTGGAACAGACTCGCGCGGGCCTCCCGCCCCTGCGAGCCCAGCGCGACGGCGCCCTGTATCGCCTGGCCACCCTGACCGGGCGCACTCCGGCTGAGGCCAGCGAAGCCGCGCGCGCCTGCCAGTCGCCGCCTCGCCTGTCGCACCCGATCCCGGTCGGCGACGGCGTGACCCTGCTGGCCCGCCGGCCCGACGTGCGTCAGGCGGAGGCCCGCCTGGCCGCCGCCGCCGCGCGCGTCAACGTCGCCACGGCCAACCTCTTCCCCAGCATCCGTCTGGGCGGTTCTCTGGGCTCCACGGCCCTGGACGGCTCGGATCTGGGCGAAGACGCCAACTTCCGCTTCAGCTTCGGCCCGCTGATCTCCTGGTCCTTCCCTAATGTCTGGGCGGCCCGGGCCCGGATCAAACAGGCCGACGCGCAATCGGACGCGGCCCTGGCGACCTTCGACCAGACGGTGCTGACGGCCCTGCAGGAGACGGAGACCGCGCTCAGCGCCTACGCCAATGAACTGGATCGCCGCTCGGCCCTGCGCATCGCACGGGATCAGGCGGCGACGGCGGCCCGCCTGTCGCGTCTGCGCTTCGACGCCGGCGCCGACAGCTTCCTGACGGTGCTGGACGCCGAACGGACCCTGGCCGGCGCCGACTCCTCCCTGGCCGCATCGGAGGCCCAGGTGGTCACCTACCAGATCGCCCTGTTCAAGGCCCTGGCTGGCGGTTGGGATCAGGCGCCCGACCCCGAAGCCTGACCGATCAGATCCCTTCTGATCCTGACGCCCGGCGGGTCGCCCCCGCCGGGCGTTTTCTTTTGCCCGTGGCCTCTTCAGCGATCGGACATCGTCGCCGAATATTTCACTGGTTAAGGGGTAAAAATCGTTCTCGTTGAAAATTTTCCACGGATCAAGCGTGACCTTCGCGTCGATCTTGCACTAGGGAGAAGGCGTGACCCAGGCCGCCGCCCTCTCCGATCCCGACGCTGTGACGCGCACCCCCGCCGTCGCCGTTGCGCATGCGCGCCGTCTGGTGATCAAGATCGGCTCCTCCCTGCTGTTCGACGCCGCTCGCCGCGCCGTGGCCGTAGACTGGCTGGCGTCCCTGACGTCCGACATCGCCGCGCTCCGCGCCCAGGGGAAGCAGGTCATTGTCGTCTCCTCGGGCGCCGTGGCCCTGGGACGCGGACGGCTGAACGTCGCGCCCGGCCGCCTGCAGGACAAGCAGGCCGCCGCCGCCGTCGGCCAGACCCTGCTGATGCACGCCTGGGAGGAAGCCCTGGCCCCCCATGGCCTGATCGCCGCCCAGGTCCTGCTGACCCGCGACGATACGGAACGCCGTCGCCGCTGGCTGAACGGCCGCGCCACCATCGAGACCCTGCTGGCCCACGGCGTGGTTCCCGTAGTCAACGAGAACGACACCGTCGCCACCGAGGAAATCCGCTACGGCGATAATGATCGTCTGGCCGCCCGCACGGCCCAGTTGGCGCGCGCCGACCTGCTGATCCTGCTGTCCGACGTCGATGGCCTGTACACCGCCGACCCGCGTCGGGATCCGGACGCGCGCCACCTGCCTCTGGTCGAAACGCTGAGCCCCGACATCCTGAGCATGGCCAGCGGCGCCAACGCCGAAGCCGGCGTCGGCACGGGCGGCATGGCCACCAAGCTGGCTGCAGCCCAGATCGCCCGTTCGGCCGGCTGCGCCACCATCATCGCCTCGGGCCTGACGCCGCATCCGCTGAAAGCCATTGCGGACGGCGCCCGCGCCACCCTGATCACCGCCCCGGCCACGCCCCTGGCCGCCTGGAAACAATGGATCGCCGGCAGCATGGCCCCCGGCGGTTCGCTGACCCTGGACGAGGGCGCCGTGCGCGCCCTGAAGGCTGGAAAAAGCCTGCTGCCCTCGGGTGTGGTCGCCGTCAGCGGCCGGTTTGAAAAGGGCGAAAGCCTGCGTCTGCTCGACCCGTCCGGCGCGGTCGTCGGGGTCGGTCTGGCCGCCTATCCCGCCGACGAGATCGCCCTGATCCGAGGCCGCCATTCAGACGAGATCGAGAGCCTGCTCGGCTATCGCGGCGCCTCGGTCGTGATCCATCGCGACGACTTGGTTCTGGAGGATCGATGACGGACGTCGCCGCCTTGATGTCGGACATGGGCCGCCGCGCCCGAGCCGCCGCCGACGCCCTTCGCGCCACGTCGCCGCAAGCCCGGACCGACGCCCTGACCCGGCTGGCCTCCGGACTTCGCGCCGCCGAGGCCGAGATTCTGGCCGCCAACGCCCGCGACATCGAGAACGCCCGCGCCTCTGGTCTGTCCGACGCCTTGATCGACCGCCTGGCCCTGACGCCCGCCCGCGTAGAGGGGATGGCCGTCGCAGTCGAGACCATCGCCGCCCAACCCGATCCGGTCGGCGCCGAAATGGCGCGCTGGACCCCCGCCAACGGCCTGGACATCGCCCGCGTCCGCACCCCGATCGGCGTCCTGGGCGTCATCTACGAGAGCCGACCCAACGTCACCGCGGACGCCGCCGCTCTCTGCCTCCGTTCGGGCAACGCCGCCGTCCTGCGCTGTGGATCGGACTGTCTGGAATCCTCGCGCGCCATCGCCGCCGTGATCGCCCAGACCGTGGCCGAGGCGGGCCTGCCCGCCGACGCCGTTCAACTCGTCCCCGTCGCGGATCGAGAAGCCGTCGGCGCCATCCTGTCCGGCCTCGACGGCGCGATCGACCTGATCATTCCGCGCGGCGGAAAAAGCCTGGTCGCCCGCGTCCAGTCGGAGGCGAAGGCGCCGGTGCTGGGGCACCTTGAAGGCCTGTGTCACACCTATCTGGACGCAGCCGCCGATCTCGACGTCGCCCGGCGCGTGACCTTGAACGCCAAGATGCGACGCGTCTCCGTCTGCGGCGCGACCGAGACCCTGCTGGTGGATCGTGCGGCCGCCGCCCGCCTGCTGCCGCCCGTCGCCGCCGACCTGATCGCCGCCGGGTGCGAACTGCGCGGCGACGCCGAAGCTCGCGCCCTGGTTCCAAGCATGATCGAAGCGGCGGAAGCCGACTGGACCTCCGAATACCTGGCTCCCGTCCTCTCCGTGCGGATCGTGGACGGAGTATCGGGCGCCGTGGACCACATCCGCCGCTACGGCTCGGGCCATACCGAGGCGATCATCACGACCGACGCCCAGGCCGCCCAACGCTTCGCCGACGGCGTGGACAGCGCCATCGTCCTGATCAACACCTCGACCCAGTTCGCCGACGGCGGCGAGTTCGGCTTCGGCGGAGAAATCGGCATCTCCACCTCCAAGCTTCACGCTCGCGGTCCGGTCGGGGCGGAACAGCTGACGACCTACAAATACCTGGTGCGCGGCCAGGGCCAGACGCGCCCGTAGACGGCGGCGTTATCCTTTCTCCGGCAGGGCGTAGGCGATCAGGTAGTCGCCTTCCGGCGTCTCCATGAAGTGATGCCCGCCGGCCATGATGACCAGATACTGACGGCCGTTCTGCTCATAGATCATGGGGTTGGCCTGGCCGCCCGCGGGCAGGACGTCGGACCACACCGTCTCGCCCGTCTCAATGTCGATGGCGCGGATCAGGTCGTCGGTCGCCGCCGCGATGAAGATCAGGCCGCCCGCCGTCACCGCCGAGCCCCCGTTGTTGGGCGTGCCGATCTCCAGCGGCAGCATGGAGGGAATCCCGAACGGCCCGTTCTTCCTCGCCGTCCCGAACGGGCGGTCCCACAGGGTCCGGCCTGTCTTGAGGTCGATGGCGCGGATTCCGCCGTAGGGCGGCTGCTTGCACAGCAGGCCGGTGAACTTGACCCGCCAGCCCGCATTCACGTCGATGGCGTAGGGCACGCCGATCTGCGGGTCTCCGGCTCCCTCGGCCTTCGGCTTCGACAGACTGCCGCCACGGTTCGCCAGTTCCTTCTCGCGCTCGATGTAGCGGGGATCATCGCGCGGGAACCAGCCCAGCTTGTCGGCCTCGGCGCGCGGCACCAGCCGGTTGTGGTTGGGCATGTCGTTGTAGTTGGCCACGATCACGCCGCGCGCCGGATCCACCGCCACCCCGCCCCAGTCCGAGCCGCCATTGTAGCCCGGATACTGGATGAAGTGCCGGTCCGCGGTCGGCGGCGTGAAGTATCCCTCATAGGACGCCTGGTGGAACTGGATCCGGCAGAACATCTGGTCGATCGGCGACATGCCCCACATGTCGCGCTCCGTCAGATCGGCCTTGCGCAGAGTATGGAACAGAGAGAAGGGCTGGGTCGGACTACGCTGCGACGGCTCCACGCCGCCCTGAGGCACGCGCCGCTCCTCCACCTTGTGCAGAGGCTGCCCCGTGCGCCGATCCAGGACATAGATGTCGCCCTGCTTGGACGGCAGGATGACGGCCGGCACGCCTCCGGGCAGATCGACCAGGGTCGCCTGGGAGCCCAGATCATAGTCCCAGACGTCCTTCCTCACGGTCTGGAAATGCCAGCGCGGCTTGCCCGTGGTCACATCCAGCGCCACCAGGGAGGTCGAATATTCATTCTCGGCCGGACGACGCAGACCGGAATAATAGTCCGCCGCCGAGTTGCCCATCGGCAGATAGACCAGACCCAGGGCCTCGTCCGCCGTCGCCGTCGTCCACATGTTCGGCGTGCCGGGCGTATAGGTCTGACCCTCCGGCGGCAGGGCGGTGATGTCGGGCCGCATCATGTCCCAGGCGAAGCGCAGCTGACCCGTGACGGCGTCAAAGCCTTGAATGACGCCCGAGGCGTTCCAGCGCTTCTGCCCGTCCAGAACCTGATGACCCGTAACCACCACGCCGCGCACGATCACCGGCGCTGAGGTGATGGAGACCATGCCGGGATAGGGGTTTCCCATCCCGGTCTTGATGCTGACGGCGCCATTGGTTCCGAACCCGGCGCAGGGCGCGCCCGTGCGGGCGTCCACGGCGACCAGACGCCCGTCCAACGTGCCTTCGATGATGCGCGTCGCACAGGGTTGGGCCGGATCGAGGTTGGGAACCACATAATGGGTCACGCCGCGACAGGCGGCCGTATAGGGAATCTGGTCGTCCGCGACCTTGGGATCATAGGTCCACTTCTGCTTGCCGGTATTCGCATCCAGGGCGAACAGCCGGTTGCGGCCCGAGCAGAGATAGAGGATGTCGCCGATCTTCAGCGGCGTGGTTTCCGCCCCGAAACGGTCCCCGGGCAGGTCGCCGGTCCGGAAGACCCAGGCCCGCTTCAGCCCCTTCACATTGTCCTTGTTGATCTGGGACAGGGGCGAATAACGCTGGGCGCTCTCCGATCCGCCCCAGGCGGGCCAGTCCGCCCCGACCTTGAGCACGGCGGGATCGACCACCCCGCCCTGCCCCGCCGCCGGCACCGGGCTTTGCACCCGCGCCTTGTCGGCCTGAGCCACCACCACGCCAGAGATCAGAGCCAGAACCACGATCAGGCCGATCCCGCCGAACGCCAGCCTGCCGCCCCCGCCCTCACGTTTCAAAGCGGGGAAGGACAGGACGACGAGAATCAGCAGCACCAGCGGCGCGATCACACGAGGGACCAGGGCCCAGCCGTTCAGTCCCGCCTCCCACAGCGCCCAGACGACCGTGCCGATGAAGATCAGAATGTAGAGCCAGGCGCCGGTCGCCTTCAGTAGGGCCAACAGCCCCCCGGAGAGGATCATCAGCAGACCGACGATCAGATAATAGGGCGAGCCGCCCAACATGATCAGTTGACCCCCGCCGATGGTCAGCGTCAGACCGATCAGGGCGATGACCACTCCCAGCAATCGCACCAGGACGCTTCCGAATCCGCGTCCACGTTCAATGGATGACATGGCTGTCGACTCCCGAGGGTTCAACTTGGCCTTGCCTCAACCCTCCGAAAGCCGGGCCGTTCCCGAAAGCGGCGAAAAAGCGACCAAAGAAAAGGGCGACGCCGCAGCGCCGCCCTCTCCGGTCATTCTGATGTGATCCGTCAGTTGACGGGACGACCCTCGACGTCGACCACCTGAACCTCGCCCAGGTTGAGGGCGCGGATCTTCGGCTCGATGGCGGCGCGATCGCCGACCACCACCCAGGTCGTCGGCCCGTCGCCGACCAGGGCGCGCGCCGCGACGGAGGCTTTCTGCGGCGTGGTCGCGTTCACCGAGGCGGCGTAACCGTCGTAGTAGTTCTCCGGCACGCCATAGACGACCATGCTAGTCAGATCGCCCGCCACGGCGGCGTTGGTCTCCCAGTTGCCGGCCATGCCCAGCACCAGGTTGGAGCGCACGGCGGCGATCTCGTCCTCGGTCAGGGGGCGCGAACCGACCACGTCGCTCAGCTCCTTGCGGATCTCGACCAGGCTTTCGGCGGTCTTGTCCGACTGGACCCCGGTCGAGACTAGGAACATCCGCTCGCCGCGCGTGGTGCGGATACCCGACCCGGCGCCGTAGGACCAGTGCTTGTCCTCGCGCAGGTTCATGTTGATGCGGCTGGTGAAGGCGCCGCCCAGGGCCGTGTTGGCCACATCGAAGGTCCCCTCGGTCGCCGCGTCGAAGGCCGGCGCCAGACGGCCGGCGGTGATCGACGACTGCGGCCCGGCGCGGTCCACGATCAGGACGCGCGGCGCCGACCGCGACGGCAGGGCCGGGGCGGCTGGCTTGACCGGCAACGGCGTCGAGGGCGCGCGCCAGGTACGGAAGGCCTTCTCCAGCGCCGGGGCCAGTTCGGCCTGGGTCGTGTCGCCGACCACCACCAGGGTGGCGTTGTCGGGGCGGAACCAGGTCGCGTGATAGGCCTCGGCGTCGGCGGGCGTCAGGGCCTGAACGCTGGCCTCGGTGCCCGAGGTCGGACGGCCATAGGGGTTTTCGGGACCAAAGACATTGGCCGCCAGAACCCGGCTGGCGATGGCGCCGGGGTTGCGGTTCGACTGCTGGATGCCGGACACCTGCTGAGCCTTGGCCCGCTGGAAGTCCTCGGCTCGGAAGGCCGGATTCTGGATGATGTCGGCGTAGAGGGCCAGCGAGGGCTCCAGCCGCGACTCGATCGCGTTCAGCGAGACATTGGTGTAGTCGACCGCCGAACCCGCGCCGATCGAGGCGCCGAGCAGCTGCATCTGATCGCTGATCTGCAGGGCCGTCAGCCGGTCGGTGCCGTTGGTCATGACGGCCGGCGCCAGCTGGGCCACGCCGTTCTTATCCGCCGGATCGGCCGCCGAACCCGCCTCGACGATCAGGTTCATGCTGACGGTCGGCACGCCAGTGCGCGGCGCCAGCACCACCTTCAGCCCGTTCGACAGGGTGAAACGCTCGAAGCTGGGGAAGTCGGCCTGGGGCGCAGCGCCCGGGTCCGGCATCTTGCTCCGGTCGGCGCCGGTCGCGGCCGTGGTGAAGTCGGGGAAGGGCAGGACTTCCAGGGCATAGCTGCCGTCGGTCAGCCAGTCGCGACCCGCGCCCGTCAGGTTGGCGGGCGTGGCGGTCAGCAGGCGCTCGTAGCTGGTCTTCCAGGCGCCCGGGTCGCCGAGGAAGACCTGGCTCTCGGCCAGGCGGTCGGACTTGCCGCCGAAGCCGCCGATGCGCTCCAGGCCGCGCACCAGACCGGCGCCGGTGACGGTGCGGGCGCGCTCCAGTTCCTCGGCGCTCGGGCCGTCGCGCAGCAGGCGGGCCATTTCCTCATCCACCACGCGCTCGATGGCGCCCAGGTCCTGACCCGGCTTGGCGGTGACCATGACCACGAACTGGCTGCCGATCTCGCTTTCCGAGGTGCCGGCGAAGACGCTGGTGGCGACCTGATCGTCGAACACCAGACGCTTGTGCAGGCGCGAGGTGCGGCCCGACGACAGGACCTGGCCCAGCAGGCCCAGATAGTCAGTGGCGGCGTCGCCCGCCGGCGGCACGTTCCACACCTTGTAGAGGCGCGGCTGGCCGACGCGGTCGTACATGATCTCGCGCTGCGCCCCCTCCATCCGCGCAATCATGCGCTGCGGCTGTGTGACGGGCGGGCCCGAGGGAATGTCGCCGAAATAGTGCTCGACCTTGGCGCGAGCTTCCTCGGGCGTGATGTCGCCGGCCAGGACGATGACGGCGTTGGCGGCCCCGTAATAGTCGCGGAACCAGCCCTTCACGTCGTCCAGGCTGGCGGCGTCCAGATCGGCCATCGAGCCGATGACGGTGTGGCCATAGGGGTGGTCGGCCGGATAGGTGGCCTCGGTGATCGCGTCCCAGACGCGGCCATAGGGCTGGTTCTCGCTCTGGCGCTTCTCGTTCTGGACGACGCCGCGTTGCTCATCCAGGCGCGCCTGGTCGATGGCGCCCAGCAGGTGGCCCATGCGGTCGCTTTCCAGCCACAGGACGCTGTCCAGCGCCGAGGTAGGCACGTTCTGGAAATAGTTGGTGCGATCGGTGTTGGTGGTGCCGTTCTGATCGGTGGCGCCCAGCAACTCGGTCGCCTTGAAGAAGTCGTTGTTGAAGTTCTCCGACCCGTTGAACATCAGGTGCTCAAACAGGTGGGCGAAGCCCGAACGGCCGACCGGCTCGTTCTTGGACCCCACATGATACCAGATGTTCACCGCCACGATCGGCGCCTTGTGATCCTCATGGACGATCAGAGTCAGGCCGTTCGGCAGCACCATCTTGGTGAAGGGGATGTCCACGTCCGGCAGGGCCGGAAGGGCTGCGGCGGCGGCCCGGTTCTGGACGGCGGGCGGCGCGGCGGGCGCCGGAGCGGCGTGAGCGGCGGCGGCCAGAAGGCTGACGGCGGCCCCGCCCAGAAGGGCCAGGCGGCGAGCGGCGATGGTCATGAGGTCCCCCAATGCGATGTCGCGATGGCGAGACCGTAACGACGCTACGCCTTCAGAAACCAACCTTTCCAAAATTTAATCCGCCCCGGCGGCCATCACGCGCCTTCCAGATCGAAATTTCGCGCTGCGACGCACACCGATAATCGGTCGTAACATGCACTACACACAAGCTACACCACGACTTCATGCCCAAACTCATCATTTTCAGGCTTTAGTGAGAAAAATATTTGCACACCTGCCCCATGTTTCGCTTTAATGAGCAGATGCAAAAAGGCGGTCGTTCCAACCCTGGTGGTTTTCTGATTGAGCAGCGTCGGCTGGAGAAACAGCCCGCTGAGTTGCGCGTGCGCGCCTTTACGGAGATCACGCTCAAACCCACCGCCGACAGCGGGACAGTCCAGGCGTCGCGCTGCACCGACTGCGGCGTGCCCTTCTGCCAGAACGCCTGCCCGCTTCAGAACAACATCCCCGACTGGCTGGCCCTGTCGGCCGACGGCGATCTGCGCGAAGCCTGGCGCGTCGCCTCGGCCACCTCGACGATGCCGGAAATCTGCGGCCGCATCTGCCCGCAGGACCGTCTGTGCGAGGGCGCCTGCACCCTGCAGCAGTCGGGCTGGGACGGCGTGACCATCGGTTCGGTCGAGGCCTGGATCGCGGATGCGGCCTTCGACAACGGCTGGGTCGAACCCATCCGCCCCCTGGCGGAACGCGGCCAGAGCGTCGCCGTCGTCGGCTCCGGCCCCGCTGGTCTGGCCGCCGCCGACCGCCTGCGCAGCGAGGGCTACGCCGTCGTCGTCTATGACCGCCACGACCGCGCGGGCGGCCTGCTGACCTACGGCATCCCCGGCTTCAAGCTGGAAAAGCGCATCGTCCAGCGCCGCATCGATCGTCTGGTCGAGGGCGGGGTCGAGTTCGTGCTCAACACCAATGTCGGCGTCGATGTGACGATGGACGAACTGCGGTCGCGCCATGACGCCGTCCTGCTGGCCATGGGCGTCTATCAGGCCCGCACCCTGGCCGTGCCGGGCCGGGGTCCCAACGACACCGTCGCCGCGCTCGACTTCCTGATCGCCCAGAACCGCGTCGACTGCGGCGACGCCGCCGATGCGTCCGCGCCCCACGCCGCCGGTCGCGACGTCGTCGTCGTCGGCGGCGGCGACACGGCCATGGACTGCGTCCGCACCGCCATCCGCCAGGGCGCCGCCAGCGTCGTCTGCCTCTATCGCCGCGACCGTGAAAACATGCCCGGTTCGGCCCGCGAGGTGCAGAACGCCGAGGAGGAAGGCGTCCGCTTCGAATGGCTGGGCGCGCCCAAGGCCCTGATGTCCAAGGGCGAAGCTGTCGTCGCCGTCCGCGCCCAACGCATGGCCCTGACCGAGGCCTCGGCCGGCGGCCGTCGCGACATCGCCCCTGTGCCCGGCTCGGACTTCGACCTGCCCGCCGACCTGGTGATCGAGGCTCTGGGCTTTGAACCCGAGGCCTTCGCCGAGCAGCTCGACGCAGGGCTCGGCCTGACCAGATGGAACACCCTGCAAGTGGCGCGTGGCGGTTTCGCCACCACCCTGCCCGGCGTGTTCGCCGCCGGAGACGCCGTGCGCGGCGCCTCCCTCGTCGTCTGGGCCGTGCGCGACGGCCAGGACGCCGCGGCCGAGATCGACCGCTACCTGCGCGCCCGCACCGAGGAAGCCGCGGCATGACCGACGCCACGCAACAGAACTGGCTGGCCCAGTATGAAGAGAACCGCGCCCGCCTGATCGAGAGCGGCGCCTATGACCCGTCGTCGGAACGCGACGCCTGCGGCGTGGGTCTGGTCTGCGCCATCGACGGCAAGCCGCGCCGCGAAATCGTCGAGATGGCCATCAAGTCGCTGAAGGCCGTGGCCCACCGCGGCGCGGTCGACGCCGACGGCCTGTCCGGCGACGGCGCCGGCGTCATGATCGAACTGCCCCAGGCCTTCTTCGCGGCCCAGGTGCGCGCCGTCGGCCAGACCCTACGTCCCGGCCCCATCGCCGTGGGTCAGGTCTTCCTGCCGCGCACAGACCTGGGCGCCCAGGACCACGCCCGCGCCATCGTCGAGGCCGAGGCCATCCGCTCAGGCTTCTACATCTACGGCTGGCGCCAGACCCCGCTGGACCTGTCGGTCGTCGGCGTCCGCGCCGACGCCACCCGGCCCGAGATCGAGCAGATCATGCTGGCCGCCCCGGAGGGCATGGAGATCGAGGAGCTGGAACGCGAGCTCTTCCTGTGTCGCCGCCGCATCGAAAAGGCGGTGCAGGCGTCCGGCCTGAACGGCTTCTACCTGTGCTCCCTGTCAGCCCGCTCCATCGTCTACAAGGGCATGGTCCGCGCCGAGCTGCTGGGTCAGTTGTATCACGACCTGAACGACCCCACGGTCGAGGCCGGCTACGCCGTCTTCCACCAGCGCTACTCGACCAACACCTTCCCCGAATGGAAGCTGGCCCAGCCCTTCCGGATGTTGGCCCACAACGGCGAGATCAACACGCTTCAGGGCAACCTGAACTGGATGCGCGCCCACGAGATCCGCATGGCCGCATCGGCCTTCGGCGACCGCGACCAGGAGGTCAAGCCGGTGGTCCAGCCGGGCGGTTCAGACTCGGCGGCGCTGGACAATGTCTTCGAGGTTCTGGTCCGCGCCGGTCGCCCAGCCCCCCTGGCCAAGGCCCTGCTGGTTCCCGAGGCCTGGTCCTCGGACGACGTGGTGATGAAGCCCGAGCACCGCGCCCTCTACGCCTATTGCAATGCGGTGATGGAGCCGTGGGACGGTCCCGCCGCCCTGTGCGCCGTCGATGGTCGCTGGGTCGTGGCGGGCAAGGACCGCAACGGCCTCCGCCCCCTGCGCGCCGTGGAAACCGTGGACGGCCTGCTGCTGGCGGGCTCCGAAGCCGGCCTGGTTCCCCTGCCCGAGGGCCGCATCAAGCGTCGCCTGCACATCGGCCCCGGCAAGCTGATCGCCGTCGATCTGAAGCATGGCCGCATCTACGACGAACACGAGGCCGTCGACGCCCTGGCCGCCGCCCAGCCCTATGAGCAGTGGCTGGAGAACATGGTTGATCTGGAGCCGATCATCGGCCCCGGACCCGAGCCGCGCGCCGCGACGGGCGAGGCCCTGATCCGTCGCCAGATCGCCGCCGGCTTCAGCCGCGAGGATCTGGACCTGCTGCTGGACGCCCTGGTCCGCGACGGCAAGGAGGCGGTCGGTTCCATGGGGGACGACGCTCCGCCCGCCGTCCTGTCCAGCCTGCCCCGCCCCCTGGCCCACTACTTCCGCCAGAACTTCAGCCAGGTGACAAACCCGCCCATCGACCCCCTGCGCGAAGCCGGGGCCATGAGCCTGAAGACCCGCTTCAAGAATCTGGGCAACATCCTGGCCCAGGACGAGGCCCAGACCGAGGTCTTCGTCCTGGACAGCCCTGTCCTGACCACCGGCATGTACCAGCGCCTGCTGGGCGTCGTCGCCGACGGCTCAACCACGGTGATCGACTGCACCTACCCGGTCCCGGCTGAGGGCGACCGCTCCGGCGCCGGCCTGCGTCAGGCCCTGGACCGCATCCGCGACGAGGCCGAGGCCGCTGCGCGCGAGGGCGCCACCCTGATCGTCCTGACCGACGAGCACGCCTCGGCCGAGCGTCTGGCCGCGCCCATGATCCTGGCCACCGCCGGGACCCACGGTCGCCTGATCGCGGCGGGCCTGCGCACCTATTGCTCCCTGGTCGTGCGGTCGGCCGAGACCCTGGACCCCCACGCCTTCGCCGTTCTGGTCGGGGTGGGCGCCACCGCCGTCAATCCGTGGCTGGCGCAGGAACTGTTCCAGGAACGTCTGGATCGCGGCGCCTATCCGGGCCTGACGCTCCACGACGCCTGCCTGAACTACAAGCACGGCATCGAGGCCGGTCTGCTCAAGGTGCTGGCGCGCAAGGGCATCAGCATCATCTCCGCCTATCGCGGCGGCTGCGAGTTCGAGGTCCTGGGCCTGTCGCGAGCCCTGGCCGCCGAGTTCTTCCCCGGCGCCCCCTCGCGCATCTCCGGCATTGGCCTAGCCGGTCTGGAGCAGGCGGCGCTCAAGCGTCACACCGTGGCCTTCGGCGCAGCCGTGCCTTCCCCCTCGATGGGCGGCTTCTTCCGCATCCGTGCGGGCGGCGAGGCCCACGCCCATGACGCCAAGACCATCCACCTGTTGCAGGACGCGGTGAACCGCGGCGACTACAAGCGCTTCAAGCAATACTCCGAGGCCGTCCGCGAACAACCGGACCTGGCCCTGCGCGACCTGCTGGACTTCAAGGACGGCCTGACCCCGGTCCAGCTGCACGAGGTCGAGAGCGTCTCGGACATCCGTCGCCGCTTCCTGTCCCAGGCCATGTCCCTGGGCGCCCTGTCGCCTGAGGCGCATGAGACCCTGAACATCGCCATGAACCGGATGGGCGCGCGCGCTGTCTCCGGCGAGGGCGGCGAGGACCCGGCGCGTTACGTCCCGCGCCCGAACGGCGACAACGCCAACTCGGCGGTCAAGCAGGTGGCCTCGGGCCGCTTCGGCGTCACCGCCGAATACCTGAACCAGTGCCGCGAGATCGAGATCAAGGTGGCCCAGGGCGCCAAGCCCGGCGAGGGCGGCCAGTTGCCCGGCTTCAAGGTCACCGAGTTCATCGGCCGGATGCGCCACGCCGTTCCGGGCACCACCCTGATCAGCCCGCCGCCGCACCACGACATCTATTCGATCGAGGACCTGGCCCAGTTGATCTACGACCTGAAGGCGATCAATCCCGACGCCAAGGTCACGGTCAAACTGGTCTCGGCCACCGGCATCGGCGCCATTGCTTCGGGCGTGGCCAAGGCCAAGGCCGACGCCATCCTGATCGCTGGCCACAACGGCGGCACAGGCGCCTCGCCCCAGACCTCGGTCAAGCACGCCGGGATGCCGTGGGAGATCGGTCTGGCCGAGGCGCATCAGGTGCTGAGCCTGAACCACCTGCGCTCGTCGGTGTCCCTGCGCGCCGACGGCGGCATCCGCACCGGTCGCGACGTGGTCCTGGCCGCCCTGCTGGGGGCCGAGGAATACGGCATCGGCACCTCGGGCCTGATCGCCATGGGCTGTCTGATGGTGCGCCAGTGCCACTCCAACACCTGCCCGGTCGGCGTCTGCTCGCAGGACGAGCGCCTGCGCGCCAAGTTCACCGGCACGCCCGAGAAGGTGGTCAACCTCTTCACCTTCATCGCCGAGGAGGTGCGCGAGATCCTGGCCTCCATCGGCGCCCGCACGATCGACGAAATCGTCGGCCGCACCGACCTGCTGCGTCAGACCCGGCGCGGCGGTTCGCACCTGGACGACCTGGACCTCAACCCCCTGCTGATGAAGGTTGATGTCGACCGTCCCGGCCGCTGGGCCGACAAGGTGCGCAAGCCCGTCCCCGAGAGCCTGGACGCCCAGGTGCTGAAGGACGCCCAGGCCTTCCTGGAACGCGGCCAGACGCTGGAGCTGTCCTATCCGCTGAACAACACCCAGCGCACCGCCGGCGCCGGCGTTTCGTCCGCCATCGTCCGCAAGTTCGGGCCTGAGGGTCCGCAAGGGCGTCTGAAGCTGAAGCTGGAAGGCATAGCCGGTCAGAGCTTCGGCGCCTTTGGGGCCAAGGGCCTCATCCTCGACGTCACGGGCGAGGTCAACGACTATGTCGGCAAGGGCCTGTCCGGCGCCGACATCCACGTCCGCCCCCACGAGTGGCGCGAGGATCAGCAAGTCTGCGGCAACACCACCCTCTATGGCGCGACCTCGGGCCGTCTGTTCGTGGCGGGGGCGGCGGGCGAACGCTTCGCCGTCCGCAACTCCGGCGCCGAAGCCGTGGTCGAGGGTCTGGGCGCGCACGGCTGCGAATACATGACGGGCGGTCGTGTGGTCGTCCTGGGCTCGGTCGGCTGGAATCTGGCGGCGGGCATGAGCGGCGGCGAGCTGTTCGTCCTCGACGCCGACGGTCGCGCGGCTCAGGCCCTGAACGGCGACATGGCCGGGGTGGGTCGCATCGACGCCGAGGCCGAGGCCCGGCTGAAAGCCCTGATCGAGGCCCACGCCGCCGCCACCGCCTCGCCCCTGGCCAAACGCGTCCTGGCCGACTGGACGAAGTTCGCGCCGCGCTTCGTCCGCATCGCGCCCAAGACCGTCCTCGCCGCCGAGGCCGCCAACACCGACGTCAGGCTGGCCCAACCCGCCTGACGTCATCCCTTCCGCAGCGTCTTCTCCCCGAGACCTTCATGATATCACCGACGATCACCAAGGCCGCAGCATTCTGTTGCGGCCTTTTCGCCTTTGCGCTTGCGGCGCCCGCCTTGGCCGCAGCGCCCGCGTCCGCCCTTCTGGCGCATCAGGTCCCGCTGGCGCTGGACGGTCCCGGCACGGCCTGGATTCTGACCTCGACGGCCCTGGTGCTGATGATGACCCTGCCGGGTCTGGCCCTCTTCTACGGCGGCATGGTCAGGAAGAAGAACCTGATCGCCACCATCGCCCATTCCACGGCGGCCATGGCCATCGTCACCGTCCTGTGGTTCGTCGCCGGCTACACCCTGTCCTTCGGCACCAGCGGCGGCCCCGCCAACGGCTTCATCGGCAGCCTTCAGGCCCTGTTCCTCAACGGCGTCGGGGTCAAGACGGCCCACGCCCTGACCCCCGGCCTGCCCGAGTTCCTGTGGATCAGCTACCAGCTGACCTTCGCCGTCATCACCCCGGCCCTGATCGCGGGCGCCTTCGCCGAGCGGATCAAGTTCTCGGCCAGCGTCCTCTTCTTCACCCTGTGGCACCTGATCGTCTATGCGCCGATCTGCCATCAGGTCTGGGGCGGCGGCTGGATGGGCGAGCTGGGCGTGCTCGACTTCGCCGGCGGGGCCGTGGTCCACGTCAATGCGGGCGTGGCCGGTCTGGTCTGCGCCATCGTTCTGGGCCCGCGTCACGGCTGGGGTCGCGACAACATGGCCCCGCACAACCTGGCCTTCACCGCCATTGGGACAGGCCTGCTGTTCGTCGGCTGGATGGGCTTCAACGGCGGCTCGGCCGCGGGCGCCAATGAGATCGCCGCCGTCGCCGTCTTCAACACCCTGCTGGCGCCCGCCGCCGCCGCCGTCGGCTGGATCGCGGTGGAGTGGACGCTGAAGAAGAAGCCGACCCTGCTGGGCCTGTTGACTGGCGTGGTCGCCGGCCTCGTCGCCATCACCCCCGGCGCCGGCTTCGTCGATCCGAAAGGCGCCTTCTTCATTGGGTTGATTTCGGGCCCGATCGCCTATGTCGGCGCGGTCTGGCTCAAGCACAAACTCAAGTACGACGACAGCCTCGACGCCTTCGGCGTGCACGGCGTCGCCGGCATCGCGGGCGCCCTGCTGACCGGGGTCTTCGCCAACGCCGCCATCAACCCTCTCGCCGAAGGGGCCACGGTCTGGAAGCAGGCTATCGGCTTGGGCGGCGCCATGGTCTGGAGCGCCGTCGGCACCTTCATCGTGCTGATGATCTGCAAGTACACCGTCGGCCTGCGCGTGGAGAAGGAGGCCGAGATCGAGGGCCTCGACTACAGTCAGCATGGCGAGGTCCTGCACTAGCCGCGCTGTCAAAAGCGGGCGATCATCGTCCATGCTCTGGATCGTCCGCCCATTCCGCCTGCACGCCGCCCTGTGGCTGGGTCTTCTCATCCTGGGGGCGACTCTCCTGCTGACTCCGGACAGGTGGGACTGGACCATGCGCGTCGTCGCAGCCTGGGACGCAGGCGTCGCGGCCTTCCTCGCCCTGACCTTCGCTCGCCTGATGCGCGCCCGCTCCGTCAACGCCATCCGCAGACGCGCCGCCGAACTAGACCAGGCGGGCGGCGCCGTCCTGCCGCTCAGCCTTCTGGCCGCCGCCGCCAGCGTCTTCGTCCTCGTCATGGAGACGGCGAACGGCGGAAAGCCCACGATGGCCGAGGCCCTCTTCTCCGTGGCCACCATCGCCCTGTCCTGGGCCTTCATCCACCTGATCTTCGCCCTGCACTACGCCCACGGCTTCTACGCCCCGGCGGAGGACGGAAAGGGCGACCGCGAAGGCCTGATCTTCCCTGGCGAGGAAGAGGCCGACTATTGGGACTTCCTGCACTTCGCCATAATCATCGGCGTCGCCAATCAGACCGCCGACATCCAGATCAGCAGCCGCGCCCTGCGCCGCATCGCCTCGGTGCACAGCTTGATCGCCTTCGTCTTCAACACCGTGATCCTGGCCCTGGCGGTCAATATGGCGGTGAGCCTGCTGGGCTAGACCGCAGACCGACGCCTGCGACATTCTGTCCGCCCTGTGGCCCGCCTGCACTACCGTCGCTGCATCCCGGCTGTTAGAAAACATGGGTAGGCGTACGACACGGGGGTGTCTCAGGAGCGGGATCAAGACCATGCTCAACGTCAAACGCGCTGAAATCCTCGGCAGCACGGCTCTGGCCGCCGCCATATTGTTCCACACCTTCGACCTGGATCAGCAGGCGAGGGCTCAATCACAAACCCAGCCGGCCGCGCCCTGTTGCGAGAAACAGGGCGGAGCACAGGCCGACGCCGTCATTCGCGGCGGCGCTGTTCAGAAGGGCCGAGAGACCGGACGAGCCGCCGCCCCGGAAGACGCCTGGACGGTCAAAATGGGCGGCCACCGTCCAGAGGCCGCGGTCCAGACCGACCCCGCCGATCCGGCGACGACGCCTTCAGCCCCCTCGGCCGAGCGCAAGAGCATCAGCGAAAAGGGTCTCCCTCGCGCCGCGCCGCCGCCTGACGTTGCAAAAAGCATCAGCGAGAAGGGCGTGAGCGGCACTCGAAACCACTAGGTTTCCACGACCTCGACACAAGAGCGACCGGCGGCTTCGCCAGCCGCCGGTCGCCGTCGCCTTGTCTCCGCCGCAATCCGCCCCTATCTACGTTGCACCGCACTATGCGGTAACCGGCGCGCTCCAGCGCGTGAGGGTCTGATTTCGGACCTGTCTGTAGAAGCGCCCGGCTCCTCAAGATCATTCGTCGCCACATCACGCGGGGCGGCGCCCGTTCCCGGCCCTTGAGGCCAGGCGACGTGCGTCCTTCCCCCGGCATGCCCGGTCGCGCGCGTCGTCGTTCGTGAAAGACTGACGTGAGCAACACCACCTTCGAATCCATGGGCCTGAACAAGGCCATCCTCCAGGCCCTGTCCTCGACCGGCTATGAGAAGCCGACGCCGATCCAGGCCAAGGCCATTCCCGACGTCATGGCGGGCAAGGACCTGCTGGGCATCGCCCAGACCGGCACCGGCAAGACGGCGGCCTTCGCCCTGCCCATCCTGCACCGCCTGGCCGAGAACCGCATCCCGCCGCGCCCGCGCACCACGCGCGCCCTGATCCTGTCGCCGACGCGCGAACTGGCCACCCAGATCGGCGAGAGCTTCAAACAGTACGGCGCCCATCTGGGCTTCCGCGTCGCCGTCATCTTCGGCGGCGTGAAATACGGCGCCCAGGAACGCGCCCTGCAACAGGGTCTGGACGTCTTGGTCGCCGCGCCGGGCCGCCTGCTGGATCACATCCAGCAAAAGACCCTGGACCTGTCGACCTGCGAGATCTTCGTCCTCGACGAGGCCGACCAGATGCTGGACCTGGGCTTCATCAAGCCGATCCGCCAGATCGTCAGCCGCATCCCGGCCAAGCGCCAGAACCTCTTCTTCTCGGCCACCATGCCGTCGGAGATCGGCAAGCTGGCCGGCGAGTTGCTGAAGGACCCGGTCAAGGTCCAAGTCACGCCGCAATCGACCACGGTCGAGCGCATCAAGCAGTCGGTGATCCACATCGAACAGGGCCGCAAGCGCGCCCTGCTGACCGAACTGTTCAGCGACCCCGCCTATACGCGCTGCCTGGTCTTCACCAAGACCAAGCACGGCGCCGACAAGGTCGCGGCCTATCTGGAAGCCGGCGGCGTCGAGGCCGGCGCCATCCACGGCAACAAGAGCCAGCCGCAACGCGAGCGCGCGCTTGAAGCCTTCAAGAACGGCAAGCTCCGCGTCCTGGTCGCCACCGACATCGCCGCGCGCGGCATCGACGTGGACAAGGTCACCCATGTTGTGAACTTCGAGCTTCCCTATGTGCCGGAAGCCTATGTCCACCGCATCGGCCGCACGGCCCGCGCGGGCAAGGACGGCACGGCGATCAGCTTCGTCGCCGGCGACGAGATGAAGCTGCTGAAGGACATCGAGAAGGTCACGCGCCAGAAGATCCCGGCCGTCGACCGCCGCAACGACAAGGCCCTGGCCCAACTGGACGCCTCCATCATGGCCTCGGGCGTGGCCAAGAAGGCCACCCTGCCCGAGCGTGAAGGCCGGGGCGACGGCGAAGGCCGCGGCGGTCGTCGCAACCCGCGTCGCGAAGGCGTCCGTCCCGAAGGCGGCGGCCAGCCGCATCGCCAGCGCAAGGGCGGCCGGGATCGCACCCACCACGCCGAGCGCCCGGCGGCCGCCTATGATCCGATGGCGAGCGAACGTCCCAAGTCCTCGCCTCGCGCCCAACCCGCCGCCGAGCCCAAGCCGGTCGGCGAACTGAAGCGCCGCCCCCGTCGTCGCCGCCCGTCCAACGGCGGCAAGGGCTACGGCTCGCAGGGCTGAGACGCTCCCTAGCCTAATCGGCAAAGAAAAACGGCGGCTCCGCAAGGAGCCGCCGTTTCCATTTCAAGCTGCAGTCCGGATCAGAAGGCCCAGCGCGCGCCCATCGAGGCCACCAGGGCCGAGCCTTCGGCCTCGCCGCGCAGGTGCGAGGTCACGGCCGCGGGCGTGCCGCCGTAGAAGGTGCGGTCGTCGTGGATCGTCGAGTCGCTGAAGGCGATGTAGGTCAGACCCGCATCGAAGGTCACGCCCGGCGTCACCTCGGTCGAGCCGCCCACCGAGAACAGCCAACGGTCGGCGTCCGGGATGCGGGCCGTGCGCAGGCTGTCGCGGGTCGGGGTCGGGTCATAGCCGACGCCGGCGCGCAGGGTGGTCTTGTCGCTGAGGGCGTAGTCGACGCCGATCGCGCCGGTCGTCACGTCCTTGTAGTTCTGGTGGATCGAGTCGCCGCCGTTCGGGTACTTGACGTTGATGGCGTCGAACTCCGACCAGCCGATGCGGTTGACCTGGGCGTTCAGGGTCAGCTTGTCGTTGACGGCGTAGCGGACCGAGGCCGAGGCGAACCAGGGCGTGTTGAAGCTGGCCGTACCGCCAGTCGAGACGCTGTTGGGCGCCAGCGGACCGGTCAGGACGATGTTCACATCGCCGTCCAATTCATGCTCGATCTTCGAGCGGTAGGACAGGCCGAAGTCCCACGGACCCTTGTGCACCTGGGCGCCGACGTTCCAACCGAAGTCCCAGCCGTCGCCTTCCAGCGAGGACGAACCGTCCGGCAGCAGGGGCGAGACCGAGGGCATGGCCGAGGTCAGCTTGGCCTTGACGTACTGGGCGTTCAGGCCGACGCCGATGTCCAGCCAGTCGTTGACCTTCATGGCGCCTGTCAGGCTGGCGTCGCCCGAGCGCAGTTCCGAGGTCAGGGCGTCGTAGCGGGCGAAGGAGCCCTGCTCGTACTTGGTGGTGAAGTTGTAGGGCGCAGCCACCGAGACGCCGACGGCGAAGCGATCGCCGATCGGCGTGGCGAAGGCGAAGTTCGGCACCAGGCCGCTTTCGATCGGATCGACCTCGGTGTTGCGGGGATCGCGCACCGGCACGTTCACGCCTCCCGGATAGGTGACGTAGGAGCCGGCGTTCTTCACTTCGGAGTCGATGCGGATGGCGTGCATGCCGACGGCGACTTCACGGCCGCTGCGGGCGATGGAGGCCGGGTTCCACCACAGAGAACCGACGCCGCGGTCGGCCGCTTCGCCCGAGAAGGCGCGACCGGCGCCGCGCACCGATTGTTCCTGAAGATAGAAGGAGCCTGCGAAGGCGGGCGCGGCGACGCCGGCCATCAGGACCGACGTCAGGGCGAGGCCGCCGAGGCGGGCCATGTTCCTGGTGTTCATACTCTTTGACCTATGTAAGTCGTCCCGCCATTACATGATGCGGCAGGACGTTGTTCGGGGAGAAACGCAAGGCTAGCAGTCACAGCGCACATGTCATGAAAGCGTTGCGCTCTTGCCGTTTGTCCGACCACATATCGGCGAAACCGTGGCGACTTTGTCGCACATTTCCGCACCTTCAATAGGTAACGCTAGGGCAAGATGAATACCTGAAAAACGAAGTTCTTTAGAACTATTGTCTTCCGTTAGGGAAGGATCAGCACAAGATCACCCCACACAATCCAGCCAGCGAACGGCCGGCCGCCTGACGGGCTTGAGGTTTTGTGCTAGGATCGCCATCTGAAGCCCTGAAAGTCCCAGCGTGCGCCGTGCGTCAGCCCCCGCCGCCGCCCCGAAAGCAGATCATGTACGAGACCCCCGAACTGGAAACCGACGCCTTCGTCCGCAGTCACGAAATCCGCATCCACGACGCGGAGGCCTTCGAGGGCATGCGCAAGGCCGGCCGTCTGGTCGCCGAGGCCCTGGACATGATCGGCGAACATGTGAAGCCCGGCGTCACGACAGGCGAACTGGACGATCTCGTCCGTGAGTTCACCCTGGATCACGGCGGCGTCCCGGCCTGTCTTGGCTACAAGGGCTACACCAAGACGATCTGCACCTCGATCAACCACGTGGTCTGCCACGGCATTCCCGGCGACAAGGTTCTGAAGGAAGGCGACGTGGTCAACATCGACCACACCGTCATCGTCGACGGCTGGCACGGCGACAGCAGCCGCATGTATCCGGTCGGAGAGATCAACGCCCGCGCCAAGCGCCTGGTCGAAGTCACCTATGACTCCCTCGACCTGGGCCTGGCCCAGATCAAACCGGGAAACACCTTCGGCGACATCGGCTTCGCCATCCAGAAGTTCGTGGAGGCCCAGCGGATGAGCGTGGTCCGCGACTTCTGCGGTCACGGCATCGGCCGCGTCTTCCACGACAGCCCCAACGTCCTTCACTACGGCCGCCGCGGCGAGGGCGCCGTGCTGAAGCCGGGCATGTTCTTCACGGTCGAGCCGATGGTGAACCTGGGCAAGCCGGCGGTGAAGGTCCTGTCGGACGGCTGGACGGCGGTGACGCGCGATAAATCCCTGTCGGCTCAATGCGAACACACCATCGGCGTGACCGAGGACGGGCTGGAAATCTTCACAGCCTCGCCCAAGGGCCTGTTCCGTCCGAAATTCTGAGCTAGTCTCCCCCTTGGGGGAGGCTGATGCTCGAGCAAACGCCGGAAAAGCCGAAGGCAAAGCCGCACCATGCCGGTCATCGCGAGCGGCTGCGCGAACGCGCGCGCGGCGCGGGCCTGTCTCACCTGCCCGACTATGAACTGCTGGAACTCTTTCTGTTCCGCAGCCAGCCGCAGGGCGACGTCAAGCCGATCGCCAAGGCCCTGCTGACCCGCTTCGGCTCCCTGGCCGCCGTCCTCGCGGCTTCGGTCGAGGACCTGATGACCGTCCGCGCCGAGGATTCGCGCGGCCGCTCCAAGGGCGTCGGCGCCGAGACCGCCCTGGACCTAGCCGCTCTGCACGAGGTCTCCCGGCGCCTCGCCCTGGAAGAGGCGAACAAGCGCACCGTCATCTCGTCCTGGACCGCCCTCCTGGCCTATGTGCGCCTGTCATTACAGCATGAGCCGCGCGAGCAGTTCCGCGTCCTCTATCTGGATAAGAAGAACCAGTTGATCCTGGACGAGATTCAGAACCGGGGCACGGTCGACCACGCCCCTGTCTATCCGCGCGAGGTCGTGCGTCGGGCGCTGGAGCTGTCGGCCAGCGCCATGATCATCGTGCACAATCACCCCTCGGGCGACCCGACCCCCAGCCGCGCCGACATCGACATGACCCGACAGGTCGTGGAGGCCGCCCGCGCCCTGGGCCTGCAGATACATGACCACCTCATCGTCGGCCGCGAAGGCGTGGCCAGCTTCAAGCAATTGGGATTGATGTGACCGTCCTCGTCACCGACCGACTGACCCTGTCGCCCGTCGCCGTCGGCGACATGGAAGCCCTGAGCGCCCTCTGGGCCGACGAAGGCTTCACCCGCCACATCATGGGCCGCGCCCTCTCGGAAGAAGAGGTCTGGTTTCGCCTGCTGCGCGATCTCGGCCACTGGCAGGCCAAGGGCTACGGCAACTGGTCGATCCGCGAGACGGCGACGGGCGCCTATGTCGGCAGCGTCGGGGTCCTGGACTATCGGCGCGAGATCGACCCGCCCTTCGACGCTCCCGAACTGGGCTGGGGCGCCGCCCCCGCCTTCCAGGGCAGAGGCATGGCCCAGGAAGCCCTTCAGGCGGCCCTGGCCTGGACCGACGCCTACCGACCAGAACCGCGCACCGTCTGCATGATTTCGCCCGAGAACACGCCCTCGGTCCGGCTGGCGGAACGCGTCGGCTACCGCACTTACGGCGAGGCGGACTACAAGGGCTCGCGCGTGGTTCTCTACGAACGTCCGCGTGCTTCAATCAGCTGACAGGATGATCGCCGAACATTAAGCTTTGCCCTCTAGATTGAAGCCTGACTGTACTCGGAGTCCTCCATGCCCATGTCCGCCGACGCCCTGCGCGCCCATCTGGTCGAGGCCTTCCCCGACGCCGACATCGCGATCGAGGACCTGGCCGGCGACGGCGACCACTATCGCGCCCGTATAGTCTCCGAGACCTTCCGCGGCCTGCCCCGCGTCCGTCAGCACCAACTCGTCTATGCGGCCCTGAAGGGCGGCATGGGTGGAGAACTACACGCCCTCGCGCTCGAAACCTCCGTTCCGACCGAGGCGGCCTGACCCATGCGCTATCGTCCGTTCGGCGCATCCGGGGCGGCGGTTTCCAACCTGACGCTGTCCCTTGGGCCGAGCGCGCTCGCCCAGGGCCGAAGCCGTCTGGCAGACCTGATTTTCGTCGCGCTCGAGGCTGGGGTTAACAGCTATCATCTGGAGAACGCCGACCCGGACCTGGCCCAGGTCGTCGGCGAGACCCTGGGCCATGTCGAACGTCGCCTGGTCACGGTCAGCGTCGCCCTGGGCGTCGGCGACGGTCGCCCGAAAACACCTCGCGACTTCTCGGCTGAAGCCCTGGCCGCTTCCGTCGAGCGCGTCCTGCACGCCTCAGGCCTCGGCTGGATCGATGTGGCTGTTCTGAATGAACCCGCCGAGGACGAACTGCCCCAGACTTCCCTGGTCGCCCTCAAGACCATCCGCAAAGCGGGTCACGTCCGACTGCTGGGCGTCTCGGGCGACAGCCCGGTGATGGACGTCTATGTCTCGACCGGCGCCTTCGACGTCCTCTACACGCCTTTCCACGTCAATGTGGAATGGCGCATCCGGTCGCGCATCCGCGCCGCCCGCGAACGCGACATGGCCGTCTTCACCTATGACTACTTCCCCGAAAGTCTGTCGACGCCTCGCAAGACCGCCGGCGCGCCCGCGAAGAAGGGTCTGTTCGGCCTGGGCCGCGCCAAACCGCAGGAAGGCGGTCTGGTCGACGCCGGTTCCTTCGCCTTCCTGCACCAGACGCCCAACTGGGACGCCGAATCCATCTGTCTGGCTTACACCCTGACCGATCCGGCCGTGGCCAGCGTTCTGGTCCACGCCGTCGAGCCCGGGCGTCTGGAAACCCTGGCCGCCACGCCCGAGCGCGATCTGCCGCCGGGCCTGCCGGCCCAGATCGAGATGGCGCGCGTCGGATCCGCCGCCACCTAGACCGCTTTCAGCCGCCCACGGCGGTGAAGGGCCCGTTCAGGAAACCCGGCTTGCGATAGGTCAGGCGCCGCCCGTCCTCGCCCAGAACGCGTCCCCCGGCGGCCTCCAGCACCGCCTGTCCCGCCGCCGTATCCCACTCCGAGGTCGGGCCCGTGCGCGGATAGGCGTCGAAACGTCCCTCCGCGATCAGGCAGAACTTCAACGAGGAATCCATGCCCTGCCATTGGATGCAGCCATGCCGCGCCGCCAGGCGCGTCGCCTCCTCGTCCGTCAGACTATGGCTCAGCAAGGCGGTCCCGTCCGAAGCCCGGTCGCGCACCCGGATCGGCCGCCAGGCCTCGCCGAAGGCCCGCCGCACCGCTCCCTCGCCCGGCGCCGTGGACGCCCAGGTCAAGCCCGTCGCCGGCGCCGTCACCACGCCCGCGACGGGGACGTCGCCATGGATCAGAGCGATATTGACGGTGAAGCTCTCACGCCCTTGGACAAAGCCCTTGGTCCCGTCCAGCGGGTCGATCAGCCAGAACCATTCGCCGACCCTCTCCGGCGTCCCATCAGCCGCCGCAGCCTCCTCGGCCACGGCCTCCACCCCAGGCCAGCGTTCGGCCAGACGCGTCAGGATCAGGGCTTCCGCCGCGCGATCCGCCTCCGTCACAGGGCTGGCGTCGGCCTTGGTCTCGACCGCCGTCCCGCTGCGCCAATAGGGCAGAATCACCTGGGCCGCCTCCTCGGCGATGTCGGCGATGACGGAGGAAAGGAGACCCGACGCCAGGTCGGTCTCGAGGCTGTTCAGGGGCGCTTGGGTCATGTCTCCGCCTCGATAGACCATGCGGATGGTTTCACGAACCGGCAAATCAGGTCAGCTTCGGCGTTTTCGATCATAGCCGTCCGCCCGATGACCTTTACCGACGATTCCGCCGTCCGCCCGTCCGAACTCGCCATTGTGGAACTGCCCGCCGGCGGCGTCGAACTGGCCGCCTATATCGCCGGAAAGCTGTGCCACGACTTCATCAGCCCGGCCGGCGCCGTCATGTCGGGCCTGGACCTGCTGGAAGACCCCACAGCCCAGGATATGCGCGACGACGCCATGGGCCTGATCCGACAGAGCGCCAGGAAGATGGTCGCCCACGTCCACTTCGCCCGGGTCGCCTTCGGCGCCGCCACGACATCGGAGCAATTCACCTCAGCCGAGTTGTGCAATCTGGTGAAGGGTCTGGCCGAGGGGGGACGTTCGACGCTGGACTGGCGCATTCCGGACCAGGCCGTCTTCACCAAGGCCCAGGCCCGCATCCTGGTCAATCTGGCCTGGATGACCCTGGGCGCCCTGCCCACCGGCGGTTCCGCCGTCGTCACGACCCGCGAGGAGAACGGCTGGATCCATCTGATCGGATCGGCGGAAGGCGCCCGCGCCCGCCTCAAGCCCGAAGCCATGACCGGCCTGAAGGGCGAGCGTCTGGTCGAAGGCCTGGCGGGTCAGTGGATCCAACCCTATTGGTTGTGGCTGGCCGTCAGCGAGGCTGGCGGCCGCCTGGACGTCGCCGCCGAGGAGGGGCGCGTCGGCCTGATCGCCGCCCTGCCGACCTAGAGAACCCTCGCCCCAATCGTCCGTTAACCTCCCCGAACCATGATGTGTGAAACGCACGGCCGTTTCGCGCGCAACGAGATGAAGCCCTTGACCTCCAGGACCTGCCTGATCGTCGACGACAGCCGGATCATCCGGAAGGTCGCGCGCCGTATCATCGAAGGCCTCGGCTTCGAGGTCGACGAGGCCGCCGACGGCGCCGAAGCCCTGTCCTACTGCATGGGCGCCATGCCCCATGTCGTCCTGCTGGACTGGCAGATGCCGGTGATGGACGGCCTGACCTTCCTGCGACGCCTGCGGGACCTGCCTGGCGGCCGCGCGCCCAAGGTCCTGTTCTGTTCGGTGGAGACCCGCGCCGACCGCATCGCCGAAGCCCTGTCCGCCGGCGCCGACGAATATGTTATGAAGCCCTTCGACGGCGAGATTCTGCATTCCAAGCTCGCCGAAGCGGGAGCTGTTTTGTCGCCGCCATGACGCCGGAAGATTTCGACCGTCTGCAGACCTTGCTCGCCACGCGCGCCGGTTTCCGGCTGACGCGGGACCGGCTGCACCTGGCCGAACACCGCCTCGGCCCGGTGGCGCGCCGCGAGGGCTATCATAACGTCGAGGCCATGCTGGAGACTCTCTGGAGCAAGCCGGTCGCCTCCCTCGGCTGGTCCGTCATTGAGGCTCTGCTGAACGGCGAGACCTGGTTCCGACGCGATCGCCCGGTCTTCGACGTCTTTTCGCGCGAGTTGATGCCCGCCCTGGTCAAGGCTCGACCGGGCGGCAAGGTCCGCCTGTGGTCCGCCGGCGCCTCGACCGGCCAGGAAGCCTATTCGCTGGCCATGACCGCCCTGGAACTGGGCGCCGACGTCGAGATCACGGCGACCGACCTGTGCAAGCAGGCCATCGATAAGGCCGCCTCCGGCCTCTACACCCCGTTCGAGGTCCAGCGCGGCCTGTCGGCGCGAACCATGTTGCGCTGGTTCGAACAGGTGGAGGATCACTGGCGCGTCCGCCCCGAACTGCGGCGCGTCGTCCGGTTCGAGCGCGGCAACCTGCTGGACGATCCGTCGGACGACGGCCGCTACGACGTCATCTTCTGTCGTTACCTGCTGACGGACCTGGAGCCCGCTCGGCGAGCCCAGGTTCTCGACATCCTGGAACGCCGCCTGGTGGACGACGGCTGCCTCTTCCTGGGCCTGGACGAACGACCCGAGGCCGACAGCGTGGCCTTCCGTCCCGTGGCCGGTCGCCGAGGCCTCTACGTCAAGACGCCTTCGGCGCTCAGCCGCGCCGCCTGACGGACATCAGCCGCCCAACAGGCCCTGGATCGCCACGGCCCTGACCGTCGCGCCGGGAACTTCGGTGAAGACCAGGTCGCTCACGCCGAAATATTCGGCCTGGTTCAGAGCGCACCAGTCCGTCGTGACGATGCGGACGCTGGCGCGCCTCGCCGTATCCTCCGTCCAACCGTAGACGAAATCACCCGTCCTCTGGCTGAAGGGCATGGGCCGATCCTGGTTGGCCCGCGCCATCAGGGCAGGCCATCGGTCGGCCGCGACCTCGGCGACCATCAGCTTGCCGTCGAAACGCACCACGGCGTCGAAGGCGTAACGCGTCACAGGACCGGCCGGCAGGCCTGTGCCCAGGGTGGTGTGACCGATGAAGCCCGCGTCCGCGCCTGCGGCCTGGGCAAAGGCCGCGGCGACTGCACGGCCCGTGTCGCCCAGCGACAGGGCGCGGGAGGAAGTTCCCAGAACCCGCCTCTCCTCCTCCGTCAGATGCCGGGCCAGGGTGGTTTGGATCAGGTCCGCCAGGACAGGCGAAGCCGGACCGTCCAGGCCCACCGTCCGCGACTGCGCCGTCGCCGATCCGTCCTCGAAGATCTCCACCGCCGTATAGGCGTTGGCCCATGATCCGGTGTGGACGTAGGCGCTGCGACCCATCGGCTCCTGGAACAGCAGATGGTTGTGTCCCCCGATCATCAGGGCGCCGTCGGGCAATAGCGGCAGGACGCCGCGATCCCCGGCCACCCCCGCGTGGCTCATCACCATCATCAGGTCGGCGCCTTCCAGCAGGCGCGTCAGTTCCGCCTGCGCCCAGGCGCCCGGCTCCGGAATCGACAACTGGTCGCGGCTGGCCTTGGGATAGGTGTTCAGGGAATTCGTCCCCGCGCCCACGACCCGCAGCTTGCGTCGGCCGAGCGCCAGTTCGACCGAGGCCTCCGCATAGGGTCGGCCGGTTCGCGCATCGATCAGATTGCTGATCACAGCTATCCCCAGCGACTGCATCCGGGCCACGACCTCGTGCAGGTCCGTGATCAGGTCGTTGTCGTGATTGCCCAGGTTGAATACCGTGGGCGCCAGTTTCGGCAGGGCCTCCAGAAAGGCCCAGTCGATCACCCCGCCCGAGCGCACCGAGACGAGATTGCCGTGCTCGAACAGGTCGCCGTCGACAGCGATCACGTGGGGAAGGGTCGAGGCCGCCACCTCATGTTCCAGGGCCGCCAGAAGCTGACCCATGCGCTCATAGGCGGAATGAATGTCCGACATGGCCAGGATCCGCACAGCAGGGTCCTGCTTGCCCGTCCAGCCGCCCAGGGCGTGCGCGGCCGCTCCTGCGACGACCAGTTGGAAAAGGCGACGACGGTGAAGAGGCGTGATCGACATCTGAAGTCCCTGACAGGGCGCGTCCGGCGCGTCGAGAGACTTCTCGCCGGTGAATACGGCGCAGCCTCGTCGTTTGGCACGACATGCTGCGACGCACAATGCCCACAGGGCTCGAACCCGCCGCCGCACGCCAAGTTTTCTTCCAACGTGTCCTTGTCGCGAAACCTTCATCGAACAGACGTTCTCGACACTGGAAAAACCGGAGCCGTGGCCATAGGGGGCAGCCCAGTTTTCACGAGGATGCTCCCCCATGTCCCGTCGTTTCGCCGCCCTCGCCGCATCGGCCAGCGGCCTCGCCCTTCTGATCGCCGCTCCGGCTATGGCCCAGGACGCCGCCGCTTCCGCTGAACAGGCTTCGTCGGTCGGCGATATCGTCGTCACCGCACAGCGCCGCAGCGAGAACATCCGCGACGTGCCCTTCGCCGTCACGGCGATGAACGCCGAAACCCTGAACGCCGTGAACGCTGGCGGCGGCGACATCCTGCAACTGTCCGGCCGCGTGCCGAGCCTGCAGGTCGAGAGCTCGAACGGTCGTTACGCTCCGCGCTTCTATATCCGCGGCCTCGGCAATGTGGACTTCGACTTCACCGCATCCCAGCCGGTTTCGGTGGTGATGGACGAAGTGGTCCTGGAAAGCGTCTACCTGAAGGGCTTCCCCCTGTTCGACGTGAAGCAGCTCGAAGTGCTGCGCGGTCCCCAGGGCACCCTGTTCGGCCGCAACACTCCGGCCGGCGTGATCAAGATCGACACGACCAAGCCGGGTCAGGACTTCACCGGCTTCGGCTCCATCACCTACGGCAACTACGGCTCGACCCGCGCCGAAGCGGCCGTGACCCTGCCCGCGTCGGACACCCTGTCGGTGCGCGTCGCCGCCCTGTGGAACCACCGCGACGACTACATCAACAACGCCTATGACGCCCCCTTCGCCAAGAAGGACGGCAAGGACCTGGGCAATTTCGACGACGTGGCCGGCCGCATCCACGTCGCCTGGACCCCGACCGACCGCCTGTCGACCCTGCTGACCCTGCAGGCGCGCGACTATGTGGGCACGGGCACGATGAACCGCGCCAACGTCCTGACCAAGGGCTCGAACAAGCTGAACGACCACTTCGACCGCGAGACGGTCTGGTACGACGGCGGCCGCAACAACTTCCAGAAGCAGCAGACCACCTCGCAGTCGCTGCAGGTCGCCTATGATTTCGGCCCCGCCACCCTGACCGGCGTCATCGGCTCCTACCAGGGCTGGTCGCAGGGCGACGGCGACATCGACGGCGGCGTCGCCTCGGCCCCGGTCGGCTCGCCGCACAAGACCCCGTTCAACGTCGAATCCGGCACCCTCTCCAGCGACCTGCTGCAAAACACCTATGAACTGCGCCTGGCCTCGAACGGCGCGGGCCGTCTGGGCTGGCAGGTCGGCACCTTCTATTGGGACGAGCGCATCAACCTGGTGTCCGGCACCTTCAACGGCACGGGCGGCATCATCCCCACCAAGGTCACCGACATCGTGCAGAAGTCGGACTCCTGGTCGATCTTCGGTCAGGCCAACTATCAGGTCACGGACGCTCTGAAGCTGACCAGCGGCGTGCGCTACACCGACGACAGCCGCGACTACCACGGCCGCATCACGGTCGGCACGCCGGCCAACGCCACAGGCCAGGTCTCGGTCGGCGACGAACAGGTCAGCTGGGACGTCAGCGCCCTGTACGAGCTCAACGACAACCTGAACCTGTTCGCTCGCGTGGCCAGCGGCTATCGCGGCCCGTCGATCCAGGGCCGCAACCTGCCGGTCCTGACCACGGCGGATTCCGAAACCGTCATGTCCTATGAAGCCGGCTTCAAGGCTCGCCTGTGGGACGGCCGCGCTCGCCTGAACGCCACCGCCTATCTGTATGACGTCAAGGACATGCAGTTCACGGCCATCGGCGGCATCGACAATTCCAACCGCCTGATCAACGCCGACAAGGGCCAGGGCTACGGCCTGGAAGTCGACGGCGACGTCTATCTGGGTGCGGGCTTCACCCTGGCAGGCGGCCTGGCCTGGAACCACACCGAGATCAAGGACAAGGACCTGCTGGTCGCCATCTGCGGCAACCACCTGTGCACCATCACCGATCCGATTGTGAAGGTCGGCGCCAATGACCGCGCCGCCATCGACGGCAACCCCTTCCCCCAGGCGCCGGAATATTCGGCCAACCTGACCCTGTCCTACGTCCGCCCCATCGGCGACAGCCAGGAACTGTTCGCCAGCACCGACTGGGTCATGCAGAAGGACTTCAACCTCTTCCTCTATGAGGCGGTCGAGTTCCATCAGGACACCAACTTCGAAGGCGGCCTGCGCGCGGGCTGGCGCGATCTGAACCGGGGTCTCGAAGCGGCTGTCTACGTCCGCAACATCACGGACGAAGCCAATGTCATCGGCGCCATCGACTTCAACAACCTGACGGCCTTCGTCAACGAACCGCGCATGTACGGCGTGGAAGTGTCGAAGCGCTTCTAAACCTCCCAGGTTTGAAGCCATCCGAGGGCGGCGGCGGGGCGACCTGCCGCCGCCCTCTTGTCATTCGACGTCGCCTCCCCTCCTACTGCGGGCCGGATCGGGGAGGATCTTTTCACATGCGGCTGGCCCTGCTGTTCGGATCGCTGACTCTGGCCTTGCTGCTGGCCGTCTGGACCACCCAGGTTCCTCGCCCTCGCGGCGCCGACGCCCCTGCAACCGCCTTTTCCGCCGCGCGGGCCATGACCGACATTGAGCAGATCGCACGCGCTCCCCACCCTGTCGGCTCCGCCGAACACGCGCGTGTCCGCGCCTATCTGACCGCACGCATGACCCGCCTGGGCCTGTCGCCCCAGGAACAGAGCGGGCCGCTGTCTCCCGGCGCCGTCCGTCGTCTGAAAGGGGCAGGCGGCGATCCGGACGCCGCCGACAACCAGGCCGTCAACCTGATCGGCGTCCTGCCTGGAAAGGACCGAACCCAGCCCGCCGTCGCCCTGATGGCCCACTACGACACCGTAGTCGGCTCGCCCGGCGCGGCCGACGATTCCACCGGGGTCGCCGCCGTGCTCGAGATCGTCCGCGCTCTCAAGGCGCGTGGACCCGTCGAGCGCGACATCGTGGTCGTTCTGACCGACGCCGAGGAACTGGGTCTGGACGGGGCCCGCATCTTCTTCGGCGACCATCCCTTGCGCGACCGCATCGGCGCCGTGGTCAATCTGGAGGCGCGCGGCGGCGGCGGCCGGGCCGCCATGTTCGAGACCGGACGCCGGAACGGACCGACCATCGACCTGTTCCAACGTTCCGCCGTCCGCGCCGACGGGGGGACCACCTCCACCTCCCTGGCCGTCTTCATGTATGAACACATGCCCAACGGCACCGACTTCACCATTCCCAAGGATCGGGGGATCGGCGGTCTGAACTTCGCCTTCATCGGCCGCCCCGCCCAGTATCATTCCGCCGACGCCACCCCCGCCAATCTCGACCAGGGCGCCCTGCAGCATCTCGGCTCCCAGGCGCTGGAGGCCGCCGACGCCCTGGTCCGGACCTCCGCCCTGCCGGGCAAGGGTCCGAACCGGGTCTACTCCGATGTCTTCGGCCGCCTGATGTTCAGCCATTCCGCGGCGACGGGTTGGGGGCTTCTGGCCCTGACCGCCCTGTTCGGCGCCTTCGCCGCCTGGCGCGCGCGACGCGCGACCGGCCTGACCGCGATCCAGGTCGGGCGCGGCCTGCTGGACGGCCTGTGGTTCCTGAGCCTCGGCCTCGTCCTGGCCCAGGCCGCGCGTCTGCTGGCCGGCCCCGTCGCCGGCCGCGCCGGCTCGCCCGAGGCCTATTACGTTCTCCTGCGCCGCCTGCCCTGGATGGAGGCCGGCGCCGCCCTGGCCGTCCTGGCCCTGGCTCTGTTCCTGCTGACCGACGCACGACGCGCCCGCCCGCGCATCCTGGCCGGCGGCGCCGCCGTCTTGACCCTGGTCGTTCTTCTGGTCGGCGGCTTCAGCCCCGTCATCTTGGGCGCAGGCGTGATCGCCGCCCTCCTCTCCCTGCTTCCGGGCCGAACGCCCCTGACGCCGTGGGGCGGCTGGCTGGGCGTCATCGCCCTGATCTTCCTGTTCGGATGCGCCCTCCAGGGCGCCGCGCCCGAGGCCGCCCTGCTCTTCATCTGGCCCGTCCTGCTGGCGGCCGGAGCCGCCGCCCTGGCCGCTCTGATCGACCCGCGTCTGGAGCGCCGCGTCGCCCTGATTGCACCTGCCGCCATCGGCGTTCTGAGCGGCGCCTGGCTGATGGGACTAGGCCACTTCGTCTTCCTCGGCATCGGCATGGACCTGCCCGGCGCCCTCGCCCTGATCGGCCTTCTGATCCTGCTCTTCCTGCGGCCGCTGGTTCCATCCGCAGGCGCCGTGCGGCCGCTTCTGATCGCCGCCGCCGCCTGCCTGGTCCTGGCCTGCGGCCTGAACCTGGCGGCCCATGTCGCAGAGCCCCGCTCAGCCGTGGCCGAGGCCTTGCCCTAGAGCGAAATCGGTTCAGGGGCGAAGGCGTCTGAACTCGGACATTCGCGCCAGGATCGATGCCGGAGCCGATAAGCTCCAGGCCGCTGGCGCAACCCCTTCGGAGCGTCTATCGCAACCCCATGTCCCATGACCCCGTTCTCGTCACCGGCTCGGCCGGCTTCATCGGCTTCCACACCGCTCGGCGGCTGCTGGAACGCGGCGAGACGGTCATCGGCCTGGACAACCTCAACGCCTATTACGATCCGGCGCTGAAGCAGGCCCGCCTGGCCCTGCTCCAGGAACACCCGAACTATCGCCACCACACCCTGGATCTGGCCGACCGCGCCGGCGTCGCCGCCCTGTTCGCCGAACACGAACCACGCCGCGTCGTCCACCTGGCCGCCCAGGCCGGCGTCCGCTACAGCCTCGAAGCGCCCGAAACCTATGTGGATTCCAATGTCGTCGGCTTTCTCAGCATCTTGGAGGGTTGCCGCGCGGTGAAGGCGGCCAACCTCGTCTTCGCCTCGACCAGCTCAGTCTTCGGCGCCAACGCCGCCCTGCCGTTCTCGGTGCGCGATCCGGCCGACCATCCGCTGACCGTCTATGCGGCGACCAAGCTGGCCAATGAGGCCATGGCCCATTCCTACGCCCACCTGTTCGGCTTCCCGGCCACGGGTCTGCGCTTCTTCACCGTCTACGGGCCATGGGGCCGCCCGGACATGGCCCTGTTCAAATTCACCCGCGCCATCCTCAAGGACGAGCCAATCGACGTCTATGGCGAGGGTCGAATGAGCCGCGACTTCACCTACGTCGACGACATCGTCACCGGCGTGATCGCCGCCCTGGACCGCCCCGCCGCCATCGACCCGACCTGGGACGCCAAGGCCCCCAACCCCGCCACCAGCGGCGTCGCCCCCTGGCGCATCCTGAACCTGGGCGCGGGTCGCCCCGTCCCCCTGATGCGCTACATCCAGGTGCTGGAAGAAAAACTGGGCCGCAAGGCGATGCTGAACCTCATGCCCATGCAGGACGGCGACGTGGCCGATACGGAAGCCGACGTGACCGACACGCTCGCAGCACTCGACTACGCCCCCACAACCCCGGTTGAGGACGGCGTCGGCCGCTTCGTCGACTGGTACTGCAACTTCTATCGCGAGAACTGAGGCACGACCGAACACAGGCCTGCAGGCCCGTCATGCTTCTGGATTTTCAAGGAAACGCCTGGTGGAGCCGAGGGGAATCGAACCCCTGACCTCGTCATTGCGAACGACGCGCTCTACCAACTGAGCTACGGCCCCGACCGACAGGCAGAGGCGGGACATAGAGGGCCGTCCGGGGGAGTGTCAACGGGTCGCGGAGGAATCCTTGGCGTTCCGCTCCGAGCCGTCTAGAAACGGCTGATCTCAAACAGGAGTTTCTCATGGGTTTCGCCCTTGTCTGGCTGGTGAACGCCGTCGTCACCCTGGTGATCTGGTGCATCATCATCTCGGCGATCCTGAGCTGGCTGTTCGCCTTCGACGTGATCAACCCGCGCAACCGCTTCGTGGGTCAGGTTTCCTACTTCCTCGACACGGTGACGCGTCCCATCCTGCGTCCGATCCAGAAAATCGTGCCGCCGCTGGGCGGGATCGACATCACGCCCATCATCGCCTTGCTGGCCCTGCAATTCCTGAGCATCGCCTTCAACCGCACCCTGGCGCCCGTCATCATGTCGACCCTGGGCTGACGCGCGAGCGTTGGCCCTCGGCCACGGCAAGCGGAGAATCCGCATTTCGGGCTCATTCCGCCCCTTGCGCGCAGCGGGCGTCATCCTAAGGTGCCCGCCTCTGGTCTCTCCGAGGCCGCATTCCACGCGTAATTCATGACCACGATCAGGACAGTCGCCGTCGTCGGCGCCGGGCAAATGGGTTCGGGCATCGCCCAGACAGTGGCCGTCGGCGGCTATGAGGTCCGGCTGTATGATCAGTCGTCCGAGCGCACCTCCCTGGCGCTGGGCGAGATCGCCGCCAGCCTGGGACGTCGCGCCGGGCGCGGCCTGATCACCCCGGCCGAAGCGGACGCCGCCCTGGCCCGCATCAAGCCGGCCGCCACCCTGGCCGAGGCCGCCCGGGCCGATCTGGTCATCGAGGCCGCGTCCGAGGACGAGGCCGTCAAGAAGGCGGTCTTCGCCGAGTTGACGCCCCTGGTCGGGCCGGACACCCTTCTGGCGTCCAACACCTCCTCCATCTCGATCACCCGCCTGGCGTCGGTCACGGATCGACCCGACCGCTTTATCGGCCTGCACTTCATGAAGCCGGCGCCGGTGATGAAGCTGGTCGAGATCGTGCGCGGCATCGCCACCTCGGCCGGCACCTATGAAGCCGCCGTCGCCTTCGCCGAGAGCCTGGGCAAGATCACCACCGAGTCCGAGGACTTCCCCGCCTTCATCGTCAACCGCATCCTGGTGCCGATGATGAATGAGGCCATCTATGTCCTGTACGAAGGGGTCGGCGACGTGACCTCGATCGACAAGGCGCTGAAGCTCGGCGCCAACCACCCCATGGGGCCGCTGGAACTGGCCGACTTCATGGGTCTGGACGTCGTTCTGGCCATCATGAACGTGCTGTACGACGGCCTGGCCGACAGCAAGTACCGCCCCTGCCCCCTGCTGGTGAAATATGTCGAGGCCGGCTGGCTGGGTAAGAAGAGCGGCCGCGGCTTCTACGACTATTCCGGCGAAACGCCGGTCCCGACCCGCTGATGTCGCGCCTTGACCGGATAGAGGACCTGCCGGGCCTCAAGCGTGTCGCGCCCAAGCGATCGACCCAGAGATTCGTCCTGGCCTGGCTGGCCGCCGCCGCCTGGCCGCCGCTGATCCTGACCCTTGTGGTCTGGCCGCCCGAGAACTGGGCCTCGGGCGTGGATACGGACTGGCGGCTGGTGCTGCTGGTCGTCGGCCTGATCGCCGCGCCCATCGGCCTACGCCTTCTGCTGCGTGGTCACGCCGAGAGCGGACGGCCGTCGACGCGTCTCGGCGTCGTCGCGCGTTTCATGGTGTTCGGCGGCCTGCTGGCGGCGGCGGTTCAGATCCTGATCGCCCTGATCATGTCCCTGTTGTCCGCCTTCTCGGCCCAGAGCCTGGTGCAGGGGCTGGGGGCCCTGGAGACCACCCTGCTGATCTTCGGCGTCGCGGGTCTGCCCTTGGCCATTCTGGTCGGCGTCAGCTACGCCCTCTGGGCCGGGCTGTGCGTGGCCTTCATCGCCTTTTCGCCCGCCCCGGTCGTCAAGGACCGCATGGGATTGATGCGCGACCGCGCTGTCTGAATCATGACGCGGAATTAAGACGACCCGCCCCAGGGTCGTCCGCCATGAAGACCGCTTTCGTTCCCGATGCGAGGCTGACGCCATGACTGATTCCGTGACGCCCCAGCCCGTCGCCGACAGCGATCGCATCCACACGCTGGACGTCCTGCGCGGCGCGGCGGTCCTGGGCATACTGGCGGTCAACGCCGTCGCCTTCGCCCTGCCCATGGCGGCGGAGATGGCGCCGGAACAATCCCCCTTCCCCCTGGTCGGCGCCTCTGCCGTCGCGAAGTGGGTCGTCGAGACCTTCTTCCATCAGAAGTTCGTCACCCTGTTTTCCATGCTGTTCGGGGTGTCGATCTGGCTGGTCGGCGGGAACGGACAGGAACCGTCGCGCGAACGCGTCCTGCGCCGCCGCCTGATGTGGCTGGCGGCCTTCGGCCTGATCCACGGCCTGGCCTTCTGGTACGGCGACATCCTGCTGCTCTACGCCTGGGCCGGCGTCTTCGTCATGCTGATGCGGCGGATGGAGGCGAGGCCGCTCATCCTGATCGGCGTCGGCGCGACCCTGGCCCTGGCCACCCTCCAGGCCGCCGTCGTCTGGGGCGCCGCCAGCGGGTTCAGCCCCTTGCAGGAAGAAGCGAACACCTCCGACGCCGTAGCCGCCAGCATCGCCGCCTATCGCAGCGGCTGGCCCGGCGCCCTGATCGAGAACCTGAAGTCCTGGGCCTTCCTGCAGAGCGCCAGCCTGATGGCCTATGTCTTCGCCACCATTCCCCTGATGATGCTGGGCCTGGGCCTGTTCAAGACGGGCTTCTTCCATGGCCGCATCCCGACATGGGTCTATCTGTCCCTGATCGGCGCGGGCGGGGCCGTCCTGACCCTGCTCGGCGTCCTGGAATGGCTGAACCTCGTCCAGGGTCGTGAACTCGGCGGTTGGAACGAAGTGGTCGCGTCCTATCCCCTGATCATCACCCTGGCCTACGCCAGCCTGCTGATCCTGCTGACGACGCGCGGCGTGGGCTGGCTGCGCAGGCTCCTGGCGCCGGTCGGACGCATGGCCTTCACCAACTACCTGACCCAGACCCTGATCATGACGACCCTCTTCTACATGCCCTGGGGGCCGCGCTTGATGGGACAGGTCGACTACCCCGGCCAATGGGCCGTCGTGATCGCCGTCTGGGCGCTTCAACTCGTCTGGTCGCCGCTGTGGCTGGCGCATTTCCGCATGGGGCCGCTCGAGTGGCTTTGGCGCTCCCTGTCCTATGGGCGTCGCCTGCCGCTACGCCGTCAGAGTTGAACCCAGGTTCGGCGCAAGTTGCAGGCGGTCCGCCGATGGCTTAATCGCGCGGCATGACCGACGAAGCCCCCATCCGCCCCGAAGCCCGCTCTCCTCGCGGATTCGCCGACCGTCGCGGCCGCGACCTGACCGCCGAACGCCGCATCGTCGCACGCGTGTCCGAAGTCTATGAGCGCTGGGGCTTCGAGGCGCTGGAGACCCCGGCCTTCGAGTACGCCGACGCCCTGGGCAAGTTCCTGCCCGACGCCGACCGTCCCAACGAGGGCGTCTTCGCCCTGCAGGACGACGCCGGGTCGGAGGAGCTGGGCGAGTGGATGGCCCTGCGCTACGACCACACGGCGCCCCTGGCCCGGTTCGCGGCCCAGAACTGGGAGACCCTGCCCAAGCCCTTCCGCCGCTACGCCTACGGCCCCGTCTGGCGCAACGAGAAGCCCGGCCCCGGCCGACTGCGCGAGTTCTGGCAGTGCGACGCCGACACCGTCGGCTCCGACCGGCCCGAGGCAGACGCCGAGATCATCGCCATGGGTTGCGAAGGCCTTCGCGCCGCCGGCCTGAGTGAAGGACAGGCTGTCATCCGGGTTTCCAACCGCAAGCTGTTCGACGGCCTGTTCGACGCCGGCGGGATCACGGATCCTCTGCAGCGCCTGACCGCCCTGCGAGCCGTCGACAAATATGACCGCCTGGGCCTGGACGGCGTTCGCGCCCTGTTGGGCGAGGGCCGCATGGACGATTCCGGCGACTACACCAAGGGCGCTCGACTGCCGTCCCCGGTGATCGGCGCGATCGAGGCCTTCCTGGCTTCGGCTGAAACGCCGGGCCTGAGCCGCGCGGGCGTTCTGGACGCCGTGGCCGCCTCCGGCGCCGGTCTGGGCGCGGCGGGCGAAGCGGCCCTGGCCGAACTGGCCGCCATCGACCGGGCCCTGACCGCCATGCGCGTGGGCGAGGCCGAGGTGAAGTTCGATCCGACCATCGTGCGCGGCCTCGAGTATTACACCGGCGCCGTTTTCGAGGCCGAGTTGCTGCTGGAGACCAAGGACGACAAGGGCCGCGCCGTGCGGTTCGGCTCCATCGGCGGCGGCGGTCGCTATGACGACCTGGTGGCGCGCTTCACCGGCCAGTCGGTTCCGGCCACGGGCTTCTCCTTCGGCGTGTCGCGCCTGGCCTCGGCCCTGCGCGCCGCCGGACGAGGCGCCGAGGACGCGACGCGGGGTCCCGTCGTGGTCATCGTCTTCTCCGAGGACGACATGCAGCACTATCTGGACGCGGCCTCCGAACTGCGCGCGGCCGGCATCGCCGCCGAGCTCTATCTGGGCCGCGCGGGCATGAAGGCGCAGATGAAGTACGCCGACCGTCGCGGGGCGCCCGCCGTGGTCATCCTGGGCGGCGACGAACTGGCCGCCGGCGAAGTCACCATCAAGGATCTGGACGCCGGGCGCGCCCAAGCCGCCGCCATCGCCGACAATGAGGCCTGGAAGGCCGCGCGTCCCGGCCAACAGAAGGTCGCCCGAAGCGCCCTGGTCGCAACCCTTCGAGGCATTATCGAATAGGCTTCGATAAAATCCACGTCGTCGATATGGGTTATCAACGTTTAGTCACAAAAGCGCGGTTTTTCGCTTTTCACTTGATTGACTTGAACCCTCCGATCACGTCATTTGGTCTCACTCAAGAGGCGCAGCGGACAACGCAGCGACATCTTGAAGGCGTTTCGGGGAGGAAACGTCCGCTCCAGAGAGAGCGAGAAGGCCCGCTGCGATGTATCCCCCGCAGCGGGCTTTTTCTTGCCTGACCCTCAGCTCGATACGGCAGTTATAAGCGCCGCTATCGAACGAGCTTCGATAGCGGCCCAAGAAAAAGGCCGGAGCGTTTCCGCGCCGGCCCTTCTTCATTTCAGGACGCGCCTACCAGATGCGGACGCGGTCTTCCGGCGCCAGGTAGTATTTCGTGCCCGGCTTGACGCCGAAGGCCTCGTACCAGGCGTCCACGTTGCGGACGGGGCCGATGACGCGGAACTCGGACGGGCTATGCGGATCGGTGGCGATCTGTTGTATCAACGCCTCCTCGCGGTACTTCGACTGCCAGACCTGGGCCCAGCCGTAGAAGAAGCGCTGATCCCCCGTCGTGCCGTCGATCACAGGCGCCGGACGACCGTTCAGGGACAGGTGATAGGCCTCCAGACCCACGGCGGTGCCGGCCGCGTCGCCGATGTTCTCGCCCATGGTCAGTCCGCCCTGGACCGGATGGCCGGGCAGGGGCTCGAACTGGTCGTACTGGGCGCCGAGGCGCTTGGTCAGGCCTTCGAAATTAGCCTTGTCCGCGTCGGTCCACCAGTTGCGCAGCACGCCGTCGCCATCGGACTTGGAGCCCTGGTCGTCGAAGCCGTGGCCGATCTCGTGGCCGATCACGCCGCCGATGCCGCCGTAGTTGACAGCCGGATCCGCGTTCGGATCGAAGAAGGGCGGCTGCAGGATCGCGGCCGGGAAGACGATCTCGTTATTGGCCGAGTTGTAATAGGCGTTGACCGTCTGGGGCGTCATGCCCCACTCGTCCTTGTCGACCGGCTTGTTCAGACGGTTGAGCTGATAGTTCCACTGAAACTGGCCCAGGCGTTGGGCATTGCCGAACAGGTCGTCGGCGCGGACCTCAAGAGCGGAGTAGTCGCGCCACTTGTTCGGATAACCGATCTTGACGGTGAACTTGCGCAGCTTCTCTTGCGCCGCCGCCTTCGTCTCCGCCCCCATCCAGGTCAGGTTGTCGATGCGGTGTGACAGGGCCGTGCGCAGGTTGGCGACCAGTTCTTCCATCTTGGCCTTGGATTCCGCCGGGAAGTATTCGGCGACGTACAGACGCCCCGCCGCCTCGCCCAGCGAACCTTCGGCGAAGCTGATGGCGCGCTTCTCGCGGCTGCGCTGCTCAGGCTGGCCCGACAGATCGCGCGAACGGAACTCCCACTGGGCGTCCGAGAAGCGCTTCGACAGGCTCGACGCCGCATCGTCGGTCGTGTGGAAGGCCTGCCAGGCCTGCAGGGTGTCGATCGGCGTCTCGGCGAAGATGGCGGCGATCTTGGGCATGGCCGTGTTCTGGCGCACGATCAGGCGGTCGATCGAGCCCAGACCCGCGGCGTTGAAATAGCCGGTCCAGTCAAAGCCCGGCGCTTCTGCGGCCAGGGTTTGGATGGTGTATTCGTTGTAGGTCTTGTCGCGGTTGCGGTTCTCGATCGGGGTCCAGTGGGCCTCGGCGATCTTGGTTTCCAGCGCCACGATGGCGGCCGCGTGACCGGCCGGATCAGCCCAGCCGATATTGGTCAGCATCCGCTGGATATAGGCCTGGTACTTCTCCTTCTTGTCCGCGAAGCGGGCGTCCAGATAGTAGTCGCGGTTGGGCAGGCCGATGCCGCCCTGGCCGGTCGTCACGGCGTAGCGGGTCGGATGCTTCTGATCGATGGTGATGCCGGTGCCGAAGAAGGAGGAGCCGACGCGGCCTTGGGTCTGCCCCATGTAGGCGGCGATCTTCTCACGCGTGTCGGCGGCGCGGATGGCGGCCAGATAGGGTTGCAGCGGCTGGGCGTCCAACTGCTCGATGCGCGCCTCGTCGATGTAGGAGCGATAGGCGTCGGCGATCTTCTGCTCGTCCGAACCGGCGACCAGGTCAGAGCGAGCGGCCAGACCCTGCACCAGGGCCTTCATCCGGTTGTCCGAAAGTTCACGCAGCAGAGCGAAGGAGCCGTAGGAGGTGCGGTCCGACGGAATCTGCAGCTTGTCGATCGCCGCGCCGTTGGCGAAGCGGAAGAAGCTGTCGCCCGGATCGACCGAGGTGTCCCGTCCGGCCAGATCGAAACCCCAGGTTCCGTACTTGGGTGCTTCCGTCCCCTGCCAACCACTCACCCCGCCCTGGGGCGCCGGAGCCTGGAACAGTTCGAACACGGTGCAGGCCTCGTCCACGCAGGCATGATCATGACCATCGCCGGCCAAGGCCGCGGCCGGGGTCAGAAGGGCGGCGACGGCGGCCCCTACAAGCAGCTTCTTCATTCACAGCAATCCTAAGACGGGCCCCAACGCCCATGTAGGCCGGACCCTAGTCCCGGCTCCGGCGTGCTGGCGTCTTAAAAAAAGTTCATGCCGCGCGCGAGCCCCGCTCGCCAGACTGTGATCACATGCGCACTATGGCTTGACTGGAGGCGCGATGACGCAAGGACACGGCGGCGAATACCGGGACCTGGTGGTCTTTCTGGCGGCGGCGGGCGTCGTCGTACCCCTGTTCAATCGTCTGAAGATCAGCCCTGTCCTCGGCTTCCTGGCGGCCGGCGTCCTGCTCGGCCCCGACGGCCTGGGCCGTTTCGCGGGCCAGGGCGGCTGGCTCAGTTGGCTGACCATCGGCGACCAGGCGCAGATTCGTCAGTTGTCGGAACTGGGCGTCGCCTTCCTGCTGTTCATGATCGGGCTGGAGCTGTCCTGGGAAAGGCTGAAAGCCATGCGCCGGCTGATCTTCGGCCTGGGCATGCTGCAGATCGCGCTATGCGCCACAGCCCTCGCGGTCGTCTTCATGGCCCTGGGCCAGCCCCTGGCCGGGGCGGCCGTCCTGGGCATGGGTCTGGCCCTGTCCTCCACGGCCGTGGTTATGCCCGTGCTGGCGGCCCAGGGACGGATCAACAGCGACACCGGCCGAGCGACCTTCGCCGTCCTCCTGGCCCAGGACCTGGCGGTGGCCCCCATACTGATCACCGTGACGGTCATGGCGACCTTGGCCCAAGGCAGCGTCATGGGCGCCGACGCCGAACCTGCCGCCCTGGGTCGAGCCCTCTTCACCCTAGCCCCTGCGGCAGGCGGTCTCTTCCTCATGGTCCTGCTGGGGCGCGTGGTGTTGCGCCCCATGTTCCGATCAGTCGCCCGCGCCCAGCACAGGGGCGAGGGACGTGAGCTTTTCGTCGCCGCCTCGCTTCTGGTCGTCGTCGCGGCGGGCCTGGGCGCTCAGGCCGTCGGCCTGTCGATGAGCCTCGGCGCCCTGGTGGCGGGCATTCTACTGGCCGAAACCGAATTCCGGCGCGAGGTCGAGGTCGCCATCGACCCCTTCAAGGGCCTGTTGCTCGGCGTCTTCTTCATCGGCGTCGGCATCGGCCTGGACCTCGACGCCGTCGCCGCTGACCCGGCCACGGTTCTGGGACTGGCCGCCGGACTGATCCTGCTGAAGGCCCTGGTCATCTTCGTCCTGGCGCGCGCCTGGGGCCTGGCCGCGCGCCCCGCCATCGAGGCCGCTCTCGTCCTGGGCCCGGCGGGAGAATTCGCCTTCGTCGTCCTGTCCACGGGTCTGGTCGAAGGTCTGGCGGCGCCCGGCCTGACGCACAAGGCCATGCTGGCGGCGACCCTCAGCATGTTCGCCGTCCCGCTCCTGGCCATACTGGCCCGCGTCCTGACCCGTCAGGCCCAGGCGCCGGCGAGCGAGGATGAGGCCCTGTCGCCGACCGACAGTCAGATCGCCCACGGCGCCGTCCTGATCGTCGGCTTCGGCCGTGTCGGACGTCTGGTGGGCGAGCTTCTGGCCGAGCACGAGCAAGCCTTCGTCGCCCTGGACGCCGATCCCGCCTCCGTTCGATCGGGACGCGGTCAGGGCCATGAGGTCTATTACGGGGACGCCGCCCGACCGGAGATGCTGAACGCCAGCGGTCTGGCCAATGCGCGCGCCCTGATCGTCACCATGGACAGCCCGACCAAGGTCGACGAGGTGGTGAAAACGGCCCGCGCCCTGCGGCCCGACCTGATCCTGATCGCCCGCGCCCGAGACGATCGGCACGCCGCGCGGCTCTACGCCCTGGGCGTCACCGACGCCGTGCCCGAGACGACCGAGGCCAGCCTGCAACTGGCGGAGAACACCCTGGTCGATCTGGGCGTGCCCATGGGTCTGGTCCTGGCCTCGATCCACGAACGACGCGACGGGTTCCGACGAACCTTCCAGGCCGCCGCCCCGGATGATCGAGGCGCACGCCCTGCGCGAGCGTTCCGTACTCTGAGGTCCGCAGCCCCCGCCCCTCAGAAAGACACGTAACTACGTAAAACCCCTTACAGGGGGAACGCAAAAAGCGGTTCAAAGCCAAGCTTAGCCGCAATTTGTGTTGGGTTCGCGACCCAATTTGGTCATTGTTCGATGATGAAAGTTCGACCTCCCCCCTGGGACGTCGGTTGTCGTCATATGCGCGATATCTGCTGAACGCAGTCTCGAATCACGCCCGACACGATCGTCATCCTCCACGAGCGGCGGGCGTTAAGCCCTTCCGAGCCAGAGTTATTTGCTGATGCGTGAGTCCAATCTGTCCGCCCCCGAAGTCGCAGAAGTCGAGGGCCAACCCCGGCTAAACCGTCGCCAGGCCGCCAAGATCCGCACCCGCCAGAAGGTGCTGGACGCCGCCCGCGCCCTGTTCGCCGAGCGGGGCTATGACGCCGCCACCATCCGCGACATCGCCAAGGGCGCTGGAATGTCGACCGGCGCGGTCTTCGCCAACTTCCAGGACAAGGCCGAACTGTTCGAGTGCGTCTTCTCCGAAGAAATGGCCGGACTGCTGCAGGACATTCAAACGGCCGCCGCCCAGGACGGCCGCGTGGCCGAACGCCTGGCCAGCGGCCTGACCGCCGGCTACCACCGCTCGCTGGAGCACCTGCCGCTGATGCAGGCCATGATCGCCCGCTCCTGGTTCCAGCCGGAAGCCGCCGACGAGCGCTCGCGCACCTTCGTCAAGCCGATCGTCGAAGCCATCATCAACGTCCTTCAGGCCGGCATCCGTGAAGGCGAACTGCGCCAGGACCTGGACCTGATCGTGCTGGGCCGGATGATCTGGGACGTCTTCATCGCCAACTTCCGCTACGCCGCCTACGACAACTGGGGCATCGAGGACCTGACGCCGCACATCCGCAAGCAGTTGGACCTGATCCTGTCCAGCCAGCTGGCGCGGCAGTAAATCGCCAAGGGCTGTCGCCCTTCGCCGCTAAACAAAAAGGCCTCTCCCCATCGCCGGGGAGAGGCCTTTTTCTTGTCAGCCAATCGGCAAGTCGCCGGTCAGCTCTTCCAGCGCAGGACCACTTCCTTGATGGGGTTGAGAAAGGCCCGCCCCTCGGCCCGGCTCTTGATCCATTCGCGCTTCAGCTGCTGATACCACTTGGCCTGCTTGTCGGCGTCGTCGATCCAGATCAGGGCCGGGTCGTACTTCAGCCCCTCGTTCTGCAGGTTCACCATGCCGCCGTCCTGCTTCAGGAAGGCGACCACGCCCATCCGCAGGAAGGGCTTGGCGATCCCGAACACCCAGTGATCGGACCAGAAGATCTGGGTGATGCGCGTCTTCGTCTCCGTCACCGGCGTCAGGCAGGTCAGGGCCAGCACCTGCTTGGCGCCGACCTGGATATGCTCCCAGCGATAGCCCGGCAGACGGAAGGTGATCTCGGTCGCCGGGGCGCCGCCCAGGATCTTGTACAGGCGGCTGTTCGACGACGGCGCATGGCGCACCATGGCCCAGCCATAGTCGCGCGGCGCGAAGGTCTTGGCCTTTTCATGCATCGAATGCTCGGAACGCCACCACCACTGCTGGTGGACGAAGGGTCCGTGCGCCGGGTCCATCAGGCCGACGACCGCATGGTCGATATGGCTGTCGAAATCCATCCACTCGACCAGCCTGGCCTCGCCCTCGGCGCCGGGGAAGAGCGGCGGCTCATGGTCCGGCTCGGACGGATTGCGCGCGTCCGCGGCCATCCAGACGAAGACCATGCCCTGGCTCTCGCGCACCGGATAGGACCGCACCTTGATGCGCTCGGCCTCGAAGGCCTGATCCTCGACCAGGGAGGGGATGGCGGCGCAGACGCCGTCGGGCCGGAAACGCCAGCCGTGATAGGGGCATTCGATCGTCTCGCCCTCGCCCGGCTTCTCGACCAGACGCCCGGCCGACAGGGGCGCGGCGCGGTGGGGGCAGATGTCGCGCATGGCGTAGACCTCGCCGGCGCGGGTCCGACCGATCAGGACCGGTTCGTCCATGATCTCGTAGCGCTTCAGGCTGGCGACCGGCACGTCGCGCGCCAGGGCGACGAAATACCAGGCGTCACGCACGAAGCCCTTGCCGAAGGCCGTGGGCGGAGCCTTGACCTCGGGGGCGGTCGCGGATGGGGATGAAGCGGCGTCAGCGGTCATGGCCGCTATCTAGCAGCAGGGACCGCCGCCCGTCCAAAGCCCATTCCCTTCCTCGTCCGATGAATTAATCTGGATGGAAATCTCCGGGGAGAGACGCCTTTGATCCGCACCGCCTCCATTCTTGCTTCCGGGGCCGCCGCCCTGCTGCTGGCCTCCGCCCTGCCCGCCCTGGCGCAGGACGGTCATGTGAACCACGCCGCCCATGGCCATGCACACGCCGCCTTCGCCTCGAACCGCCTGCATGTGCGCGTCGACGGCCCAGAGGGCGCGCCAGACCTGATCCTGATCCCCGGCCTGTCGTCCTCGCCCGAGGTCTGGCAGGGCGCGGTCGATCATCTGGCGGACCGCTACCGCGTCCACCGCATCCATGTTCAGGGCTTCGCCGGCGCTCCGGCCGATGGCAATGCGACCGGCCCCGTCGCCGCCCCGGTGGCCGAGGAGATCGCCCGCTACATCCGCGAACAGGGCCTGACCAAGCCCGCCGTCGTCGGCCACTCCATGGGCGGCACCATGGGCATGATGCTGGCGGCGCGTCATCCCGACCTGGTGGGCAAGCTGATGGTCGTGGACATGATCCCCTTCATGGGCGCCATGTTCGGCCCGCCCGGGACCACAGCCGAGAGCGTCGCCCCGGTCGCCGATCAGGTCTTCGCCGCCCAGTCGACCGCCCCGCGCGACCAGTACCTGGCTCAGGCCCAAGCCGCCGTCACAGGCATGATCAAGACCGAGGCCGCTCGCCCCGGCCCGCTGAAGGACGTGGAGACCAGCGACCAGCAGGTCTCGGCCGCCGCCTTCCGCGAACTGATCCTCACCGACCTGCGCCCGGAACTAGGCCGGATCACCGCCCCGACCGAAGTCCTCTATGTGAAGTTCAACGACCCGCGCATGACGGATGCGATCACGGACATGATCTATCAGGCCTCCTTCGCCAACCTGCCCGGCGCCCGGCTGAAGCGGATCGACGGCAGCGCCCACTTCATCATGCTGGACCAACCGACCGCCTTCTACAGCGACCTGGACGCCTTCCTCGCGCGATGAGCCATCCCGCCGCGGATCGGGTCGTCGGCCTCTATCAGGACTGGGCGGACGCCTGGATCCGGGATCGCGGCGACGTCCTGTTTCGCGGCGAAGGCGGTCCTGACGAAGCGGCATGGCTGCGGCGTCTGGTCGAAGGCCTTCCCCAGGGCGCGGCGATCCTGGACGCGGGCTGCGGATCGGGCTGGCCCATGGGCGCCGCCCTGATCGAACGCGGCTTCGACCTTCTGGGCCTGGATTCCTCGCCGGCCCTGATCGCCCACGCCCGAAAGACCCTGCCTTTGGGGACCTGGTGCACGGTCGACATGCGCGAAGACCTGCCGACGGGCGCGTTTCACGGCGTCCTCGCCTGGCACAGCCTGTTTCACCTGACTCCCGAGGATCAGCGACGGCTTCTGCCGAAACTGGCCGATCGGGTGAGGCCGGGCGGTCGCCTGATGTTCACCGCCGGTCCCGCGCATGGGGAAACCATCGGCGACTGGCGCGGAGAGCCCCTCTATCACGCCAGCCTCGATCCGCAGACCTATCGCAATCTGCTGACGGACACCGGACTGATCGTGGAGGCCGACGGCGAGGACGGCGTCTGGCTGGCCCGTCGCGCCATTCTTTCGGCGAAATAAGCTCTCACGCTCTCGTGATCGAAGACGGGGGCGTTTTCGTCGGCGACGCGAACGGCTAGGGTTCGCGCCGCTTGCACAGAGGAATGTTCATGGCGCGCAAAGACGGCGGACCTGACCGGAACGATCAGGGCGGGGGAAAGCCCCGCCGCAGCTTCCTAGGTCGTCTCTTCTACTGGGGTGCGGTTCTGGCCGTTTGGGGCCTGATCTTCGCGGTCGTCTTCTTCGCTGTCTTCGCGCGCGACCTGCCGGACACATCCAGCCTCTATGAGGTCGATCGCCAGCCCTCGATCACCTATCTGGACCGGTCCGGCGCCCTGATCGCGGTGCGCGGCACCCAGATGGCGCCCCCGGTCGATCTGGACGCCCTGCCCGACTACGTCCCGGCCGCCTTCGTCGCCATCGAGGACCGTCGCTTCTATCACCACCCCGGCTTCGATCCGGTCGGCATGAGCCGGGCCATGGCCTCCAACCTGCGCGCCGGACGCGTGGTCCAGGGCGGGTCGACCATCACCCAGCAACTGGCCAAGAACCTGTTCCTGACGCCCGACCAGAACCTGAAGCGCAAGGTTCAGGAGCTGATGCTGGCCGTCTGGCTGGAGATGAAGTTCACCAAGAAGGAGATCCTGGCTCTCTATCTGAACCGGGTCTACTTCGGGGCGGGCGCCTATGGCATCGAGGCCGCGTCCCAGCGGTACTTCGACAAGAACGCCGATAAGCTGACGGTCGGCGAGGCCGCCCTGCTGGCCGGCCTGCTGAAGGCGCCCTCGCGCTATTCGCCCGTGTCGGAAAGCGAGCGCGCGGCGACCCGCGCCAACGTCGTCCTGAATGAAATGGTCGAGGTCGGCGCCATCACTCCCGCCCAGCGCGAAGCCGCCGTGGCCGAACCCGTTCGCGTGTCCCGCACCCTGGCCAGCCAGCACGCCCAGTATTTCATCGACTGGCTGGACAAGCAGATCCGCGGCCTGGTCGGTGAGCCCACCGAGGATCTGGTGGTCGAGACCACCCTGGACCTGACGCTTCAGACCGACGCCGAGCGCGCCGTGCGCCGCATCCTGGATCGCGACAAGTCCAAGGGCGTCGAACAGGCCGCCCTGGTCGCTCTGGACGGCGAAGGCCGGGTCCGCGCCATGATCGGCGGCGGCTCCTACGGCGACAGCCAGTTCAACCGCGCGACCGACGCCCGCCGCCAGGCCGGCTCGGCCTGGAAGCCCTTCGTCTATCTGGCCGCCGTCGAGGCCGGCTACACCCCCGCCACGCCCGTGGTGGACCAGCCCGTGACCATCGGCGGCTGGTCGCCCAAGAACTATTCGGGGAACTTCTCCGGCCAGATGACCCTGGCCCAGGCCGTGGCCCAGTCGACCAACACGGTCGCCGCCTATGTGGCCGACCAGGTGGGCCGCGACAGCGTGGCCCGCGCCGCGCGCCGCCTGGGGATCAGCAGCGAGATCGGCCTGCAGCCCTCCATGGCCCTGGGCGCCGTCGAGGTCAGCCCGCTGGAGATGGCCCAGGCCTATGACGCCTTCGCCAACGGCGGCAAGCGGGTGGAGGCCTACGGCATCAGTCGCATCCGCACCCCGTCCGGCCGCGTCATCTACACCCACGGCCCCTCGGCGAGCGGTCAGGCGATCAACAACCCGCCGCTCTACTACATGAACCAGATGCTGCGCGGGGTGATCACTTCGGGCAGCGGCCGCTCGGCCGCCATCGGCGGTCGCGACATCGCCGGCAAGACGGGCACGACCTCCGACTACAAGGACGCCTGGTTCGTCGGCTACACCGGCGGCTTCGTCGCCGCCGTCTGGGTCGGCAAGGACGACAACAAGGCCATGCGCGGCGTGACCGGCGGCTCCTCGCCTGCCGCCATCTGGCGCGGCTTCATGGAGGCGGCCCTGCCCAAGCTGGCGGTTCAGCCCATCCCCAACGGCCCGCCCCTGCCCGAAGGCTGGACCCCGCCCGATCCGGTCGGCGACATGATGGGTCAGGTCGAGGATCCCTACGCCCCGCCTCAGGACGGCGAGCCCGCGGATTCGGCCCAGGTCGACGCTCAGCCCGCGCCGGTCGCTCGGCCGGCGCCCGCCGACCAGCCGATCATCCGGCCGACCACGCCCCAACCCGACCGTCCGCGCGAGACCACGACCTCGGCCCCGCGTGGCGAGAAGAAACCGGAAGCCCTCTTCTTCTGATCTGATCCGAAGTCAGCGGCCCACGGCGTGCAGGGCCGCGCCGTGGTCCCGCAGCCAGCGGCGATGCGGCCTGTGGTCCCCGACCAGGCGCTGAACCACCGACCAATAGGCCGGACTGTGATCGGCGTGGACCAGGTGGGCGACCTCGTGGGCCGCCAGATAATCGGCCACCTCCGGCGGGGCCATGACCACGCGCCAGGAATAGCGGATCGATCGGTTGTGCGGGCTGCAAGATCCCCAGCGCGACCGGGTGTCGACGATGGAGATACGCACGGGCTTCTGGCCCAAGGTCCGCAGATGGACCTCGGTCCGCGCCGTCAGGAAGTCGCGCGCCGCCCGCTTGAACCAGTTCTCGACCCTGCGGGCGAAGGCCTCGCCCTCTCCGCCCGAGCGGATGACAGGACCGTCCGGCGTTTCATGAAGCCGCGCCGCGCCCGCGCCGCCGACGGCCTCCAGCCGAACGGACCGGCCCAGCCAGGCAACGACCGCGCCGGGTTCAAGGGCCTGGGTCTCCTCCCGCGTCGCCAGGCGTTCGGCGATCCAGGCCGCCTTGGTCCGAGCGAAGGCCACGACCTCGCCCAGCCGTCGCTCCGACGGCGCTACGGCCACGGCCTCGCCCGCGCGGGCGTCGATGCGGATCGACAGCCGGCGCGCCCGGGGGTTTACCGAGAGGCGAAGGGCGCCCCCGCCCTCAAGCGGCAGCCGCTGACCGTTGCGGTACTGCACAGAGGGCGTCGTTGCGGGCGATGAAGTCGCGAACCCGCGGATAGATTTCGTCACGGAAGCGGCGGCCGTTGAACACGCCGTAGTGGCCCACGCCGGGCTGGACGTGGAGCAGGCGCCGGTCGTCGGGCAGGTTGGGCGTCAGGCCGTGCGCGGCCTGGGTCTGACCCACGCCGGAGATGTCGTCCATCTCGCCCTCGACCGTGGCCAGGCCGATATCGACGACGGCCGACAGATCAACCTTGCGTCCGCGATGCTCGAGAAGGCCGCGCGGCAGCAGGTGCTGCTGGAAGACGATGTCGATGGTCTGGAGATAGAATTCCTCGGTCAGGTCCAGCACCGACAGATATTCGTCGTAGAACTGCTCGTGCTTCTCGACCCCGTCGCCGTCGCCGGCGACCAGGCTGTCGAAATAGCGACGATGGGCGTCGATGTGCTTGTCCTCGTTCATCGACATGAAGCTGTAGAGTTGGACGAAGCCCGGATAGACCCGCCGTCCGAAGCCTGGATAGGGCCAGGGCACGGTGTGGACCATGTTCGACTTGAACCAGGTGAAGGGCTTTTCCTCCGCCAACTGGTTGGTCACGGTCGGCGACAGGCGGGCGTCGATGGGCGAGCCCATGAAGGTCATGGAGGCGGGCCGGTTCGGGTCCTCGTCCTCGGCCATCAGGGCGCATGCCGCCAGGACCGGCGGTCCGGGCTGACAGACGCCGACCACATGGGCGCGGGGGCCGATGGCGCCCAGCATGGCGCGGACGTGGTCGATGTAGTCGTGGAAGTCGAAGCGGCCCTCCAGCATCGGGACCTGACGCGCATTGGTCCAGTCGGTGACGTAGACGTCGTGATCCTGAAGGAAGGCCTCGACCGTGCCGCGCAGCAGGGTGGCGTAGTGTCCGGACAGAGGGGCGACCACCATGACCGCCGGGGCGGCGGTCGGCTTGCCCGCCCGCTTCAGATCGCCGATGTGGCGGGCGAAGCGCACCAGCCGGCACCAGGGCGACGACCAGACGACCTGCTCGGTCGTGCGCACCTTGCGCCCCTCGATCTCGACCGTCTCCAGGTCCCAGCCGGGCTTGCCGTAACGACGGGTCAGGCTTTCGAACAGCTCGGCCGAGGCGTAGGCCGTGCGGCCGATGGCGGTGTCCGAGGCCGGGTTGAAGGGCGACGACCAGAAGTCCCGGGCCATCTGGGCCCCGACCCGGAAAGGAGTCGCCGAATGATAGGCGAACTCGTGAAGTGCGTAGAGCATGAAACCCCGAATGCGGCCCCCGCCGATGCGGCAGAGCAGCATATAACGCATCGCAGCGCAAAAAAGGCCAAAGCTTTCCCGATCAGGGAAAGGTGATCAGCCCCGCGCCATCGCATTCTCGATCAGCTTGGTCGTCCGCTCCGGCCCCAGGTCGTGGGCCACGGCGCTGCGGAACTTCCCGTCCGGCCCCATCAGATAGACGGTCAGGCTGTGGTTCATCGTATAGCCCTCGCCCTCCCCGACCTTCTGGTAGAAGGCGCGATACTCCTTGGCGACCTGGGCCGTCTGCTCCGGCGTCCCGGTCAGGCCGACGACGCCCGTGGGGAAGCCGTCCGACGACAGGTAGTCCTTCAGCATCTTGGGCGTGTCGCGGGCCGGATCGATGCTGATGAAGACGATCTGCAGGTCCTTGGCCTTGTCGCCCATCCTTTCCTGCACGGCGTTCAGGACGCCCAGAGTGGTCGGGCAGTAGTCGGGGCAGTAGGTGAAGCCGAAGAAGACCAGGGTCCATTTGCCGTTCAGGATCGACTGATCCACCGTGACGCCGTCCTGGTTCGTCAGGGTGAAGGGGCCGCCGACCAGGGGCTGGCCCGTGCCGCTTTCCGCCGCCGGGGCGTTCTGCGGTCGTCCGCCGACGACGACCATGGTGATCAGGCCGAGCGCCAGGGCGATCACGGCGCAGGCCGCGGCGAACAGGATGACGGGACGACGGGGCATCGGCTTCTCCTTCGAGACGAACGGCCGCGCGCGAGACATCGTGCGGCCGACGATCCGGCGGTCTATAGAAGAGGGGTGAGCCCTACAGAAGCCCCCTCCCTGTCGCAGGCGGTCGCCATGGCGGCCGGCGAACTGACCGGTCTGCCCGAAACGCCCCGGCGCGGGCGCGGCCTGTCGCTGCGCACCCTGATCGTCCTGCGCTGGCTGGCGATCATCGGCCAGACCTCGGCCATACTGACCGCCTATTTCGCCCTGCACTTCCCCCTGCCGCTGATGCCCTGCCTGGCCGCCATCGGCATCAGCGCAGCGATGAACCTGGCGACCATGGCCAAGGCGCGCCGCATCGACGGCAGCCTGCCGGACGGGCCGCGCACGGCGGCGCAACTGGGCTTCGACATCCTGCAGCTGGCGACCCTCCTGGCCCTGACCGGAGGTCTGGCCAACCCCTTCTGCCTGCTGCTGGTCGCGCCCGTGACCATCGCCGCCGCCGCCCTGCCGGCGCGGCAGGCGGTGATCCTCGGCGTCATGGCCATCATCGCCGTGGGCTTCCTCTTCTCCTGGTCCCTGCCCCTGCCGTGGCGGCTGCACGAACACCTTGAGCTGCCCCTGCTCTATCGCCTGGGCCTGGGCCTGGCCCTGATGACCGGGGTGCTGTTCACCGCCGGCTACGCCTGGAAGGTGTCGGCCGACGCGGAGAAGCTGGAGCTGGCCCTGGCCACGACCCAGGACGTCCTTCAGCGCGAGCAGAGGCTGGCGGCCCTGGGCGGTCTGGCCGCCGCCGCCGCCCACGAACTGGGCACGCCCCTGGCCACCATCCAAGTCGTCGCCAAGGAGATGCTGCGCGCCGCCCCCGCCGACAGTCCCGAGGCGGAGGACGCCGCCCTGATCCTGCAACAGGCCGAACGGTGCCGCGCCATCCTGAAGCAGTTGTCGGACAAGCCCGCGGAGGACGACCCCCTGTTCGCCGACGTGGACCTGAAGGCCCTGCTGGAGGAGGTGGCGGAGCCGCACCGGGGCTTCGACCTGGTGTTCGACATCGCCCTGAAGGCGCCGCCCGGCCAGCCCGTGCCCCGCATCCGTCGCCTGCCCGAGGTCGTCCACGGCCTGTCCACCCTGGTCGAGAACGCCGCCGACTTCGCCGTCTCTCGGGTGCGGCTGACCGCCGGGGTCGACGCCGGCTGGATCGAGATCGACATCGTGGACGACGGCCCGGGCTTCTCCTCCGAGATCCTGCCGCGTCTGGGCGAGCCCTATGTCACCAGCCGCCCCCAGGCCAAGGCCCGTCGCGCCCTGGCCGACCAGATCGCCGCCGCCTCGGCCGGGCGCGGCGGCGGAACCAGTAGGAGCCGCCGCGCGGCCCCGCCGCCCGTGACCGCGCCCATCGCCCCCAGCCAGGGCGGCATGGGCCTGGGCTTCTTCATCGCCCGCACCCTGCTGGAGCGCAGCGGGGGCAAGGTCTCGGTCGGCGCCGGTCAGGACGAGGGCGGTCGCCCCAGGGGCGCACGCGTCACCGTCCGCTGGCCCCGCCAGGCCCTGGAAGTCGCCGTCCCCGCCATGGAATCCGCAACCTCTTCAGGTGGAACCTGATGTCGCAGTCGCGTGCTTCAACCTTGACCCTTTTCGACAGACGCACGACCTGAGGCGTCAGGAGAACCGAATGTCCGACCTAGAAACCCAGATCGCCGCCCTCGCCGACAAGAGCCTGCTGTTGCTGGACGACGACCAGGCCTTGCGCACCCGTCTGGGGCGGGCGCTGGAGGCGCGCGGCTTCGACGTGACCCTGGCCGGATCGGTGGCCGAGGCTTCCGACGCCCTGCGGGTCTCCGTGCCCGCCTTCGCCGTCCTGGACATGCGGCTGGAGGACGGCAACGGCCTGAAGGTGGTCGAGGCCGTCCGCGAACGGCGCGAAGACGCGCGCATCGTCATGCTGACCGGCTATGGCGCCATCGCCACCGCCGTGGCGGCGGTCAAGGCCGGCGCCGTCGACTATCTGCAGAAGCCCGCCGACGCCGACGACGTGGTCAAGGCCCTGCTCTCCTCCGGGGAAGCGCCCGAGCCGCCCGAAAACCCCATGAGCGCCGACCGGGTTCGCTGGGAGCATATCCAGCGGGTCTATGAATTGTGCGACCACAATGTCTCGGAAACCGCCCGCCGCCTGGGCATGCATCGCCGCACCCTGCAACGCATCCTGGCCAAACGCGCGCCCAGATAGGCTTGCCTATCTGGTTTCCTTGTCGGGCCTATCGCGCTTCACGCTACTTGAGGCCTGCGTGCGCCTTCCTCAGTCCCGCATGGCCCTGAACGCGCCCAGCCGGGCGAAGGCCAGGGTCAGGGCCTTTCTGCGCGCGGGGGCCAGCAGGGCGACGGGCGCATCGCGCACCACCGCCCCGCCGAAGCCGTCGGCGACGATCAGACCGGGTTCGTCCGGCAGGACGGCCTGCGGAAACTCCGGCACCACGGCGAAGTAGAAGGCGTCGCAGAAGGGGCCGTATTCATGCCATTTGCGGTCGACGCGATAGTCGTCGATTCCCGACTTCACCTCGCAGATGATGACGTCGCCCTTCGGTCCCAGGGCCATGACGTCGGCGCGCCGTCCGTTCGGCAGGCCCACCTCCAGCAGGGGCGCATAGCCCATGTCCAGCAGCAACCGCGCCGCGCCGCGTGTCACGGACAGGGTCGTCTCAGGGCGACTGAAGACGAATTCGATGTCGAGAACGGCGGCCATGCGGCCTTTATGTTCCGCCTATGTTCCTATCGCAAGGAGGATCGGTTCACCCGCCACTGATCCCGGGTCTGGCCCCACAGGTTGACAGGATGGTTGTGGAACGGCGGCGGCATCCGGCCCGGTCCGCGATTGGCCGAACCCAGGCGTTCCGCCACCTTTTCCGAAGCCCTGTTGTCGGGGTCGATGCAGTGGATGACGTCGGGCCATTCCAGAACCTCGAAGGCGTAGTCCATGGTCGCGGCGGCGGCCTCGATCGCATAGCCCTTGCCGACGGCGTCGCGGTGCAGGCTCCAGCCCACCTCGCGGCCCGGCCATTCATAGGGATGCAGAGGCCCGATGCGGCCCATCCAGTTCCCCGTCGCCTTTTCGATCACCGAGAACATGCCTTCGCCGTGCAGGGCCCACATGCCCGCGACCGAGGCCATGGCGCGCCAGACCTCGTGCCTGGACTGCACCCCGCCGATGAAGCGGGTCGTTTCCGGGTCGCTCATGAAGTCGGCCCAGCGCGGGAAGTCCTCCAGCGACGGCGGACGCAGGAAGAGGCGCTCGGTCTCCAGCGTCGGGCCCAGCGGAGAGGTCGGACGGTCCGTCACAGCAGATACTCCCGCTCCAGAGTGTAGACGCTGCCGTCGCCGGTCAGGACGCTGGAATAGAGGCTGAAGCGATCCACGCGGATCGGCGGCGAATGCAGCAGATTATGTCCGGCGATCCAGGCCCCGATGCGGTCGGGATTCGCCTGGGGCTTCAGATAGGCCAGGGTGACATGGGGCCGGTACTCGCGCCGTTCCGGCGGCAGGCCCGCCCGCTCTCCGGCCGCGCGACACCGACCGGCCAGGACGTTCAGCGGCTCCGATCGCTCCAGCCCGGCCCAGAGGGTGTGGCTGCGGTGGGCGTCGCCGAAGGCGCCGACGCCGCTCAGCGCGATCTCGAAGGCCCCGCCGCCCTCGGCGCGGGTCAGTTCGGAGGCCAGGTCGTCGGCGGCGCGCTCGGACGCCTCGCCATAGAAGGCCAGGGTGACGTGCAGGGCGTCCAGCGGCCGCCAGCGTGCGCCGGGCAGGCCGGACTGGCGTCGCTGCAGGGTCTCGGCGACGTCTTCCGGGATCGAGATGGCGGTGAACAGGCGCAACATGCGACCCTTGGTAGCGGGCGGAACGACTGTCCGGAAGACGGGTTTTCCTTGCAAGGCGGCCCATCCGTCCCGATATTTCAGTCAAGGTCGGCATATCTCCGACCATTTGGGAGACAAGCTTCGCGATGAGCGACTTCAACAACGGCTATGCGCGCCCGCTTCCGCAGTCGGCGGACATGTCCGTCGACGCCGGCCTGCGCGCCTTCATGCTGGGCGTCTACAACAAGCTGGCGATCGGTCTGGTCGTCGCGGGCGTCCTCGCCTACATCACCGGCAATGTGCCGGCGGTGCAGCAACTCCTCTATGTCCAGGCGTCGAACGGCCGCATCGGCCTGACCCTGCTGGGCATGATCATCCAGTTCTCGCCCCTGGTCATGCTGTTCGGCTCCATGTTCTTCATGAAGAACCCGACGGCCAAGGGCGTGAACATGCTCTATTGGGCCGTGGTTTCGACCATCGGCGCGGGCCTGGGCGTCCTGTTCCTGCGCTATACGGGCGGTTCGCTGGCCTCGACCTTCTTCGTTACGGCCGCGGCCTTCGCGGGTCTGAGCCTGGTCGGCTACACGACCAAGAAGGACCTGACCGCCATGGGCAGCTTCCTGATCATGGGCGTGATCGGTCTGGTCATCGCCTCGATCGTGAACATCTTCATGCAGTCGGGAACCCTGTACCTGATCATCTCGGGTCTGGGCGTGCTGATCTTCTCGGGCCTGATCGCCTATGACACCCAGCGCCTGAAGATGACCTACTACGCCCTGGGCGGCGACAAGGAAGCCATGGGCGTGGCCACGGGCTTCGGCGCCCTGAGCCTGTTCATCAACTTCGTGAACCTGTTCCAGTTCCTGCTCGCCTTCATGGGCGGCAGCCGCGAGTAGAAGTCGGCGACGACTGAGTTTGGAAGAGCCCCGACGGAGACGTCGGGGCTTTTTCTTTGGGCGTGCTCGTAACCCTGTCGCTCATCCCCGCAAAGAGAGCTCACTCCACAACCGTGAACCTGCGGCTGTCGAAGACGCGCAGCACCTGATCCAGGTCGCGGCCGCGTTTCAGCACGTGGCCGCCCTCGCCGATCACGGCCCACTGGCCCTGCTTCAGGCGCAGGGCCGGGCGCTTCTCGATGCGATAGACCGGGGCGTCGCCCGAACGGCGGAAGACGGCGAACTCGGCGAAATCCTTCTGACCCGCCATGGCGTAGTCGCGCCATTCGCCCGCCGCCACCATCCGCCCATAGACCCTCAGCATCTGGTCCAGTTCGCGCCGGTCGAAGAAGACCGGACCCGCCTGGGCCTGTCCGTCCGGACTGTTCGCATCGAAGCTCATGACGCTAACTTAGGCCGGTCCGAGCGGAACGCCAGCGCCCCTGCGACTTGTCACCCGCCCCGCACCCGTCCAAAAGGCGGTTCGAGATCTAGATACGGAGACGACGACCATGGCGACGAGCGAAGGCTGGGACATGCCGACCGGCGACCTGATGAAGGGCAAGAAGGGCCTGATCATGGGGGTGGCCAACTCCAGCTCCATCGCCTGGGGCATCGCCTCGCAGCTGGCCGCCCAGGGCGCCGAGCTGGCCTTCACCTACCTGGGCGAGGGTCTTGAGCGCCGCGTGCGCCCCCTGGCCGAAAGCGTCGGCGCCAAGCTGCTGATCCAGGCCGACGTCACCGACGACGCCTCGATGGACAAGGCCTTCGAGGAGCTGGAGAAGGAGTTCGGCACGATCGACTTCGTCGTCCACTCGGTGGCCTTCGCCAACAAGGACGAGTTGAAGGGCTCCTTCGTCGACAACACGACGCGCGACAGCTTCCTGCTGGCCATGAACATCTCGGCCTTCAGCTTCGTCGACGTGGCGCGCCGCTCGGCCAAGCTGATGCCCAACGGCGGCTCGATGATCACCCTGACCTATCTGGGGTCGGAGCGGGTCATCCCCAACTACAACACCATGGGCGTGGCCAAGGCCGCGCTGGAAGCCGCGACCCGCTACATCGCTCGCGACCTGGGGCCGAAGAACATCCGCGTCAACGCCATCTCGGCCGGCGCGATGCGCACCCTTAGCCTGGCCGGCATCTCCGGCGGGCGCGGCCTGCACTCCAAGTCGGCCCAGTTCTCGCTGATCAAGGAAGAGACCTCGATGGAAGGCGTCGCCGGCGCCGCCCTGTGGCTGTGCTCGGACCTGGGCCGCTCGACCACGGGTGAAGTCGTCCACGTCGACGCCGGCTTCCACGCCGTCGGCCTGCCGGACGACGTCGAGGGCTGATCCTCTTCCTCGTCGCAGGACAGGACCAAGGGCCGCCGGACACACCGGCGGCCCTTTTTGCTTTTCCGCGCCGAGCGGCTCCGCTTAACCTCAGGGCATGAGTTCGTTCCGTCTTCCCCCGCCCGCCGCCTTTTCCGCCGCCGCCGTGGCGACCGTCGTCGGCTTCGGCGGCACCGTGGCCCTGGTGGTGCAGGCCGGACAGGCCATGGGCGCCGCGCCGCCGCAGATCATTTCCATGACGACGGCCCTGTGCCTGGGCATCGCCCTGCCCGGGGCGCTTCTGAGCTGGCGATTGAAGATGCCGGTCGTCATGGCCTGGTCGACGCCCGGCGCGGCCCTGCTGGCCGCCTCGACCCTCAGCCTGGGCTGGGCCACGGCGGTGGGCGCCTTCGTCATGGCGGGGCTGATGATGGCGCTGACCGGCCTGATCCCCGCGCTCGGGCGACTGGCCGAGCGTATTCCGGCCGCCGTGGCCTCGGCCATGCTGGCGGGGGTGCTGCTGCCCTTCTGCCTGAAGCTGTTCCTGGTCTTTCCCACCGACCTGGCTCTGGCGACGGGCCTGCTGGCGGTCTTCCTGATCATGCGTCGCCTGGCGCCCGCCTGGGCCCTGCCCGCCGTCCTGGCCGCCGCCTTCGCCGTCCTGGCCGCGCGGAGCCAGGTCGCCCTGCCGGAAGGAACCAGCCTGTTCGGAACCCTGTCGCCGGTCATGCCCGCCTTCGACTGGAAGGCGGCGATCAGCCTGGCCCTGCCCCTCTATCTGGTGACCCTGGCGTCGCAGAACCTGCCCGGTTTGGTGGTGCTGAGGGCCGCCGGATACGCCCCGCCCGCCGGGAAGCTGATCTTCTGGGGCGGCCTGGCCAGCACGGTCCTGGCCCCGTTCGGCGCACATGGCGTCAATCTGGCGGCCATCACCGCCGCCATCTGCACGGGACCGGAAGCCCATCCCGATCCCGAGAGGCGCTGGACCGTGGGCGTCGTCTACGGCCTCTTCTATCTGGCCGTCGCCCTGTTCGCCGCGCCCCTGGCGGGCCTGTTCATCACCATGCCGTCCGGCGCCCTGGCGGCGATCACCGGCCTGGCCCTGATCGCGCCCCTGACCGGGTCTCTCAACAGCATGCTGGAACGACCGATGGACAGGGAGGCCGCCGTCCTGACCTTCGCCGCCACGGCGTCGGGCCTGGCCCTGTTCGGCGTCGGCTCGGCCTTCTGGGGTTTGATGATCGGCTTCCTGGCCCTGGCGGCCCGACGCTGGATCCCAGGCAAGGGCTGACGCCCTTGGCCTGGATTTACATTTCACGCCTTCCGTCCCAAGCACGACTATGACAGCCTGCGTCCTGGCCGACAGGCGGCCGTAGAGCGAGGCGATCATGGCGCACAAGTTCGAAGTCTATCAGGACAAGGCCGGCGAGTTCCGGGTCCGGTTCAAGTACAACTCGGAAATCATCTTCTCGACCGAGGGTTATTCCGACAAGTCCGGCGCCAAGCGCGCGATCGAGTCGATCAAGAAGTACGTCCCGGACGCTCCGACCGAAGAGGTCTGAGGCTTCACGCGGGGGCGAGGCTGCGGCCCGCCCCCGCCTTCCTTTCCTTAAGGCCGCGCCGGGATGTTCAAGCCGCGCTGCACGGCCGGACGGGCCAGGCCGCGCTCCAGCCAGGCGGCCACGCGCGGGAAGTCGGCGAAACCGACCAGATCGCCCGCCTCATAGAAGCCGATCAGGTTACGCACCCAGCCCAGGACGGCGATGTCGGCGATGGTGTAGTCCCCGCCCATGATCCAGTCCCGGGGCTCTCCCCCTTCATTGGCAAACCGCCCCTCCAGCACGCCCAGCAGACGTCGCGACTCGGCGACGTAGCGATCGCGCGGACGCTTGTCCTCATACTCGCGGCCGGCGAACTTGTGGAAGAAGCCGACCTGGCCGAACATCGGACCGATGGCCGCCATCTGGAAGAAGACCCACTGCAGGGTTTCATAGCGCGCCGCCGGATCGGCGGGCAGGAAGCGACCCGTCTTCTCGGCCAGATAGACCAGGATGGCGCCGGACTCGAACAGGGGCAGGGGCTTCCCGTCCGGACCGTCGGGATCGATGATCGCCGGGATCTTGCCGTTGGGATTCAGCGACAGATATTCCGGCGTCCAAGTCTCGTTCTTGCCGATGTCCACCAGATGCGGCTCATAGGCCAGACCCAGCTCCTCCAGCATGATCGAGACCTTCACCCCGTTGGGCGTCGGCAGGGAATAGAGTTGAAGACGGTCGGGATGCTGCGCCGGAAACTGGCGGGTGATCGGAAAGGCGGACAGGTCGACCATGAAGAGCGCTCCGAAAGCGGGTTGAGCCCCTATCTTGGAGCCGACCCGCGGCGGCGCAATAGCTACAGCAACTGTAGCTTTAAATTCATCTCGGCAGACTAGTCCTCGTCGCGCTCGCCGATCTCGGTCGGCGGCACGATGCGCAGCCAGCCCTCCTGAACGCGCACATCCGGCGCCGCCTCGCGCGTGAAGGGCAGATACCAGGTGGGACCGCCGTCCTTCGGCGTGATCTCCAGCATGTCGGAAGCGCCGAAGTTCTGCACCGACTTGATCCGGCCGACCACGGCGTCGTCGACGTCGCGCGCCTCCAGTCCCACCAGGTCGGTCAGGTAGAATTCGTCGTCTTCCGGTTCAGGCAGCAGGGCGCGCGGGATGAACAGCTTCTGGCCGCGCATGGCGTCGGCCTCTTCCTTGGTGGCGATCTCCTTGACCCGGGCCACCACCCCGGCCTTGTCCGGCCGGGCCGTGGACAGGGTCAGAACCGGCCGGCCGTCGGCCTTCAGCAAGGGAGAATAGGCCAGCAGGGCCATGGGATCAGCCGTATAGGCGGTAATCCGCACCTCGCCCTTCACGCCGAAGGCGCCGCCCACCTGGCCGACGAGGATCAGTTTGTCATCGCCGCTCATCGGCAGGCTCCGTTTCGCATCATCTGCAGCCCAGATAGCAGAAAAGCAGCGCCCGGGCGGGGCGCTGCCTTCCATTTCCGCATCCCGGCCGAAACCGGGAGACCGAAGGGCTTAACCCTCGGCGTTTTCTTCAGCGGCGGTTTCAGCGGCCGGAGCCTCTTCAGCAGCGGCTTCGGCCGGAGCTTCTTCAGCAGCCGGAGCGTTCTTGGCGGCTTCAGCGGCGGCGGCGGCTTCTTCCTTGGCGCGGGCGGCGGCTTCAGCAGCCTCGACCTTGGCGGCGGCTTCGGCTTCCAGACGGTCGGCTTCGCGCTGGGCGCGCTCGGCGGCGCGTTCCTGGGCCTTCTTGCCCGGCGTGCCCTTGTTCGGGTTGTTCGACTGGGTCCAGGCGACCTTGCCGGCCAGGACTTCGTCTTGCGACTGGCTGATGAAGCGCGCGACGCGGTCGGTCGGCTGAGCGCCCTTGCCCAGCCACTCGGCGACGCGGTCGGCCTTCAGGGCGACGCGCGGTTGGGCGCCGTCCTTGGGCAGCATCGGGTTGTAGGTGCCGACGCGCTCGATGAACTTGCCGTCGCGCGGAGCGTGCGAGTCAGCAACGACGATGTAGTAGTAGGGACGCTTCTTGGCGCCACCGCGGGCCAGACGAATCTTCAGCATTTTCAGTCTCTTTCTAGGAAGTCTAAATCAGTTCTTTTTCGGGAAGCCCGGCAGGCCCGGAAGGCCTCCCGGAAGTTGTCCGCCGCCCAGGCCGGCCAGGCGGTCCTGAATGGCTTTCATTTCGTCGGCGCTGGGTTCCGGCATCTTGCCGCCGCCCAGGGCCTTGAGGCGGGCCATGTCGGCGCCCCCTCCCATTCCGCCCATACCGGGCATTCCGCCCATCATGGCCGCCATCTTCTGCAGGTTCTTGCCGCCGCCCTTGGACAGGGACTTGACCATGTCGGCCATCTGCCGGTGCTGTTTCAGCAGGCGGTTGATGTCCTGAACCTCAACGCCGGCGCCGGCGGCGACGCGCTTCTTGCGGCTGGCGTTCAGCAGGTCGGGCTTCTTGCGCTCGGCCTTCGTCATCGAGGAGATGACGGCCAACTGGCGGTCGATCATCCTGTCGTTGACGTTGTTGTCGGCCATCTGGGCCTTCAGCTTGGCCACGCCGGGCAGCATGCCCATGATGCCCTGAAGCCCGCCCATCTTCTTCATCTGGCCCAGCTGACCGGCCAGGTCGTCCAGATCGAACTGACCCTTGGCCAGCTTGCGGGCCATCTTCTCGGCCTTGGCCTGGTCCAACTCGGTCGCGGCCTTTTCGACCAGGGCGACGATGTCCCCCTGGCCCAGGATGCGGCCGGCGACGCGGCGGGCGTCGAAGACGTCCAGGGCGTCGACCTTTTCGCCGGCGCCCAGATACTTGATCGGCAGGCCGGTGACGGCGCGCATCGACAGCATGGCGCCGCCGCGGCCGTCGCCGTCGGCGCGGGTCAGCACCAGGCCGGTCAGCGGCAGGCGCTCATGGAAGGCGGCGGCGGTGCGCACCGCGTCCTGACCCGTCAGGCTGTCGGCGACCAGCAGGGTCTCGACCGGCTTGGCGATGTCGGCGACCTCGGCCACCTCGTTCATCAGCGCTTCGTCCAGCGTGATGCGGCCGGCGGTGTCAAGGATCAGGACGTCGAAGCCCTGGAGCTTGGCCGATTGCAGGGCGCGGCGCGTGATCTGGACCGCGCTCTCGCCCGCCACGATGGGCAGGGTCGAGACCTCGATCTGCTTGCCCAGGGTCGCCAGCTGTTCCATGGCCGCCGGACGACGCGTATCGAGGGACGCAAGCATGACCTTCTTGCGGTCGAACTTCGTCAGGCGCAGCGCCAGCTTGGCCGAGGTGGTCGTCTTGCCCGAGCCCTGCAGGCCGGCCATCAGGACGACGGCGGGCGGCGTGGCGTTGGTGTTCAGCGGAACCGGCTCTTCGCCGCCCAGCATCTCGACCAGGCCGTCATAGACGATCTTGACCACCTGATCGGCCGGCTTGACCGAACGGATGACCTCTTCGCCGGTCGCCTGTTCCTTGGCGCGGCTGATGAAGTCCTTGACCACAGGCAGGGCGACGTCGGCCTCGAGCAGGGCGACGCGGACTTCGCGCAGCGCTTCCTCGACATCCTTTTCGGACAGGGCGCCGCGGCCGGTGATCCGGTCGAAGACGCCTGTCAGCCGCTCGTTCAGAGCCTCGAACATTCAAAACCTTTCATGCGCGAACCCTGCCCCATAGAGAAACGGCCTCTGGCGACGATCACGTCGGCAGAGGGTCCTCGCCTGCCTCGTCCTTTCTTTGTTGGGCTATCGGCCGGTCGGCCTACTTGAGCCCGAATGGGCTGTGCTCAAGTAGCGCTCGGCGCGGTAGCACAACCAAGAAAGCTGTCGTGCAGGAGGAGGCGCAGGTTCAATTGCGCCGGAAGCCGGGGCTTATGGAGCATCCGCGAGCAAATGTCGACTCTGCACCGCTCGCCTGAAAACCACACAAAGGGTTTCGGCGTTGACCATGGGGACTAGGCGGTTCGGATTCCGCTGATACGGTGCCGCTTCCAGCCTCCCCGCTGAAGGACAATACGATGATCCAGGCCGCCGACGACCGACTGCGCGAGGAGGTGCGCCTGCTCGGCGCCTTGCTGGGCGAGGTGATCCGCGACGAAGGGGGCCAGGATCTCTATGACCGGATCGAGGCCGTGCGGCAGGCCTCCGTGGCCTATCACCGCGACCCGGCTTCGCACGGAGCGTCGGAGCTGGAGGCCCTGCTGAAGGACCTGTCGCTGGACCAGGCCGTCGGCCTGACCCACGGCTTCGCCGCCTTCTCCCTGCTGGCCAATGTCGCCGAGGACCGGGCGGGCAAGCGCCGCGCACGGGATCAGGCCGAGGCCGGCGAGCGGGCCGACACGCCCGAGGGCGCGCTGAAGCGGCTGGAAGCGGCGGGCGTGGACCGGGCGGCCGTGCGCGACCTGCTGTCGGAGGCCCTGATCTCTCCGGTTCTGACCGCCCACCCGTCCGAGGTGCGGCGCAAGAGCGTGATCGACCGCATCGCCGCCGTCGGCGCCCTGCTGGACGGCTGCGACCGCGACGGGATCGCCTGTTCGCCAGAGACGCTGAAGGCGGCCCTGCGCCGGCAGATCGTCATCCTGTGGGCCACGCGCCTGACCCGGGCCACGGGCCTGGTGGTGCAGGATGAGATCAACACCGTCACCGACTGGCTGCAGCGCATCTTCCTGCACGTCGCCCCGGCCCAGCTGGCCGAGTGGCGCGCCCTGCTGGACGCGCCGGACCTGCCGCCCTTCCTGCGCATCGGCACCTGGGTCGGCGGCGACCGCGACGGCAACCCCAATGTCGACGCCGAGGTTCTGAGCGCCGCCTTCCGCACCCAGTCGCGCGCCGTGCTGCGCTTCTATCTGGAGGAGGTGAACGCCCTGGGCGAGGAGCTCAGCCTGTCCGCAGACCTGACCGCCGTCACGCCCGAACTGGCGGCCCTGGCCCAGAGCTCGGCCGACGCCTCGATCCAGCGTGCGGACGAGCCCTATCGCCGGGCGCTGAGCCGCATCTACGCCCGGCTGTCGGCGACCTGCCTGGCCCTGACCGGCGGCCCAGCGCCGCTGCCGGCCTCGTTCGAGGCCCCGGTCTATGGCGGCCCCGAGGCCTTCCGCGCCGAGCTGGCGGTGCTGCACGACAGCTTGGTCTGCACCCACGGCGCCGTCTTCGCCGACGACCGGCTGGCGCGGCTGATCACGGCGGCCGACGTCTTCGGCTTCCACATGGCGACCCTGGACCTGCGCCAGAACTCGGACGTGCATGAGCGGGTCGTGGCCGACCTGCTGAAGGTGGCGGGCGTCTGTCCCGACTACGTCGCCCTGGACGAGGAGGCGCGTCTGACCCTGCTGGCGCGTGAACTGGCGGGGCCGCGCCCGTTGTTTTCGCCCTATGCGGATTACACGCCCGAGACGCTGAAGGAACGCGCCATCCTGCAGGCGGCGGCGGCCGCCCTCGCCGCCTTCGGCCCTCAGGCCATCCGCACCCACATCGTGTCCAAGACGGACGCGGCCTCGGACATGCTGGAGGTCTATCTGCTGCTGAAGGAAGTCGGCCTCTATGATCCGGCCGATCCCGCGGCCTGCCCCATCCAGGCCGCGCCCCTGTTCGAGACCATCGAGGACCTGCGCGCCTCGCAGCCGACGCTGGAACGCGTCCTGGCCGAGCCCTCGGCCCGCGCCGTGGCGACCGCGCGCGGGGTGCAGGAGGTCATGATCGGCTATTCCGACAGCAACAAGGACGGCTCCTACCTGACCTCGGGCTGGGAATTGCACGAGGCCTCGCGCGCCCTGCTGGACGTCACTCGCGCGGCGGGGGTCCGGCTGCAGCTGTTCCACGGTCGCGGCGGCGCCGTGGGGCGCGGCGGCGGCTCAAGCTTCTCCGCCGTGCTGGGCCAGCCGGCAGGGACGGTGGCCGGGCGCATCCGCGTCACCGAACAGGGCGAGGTCATCGCCAACAAGTACGGCGAGCCCGAGGTGGCGCAGAGGAACCTGGACGCCTTGACCTGCGGGACGCTCCTCGCCTCGCTGGGGCCGCAGACCGACACGGGCTACAGCGCCGAGCACGGGACGGCGGCGGCCCGCCTGTCGGCCGCCTCGATGAAAGCCTATCGCGCCCTGGTCTATGAGACGCCGGGCTTCGTCGACTATTTCCGCGCCGCCACCCCCATAGCCGAGATCGCCGACCTGAAGATCGGCTCGCGTCCGGCCAGCCGTTCGACCTCGACCGCCATCGAGGACCTGCGCGCCATCCCCTGGGTGTTCAGCTGGTCGCAGTCGCGGGTCATGCTGCCCGGCTGGTTCGGCTTCGGCTCTGCGGTCCAGGGCGAGGACCCGGACGAGCTGCGCGACATGGCCGCCGCCTGGCCCTTCTTCCGCACCGTGGTCCAGAACATGGAGATGGTCATGGCCAAGGCCGACATGGCCATCGCCCGCCGCTACGCCGGACTGGTCCCCGACCCCGCCCTGGCCGAGCGCATCTATGGCGCGATCCGTGAGGAGTGGGACCGGACGGTCGCCGCCGTCCTGTCGATCACCGGCCACGACGCCCTGCTGGGCGGTCAGCCCGAGCTGGACCGGCTGATCCGCCAGCGCATGCCCTATGTCGAGCCGCTGAACCATGTGCAGATCGAACTGATCCGCCGCCGCCGCGCCGGGGACGACGATCCCCGGGTCCGCAACGGCATCCTTCTGGCCATCAACGGCGTGGCGGCGGGCCTCAGGAACAGCGGCTGATCACAGCCACTTCGAGCGCTTGAAGCTGATGTAGAGAGCGAGGCAGATGACCACGATCAGGGCCATGACCGCCGGGTAGCCGTGGGTCCAGCGCAGTTCCGGCATGTGGTCGAAATTCATGCCGTAGATGCCCGTCACCGCCGTCGGCGTGGCCAGGATGGCGGCCCAGGCCGCCAGCTTGCGGGTGATGACGCCCTGGCGCTGTTGCTCCAGCAGGTTGGAGGCCTCGAACACCGAGGCCAGGATGTCGCGCAGCACGCCCGCGCGGCTGGCCACGCGACGCACATGGTCGGCCACGTCGCGGAAATAGGGACGGACCTCGCGGTCGATGCAGGGCAGGTCCAGCGACTGCAGCTTGGCCGAGACCTCCTCCATCGGCCCCAGGATGCGGCTGAACTTCAGCAGTTCCCGCCGCAGGAGGAAGAGGCGGGTGATGTCGTCGCGGGACAGGAAGCTGTCCAGGGCGACCTGCTCCATCTCCAGCACCTTGTCCTCGATGGCGTCGATGATGGGGATGTAGCCGTCGACGATGAAGTCCAGGACGCCGTGGAGGATGAAGTCCGGGCCGTGCTTCAGCTGCTGGGGCGAGGCCTCCAGCTGCGCCCGCAACTGGGTGTGGCCGCGCGCCGAGCCGTGGCGGATGGTGACGACATAGTTGGAGCCGACGAAGATGTGGGTCTCGCCGTAGACGATATGGTCGCCCTGCCCCTGGGCGGTGCGGGCGACGATGAAGAGCTCGGAGCCGTAGACCTCCAGCTTGGGGATCTGGTGCGCCGTCATGGCGTCCTCGATCGCCAGGGGATGCAGGCGGAAGCGCCGCACGAGGATGTCGGTCTCCTCGTCCGTCGGCTCGTGCAGGCCGATCCACAGATACTCGCCCCTGGCCAGGGCCAGCCCCTGTTCCGTCAGGGGCGCCTCGCGCACCCGCTGGCCGTCCTTGTAGACGTAGGAGGCGACGACGCTCATGCAGGGAACCTCATTCCTGTTGGGCCGCGGTCAGAAGGCTCCGCCTTCTCGACCCGACGCGGCCTATGACACAGCCAAGGCTTACGCCACCCCGGCCGAAATAGAAAAGGCCCGATGGATCGCTCCACCAGGCCTCTCCATATTCAGCGCCTAACGGGCCTCAAGCAGGCCGAAGGCCGATAGGCCCCTTAGGAAGTCGGGAAACCGCGCACCTTCAGCAGGGCCTTTACGTCCGGGTTGCGGCCGCGGAACTGGCGATAGGCGTCGCCGCGGTCCGTGGTGTTGCCGGGCGCCAGGATGATCGACTTGAAGCGGCCGCCGATGTCCGGGTTGAAGACGTCGCCCGACTCCTCGAAGTAGGCCCAGGTGTCGGCGTCCATCACTTCCGACCAGAGGTAGGAGTAGTAGCCGGCCGAGTAGGCGTCCGAGGTGAAGAGGTGGTTGAACTGCGGCAGGCGGTGCCGCATCACGATCTCCTTGGGCATGCCCAGACGGTCCAGCGAGGCCTTTTCGAAGGCCGCGATGTCGGTCGGCGGCGTGGCCTGGGTGTGCAGGTCCATGTCGACCAGGGCCGAGGACAGGTAGCTGACGGTGGCGTAGCCCTGGTTGAAGGTCGAGGAAGCCTCGATCTTGTCCACCAGCGCCTGCGGCATCGGCTGCTTGGTCTCGACGTGCTTCATGTAGCCGTCGAGGATGGGGCGGCTCAGCACCCAGTGCTCGTGCACCTGCGACGGATATTCCACGAAGTCGCGCGGCGTGTTGCCGAACGACGGATAGGTCACCACCGACGAGAAGTAGTGCAGGGCGTGGCCGAACTCGTGGAACAGGGTCTCGGCGTCGTCCAGCGAGATCAGCAGGGGCTGGCCGTCGGCCGCCTTGACGAAGTTGTTGTTGTTCGAGGCCAGGATCGGCTTCGAACCCGTCAGGGTCGAGAAGGACCGATAGGTGGTCATCCAGGCGCCCGAACGCTTGCCCGGACGGGCGAAGTCGTCGGCGTAGTAGAGGCCGATCAGCTTGCCGGTGGCCTTGTCCGTCACCTCATAGGTGGTCACGTCCGGCTCGAAGGTCGAGACGGTTCCCTTGGGCAGTGGCTTGAAGACGAAGCCGTACAGGCGCTCGGCCATGTAGAAGGAGGCCGCGCGAACGGCGTGGAGCTCGAAGTAGGGCTTCAGCTCGTTCTGGTCGAGGTCGTACTTGGCCTTGCGGACCTTCTCGGCGAAGTAGAGGTAGTCCCAGGGCTCGATGTCGAAGCCGGCGATCGCCTTCATGTCGGCGACCTCCTCGGCGACGCGGGCCTTGGCCGGGGCCCAGACGCGCTGCATCAGGTCCATGGCCGCGGCCGGGGTCTTGGCCATGGTGTCCTGCATGCGCCATTCGGCGTGGTTGGCGAAGCCCAGCAGGCGGGCGCGCTGCTGACGCAGGGCGACGATGCGGGCGATGGTCGACTTGGTGTCGTTGGCGTCGCCGTTGTCGCCGCGCTTGACGAACTTCTTCCAGACCTGCTCGCGCAGGGCGCGGTCGTCGGCGAAGGTCAGGAAGGGATCGACGCTGGAGCGGGTGTTGACGATGGCCCAACCCTGGACGTTGCGCGTGCGCGCAGCGGCGGCGGCGGCGGCCTTGTTCGACTCCGGCAGGCCCTTCAGGCCGGCCTCGTTCGCGATGACGGTCCAGGTGTTCTCATCGGCCACCACCTTCTGGCCGAAGCCGGTGAAGGCGTTCGACAGCTCGGTGTTGATGCGGCCCAGCTCGGCCTTGCCGGCGGCGTTCAGGGCGGCGCCGTTGCGGATGAAGCTGTCGCGGCTGCGCTCGGCCAGACGCTTCTGCTGGGCGTTCAGGCCCGCCGCGTCGGCGCCGTCGGCCACGGCCTTAATGCGCTGGAACAGCTTCTCGTTGAAGGTGATCTCGTCGCCGGCGGCCGAGAGGATCGGCGACAGCTCGGTCTCCAGGGCGTCCCAGTCGTCGCCGCCGATGTTGGAGGTCATGACGCTGAAGATGTTGATAGCGCGGTCCAGCGGCTCGCCGACCAGCTCCATCGCCACCAGGGTGTTGGCGAAGGTCGGGGCCTCGGCGTTGTTCGCGATCGCGGCGATGTCGGCGCGTTGCAGCTCGATGCCTTCCATCACGGCCTGACGCATCTTGGGCGCCGTCACCTTGTCCCACGGGGGCACGCCTTCATAGGGGCCGGTCCAGGGCTGCAGCAGCTCGGCGCGCGGCGTCGCGGCCGGCAGGACGGCGCGGGCGATGCGGGCCTCGTCGGCGGTGGACAGGGCGACGGCGGAAGCGGTCATTCCGGACTCCATGGCGGCGCCGGAAGCGGCGTAGCCCGAGAGGGCGACGAGGCTCGCGCCCCCGATGAGAAGATGACGTCTGTGCATCCAGGTCTCCCAACCTTATTTATCGTGTTCGCGCGACCCTAGGACCGAATGGCGGGGCCGTCACATGAAGCCGATGTAATCCTAAGCATTGGACGACGGAACCCCAGGAGGCTAAAGGCGGCGACATGGCGATAGGCGTTTTCGACTCCGGCGTGGGGGGCCTGACGGTCCACCGCGAACTCACGACCCGCTTTCCGACGCGGGACTTCATCTATCTGGGCGACCAGGCCCACGCCCCCTATGGCGGACGCGGCGGCGAGGACATCGTCGAGCTGACCCGCGCGGGGTGCGAGCGCCTGTTCGAGGCCGGCGCCTCGGTCGTGGTCCTGGCCTGCAACACGGCCTCGGCCATCGCCCTGCGCCGCCTGCAGCAGACCTGGATCCCGGGCATGCGCGAGAAGCTGGGCCGTCCGGTCAACGTCCTGGGCATCATCGTCCCGACCATCGAGGCGGCGACCGGCCTGCCCTGGTCCTATGAGGCCGAGCGCGACGGGCGGCTGGAAGGCGAGAAGAAGCAGGCGATCGACGTCACCGGCGTCTTCTGCACCGCCGCCACGGCCATGAGCCGGGTCTATGAGATCGAGATCGACAAGCGCCGCGAGGACCTGGCCGTCTTCACCGAGCCCTGCCCCGGCCTGGCCGGCCTGATCGAGCTTGGCGCCCCGGCCGAGGAGCTGAAGGTGGTGGTCGACGACCACGTCGACGCCCTGCGCCGTCGCATCGGCCGTCACCCGGACAAGGCCATCCTGGGCTGCACCCATTATGAGATCGTCGCCGACCTGTTCGCCGCCGCCCTGCCCCCCGGCGTCCAGGTGATCAGCCAGCCGGCCGCCGTGGCCGACTCGCTGGAACGCTATTTCGAGCGCCATCCGGAATACGACCTGGGGTCGTCCGGCCGTCGCGACTTCCTGACCACGGGAACGCCCGGCCCGCAGTCCGAGCTGATCGCCCGCTTCTGGGGCGCGCCGCTGACCTTCGACGCCGCCTGAGGTCCGCCGCGCCCTTCCTTGCGCTCATTGCACCGTGCAAAGGAAAAAACAGTGCAATGCGTGCAATAGGCCCCGATGGAGCGACGCCTATTCCGCCGGACGCGCGTCCGGACGCTGTCGGCCGAAGGTCGGCGCCCGTTCCTTCTGTTCCGCCCAGTAGGCCGGGCCGTCGTCCGGCTTGAACATGGTGCGCGGCACGCCGTTGCGGTCGACCACGGCGAAGGTGTTGGTCGAGGCCTGATAATAGAGGGTGTCGCCGTTCGGCCGCTTGACCGTCTCGGTCCCCTTCGGCGTGGCCTGGGTGAAGGCCCGCACCTTGTCCAGATAGTCGTCCGCGGACCGGGCGCCGAAGGCCGCGCCGTTGCGTTCGTACAGACGCTGGACCTTGGCGTCGGCGGTTTCACGACGATTGGCCGTCACCGGCGGCTTGGCCTCGGGCGCGGTTTCCGCCTGGCCCCCCTCCGGAGCCGCAGCCGAGATCAGGGCGACCGGCTCGGCCGCCGGCCGATCCCGCGTCTCCACCGCCGAACCGCCGCTGTCGCATCCCGCCAGAATGAAGGCCGCGACGACCCCGGCCGTCGTCCATTGCAAGCGCATGAGCCCCTCCCCGAAATCACGCAAAACGCAGTTACGCATATTTTGAATGTTCTTGTAATGTTCCTATTCACATTTTTGTTCGGATCGCTCCGTCTCGACGGCGTCACGCGGCGGGGCTAGAGGTTTGGAATGAGCGCATCCACCCTGACCGGCCGCAAGATCCTGTTGATCGTCGGCGGCGGCATCGCCGCCTACAAGGCGCTGGAACTGACGCGTCTGCTGAAGAAGGCGGGCGCCGAGGTGATGAGCCTGCTGACCTCGGCCGGGGCCGAGTTCGTCACCCCCATGTCCCTGGCCGCTCTGACCGGCCATCCGGTGCGGCAGGACCTGTTCATGCCGGAAGACGAAACGGCCATGGGCCATATCGAGCTGTCGCGATGGGCCGACCTGGTGGTCGTGGCGCCGGCGACGGCGGGGCTGATCGCCAAGGCCGCCAACGGCATGGCCGACGACCTGGCCTCGACCACGCTTCTGGCCACGGACAAGAAGGTGCTGCTGGCGCCGGCCATGAACGTGCGCATGTGGCTGCACCCTGCGGTTCAGGCCAATGTCGAGCGGCTGAAGAGCTTCGACGGCTTCCACGGCGCGGCCGTGGTCGGTCCCGACGACGGCGAGATGGCCTGCGGCGAGTTCGGCCCCGGCCGCATGGCCGAGCCGGCCGTCATCCTGGAGGCCATCTCCCGCCTGCTGGCCGGGCCGGACGGGCGTCCGCTGGCGGGCCGCAAGGTCGTCGTCACGGCGGGGCCGACCTTTGAACCGATCGACCCTGTGCGCGGCCTGACCAACCGGTCCAGCGGCAAGCAGGGCTACGCCGTCGCCGCCGCCCTGGCCGAACTGGGCGCCGGGGTGACCCTGATTTCCGGCCCCGTCGCCCTGGACGCGCCCGTGGGCGTGACCCGGGTCTGGGTCGAGGCCGCCGTCGAGATGAAGGCCGCCGTCGAGGCCCATCTGCCCGCAGACATCGCCGTGATGAGCGCCGCCGTCGCCGACTGGCGCGTGGACGGCGTCGCCTCCGGCAAGATCAAGAAGAAGCCCGGCGGCCCGCCGTCCCTGGCCCTGATCGAGAACCCCGACATCCTGGCCGCCGTCTCCGCGCCCGGGGCGAAGCGGCCGAAGCTGGTGGTCGGTTTCGCCGCCGAGACCAGCGACCTGGAGGCCAACGCCCGCGCCAAGCTGTCGCGAAAGGGCTGCGACTGGATTGTCGGCAACGACGTCTCGAGCGAGGTCTTCGGCTCGGACGGCAACGCCGTGACCCTGTTCACCCGGGACGGCGCCGAGCCCTGGCCGCGCCAGTCCAAGACCGATGTGGCGAGGAAGCTCGCCCTGCGCATCGCCGATCACTTCAAGGCCTGAGAGAAGACAAGCCCCATGACCACCGTCCGCGTCGAACGCCTGCCCCACGCCGAGGGCCTGGCCCTGCCCGCCTATGAGACCACGGGGTCGGCGGGGATGGACCTGCGCGCCGCCCTGCCGGAACTGGAGCCGGTCATCCTGGCGCCCGGCGAACGCAAGCTGATCCCGACCGGCCTGAAGATCGCCCTGGAGCCGGGCTATGAGGCCCAGGTGCGGCCCCGCTCGGGCCTGGCGCTGAAGCACGGCGTCACCTGCCTGAATTCGCCCGGCACGATCGACAGCGACTATCGCGGCGAGGTCGGGGTCATCCTGATCAACCACGGCCAGATCGCCTTCGAGATCAAGCGCGGCGAGCGCATCGCCCAGATGGTGATTGCGCCCTACGCCCAGGCCGTCATGGCCGAGGTCGAGGCCCTGGACGAGACCGCGCGGGGGGCAGGCGGCTTCGGCTCGACGGGACGCTGACGAACCGCGTTTTGAAAAACGGCGCTTTACGAACTGCCGGGATTCAACCTAGCGTAGAGACATGAATAGCCTGGACCAGCTCGTCTACTGCAGCCGCGCCCGGTTGGGCGACACGCAGGCCGTCGAGCAGATCGCCGACATCGTCCACGTCTCGACCGTCCGCAACGCCCGGGTCGGCATCACCGGCGCCCTGACCCTGAGGGGCGACGTCTTCGTCCAGCTGCTGGAAGGCAGCCCCACGGAACTGGATATCCTGATGCTGCACCTGCATTTCGATGCGCGGCATGAGGATATCGTCGTCCTGGCGCGGGAGCGGATCGCGCAGCGCGCCTTTCCGGCCTGGGGCATGACCGCGCCCCGGCCGGACCATCTGGCGACGGGCGACCTGGATCGCCTGATCGCCCAGCGCTCGACCGACATCGGCTCCTGGCGCGAAGCCTTGGGCGCGGCGCACGCGGCCTAGGCTTCAGACGGAGGGGTTGGGCGACGGCGGGGTGATCTCGCGCTTCAGGACCTGCTCGCGCCAGGCGGTGTAGAGGCCGCTGCCGGCGATCAGGGCGGCGCCGGCCAGGGTCGCCGCCGTCGGTGCGTCGCTGAGCAGCAGCCAGCCCAGGACCACGGCCCCGACCATCTGCAGATAGTCGAACGGCGCCAGGGCGGAGACCGGGGCGTGCTGCAGCGAGGTGGTCATCAGAAGTTGCGCCAGCCCGCCCGCCAGCCCGCCGGCCGCCAGGACGGCCAGCACAGGCCAGCTGTGGCTGTGGCCGTCGATCAGGGCCAGGACGCCGCCGACGGTCGCGCAGGCGATGAAGAACCAGAAGACGATGGCCGTGGCCTTCTCCGTCTTGCCCAGCTGGCGCAGGGTGACGGTGACGGAGGCCGCCACGAAGGCCCCGCCGAGCGCGAAGAGCAGGCCGCCCAGCGGCGGCGCGCCCTCCATCCCCGGCCGCAGGACCACCAGGACCCCGAGGAAGCCGAGGATGACCGCCGTCCAGCGATGGCGCCCCACCTTCTCCCTGAGGAAGACGATGGACAGCAGGGTGGCGAAGATGGGCGCGGTGAAGCCGATGGTGGTGGCGTCGGCCAGGGGCAGCAGGCGCAGGCCCTGGAAGATCAGCAGGATGCCCGTCACCCCCAGGGCGCAGCGCCAGAGATGAACCAGGGGCCGCCGGGTCGAGATCGAGGCCAGGCCGCCCTTGAGGCTCAGCACCCACATCAGCACCACCGGCAGGCCGAAGATCGAGCGGTAGAAGACCATCTCGCCGGCCGAGACCGGCTCCAGCGTCGCCGCCCATTTCATCAGGGCGTACATCAGGGAGAAGCTGAGCGCCGCGGCCGCCCGCAACGCCATGCCGTAGCCTGTTCCGTGACGGCGCATCCGCCGGGTCAGGCCTGACGGAAGCCGAGCACGTCCTGCATGTCGTAGAGGCCGGGGCGGCGGTTGCGCACCCAGGCGGCGGCGGCCACGGCGCCCTTGGCGAACAGGGAACGGTCGATGGCCGAATGCGACAGGGTCAGCAGTTCGTCGTCCGAGCCGAACAGCACCGTATGTTCGCCGATGACGCCGCCGGCGCGCAGGGAGGCGAAGCCGATCTTGCCCGGCTCGCGCGGGCCGGTGATGCCGTCATAGGGGGCGGTCCTGAGATCCTCGAGGTCGCGGCCCCGGCCGTTGGCGGCGGCCTCGCCCAGCATCAGGGCGGTGCCCGAGGGGGCGTCCACCTTGCGCCGGTGATGGGTTTCCAGCACCTCGATGTCCCAGTCGCGGCCGTCCAGCCGCTGGGCCGCGTGTTCGACCAGGCCGATCAGGATGTTGAGGCCCAGGGAGAAGTTGCCGCTGCGGACGATGGCGATCTTCTCGGCCGCCGTCTCGATCTCGGCCTCCTGTTCGGGCGTCAGGCCGGTGGAGCCGATGACCAGGGCCGGTCCGCCCCGCGCGGCGCAGGCCTTGGCCAGTTCAACCGAGGCCTCGGGCGTCGAGAAGTCGATGATCACGTCGCACAGGTTCAGGCCGGGAGCCTCGCCCCGGTCGAAGCGGGAGGCGACCACGACGTCCTCGCGGGCGTCCAGAACCTGGGAGACGGCGCGGCCCATGCGGCCCCGGGCGCCGGAGATTCCGGCGTGGAAGATGTCGCTCACGCAGCGGTTTCTTTCGAATTATCGGCGTCGCCGCCCAGGATGTCGGCCCAGAAACGCCTGGCCTTGCCCGCGAAGCTGGAGTTGCGCGGACTCTGGCTTTCTCCGAACGAGGCCGCAAGCTCCTGCATCAGTTCCTTCTGACGCGCGGTCAGGTCGGTGGGGGTTTCGACGAAGAGTTCGACCACCAGGTCGCCGCGCTGGCGGCCGTTCAGATGGGGCATGCCCTTGCCCTTGATGCGGACTGTCTTGCCGGTCTGGGCGCCGGCCGGCACATCGACCGCGGCCTTGCACTTGCCGTCGCAGGCGTCGGAGATCAGGCAGGGGGCGTCGACGATCCCGCCCAGGGCCGCCACCGTCATCGGCACCGGCACGGTGACGAGAAGATCGAGGTTGTCGCGCTCGAACAGCTCGTGCGGCTTGACCGACAGGAAGACGTAGAGATCGCCGCGCGGCCCGCCGCGCTGACCGGCCTCGCCCTCGCCCGACAGGCGGATGCGCGAGCCGTCGTCGACGCCCGCCGGCACCTTGAGGCTGAGGTTGCGGGTCTTGCGGACCTGGCCGTGGCCCCGGCAGTTGGGGCAGGGATCGGAGATCATCTCGCCCGAGCCGCTGCAACGGGGGCAGGTGCGCTCGACCTGGAAGAAGCCGTTGGCCTGGCGCACGCGGCCGGCGCCGCCGCAGGTGGAGCAGATGGTCGGCTTGGTCCCCGCCTTGGCGCCCGAACCGTCGCAGACCTCGCAGGTCATGGTGGTGGGGACGGCGATCTCGACCTCGGAGCCCTTGTAGGCCTGCTCCAGGCTGATCTCGAGGTCGTAGCGCAGGTCAGAGCCGCGACGCGGGCCGCCCTGCTGCTGACGACCGCCGCGGCCGCCGAAGGCGTCCCCGAAGGCGTCGCCGAAGACCTGGGAGAAGATGTCGTTGATGTCGTGGAAGCCGGCGCCGCCGCGTCCGAACGGGTCGCCGCCGCCGGCGCCGCCGTTCACGCCCGCATGACCGAACCGGTCATAGGCCGCGCGCTTCTGATCGTCCGACAGGACGGTGTAGGCCTCGGAGATTTCCTTGAACTGGGCAAGGGATTCCTCGGAGCCGCCGTTGCGGTCCGGGTGATGGATCATGGCCAGCTTGCGATAGGCCGCCTTCAGGCCCGGCGCGTCGATGGTCCGTTCGACCCCCAGAATCTCGTAATAGTCACGCTGCGCCATCAGGCGTTCGTCCTCTTACTTCCCGCCGCGAGCGCCGCCTGTCGTTGGCCGAAGGTCGTCCGTTCGCGAATGACCAGGCTGACATGGGCGCCCGGTCGAATGATGCAAGTTTTATGAAACGGCCCCGCCTGCCGTCTGGCAAGCGGGGCCGATCCAGGTTCGTCGCTCTGGTTACGCGTTCTTCTTGTCGTCGTCGGCGTCGGAGACTTCCTCGAACTCGGCGTCGACCACGCCGTCGTCGGCCGGAGCTTCCGACGCGCCGTCTTCACCGGCGCCCTGCTGGGCGGCGTACATGGCCTCGCCCAGCTTCATCGAGGCCTGGGCCAGGGCGTTGGTCTTCTCGCGGACAGCCTCCGGGTCCGTGCCGTCCTTGGCCGACTTCAGGTCGTCCAGGGCCGACTGGATGGTCGACTTGGTCGCCTCGTCGATCTTGTCGCCGTGCTCCGACAGGGCCTTCTCGGTCGAGTGGATCAGGCTGTCGGCGCCGTTCTGGGCCTCGACCAGTTCCTTGCGGGCCTTGTCGGCCGCAGCATTGGCCTCGGCTTCCTTGACCATCTTGTCGATGTCGGCGTCCGACAGGCCGCCGTTGGCCTGGATGCGGATCGACTGCTCCTTGTTGGTCGCCTTGTCCTTGGCGGTGACGTGGACGATGCCGTTGGCGTCGATGTCGAAGGCGACCTCGATCTGCGGCATGCCGCGCGGCGCCGGCGGGATGCCCATCAGGTCGAACTGACCCAGGACCTTGTTGTCGGCGGCCATCGGGCGCTCGCCCTGGAAGACCCGGATCGTCACGGCCGACTGGTTGTCGTCGGCCGTCGAGAAGACCTGGCTCTTCTTGGTCGGGATGGTGGTGTTGCGTTCGATCAGCGGGGTGAAGACGCCGCCCAGGGTTTCGATGCCCAGGGTCAGCGGGGTCACGTCCAGCAGCAGCACGTCCTTGACGTCGCCTTGCAGAACGCCGGCCTGGACGGCAGCGCCCAGGGCCACGACCTCGTCAGGGTTCACGCCCTTGTGCGGCTCCTTGCCGAAGAACTTCTTCACCGCTTCCTGCACGGCGGGCATGCGGGTCATGCCGCCGACCAGGACCACCTCGTCGATGTCCGCAGCCTTCAGGCCGGCGTCGGCCAGGGCCTTCTTGCACGGCTCGATGGTGCGGATGACCAGGTCCTCGACCAGGGCTTCCAGCTTGGCGCGCGACAGCTTGATGTTCAGGTGCAGCGGGCCCGAGGCGTTCATGGTGATGAAGGGCAGGTTGACCTCGTACTGGGTCGTCGAGGACAGCTCCTTCTTGGCCTTTTCAGCCTCTTCTTTCAGGCGCTGCAGGGCCAGCTTGTCCTGGCGCAGGTCGACGCCCTGCTCCTTCTTGAACTCGTCGGCCAGGTAGTCGACCAGGCGCAGGTCGAAGTCCTCGCCGCCCAGGAAGGTGTCGCCGTTGGTCGACTTCACCTCGAAGACGCCGTCGCCGATCTCCAGGATCGAGACGTCGAAGGTGCCGCCGCCCAGGTCGTAGACGGCGATCTTCTGACCGTCGTTCTTCTCAAGGCCGTAGGCCAGGGCGGCCGCGGTCGGCTCGTTGATGATGCGCAGGACTTCCAGGCCGGCGATCTTGCCGGCGTCCTTGGTCGCCTGACGCTGGGCGTCGTTGAAATAGGCCGGGACGGTGATGACGGCCTGGGTCACGGTCTCGCCCAGGTAGGCCTCGGCGGCCTCCTTCATCTTGCCCAGGGTGAAGGCCGAAACCTGCTGGGGGGAATAGTCCTTGCCGTGGGCCTGGACCCAGGCGTCGCCGTTCGGGCCCTTGACGATGTCATAGGGCACCATGCCCTTGTCCTTGGCCACCACCGGATCGTCGAAGTTGCGGCCGATCAGGCGCTTGATCGCGAAGAAGGTGTTGGCGGGGTTGGTGACGGCCTGACGCTTGGCGGGCTGACCCACCAGCACTTCGCCGCCGTCCTGGATCGCCACGACCGAGGGGGTGGTGCGGGCGCCTTCGGCGTTCTCGATGACCTTGGGGTTCTTGCCGTCCATGACGGCGACGCAAGAGTTGGTGGTGCCGAGGTCGATGCCGATGATCTTGGCCATGAGCTTGTCTTTTCACTCCTTGCGGCGGGCGATGCGGCGGCCTTCGATGAAGCACCGCGCGTGACCGCCCCCTGTTGGGCTTGCTTAGCCTTTCCGGTGCGTCCGGTCGGGCGGGTTGAATGGTTTCGGTCGAAAGCCCCAAACGAAGCGGGGTTTCTTCCAGACTGGCCCGGATATGGGAAAGACCGCAGGGGCTGCAAGGGTTTCGTGCGGTTCGGGGCGGATTCGGCGGCGTTTCCGCGATGAAGAGGGCGAGAAGCCTCATCCGGCCCTACGTGTCGTCTTCTCCCGGCAGGAGAAGGGTCTTAGATGGCGAGCATGTCCTCGCCCCGCGAAACCCCGACCGGCCTGCCCGGCTTTCGTCTGTGGCCGGGCGCGCTGGATGCGGCGGCGCAGGCCGTCCTGCTGGATCAGGTGCTGGCGGCGGCGCGGACGGCCCCCTTCTATCGTCCCGTGACGCCGGGCGGGCGGCCCTTTTCGGTGGAGATGACGGGCCTGGGGCCGCTGGCCTGGGTCTCGGACCGGGCGGGCTATCGCTACCAGCCGACCCATCCGGTCACGGGCGAGGCCTGGCCGCCCATGCCGCAAGCCCTGCTCGACCTGTGGGACGCCCTGACCGGCTGGCCCGTTCCGCCCGACGCCTGCCTGGTCAACCTCTATCGCCTTGATGCGAAAATGGGTCTGCATCAGGATCGGGACGAGGCCGATCTGACCGCGCCCGTCCTGTCGGTGTCCCTGGGCGACACGGCGGTGTTTCGCATCGGCGCGGCCGAGGGCGGTCGGACGCAGAGCCTGAAGCTGGCCTCGGGCGACGTCTGCGCCCTGACGGGACCGGCGCGGCTGGCGCGGCACGGGATCGACCGGCTGCTGGCGGGGTCGTCTCAGTTGGTGCCCGGCGGCGGACGGATCAATCTGACCCTCAGACGCGCCCGCTGATCGGGACTCGACGGCGACGTCAAAGCCGGGTCACAGTCGCCGCCTCATATCTGAAGCCGCACGGAGACCCGCGATGACCCTGATCACCCGGCCCGAGGGCCTGAGCGCCGACCAGATCGCCCCCAGCCGCCGCAGCCTGGGGGTCGCGGCTCTCGGCGGCGTCGCCTTCGCCGCCTACGCGCCCGCCGCCGTGAGCCAGTCGGCCCAGCCGGTCACGACCGACGGCGCGGGCCTGACGACCGCCGTCGTCTCCTATCCCGCCCCGGACGGCTTCGAACTGCCGGCCTATGTGGCGCGGCCGGAGGGCCAAGGCCCCTTTCCCGTGGTCGTCGTCGTGTCCGAGATCTTCGGCGTGCACGAATACATCCGCGACGTCTGCCGCCGTCTGGCCAAGGCGGGATACGCCGCCGTCGCCCCCGCCTTCTTCGTCCGCGTCGAGGACCCGGCGCCGCTCAGCGACATGCAGGCCGTCATGCGGATCGTCGCCGCCGCCGGCTATGAACAGGTGATGGGCGACGTGGGCGCGACCCTGGACTGGATCGGCGCGCAGGCCTGGGCCCAGTCGGAGCGGGTCGGAATCACCGGCTTCTGCTGGGGCGGCAAGGTGGTGTGGCAGGCCTGCGCCCGCTTCCCCGCCCTCGACGCCGGCGTCGCCTGGTACGGCCGACTGGCGCCCGCCGCCACGGCGACCGAGGAGCAGAAGACGGCGGGCCGGCCCTGGCCGGTCGATCTGGCCGCCGAGCTGAAGGCCCCCGTCCTGGGACTCTACGGCGGTCAGGATGCGGGCATCCCCCTGGCCAGCGTCGAGGCCATGCGCGCGGCCCTGGCCCAGGAGGGCGCGGCCGGAAGCGAGATCGTGGTCTACGACGACGCCCCGCACGGCTTCCACGCCGACTATCGCGCCAGCTATCGCGAGGCGGATGCGAAGGACGGCTGGCGGCGGTTGCTGGCCCTGTTCGAGGCGCGCCTGAAGGCCTGATCCCCGTCGGACATGAAAAAGGCCCGGAGCGAACGGCTCCGGGCCTTTCCAGTTTCACGGGCGCAGCGCTCACGCCTTGGCGTCGAAATTCCCGCCGGTCGTATTGGCTTCCGAATAGGCGCCGCCGGCCGCCGGGCCGGAGCCCTTGGCGGCGACCGCCACCATGGCGGCGCGCACGGTGCGGCCGAACAGGGCGTAGCCCGGTTGCAGGGTCTGGATCACCGTGCCGCCCGGCACCGTGTCCGAGGGCTGTTCCATCACGGCCTGATGCAGGTGCGGGTCGAAGGCGTCGCCCGGCGCCGGATCGACGCGCGTCAGGCCGTTGGCCTCGAAGGCCGACAGCAGGGATTTCTGCGTCAGCTCCAGGCCCGTGACCATAGCGGCGGCGGGACCTTCGGCGTCCTTGGGCGCGGACTGCAGGCCGCGTTCCAGGGTGTCGGCCACGCTCAGCAGGTCCTTGGCGAAGCGCTGGATGGCGTAGGCGCGGGCGTCGTTCTGTTGCGTCTCGGCGCGGCGCTTGATGTTCTCGGCGTCGGCCACGGCGCGCAGGGCGCGGTCCTTCCACTGGTCGCGCTCGGCGATCAGGGCGTCGACCACGGCCATGTCGCCGTCTTCGGCGCTTTCGGCGTTGAAGTCGGCCTCGCCCATGTCCTGCTCGAGTTGGTCCCGGGTCTCGTCGTTGATGTCGTTCACGTCTCTTGTCCGTCCAGAATCCGGCCCAGCACCCGTGCGGTGTAATCCACCAACGGAATGACGCGGGCATAGTTCAGTCTTGCAGGGCCGATGACGCCGACGGCGCCCAGCATCCGCTGCCGACCCGTCATATAGGGCGCCGCGATCACGGCGGAACCCGAAAGCGAAAACAAGCGTGTTTCGGCGCCGATGAAGATGCGCACCCCCTGGGCCGCGCCGACCCCGTCCAGCAGGCCGATCAGCTGTTCCTTCTGCTCCAGGTCGTCGAACAGGACGCGGACCCGTTCCAGGTCCTCCACGGCCTGGGCGTCCTGCAACAGGTTGGCGCGGCCGCGCACGATCAGGGCGCGTTCCCGTTCGCCCCCGCCCGACCAGGCGGCCAGACCGTCCTCGACCAGACGGGCGGCAGCGGCGTCCAGCTCGCGCCGGGCGGCCTCCAGTTCGGCGCTCATTTCCGAGCGGGCCTCGGCCAGAGGCCGGCCTTTCAGGCGGGCGTTGAGGAAGTTGGAGGCCTCGGACAGGGTCGAGGGCGTGACCCCGGCCGACAGGGGCATCAACCGATTCTCGACCGTGCCGTCGTCCGCCACCAGGACCGCCAGGGCCTGGTCGTGGCCCAGAGCGACGAACTCCACATGCTTGACGCCCGCGTCGCGCACCGGGCTGGCGACGATGCCCGCCCCGCCGGCCAGACCGGACAGCAGGTTGGTGGCGGCGTCCAGGGCCTCTTCGAAGTTGCGACCCTTTCCTGCCAGGCGGGCGTCGATCTCGCGCCGCTCCTCCTGGCCCAGGTCGCCGATCTCCAGCAGGCCGTCGACGAAGAGGCGCAGGCCCGCATGGGTCGGGACCCGTCCCGCCGAGGCGTGCGGCGACGCCAGAAGCCCCGCCAGGGTCAGGTCCTGCATGGTGTTGCGGATCGAGGCCGGCGAAAGCGCCACCCCGCCCCGCGACAGGGTGCGGGAGCCCACGGGCTCTCCCGTTTCCAGATAGGATTCGACGATGCGGCGGAAGATGTCGCGCGCACGGGCGTCCAGGGTCGTCAGACCTGCGGTCGCGCCGCCGAACGGGGAAGGATGAGGGGCATACAGGCTCACGGTTTCAGGATAAGCACGCCCAGCCCTGGTTCCAAGGAAGATCAAATGCGCCCGTCCGAACGCACCCCCGAACAACTCCGCGCCGTCACGCTCGAGACCGGCGTCAATCGCTACGCCGAGGGCTCCTGCCTGGTCAGCTTCGGCCACACCAAGGTCCTGGTCACCGCCTCGATCGAGGAGAAGGTGCCGGGCTGGATGCGCAACACCGGCCAGGGCTGGGTCACGGCGGAATACGGCATGCTGCCCCGCGCCACCCATACGCGCGGCCGCCGCGAAGCCGCCGCCGGCAAGCAGTCGGGCCGCACCCAGGAGATCCAGCGCCTGATCGGCCGCTCCCTGCGCGCCGTGGTCGATCTGAAAGCCCTGGGCGAGCGCCAGGTCCTGATCGACTGCGACGTGATCCAGGCCGACGGCGGCACGCGCACCGCCTCGATCACCGGCGCCTGGGTGGCCATGGCCTCGGCCCTGAAGCACCTGACCGACGAGGGCGTGCTGAAGACCGATCCGATCCTTGATCAGGTCGCGGCTGTTTCGTGCGGCATCTTCAACGACCTGCCGGTGCTGGACCTCGACTATGAGGAAGACTCCGCCGCCGAGGCCGATTCCAACTTCGTCCTGACCGGCGGCGGCGGCATCGTGGAAATCCAGGCCACCGGCGAGAAGCGCGGCTTCAGCCGTCCCGAGTTCGACCGCCTGTTCGAACTGGCCGGGATGGGCTGCGCCGAGTTGTTCGCCCTGCAGCGCGCGGCCCTGGACGCCGCCGGACGATAGGTCCTTTTCCCGGAGCCGGATCGGGGTCATCGTCCCTGGCAGGCGAACCCCCGATCCGGAGCCCCGCATGACCCGACCGTCCCTCATCCTCGGCGCCGCCCTGGCCACGGCCTTGCTGGCGGTCCCATTGGCGGCCTGTCAGCCGCGTCCTGAAGCGACGACGCCCGCACCCGCGCCTTCGACCCCGCAGGTCCGCGAGCCTGAGGCCCGTCTGCCCGAGGGACCGGAGATGGCGCCCCGTCCCGTTCCCCTCGACGAGCGCCCCTGCCGCGAAACCCTGGGCGAGACGGCCTCCGCCCGCCTGGTCCAGCGCTGCATCGCCGTCAGCCCCGCCACGCGCCCGCCTTGCAACGCCGCCAACCCCTGCGACCTGATCCAGGGCGAGATCGATCGGTCATGCGCCATGTACGGGCCGGACGAGCAGAAGCCGAAGGAATGCGCCGCCTGATCCGAGCTTGAGCCCGACTCAGGTCCGCCAGGTCTCGGTGAAGACGCGCTGGAAGTTGGCGCCGAGCACCTTTTCGACGACGCGAACAGGCTGGCCGCGCTCCAGCAGGGCGCGGGCGATGATCTCGGGTCGGTCGGATCGGTTCAGACCCGTGACGAAGGGCGGGCGGCCTTCGCCCGGCGCGGACACGCCCGCCGCCTTGCGGGCGGCGATGGAGGCGTCCCATTCCGCCATGCTTTCCGGCGAGGTGTCGAACGGGGTCAGGATGGCGTCGCTGCCGATGCCGACGTGGTCCTCGCCGCACACCGACAGGGCGTGCAGCATGTGGGCCATGTAGTCGTCCAGCGACTGCTGCTCGGGGCCGGCGCTGATGTAGCTGAGCCCGTAGATGCCGACGACGCCGCCGCTGTCCGCCACGGCGCGCAGAACCGCATCGCTCTTGTTGCGGGGATGGGCGTAGGCCGAATAGCAACCGGCGTGGGTGATGGCTGCGGGCCGGGCGGAGGCGGCCACGGCTTCCAGGCTGGAGCGTTCATCGGCATGGCTGAGGTCCAGCGTCACGCCGCAGGCGTTCATGCGGGCGATCGCCTCGCGTCCCAGGGCGGTCAGGCCGGTCGAGGGCTGAGGCGCCATGACGCCCGAGGCGAAGGGCGAGACGCCGTTATAGCCGAGTTGCATAACCCGCACGCCCAGGGCGCTGAAGTGGTCGACGTTTTCCGGCTTGCCATCCAGCATGCCGGCGTCCTCGAACGAATAGACGACCCCGACCCGCCGGCTTCTCTTGGCGACCAGCAGGTCCGCGGCCGTCGTGATCTTCATATAGACCTCGGGGCTGAGCGCGATGGCCTTGTCGAAGGCGGCGATGTCGGTGTTGACCGCATCATACGTGCCGGACGATCCGCCGATGGTCATCTTGAAGGCAGTCAGGCCCGAGTTCAGCACCTCGGCCGCCGTGGCGCGATCCAGAGGCGCGGCGTCGTCGAACGGGCCGACCAGATTGCCGTCGATGACCATGGCGTTTCGATACAGCCGTGCGATCGCGTCGTCCGTCGCCGGCTCCGCCTGCGAGGCGCGTACGGCGCCGGGCGAAAGCGCTGCGGCGGCGGAGGCCGCAAGGAAGGCGCGTCGGTTCGTGTTCCAGCTCATCCTGTCGCCCTCATCGCACGTGGTTCGTCCACGAAACGAATGTGTAGGCAGCTACGTATTTTCGTCAACCGGCCTTTGAAGGCAGGCCTGAGATTCGATCGCTGATGCGGTCGAACATGGATCTCCGCGCCAGGGCGTCGTCGAGCCGGTCGAGCGCCGCCACGACGTCGCCCGCCTCTTCGTTGAGTTCGGCGGCGACCTCGTTGAAGGCCTCCCACAGGGGCGTCATCTGTTCGACCAGGGCGTCCCCGGCCGGCGTCAGGGACAGGGTGCGTCGCCGGGCGTCCGCAGGGTCGGGCGCGGAGCGGATGATCCCCGCCCTTTCCAGCGAACGACACGACTGACTGACCGAGACATGGGTGATGCGCAAGGCCGCCGCGATCTCGCCGACCGTGGTGGGGCCCTGGAGGATCATCTGGTTCAGGACGCCGAACCAGCGCTGTTCGAACGTCAGGCCGCGAACGGCGTAGATGCGGCCGCCGTCGCTGTCGATCCGGTCCGACAGCCGCCGCAGCCGGGCGCCGAGGGCCTGGCCGCCCTTATCGCGGCTGTAGTCGCCAGAGTCGCCGTCGCGCCCGTCTTCATCCTGGGTCATGCGCCACAGTTACCGGCAGAACCACAGACGCAAAAGGCCCCGCCGTCGCCGGCGGGGCCTTCTTCAGTTCAGCCGTGAGGCCGAGGCTTAGTCGCGACGGCGACGGCCGCGATCGCCGCCCCGGTCGCCGTCACGCTTCGGACGGCCGCCGGTGTCTTCCGACAGCGGGGCTTCACCGCGTTCAGCGCGCTCGGCGTTGATCTTGTCGGTGATGTCCTCGCCGGTTTCCTGATCGACGACCTTCATCGACAGCTTGGTCTTGCCGCGATCGTCGAAGCCCAGGAACTTGACCTTGACCTCCTGGCCTTCCGACAGGACGTCGGCCGGGTTGGCGACGCGTTCCAGAGCGATCTGGGACACGTGGACCAGGCCGTCGCGCGCGCCGAAGAAGTTCACGAAGGCGCCGAAGTCGACGACCTTCACGACCTTGCCCGAGTAGATCGCGCCCACTTCCGGCTCGGCGGCGATGGAGTTGATCCAGGCCTTGGCGGCTTCGATCTTTTCCTGCTCGTTGGCGGCGATCTTGATGGTGCCGTCGTCGCCGATGTCGATCTTGGCGCCGGTCTTCTCGACGATCTCGCGGATCACCTTGCCGCCCGAACCGATCACTTCACGGATCTTGTCGACCGGGATCTTGATGGATTCGATCTTCGGCGCGAACTCGCCCAGTTCGGTGCGGGCGCCGTCGATGGCCTTGTCCATCTCGTCCAGGATGTGCAGGCGACCGGCCGAAGCCTGGGTCAGGGCCTGCTTCATGATCTCCTCGGTGATGCCGGGGACCTTGATGTCCATCTGCAGCGAGGTGATGCCTTCACGCGAACCGGCGACCTTGAAGTCCATGTCGCCCAGGTGGTCTTCGTCGCCCAGGATGTCCGACAGGATGGCGAACTCGCCCGAGGGCTCCAGGATCAGACCCATGGCGATGCCCGAGACCGGACGGGCCAGCGGCACGCCGGCGTCCATCAGGGCCAGCGACGAACCGCAGACCGTGGCCATCGAGGACGAGCCGTTGGACTCGGTGATCTCCGACACCAGGCGGATGGTGTAGGGGAAGTCTTCCTTCGACGGCAGCATCGGACGGATGGCGCGCCAGGCCAGCTTGCCGTGGCCGATTTCGCGACGGCCCGGCGAACCCATGCGGCCCGCTTCACCGACCGAATAGGGCGGGAAGTTGTAGTGCAGCAGGAAGGACTCTTTGTAGGTGCCCGTCAGGCTGTCGATGTACTGCTCGTCCTCGCCGGTGCCGAGGGTGGCGACGACCAGGGCCTGGGTCTCGCCGCGCGTGAACAGCGACGAACCGTGGGTGCGCGGCAGGACGCCGACTTCCGAAACGATGGCGCGGACCTTGTCCAGGGCGCGGCCGTCGACGCGGTGGGCGTTCTCGATGATGTCGCGACGCAGGACGTCGGCTTCGCATTCCTTGAAGGCGGCCGAGAACTTGGAGCTGTCGACGCCCTCGGGGTTCTCGTCGGTCTTCACCAGGGCGGCGGCGGCGGTCTTCTTGGCCGCGTCGACGCCCGAGCGGCGCTCATACTTGCCCGGGTGGGCGTAGGCGGCCTTGATGTCCTCGCCGACCAGCTTCTTGATCGAGGCGACGACGTCGGAGTGGTCCTCGGCCTGGAAGTCGAAGGGCTCCTTGGCGGCGTGCTCGGCCAGGTCGATGATGGCGTCGATCACCGGCTGCATGCCGGCGTGAGCGAACATCAGGGCCTTCAGCATGGTGTCTTCCGAAAGCTCCTTGGCTTCGGATTCGACCATCATCAGGGCGTCCTGGGTGCCGGCGACGACCAGGTCCAGAGCGCTTTCGCCCATCTGGTCGATGGCGGGGTTCAGCACCAGTTCGCCGTCGATCATGCCGACGCGCGCGGCGCCGATCGGACCCATGAAGGGCACGCCCGAGATGGTCAGGGCGGCCGAGGCGGCGACCATGCCCAGGATGTCGGGGTCGTTCTCAAGGTCGTGCTGCAGCACGGTGACGATGACCTGGGTCTCGTTCTTGAAGCCCTTGACGAACAGGGGGCGGATCGGGCGGTCGATCAGGCGGGAGACCAGGGTCTCCTTCTCGGTCGGACGGCCTTCACGCTTGAAGTAGCCGCCGGGGATCTTGCCGGCCGCGAAGGTCTTTTCCTGGTAGTTGACCGTCAGGGGGAAGAAGTCGAGGCCGGGCTTGGGCGCGCGGCCGTAGACGACGGTGGCCAGAACCACGGTCTCGCCGTAGGTCGCCAGCACGGCGCCGTCGGCCTGACGGGCGATGCGGCCGGTTTCCAGCGTCAGCGGGCGTCCGGCCCACTCGATCGTCTTGCGTTTGATGTCGAACATTTTTCTTCTTTCGTGTCCCGCGGGCGTATTCCCGTCGGGCGTGTGCGGAGCGTCAGGCCGTTCAGTCCTGCGGTCCCCGTTGACCTGGCCACGACGTCGCGACCGGGCGGGTGATTGAGGACCGGATTCGAGGCCCTCGCGTCGGTTGCGCCGGATATCAGGACCCGCGGCGCGCGGGCTTCAAGCAAAGCTTGTCTCAGGAGCGGAACGAGGCGCGGACGGAACCGTCCGCGCCTCGCATGAATCCGATCCGCAGCCGGGGCGCCTTAGCGACGCAGGCCCAGCTTGGCGATCAGAGCGACGTAGCGCTCGCGATCAACCTTGGTCAGGTGGTCCAGAAGACGACGACGCTGCGAGACCATCTTCAGAAGGCCGCGGCGCGAGTGATTGTCTTTCTTGTGGGTCTTGAAGTGCTCGGTCAGGTTGGCGATGCGTTCCGACAGGATCGCGACCTGCACTTCGGCCGAACCGGTGTCGCCCGAGGAGCGAGCGTTGTCGGCGATGACTTCGGCCTTGCGTTGAACCGTAATCGACATCGGGAGTCCTTTCTGGCCCTATCGCTCGCCTCGCGGAGGCTCGCTGCTTGAGGGCGTTTAAGACCCTTTCGGCAGACACGAAGTCTGCGTTCAGGAGAGGTTGAAAACACGGTCGGGTTCAAGCCGACCGGCCCTGAGGTTGCAGAGCGCGACCAGGGTTCCGCCCTCGAAAGCCGAAACCAGTCGAGATCCGGCGAGCCGGGTCTTGAGCGTTTCGATCTGTCGGGGGAGCAGAAGGATCGGCCGTCCCTGCCTCAGAGAGAGGGCGTCCTGATCCGTCACGGCCAGCTCCGGGATGTCGTCCAGAGCGGTCGAAACGGGCAGCAGGCCCTCCGAGGCGGCGCCCTTATGCGCCAAATCCTCCAGAAAATCCAGCGTCACGGCGTTCTCGACGCTGAAGGGGCCCACGCGCTCGCGCCGCAGAGCCGAGACATGGCCCTCGGCGCCCAGGACGGCGGCCAGGTCGCGGGCCAGGGAACGGACATAGACGCCCTTTCCGGTCCGCATCGTGATCTCGACGTGATCAGCGTCCGCCGCGTCGGTCACGGCCGCCTCGTGGATGGTCACGCGACGGGCCTGAAGCTCGACCTCGATCCCTTCGCGCGCCAGGTCGTAGGCGCGCTCGCCGTTGACGCGGATGGCCGAGAAGGCGGGCGGAACCTGGTCGATCTCGCCGACGAAGGCCGGCAGGGCCGCCTTGACCGCCTCGACCGAGGGCCGCACGTCCGAGCGGGCGATGATCTCGCCCTCGCGGTCGATGCTGTCGGTCGAGATGCCCCAGTGGATGGTGAAGCGATAGACCTTCTGCGCCTCCATCATGAAGGGCACGGTCTTGGTCGCCTCGCCCAGCGCGATGGGCAGGATGCCCGAGGCCAGGGGGTCCAGGGTCCCCGCATGACCCGCCTTCTGGGCGTTGAACAGCCGACGGATCTTGGTCACCGCCTCGGTCGAGCCCATCTCATAGGGCTTGTCCAGGCAGATCCAGCCGTTGACGATGTCGCCCTTCTTGCGCCGGGCCATCGCTTAGTCTTCGCCCTGATCGTCGGTCTCGGCGTCGACATGCTCGACGTCGGCGCGAACGCGCGGATCGCTGAACAGCCGGTCCATGTGACTGGCCGCGTCGAAGCTCTCGTCGTGGCGGAAGCGCAGGTCCGGCGTGAACTTCATGTCGATGTGGCGGCCCAGCTGGCCGCGCAGGAACTTGGCGTGGGCGTTCAGCGCCTTGATGATCTCGCTCTCATGGCCCGCCGTCACGGCGACCTCGACGCCGGCGCCCAGGGGTTCGACGAAGCAGGTGGCGTGCTTCAGGTCCGGCGACAGCCGCACCTCGGTCACGGTGACGGAGACGCCCGCCAGGGCCTCGTCGTGGATTTCATGCTCGCGCAGGACGTCGACCAGGGCATGGCGGATCAGTTCGCCGGCGCGAAGCTGGCGCTGCGACGGCCCCTGGGGTCCCGTGGCGTTGCGGGTATGCTGCTTGCGGCTCATGGCGCGCCTCCTGTGGTCGCTCGCCGGGGATCGGACGCCGGCTGAAAAAGCGAAGGGGCGGGGTCTAGTCGCGGATGGGCTTCAAGTCCAGAGCGGCGGCGTCGCGCGCCGCCCGCATCACCTCGCCCGAGGTCAGGGAGCGATAGGGCCGGATGGACAGTCCGGCAGCGTTCAGCACCTCGGCCGTCCAGTGATTGCAGAGCCTGACGATGGAGAAGCGCTCGCGGCTGCGGAAGAAGACGGCGTCGTCCGTCTTGCGGCGCGCCGAGACGATCGGAGCGCCGGCGGCGTCGACGCTCAGCGAGGCCTTAATGCGCGCGCGCATGGCCCGGGCGCCCGCCTGCGACAGGCGCAGGGTCACGCGACGCGAGGCGTCGGGCCAGGCGGCCGGATCGGCCCGCGTCGGATCGAGCATGACCACGGAGGGATTGCCGCCGGGTCGGAAGAAGGCCCGTGCGCCGTCGGGCAGGCGGTCGCGAATAGGGCTCTGATCCACATAGAAGACGGCGTCGCCCCAGCCGACCAGAATCCAGTCGCCCGGCGCCAGCCCCTTGGCCGCGCGGGCCAGGGCGTCGTCTCCGGTTTCGAGCAGGCTGCGCGGCACGGCCAGGTCCGTGTGAAAACCGTTGTCGAGCAGACGGACCGTCACGCCGGCCTCGCCGGTCCCGGCCGGAAAGAGATCGGGGTCGCCGGGCCGCGTCGTCGTCCACAGCCCCAGCGCCAGACCGATCAGGGCGGCGACCAGGAAGCGGAACCAGACCATCCGCGTCAGTTGGGGCCGTAGGCGGCGGGCGTGTCGCGCGCCGGGCCGGCGCCCTGCTGCGTGGCCCATTCGCCGCGATAGTCATAGTTCAGCTGGACGCAGTGCCGATAGCCGCCGTCGCTCCAGCGGCCCACCGCCTGCATGGACATGGGACGGCCGGCCCGGACCCGGCCGATCACCATCCAGGCCGCGTCGGAACCGGGACACAGGGCGCGCGCCAGGCCGCGCCCGTCGCCTTCCTGCACGATCTCGTAGAGTCCGCCGTCGCTCGAGCCCGCCGGAAGAACGCGACGCACGGCATCGGGTCCGCCCTGGGAAAAGCGCGCCGATCCGCGCGAGGTGCTGGAAAAGAGGTTGCGGACCTCCGTCGCGCCGAACAGGCCCCGCGCGACCTCAAGCGTCACGCCGCGCGTCAGGGCCTGGGTCGTCCGGTCGCGGGCGTCGAAGGCCAGGAAGCGGGTGTCGGCGACCGCGCTTCCAGCCAGGGCCGAGGCGGCGAGAAGAACCGAAAGCAGGATGTGGCGGCGCATGAAGACCCCGTCGATGAACACGCCCCCCGGCGACGCGACGACCTTAGAGCATGATGGTTTCAGACGGAACCGGAATGGACGAAGGGCGCGGCCCCTTTCGAGACCGCGCCCTCAAACGCCTGGATGAAGGTTTCAAGCGCCCTAGTCGAGAGTGCGCTTGATCTCCTCGACCGTGAAGCATTCGATGTAGTCGCCTTCCTTGATGTCCTGGAAGCCCTGGAACTGCATGCCGCATTCCTGGCCCGAGAGCACTTCGTTGACCTCGTCCTTGAAGCGCTTGAGCGTGTTGAGCACGCCCAGTTCCAGCACCACCACGTCGTCGCGGATGATCCGGACGCGGGCGCCCTTGCGGACCACGCCTTCGGTGACGCGGCAGCCGGCGATCTTGCCGATCTTCGAGATGTCGAAGACCTGCAGGACCTTGGCGTTGCCCAGGAAGGTTTCGCGCTGGATCGGCGCCAGCATGCCCGAGAGCACGCCCTTCATGTCGTCCAGCAAGTCGTAGATGATCGAGTAGTAGCGGATCTCGACGCCTTCACGATCGGCCAGTTCACGCGCCTGCTTGGAAGCACGGACGTTGAAGCCGAGGATCGGCGCGCCGGCCGACTTGGCCATGTTGACGTCGCTCTCGGTGATGCCGCCGGCGCCGTGCATGACGATGCGCGCGCGCACCTCGTCGTTGCCCATCTTCTCCAGCGAAGCGGCGATGGCTTCGCCCGAACCCTGGACGTCCGACTTGATGACGACCGGCATCTCCGAGATCTTCTTGGAGCCCAGCTTGGCCATCATGTCGGCCAGCGACACCTGGTTGATGCCGCCCGTGGCCTTCTCGCGCTTCTGACGCGCGCGGAACTCGGTCAGCTCGCGGGCGCGGGCCTCGCTCTCCACCACGGCGAAGATGTCGCCGGGGGTCGGGGCTTCCGACAGACCCAGGATCTCGACCGGAACCGAGGGACCGGCTTCGGTCAGTTGGGCGTTGCGCTCGTCCAGCAGGGCGCGCGCCTTGCCCCAGGCGGAGCCGGCCACGACGATGTCGCCGCGCTTCAGCGTGCCGCGCTTGACCAGGACGGTCGCGACCGGGCCGCGGCCCTTGTCCAGCTGGGCCTCGATGACCACGCCCTCGGCCGAACGGTCGGGGTTGGCGCGCAGGTCCATGACCTCGGCCTGCAGCAGGATGGCGTCCAGCAGGCCGTTGAGGTTGATCTTCTCCTTGGCCGACAGCTCGATGATCTGAGTGTCGCCGCCCAGGGATTCCGCGATCACCTCATATTGCAGCAGCTCGTTGACGACCTTCTGCGCATTGGAGTCGGGCTTGTCGATCTTGTTGACCGCCACGATGATCGGCGAACCGGCCGCGCGGGCGTGCTGGATGGCCTCGACCGTCTGCGGCATGACGCCGTCGTCGGCCGCCACCACCAGGACCACGATATCCGTGACGTTGGCGCCGCGCGCACGCATGGCCGAGAAGGCGGCGTGGCCCGGGGTGTCCAGGAAGGTGATGCGCTGACCGTCTTCCAGGCGAACCTGGTAGGCGCCGATGTGCTGGGTGATGCCGCCGGCTTCACCCGCCGCCACGTCCGTGGTGCGCAGAGCGTCCAGCAGGCTGGTCTTGCCGTGGTCGACGTGACCCATGATGGCCACGACCGGCGCGCGCAGTTCGGCGGCGTCGCCGTCGTCCGCCTCGGCCAGGAAGCCTTCTTCGACGTCCGATTCCGAAACGCGCTTGACGGTCATGCCGTATTCCTCGGCCACCAGTTCGGCGGTGTCGGAATCGATGACGTCGTTGACCTTCATCATCAGGCCCTGACGCATCAGGAACTTGATGATGTCCACGCCGCGCACGGCCATGCGGTTGGCCAGTTCGCCCACGGTGATGACGTCGGGAATGACGACCTCGCGCGGACGGTTCGGCGCGTCGGTCGAGCCGCCCTTGCGCTTTTCCTTCTCGCGTTCACGGGCCCGGCGAACCGAGGCCAGCGAGCGCATGCGTTCGGCCGTGTCGCCGTCGCCGGCGACCGACTGGATGGTCAGGCGGCCTTCGCGGCGCTTGGGCTCGCCGCGCGTGCGGCTGACGGCCTTGCCGGGACCGGATTCGGAGAAACGCTTTTCACGATCGTCGTCGCGACCGCCCGGACGGCTGAAGCCGACGCCGGGGGCGCGGCTGGGACGCGCGACTTCCGGCGTGGCCGGAGGCTGGTTCGGAGCCGGGCGACCGCCGGGGCCGGAGCGCGGCGCGCCCGGACGGGCGGCGCCGGGAGCCGGACGCGGGGTGAGCGCGGAATAGCGGACCGTCTGGGTCGCGGCCGGACGGCCGCCCTGGGGACGATCCCCCTGGCCGCGTCCGCCCTCGCGAGCGCCGTCACGACCGCCCTGGGGACGATCGGATTGCGGACGGTCGGAGTGGGGACGATCGGATTGGGGACGATCGCCGTCGCCCATGGCCTGTTCGCGGGCCGAACGGCCGCCGAAGGCGGGACGCTCGATCGGCGCGCGGCCGGTCGGAATCTTGGGCGTGCGCTGACCGAAGTTGACGGTCGGGCGCGCCGGAGCGGCCGGACGGGCCGGAGCGGGCGTCGGTGCAGGAGCCGCAGGCTTGGGCGCCTCGGCCTTGACCGGAGCGGCCGGCGTCGGCGCCGGAGCAGCGGGCTTGGCCGGAGCCGGCGCGGGAGCCGCGGCGGTCAGCTTGGCGGCCTCGGCGCGAGCGGCTTCGGCCGCGGCCTTGGCGGCGGCGGCTTCGGCGCGGGCGGCCTCTGCAGCGCGCTCAGCCGCTGCGGCCTGTTCGCGCTGGGCGACTTCGGCGGCGGCCTTCGCGGCGGCGGCGGCCTGTTCGCGCTGGGCGGCCTGCTGGGTGGCCAGGGCGATGGCGCGGCGACGCGCCTCCTGCTCCTCCAGCGACAGGCCTCCGCCGGCCGGTTGGCGCGGAGCGGACGGACGCGGCGCTCCGCCTTCCTGGCGGGGGCGCGCGACGTCGAAGCCCTGCGGACGCTGATGTCCGGGGACTGCGCCGGCGCGGCGCTTCGTCTCGACGACGACGGTCTTGGAACGGCCGTGGCTGAAGCTCTGCTTCACGGTGCCGGTCGAGACCGATCCCGCCGCGCGCGGCTTCAGGCTCAGCGGAGCGCGCGGCCCCGTTTGAGAAGGCGCGTTGGCAGGGGTCTTGCCGTCTTCGGTCTTGTCGTGTTCGTCGCTCATCCGGTCGCTTTACTCGGGGCGGAGAATTCCGCCGTCGTCTCTTCCAACACCCATAGCCGGGCGCGGCCCCGTCTCCTGATCAGGAAACAGGTCCTCGCCCGCCAAAAGCCTCAGCCTCTCGTTCCGGGGCCTCGCCCCGGCCGTCCTCGGCGCCGTCGCCGGGTCCGACCCGGCTCCAGCTCTCTGGACGCAGAGGCCGAAATCCCGCCAATCGCTCGACATCCAAGGTCCAACGACCAGCCCTCCCGCCTTTCAGCAGGACGGCGTGTATCGCATTTTCCAGCCCAAGGGCCAAACTCAAATCGTCCGCACCGAACGCACCGCAGATTTTCGGCGCCGGGGACGCATGTTTCGCAAGGCCCAGAAGCTTGCCTCGACCGTCAGCGGAACCGTCCGCCGCCTCGATGATCCAGGCCGCCTTGCCGCCGCGAACCGCCGCGGCGCTCTTTTCGAAGCCAGAGATAAGCACGCCTTCGCGCCGGGCAAGACCCAGTTGCTCAAGGCAGCGCCGCGCCAGCAGTTTTTCGACCAGATCGGCCAGGTCGGCCGCCGGTTTCAGCGGAGCCTTGGCCGAACGGGCGAACAGGTTCTTCTTCACCGCCGCCTCGATCGAGGCGCGGTCGGCCGCGACCCAGAGACCGCGGCCCGGCAGCTTGCGCGCCAGATCGGGAACCACCGAACCGTCCGGTCCCGGCACGAAGCGGATCAGGCGAGATTCATCGAGGGCCTGGCGTGAAACCAGGTCCTGACGGTCTCTATCGATCAGCGTCTCGTTCGGGTGCATGGACGGCGGCGGCTCCCATCAGTCTTGCGACGGCTCGAGGTCTTCGGCGAAGACCTCCGCATCGGCTTCGACGGCTTCGGCCTCGTATTCGGCGCCCTCTTCACCGGCTTCGGCGAAGATCTCTTCCTCATACTCGGGCTCTTCGGCCTGCGGCAGTTCCGAGGCGTCGATCCAGCCGGCGGCCACGCGGGCCTGCAGGATCAGCAGCTCGGCGTCTTCCTGCGACAGGTTGAAGGATTCCAGGACGCCCGGAACCTTCACGCGCTCGCCGTTGCGGACTTCATAGCCGCCGCGGATCTCGTCGGTGGCCAGGTCGGCCAGGTCCTCGACCGTCTTCACCCCGCCTTCGCCCAGGGCGACGGCGATGGCGCCGGTGACGCCCGGCACGTCCAGAACCCCGTCCTCGACGCCCAGGGCGACACGCTTGGCGTCCAGCTCGGCGGCCTTGCGGTCCAGGAATTCACGGGCGCGGGTCTGCAGTTCCTCGGCGGTGTCCTCGTCGAAGCCCTCGATCTCGGCGACTTCATACTGCTCGACGAAGGCCAGGTCCTCGACCGTGGCGAAGCCTTCGGTGACCAGCAGCTGGGCGATGGTCTCGTCGACGTCCAGGGCTTCCTGGAACAGGGCGGTCCGCTCAGCGAACTCCTTCTGGCGACGCTCGGAGTCCTGGGACTCGGTGATGATGTCGATCTGCCAGCCGGTCAGCTGCGAAGCGAGGCGGACGTTCTGGCCGCGACGGCCGATGGCCAGGGACAGTTGCTCGTCCGGCACCACAACCTCGACGCGGTCGGCTTCTTCGTCCAGCACCACCTTGGCCACCTCGGCCGGGGCCAGGGCGTTGACGATGAAGGTGGGCTCGTCGTCGTTCCACTGGATGATGTCGATCTTCTCGCCCTGCAGTTCGGCGACGACCGCCTGAACGCGCGAGCCGCGCATGCCGACGCAGGCGCCGACGGGGTCGATCGAGCTGTCGTTCGACAGGACGGCCATCTTGGCGCGCGAACCGGCGTCGCGGGCGGCGGCGCGGATCTCGATCACGCCGTCGTAGACTTCCGGCACTTCCTGGGCGAACAGCTTGGCCATGAAGCCGGGGTGAGCGCGCGACAGCATGACCTGCGGGCCCTTGGCCTCCGGGCGCACGTCATAGATGTAGGTGCGGACGCGGTCGCCGACATTGAAGACTTCGCGCGGGATCGACTGGTCGCGACGCATGATGCCTTCGCCACGGCCCAGGTCGACGATGGTGTTGCCGTATTCGACGCGCTTGACCGTGCCGTTGACGATCTCGCCGACGCGATCCTTGAACTCTTCGTACTGGTTGGCGCGTTCGGCCTCGCGGACCTTTCCGGTCACGACCTGACGGGCCATCTGGGTCTGGACGCGGCCGAACTCGAACGGCGGCAGGACCTCGACGTATTCCTTGCCGATCTCGGCCTCGGGGTCGCGCTTCAGGGCGTCGCGCAGACGCACCATGGCGCTGTCGTTGAACTCTTCCAGTTCGTCTTCCGGCATCCAGTCGTCGCCCACGATGGTGACGTGACGGGTCAGGCTCAGTTCGCCGGTCTTGTGGTCGATCTTGGCGCGGATGTCGTGATGGGCGCCGTAGCGCGACTTGGCGCCCTTCTGGATCGCTTCCTCGATCGCCTCGATGACGATCTCCCGGTCGATGTTCTTCTCGCGCGCGACGGCGTCGGCGATCGAAAGCAGTTCCAGGCGGTTGGCGGAAATACCGGTGACGGCCATCAGGCTTTGTCCTTGGTGGGGGTCGGGTTGGTTTGTTCGTCTTCAGCCGCCCCTTCAGGCAGGCCGTCGTCTTCGGGTTCGCCGCGCGCAGCGCGCAGGGCCGCACCGCGCTTCAGCAGTTCGTCGGTCAGGACCAGCTTGGCGTCCGCGATCCATTCAAAGGGGATCAGGGCCGTGTCTTCCTCGCCGTCCAGATCGACGGCGACGTTGTCGCCCTCGGTTCCGGCCAGGATTCCCTTGAAGCGCTTGCGGCCCTCGACCATGCGGTCGGTCTCGAGGCGGGCCTCGAAGCCTTCGAACAGGTCGAAATCGATCAGGCGGGTCAACGGCCGGTCGATGCCGGGCGACGACACTTCCAGCAGGTATTCGCCGGAGATCGGGTCGGCGGCGTCGAACACTTCCGACACGGCGCGCGACAGGCGGGCGCATTCCTCGACCGAGATGTCGTGGTCGGTCACGCGCTCGGCCATGATCTGCAGGCGGCGACGCAGGGTCCCGCCCATCAGGCGGACGCGCACGACCGCCAGCCCCAGGCTTTCGGCCACAGGGTCGATCAGCTCCAGCAGAGCACGGTCTTCTGCCGTTTTTGCGCGCAAGCGGCGCCTCCGGAAAACAAAAGCGGCGGTCCGTCCGGGCCGCCGCTTGAAACGACGCCGTTGGACGCCGGTCTAACGATGTGAGCGGTCATATAGGCGAAAGCGGGGGCCGTGTCAGCCCCCGCCGTCGTCATGTGTGGATCAGAACTCTTCCCACTCGTCCGCGAGGGCCTGGGGCTTGAGCGCCGCGCCGCCGCGACCGACCGTCTTCAGGGCCGCCACCGTCCGGGCCACCGCCGGCGGCATGCGGACGGGGACCGGAGCCGGGACATGGCCCGAAGTCCGTTCCTGGGCCGTGCGGAACCGCGACACGGAGGCGGCGAGGACGTCGGCCTCCTGGGCCAGGGAGTGGCTGGCGGCGGTGGATTCCTCGACCATGGCCGCATTCTGCTGCGTGACCTGGTCCATCTGGTTCACGGCCGTGTTGACCTGTTGCAGACCCACGGCCTGCTCCTGGGCCGAGGCCGCGATCTCCGACAC
>NZ_JBEPTF010000006.1:0-169681 GCF_040549405.1 Brevundimonas faecalis | reverse complement strand
GCCACTGCGTCGCGCACCACCTGGCCGCTCTTCTCCGCGTCGCCGCGCGCCGCCTGGACCACGTCCGAGGCCTGACGGGCGCCCGAGGCCGTCTTGTTCACCGTCGCCGTGATCTCGTCCAGGGCCGCCGCCGTCTCTTCCAGCGAGGCCGCCTGCTGCTCCGTACGGCGCGACAGGTCGTCCGAGGCCTGGCTGATCTCGCTCGAACCCGAACGAATGGCCGAGACGTTGTTGGCCACCACGGCCACCGCCTGTTCCAGCTGTGAAATCGCTGCGTTGAAGTCCGTCTTCAGCTGTTCCGAACGCGCCGCCACCTGGGCCGTCATCCGGTGGGTCAGGTCGCCGCTCGCCATGGCCTGCAGACCCTGGCCCAGGGCGCTCACCGCCACGCGATCCTCTTCCGCCACGCGGGCCTTCTCGGCCTCCACGCGGACGCGTTCCTCCTCGGCCGACGCGCGTTGCGCCGCCGCTTCCGCCTCAAGGCGGTCGTTCGCGATCGCCGCGTCCTTGAAGGCCACCACGGCGGCGGCCATCATGCCGATCTCGTCCTTGCGGCCCATGGCCGGGACGACGATCGTCTTGTCCCCGCCGGCCAGGCGACGCATGGCCGAGGTCATGGCCAGCAAGGGCTTGCCCAGCAGGTTGGTCAGCAGGAAGGCCATGCCCGCCGCGATGATCAGGGCTGCGATGATGCCGCCGATCAGCACGATCCGCGCCGACTTGCTGAGGTCTTCTTGGATTTGACCATAGGTGCGGCTCTGGGCCGCCTTCTGCTCGACGAAGGCCGTCAGGGCGTCTTCGGCGGGCGAGATGAAGTTGTCGGCCACGCCGTCGCGACCGACCATGGCGACAGCCTGATCATAGGTCGCCGGATTCAGAGCCAGGGGACGCCCGGCATCGACCACGTTCTTCACCCAGGCGTCGGCGGCGTCGCGCGCGGCCTTCACTTCATCCGCGCCGGACGGATCCAGTTGGACGATGCGATCCAGGTTCTTGTTGAACTTCTCACGGTGAGCATTCAGTCGCTCCAGATAATAGCCGTCGCGCGACAGCAGGAAGCCGCGATAGCTGCTTTCCTGACGGGCCAGGTAGAACTGGGCGCTCTCGGCCTCGCGCTGCACGGACGAGGCGCGAACCCGATCCAGGCGCGCCTTCTCCAGCGTATTCACCTCGATCAGCACCGTCACGCCCATGGCCATGATGGCCAGGACCACGACGGCGAAGGCCGCCATCAGTTTTCTTTCAATCTTGAGATCGTTCAGCATCTGCATGGTCTTGATCGCCCCTGTCCCTTCACGCGGATCAGAACTGATAGGTCAGGGCGCCCACCAGGCGGCCTTCGTAGTTTTCGCCGTAGGCGTGGCTGTCCGTGTCGTACCAGCGCACGTCCATCGCCAGCTTCTGGGTCAGCTTGTGCTTCACCCCGACGTTCCAGGCGGCGTATTCGGCGCCGCCGTCGGCCGTGCGGTCGGCGATGGAGGCGGAGATCTTGGTCTTCGGTCCGGCCGAGACCGTGCCCACCAGTTCGTACCACCAGGCCTCGCGGGTCGCGGCGAAGCTGTCGGGGCTGTAGCTGATGCGCGCCTTGGCGTTCACCGGCCCCAGTTGGCGACCGATGCTGGCCTGGTATTCCCAGAAGTTGGCGTCGATACCGGCGCGCGTGCCCGGCAGGTCGCGGTTGGTGGCCGAAAAGTCGAAGCTGTAGCCGGCCGCCTCGGGACGCCAGCCGACGGTGGAGACGATCTCCGCATCCGACCCTTGCGACAGCTTGGCCGTCGAGACGAAGACATTGGCGTAGACGTCGCCGTGCGAAACCTCGACCGAGGCGTTGACGCTGGGGTCCCCGTTGCTCTTGCCCAGGCCCTTGCCGACATATTCGCTGGCGACGCCGATCTGGGCGACGATGGTCTGCGCCTGGGCCGTTTCCGGGATGGCGGCCAAGCCGCAACCCAGGGCCAGGCCTGCGCAAAGGATGGAAGCAGTCGCACCGTTCTGGCGCAGTGTGAACTTACGTTCGGTAGGCATTTTCACCTCAAGCAATCTTGAGGCCGTTATCGCCGCGACACCGTAGATTTTTGTAAATCACAAGCTACGCAGAAACCCGTAGGATCCAGCATCGCCCGGCAACCCGGACAAATATTAACCAATCCAAAGGGAATCGGCGGCAGGTGATCGAGGGCCGCCGCCGCCGCCGCGCCCACTTCAGAAATGAATATTTCTCAAACTACTCTCCCTGTTCTGGCGCGCTTAGGTCTTGGCCTGCACGTCAGACGGAAGCGCGCGTCGCTAATTTGAAAAACATCCTCGAGACTGAAGGCGCGCGTGACGTTTTCATGTAGATTGCGCCGGTCAAAGCTTAGCGGTTCTGACGATTCGATCCGACGTTCCGCCTGGCGAGGAGACCGGCACATTCCTTCGGCGACCAACCGCCTTCTGTCCCTGTTCGAGGCCGTTTCACGCAGGCCCTGGATCGCTGTCGCCTTGTCCGTCCTCGCCGTCCTGGTCGCCGCCGTCGCGTCCAGCCTGGTGGCGCCGGGCCCCTTCCGTTACCTGCCCATGCTGCCGGCGGTGATCCTCACGGCCCTGCTGACCCGACGCTTCGTGATCGGCCTGACCATCGGCCTCTGCGTCGTCTTCACCCTTCTGACGACCGCCTATGCGAGCTCGGCCGAGGCGGTGCTGAACGCCGTCCTCTTCACGGTCGGAGCCTGGATCCTGGCCGAGTTCTGCCTGACCCTGCGCCGTCAGAAAAAGCGCGCCGACCGGATGACCCGCCGGATCGCCGCCCAGGACGCCCTGCTGAAGACCGTCCTCGCCACCGTCCCCGTCGTCACGCTTGAAATCGATGGGACGGTTCATCGAATGAACTCGACCGCCGCCGCCCTGTTTGCACTGGAAGAAAAAGCGGCGACGGGCCGTCCCTTCAACGAAATGAGCCCCGCCTTCGACCTGACGGCCCTGATCAGCGGCGCCGATGAAGCGGTCTACGGCCCCCAGGCGCCGACCGACGACTATTGGAGCGGCGTGCGGGCGGACGGTTCGACCTTTCCCATGAGCGTCCAGTGCGGACGCGCGCCCGGTCCAGAAGGATCGGACCTGATCGTCCTGTGCCTGACCGACCTGACCCGCTGGCACAAGGCCGACGAGCAGGCGCGAGAACTCCACGCCCAATTGAACAAGGTCTGGCGGTTGAACTCCCTCGGCGAAATGGCGGCCACGCTCGCGCATGAGTTGAATCAGCCCCTCAGCGCCGCCGCCACCTATCTGCACGCCGGACAGGTCGACCTGGAGAAGGCGGGAGCCTTGGGCGACAACGCCCGCACCCTGATCGAGCAGTCGAAGGCCCAGCTTCTGCGCGCCGGCAAGATCATCCGCCGGATGCGCGAACTCCTGTCGATGGAATCCCGCAGCATGGGCCAGGAGCGGGCCTCGCGGATGATCGAGGATCTGGCGCCCATCTTCACCATGATCGGCTCCAGCCAGGATGTTCCGGTCCTGCTGGACCTGGAAACCGTCGACGACGCGGTCCGAGCCGAGCGCATCCAGTTTCAGCAGGCCATGGTCAATCTGGTGCGCAACGCCGTGGAGGCCGTCAGCGGCCGTCCGGACCCGGAAGTCATGGTCGTCGGCCGCATCGTCTCCCCCACCCACTATGTCGTCAGCGTTGAAGACAACGGCCCCGGCCTTACCCCTGAACAGGCAGAACGCATGTTCCAGCCCATGACTTCGACCAAGTCCGGCGGAATGGGCTTGGGTTTGTCCGTAACTCGCACAATAGTTGAAAGTCACGGCGGTCGGCTGCTAGTCGCCAAGAGCGCGTCGGGGGGCGCCGCCTTTTCATTCCATCTGATCCGCGAAGCGGTCGGCGAAAACCCATGAGCCACCATTCGGTCTTCATCATCGACGACGACGCAGCCGTCCGCGATTCCCTTCTGGTCCTTCTGCGGGGCGAGGGCATAAGAGCGCGCGGCTTCTGTAGCGGCGTGGACTTCTTCGCCAACCTGCCCGGCGATGCGACGGCCTGCGTCATCACCGACATGCGCATGCCAGACATGGACGGAGCCGAGGTGGTGAAACGCCTGATGGAGCGACGCGGCGGCGCCTGGCCCATCATCGTCATCACCGGCCACGCCGACGTGCCCATGGTGGTGCAGATGATGAAGGCCGGCATCGTCGACTTCATCGAAAAACCCTTCGACCCGCCCATGCTGATCGAGACGGTGCGCGGTTGTCTGGCCCGGCTGACCGACCTGGACCAGGTCCAGAGCGCCCGCGCCGGCGCCCAGTTGCGGCTGGACCGCCTGACCCCCCGTGAGCGGCAGGTCTTCGACGCCCTGATCCAGGGCGCGTCGAACAAGGACATCGCCATCACCCTGGACATCAGCCCCCGCACGGTCGAGGTCTTCCGCGCCAAGGTCATGACCAAGATGGAGGCCGACAGCCTGTCGGCCCTGGTCCGCATGGGGCTGATGCTGGGCTAGACGTTTCGTCGTCTTGCAGCCGCGCCCGCTCCGGCGCGTTATGTCGGCTCCCTTCGTCCAGGAGCCGCCCTCATGTCCGATCCCGCCCGCCTGCTGCGCCGCCAGGCCTATGTCGATGGCCGCTGGATCGACGCCGACGGCGGCGGAACGATCGCGGTGACGAACCCGGCCACCGGCGAGGTGCTGGCGAGCGTGCCCGATATGGGCGCCGTCGAGACCCGCCGCGCTGTCGCCGCCGCCGAGGCCGCCATGAAACTCTGGGCCGCGAAGACGGCGGGCGAGCGCGCCCGAATCCTGCGCCGCTGGTTCGATCTGATGATGTCGGAGCAGGACGCCCTGGGCCGTATGCTGACCCGCGAACAGGGCAAGAGCCTGACCGAGGCCAAGGGCGAGATCGCCTACGCCGCCGGCTTCATCGAATGGTTCGCCGAGGAGGGAAAGCGGACCTATGGCGAGGTCATCCCGACCTATGACGCCTCCAAGCGCCTGGTGACCCTGCGCCAACCGATCGGGGTGGTGGGCGCGATCACCCCGTGGAACTTCCCCGCCGCCATGATCACCCGCAAGGTCGGCCCGGCCCTGGCCGCCGGCTGCGCCGTGGTGCTGAAGCCCGCCAGCCAGACGCCGCTGTCGGCCCTGGCGCTGGCCGTCCTGGCGGAAGAGGCGGGCCTGCCGCCCGGCCTGTTCAACGTCGTCACCGGATCGGCCTCGGCCATCGGCGGCGAACTGACCTCCAATGAGGCGGTGCGCAAGATCAGCTTCACCGGTTCGACCGAGATCGGCCGCCTGCTGATGCAACAGTCGTCGCAGACCATCAAGAAGATGAGCCTGGAGCTGGGCGGCAACGCCCCCTTCCTGGTCTTCGACGACGCCGACGTGGACGCCGCCGTGGCGGGAGCCGTCGCCTCCAAATACCGCAACGCGGGCCAGACCTGCGTCTGCACCAACCGCTTCTATGTCCAGGCCGGCGTCCACGACGAATTCGTCGAGAAGCTGACCAAGGCCACCGCAGCCCTGAAGATTGGAAACGGCCTGGACGACGGCGTCCAGATCGGGCCCCTGATCGACGAAAAGGCGGTGAAGAAGGTCGAGGAGCACGTCGCCGACGCCCTGGCCAAGGGGGCGACCCTGCTGACCGGCGGCGCCCGCCATGAGTTGGGCCGCACCTTCTTCCAGCCGACCGTCCTGTCGGGCGTGACCCAGGACATGCAGATGTGCCGCGAGGAGACCTTCGGTCCCGTCTCCGGCGTCGTCCGTTTCGAGACGGAAGAGGAAGGCGTTGCGCTCGCCAATGACACCATCTTCGGTCTGGCCGGCTATTTCTACGCCCGCGACCTGAGCCGCGTCTGGCGTGTGGCCGAGGCCCTGGAAACCGGGATGATCGGGATAAACACCGGCCTCATCTCCACCGAAGTCGCCCCCTTCGGCGGGATCAAGCAATCGGGTCTGGGCCGCGAAGGCTCCAGCCACGGCATCGAGGACTACCTGGAGATCAAATATCTCTGCATGGGGATATGATCCCTCTCCCGCCGGGAGAGGGTGCGCCGCCCCTCATTCGACCAAGGTCGCTCTCCGCAAACCTGCGTTCCTGCTGTCACTCTCCCTTCCGACGCTCCGCAAAAACAAATGGAGCGCGAGGGAAACGCGCCGCGTCCTGCGGCCGCACAGGAAGGGACTGCCCATGACCGATCGCACCATGGGTGCGCCGGGGGGCGCGGAACACACGGTCGACAAGAACGACCGGCTGGTGATTCTGGCGTCGTCCGTCGGCACCGTCATCGAATGGTACGACTTCTATCTTTACGGCTCGCTGGCCGCGATCATCTCCGCCCAGTTCTTCTCGGGCGTGAACGAGACCACCGGCTTCATCTTCGCCCTGATGGCCTTCGCCGCCGGCTTCGCGGTGCGCCCGTTCGGGGCCATCGTCTTCGGGCGCATGGGCGACCTGTGGGGGCGCAAGAACACCTTCCTGGTGACCATGCTGCTGATGGGCCTGTCGACCTTCGTGGTCGGTCTCCTGCCGCCCTACGCCGCCATCGGCATCGCCGCCCCGATCATCCTGGTGCTGATGCGCCTGATCCAGGGCCTGGCCCTGGGCGGCGAATACGGCGGCGCCGCCACCTACGTCGCCGAGCACGCTCCGCACGGCAAGCGCGGCTTCTACACCTCCTTCATCCAGATCACCGCCACCGTGGGCCTGTTGCTCAGCCTGATGGTGATCCTGGGCGTCCGCTTCGTCATCGGCGAGGAGGCCTTCGTCAGCTGGGGCTGGCGCATCCCCTTCATCGTCTCGATCCTGCTGCTGGGCGTGAGCCTGTGGATCCGCCTGAAGCTGTCGGAAAGCCCTGCCTTCAAGCGCATGAAGGCCGAGGGCAAGGGCTCGACCACGCCGCTGAAGGACAGCTTCATGAAGTGGCCGAACCTGAAGCTGGTGCTGATCGCCCTCTTCGGTCTGGCCGCCGGTCAGGCCGTGGTCTGGTACACGGGCCAGTTCTACGCCCTCTTCTTCCTCGAGAAGACGCTGAAGGTCGATCCGGCCCTGTCGAATATCCTGATCGCCGCCGCCCTGGCCCTGGCGACGCCCTTCTTCGTCTTCTTCGGCTGGCTGTCGGACAAGGTGGGGCGCAAGCCCATCATCCTGCTAGGCTGCCTGCTGGCCGCCCTGACCTACTTCCCGCTGTTCAACGCCCTGACCGGCGCGGCCAACCCGCGTCTGGCCGCCGCTGCCGCCTCGGCGCCGGTGACGGTGATCGCCGACCCAGCCGACTGCCACTTCCAGTTCGACCCCGTCGGCAAGACCGTCTTCAACAGCTCCTGCGACATCGCCAAGACCCACCTGGCCAAGGCCGGCGTCACCTATGTCAATGAAGCCGCCCCGGCCGGCGCCGTGACCCAGGTCCGCATCGGCGACCGTGTAGTCGACGCCTTCGACGGCACGGTCATGGCCAAGCCCGAGTTCGACGCCCGCAAGAAGGAATGGGACGCCGGTCTGACCTCCGCCCTGACCGAGGCCGGCTATCCGGCCAAGGCCGACAGCGCCCTGGTCAACAAGCCCCTGGTGATCGGCATCCTCTTCCTGCTGGTCCTCTATGTGACCATGGTCTACGGCCCGATCGCCGCCGCCCTGGTCGAGATGTTCCCGACCAAGGTGCGCTACACCTCCATGTCCCTGCCCTATCACATCGGCAACGGCTGGTTCGGCGGCTTCCTGCCGACCACCGCCTTCGCCATGGTCGCGGCCACGGGCAACATCTACTACGGCCTCTGGTATCCGATCGCGATCGCGGTGCTGACCCTGATCGTCGGCGCGATCTTCGTGAAGGAAGGCAAGGACGTGAACATCCACGACTAAAGGCCGACAAGCTTCACTGGCCCGCCAGGGTCGGCGAGAAGGCGGTTCGGCTTCGGCCGGACCGCCTGTTTTTTATCCTTGTCCCACAGCCTCGCTCGGTCCCAGATGCCGGTCATGCTCAGCCTCGCGACCCTGGCCCTCGTGGCCGCCTACATGGCCGTCCTGTTCGCGGTGGCCTGGTGGTACGAGCGGCCGTCGGTGAAGGCGCGCGGCGGAGCCCTGGGACCGTCGCTCTACGCCCTGTCCCTGGCCATCTACTGCACCTCCTGGACCTATTACGGGGCGGTGGGGACGGCGGCGCGGTCGGCGTGGGAATACCTGCCCATCTATATCGGCCCGGCGCTCGGCGTGACGGTCCTGTTCCCGCTGTGGAAGCGGATCGCGGCGGCGGCCCGGCGCGAGAACGTCGGCTCGATGGCCGACTTCATCTCGTCGCGCTACGGCAAGAGCCCGGCCCTGGGCGCGGCGGTCGCCGCCGTCGCCATCCTGGGCTCCCTGCCCTATATCGCCCTGCAGCTGAAATCCCTGTCCATGGCGGGAGAGATGCTGACGGCCGGCACGCCGGTGGCCGGGTCCGAAGGCGTGACGGTCCTGGTCATGGCCGGGGTCCTGGCCGGGTTCGCCATCCTGTTCGGCGCCCGCCGTCCTGACCTGACCGAGCACAATCGCGGCCTGATCCAGGCCATCGGCATTGAATCCATCGTCAAGCTGGCGGCCCTGCTGGCCGTAGCCGTCTTCGCCCTGATGCTGCTGCGCCAGGCGCCGGCCCAGGCCGACGTCGTCGCCAGTCTGGGCGACCTGGCGCGTTGGCCCGACCTTGACGGACGCTTCTGGGCCATCGTCCTGGTGGCGAGCCTGGCCGTCTTCTGCCTGCCGCGTCAGTTCCACGTCGCCTTCGTCGAGGGCGGGGATCCGGCCCAGGTGCGGCGCGCGCGCTGGATCTTCCCCGTCTATCTGCTGCTGACCAGCCTGGCGGTCCTGCCCCTGGTGGCGGCGGGCGGCCTGTTCACGCCCAGCGTCAATCCGGACCTTCTGGTCCTGGCCCTGCCCCTGAACAGCGGCCAGTCGATCCTGACCGCCGTGGTCTTCGTCGGCGGCTTCTCGGCCGCCACCGCCATGGTCATCGTCGAGGCTGTGGCCCTGTCGGCCATGGTGTCCAACAACCTGATCCTGCCCCTGCTGACCGCCGAACGCCGTCGACGGGAAGAGCGCGGCCGGGACGGGACCGGCGACATGGCGCGCCTGATCCTGAACATCCGGCGGGTCGCCATCGTGGCCCTGCTGCTGATGGCCTGGCTCTACTACCAGGCCATGGACCAGTCGCGCGGTCTGGCGGCCATGGGGTTGTTGTCCTTCGCCGCCCTGGCCCAGTTGGCGCCCGCCCTGTTCGGCGCGGTGCTGTGGCGCGGCGGACGCTCGCGCGGCGCCCTGGCGGGACTGGCCGTCGGCATGGCGGTCTGGCTGATCATGCTGGCCGCGCCCCAGCTGGCGCCGGGCTTCGGCCTGAACGTCCCGGCCATGATGGGGCTGCAGGACCCCTTCGCCGCCGGGGTCTTCCTCAGCCTGACGCTGAACCTCGGGGTCTTCGTCCTGGTGTCGCGGATGGGAACGCCGCGCCTGATCGACCGGGTCCAGGCCCGCGCCTTCGTCGATCGCCTGGGGCCGGACTGGCTGGAGGGACGCGGCGGTTCGGCCGGAGCCTCGGTCGGCGATCTCAAGGCCCTGGTCGCCCGCTTCATCGGCGACGAGCGGGCCGAGCGCGCCTTCGCCGCCTGGGCCCGGGAGACGGACGTGAGGCTGCGCGACGCCGAGCCGGCCGACGCCGCCCTGGCCCGGGCGGCCGAGCGGATGCTGGCGGGCGCCGTGGGCGCCGCCTCGGCCCGCCGCGTCATCGCCGCAGCCCTGGCCGCCGGGGGTCGCGCGCCCGAGGACGTGGTGCGGATGCTGGACGAGGCCTCCCAGGCCGTTCAGTTCAACCGCGACCTGCTGCAGACCACCCTGGACAACATCGACCAGGGCGTCAGCGTGGTGGACGAGGACCTGCGCCTGACCGCCTGGAACCGGCGCTATGTCGAGATGTTCGACCTACCCGCCGGCTTCATCCACGTCGGCCTGCCCATCGCCGCCGTCTATCGCCTGAACGCCGAGCGAGGCGAGACCGACACCGGCCCCGGCGGGCTCGACGCCTGGGTCGAACGGCGGCTGGAGGCCCTGGCCCGCCGCATCCCCCACGACCATGAGCGCGAGCAGCCGGACGGGCGCATCCTGCGCTCCTCCGGCGCGCCCATTCCCGGCGGCGGCTACGCCACCAGCTATACCGACATCACCGCCCTGCGCCGCGCCGCCCGCGATCTGGAGGAGGCCAACGAGCAGTTGGAGGCCCGTGTCGCCGACCGCACCGAACGGCTGGAGGAGGCCCGCCGCCAGGCCGAGGACGCCACCGCCTCCAAGACCCGCTTCCTGGCCGCCGCCAGCCACGACCTGTTGCAGCCCCTGCACGCCGCGCGCCTGTTCATCGCCGCCCTGAAGGAGGAGCCGGCCCTGGCGGCGGGGTCCGCCGCCCGCGGTCTGGCGACCAACGCCGACCGCGCCATCGACAGCGCCCACCGCCTGCTGACCGCCCTGCTGAACCTGTCCAAGCTGGAGGCGGGCGGGGTCCAACCTGCGGTCGCCCCCCTGTCGCTGGACGCCCTGTTCGCCGAACTGCGCCGCGAGTTCGCCCCCATGGCCCAGGCCAAGGGCTTGCCGCTGACGGTCATGCCGTCGAGCCTGTGGGTCGCCTCCGACCCCGATCTGCTGCGCTCCATGCTGCAGAACCTGATCGCCAACGCCATCCGCTATACCGACAAGGGCCGCGTCCTGGTCGGCGCCCGACGCGACGGCGGCAGGGTCCGGATCCTGGTCTGCGACACCGGACGCGGCATCCCCGACGCCGACCGCGAAACCGTCTTCGGCGAGTTCGTGCGTCTGCCCGGCGCCCCGGTGGACGAGCCCGGCGCGGGCCTGGGCTTGGCCATCGTGCAGAAGCTGTCGGACCTGCTGCGCCATCCGCTGTCCATGGCTTCGCGCCTGGGTCACGGCACGACCTTCCGCGTCGACGCGCCGCGAGCCCCAGCGCGAGCCATGCCCGTCGCGCCGACCGAGGGCGACGCTCGCCTGCCGCTGGCGGGCCTGCGGGTGCTGTGCGTGGACAACGAGCCGGCCATCCTCGACGCCCTGACCGCCCTGCTGACCCGTTGGGGCGCCCAGGCGACGACGGCGCGATCAGCCGCCGAGGGGATCGCGGCCCAGGGACCGTTCGACGCCGCCCTGGTCGACCTTCATCTGGGCGACGGCGACGACGGCCTGAGCGTGGCCGACGCCCTGCGCGCACGGGGCCTGCGCCGCATCGGCCTGGTCACCGCGGACACTCGCGAGGGGCTGAAGGAAACGGCGACGGCGGCGGGCGCGACCCTGCTGCCCAAGCCGGTCAAGCCGGCGGCGCTGAAGGCCTTCCTGTCGCGCTAGAGATCGATCGACTGGGCCAGGATCACCGCCTGGGTTCGGTTGTGCACCCCCAGCTTGCGGAAGACGCTGGTCAGATGGGCCTTGATGGTGGCCTCGGTGACGCCGAGGTCGAAGGCGATCTGCTTGTTCAGCCGCCCGGCCCTCAGGCCTTCCAGGATGCGCACCTGGGACGGGGTCAGGCTGGCGATGCGGGCGGCCAGGTCGCCCTCCTCCGCCTCCGCTTCCCCGACGTCGGGCGACCAGCCGTCTCCGGCCAGGACCGCCGATATGGCCTCGACCATGACCGGCAGGGCCGCCGATTTCGGGATGAAGCCCGCCGCCCCCAGGGTCAGGGCGCGGCGCACGGTCTGGGGCTCCTCGCTGGCCGAGACGATCGCCACGGGCACGGCCGGATGATCGGCGCGGATCAGGGTCAGGCCCGCCATTCCCTCGCTGTCCGACAGCTTGAGGTCCAGCAACAGCAGATCGGCCGCCCCGCTCGCCAGGGCCGCCTGCACCTCCGCCAGGCTGGCGCATTCGAGGATTTCAGCGCCGGGCGCGGCCTTCTCCACGGCCGATCGAAGGGCCGCCCGGAACAGGGGATGGTCGTCGGCGACGACGATGCGATCCATGAAGGTCCTTCCCGCGCGCGGTTCTTTTCGAGGCTCGGCCGCACTGCTGACGACACCATGCCGCGCCTCGACTTTGGTCGAAACTAGACGAATGGCTAATGGCCGCAAACCCGTTGCGCGCGGAATGCTCCCGTCCTGAGGCCTGCATCAGACAGGCCCTGCGACCGCAAGGTCTGGGAGGATTATGACATGGGAAGACCCCGCCTGCTCGGCGGCGCGGCCGCGGCTGCGCTGTTGCTCACGCCCGGCGCCGTCCTGGCTCAGAACGCCGACGCCGCCCTCGAAGCCCGCATCGCCCAGCTCGAAGCCGAGCTGAACAGCCTGAAATCCGAAGTCGCCGCCGCCCGAACGCAGCAGGCTTCGCAAAACCAGGCCATGTCTCAGGACATCATCCGTCTGGAGACCCGCCCCGCGCCCACGCCGGTTTCGGCCCCCGCCCCGCGCGAAGAGGGCTTCCGCATCGGCGACCACACGGTGAAGTTCGGCGGCTTCATCAAGGCCGACGCCGTGGCCTCCAGCTATTCCGGCGGCGATCCGGCCAACGGCGACGCCCTGCGCGACTATCACCTGCCCGGCTCCATTCCGATCGGGGGCGCGGACGAGGACACGGCCGCCGACTTCAACGCCCGCCAGACCCGCTTCTGGCTGACCACCGACGGGACGGTGGCGGGCCACAAGGTCGCGACGCGGCTGGAGATGGACTTCCAGACCCTGCCCGGCTCCGGCGACCAGCGCACCACCAGCGGATCGAACCCGGCCCTGCGCCGCGCCTTCGTCACCGTCGACAACTGGCTGATCGGCCAGGAATGGACCAATTTCCAGAACACCGCCGTCCTGCCGGAATCCGCCGACTTCATCGGCGCGGCCGAGGGCACGGTCTTCGCCCGCCAGGCCCAGGTTCGCTATACGCGCGGCCCCTTCTCCGTCTCGCTGGAGAACCCCGAGACCACCGTCACCCCCTTCGGCGGCGGGACGCGCATCGTCGCCGATGACAACAGCCTGCCCGACCTGACCGCCCGCTATGCGATCAGCCGCCCCTGGGGCGACGTCCAGTTGGCGGGCCTGCTGCGCCAGCTGAAGTATCAGAACCCGGCGACCAACATCGACGGTTCGGCCACCGGCTGGGGCCTGTCGGCCTCGGCCAAGTTCAAGGTCGGGGCGCAGGACGACGTCCGCCTGATGTTGACCGGCGGCGAGGGGATCGGCCGCTACGTCGGCCTGAACTTCTCCAACGACGCCGTGCTGACGGCCTCGGGCGAGTTGGAGACCATCGGGATCGTCGCGGGCTTCGCCGCCTATCGCCACGTCTGGGCGCCGGGCTGGCGCTCCAGCCTGGTCTGGTCGGCGCAGAAGGTGGACAACGACGTCCTGCTGACCGGAACCGGCGCCAACGCCTCGGCCCAGAGCCTTCACGCCAACCTGATCTGGACCCCGCTTGCAGGGTTTGATGTCGGCGCCGAAGTGATGTTCGCTGACCGTGAATTGGAATCCGGACTGGACGGCGACATGACCCGTCTGATCCTGTTCGCCAAATACGGCTTCTAAGAAGAAAAGACTGGAGGAATTTCGCGTGTCCGATCCGGAGATCTACCCCGTTCCCGCCGACCTGGCCGCCCGCGCCCACATGGACCGCGACGCCTATGAGGCGGCCCGGATCGCGGCGCGCGAAACCCCGGAAGCCTACTGGGCCGAACAGGCCAAACGCCTCGACTGGATGACCTTCCCGTCGAAGATCAAGGACGTGTCGTTCGACAAGGCCGACTTCCGCATCCGCTGGTTCGAGGACGGGGTCCTGAACGTCTCGGCTGAGTGCATCGATCGCCATCTGCCCCACCGTGCGAACGATGTCGCCATCATCTGGGAGGGCGACGAGCCGACCGACAGCGAGCACGTCACCTACGGCCAACTTCATGAGCGCGTCTGCCGCATGGCCAATGTGCTGAAGGCCAACGGCGTCCAGAAGGGCGACCGCGTCACCATCTATCTGCCCATGATCCCGGAGGCGGCCTACGCCATGCTGGCCTGCGCCCGCATCGGCGCGGTCCACTCGGTCATCTTCGGCGGCTTCTCGCCCGACAGCATCGCCGGGCGCATCGAGGACTGCGGCTCCACCTTCGTCATCACCGCCGACGAGGGCTGCCGCGGCGGCAAGAAGGTCCCGCTGAAGGCCAATGTCGACAAGGCGCTTGAAAAGGTCTCGGGCGTCGACGGCGTCCTGCTGATCCGCCACACCGGCGCGGACGTGGGCTTCGTCGCGGGTCGCGACCGGGACTATGAGACCGAGGCCGCCGAGGTCACGGCCCATTGCCATCCAGAGCCGATGCAGGCCGAGGATCCGCTCTTCATCCTCTACACCTCGGGTTCGACCGGAAAGCCCAAGGGGGTGCTGCACACCACGGGCGGCTATCTGTTCTGGGCCGGCTACACCCACGAACTGGTCTTTGATTACCGTCCCGGCGAGGTCTTCTGGTGCACCGCCGACGTGGGCTGGGTGACGGGCCACTCCTATGGGGTCTACGGCCCCCTGGCCAATGGGGCGACGACCCTGCTGTTCGAGGGCGTGCCCAACTACCCGACCGTCAGCCGCTTCTGGCAGGTCATCGACAAGCATCAGGTCGAGATATTCTACACCGCTCCCACCGCCCTGCGCTCGCTGATGCGTGAAGGGGATGCGCCGGTGAAGGCGACCAGCCGCAAGAGCCTGCGTCTGCTGGGCAGCGTCGGCGAGCCGATCAACCCCGAGGCCTGGCGCTGGTATCATGAGGTGGTCGGCGACGGCCGCCTGCCCATCGTCGACACCTGGTGGCAGACCGAGACCGGCGGCGTCCTGGTCTCGCCCCTGCCCGGCGCCACCGACCTCAAGCCGGGTTCGGCGACCAAGCCCCTGCCCGGCGTCGAGTTGCAGATCGTCGACGCCGAGGGCGGCGTTCTGGAAGGCGCGACCGAAGGCAACCTGTGCATCACCGACAGCTGGCCCGGCCAGATGCGCACCGTCTATGGCGACCACCAGCGCTTCTTCGACACCTATTTCTCGACCTATCCGGGCAAGTATTTCACCGGCGACGGCTGCCGCCGGGACGAGGACGGCTACTACTGGATCACCGGCCGGGTCGACGACGTCATCAACGTCTCGGGCCACCGCATGGGCACGGCCGAGGTCGAGAGTGCGCTCGTTCTGCACGACGATGTGGCCGAGGCCGCTGTGGTCGGCTTCCCCCACGACATCAAGGGTCAGGGCATCTACGCCTATGTCACCCTGAACAAGGGGGTCGAGGCGACCGACGCCCTGCGCAAGGAACTGATCGCCCAGGTCCGCGAGGAGATCGGCCCCATCGCCGCCCCCGACGTCATCCAGTGGGCGCCGGGCCTGCCCAAGACCCGCTCGGGCAAGATCATGCGGCGCATCCTGCGCAAGATCGCCGAGAACGAGATCGGCGCCCTGGGCGACACCTCGACCCTGGCCGACCCTTCGGTCGTCGACGACCTGGTGAAGAACCGCGCCGCCTGACTGAACTCCTCCCCCGCCTGCGGGGGAGGGGGACCACCGAAGGTGGTGGTGGGGGCGCACCTCAAGCGCCGACCCTCGACCCCGTTTCCACCGACGCCCATCCTCACCTAGACACCGTCCCCCGAACCTTCGCCCCCTCCACCACGCTTGCGCGCGGTCCCCCTCCCCCGCTGCGCAGGGGAGGAGAGGAGAGGATCGCTTTCATTCCGTAGCGGCGCTAGACAGCCCCGACAGCGAACAGGAGCAGATCATGAGCGGAACCGTCCTCATCACCGGCGCCACCTCCGGCATCGGACAGGCCTCGGCGCGCCGCTTCGCCTCGGCGGGCTGGAAGATCATCGCCACCGGCCGCCGCGCTGAGCGCCTGAATGATCTGGTCGCCGAACTGGGCGCCGACGTGGTCCATCCCATCGCCTTCGACATCCGCGACGAGGCCGCGATCGACGCGGCCCTGGACGCCCTGCCCGAGGGCTTCCGCGACATCGACGTCCTGATCAACAACGCCGGTCTGGCGCTCGGCACGGCCGCCGCTCAGGACGCCGATCTGGACCAGTGGCGTCAGATGATCGACACCAACATCACCGGTCTGGTGACCATCACGCGCCGCCTGCTGCCCCGCCTGATCGCGCGCAAGGGCGCCATTCTGAACATCAGTTCGGTGGCCGCGACCTATCCCTACAAGGGCGGCAACGCCTATGGCGGGACCAAGGCCTTCGTGCGCCAGTTCTCGCTGGGCCTGCGGTCCGACCTGCACGGCACGGGGGTGCGCGTCACCTCCATCGAGCCCGGCATGACCGAGACCGAGTTCACCCTCGTCCGCACCGGCGGCGATCAGGCCGCCTCGGACACCCTGTACGGCGGCGCCCAGCCGATGACGGGCGAGGACATCGCCGAGACCCTGTTCTGGGTCGCGAGCCTGCCGCCCCACCTGAACATCAACGCCCTGGAGCTGATGCCGGTCAGCCAGTCCTTCGCCGGCTTCCAGGTGGCGCGGGACTGAGCCCCCTAGCTTCGCCGCTTCCGGGATGACGACGAGAAGCCTAGAATAGGCCCATGGCTTCGTCCTCGACGGAAACCGAACTGAAGTTCCGCCTCGGCCCCGGCGCCGTCGTGCGCCTGTCGGGGCATCCGGCGCTGCAGGGAGCGCAGACGACGGACCGCCTGCGCTCGACCTATTTCGACACCCCGGACGACGCCTTGGCCGCCGCCGGCTTCAGCCTGCGGGTGCGCGCGACGCGGAACGGCTTCGTCCAGACCTTGAAGCGCCAGATCGCCCCCGGTCAGACAGCGCGCGACGAGTGGGAGGTCCCGGTGGTCGAGGAGGGCCTGGATCTCGCCGCCCTGAAACACACCCCGGCGCACAGACTGCTCAAGGGCCGCCGCAAGGCCCTGTCGCCCCGCTTCGTCTCCGCCGTCGTGCGCCGAACACGCCTGACCGCCACGGACGGGGCCGAGATCGAGGCCGCCTTCGACGCCGGCGAACTGTCCGCCGACGAGCGACGAGAGCCGGTCTATGAACTGGAACTGGAGTTGAAGTCCGGGCCGCGTCAGGCCCTGTTCGACCTGGCGCGGCGACTGGTCGACGATCTGCCTGTCTTTCCCGTCTTCGAATCCAAATCGGAACGCGGCCGTCGACTGGCCCTGGGCGCCCGTCTGGCGCCGCACGGGGCCGTCCACGCCCCTCTGTCCCCCAATGCGAGCGCGGGCGAGGCCTTTCGCCGGATCGCCCTGGCCTGCCTGGCCCAGGTCTCGGCCAACGCCGAACTGTTGCGGACGGCGCGTCGCCCCGAGGCCGTGCACCAGATGCGCGTGGGCCTGCGTCGGTTGCGAGCCGCCCTGTCGATCTTCCGACCCCTGCTGGACAAGCCCGGGCGCGAACGGATCGAAGCGGAGCTGAAATGGCTGGCGCACGAGAGCGACGTCGCGCGCGACCTGGACGTCTTCATCCGCGAGGTCTTTCATCCCGCCGCCCTGGCCGCCCCCTCTCCCGACCTGGCGCCCCTGGGACGCAGCCTGCTGGCCGCCCGGACCCAGGCCTATGATCGGGTCATGGCCGGCCTGCAGTCGTCGCGTTACGCCCGCCTGGCGCTGGAGACCCTGATCTGGGTCGAAACTGCGTCCCTGCCGGACCAGGCGGCCGACGCCTTCGCGAAACAGGCCCTGGACGGTCTTCATCGCAAGATCGCGCGGCGCGGCCGCGATCTGGCGCGGATGTCGGCCGAGGAGCGGCATCGCCTGCGCATCCAGGCCAAGCGGCTGCGCTACGGAGCCGAATTCTTCGGCGACCTGTTCGGCAAGGGCTCGAAGAAACGTCGCAGGCGCTATCTGAAGACCCTGGAAGACGTGCAGGAAACTCTGGGCGCCTTGAATGACCTGGCCGTGGCCCGCGACCGCATTCCCTTTGAAAGCGGGCTGAACGATCCCGTCGTCGCCTTCGCCGCCGGCCGCATCATCGGCCGCCGCGAGGGAGACGAAACCGCCCTGCTGGCCGCCGCCGTCAAGGCCGAGGCGCGTTTCCGCGCCGCCCGCCCCTTCTGGCGCTGAAATTCATACGTCAATATCGGTCGTAGGTCGCATTTTGTTCTCGCGGCGCAAATGAGAACATCTTGTGAACCAGAACAAACCATGCACATAGTCCGTCTCACAGAGGGAGCGGGTCCTGGCGGGTCTCTCCCGAAGCCCAGAATGGAATCATGGCAAGGGAGAGAAAACCAATGGCACAGGCGGCTTTGAAACTCGTGGGTAAAGAAGACGGCGAAAAGCAACGCGCTCTTGAGGCGGCGATCGCGCAGATCGATCGCGCCTTCGGCAAGGGCTCGGTGATGAAGCTCGGCAAGGGCGGCGTCGCCAATGAGATCGAAAGCATCTCGACCGGCTCGCTGGGCCTGGACATGGCCCTGGGCATCGGCGGCCTGCCCAAGGGCCGGGTGATCGAGATCTTCGGTCCGGAATCCTCGGGCAAGACCACCCTCGCCCTGCACACCGTGGCCGAAGCCCAGAAGGCTGGCGGCGTGGCCGCCTTCGTCGACGCCGAACACGCGCTGGACCCGGCCTATGCGCAGAAGCTGGGCGTGAACCTGGACGACCTGCTGGTCTCCCAGCCCGATCACGGCGAACAGGCGCTGGAGATCACCGACACCCTGGTCCGCTCGGGCGCCGTGGACATCGTGGTGGTCGACTCGGTCGCCGCCCTGACGCCGCGCGCCGAAATCGAAGGCGAGATGGGCGACAGCCTGCCCGGCCTTCAAGCCAGGCTGATGTCGCAGGCCCTGCGCAAGCTGACGGCCTCGATCGCCAAGTCCAAGTGCATCGTCATCTTCATCAACCAGATCCGTCACAAGATCGGGGTCATGTACGGTTCGCCGGAAACGACCACGGGCGGCAATGCCCTGAAATTCTACGCCTCGGTCCGCCTCGACATCCGCCGCACCGGCGCGATCAAGAACCGCGACGAGGTGGTCGGCAACTCGACCCGGGTGAAGGTGGTCAAGAACAAGGTCGCCCCGCCCTTCCGCGAGGTGCTGTTCGACATCATGTACGGCGAGGGCGTGTCCAAGATCGGCGAGATCATCGACCTGGGCGTCAAGGCCAACGTCATCGAGAAGTCGGGCTCCTGGTTCTCCTACGACTCCACCCGCATCGGCCAGGGCCGCGAGAACGCCAAGGAGTTCCTCAAGGCCAACCCGGACATCGCCGCCGCCATCGAAAAGGCCGTGCGTCAGTCCACGGCCAAGATCGCCGACGACATGCTGGGATCGCCCGAACCCGACGAGGGTCAGGACCTGGAGGGCTGATCAGCCTCTCCTCGTCACGACCAGGATCTTCTCCGTCCGTCGCCCCGCGACCCGCCTACCGACCCCGCGGGGCCCGGCAAGACGGAGACAGGCCCGCCCGAGCACCTCGGGCGGGCCTCTTTTTATCCGCAGCAGACTCCGCGATCGCGCCCCCCGGCCTCGACCAGGATTGAACAGGCTGCTCGATTTCCTTCCCGCTCCACTGGTCGCGACGCCCTGCGCCGGGCAAGCTGTCCGTCTCGACGAAACGGAGCCTTCCATGTCCACCGCCACCGCCGATCTCTGCGACGCCCATCCCGACGTGGTGAAGGTCTGCCATATTCCGTTCCGCACCTTCGGCAAGGTCGCGAGCTTCCACGGCCCGATCCGGACCCTGAGCGTTCTGGACGACAACGCCCTGGTCCGTCAGACGCTGGAGCGGCCCGGCCAGGGCGCGGTCCTGGTGGTCAACGGCGGCGGCTCGCTGAAGCGCGCCCTGGTCGGCGACAACCTGGCCAAGCTGGCCGTCGACAACGGCTGGGCCGGGATCGTGGTCCACGGCGCCATCCGCGACAGCGGCGTGATCGACGCCATGTCGGTGGGGATCAAGGCCATCGGGACCATCCCCCTGCGCGCCGGCCGCGACGCCATCGGCGAGATCGACATCCCCACGGCCTTCGGCGGCGTCATCTTCACACCCGGCGACTGGCTCTATGCCGACGCGGACGGGGTCGTCGTCGCGCCGCATCGCCTGCACGACTAGGGTCCGTCCGCCCGAAAAGCGCCGCCTCGCCCACGCGATCACGCGCGAGTGATGCGTTCGGCGCAAAATCCCTATATGACGCCCGTTCCGATATTCTCCCCGCGCGCCCGATTTCCTTAGAGCGATACGCCCATGACCAGCCTGAAACAGATCCGCTCCACCTTCCTCGACTACTTCGCGGCCGACAGCCACGAGAAGGTGCAGTCGGCTCCGCTGGTGCCGCAGAACGACCCGACCCTGCTGTTCGTCAACGCGGGCATGGTGCCGTTCAAGGACTATTTCACCGGCGCGGCCGTCCCGCCCTACAAGCGCGCGACCTCGTCGCAGAAATGCGTGCGCGCCGGCGGCAAGCACAACGACCTGGACAACGTCGGCTACACCGCGCGTCACCACACCTTCTTTGAAATGCTCGGCAACTTCTCGTTCGGCGACTATTTCAAGGACCACGCCATCGAGAGCGCCTGGGGCCTGCTGACCAAGGAGTTCGGCCTCGATCCCAAGCGCCTGCTGGTCACCGTCTATCACACCGACGACGAGGCCTTCGACATCTGGAAGAAGGTCACGGGCTTCGCGGACGAGAAGATCATCCGCATCCCCACGGCCGACAACTTCTGGGCCATGGGCGACAGCGGTCCGTGCGGCCCCTGCACCGAAATCTTCTACGACCACGGCGACCACATCTTCGGCGGTCCTCCCGGAAGCCCCGATGAAGACGGCGACCGCTTCGTGGAGATCTGGAACAACGTCTTCATGCAGTACGAGAAGGAGAACGACGAGATCGTTCGCGACCTTCCCAAGCCCAGCGTCGATACCGGCATGGGTCTGGAGCGCATCGCCGCCGTCCTGCAGGGCGTCCACTCCAACTATGAAGTCGACCTGTTCAAGAGCCTGATCAACGCCTCGGAAGAACTGACCAGCACGAAGGCCGAAGGCGAGCGCGCGCCGTCGCACCGCGTCATCGCCGACCACCTGCGCTCGACCGCCTTCCTGATCGCCGACGGCGTGACCCCGTCGAACGAGGGCCGGGGCTACGTCCTGCGCCGCATCATGCGCCGCGCCATGCGTCACGCCCACCTGCTGGGCGCCCAGGACCCGCTGATGCACCGTCTGGTGCCGACCCTGGTCCAGGAAATGGGCGAGGCCTATCCGGAACTGGGCCGCGCCCAGGCCTTCATCGAGGACACGCTGAAGCAGGAAGAGATCCGCTTCCGCACCACCCTGGGCCGCGGCATGAACCTGTTCGATCAGGCCACGACCGGCTTCAAGGCCGGCGACATGCTGGACGGCCAGACCGCCTTCACCCTCTATGACACCTACGGCTTCCCTCTGGACCTGACGCAGGACGAAGCCCGCCGTCGCGGCTTCAGCGTCAATGTCGACGGTTTCGAGACCGCCATGGCCGAGCAGCGTGACCGCTCGCGCGAGCACTGGAAGGGCTCGGGCCAGACGGCTTCGGCCGGGGCCTGGCTGGCCCTGCGCGACCAGCACGGCGCCACCGCCTTCACCGGCTATGAGTCCGAGACCAGCGAGGGCAAGGTCCTGGCCGTCGTCAAGGACGGCGAGGAAGCCGCCTCGGCCGCAACCGGCGAAACGGTCGAGGTCCTTCTGAACCAGACCCCCTTCTACGGCGAAGGCGGCGGCCAGGCGGGCGACAAGGGCGTCTTCGTCTGGAACGGCGGCGAAGGCCGCGTCCTGGACACCAAGAAGCACGGCGGCGACCTGCACGTTCACACGCTTGAGGTGACCAAGGGTTCGCTGGCGACCGGCGCGGTCGTGACCGCCACGGTCGAGCCGGGCTCGCGCCCCACGACCCGCGCCAACCACTCGGCCGCCCACCTGTTCCACGCCGCCGTGAAGAACGTCCTGGGCCCGCACGTGGCCCAGAAGGGCCAGATGGTCGACGCCGACCGCATGCGCTTCGACTTCAGCCACAACGCCCCGATGACGGACGAGGAGATCGCCCGCGTCGAGGACGAGGTGAACGCGGTCATCCGCCAGAACGTCCCGGTCACCACCGAACTGATGACGCCCGACGCCGCCATCGCGGCCGGCGCCGTGGCCCTGTTCGGCGAGAAGTACGGCGACGAGGTCCGCGTCCTGACCATCGGCCGCGCCCTGACCGGGCAAGGGGCCTATTCGGTCGAACTGTGCGGCGGCACCCACGTCTTCCGCACCGGCGACATCGCCCTGTTCAAGATCGTCTCCGAGGGCGGCGTCGCCGCCGGCGTGCGCCGGGTCGAGGCCCTGACCGGGGAGGCGGCCCGCCGCTTCCTGCTGGATCAGGCCAATGTCGCCCGCCAACTGGCCCAGGGCTTCAAGATCCAGCCCGCCGAGGTTCCGGCCCGCGTCGAGGCCCTGAGCGCCGAGCGCAAGGCTCTGGAGAAGCAGGTCGCCGACCTGAAGAAGCAACTGGCCCTCGGCGGCTCCAGCGCCAACGCCGCGCCGGAAGAGATCAACGGCGTCAAGCTGATCGCCCGCGTCCTGGACGGCGTCGATGGCAAGGGCCTGCGCGGCGTGGCCGAGGACTTCCGCAAGCAGGTCGGCACGGGCGTCGTCGCCCTGGTCGGCGTGACGGACGGCAAGGCGGCGGTCACGGTCGCCGCCACCAGCGATCTGGCCGGCAAGGTCAATGCGGCCGACCTGGCCCGCGCGGCCGTCATCGCCATGGGCGGCCAGGGCGCCGGCGGCAAGCCCGACTTCGCCCAAGGCGGCGCCCCCGACGGCTCCAAGGCAGAAGAGGGCCTGAACGCCGTCCGGGCGGCCCTGAAGGGCTGATCGCTCTACAACCCCAGACAGGAAAGGGCGGCGCATCGGATGCGCCGCCCTTTTTCTTCGGCTGACTTCAGCCCTCCCTCTTCACTCCGGATCGCCCAGGTCCGCCGCCGCCAGCTTCCAGCTGAACAGGTTCCGACGCTTCATCAGCAGGGCGATCTTCTCGTCCGGCTTGTCCTCCTTGGTCAGGGTGACGGCGAAGGTGTCCAGGTCGCGATAACCCCAGGACTGACGCACCTTTTCCGCGTCCTTGGGCTTCGGCGGCGAGACGGCCGACCTGGCCAAGTCCGGCCCCGGCGCCTGGCCTTCCTTGACCATCATGGATATGGCCTGGGGCGTGACGAAGACGTCCACCGCCCCGCCCACGATGGCCGGTCCCAGCAGCATGCCCAGCGCGGCTAGGCCGTCGTCGCCCTTGGCCTTCGCCTCCTTGCGCATCTCGGCCATCATCTGGGCGTTCAGTTCGTCCTTCAGGCTCTGCCGGAAGGCCGGAAAGTCGACCTTGCGCTCCAGCGCCGTTTCGTCCCCCGCCTTGGCCGCCTGCACCAGGGACTTCGCCGCCAGCAGGGGCGAAAGACCATAGGCCGCGACGAACAGCCCCGCCGCCCCAATCCCCAGGCGGATCATCAGTTTACGGTTCATGGGCCCTCCCCTGCCTTACGAACGCGACGGGATGACGACACGACGCCGAAAACCCTTAACCTTCATAAGGACATGGTTCGAGCCTGGGCTCAATGGCGGGTTTTCACGCAGGTCCAGGAACGAAAAAAGCCCGCCGGAAATATCCGACGGGCCTTGTTCTTGGTGCGCTACCGCGCTTCGCGCTGCTTGAGCGCGGTTGGTGCGCTAACGCGCTTCGCGCTGCTTGAACGCGAGGTCGCGCCTAACCTCAGCCGATGCCCGGCAGAGCCTTCTTCAGGTTCTCGGACACCTTGTCCAGGAAGCCTTCAGTGGTCAGCCAGGACTGCTGATCGCCGACCAGCAGGGCCAGGTCCTTGGTCATGAAGCCCGCCTCGACGGTCTCGACCACGACGCGTTCCAGGGTGGCGGCGAATTCGGCCAGTTCGGCGTTGTCGTCCAGCTTGGCGCGGTGCGAGAAGCCGCGCGTCCAGGCGTAGATCGAGGCGATCGAGTTGGTCGAGGTGGCCTCGCCCTTCTGATGCTGGCGATAGTGACGGGTCACGGTGCCGTGGGCGGCTTCCGATTCCAGCACCTTGCCGTCCGGCGTCATCAGCACCGAGGTCATCAGGCCCAGCGAGCCGAAGCCCTGGGCGACGACGTCCGACTGCACGTCGCCGTCATAGTTCTTGCACGCCCAGACGAAACCGCCCGACCACTTGATGGCCGCGGCCACCATGTCGTCGATCAGACGGTGCTCATAGGTCAGGCCCTTGGCCTTGAACTCAGCGGCGAACTCTTCGTCGAACACCTTCTGGAAGATGTCCTTGAAACGGCCGTCATAGGCTTTCAGGATGGTGTTCTTGGTCGACAGATAGACTGGGAAGTTGCGCTGCAGGCCGAACGAGAAGCTGGCGCGGGCGAACTCGGTGATCGAGTCGTCCAGGTTGTACATGCCCATGGCCACGCCCGACGACGGGAAGTCGAACACTTCGTGCTCGATGACCTGGCCGTCTTCGCCCTGGAACTTGATCGTCAGCTTGCCGGGACCGGGAACCAGGAAGTCCGTGGCCTTGTACTGGTCGCCGAAGGCGTGGCGGCCGACGACGATCGGCTGGGTCCAGCCGGGCACCAGGCGCGGCACGTTCGAGCAGATGATCGGCTCGCGGAAGACGACGCCGCCCAGGATGTTGCGGATGGTGCCGTTCGGCGACTTCCACATCTTCTTCAGGCCGAATTCCTTCACCCGGGCCTCGTCCGGGGTGATGGTGGCGCACTTGACGCCGACGCCGTGCTTCTGGATGGCCTTGGCCGCGTCGATCGTCACCTGGTCGTCGGTGGCGTCGCGGTTTTCCATGCCGAGGTCGTAGTAGTCGAGGTCCAGGTCCAGATAGGGGAAGACCAGCTTGTCCTTGATCATCTGCCAGATGATCCGGGTCATCTCGTCGCCGTCGATGTCCACGATGGGGTTGGCGACCTTGATCTTGGCCATGCTTACGCCTCTGTCTCTCAGGGAAGGAATTCGGTGCAGGGCATATAGCGAGACGCGAGCGCGGGCGCAAAGGGGACGAAAGCCGCATGGCCGTCGCGAAAACGCCGAGGCGGAAAAGCCGGAACGAAACGGCCGCTCGCCCGCTTGCCCTATTCACGGCTACGCTTACCGTCGCCGATCGATCAAGACGCATGGAACGCCTGATGACGCTTAGCCGCCTGCGGTTCGCCGCCTCCGTCGCCCTCCTCCCCCTCGCGCTCGTCGCCTGCAAGAATCCAAAGGCCGCGGCCACGTCGGAAACCCCGGCGGCGCAGGCCGCCGCCGCTGAACCGGCCGCCGCTCCCGCCGTCCAGGCCGCCGTCGCCAATCCGCCCAGCGTGACACGCGACTTCCGCGACTGGACCGCGACCTGCGACAACACCAACCACTGCGTGGCCTTCGGCCCGGGCGCGAACCACATGGGCTTCGTCCTGGTCACCCTGGACCCCGGTCCGGACGCCCGCCCCGTGGTCCATATGGGCGGCTGGGGTCTGGAAGACGGCGAGGGTTCGGTTCACGCCGTCATCGACGGTCGCCGCTATGCGGGCGAGAACACCAAGATGGATGAGGAAGGCGACGTCATCGCCTTCAAGACGCCTTCGGCCCAGCTGCTGCAGGACCTGGGGAACGGCTCCTCCGTGGCCGTCAGACGCGGCGACAAGCAGATTAGGGTCAGCCTGGGCGGGGCCGCCGCCGCCTTCCTGTGGATCGACGAGCGTCAGGGACGACTGGGCACGACCACCGCCCTGATCCGTCGCGGCGACCGCCCGGCCTCCAGCGTGCCCGCCGTCCCCGCCGCGCCGCGCGTCGTCATCGCCGCCGCCGTCTCCCAGAACGGCCTGGTGCAGGACGACCTGTCGCCCGCCCTCCTGGCCCACCCCAAGGTGAAGGAGTGCCTGGCCGAGTCTCGCACGGGCGAACGGTTCGACCCGGATATCGAAGTGTCCCGCCTGGCCCAGGACAAACTGTTGTGGAGCGTCCCCTGCGGCGAGGGCGCCTACAACTTCAACCAGGTCTATTTCATCACCCCGGCGGACGGGACCGCGCCCCGGTTGGTCAGCTTCCCCACGGCGAACGGCAGCGAAGAGGAACTGGTCAACAGCCGCTATGAGCCCAAAAGCCGCACCCTGTTCGCCTTCGGTCGGGGACGCGGAATCGGCGACTGCGGCCGCATGGGAACCTGGGCCTGGACCGGCGAAGGCTTCGCCCTGCTGGACGAGAAGACCATGCCGAGCTGCACGGCCGTGCCCCAGGAACTGTGGCCGACCACCTGGCGCGCGGCGATCTGACCGCACCGCGACGCCGGACATGAAAACGGCCCGGACGCGCGAACGTCCGGGCCGTCTTTCGTTTCAGGGCTCAGTTGCGCGTCAGCGCCGCATCTGGGCTTCCAGCACCGCCAGCGGCAGGGAACCGTTCACCAGCACCTTGTCGTGGAAGGCGCGCAGGTCGAAGCCCGACTTGGCCTCCGCCTCCTTGCGCAGGCGGGCGATGACCGTGTGGCCGACCTTGTAGGCGCAGGCCTGGCCCGGCCAGACGGAATAGCGATTGATCTCGCTGTTGGAGGCGTCCAGCGGTTTGGCGCCCGAGGCCGCCATGTACTCGACCGCCTGTTCGCGGCTCCAGCGCTCATGATGGATGCCGGTGTCGACCACCAGGCGCACCGCCCGGAACAGATAGGACATCAGGAAGCCGACGCGGCCCAGGGGATTGTCGGCGTAGACGTTCAGGTCGTTGGCCGCCACCGCCTCGGCGTACAGCGCCCAGCCCTCGTTATAGGCCGAGAAGCCGCTGGCCCGACGCCATTGCGGCAGTTCGCCCGACTCGCGCTGCAGCGCCACCTGCAGGTGATGGCCCGGCGAGGCCTCGTGATAGGTCAGGGTCGGCAGGGCGAACCGGGGCCAGTTCCCGCTGTCACGCAGGTTGATGTAGTAGGCGCCGGGTCGCGACCCATCCAGCGGCGGCCCCTGATAATATCCGCCCGGCGCGCCCGACTGGATCGACACAGGCACGCGCCGGATCTCGACATGCGACTTCGGCAAGCGCCCGAAGACCGTCGGCAGTTTCGGCTCCAACTGGGCGACCAGTTGGTTCAGCCAGACCAGCAGTTCCTCCTTGCCCGCATCCGTATTGGGGAAGAGCTGGGCCGGGTCCTTGTTCAGGGCCTGGACGCGTTCGCCCACGGTTCCCTGCGTATAGCCCTGCGACTTCAGGATGGCGTCGATCTCGGCGCTGATCTCGGCCACCTGCTCACGGCCCATCCGGTGGATTTCGGCGGCGCTCAGGGTGGTGGTGGTGTTGGACTTCAGCCCGGCCGCGTAGAAGGCCTCGCCGTCAGGCAGGCGCCAGACGCCCGCGTCATGGACGGCGCTCGGGCGGATCTTCTCCAGCGCCTCGACCTGGCGCGCCAGGGCGGGTTTGACCTTCTGGTCCACGATGGCGGCCGCGCGCGCCTCATAACCCGTCAGGTTCAGGGCGGCGGTCTTGCGCGCCAGTGACTTGATCATGGCCATGTCGGCGGCCGAGGCGTCGCGCAGCGCGCGGATCTGCGGCAGCATGCGGTCGATGATGAAGTCGGGCGGGACGACGCCCAGCCCGGCGTCCTCGCGCACCTTGTCCGTCTCGCCGTCCAGCACCCCGGCGAAGGCGTCCAGGCGCGACAGGAAGGCGTCGGCGCCCGCCGCGTCCTCGATGCGGTGCTGGTTGTCCATGAAGTCCGGCGTCTCGAAATAGGCGCCCGACAACTGGGTCACGACATAGGGCGACGGACGGCCCGGCCCGGCGCCATAGGCGAAGCGAGCCGTCTCGGCCGCCGTCTCGCGCCCGAAGGCGGCGATGGCGTAGTTCAAGGCGCCCGCCTGGGACAGGCCTGTCTGGTCGAAGGCGCGCAGCATGGCCCAACGGTTGATCGCCTTGTCGCGGTCCTTGCGGATGGCGGCGGGGCCGGCCTCGCTCAGCTTCGACGCCAGGCCGGCGCGGGCGCCGCGATCCAGGCCCAGGTTGGTCGCATATTCCGGGGCCTCGTCGATGTCGGCCTCGAACCAGCCGTCCAGAAGGGCGTTCAGGCGACCGTCGGCGTCTTCAGCGACGGCCGCCTGGGCCAGGCCCGGCGAAACAGCGGCCGTGGCGGCGGCGGACAGCAGAAGACTGCGGCGATCGATCATCAGGATACCCTTCCGAACGGGCGGCGCCGCGCCGGACGCCTCCCGCTACGCATGCACATCGGGCCGGCGCGCCCGTCGCCTTCAAACGGTCAGGCGGGGGTCCAGGCGTTCATCGCACGCTCCAGAACCGTCAGCGGCACGCCGCCCAGGTTCAGGCCCGTGTCGTGGAAGCCCTTGATGTCGAAGCGGGCGCCCAGGCGGCGCTTGGCGTCTTCACGCAGGCGGACCCAGGTGGTGTGGCCGACCTTGTAGCTGGACGCCTGGCCCGGCCAGACGCAGTAGCGCTCGACCTCGGTGGCGATGCTAGATTCCTGGTCGCCCAGAGTGTCGACCATGTAGCGGATGCCCTGTTCGCGGCTCCAGCGCTTGTGGTGCAAGCCGGAGTCCACGACCAGGCGCGCGGCGCGGAACATCAGCGACTGCAGATAGCCGATCTGGCCGAAGGGGTCGTTCTCATAGGCGCCGATCTCGTCCGCCAGTTGCTCGGCGTACAGGCCCCAGCCCTCGGAGTAGGCCGAGAAGCCCATGACCTTCATCAACAGCGGGGTGTCCGGCTTCTCCTGCTGCAGGGCGATCTGGAAGTGGTGGCCCGGAACCGCCTCGTGATAGGTCAGGGTCGGCAGGGTCCACTTGGGCCATTCGGCCGTGTCGCGCAGATTGATGTAGTAGGCGCCCGGACGCGAGCCGTCCAAGGCCGGCGACTGGTAATATCCGCCCGGCGCACCGGCCTCGATCGCGACCGGCACGCGCTTGATGTCGCACGGCGACTTGGGCAGGCGGCCGAAGTATTCCGGCATGCGCGCCTGGATGGCGACCATCTGGGCGTTCAGTTCCTTGATCAGCTCTTCCTTGGCGGCGTCCGTGTTCGGGTAGAGGAAGCGCGGATCCTTGCCGAGCGCAGCGACGCGGGCGCCGACCGAGCCCTGGGTCATTCCCTGCGCCTTCAGCAGGGCGTCGGTGCGGGCCGAGATTTCGGCCACCTGTTCCAGACCCATCTGATGCACCTCGTCCGGCGTCATCGAGGAGGTGGTGTAGTATTTCAGCCCGAAGCGGTAGTAGGCCTCGCCGTCCGGCAGACGCCAGACGCCGCCGTCATGGGTCGCGTTCGGACGCACGGCCTTCAGGGCGTCAGCCTGGCGCTGTATGGCCGGATAGACCTCGTTGGTCAGGATGGCCTGGGCCTTCGCGGCCCACTCGCCCGGAATATTGTTCGCCGCCGTCCTGCGCGCCAGGGACCGGGTCATGACCGAGTCGGCCGCGGGCGTGCCGGTGATGGCGCCCATCTGGGTCAGGGTGCGGTCGATGACGAAGTCCGGCGGCACGGCCCCGGCCGCGAACTCGGCCTGCATCCGCGCCCGCTCGTCGTCCAGCCCCTTGGCGAAGTCGGACAGACGCGACAGATAGGCCTCGGCGTCGTCCGGCGTGTCGAGGCGGTGCTGGCTGTCCAGGAAGTCGGGGATCTGCTGATAGGCGCCGCCCAGTTGGCTGACGACATAGGGCGAGGGCGAGAAGCCGCCGCCGTAAGGGAAGCGGTAGCCGTCCATCACCGTGTCGCCGAAGAACTCCAGGGTGTCGTAGTAGACCTGTTCGTCCGTGCCCAAGGCCTTGCGGTCGATGGCCTTCACCGCCTTCATGGCGTCGGTGAACTTGACCTTGTCGGCGTCGACCTTGGCCTGGGACCGGTCGCTCAGCTTGAAGCGCGCCTGCGCCATCGGCCCGCGATCCATGCCCAGCATGGTCAGGGTCTCTGGATCCGACAGGATCATCTCCTGCGCGATCTTGTCCAACAGGGCCAGGAACTGGGCCGAGGCGGCCCCGGCGGCGGGCGCGGCGGCGGTCTGGGCCAGGGCGCGAACCGGGCCGACGGCGGCCAGGGCCCCTCCCGCGGCGACCGACATCAACAGCTTGCGACGATCCATCATGAGCTTCCCTCCAAAGCGATTTTGGCGCGGATGCTAGCGGAGCCTTCGCCGCCCGCAAGGCTTCAGCGGATGAAGTTTCATCCATGCTGGGGAAGAAAGAGGATCAGTCCTTCTGGACGTGGCTCTTGATACAGTCGCGCACGGCCTTCTTCAGGTCCCCCGGAGCATTCGGTTCGTCCACGCCTTCGGCCGCCAGAACCGCCTTCATCGCGGCGTCCAGGCCGCGCGGCAGGGCCTCGACCACCTTCTTCTGACCCTTTTCATGCAGGCAGAAACCGACCTCGCTGCACAGGGCGGCGAACAGGGCGTCGAAGTCCACGTGGTCGAAGTTCGGGGCGGCGTCGGTCATTGAAGTCTCAGGCTTTCAGGCGGGTCGCATGGAAGGCCACGTGGTCGTCCACGAAGCTGGCCATGAAGAAGTAGGAGTGATCATAGCCCGGCTGCATGCGCAGGGTCAGCCCCTGCCCCGCCTTTTCCGCCGCCGCTTTCAGCAGTTCCGGCTTCAGCTGCTCGACCAGGAAGGGATCGGCCTCGCCCTGATCCACCAGGATGTCGTCATAGACGCCGGTCGCAGCCCCGCCTTCGATCAGCAAGGCCGCGTCGTGCCCGGCCCACGCCGCGCGGTCCGCCCCCAGATAGGCGCTGAAGGCTTTCTCGCCCCAGGGACAGCGGGTCGGCGACGAAATCGGCGCGAAGGCCGAGACCGACCGGAACAGTTCGGGATGACGCAAGGCCAGCGTCAGCGCCCCATGTCCGCCCATGGAGTGGCCGAAGACGGAGCGCGTCCCGGTGGTCGGGAACCCGGCGTCGATCAGGGCGATCAACTCGCCCACGACATAGGATTCCATGCGGAAATGCGGCGTCCAGGGCGCCTGCGTCGCGTCGATATAGAAGCCCGCGCCCTGGCCCATATCATAGGCGGGGTCGTCGGCCACGCCCTCGCCGCGCGGCGAGGTGTCCGGCGCGACGATGATGACGCCGTGCTTGGCGGCGGCCTTGTAGGCCCCAGCCTTGGTCGTGAAATTGTCCTCGGTGCAGGTCAGGCCCGACAGCCAGATCAGGACCGGGAACGGGCCTTCGCCTGCCGGAACGAAGACCGACAGGGTCATGGACGTGCCGGTGGTCGCGCTGTCGTGCTTCAGATAGCGCAGGGTCCCGCCGTAGACGATGTGGCTCTTGATCGTTTCCATCAACTCAAACTCCGATCAGTCGGGCCAGACGCGGGCCATGAAGGCGTCGTCCAGCAGGCCGCCGTCCTTCGCAAAATGCCCATACCAGTCGCGCGGGATCGGCGGGCTGGCCCCGGCGGGCGGAGGGCCGCCGCCCCAGGCGTCGAAGCCGATCCCGACCAGAATCGGTCCCTCGCGCACGGCGGGCGCAGGCAGGGACTCGACCGCCTTGACCACGGCCGCGACGGTTTCAGGCGAAGGCGCCGGTTCGCCGGTGACGACCCAGGCCCTGGCCCGTCCGCCCGGCTTGACCATCAGCAGCAGCATGCCCGAGGCGCCGGGCTGAACCGGCGCGGCGCGCACGGCGCCCTCGGCCGCCGTCCCCGCCGCCTGCACATAGGGCGACAGGACCGAGACCTCGACCCGCTTCTTCATGACGGGATCGGGCAGATAGAGGACCACGTCCTTGCCGGCCCAGGCTTCCGCCGGAGCCGAAGCCGAAGGCGGCGCGTCGGACCTGCCGCCGGCACGATCGCATGCGGCCAATCCCAGGGACAGCCCGATCGTCGCCAGCCCCGCCCACGCCGCCGCCTTCGTCTTCATCGCTTCAATCCTCAGCTCGCCCGGTGAACGGCGCAGACCTTGTTGCCCGACGGATCGCGCAGATAGGCCAGGTGCATGACGCCGAACGCCGTGCTGCGCGGACCCGCCGGATCCTCGATGGCCACGCCGCCCGCCGCAACCCCGGCCTCGGCGAAGGCGATGACGGCTTCCGGGTTCGGCGCTGCGAAGCCGATGGTGCCGCCGTTGGCGTGGCAGGCGGCCTGACCGTCGCGCGGCGTGACCACGCCTAGCATGCCGCGCGGCGTCATGTACCAGACGCCGGGCATGGGCACCTCGCTGGGCACGCCGGGCTGATGGCCCAGGGCGCCGAGCACCGCGTCATAGAATTTGCGCGACGCCTCGACGTCGTTGGCGCCGAGCGTGACGTGAGTGAACATGTTTCATCCTCCCAGAAGACCCGGCCCTTCGCCGAGCGCGGCAAGCTAAGCCTTTAAAGTTTCTTTTGGCAACTGACTATTGCTGCAGCTGCTCAATCCGGCCGCACGCCTTCACGGGCATAGCCGCTCATCAGTTCGGCGTAGTCTTCGACCGGCGGGAATTCCGGATAGCCGATCCGGGCGCCGGACTGGGCGCCCGACAGTCGCTCCGTCACATAGGTGTCGGCGTAGGGACGCACCCAGGCCCCGTCGTCCAGCAGGCTGGGCCGCAGGTTGACGAACTGCCCGTCGGCTATGCCGCGCGTGAACAGCCAGGTCTTGCACGAGGGACAGAAGTGATGCTCCGGCACAGGATTGTGCAGACCGCCGATCTCCGTCTCGCCCTCCACCGACAGCCCCGAGGCCGGCAGCATCAGGGTCAGCGAATAGGCCCCGCCCGTCAGCTTCTGGCAGGCGCGACAGTGACAGGCGGAGGCGAAAACCGGCGCCTCCGTCACATGGACCTGCACCCGACCGCACAGGCAGGCCCCGCTCCACGGCAGCTTCCAGTCACTCATCGCGTATCCTTCCTGATTAGAAGACGATCACCGAACGGATGCTCTTGCCTTCGTGCATCAGGTCGAAGGCCTCGTTGATGCGTTCCAGCGGCAGGGTGTGGGTGATCATGGGGTCGATCTCGATCTTGCCGTCCATGTACCAGTCGACGATCTTCGGCGTGTCGGTGCGGCCGCGCGCGCCGCCGAAGGCCGAGCCCTTCCAGACACGGCCGGTGACCAGTTGGAACGGACGGGTGGCGATCTCCTTGCCCGCCTCGGCCACGCCAATGACGATGCTCTCGCCCCAGCCGCGATGGCAGGCTTCCAGCGCCTGACGCATGACCACGGTGTTGCCGGTGCAGTCGAAGGTATAGTCGGCGCCGCCGTCGGTCAGCTCGACCAGATGGGCCACCACGTCGGAGACGTCCTTGGGATTGACGAAATGGGTCATGCCGAAGCGGCGGCCCCATTCCTCCTTGTCGCCGTTGATGTCGACGCCGACGATCATGTCGGCCCCGACCAGCTTCAGCCCCTGGATGACGTTCAGGCCGATGCCGCCCAGACCGAAGACCACGGCCTTGGCGCCCGGCTCGACCTTGGCCGTGTTGACCACGGCGCCCACGCCCGTCGTCACGCCGCAGCCGATATAGCAGGCCTTGTCGAAGGGGGCGTCCTTGCGGATCTTGGCCACCGCGATCTCGGGCAGGACGGTGTAGTTCGAGAAGGTCGAGCAGCCCATGTAGTGGGCGATGGCCTGACCCTTGTAGCTGAAGCGGCTGGAGCCGTCGGGCATCAGACCCTTGCCCTGCGTCGCCCGGATCGAGGTGCACAGGTTGGTCTTGCGGCTCAGGCACGACTTACACTGACGGCATTCCGGCGTGTAGAGCGGGATGACATGGTCGCCGACCGCGAGGCTGGTCACACCCGGCCCCACCTCGACCACCACGCCTGCGCCTTCATGGCCCAGGATCGACGGGAAGATGCCCTCGGAGTCCAGACCGTCCAGCGTATAGGCGTCAGTGTGGCAGACCCCCGTGGCCTTGATCTCGATCAGCACCTCGCCCGCGCGCGGGCCCTCCAGATCGACCTCGACGATCTCGAGCGGGCGTTTGGCTTCGAACGCGACGGCGGCGCGGGTTTTCATGGTGAGTGGTCCTTCGGACGCCCCTAACGCTCGCGACGCGGTCGCTCGCTGCTTCAGGGGCATGAGGTGACTGAATTGGCGTCTGTTCTACGCCCGTCGCGGCGGGGCGGATATGGCGACGACCGCAAAACATTATTGTCGTAATGCAACAATCATGATCGAACGTCCCGATGAGCCGTTGGGACGGGATCGACGAATTCACCGCTGTCGCCGAACAGGCCAGTTTCTCGGCCGCCGCCAAGCGGCTGGGCCTGTCGACCTCCGCCGTCAGCCGCGAGATCGCCCGGCTGGAGGATCGCCTGCAGACCCGCCTGCTCCATCGCACCACCCGCCGGGTCGAACTGACCGACGCCGGCCGCGACTTCCTGGCCCGCTGTCGCCGCCTGATCGACGAGCGCGACGAGGCCCTGGCCGCCGTTCAGCCGGACGATCAGGCCCCGCGCGGCCTGCTGCGCATGACCTGTTCCGTCTCCTACGGCGAGCGGTTCATCGCTCCCGCCGTCAACGCCTTCGCACGCCAGAACCCGGAACTGCGGATCGAACTGGACCTCGACAACCGCCTGCGTGACCTGGTCGGCGACGGTTATGATCTGGCGGTGCGGTTCGGCCACCTGACCGACTCCCGCCTGATGGCGCGACGCCTGGCGTCGCGGCGGCTGATCCTGTGCGCCAGCCCGGACTATCTGGCCCGGCGCGGCGCCCCGCGCGACCTGTCCGAGATCGCCAGCCACGACGGCCTGATCGGCTCGTCCGAACATTGGCGCTTCACCGAGGCCGGGCGCGAGGTCAGCCTTCGCCCCTCCGGCCGTTGGCGCTGCAACTCCGGCGCGGCGGTGCTGGACGCGGCGTTGCAAGGCCTCGGCCTGTGCCAGTTGCCCGACTTCTACGTGGCCGAGGCTCTGGCGTCCGGCGCCCTCGTCTCCCTGCTCGACGACCAACGCCCGCCTGACGAAGGCGTCTGGGCCGTCCACCCCCACCCCCGCCACGTCCCGCCCAAGGTCCGCGCCATGATCGACTGGCTGCATGAGCGGCTGTCAGCGGCGGTCGATCGGAATCAGGGCTAGACTGACGACGATGCAGAGCCTGAGTCTCGCCTATCTGAAAGTTCGTCGTCTGGTGGACGCCCTGCTGTCGAACGCCGCGCCTTGAGATCGGCCCATTGGACATTCGACGCCACGACCTGTTGGCCGCCGTTCCGTTCGCAATGTTCCCGCCGCTCATCCTCTTTCACCATTTCGTCGCCTCCCTGCCCTGGACGGCTTGGTTGCTGGGCCTGGCGTGGACCGTCATTTCGGCAAGTTTCATTGGATGGAGGGCTTGGCGGTTGATCCGGGCCACCAACATCAAGAACGCTCGCGACTATGATCGCCGCGCCAAGTTTGACCTTCCGCTTGAGTACGCCGCGTCCGAAAGCCTGCTGGCGCATCAGCGACGCCAACGGAGAACCAACCGATGAACCTCGTCGTCCTGACCGGCGCCGGCGTCTCCGCCGAGAGCGGCGTGCCGACCTTCCGCGCCTCGGACGGGCTGTGGGAGGGGCATCGCATCGAGGCGGTGGCGACGCCCGAGGGGTTCGCGGCTGACCCTGCTCTGGTGCAGGACTTCTACAACCAGCGGCGGCGGCGATTAGGCGACGTTCAGCCCAACGCCGCCCATCGCGCCCTGGCCGATCTGGCCGCGCGCTGGGACGGCGGCTTCCTGCTGGTGACGCAGAACGTGGATGACCTGCACGACCGCGCCCACGCCGAGGTCGCCCCCGCCAAGAGGTTCGAACTGATCCACATGCACGGCGAACTGCTGAAGGCGCGCTGCACCGCCTCGGGCGTGGTCAGCGACTGGCCCGGCGATCTCCTGGCCGATCATCCGTCGCCGCATCATCCCGGCGGCCGCATGCGCCCGCACATCGTCTGGTTCGGAGAAATCCCGCTGGAGATGGAGCGGATCGAGGCGGCGTTGGAGCGGTGCGACCTCTTCCTGTCCATCGGCACCTCGGGCGCGGTCTATCCGGCGGCGGGCTTCGTCCAGTCGGCGCGCATGGCCGGGGCCCGGACGGTGGAGATCAACCTGGAGCCGACGCCCGGCGCCCGCCTGTTCGACGAGGGCGTCTACGGCCCGGCGACGCAGGTCCTGCCGCCCTTCCTGGCCAGCCTTTGACCGTAAGCTCCTCCCCCGCTTCGCAGGGGAGGCGTTCAGCCGCGCGGCCCGAACAGGATGAGCCCGGCCCCGATCAGGCAGACGGCCCCGCCGATCAGGTCCCAGCGATCCGGCGTCGTCTTCTCCACCAGGGCCATCCAGGCCAGAGACGCGCAGATATAGACTCCGCCATAGGCCGCGAAGGCCCGACCCGCCGCATCGCTGGGAACCAGGGTCAGAAGCCAGGCGAAGGCGATCAGGCTGATCACGCCGGGAACCAGCCAGACCGGCGAGCGGTCCAGCTTGAGCCAGGCCCAGAAGGCGAAACAGCCGCCGATCTCGGCCAGGGCGGCCAGGGGATAGACGAGGGCGAGCTTCACTCGCCCTTCGCTTCCGTCGCGCGTTTCTCGGCCAGCTTGGCCAGCACCCGGCCCCGCCCCTTGGCGAGGGCGTGGACGGCGCCGCGCATGGTGGCGACCTCCTGCTCGGTGAAGGCGGCGCGGCCCAGCATGACCCTCAGGTTCTGGCTCATGGAGCGCTTCTTCTCGGGCGGATGGAAGAAGCCCCCCGCCTCCAGCTCGGCCTCGAAATGCTCGTACATGCCCAGCAGCAGGTCGTTCGACGCCGGCGGATCGCCCTCGCGGAAGCGCGGCGGCGGAGCGTCCAGGATCAGGGTGCGCCACTCATAGGCGTTGATCGCCACGGCCTGGGCCAGGTTCAGCGAATGGTGCCGGGGGTCGATCGGGATGGTGACGATCCCGGCGCACAGGGCGATGTCGGTCGTCTCCAACCCCGCGCGCTCGCCGCCGAACAGCAGGCCGGTCTTCAGACCCGACGCCGTGTCGTCATAGAGGATGCGGGCGCTTTCGCGCGGGGTGCGGACCGGCTGGCGCGTCTCGCGCGGGCGAGCGGTGGTGGCGAAGACGGTGTTCAGGTCGGCCATGGCCTCGGCCACGCTGTCGAACACCTTCACCCCTTCCAGCACCCAGTCCGCGCCGGACGCCGTGGCCCAGGCGCGATCCTGGGGCCAGCCGTCGCGCGGGCTGACCAGCCGCAGTTCCGACAGGCCGAAATTGGCCATGACCCGGGCGACCGAGCCGATGTTGTCGGCCATCTGGGACTTGTCGAGGATGACGACGGGGGGCGTGAGTTCAGTCATGGGCGGTCCTTACCCCTTCTCCCCTTGAGGGAGAAGGCGGCAGACGAAGCCTGACGGACGAAGGTTCCTCTCGGACCTTTGCGCAGACACCCCTCATCCGGCCCTCCGGGCCACCTTCTCCCGCAAGGGGAGAAGTAAGAAGGCGTCAGTCGTCGCCGATCATCGAGATCCAGGGGTCGACCCGCCCAGCCTCGACCTCGGCCACCTTGACCGCCGGCCAGCCGACGGAGCTGCCAGCCGAGACGCGCCAGGCGGCGGTCACGAAGTCGCGCAGTTCCGACGCCCCGGCCGCCAGGCGCTCGGCGACGAAGACGGCGCCGCGCGGGTCCGTGTCCTTGAAGGCCCCAGCCTTCTCCAGCCGGTAGAAGGGCGTCACCGTCGCCAGGGTGGCGTTCAGTTGAGCCGCCGTGCGGGCGCGCAGATCGAAGCCCTCGACGTTCGGCGGCGCCATGGCCGCCTCCACCGCATCCAGACGCAGGACGCGGCTGGTGAAGGCCCCTTCGAAATCGCCGTGGGTGCGGCGCGAGGTGGTGAAGCCCTCGGGGTTTTCCCCGGCCCAGCCGTTGAAGTGAATGGTCGTGTGGTGCGGCTGAGAGGCGTCGCCGACATAGTGGCTCAGCACGCCGATGTCGCGCAGGATCAGGGCCTCGCGACGCTCGCGATCGGCCTTGTACCAGGCCTGCTTGCCCGGATCGGCCTCGCGCGCCTCCGCGGCGGTCAGGACGCGCCAGTAGGCGAAGTCCCGCTCCAGGTTCTGCCAGGCGTCCATAATCGCGTAGGGCAGATAGCCCGCCTTATCCACGTCCAGACCCGCGCGGATCAGGGCGGCGTCGTATTCCGATTTCAGGCGCGGCAGCTCGGCCATAGTCATGCCGCGCGCGTCCATCACCCGCCCCTGGTCGTCCATGTCGACGAAGTGGGCCGTGTCGCGCTCGCGGTCATGCGGCTGACCCGCGCCCTTCCAGCGGTCGGGCTCGCGCGAATATTCGCCGACGTCGGCGGCGGCCCCGGCCGTGCGCAGGAAGGCCGGCAGGTCGCCCGGCAGGTGGCGCATGGCGGCGACACCGATCACACGGTGCCCCGAACTTCCCCAGGCGCCGACGTGGACGGCGGGCGCGGCGACCAGCATGACGGCGGCGGCGGAGATCATCAGGCGTTTGACTTGACGCTTCATCGGGGAACACCGGCGGAAAATTCGGAAAGGGAAACGACGGCTTATCCCATTCCGGCGCTCGCCTCCACCCGCTCATGCCCATGCGTGGCCGCACGATCACGCCGCCGTTATCTTGGGTTCATCGACAGCATTTCTTGGAAATAAAGTGTTACATGCCCCGACAAAGACGTTAACCGGACAGCTTATCGCTACAGTATAGAAGTCAGATACGTCGAATATTGATTTCGTTGCCGCCACATATGCTGTGACAATTGGGCGATATGCTGATCCGCCTGTGGATGACATCGCTGTTAATCACACCGAAAGGATGCGCCTGATCTCAAGCGACACGGTTTCGCCACAATTGAAAGCGACATAGCCCGCGCCGGATCGTGTCGGGGCCGGTGCTTCCTGAGTCTGTTCGATGCTGAACACAGCCGCCGCGTTGGCCATGTTTTGGGCCGCCCTCTCCGGTTCCGGAGAGCCCCAGCCCTATGAAGCCGTCGTCGCCCTGGAGGCGGCTGCGGTCGTGGAAACCCCCGCGGCGGATGAAGGTTCCGTCGAAGCCTCCGCCCTTTCGGCCGAACAGGCCGAGTTGATGGAAGGCGATCCCGACTGGCGCGCCTCAGCCCGCCTCTATCACGCAGGCGGCGGCGGCGCGACGGGCAACGACTCGCTCGGTTGCCGTCCGATCGCCATGCGCACGGTCGCCGTCGACCCGCGCGTCATCCCGCGCCGCACCCGCCTCTTCATTCGTGAAACGGTCGGCCTGCGCCTGGCCGACGGCACCCGCCACGACGGTTACTGGTACGCCTCGGACACCGGCGGCGCGATCAAGGGCGCCAAGATCGATCTCTACACCGGCCACGGCCGCGGCTCGATGCGCCAGGCCCAGAGCCTGAACATGAAGACCCTGACCATCGCCGACGCCGGCGACTTCCAGGGCTGCCCCCCGGCCTGGGAGAACGCCTCGAACTGAGGCCGTTCACAGGCATGATGAAAAAGGCGGCTGGAGCGATCCAGCCGCCTTTTTCATGCCTCTCGCACGGGGCGGACGTCAGAACTTCCGCCTGCCCGTCACCGTCTCGAAAAACAGGCGGAAGTCGCCCATCAGGCTCCACAGCGGATATTTGAAGGTCGCCGGCCTGTTCTTCTCGAAGAAGAAATGCCCGACCCAGGCGAAGCCGTAGCCGACGATCGGCATGGCCAGCAGCCACCAGGGATTGCGCGTAACGCAGAAGGCCAGGAAGGCCGCGATCACCAGACCGGTGCCGACCACATGGATGCGGCGGCACGTCCGGTTGGAGTGCTCATGGATGTAATAGGGGTAGAAGGCCTCGAACGAGGCGTACCGCCCTTCGGGTTGCCGAGTGCTCATGACCCCAGCCTGCCCCTGGATCGCGCCGGGGGCAAGTCAGGACGCCTCGATCAGTCGAAGCGCTTGCCCGGCTTCTTGCCGCCCTTGGCGAAGGGAGGCTTGCCGCCCGGCTTGAAGCCCGGTTTGCCGCCTGGCTTGAAATCGCCCTTGGGCTTGAACGGCTTCTTGGCGCCCGGCCCCTTGGCGAAGGGCTTCTTGTCGCCTTCCGGCCGTTCGGCGCGCTCGCCCTCGGGACGGGGGGCGTAGGGCTTCTTGTTGAAGGCCGGGCGTTCACCGCCGCCTTCGCCCTCGCGCGGTTGCCACGGCTTCTTCTTGAACGGCGGGCGACCGCCCTCCCCGTCCTCGTCGCGGCGGAAGGGCTTCTTGGCGTAGGGGCGCTCGCCGCCTTCGTCGCGACGGTTGCGCGTCCCGCCCTTGAACATGCCCGCGTGCGGGGCTTCCGAAGGCGTGATGTTCGCCTCCTGGGTGTTCATGGCCGCCAGCTTCTTGAAGGCCTCGACGTGGGTGTTGGCGATCTCGAAGCGCGTCTCTTCGGGGAAGGTCTTGATCGAGCCGATCTGCTGCTTGGTGATGCCGCCGATGCGGCAGATCATCGGGATCAGCCACTTGGGATCGGCGTTGCGGTTGCGGCCGATGTCCATGCGGAACCACGAGACCTGGTCCGGCTGCAGGCGCTCGAAGGGCGAGGCCCCGGCGGCGAACTTGTCGCCCGCCTCCCCGCGCGGCTTGCGCTGCGGGCCCTGGCCCGGATCGACCAGGTCTTCAGGCGCCGGCAGGTCCTTGCGCAGCAGGACCAGCAGGGCGCGGGCCAGGTCTTCCGCCGTGCGCTCGGCCACCAGCTTGGCGATCAGGCCGGCGTCGTCCTCATTGCCTTCCTCGGCGAAGACGGGGGCGGCCAGCAGGCGCTGCTCGTCCTTGGCCAGGATCTCGTCGGCGGTCGGCGCCCCGGCCCAGGTCGCCTCGACGCCCGCCGAACCCAGCAGCATCTCGGCCTTGCGGCGACGGCTGCTCGGCACCAGCAGGATGGAGGTGCCCTTCTTGCCCGCGCGGCCGGTGCGGCCCGAACGGTGCAGCATGGTGGCCTTGTTGATCGGCAGTTCGGCGTGGATCACCAGGCCCAGGTCGGGCAGGTCCAGACCGCGCGCGGCCACATCGGTGGCGACGCAGACGCGGGCGCGGCCGTCGCGCAGGGCCTGAAGCGCGTCGGTGCGCTCGCGCTGGCCCATCTCGCCCGACAGGGCCACGGTCGCGAAGCCGCGCTCCAGCAGCGAGGACTGCAGGTGACGCACGCTGTCGCGCGTCGAGCAGAAGACCAGGGCGCCCGGCGCCTCATAGAAGCGCAGCACGTTGACGACGGCGTGCTCGATCTCGTTGGGGGCGATGCGCAGGGCGCGGTATTCGATGTCGCTGTGCGGCTGGCTGCGGTCGACGGTGTCGATGCGCACGGCGTCGCGCTGATAGCGCTTGGCCATCATGGCGATGTCGCGGGCGATGGTGGCCGAGAACAGCAGGGTGCGACGCTCGGGCGGCGACTGCTCCAGGATGTATTCCAGGTCTTCGCGGAAGCCCATGTCGAGCATCTCGTCGGCCTCGTCGAGCACCAGCACCTTCAGCGCCGACAAGTCCAGGTTGCCGCGGTCGATGTGGTCCTTCAGGCGGCCGGGCGTGCCGACCACGATGTGGATGCCGAAGTTCAGGGCGCGGGCTTCCTTGCGGGCGTCCATGCCGCCGACGCAGGTGGTGATCTTGGCCTTGGACTCTCCGTACAGCCATTCCAGCTCGGCCGAGACCTGCAGCGCCAGTTCGCGCGTCGGCGCGATGGCCAGCATCAGCGGCGCGTCGGCGGGACCAAAGGTTTCGTTCTCGCCCAGCAGGGACGAGGCCGCGGCCAGACCGAAGGCCACCGTCTTGCCCGATCCGGTCTGGGCCGAGACCAGCATGTCGGCCTCGCCGTGGCCTTCCAGAACGGCCGCCTGAACGGGGGTGGGCTCGGCATAGCCCTTGTTGGCGAGAGCGCGGTCTAGCGCGGGGTGGATCGCGGGAAAGGGCATATACGACCTGAAAAAGAGCAAGGCGGTCGCCGAAACGACCGCGCCCGGCCAAGGCGTCTCAGGCCGGCCGGGCGGGAAGAAGGCGCTCCCTATACACCAATAAGGGCCGAGGTGGGGCGTTATTCCCGAAAAAGACCGGCGTTCACCACGTCCGTTGAACGGCCGTTGACCATGAGCCCTCATTCTGGCCGCCTGACCGACGACGTCCGCCGTCCGCCCGGAGCCGTTCCTATGATGATCCCGCCGCTGAGCATCGCCGTCGCAGGAATGCAGGACGCCGCCGCCCGCTTCGAAACCAGCGCCCGGCGCGTCGCCTCAGGCGCGATGGACGACTATGCCGTCGAGGCGGTCGAGCAGATTCGCGCCAAGCAGGACTTCACCGCCAACGCCGCCGTCGTCCGCACCGCCGACGAGATGACCGGAACCCTGCTGGACATCCTGGCCTGACCCTCAGCCCGCCACCTTCTCCGGCAGGTGGAAGAAGTCGATGAAGCAGGCGAAGACGTCGCGGTCGCCCTCGATGCTCATCGCCCCCTCGCCTTCCAGCGCCTCCAGCGGAACCTTGCCGTAGACGGCGGCGGCCACGACCTGGGACGGAGCGCGCACCACCACCTCGCAGTCCTCGACCTCGCCGCGCGCGGCGACGATCACGCCGCCGGAAACCGTCACGACCATCCGGTCCTCGTCCATGGCGAAGCCCAGGCGCATGTCGGCGTCGGCGCCCAGGGCCGGGTCGAACATGGTCTCGAACGACTGCATGATCGACACCGCGCTGATCGGCAGGGTCGGGTCGTGCTGGGGCGAGCGCGCGGCCCAGCGGCCCAGGACCATGAAGACCGGCTTGATCTCATACCCCCAGTCGGTCAGTTCATAGACCTGGACCGAGGCGGGCGGCGGCAGCTTGCGCTTCCGGACGATGCCCGAGGCCTCCAGCCCTTCCAGTCTCTGCGTCAGGACGTTGGCCGACAGGCCGCACAGGTCTTTTCGCAGGTCGCCGAAACGCCGCGGCCCCATCATGAGTTCTCTGATCACCAGCAGGGCCCAGCGCTCGCCCACGAGGTCGAGGCCGTGCGCCGCGCCGCACGCGTCGTGATAGCGGCGGGAGCCTCCTGCGGACTGTGTAGTTACTTTTTCTAACTTCATAGTTGACTAACATAACACGATACGACAGGGTTAGACCAGACCAAGGGAGGAACACCATGAACAAGCTCATATTCGTCAATCTGCCCGTCACGGACCTGGCCCGCTCGGTCGCCTTCTACGAGGCGGTCGGCGCGACGATGAACCCCATGTTCTCGGACGAGACGGCGGCCTGCATGGACTTTTCGGACACCATCCACGCCATGCTGCTGACTCACGAGAAGTTCTCCAGCTTCACCGACCGCGCCATCCCCGACGCGCACAAGACGGCCCAGGTGCTGATCTGCGTCTCCGAGGACAGCCGCGAGGGCGTGGACGGCGTCATCGCCCGCGCGGGCTCGGCCGGCGGTCAGGCCGACCCCAACCCCAAGCAGGACTACGGCTTCATGTACGGCCGCAGCTACGCCGACCCGGACGGCCACATCTGGGAGATCATGTGGATGGACCCCGAGGCCGCCGCCCAGGGCCCCGAAGCCTTCGTCGCCCAGATGGGCGGAGCCTGAGCCATGAGCGACCTGTTCGAACTGAGCGTCAGCCGCTTCATCAAGGCTTCGCCGGAAGCGGTCTGGAAGGCCTTCACCGAACACGGGACCGAGTGGTTCACGCCCCGCCCCTGGACGACGCCCAAGGTCGACTACGACCTGCGCCCCGGCGGCCGCGCCGACATCGTCATGCAGTCGCCCGAGGGCGAGCGGCATGAGTACCGCGGCGTGGTGCTGGAGGTCGAACCCGGCCGTCGCATCGTCACCACCGGCGCCTTCACCGAGGGTTGGATCCCCCAGGCCGGCGATATGAACTTCGTGCGGATCGATACGTTCGAACCCGAGGGCGACGGCGTCCGCTACACCGCCCGCGCCCGCCACTGGGACGAAAAGGCCATGCAGACCCACCGCGACATGGGCTTCGAGATGGGTTGGGGCGCCGCCGCCGACCAACTGGCCGAGGTCGCGGAGCGCCTCTGAAAGACCCCAACCGCAACAGGAGACGCGTGATGAAGATCACCCCCAACCTGATGTTCAAGACCGAGGCGCGCGAGGCCTTCCAGGCCTATGCCGCCATCTTCAACGCCGACCGACTGGACCTGATCACCTTCGGCGACATGCCGGACGCCCCCGTCGGGCCGGAGTGGAAGGACAAGATCGCCCACGCCTGGCTGCAGATCGGCGACCAGGCCGTCATGGGTTCCGACAGCCCGCCGGGCGTCTGCGCCGACGGGGCCGAAACCGGCGGAGAGCCGGGCTCGGTCGCCCTGCACTTCGCCCTGAAGGACCAGGCGCAACGCATCTTCGACGCCCTGTCGGAAGGCGGCGCGGTCCAGATGCCCTTCGCCCCGACCGCCTGGTCGCCCGGCTTCGGCATGGTCCGCGATCGCTTCGGCAAGGACTGGATGGTCAACACCAACCCGGAACCCGCGTCATGACCGACAAGATCATCCCCTGCATCTGGTACGACCTGGGCCAGGCGAAAAAGGCGGCCGAGTTCTATGTCTCGCTCGGCCTGCCCGACAGCCGGATCGACCGCGTGGTCGCCAGTCCCTCCGACAATCCGTCCAGCCCGGCCGGCGCCGAACTGGTGGTCGAGTTCACCCTGGCGGGGCGGCGCTACGTCGGCCTGAACGGCGGACCGATCTTCCCCCAGACCGAGGCCGTCTCCTTCATGATCATGACCGATGATCAGGCCGAGACCGACCGCCTGTGGGACGCCGTCGTCGGAAACGGCGGCCAGGAAAGCCAGTGCGGCTGGTGCAAGGATCGCTGGGGCGTGAACTGGCAGATCACGCCGCGCCGCCTGATGGCCTTCTACGACGACCCCAACCCCGCCCGCACCCAGGCGGCCTTCGGCGCCATGATGACGATGAAGAAGATCGACATAGCCGCCCTGGAAGCCGCTGCTGACAAAGCCGGGTAGGCAGCCGAGCTAAGCCGCTCGTTCTGTCGCTTTCGACCAAGACACGACCCTACGCCCGCCCTGACGATCCACCCCCGCCCCTCAAGCAGCGAGCCGCCGCGCGGCGAGCGATAGGGGCCAACATCCAGAGGAAACACCAAAATGGCCTATGTCACCGGCTTCCTGACCCCCGTTAAGATCGTGGACAAGGAGCGCTACATCGCTTCGGCTCAGAAATCCTGGCCGCTGTTCAAGAAGTACGGCGCCTTGGAACAGGTCGAGACCTGGGGTGAAGACATCCCCCCCGGCAAGGTCACGGGCTTCGACCTGGCGGTGAAGCTCGAGGAAGGCGAAACCGTCGTCTTCTCCTGGCTGAAATGGCCCGACCGCGCCGCCGCCGACGCCTGCTGGGAGCAGATGCAGAACGACCCGGACTTCTCCGACATGGACATGCCCTTCGACGGCAAGCGCATGATGTGGGGCGGCTTCCAGCCCATCTTCGAAAGCTGATCTGACCCAAGGGCGGCCTTGCGCGACCGGATCGGACGCGCTAGGTCGCCCCTCGTCTTCCTCGCGAAGGCCGTAAGCGTCTCACGTCAGGCAACGCATCCTCCGGTCTCGGCCGGAACGTCCCGGTTTCGGGCGGATGCCACATGGCCGACGACCTCATTGATGAGACGACTTCAATATGAGCTACCCCTCCTTCATGACCCCGCGTCGCCTGCCGGCGCGCTACGCCGGTCTGGTGACGCCGCTGGTGCTGTCGCTGCTGATGACCTTTGTCGTCTCGGCCATCGCCACGGCCCGCAGCCTGGGCTTCACCCCGGCCTTCCCCTCGACCTGGATGTCGGCCTGGGGCCTGTCCTGGCTGGTCGCCTTCCCTACCCTGTTGCTGGTCCTGCCGGTGGTGCGCCGCATCGTCGGCCTGATCGTCGAAGCACCCCGCGCCTGATCGCAAAGACCTGACAGGAAAAGAAAAGGGGCGGTTCGCCTGAACCGCCCCCTCTCTTCGATCTTCGTTTCCCGCCCGGATCAGCTGTCCAGGAAGCTCCGCAGCTTCCGCGACCGCGACGGGTGCTTCAGCTTGCGCAGGGCCTTGGCCTCGATCTGACGGATGCGTTCGCGAGTCACGCTGAACTGCTGGCCGACTTCTTCCAGGGTGTGGTCGGTGTTCATGCCGATGCCGAAGCGCATCCGCAGGACGCGTTCCTCACGCGGGGTCAGCGAGGCCAGGACGCGGGTCGTGGTTTCGCGCAGGTTCGACTGAATCGCGGCGTCGATCGGCAGGACGGCGTTCTTGTCCTCGATGAAGTCGCCCAGGTGGCTGTCTTCCTCGTCGCCGATGGGGGTTTCCAGCGAGATAGGCTCCTTGGCGATCTTCAGCACCTTGCGCACCTTCTCCAGCGGCATGGCCAGCTTTTCGGCCAGTTCTTCCGGGGTCGGCTCGCGGCCGATCTCATGCAGCATCTGGCGGCTGGTGCGGACGATCTTGTTGATCGTCTCGATCATGTGGACCGGGATGCGGATGGTCCGCGCCTGGTCGGCGATCGAGCGGGTGATGGCCTGACGAATCCACCAGGTGGCGTAGGTCGAGAACTTGTAGCCGCGGCGGTACTCGAACTTGTCGACCGCCTTCATCAGACCGATGTTGCCTTCCTGGATCAGGTCCAGGAACTGCAGGCCGCGGTTGGTGTACTTCTTGGCGATGGAGATGACGAGGCGCAGGTTGGCCTCGACCATTTCCTTCTTGGCCTGACGGGCTTCACGCTCGCCCTTCTGCACCGTCTGGACGATGCGGCGGTAGTCGTCGATCGGCAGGCCGGCCTCGGTGGCCACGGCGGCGACGTCGGCGCGGATCTTGGCGATCTGGGCGGCTTCATTGTCGCTGAACTTGGTCCAGCGCACGCCCATCTCCTTGACCCGTTCGGTCCAGCTCGGATCCAGTTCGGAACCGAAGTAGGCCTTCAGGAACTCGGGACGCGAGATGCCGTAGCTGTCGGCCAGGCGCAGCAGGCGGCCTTCCAGGCCGATCAGGCGCTTGTTGATCGCATAGAGCTGCTCGACCAGGGCCTCGATGCGGTTGTTGTTCAGCTTCATCGTCTTCAGACGATCGCTGATGGCCGCGGTCAGGGTCTCATAGGCCTTGTGGTCCTTGGCGTTCAGGACCTCGCCCTTCAGGCGGGCTTCGACCAGCTTGTCCTGCAGCTTGCGGAAGCCGCCGAAGTCGGCCGCGATGGCGTCCAGGACTTCCATGACGCCGTCGCGCAGCTCGGCCTCCAGGGCCGAGATGGACATGCCGCCGCCGTCGTCGAAGTCGTCCTCGTCCTCATCTTCGCCCTCGCCGTCGCTCTCGGGCTTCTCTTCCTCGCCCGCCTCGCCCGCGGGGGGCTGGTTGTGCGGCAGGGACGAGGGATTGAGGATGCCGTAGGTGGCGTCCAGGTCGATGACCTCGCGCAGCAGGATGCGGTTGTTGGCCAGCTCCTCGCGCCAGACCATGATGGCCTCGAAGGTCAGGGCGCTTTCGCACAGACCCGAGATCATGGCGTCGCGGCCGGCCTCGATGCGCTTGGCGATGGCGATTTCGCCCTCGCGGCTCAGCAGCTCCACCGAACCCATTTCGCGCAGGTACATGCGCACCGGGTCGTCGGTGCGGTCATAGGCGGACTTGGTCGCCGTCTCGGCCACCGAGGTCTCGGCGGCGGCGGCCACGTCGGTGCCGGTCGATTCCGCCGCGTCTTCCTCGTCCTGGACGACGTTGACGCCCATTTCCGACAGCATGGCCAGGGTGTCTTCGATGGCGTCGCCGCTGACTTCCTCGCTGTTGAGGACCTTGTTCAGCTCGTCCATCGTCACATAGCCGCGCGCCTTGGCCTGCTTGATGAATTTCTTGACGGCGGCATCGGTGAGATCGAGCAGGGGCCCGTCGGTGTTGGTCTCAGCGTCCTGCGTCTCGGTCTGCGCGCTCATTCAGTTCAGTCTCCACGACCGCGAAAGGGGTGATCAGTCCCCTGCGGCGAAATTACAACGCCTGACGACTTCGTTGGTTACGAAGCCGCGGCATCATCCAAAATCATTCCGGTCTTGGTGGTCCGTCGCAAGGCGTCACGCTCGGCCTTCACGCGAGTGAAAACCGAGGCGTCCAAGGCCCGGCGGGCCTTCGACCTTGCTGACGCGAGCGCCTGCCCCGCCCCCGCATCGCGGGTCAGAGCGTCGAACGCCTGCGACCACCGGATCCTCGCCTCGCCGAGGGGCTTGTCTGCAGCCAGGAATGGCGCGCCGGACTTCGCCGCCGCCTTCTCGACCTCGTGCATCAAGGCATCATGATCCGATTGGGCCAGATGGCGACGTATGGCGGCCGAGTCAAGATGTCGTGACGAATCACGCGACGCGACATCGAGACTCATGTTCCACGCCCCCTTCTCAGTGCAGTTCCTCGCTGGCCTGATCGGTCCAGATCGCCCCGCTGCCGAGATGGCGGACCAGGGCGTCGCGTTCGCCCTTCAGGGTCGAGAAGGCGGGGAAGTCGAACGCGTCCTCGTCCTTCATCTCATCCAGAGCGCGGTTCAGCGTCAGGATCTTCACCAGGGTTTCGAGCGCGCGAACCAGTTGCTCGCGCGACAGTTCACGATCGCCGCCGGCCAGGAAGGGCGCCCCCGACACCGGAGCGACCAGCGCCAGGCGGCTCAAGGTCTCGCCGTGGCCCAGGGCGTTGAGGCGGTTGCGCATCAGGCCTTCGTCGGCGTCGGGAATATCGAACGAGACGCGGACGATGTCCTCGCCCAGCTTCATCAAGGTCTCATCCCCCAGCCCTTGGCTGGAGATGGTGTCCATCTTCTCGTGAACCACTTCGGGATAGCGCAGCAGACCTTCGGCCACGGCGGCGGCCAGGGGTTTGGGCGCCGACACCAGCCGCGCGCGCGCCGCACGGCCCTCGGCCGTCGCGCCTTCGACTACCTTGCGGCGATGGTCGTCCCAGCGCTTGCGCGCCAGGGCCTGTCCCGCCTGGCGCGGAGAGACCGCCGTCGAATCCTGACGCCGCAGGGCGTCGTTGAGGTCCAGAAGATACTGCCGATAGGCGTGGCTCAGGTCCGTGTCGGCGATGGTCGCCGCCGCCTTGCGCAACTGGGCCTTCAGCAGCGAGCGCCGCTCCGGCGTCTCCAGGGCCCCGACCTTCTCGCGCTCGACGCGGAACAGGACGTCGGCCAGGGCCTCGGTGTGCGACAACTGTTCACGCAGCACCCCCGCCCCGTGCTCGCGCAGGATGTCGTCGGGGTCCTTGCCCCCGTTCAGCTTGGCGAAGCGGAACGACTTGTCCGGCTTCAACAGGGGCAGGGCGCGCTCGATGGCCCGGGCCGCCGCGCGCTGTCCGGCGCCGTCTCCGTCGAAGCACAGGACCGGCTCGGGGCTGACGCGCCACAGCACGCCCATCTGCTCCTCGGTCAAGGCCGTGCCCATGGGGGCCACGGCGGCGACGCCCGCTCTCTGACAGGCGATGACGTCCATATAGCCTTCGACGACGACCACCCCCTGCTCGCCGCGCTTCTCCGCCCCCAGGATGCGCCGCGCCTCCGGCAGGCCGTAGAGGGTGGCGCCCTTGTGAAACAGCGGGCTTTCCGGACCGTTCAGATACTTGGCCCGGTCATCGGGGTTCATCGCCCGGCCGCCGAAGCTGACCACCCGGCCGCGCGCGTCGTGAATGGGGAAGATCAGCCGGTCGCGGAACCGGTCATAGGGCGCGCCCCCGCCCTCCGGCGAGATCAGCAGCCCCGCCTCGACCAGGTCGCCGGGCCGCGCCCCGCGCTGGATCAGGGCGTTCTTCAGCCCCTCGCGATCGTTGGGGGCGTAGCCCAGACCGAAACGGTCCCACTGGTCCTCGGGCAGGCCGCGCTTTTCCAGATATTCCCGCGCCGCCTTGCCGACCGAGCGGCGCAGGTTGGCCGAAAACCACTTCTGGGCCAGGTCTATCCAGTCCGACAGACCCTGGCGCTTCTGCTCGCGTTCCGCCGCCTGGGGGTCCTCGGCGGGAAGCTGCATCCCCGCCTCGCCCGCCAGCCTCTGCACCGCCTCGACGAAGCTGAGACGTTCCGTCTCCTGCAGGAAGCTGATGACGTCGCCGTGCTTGCCGGAGCTGAAATCGTGGAAGAAGCCCTTGTCGTCGTTGACGAAGAAGCTGGGCGACTTCTCCTTCGCAAAGGGGCTCAGGCCCACATACTCGCGTCCCTGACGCTTGAGCTTCACCGTCCGCCCGATCACGTCGGACGGCCGAAGGCGGGCCTTCAATTCTTCAAGGAAACGATCGTCGAAACGCACTGGGTCAAACAGCCCGGCTCAGGGATGAAGGGAAGGCTCCGCGCGTCGCCGTCCCCGGGAAACTTACGCACAGTCTGTGAGTATGTGGAGAAAGGCGAGCCCTACTTCCACGCCTCCCCGCTTCGTCCCAGGGCCTCGCCCAGGTCGTAGACAGCGGTCATGGCTTCCTGGCTGAAGTCCAGGCTGTTGGCGCCGTCGAAATCCTCGGGGATGGCGGCGACGTGGAATTCCAGGCCGTTGCGGCTGGCGAAGGCGCGGTTGGCGGCGATGGTGGCGCGCAGCTGGCCGCCCAGAACCGTGTCCAGGCTGCGGGTCAGGACCGGAATGGCGGCGTCGCGCGTGACGGCGAAGCGGGCGGTGTCCTTGCCGTTGACCACGACATGGAGCCGCGCGCCCTGAAACACCCCGGCCGCGTCGTCCCAGTTCCACATGATCTGCGGCAGGGCGACGAAGGGGTTCATCACCCCGCCGTCGACGTGCATTTCCTCGAAGGCCGCGCCATGCCCCTGCGAACGGATCATGACCGGAGGAAAGGCGCCGGGAATGCTGGCCGAGGCGATCAGGACGTCGCGGAACAGCTCCAGAGCCTCCGGCCCGCCGCGTTCGGCTATGGCGCCCATGTTCCAGATGACGCCGCGCTGGGCGTCTAGGTCGGTGGTGGCGACCAGCAGCAGCCGTCCCTTGGCGTGTTCGGCCGCGACCTCGGCCAGCAGGGCCTCGTCCACATGGCTCTCGACCAGTTCGCGCAAGGGCCGGCCGCTGAACACGCCCGAGCCGACCAGGGCGCGCACGCCCCGGCTCTTCAGCAGGCCCGTCGCCTGACCGCCGGTATAGGCCTCCTTCAGCCTTGCGTCCCAGCGCGGCCCCAGGAAGACGAAGGGCGCGGCCAGGGCGCCGGTCGACACCCCCGTCACCACCTCGAAGTCGGGTCGTTTGCCGCTGGCGGTCCAGCCGTTCATCAGGCCGGCGGTGAAGGCGCCGTTGGCCCCGCCGCCGGACAGGGCGATCAGGTCGAAATGGCCGTCCGGCCCCTTGGGCACGCCCTCGCTCAACTGCTGTTCGATCTTCTGCGCCGCCGCCTCGTCCTCGACGGAGAAGCGGACGTTGGGAAAGCCGATGGGCGAGGCCGCCTCGCGCTCGTTCAGGCCGAAGTCGCTGCGCGCGCCGCTGGCGCAGGCCGCCAGCAGGAGGCCGGCGCTCAGAACGACCGCCGCCGTCCGCATCAGGCTGTATCCCATGTCTATTCTCCAGACGGCCCTTCTAGGCGCGATCCATGACAGATGGAAAAGCGGCAGGCCCGCAAAAGCTCCGTTAGGTTTTCATTAACCAAGAAGGCCTCTGCGGCCTCGGGGTCGTCCGAATACGAACGAAATCGGGAGGGATAACGAAATTATCCACAGCCTGTGGATGTATCGCCGCAAGGAAGCCCTCCATGTTCATCGCCATCGCCCGTCCGGCGGTGGAGCCCCAAGGCCCCGACGCCGTCGCCGTCCCCGGCTCCCCCGCCATTCCCGTCCTGACGCCGCGCGCCCTGCACGCCCGCCTGCTGGACAACGCCGCCGCCCGCCGCCGACGCGGCCTGGAGCGCAGGCGGTCGCACAGGACGGAGGACGCGGCCTATTGGCTGACGGCCGCGCCCATGGCGGTGCGCAAGGCATGCGAACTGCGAGATCGGACGGCGCTGGCGCCCCTGCCCTGACGGTCAGGCGGCCCGAAGCCTCAGGCCCACATGGAGTCCGCGAAGCGGTTGAACAGATAGAGGCTGTCCGTCGGTCCGGGCGAGGCCTCGGGGTGATGCTGGACGCTGAAGATCGGCCTGTCCTTGACCGCGATGCCGCAGTTGGTGCCGTCGAACAGGCTGACGTGGGTTTCGACCAGGGTCTCGGGCAGGCTGTCGCGATCCACTGTGAAGCCGTGGTTCATCGAGACGATCTCGACCTTGCCGGTCGTCAGGTCCTTGACCGGATGGTTGGCGCCGTGGTGGCCCTGCTCCATCTTGACCGTCCGGGCGCCCAGGGCGATGGCCAGCATCTGGTGGCCCAGGCAGATGCCCATGATGGGCTTGCCGCTGGCGACCAGCTTCTTGATCTCCGGCACGGCGTATTCGCCGGTCGCGGCCGGATCGCCCGGACCGTTCGACAGGACCACGCCGTCGGGATTGCGGGCCAGGATGTCCTCGGCCGAGGTCGTGGCCGGAACCACGGTGATCTTGACGCCGGTCGAGGCCAGTGCGCGCAGGATGTTGCGCTTCACGCCATAGTCGACGACCACCACCGACTTGTCGGCCGCATCCACCTTGGGATAGCCGGCCGGCCATTCCCAGACGCCCTCGTCCCAGTCGAAGGCCTGCAGCGTGGAGGCCTCCTTGGCCAGGTCCAGGCCGACCAGGCCGGTCCAGGCCCTGGCCTGGGCGACCAGGGCGTCGATGTCGAAGCGACCCTCGGGATCATGGGCGATGACGCCGTGCGGCGCGCCCTTGTCGCGGATGATCTTGGTCAGGGCGCGCGTGTCCACGCCCGACAAGCCGACCACGCCGCGACGCTTCATCCAGGCGTCGAGGTCGCCGTGCGAGCGCCAGTTGGCCGGATCGGTCGGAACATCGCGGAAGATCGCGCCCACGGCGGCCGTCCCGGCGCCGTCGCCGATCTGCTCCACGTCCTCGACATTGACGCCGACATTGCCGACGTGCGGGAAGGTGAAGGCCAGGATCTGGCTCATGTAGGAGGGGTCGGTCAGGATCTCCTGATAGCCCGTCATGGCGGTGTTGAAGACCACCTCGCCCAGGGCCGAACCGACGGCGCCCACGCCGATCCCCTGCAGGACGGTTCCGTCAGCGAGCACGAGGACGCCGGTGGCGCCGGACAGAATCTGAGTCGTCATGGCGCAGGCTCCTAACAGTGAAAACGGGCGGACAAACGGCGGCGTGACTAAAGAGATGCAGGGGCGGGGTCAACCGCCCTTCGACCTTTAGGCCTTCTGGCCCTTCCGCACCCAGACCCAGGCCAGGCTGGTCAGGGCGAAGAATCCGACGCTGGGCAGGATATAGCCGCCCGCCGCCGCCGCGACTGCAAAGGCCGAGAAGACCACGCCGACCACGGCCAGGACGCGCCAGGCAGTCTTGGTCGTCAGCTTCCACAGCGTCAGCGAGCACAGGGCGTAGAGGCAGAGGGTCAGCACCGAGGTCACGCCGATCAGGACGCCGAACTGCTGGCCCAGGGTCGGCTGGGCGCTGGCGATGACCAGAACGCTCATGACCACGCAGTTGAGGATGGGGTTGCTCAGCGGGGTCCTGCCCTTCTGCGCCCCGCCGAACCAGCGCGGCATCCAGCCGGCCTCGGCCGAACCCCGCGCGGTCTCGCCGGCCAGCATGGTCCAGCCGGCGATGGTGCCCAGCACCTTGATGACGGCGCAGGCTGCGACCAGACCGGCCACCGACGAACCCATGACCCGCGCCACCAGATCGGCGTAGGGGCTGGTCGAATGGACCAGGACGTCGGCCGGAATGACGCCGAAGACCGCCACGCTGGCGGCGACATAGACGATGAAGGCCAGAGCCACGCCGCCCAGCGAAGCCCGCCCCACGTCGACCGAGGGGTTCTTGACCAGGCTGGACAGGGCGGCGGCGCTCTCCACGCCCAGGAAGGCCCAGAAGATGACAGCCAGGGAGGCGGGGACAGTCTTCAGCAGGGGTTGATCGCCTGGGCTCCACGACGCCGCGAAGGTGTCGCCGCTGAAGGCCATGGCCCCGGCGACGATGGCCAGGATGATGGGGATCAGGCCAAGGCCGAGCGTAATGGCCCCGAACCGCGCCGCCGTCTTGGCGCCCGAGGCATAGGCCGCCGTCGTCAGCCAGATCAGGGCCAGGTTGCTGACCGCCGCCCACAGGGGCTCCTTCAGCGCCGGAATGAAGAAGGCCAGATAGCCTGTGCCCGCCACCGCCAGGGCGACATTGCCCGCCAGGCAGGCGGCCCAATAGGCCAGTCCCGTCTGATAGCCGATGAACCGGCCCATGCCACGCCGGGTGAAGTCCGACAGGCCGTCGGCGTCCGGCTGCATCCGACCCAGACCGCCGAACACGAGGGCCAATGTCACCGCGCCTAGGCCGCAGATCAGCCAGCCGATAATGCTGCTGCTGCCTGTCGGCGCCAGGGTCGCGGGCAGCAAATAGACGCCCGAACCGATCATGTTCCCGGCCACCACCAGGGCGGCCAGCGCCCATCCGATGCGATGCGGAGGATCAGGCAGGATTTCGGTCTGGGTCATCTTCGCCGCATAGACCGAAATGTCGCACCCGTCGCGTGATAATGCGCCGGGCATGGGTTAGAGAGCCGCCGAAGACGACGGAGCCTCCCCATGACCATCACCACGGTCGGCCTCGATGCCGACGACACCCTCTGGCACAACGAGACCATCTTCCGCCTGAGCCAGAAGCGGTTCGTGGATCTGCTGGCCGACCACGCCGACGAGCCGGTGATGATGGAGCGCCTGTCGGTGGTCGAGCGCCGCAACCTGCGGCTCTACGGCTACGGCGTGAAGGGCTTCACCCTGTCGATGCTGGAGACGGCGATGGAGCTGTGCGACGGCGCCGCCCCGCCGCACATCATCCGCGAGATCCTGGCCGCCGGACGCGAGATGCTGGCGCATCCTGTCGAGACCCTGCCCGGCGTCGACGAGGTCCTGGCCGAACTGTCCGAGAAGTACCGCCTGGTCCTGATCACCAAGGGCGACCTGATGGACCAGGAGCGCAAGCTGGCGGCGTCCGGCCTGGGCGAGCTCTTCGCCGCCGTCGAGATCGTGTCCGAGAAGGATCGCTCCACCTATGACCGCATCTTCGCCCGCCATGGCACCGGCGCGGCCGAGGCCGTCATGGCCGGCAATTCGATGAAGTCCGACGTCCTGCCCGCCATCGAGGCCGGCGCCTTCGCCGCTCATATTCCCTATGAGATCACCTGGGCTCATGAACTGGCCGACGCCCCCGAGGGGCACCCTCGCTACGTCAGCCTCAGCCGCATCGGCGAACTGCCCGACTGGATCGCCGCTATCGAAGGCGCGGACTGAATCCACAGCCGCCTCATTCTGGCCCTTGCTCCCCCGGCCCCTCCTCTCTAAACGGGCCGCTTAACCGACAACCTGAACGGATCGGTCGCGGGGGCTCGCCCTGCGTCCGGTTTCTTCGCGCGCGTGGAGCCCGGCGCTGAACAGTCACGAGGAAAAGGATGCTATGGTGCGCGCTGCTCTGGCCGAGCAGGGCGACAGCGGGATCACCCCGCGCCATACGCTGTTCTATTTCTACGGCGACGAGGATGCGCACGGCGACCTCTGCGAGGTCGCGCGTCGTGCGGGTTTTCTGACAAGAGGCCAGGGCGACATGACCGTTCTGGAAACCACCATGCCGGTCGACGAGGCGTCCTTCGCGCCTGTATCGGCCATGATGCAAACCTGGGCCGCGGCCTTTCAGCTGGACTATGACGGCTGGGAGTGCGCGGTCGTGACGAACTGAGTAGACGCCGATGCCCAAGCGCACAGACATCAAGTCCATCCTGATCATCGGCGCCGGCCCGATCGTCATCGGCCAGGCGTGCGAGTTCGACTATTCGGGCGTTCAGGCCTGCAAGGCGCTGAAGGCCGAGGGTTACCGGGTCGTCCTAGTCAACTCGAACCCCGCCACCATCATGACGGACCCCGAGGTGGCCGACGCCACCTATATCGAGCCGATCACCCCCGACATCGTCGAGAAGATCATCGCCAAGGAGCGTCCCGACGCCCTTCTGCCGACCATGGGCGGCCAGACGGCCCTGAACACGGCCCTAGCCCTGGAACAGTCGGGCGCCCTGGCGAAATACGGCGTCGAGATGATCGGCGCCAAGGCCGAGGTCATCGACAAGGCCGAGGACCGTCAGAAGTTCCGCGACGCCATGGACAAGCTGGGCCTGGAATCGCCCCGCTCGCGCGCCATCCACCACATCGACGAGGCCGACGACGCCCTGGCCTTCGTCGGCCTGCCCGCCATCATCCGCCCCAGCTTCACCCTGGCCGGCACCGGCGGCGGCATCGCCTACAACGTCGAGGAATTCCACGAGATCGTGGAGCGCGGCCTGGACCTGTCGCCGACGACCGAGGTCCTGATCGAGGAATCCGTGCTCGGCTGGAAGGAGTATGAGATGGAGGTCGTCCGCGACAAGGCGGACAACTGCATCATCATCTGCTCGATCGAGAACGTGGATCCCATGGGCGTCCACACCGGCGACAGCATCACCGTGGCCCCGGCCCTGACGCTGACGGACAAAGAATATCAGCTGATGCGCACGGGCTCGATCAACGTCCTGCGCGAGATCGGCGTCGAGACCGGCGGCTCCAACGTCCAGTGGGCGATCAATCCGGCCGACGGCCGCATGGTCGTCATCGAGATGAACCCGCGCGTGTCGCGCTCCTCCGCCCTGGCGTCCAAGGCCACCGGCTTCCCCATCGCCAAGGTCGCCGCCCGCTTGGCCGTCGGCTACACCCTGGACGAGTTGCAGAACGACATCACCCAGGTCACGCCGGCCAGCTTCGAGCCGAGCATCGACTATGTCGTCACCAAGATCCCGCGCTTCGCCTTCGAGAAGTATCCGGGTTCCGAGCCCCACCTGACCACGGCCATGAAGTCGGTCGGCGAGGTCATGGCCATCGGCCGCACCTTCCAGGAGTCGATGCAGAAGGCCCTGCGCGGCCTGGAGACCGGCCTGACCGGCTTCAACGAGGTCGAGATCGAGGGCGTGACCGAGATGGAGGACGAAGCCTCCATCCGCGCCGCCGTGATCCGCGCCCTGGGCGAACCCACGCCGGACCGCATCCGCGTCATCGCCCAGGCCTTCCGCCACGGCCTGACGGTCGAGGAGGTCGCCTCGGCTTGCGCCTACGAACCCTGGTTCCTGCGCCAGATCGCCGACGTCGTCCGCACCGAGGGCCACGTCCGCGTCCAGGGCCTGCCCACGACCGAGACCGAGTTCCGCAAGCTCAAGGCCAAGGGCTTCTCCGACGCCCGCCTGGGCCAGCTGACCGGCAAGTCCGAAGCCGAGGTGCGCGCCGCCCGTCGCGCCCTGAAGGTCCGCCCGACCTTCAAGCGCATCGACACCTGCGCCGCCGAGTTCGCCTCGGCTACGGCCTATATGTATTCGACCTATGAGACCGGCGCCCTGGGCCAGGTCCCCGAGTGCGAGGCCGAACCCTCGGACAAGAAGAAGGCCGTCATCCTTGGCGGCGGTCCCAACCGGATCGGCCAGGGCATCGAGTTCGACTACTGCTGCTGCCACGCGGCCTTCGCCTTCGACGACATCGGCGTCGAGAGCATCATGGTCAACTGCAACCCCGAGACCGTCTCGACCGACTACGACACCTCCGACCGCCTCTATTTCGAGCCCCTGACGGCCGAGGACGTGCTGGAGCTGATTGATGTCGAACGCTCCAAGGGCGAACTGATCGGCGTGGTCGTCCAGTTCGGCGGCCAGACCCCGCTGAAGCTGGCCCATGCCCTGCAGGAGGACGGCGTGCCGATCCTGGGCACCAGCGTCGACAGCATCGACCTGGCCGAGGACCGCGAGCGCTTCCAGCAGATGCTTCAGGCCATCGGTCTGCAACAGCCGCCGAACGGCCTGGCTCGCAGCGCCGAGGAAGCCGCGCAGAAGGCCGAGGAAGTCGGCTATCCCGTCGTCCTGCGCCCCTCCTATGTCCTGGGCGGCCGCGGCATGATGATCGTCCACGACCGCGAGCAACTGGACCGCTACGTCCATGAAGCCATGCGCGTGTCGGGCGATGATCCGGTCCTGATCGACCACTATCTGAACCGCGCCACCGAGGTGGACGTGGACGCCCTGTGCGACGACGAAGACGTCTTCGTCGCCGGCGTGCTGGAGCACATCGAGGAAGCCGGCGTCCACTCGGGCGACAGCGCCTGCTCCATGCCGCCCTTCTCGCTGCGCCCCGAGATCGTCGCTGAGCTGAAGCGTCAAACCACCGCCATGGCCAAGGCCCTGAAGGTGCGCGGCCTGATGAACGTCCAGTTCGCCATCGAGGAGCCGCACAGCGCAGAGCCGCGCATCTTCGTGCTGGAGGTGAACCCGCGCGCCAGCCGCACGGCGCCCTTCGTGGCCAAGACCATCGGCCGGCCGATCGCCGCCATCGCCGCCAAGGTCATGGCCGGCGAGAAGCTGTCCTCCTTCGGCCTGACGGACAAGGAACTGGAGCATATCGCGGTCAAGGAAGCCGTCTTCCCGTTCGCGCGCTTCGCCGGGGTCGACACCATCCTAGGCCCGGAAATGCGTTCGACCGGCGAGGTCATGGGCCTGGACTGGAAGCGCGAAGGCGAGGCCGACCTGGCCCCCGCCTTCGCCCGCGCCTTCGCCAAGTCGCAGATCGGCGGCGGCACGACCCTGCCGACCGAAGGCTGCGCCTTCGTCTCAGTCAAGGACGCGGACAAGCCCTTCATCCTCGAGGCCGTGAAGTCCCTGCTGGCCCAGGGCTTCTCGGTCGTCGCCACCAGCGGCACCCATGACTACTTGAAGTCCGAAGGCCTTGAGGTCGGCCTGGTCAAGAAGGTGCTGGAAGGCCGCCCGAACATCGTGGACGCCATGAAGAACGGCGAGATCCAGCTGGTCTTCAACACCACCGAAGGCAAGCAGGCCCTGACCGACAGCTTCTCCATCCGCCGCACGGCCCTGATGATGAAGATCCCCTACTACACCACCGCCGCCGGCGCCCTGGCCGCGGCGCAGGGCATCGCCGCCATCCGCGCCGGCGACCTCGATGTCCGCCCGGTGCAGTCCTACAACTGAGCCTCGGCCCAGCCCTGAGATCGGCCCCCGGCGTTCCGACGTCGGGGGCTTTTTCACGGGACGTCGAAGCAAGGCCGGAAAGACGCCGGCTCCTCCCCCGCCTGCGGGGGAGGGGGACCACCGAAGGTGGTGGAGGGGCCGGCTCCAAACAAAGCGGTCAGCCTGTTTTCACCGTCGACCCGCCCAAACCTGGAAACCGGCGCCTGACTTTCGCCCCCTCCACCACGCTTACGCGCGGTCCCCCTCCCCCGCTCCGCAGGGGAGGAGTCTTAGGGTTGCCGCCTCGGCCAGACGCGATAGGGTCGTCTTCAGGGACAAGGGGAAGAATAGTGAAACATCTGACGATCACGGCTGTTCTGGCCACGGCTCTGGCGGCGGGCGCCACGCCGAGCTTCGCTCAGGACGCCGGGCTGAAGGCGGCGGTGAAGGCGGACTACGACGCCAACCTGGGCGCCCTGTTCGACCACTTCCATCGCAACCCCGAGCTGTCGGGCATGGAGGTCCAGACCGCCGCCCGCATGGCCCAGGAACTGCGCGCCCTGGGCTATGAGGTCACGACCGGCGTCGGCGGCACGGGCGTCGTGGCGGTGCTGAAGAACGGCGCCGGCCCCACCGTCATGATCCGCGCCGACATGGACGGCCTGCCCCTGCTGGAGAACTCGGGCCTTGCCAACGCCTCGACCGCGCGTCAGGTCGACAGCGACGGCGCCGAGAAGCCCGTCATGCACGCCTGCGGCCACGACGTGCACATCACCGCCCTGATCGGAACGGCGCGGCAGATGCAGGCCCGCAAGGCCAACTGGTCCGGCACCCTGGTCCTCATCGCCCAGCCCGCCGAGGAGCGCATCTTCGGCGCCCGCGCCATGATCGAGGACGGCCTCTACACCCGCTTCCCCAAGCCGGACTACGCCCTGGCCTTCCACGTCTCGGCCGACACTCCGACCGGCAAGATCGAGGCGCCGCTGGGCATCACCTCCTCCAGTTCGGACAGCGTGGACATCACCGTCCACGGCGTCGGCACGCACGGCGCCTCGCCGCACCTCGGCGTCGATCCGGTGCTGGTGGCCTCGCAGATCGTGGTGTCGCTGCAGTCCCTGCGCAGCCGTGAAACCAATCCTCTGGACGGGGCCGTGGTGACGGTCGGCGCCATCCACGGCGGGATCAAGCACAACATCATCTCCGACCGCGTGGACATGCAACTGACGGTGCGCGCCGACAGTCCCGAGGTCCGCACCCAGCTTCTGGACGGCATCGACCGCATCGCGCGGAACACGGCCCTGGCCCTGGGCGTGCCCGAGGACAAGCTGCCGACCGTGACCCGGTCCAAGCTCGAGAACACCCCGCCGACCGTCAACGACGCGGAAACCGCCGCCCGCGTCCGCGCCGCCCTGACGGCAGGTCTTGGCGAGGACGTGCTGATCGACAAGCCGCGCGGCGGCATGGGCGCCGAGGACTTCGCCTATTTCGTCACTCCTGAGAGCGGGGTGAAGGGCGTCTATTTCAGCGTCGGCGGCACCCCCGCCGATCAGGTGGACGACGCCCCCGGCCACCACTCGCCCCTGTTCCGCATCACGCCGGAACCGGCCGTCACCCTGGGGGTCGAAGGCTCCGTCCTGGCCGCCGAAGCCCTGATGGCGAAGTCCTGAAACTGAACCGCCGGGCGGTCAGGCCGTTCTTCCAGGACGCCGCCTGACCGTCACGGAGTTTTCGTCCCATGGCCCTGCCCCGTCTTCTCACCCTTCTGGGCGGTCTCCTGCTGTCGCGCCGGGCGCGGGGCTTCGCCGGACGGAACGCGGGCAAACTGGCCCTGGCCGGGCTGGCGCTGGAGTTGTGGCGCGCCTATCAGGCGTCCCGTCCGAGCGCCTCGCCTCAGCCGCGCGGCGGGCGTCGCGGGCGAAGCAAGGCCCGCTGGAGCGGCCGCCGCCCGCGTTGAGGCCAGGACTGGACAGACCCTGCGTCAACCCCGCAAGCTTCGCCTTCATCCTTGAAGGAGCGGCTGCGTGATCCTGGTCCACCATTTGAACGACTCCCGCTCCCAGCGCGTGCTCTGGCTGCTCGAGGAACTGGGTCTGGCGTACGAGATCAAGCGCTATCAGCGTGATCCGGCCACCCTGCTGGCTCCCCCCGAACTGAAGGCCGTCCATCCCCTGGGCAAGTCGCCGGTGGTGGACGACGGCGACGTCCGCGTGGCCGAAACCGGCGCGGTCGTCGAGCACTTGCTGGACGCCCATGATCCCGACGGACGCCTGCGCCCGGCGCGCGGCACGGCGGACGGCCGGAAATTCACCTACTGGCTGCACTATGCGGAGGGATCGGCCATGCCGCCCCTGCTGCTGAAGCTGGTCTTCACCCAACTTCCCCGACGCGCTCCCGGCCTGGTCCGCCCCCTGGTCAGGAGCATCGCAGCCAAGGCCCAGTCCGGCTTCATCGATCCGCAGATCAAGACCCACGCCGACTGGTGGGAGACCGAACTGGCCGCCACGGGCTGGTTCGCCGGTCCCGCCTTCAGCGCCGCCGACGTGATGATGAGCTTCCCGCTGGAGGCCGCCGCCAGCCGCGCCCTGGACCTGTCGGCCTATCCCAACATCGCCCGCTTCCTGCAGACCATCCACGCCCGCCCCGCCTGGAAACGCGCCCTGGAGCGCGGCGGGGAATACGCCTACGGCTGACGCCTCCCCGCCCGTCGTTCGCGGATCACAGGCGCGCGAACGGGCAACCCCCTGGGGAAACGAGCGTTAACTTCCGCATGCGCCTGTCCAGTGTCCAGTTGATCGCCGCGCTCGCGGCCGCCGTCTGCCTGATCATCGCCTTCATCGCCGCCGGCGTGGGCATGATCTCAGGCTTCTTCATGCTCCTGGCCGTCGCGGCCCTGGTCTTCATCGCCTGGACCGCGCTGCGACGCGCCTTCGGTCGAAGCCGGTCCCAATCCGGCTCCGGCGACGGCTCCAACGCCCTAAACCGCTGAGGCGCGCGACGCTGCGGCAGGCGCGAACAGCGTTCAACCACGGCCACGCTCTTGAGTTTGCCGTCAGGGCGCCCTAACTTCTTGGCCCGGCCACGTGACGCCCCCGTGGCCGAAGCAGTGCCGGAACGTGTCTCATCTGTCTTCGGGCGTAGCAAGAAACTCACGACACAATGGAAAAAGTGCCGATGACGGCCGGGGGCTATCGCGCCCTGGACGATCAACTTAAGCAATTGAAGTCGGTGGAACGACCCGCTGTGATCGCCGCCATCGCGGAAGCCCGCGAGCATGGCGACCTGTCGGAAAACGCCGAGTACCACGCCGCCAAGGAACGCCAGGGCTGGATCGAAGGCTCCATCGCCGAGATCGAGGACAAGCTGTCGCGCGCTCAGGTCATCGACGTATCCAAGCTGTCGGGCAGCCAGGTCAAGTTCGGCGCCACCGTCACCTTCGTCGACGAGGACACCGAGGAAGAGGGCGTCTATCAGATCGTCGGCGAACATGAGGCCGACGTGAAGCTGGGCAAGATCTCCATCGCCTCGCCCATCGCCCGCGCCCTGATCTCCAAGGAGGTCGGCGACGTGGTCGAGGTCAACACGCCCGGCGGCGTGAAGGCCTATGAAATTCTCAAGGTCGAGTGGAAATAACCCCTCCCGACATCGAGGCTGAAGGCAGGGCGCGCGGCACAGCCGCGCGCCCTCTTTCCATCTGGACGGTCTCCGACGGCCGCGCCGGCATCCAGAACCAGGCCCTGGGCCTGGCCGAGGCGGTCGCCCGCCTGACTCCCGCCCATATCGCGATCCAGACCGTCAAATGGCGTCCCGCCTTCGACCGCTGGCCCTCAAGCCTGAAGACCCCCGCCATGCTGGCGCCGGGATCGCTCGACCCACGCACGGTCGTGGAATGGCCCGACCTGTGGATCGCCGCGGGCCGCGCCAGCCTGCCCCTGTCGACCCGCGTGCGCGACTGGAGCGGCGGCAGGACCTTCGTGGTCCAGACCCAGGACCCTCGCTGGCGCAACGACGGCTACGACCTGATCGTGGCCCCGGCCCACGACGGACTGTCGGGCGACAACGTCTTCGAGATCATCGGCAGCCCCCATCGGATCACGCCGCAGAAACTGGCCGAGGCGGCCCCGACCTTCGCCGACCGGATCGCCGCCCTGCCCCGCCCGCACGTCGTCGCCATGATCGGCGGCCGGTCCAAGGCCTTCGACCTGACGGAAGCGCACGCCGCCGACCTGGCCGATCGCATCCGGACGGCGGTCCAGGCGGCCGGCGGCTCTCTCCTGCTGACCTTCTCGCGCCGTACGCCCGCGGCGGCCCAGGCCGTCATGGCCGCGCGCCTGTCGGACCTGCCCGGTTGGATCTGGGACGGGACCGGCGACAATCCCTTGTTCGCCATGCTGGACGCCGCCGACCATGTCCTGGTCACCGAGGACAGCGCCAATATGGCGACCGAGGCGGCCGCGACCGGAAAGCCGGTCCACGTCCTGCCCATGGTTCCGCTGAAGTCCGCCGGCAAGTTCGCCCGTCTGCACGCTGACCTGGAGGCGCACGGCGCCGCCCGTCCCTTCGACGGCGACCTGACCGCCTGGACCTATGAGCCGCTGAACGAGACGGAACGCGCCGCTCGCGCGGTGCTGGAGGCCATGGGAACGCGTTAGTCGCCGCCCCCGCCGCCTCCGTCGCAACCGCCCGCATCGGCGGAGCAGTTCGCGTCGCTGGCGCTGGCGCTGGAGGCGCCGCCGTCGGAGACATGGACCGTATCCCCGCCGTCCTTGCCCTTCTCCTTCTCCTTCGCCTGGCCCGCCACGCCCGCCAGGCCCATGAGCGCGACGCCCAGGCCCGATCCGATGGCCACGCCCAGCGCCAGCCAAAGCGCCAGGTCGCCAGTCGCCGCGCCCAGGGCCGCGCCCAGAGCCATCCCCAGGCCCATCCCGACCGGCAGGAAGACGACGTTCGCACCCTTCTTCATCTCGATCCCCTCGCTTGAAACCACATCCTAGCATCGCGCATCGGGGAATCAGCGCCTAAATAGGCGCATGACCCAAGCTCGTACCGTCCGTGTCGCCATCATCGGTTCCGGCCCCGCCGGCTGGACCGCCGCCATCTACGCCGCCCGCGCCTCGCTGAACCCGGTGGTCATCGCCGGCCTGCAGCCCGGCGGCCAGTTGACCATCACCACGGATGTCGAGAACTACCCCGGCTTCGCCGAGACCATCCAGGGCCCCTGGCTGATGCAGCAGATGCAGGCCCAGGCCGAGCACGTCGGCACGGAAGTCATCCATGACATCGTCGTCCAGGCCGACCTGTCGCAGCGCCCCTTCCGCCTGACGCTGGACTCGGGCGCCGAAATCCTGGCCGAGACGGTCATCATCTCCACCGGCGCCCAGGCCAAGTGGCTGGGTCTGGACTCCGAGGCCGCCTATCAAGGCTTCGGCGTCTCCGCCTGCGCCACCTGCGACGGCTTCTTCTATCGCGGCAAGCAGGTGGTGGTGGTCGGCGGCGGCAACACCGCCGTCGAGGAAGCCCTGTTCTTGACCAACTTCGCCGAGACGGTCACGGTCATCCACCGCAAGAATGAGTTCCGCGCCGAGAAGATTCTGCAGGACCGCCTGTTCGCCCACCCCAAGATCAAGGTGATCTGGGATGTGGCGGTCGACGAAATCCTGGGCGTCGTCGACGGCGTGGCCCGCAATGTCAGCGGCGTGCGCCTGAAGAACGTCAAGACCGGCGACCTGTCGGAAATCCCCGCCGACGGCGTCTTCATCGCCATCGGCCACGCCCCCTCGTCCGAACTGTTCAAGGGCCAGCTGGAGACCAACTCCGGCGGCTATCTGCGGGTCAGGCCGGGCACGGCGGCCACCGCCATCGAGGGCGTCTGGGCCGCCGGCGACGTCACCGACGACGTCTATCGCCAGGCCGTCACGGCGGCGGGCATGGGCTGCATGGCCGCCCTGGAAGCCGCCCGCTTCCTGGCCGAGGAAGACCACAAGGCCGCCCACCACCCCATCAGCCACAAGGAAGCCGAGAAGATCGGCGCCTGGTAGGGCCCGCCCAGGCTCTCTAGCCCGCCCTCGGCGAACCGCTTCAGTTGAAGGCGCGGACCTGGGGCGGGACGGCCGGTGCAGCTTCGCCCGTACGACGACGCAGGGCGTAGTCCACGGCGCGTTCGACGCCGTGCTCGTCCGTGGGCTTGGAGATGACGCCTACGGCGCCGCCTATTCCGCCGCCGACCATGCCCGGGTTGGCCGTCATGAACAGGACGGTCACGCCCATGCCCTCGCCCAGCTGACGGCCCAGTTCGACGCCCGTCGCCCCGTCTGACAGGTGGATGTCCACCAGGGCCAGGTCCACCCCGGCCTCGTGCGCAATGCGCAGGGCCGTGGCCACCTCGGCGGCCGTGCCGACCACCTCATGCCCCATGTCCTCAAGGGTCAGCTGCAGTTCGAGGGCCACCAGGGCCTCGTCCTCAATGATCAGGATGCGCGCCATGTCGAACCCTCATTGGCCTCCGCCCTGCTCCGGGCTCGGATCGACGCCCGAGGCCTGCGTCTTCGTGCTCTTCAAGGCCTCGTCGCGTCGAGACAGGGCCGTCGCCGGCAGGTCGATCCTGACGATCAAACCGGTTTCCGCCCATTCCTGTTCCAGCCGTCCGCCCAACTGACCCTCGACCGACATGACGGCCAGGGAGGCGCCGAAGCCCTGATGCTGCGGCGCGACGGCGGCCGGACCGCCCAGTTCGCGCCAGACCAGCAACAGCCGCTCGCCCCGACGCCGGATGTCCAGCTCCACCCGCCCGCCTTCGACGGACAGGGCGCCGTGCTCCGCCGCATTGACCGCCAGTTCGTGAAACAGCAGGGCCAGAGAGGTCGCGGCCTGATCGTCGAAGCCGGCGTCGTCGCCCGCGACCCGCACCCGCGCCTCGCCGCCGGCGGCATAGGCGCTGAACAGGGACCTCAGGAAGGCCTGCAACGTCTGCCCTTCCTCGCCGTCCGTCCCCTGCCCCCGCGGTCGCACGAAGGCGTGAGCCTGAGCCAGAGCGCCGATGCGGCCGCGCAGGTCGCGCGAGAATTCCTTCGCCTCCGGCCGCGTGCGCGCGGTCAGGGCGACCAGGGCGGAGACCACGGCGAAGATGTTCTTGATCCGGTGGTTCAGCTCCTCGCCGGTCAGCATCTCATGGTGGCGGTCGGCCGCATCCATCGGTTCCGGCGCCTTCCAAGACGCCTCTTCGATCCCGGCCGTTTTTCTGAACGCGTAAGACAAGCTGCAATCCGCACATCCGTCCCTGGGACGTCCCCAAGAGAATGCATGGAAGGCCCGAGCGTTGCGCCCTTCGGCGCGGATCAGGCCTTGGGCTTGCCGACTTCCTCGACCGCCATGGGCGTGACCCCGGTCGGCGGCGGCGCGACCACGAGGGACGGGGCGGCGCCGGTCTCGAAGGCCTTCAACCGCTCATTGATGGCGGCGATCTCTTCCTTGCTGGCCTGGCGACGTCCGCCCAGGCTGGCGACGCCGACCACGCGGGTCTGACCGTCGATCTCCACCGTGCGGAGCTGGCCCGGAGGCATGTCGGTCAGGGCCGCCTCGACGCTGTCGGCCGCCGTGGCCAGCAGGACGCGCGAGCGGGCGAAACGGGCCTCGTCGATGATCGGCTCGCGGCCCGCCGACTTCTGGGCGAAGGCGGCCGTCTCTCCGGGCGCGCCCTTCCAGCGATAGAAGATATGCGCCCCGACCTGGGTGATCTTGGCCAGGGTCGGCGACCACCAGGGATGGACATAGTCGGCGTGGTAGTGGGTCGCCGTGCCCACGCGGGTCGCCACATGGCCGGACAGGGCGCGCTCGGCCACGCGGGCCGCGCGGTCCCAGGCCCAGGGCACCGGCGACCGCGCCAGGGCGCCGTCGCAGGTGAAGCTGAACTGGCATCCGGTCGTCCGCTCCGCCCCCTGGTAGACGACGCCGCAGACGGTCGAGGGGAAGTTGGGGTCGCGCACCCGGTTCAGGACCACCTGGGCCACGCCCTCCTGGCCTTCCGTCGGCTCCAGGGCGGATTCGTAATAGACGGCCTGGGTCAGGCAGCGCAGGGCGCGCTTGCGGTCGGCCTCGGTCGCCGGACGCAGATCAAAGGGCATGGCCGGCTGAAGCGCGCCGAACGCCGTGGGCATGGCCGCGTTCAACTGCTGGGCGGCCAGACCCGACACGCCCTGGTCCAGCGTCGGCTTGCCGCCCAGGGTCAGGCTCTCCCAACCCGGCGTCAGGCCGTAGAGTTCGGGCAGCTTCAGCGCCGGATCATGCCGACGGGCCACGGCCAGTTGGCCGGCGTCCAGACGCTCCATGACGGCCTGGAGGCCCCTGGGCGTCAGGTCGCCGCCGGTCAGGCGGGCCACGGTCTCGGCCGTACGGTCCAGATCGGGTCGCGGGCTGGAGCTGGCGGACATGGCCACGCCCATGGCGGCCAGGGTCACGGCCATGGCGGCGGGCGCCGCGGCCATGGCCCGGCGTCCCGTCGACTTCAGCTGCGGCAGTCGGCCTTTCAGCATCCCGGGTCCGTTTGAAAGCGCCTGCGGCGCCGGTCGGCAGGCTGAATGCCTCGCCAATCCGGCGCTTTTCAGGCCCGAAGATTACCGTTCCGTGAGGACGGGCGAGCCTTAACGGTCGCCCAGGCTGGAACGCAGCATCCAGGCGGCCTTTTCATGGGCGGCCAGGCGCTGGGTCATCAGATCGACCGAGGCCTCGTCGCCCACTTCGTCGGCGGCGTCCAGGGCGGCGCGGGCGGTGGCTATGACCACTCCGTGGTCCTTGATCAGTTCCTTGAGCATCTCGGACGAGTCCTTCTCCGGGTCGCCGTCCTTGATCGAGGTCAGATTGGCGAAGGCCGAGGCGCTCTGCGGCGCCAGTTCGCCCAAGGCGCGGATGCGCTCGGCGATGTCGTCCAGCGCGGCCCAGATCTCGTTGTATTGGTCTTCCAGAAGCTTGTGCAGGCTGAAGAACTCGGGCCCGCGAACGTTCCAGTGATAGCCGTGGGTCTTCTGATAGACGGCGAAACTGTCGGCCAGGGCCTTGGACAGTTCGCGCGCGACGTCGGCGCGTTCCTTGGCCTTCAGGCCGGTGTCGATGGCGTTCATGACGGCTCCCGTTCTTGCATCCGCTGTTGAAGTTCCAGCCTAGCAGTTAGGTCGTCCGGGCCGCGATCCAAGGGGCGGCGACCGCGCGTCGCAGGAAACTTCGCCCCTGTAACGCCAAAGCCGCAGCGGCGTTGCACGCCCTGCGGCCCTGAGGTCTTCGTCAAGAAGGAAGGTTTAGCGCTGACGCGCCTTGCGCGCGGCGTAGCGGGCGTCGCGAGCGGCCTTCTGCTCTTCCTTGGTCAGCTGCTTGCGCTCCTTGCGGGCGGCGCGCTTGGCGGCGTCGACCTCTTCCTGAGCGGCCATCTCGGCGGCCAGGCGGGCGGCGTCCTTCTCGGCCTTCTCGCGGCGCACCTCGGCCTTGGCCAATTCGTGCTGCTGGCGGACCGCCTCTTTCTCGGCGGCGCGCTTTGCGGCCAGCTTCTCGAACTCGGGATCCTGAACCGTCGGCTTCGGCTTGAACTTGGCGAGAAGCGCCTTCTTGGCGTCCTGCTGGGCGGAGATGCGATCGTTGAAGCCGGTTTGTTTAAGGTCGCGCATGCGGAGAGGCGGTCTTCCCTGATTAGATCTGATGAGGAGCGTCGCCGGACGGCGGCTCGGCGGGCGCGCAGAAACGCAGGCGGCCCGGCGCGGTGCCAAAGCGGAATCCGCGACAAAAATCAAGCTCCGCCGCCTCATTCTGTACGATGAGGGGCGAATTCAGCGAAAAATCGCTATCAGTGCGGCTTGTCGATGTGACCGACGGCGGCTCCGGCCGCCCCGCCCACGGCCGCGCCCACCGGTCCGGCCACCACGGCGCCGGCGATGGCGCCGGTCGCCGCCTTCTGTTCCACGGTATGGCCGCAGGCCGCCAGCGCCAGGCTCGAGAGTCCCAGGGCGAGGACGGCGGCGGCGCGGGTCGGAATACGGATCATCGAACAGGAACTCCTTGAAATGGTTGAGCTTGCAACGCGCCCCAGACCCAAAGGTTCCGATCTGGGCCAAATCCGGACCCAGCCAGTATCCGCGACAACCCGAATAGCGATTAGGCGACACACGCCCGCCAGCGCCAATCAGTTCGTTATATACGAATACAGCAATCACAAGATCATCTAGAGACAAAACATCAAACGATGAAACGCTTACAACAGATGAGAAATTTCAACCTCACGAATTGCTTCAAGCCAAAGAAAACTGGCGAATCAAACACATTGAAGCCATAAACGGATGGCTTAAGGCCCGCCTTCCGGAGGTCGGCCGTTCGTCGATCTTCGGTTCCGGAGCTGGTTCGCGACGCGTGATGGTCGCCTGGTTTCGTTGAGTACGGGGGCGGCATCCTCGCCCTGCTGAACAGGACTAAGCGTTTGAGTTTCTCCAGTCGCACGCGTGCGCTGCTGCACGCCGCCCGGAATGTTCGCCTGCGCCACACGACGGCCGCGGCGGCGTTCGGCGGCGTCATCGGCCTCGCGGTCGGCGGAGCCTATCTGGGCGGCATGGCCGCACAGGCTTCGACCGTGCGCGCCCAGGCCGCCCGCCTTCAGGGCGCCGGCGCCGAGGGCTATACCCAGGAAGCCATGGCCGCGGCGGCCGGCGGCCTGGACGCCAGCGCCCTGGCCATCGCCGATCGCCACGATCCCTATACGGTCGCCGGCGGCGCCCAACGCGACCGCCAGGCCGAACTTCTGACCGCCCGCCTGGAAGACTCGCGCAACGGCCTGCGCCGCGCCGACGCCGATCTTCATCCGGCCGCCCGTCCCTTCCGCATCGGCGGCGCCCTGGACCAGTCCCGCGATCTGGATTGCCTGACGCGCGCCACCTATTACGAAGCGCGCGGCGAGGGCGTGGACGGCATGCGCGCCGTGGCCCAGGTGGTTCTGAACCGCGTCCGCCACCCCGCCTTCCCCAAGACGGTCTGCGCCGTGGTCTATCAAGGCTCCAACCGCAACGTCGGCTGCCAGTTCAGCTTCACCTGCAACGGCGCCATGCGCGGCGCGGTCAATCGCGCCGCCTGGGATCGCGCCCGCGACGTGGCCTCGCGCGCCCTGTCGGGCCAGGTCTTCGCCCCGGTCGGCAACGCGACCCACTTCCACACCACCGCCGTCTCTCCGGCCTGGCGCAGCAGCCTGATCCGCGTGACCCAGGTGGGCGACCACATGTTCTATCGCTTCGGCGGCCGCTCGGGCGGCTCCGACGCCTTCCGCTACACGCCGCGCCCGTCGACTGCGGCGGACCGTCCGCAACTGATCCAGGCCAGCCTCAACCCGGCCGAGACGGTTCGCAACGCCGGCGGAGCCGTGGCCTACAGCCTGGTCCTGGCCAGCGAGGCCGGCCACGACGCACCCGAGGCTTCGGCCAAGCCGACGCCTGCAACACCCGCGCCTGTCGCCGCGCCCGCCACGCCGCAGACGACCCCGACGACCGCCTCGGCCTCCGCTGCGGCCGAGTGATCGACTGATCGCATGGAGGATGCGGGGCCTCAGCGGTCCTGCGTCTTCCAGTGCGCCGTCAGGTTCTGTTTCAGATTGCCGAACCGCCCCTGCTGGGCGGCGTTGACGTCGGCGTCGCCGGGCTGGCCGGACTGAGCGCCGGTCGCCAGATCGCGCCGATCCGCCATGTCGTCGACCGGCCGGGCGCCGTGATCGGCGAAGCTGCGCTGTTCTTTCGGCACGAAGGGGGACTTGCTCATCGCACTCTCCTTTCACGCCAAGGAAACGAGTCGGGCCCAAGAGACGTTCCCGGCCTGCTTCTTGCTTCGGGTCGGACGAACCCTTCCCAATCGTCTCGGGAGATCCGCATGACCGCCATCGCCGCACCCCCGCCAAACGCCGCCTCCAAGGCGCGCGGCGGCGCGCTGGACGCCCTGCGCTTCGTCGCCGCCCTCTTCGTCGTGGTGTTTCATTTTGGGGATTCCGCTCCCATCCCCCTGCAGGCGATGCACGGCTTTCTGGGACGCGGCTATCTGGCCACCGACTTCTTCCTGATCCTGTCGGGCTTCGTCCTGGCCAAGGCCTATGGCGCCGCCGTGGCCAGCCGCAAGGTCTCGCTCGGCCGTTTCTGGATGAAGCGTTTCGCCCGCTGCTATCCTACCCACATCATCACCCTGGCCATGCTGGTGGTCATGGTTCTGACCGCCGGCTACCTGGGGTTCAGCGCCACCAACGAGGGGCGCTTCGATCTGGCCGGCCTGCCCGCCCAGATCTTCCTGCTGCACGCCTTCGGCATCGGCGGGGGGCACTGGAACGTCCCCAGCTGGACCATCTCCACCCTGCTGATCTGCTACGCCTTCTTCCCGACCCTGTGGCGGGCCATGCTGCGGATCAACAGCGCCTGGGTCAGCCTGGCCCTGGGCCTGGTCATCCTGCTGGGCGCCAACGCCCTGAGCCACGCCCTGCTGGGACAGCCGCAGTACAATCTGCACTTCCAGTGGTGCATGTTCCGCGCAGCTCCCCTCTTCCTGGTGGGCCTGACCCTGGCTCGGGCGGTCCAGACCGGCCGCTGGACGGCGAACCTCGCGCGAGCCGTCGGCTTCGGCGGCGGCGCGGTCCTGCTGACCAACGCCGTCCTGCTGGGGCCGGACACGATCAACGTCCTGGCCATCTGCGCCGTCATCATGGGTTGCGGCGCCTCGCCCGTGACCAAGCCCATCCCCGGCGCCGAATGGGGCGCCAAGGTCAGCTTCTGCCTGTTCATGGTGCACACCATCACCGGGGCGATCTGGTTCGACGTGATCGAGCCCCTGGCGGCCCGCCTGCACCCGGCGATCGAAAGCGTGGCCTGGGAAGCCTGGGCCATGTGGCTGGGCGCCCTGGTCTTCACCCTGATCGGCTCGGACCTGTACAACCGCTTCATCGACGAGCCGATCCAGAAGCGGATCGCCCGCAAATGGTTCGCCCGCCCGGCCGTCAGCGCGCGTCCAGACCCACGTCCAGCTGCGGAACAGAGTGCGTAAGGGCGCCGACCGAGATCACGTCCACTCCCGTGGCGGCGATGGCCGCCACGGTCGACAGGTTCACCCCGCCTGAGGCCTCCAGCGTCACGGGGCCGAAGGCGCTCGCCTTCACCCGCCGCACGGCCTCCTCGAGGTCGGCCAGGCTGAAATTGTCCAGCATGACCACGTCGGGCCGTTCGGGCAGGACCTCGTCCAGTTGGTCCAGACCGTCCACCTCGACCTCGACCTTCATCAGGTGGGGAACAAAGGCCCGGGCGCGGCGCACCGCCTCGCCTGCCCCGCCGCAGACGGCGACGTGGTTGTCCTTGATCAGGACGGCGTCATCCAGGCCGAAGCGATGGTTCAACCCGCCGCCGCAGGCTACGGCATGCTTCTCCAGCGCGCGCAGGCCAGGCGTGGTCTTGCGGGTGTCGGCGATGCGCGCCCCGGTTCCCTCGACCGCCTGGACATAGGTCCGCGTCAGGGTCGCGATGCCGCACATCCGGCCCAGCAGGTTCAGCGCCGTCCGTTCCGCCGCCAACAGGGCGCGGGCGTTCGCCTCGACCTCGACCAGGACGGTTCCGGCCTCGAAGGCCTCGCCGTCGGCCACCCTGATCGTCACCTTCGCCTGGGGGTCCATGGCGTGGACGGCGATCCGCGCCACGGCTCCGCCCGCCATCACCCCGGCCTGGCGCGCGGAGAAGACGGCGCTGAAACGGGCGTCCTCGGGAATGCAGGCCTGGGCCGTCACGTCGCCGACGCGGCCCAGGTCCTCCGCCAGGGCCATGCGCACCACGGGTTCGATCAACAGGTCCGGCAGGGTTCGGGTCACAAGGTCGTCCTTCGTCTTCAGATCACGGCGGCCAGGGCGGCGAGAACGGCGGCCTCGTCTGCGTCGTCTTCGGCCGCGCGCCGCATCCGCGTATGCACGGCTTCCACCTCGGTTTCAGGATAGTCGCTGCGGAAATGGCCGCCCCGGCTCTCGCGTCGGTTCAGCGCGCCCTCGGCGACCAGCCGCCCCGCCGTCAGCGGCGCCGCATCGGGATATGCGGCGCGCAGGTCGTCGATCAGGGCGATCAAGGCCGTCAGCCCGGCCTCGTCCCGCACCACGCCCGCATGACGCGTCATGGCCCGGCGCAAGGCTTCCAGGGCTTCCGGCGGCAGGTCCGTCGCAGGGCGCACGGGCCGCAGGGGCCGTCGTTCCGGCGGGACCTCCCGCGCCGCCGCCCGCCCCGCCCTGCGGCCGAAGGCGCCGGCTTCGAGCAGGGAGTTGGAGGCCAGGCGGTTGGCGCCGTGAACCCCGGTCGCGGCGCACTCGCCGATGGCGAACAGGCCCGGGACCGTGGTCCGCCCCTCGTCGTCGGCGACGATCCCGCCCATGTGGTAGTGGGCGGCCGCCGCCACGGGAATGGGACTGACGCGCGGGTCCAGCCCGGCGCGCATGCAGGCGGCGAAGACGGCGGGAAACTCATGCGGGAAGGCCTCGCCCACCGCCCGGGTCGCGTCCAGGAAGGCGCCGCGTCCGTCCGCCCGCGCGGCGTGAACCGCCCGCGCCACGATGTCCCGGGGCGCCAGGTCGGCCTCGGCCTCTTCGCCCAGCAGGAAGACGCCGCTTCCGTCCGTCAGGCGCGCGCCCTCGCCGCGCAGGGCCTCGGTCGCCAGGGGGGCGGGATCGAGCCCCACGTCGATGGCGGTCGGGTGGAATTGCACGAACTCGGGGTCCAGCACCTCCGCCCCCGCCAGATAGGCCAGGGCCAGACCCTCGCCGCGCAGGGCCGAGGGATTGGTCGTCACCTCGAACAGGCCGCCGATCCCGCCCGTCGCCAGGACCACCGCCGTGGCGAAGACCTCGTCCAGCCGTCCGCCGGCGCGCTCGATCACGGCGCCCCGCACCCGGCCGTCCTGATCCTGGATCAGACCGCGCAGTCGGCCGTCCTCCCAGATCTCTATGTGCTTGGACGCGCGGGCGGCCGTCACCACCGCCGACAGGATGGCCCGGCCCGCGCCGTCGCCGCCGACCCGCGCCACCCGCGGCAGGCTGTGCGCCGCCTCCAGGCTGACGGAGAAGCCGCCGTCCGCGTCGCGGTCGAAGGGCGCGCCAAGACCGGCCAGCCACTCGACCGTCTCGCGTCCGCGCTCCGTCAGGGCGCGCGCCGCCTCGGCCTCGACCAGACCCGCGCCGGCGCCCTCGGTGTCGCGGGCGTGCAGGGCCGCGCTGTCCGTAGGCGACAGGGCCGCCGCCAGGCCGCCCTGGGCCCAGGCCGACGAACAGGCGCTCAACAGGGGCTCCGGCGTGACGACCAGGGCCTTGGCCGGCGCCGCCTCCAGCGCGGCCGAAAGCCCCGCCAGTCCGCCGCCGACGATCAGCGGCCCGTCATGCCGGATGCGCGCCATGCTCTATCGCCCTCCAAATCCGATGAAGCGCAGACCGGTTTCGAAGGCGGGTTCGACCGCCCCGCCCGTCATGGGCAGAAGGGCGCCGATCGCCGCCGCCGCGCACAGGGTGCCGGTCAGCAGATACAGGCCCAGGCTGCGCCCGGCCTCCGGCCAGCTCAGACGACCCCAGGCCGCGCGCCAGACCCCGCGCCTCAGATGCCCCAGAACGGCGATGCCCAGGAAGACCGCCAGGATGAGGCGTCCGGTCGACAGACCCCACCAGACCGCCAGGCCGCCAACCGCCAGCAGGGCGATCTGCTCCAACCGGGGATGGATCCGCGTCAGCACCGGCCCCAGGGCCTTGGCGCCGTCCAGCGGCGGGGCGGGCGCCAGGTTCACCAGATTGACCATGGCGATGGAAAAGGCGCCCAGCAGCCATTCCGGCGACCGCAGGATCACGCCGGCCGCCACGAAGGGGATCATGGCCAGAAGGCCGAACGCCGGACCGGCCAGCGACACCAGCACCCCGTGCCATTCGCTCTTCGGTTCGCGCTGGCCCTTCGCCAGACCGCCCAGGAAGGGGATGATGTAGATGCGCGCCGGGCCCATGCCGACGCGGTTCATGGCCAGCACATGCCCGTATTCGTGCACGAACAGGCCGAACAGGACCGCCCCCGCCACGATCCAGCTTCCCGTCAGATACCACAGGAAGCCCGCCATCAGCAGGGTGGAGACCACGGCCCAGACGGGATGCTGGCCCTTGTCCTCCTGCGGCGCGCCGCGCGCCGGGCGCACGGCTTCGGGCGCCGGATCTTCGGGGCGCGGATCCCAGGGACCGGGACGACGGACGGAGTTTTCTGTTTCGCTCATGGGGCTCGAACTGGGCGCGCGACGACCGACCCGCAACAGGCCGCGTCGCCGCAGGGCTTCAGATCAACTCCACGTCCACGTGGTGACGCGCCTTGATCAGGTCGTAACGCGCGGGCTTGGGCGGGGGCGGCAGGTCGATCATCCGCTGCACGGCCAGGCGCGCCTTCTCCAGCATGTCGTCAGGAACCGTCACCTCGAACTGCATGTGCAGCAGGCAGTCGCGGATGTTCTCCAGCGTGATGCGCTTCATGTGCGGGCACAGGTTGCAGGGGCCGACGAACTCCACCTCGGGCACGTCGCCCTTGATGTTGGAGGCCATGGAGCATTCGGTGATCAGCACCACCCGCTTGGGCCGGCGCTGCTCGACATACTCCGTCATGGCGGCGGTCGAGCCGGCGAAGTCGGCAGCCCGCAGGATTTCTTCCGGGCATTCCGGGTGGGCCAGCACCTCGGCGTCCGGCCAGGCGTCGCGCATGTCGGCGATGTCCTGGGTCGTGAAGCGCTTGTGCACCTCGCAGTGACCCGCCCACGCGATGATGCCCACCGTCGTCTGGGCCGCGACGTTGCGCGCCAGATATTCGTCGGGGATCAGGATGACCTTGTCGACGCCCCATTCCTTCGCCGCCCATTCGACCACCTGAACCGCGTTGGCGCTGGTGCAGCAGATGTCGGTCTCGGCCTTCACGTCGGCCGTGGTGTTCACATAGGTGACGACCGGCAGACCCGGATGCCTTTCCTTGATCAGGCGCACGTCCGCCCCCGTGATCGAGGACGCCAGCGAGCATCCCGCGCGCAGATCGGGGATCAGCACCGTCTTGTCCGGCGACAGGATCTTGGACGTCTCGGCCATGAAGTGAACGCCCGCCTGGACGATCACCCTGGCCTTCGACTTGGCCGCCTCCTTGGCCAGACCCAGGCTGTCGCCGACATAGTCGCCGACCCCGTGGAAGATCTCCGGCGTCATGTAGTTGTGGGCCAGGATGACCGCGTCGCGCTCGCGCTTCAGCCGGTTGATCTCGCTGATCAGCCGGGCCTGCTCGGGCCATTCCAGCGGGGTGACGTGGTCCTTGACCTTCTCCCAGACCGGGGCGGTCTCCGCCGCCAATTCCTTCGACAGGCCGAACGCGCCGTCCGCCATGGCCTCAACTCCCTATCGGCCGTCTGCGCGGCCCCGACTTATGCTCAAAGTTAGCATAAGCAGGGATAATGTAGGCCCTTCCGCACACGGCGCAAGGGAAATCGCCTCAGTCTTCGAGGGCGAACAGCTCGCCCAACGCCACGTCCAGCGCCTGCGCCAAGGTCAAGGCCACCAGCACCGAAGGGGTGAAGACGCCGTTCTCCACCGTGTTCACCGTCTTGCGCGACAGCCCGGCTCGGTCGGCCAATTCCTGCTGCGTCAGACCTGCCGCCGTGCGAACGGCCTTCAGCTTCACGATCAGACGCGGATCAGCCACCGGCCGCCCGCCGGTCCAGTTGCCAGTAACGCAGCCCCGCCGCCGAAGCCGTGACGAACATCAGTCCCGGCATGGCCGCCACCGCCGCCTGCGGCTTCCACAGGCCCAACACGAAGACGACCACCATCCCCGCCAGGGCCACGCCCAGAGCCGTGTTCAGCGCCGACCGCCGGAACGACAGGGTGAGCTCATCCTCAAGCAGCCGCTTCATCTTCTTGTCGTCACGAATGTCAAAGCCCGTGACCCTCGTCAGCAGCAGGGCGGAAACCACAAGCGACAATGCAACCAAGTGCCAGTCGTCCCAATCACCGCGCCCGCCGGCGATGGCCCAGGCCGAGGTCGTACCTAGACAGACAAGAGCGAGCGACGTCAGCGGCATGATCGCCATCGACACGGCGCGCTGCTTCTGCACGCTGTCCCGATAGCCGCCCTTGGCGCGCTCCACCCGGATCGTGTCGATGTCGGGCCCATGGAACATTGCGAGCATCATGGAAGCGAAGACAGCACAAAACCCCGGCAAAGCGAGGACGGCCCCGACGTTCGCCGCCGGGCCTTCGCCACGCTTCATCAGAAAGACGCCGCAGATCGTCGCCGTCAGACCAACGCCGCCCAGCGCCGCGATCATCCGCAGCCGCCTGACCCGACGCCGCTCGTTCGCCTTCGCCCGCTTCAGGCCATCGTCCATCGGCGCCCTCATGATACCTACAGGTTACATATCACCTACAGGTTACATCGCAAGCCCGATCTACAGCGCATCGGCCCCCAGCCGTGCGGCCCAGAGCGCGGCGCGCTTCTTCAGTTCGTCCTTCCGCGCCATGTCGGACAGGTCGGGCGACAGCCGGTCCAACTGCTCGAAACGGAAGGCCTCGGGACCATGCGTCTTCCATTCCGCCTGCAAGGAGGCGAACGGCGCGCCCCCCGTCTTGAGCGAGAACCACAGGCCGTTCTGCTGGGTGTCGATGTGACGGCTCTGGCCCACCCAGGCGCGGCCGGTGGCGGAACAGATGACGGCGAAGACGCCGGCGACGACCGGGCGTTCCTTGTATTCGGCGACCAGCGCCTTTCGATCGGCAGGGCTCATGACGGACTCCATATTTTACCCGGGTCATTTATCCGATTATTTTATCCGGGTAAATACAGAGACCAGCAAAACATCCCCGCCGCACGCATCGCAAAACACTTTCCCCGCACACGCCAAACAGCCTAGACGAAGGGTCGTTTGATCCCGCCAGAACCGACCATTCGAGATTTTCGTGCAAGACACCGTCCGCCGCATCCTGACCGCCCGCGTCTATGACGTGGCCGAGGAGACCCCGCTCGACCCGCTGAAGCGGCTGTCGGCGCGCTTGGGCCGCCCCGCCGTGCTGAAGCGCGAGGACCTCCAGCCGGTCTTCTCGTTCAAGATCCGCGGCGCCTACAACAAGATCGCCGGCCTTGATCAGGCCGACCTGGCGCGCGGCGTCATCTGCGCCTCGGCGGGCAATCACGCCCAGGGCGTGGCCCTGGCGGCGGCGAAGCGGGGCGTGGCGGCGACCATCGTCATGCCGACCACGACGCCGGGCATCAAGGTGGCGGCGGTCCAGGGCCTGGGCGGAACCGTGGTCCTGCACGGCGACAGCTTCGACGACGCCTACGCCCACGCCCGCGCGCTGGAACAGGAGACGGGCGCCGTCTTCGTCCACCCCTTCGACGACCCGGACGTCATCGCCGGACAGGGCACGGTCGGGCTCGAAATCCTGCGCCAGCATCCCGACGCCCTGGACGCCGTCTTCGTCCCCATCGGCGGCGGCGGCCTGGCGGCGGGGGTCGCGGCCATCGTCCGCTTCCTGCGTCCCCAGACGAAGATCATCGGGGTCGAACCCGTCGAGGCCGCCACGATGAAACGCGCGATCGAGGCCGGGCGCGTCATCGACCTGGACCAGGTCGGCCTGTTCGCCGACGGGGTGGCCGTGCGCCGGGCGGGGGCCGAAACCTTCCGCCTGTGCCGCGACCTGCTGGACGAGATCATCCTGGTCGACACCGACGCCATCTGCGCGGCGGTGAAGGACATCTTCGACGACGTGCGCGCCGTGGCCGAGCCGTCGGGCGCCGTGGCCCTGGCGGGCCTGAAGGCCTGGGCGGCGCAGAATCCGGGATCGGGCGCCCTGGCGGCGATCAACTCGGGCGCCAACCTCAACTTCGACCGCCTGCGCCACGTGGCCGAGCGCGCCGAGATCGGCGAGGGCGCCGAGGGCCTGTTCGCCGTGGCCATGCCGGACCGGCGCGACGACTATCATCGCTTCCTGCAGAGCCTGGACGGTCGCTCGATCACCGAATTCAACTACCGCTGGTCCGGCGACGGCACAGCCCAGATCTTCGTCGGCGTCTCCCTGAGACACGGCGCCCTCAAGCCGCCGAGCGCCGCGCGCGAGGCGATAGGGCAGGAAAAGGAGACCTTGATCCAACGCCTCCGCGCCGACGGCTATTCCGTCGTGGACATGAGCGAAAACGAGACGGCCAAGCTGCACGTCCGCTACATGGTCGGCGGACGCACCATCGGCCTGCCGCACGAACGCCTGTTGCGGTTCGAATTCCCCGAGCGGCCGGGCGCCTTCCTGCGCTTCCTCAACAGCCTACAGCCCGCCTGGACCCTGACCCTGTTCCACTACCGCAACCACGGCGACGACGTGGGTCGGGTGCTGGCGGGCGTCAACGTCCCGCCGGACCAGGCTCCGGCCCTGGCCGCCGCCCTCGACGACCTGGGCTATCCCTATGTCGACGAGACCGACAACCCGGCCTGCCGCCTCTTCCTGGACGGCGCGGCCTAGCCTCGCGGCCGGGTGAAACAGCGCCAGGCGAACAGGACCGCGATCACCACCAGGGTCGCGAAGGCTACCGCGCCGTGCGACATCTCCAGAAAGCCGGTCTGCCACGGATGCTCGGCGCGCGTGGCGGCGTCGAACGTCCACCATGTATCGGAGCCCCTGACGCTGGCGCCCCTGCGGATCATTTCACCGCCGAGACGCTCGGCCATGACCGGCCGAACCACCGCGTTCAGAAGGACCGCGATCGCCAGCGGGATCGCATACCAGAGGGAATCGATAAGGGCCTTGCGCCGCGGCGTCGTCATGGCCTGAACCAGAAAAGCCCAGCCGGTCCATGTGAACGCCGTCGTACAGGTTTCACGCCCGGCTGATCGCCTCGGCCACGTCCTCGGCCGGGCGGCCGGCGAGGGCCTTGGGGATTTCCCCCAGCAGGCGTTCTTCCAGCGGCTTGCGCCAATGCTTGCGCAGTTGGCCGAGCGTCTTGGGCGCCGCGACCACGAGCAGGCCCTCCATCCTGTTGGTCACGGCCATGTGGTTCAGCGCCTCGGCCACGCCCATGGCGAAACCGTCCTCGGCCTGGGTGTCGTTGTCGGGGTTGGCGCCGCTGGACCGACGCCCCGGAGCGCCTGACAGCCGCTCGGGGATTTCAGGCGCCTCCAGCGGCGTGAGCTGGATGTCGAGGTTGTGGCCGATGTTGCGATACAGCTTCAGGGTCTCGCCGTCGGCGACGGCCACCAGGGTCCCGTTGGGCAGGTTCATCATCAAGCTCCAGGTCAGGCGTCGGGGAGCGGACGCCCTAGTCTAGCGCGAAGACGGCCTGCCCCGTTCCCCCCTGCGACCCTTCGTGCGCCAGCAGCCAGCGCTTGCGCTCCAGCCCGCCGGCATAGCCGGTCAGGGTCCCGTTCGCCCCGACGACGCGGTGGCAGGGCACGATGACGCCGATCGGATTGGCCCCGTTGGCCAGGCCCACGGCCCGGACGGCGGCGGGCTTGCCGATCGCCTGGGCCAGACGGCCGTAGCTCCAGGTCTCGCCCGCCGGAATGGTCCGTAGGGCCGCCCAGACGCTGCGCTGGAAATCCGTCCCTCCGGTCTTCACCTCCAGCCCGTCCAGGGCCGTCAGGTCGCCCGTGAAATAGGCTGCGACCGCCGCCCGCACCCGCTCCGGTGCCCGGCCTTCAGTCAGGGTCACGGGGCCGTAGTGACGGTTCAGCAGGCGCATCATCCGCGCCTCATAGTCGGAAAAATCGAAGGCGCGCACGGCCCCTTCGGCGTCCGTGACCAGCAGGACCTGCCCCACGGGGGTCGCGATCCGGTCCAGGGTGAAGGCTTCAGGCTGCGTCTTTTTCATCTCTCGTCTCCATCATCATCACCGCCGCGCCGTCGACGCCCGCTTCATGCAGGTGCAGCACGCCGTAGGCCCGCCAGGGCCGCCATGTTTCGGCTCGCGCCGTGAGTCCTTCATTGTTCCAGTCGTCCGGCGCCCGGTCGCTGGCCAGGTCGGCCCCCTGGTCGATCCATGCGCCCGGCAGGCGCAGCCCGGGCCGCGCCTCCACCAGGGGCCGCAACAAGGGGTCGACCGACAGGTCGCGCCGGATCGCCTCCGGGTCCGCCGACAGATCGAACAGCCGCCGCACCCGCGCCAGGACGCCCGGCAGGGCCTTCAGATCGTCCAGCTCCGCCGTGATCGCCAGCCGCCCCTCCTTCTCGAACCGGGCCGAGATCCGTCCGGCCGCCTGGTCGATTTCGGGGATCAGGTCGCGCCGCCAGACGCCGTTCTCGATCGTCTCGCCGCGGGCGGCCAGCATGCTCAGCATGGCCTCGACGTCATAGGGGGGCCGATAGGGCAGGCTCAGGCGCACCCCGCCGTCGGACGGCCGCTCGGTCCTCTGCCTCAGGCTGGAGGGCGGACGGCCGTACAGGGCCTGAAAGGTCTCGTTGAACCGCCGCACGCTGCCGAATCCCGAAGCCAGAGCCACCTCGGCCATGGGCAGGTCGGTCTGGTGGATCAGGGCCTTGGCCAGAAGGATGCGCCGGGTCTGGGCCACGCTGACCGGGGCGGCGCCCAGGTGCTGGCGGAACAGGCGGCGCAGATGGCGTTCGCCCACCCCCAGCCGGGCGGCCAGGGCGTCGACGTCGCCCTCATCCAGCGCGCCGGCCTCGATCAAGTTCAACGCCCGGCTGACGGTGTTGGACGTGCCGCGCCAGGCGCCCATGTCGGGCGCCGTCTCGGGCCGGCAGCGCAGGCAGGCGCGGAATCCCGCCTCCTCGGCCGCCGCCGCGCTGGCGACGAAGCTCATGTTTTCCCGTTTCGGCGTCCGGGCCGGGCAGACGGGTCGACAGTAGATGCCCGTGGTCTTCACGCAGGTGAAGAAGCGACCGTCGAAGCGCGGGTCGCGCGTCAGGACGGCGCGGTGGCAGGCCTCCTGATCCAGCATGTCGCGGGCGTTTTCCATGCCGGGAAGATGCGCCCGCGACGCCGCCTTGTCTCGCGGTTTTCGGACATGGCGGCGCCGCGTCGGGACCAGGCCTCAGTCGCGCACCGTCGCCATGCGCCACATCTGCTTCAGGATCTCCAGCACCAGGGCCAGCATCATCGCCGCCAGGACCAGGCTCAGCATCGTCGACAGGGTCATGGCCGTCTCTTCCAACCCCCGTCCCGCGCCGTTGAGCGCGCGCAGGGCCTCGAAGCTGACATTGGTCAGGCCGCCCTCGACCAGGGCTGTCCGGCCGCCCTGCGACAGGGTGAACCAGTGGCCCGCCATGAACAGGCTCCAGCCGATCCACAGTCCGCCCATGGCCACGGGAATCTTGAAGAAAGCCTGCAACCGCACCGCTCGCGGCTGGATCAGGCTCATGGCGTCCGCCGCCGTGCCTGCCACGACCCAGGCCAGGATGGGCGCGAACAGGACAGTCCAGATCGGCGCCGCCGTCACCGTCATGTCGCCGCTTCTCAGGCCGAAGTGATCCAGGCCGGGCACGTGCAGGACGCCGATCCACCACAGGATGAAGACCACGCCCGCGATCAGCGACCACAGGGCGTCGCCCGGCGTCTCCCTTCCGGCGCGCTTGCCCCAGTATCTCGCCTTGGGCAACCAGTCAGCCTTGGCCTTGCTGGAGCCCGCCACGGCCGCGCCCCACTTGGCCGGATCGGCCAGGCCGAAGGCCGGCAGGTCGCGCACCCGCCACTGCGTCAGCCACGCGGGCTTGATGTCGTAATGCTCCAGAACCGCACCCGCCAGGGTCAGGGCGCCCAGCAGGGTCAGGGCGCCGGCGAAGAAGCCGTGGAAGCCCTGGGCGATCGCCTGGCCGAAGTCGTCGGGCTCGCCCAACACCCGTAGGATCAGGACCAGGATCTGCACCCCGGCCACCACCATCAGCCCCGCCTTGGCGCCGAACAGCCAATAGGGGAAGAGCTCCGGCCCGATCAGGCTGTCCGGCCCCTTCCGGTATCGCGCCGCGACCACCAGCGGGTGGCCGATCTCCTGCAGGATCGCCTCCTTCTCGTCGTCGGTCAGCGCCCGGCCCAGTTCCTCCTCCTGCGCCTCGACGCGGCTCAGGATCAGGTCGCGCAGTTCGGCGACGATGTCCTCGCGTTCATCCGTGGGCAGTTGCGCCGCCACGGCCTCCAGATAGCGTTCGATGAAGTCCATCGCTCCCGTTCCCATCCCCATGATCAAAGCATCCGGTCCAGCGAGGCGCCGATGCCGCGCCATTCCTCGGTCAGGGCGGCCAGCATGGCCTCGCCCCCCGGCGACAGGATGTAGAAGCGCTTCTTCCGCTTCTCCTCCTCGCGCCACTCGCTGGTCAGCAGCCCCTGCCCCTCCAGCCGGCGCAGCAGGGGGTAGAGGGTGGATTCCTCCATCTCCAACCCGTCCGCCGCCAGGGCCTGGCGCAGGGTGTAGCCGTAGCGTTCGGTCCGCAGGCAGGCGAGCACCGCCAGGACCAGCGAACCGCGCCGCAGCTCCAGCCGCATGGTTTCGAACAGCTCCCGATCCACGGCGTCCATCTCACTTGCCGCCACATAGTGTGTGACACACAGTGTATGCGACATACTGTATGAGCCCGTCAAGACCCGAGTTCGACAAGCCTTCCCTTGCCCGCGCATCCACGGCTAAGGTCGCCGGACTGTAGGGGAGAGTTTCATGTCGTATCGTCGTCGCGCCGCGTCTTCCGTTCTGGCGCTGAGCCTTGCCATGGCGGTCGCCGCGCCCGCCGCTGCTCAGCAGAATCCGCCGACGCTGGAAGCGGTCGTGGGCCATGACAGCGGCGAACGCATCACCCGCCCAGCCGACGTGCGCCGCTATTTCGAGGCCCTGCGCGCGGCCAACCCCGACCGCATGGTCATGGGGGACTATGCGACGACCTGGGAGGGGCGCCCACTGCTCTGGGCCGCCGTCGGCTCGCCCCGCAACATCGCCCGTCTGGAAGAGATCAAGGCCGCCAGCCGCGCCCTGGGCGACCCGCGCAAGACCTCGCCCGACCAGGCCCGCGCCCTGATCGCCGACATGCCCGTCATCGTCTGGATGGCCTATTCGGTGCACGGCAACGAGATCAGCCCCGCCGACGCCGCCATGGTCGCTGCGCGTCGCCTGACGGACTCCCTGGACGCCGAGGCTCAAGCCTGGCTCCAGAACGCCGTGGTCGTCTTCGTCCCGACCCAGAACCCCGACGGACGCGAGCGCTTCATCAACAGCTTCGAGGCCGGCCTGGGCGCCCAGCCCAATCCCGACCCCCTGTCGGCCGAACGGGCCGAACCCTGGCCTTCCGGCCGCTTCAACCACAACCTGTTCGACCTGAACCGCGACTGGTTCATCCAGTCCCAGCCGGAGACCCAGGGCCACGCCGCCCTGATCCGCGAATGGCGCCCCCAGGTCCTGGTCGACTCCCACGAGATGGGCTCGGATTCCAGCTTCTTCTTCCCGCCGGAAGCCGACCCGCTGAACCCCTGGATCTATCCGCCCATCCTGGAGGCGCGCGAACGCTTCGGCCGCAACAACGGCATGCGGTTCGACCAGGCCGGCCTGAACTACTTCACGCGTGAGACCTACGACGCCTTCTATCCCGGCTACGGCGACGGCTGGCCCGCCTATTTCGGCGCCGTCTCCATGACCTATGAACAGGGCTCGGCGCGCGGCCTGGCGGCGCGGCGTTCGACCGGCGAGGTCATGACCTACGCCGACACGGTCAAGGGCCACCTGACCGCCACCCTGTCGACCATCGAAACCGCCGCTCGCGACCGCGAGAAGCTGCTGAACGACTTCTACGCCTTCCACCGCGACGGAATCGCGGGCGGGCGCGGGGCCTATGTCATCTCGCGCGCCTCCGCCGCCGACCCGGCCGCGGCGGACAAGCTGGCGGGCCTGCTAGTCCGCTCGGGCCTGGAGGTCGGCCGCGCGACCGCCGCCTTCTCCGCCTGCGGCCAGAACTACCGGCCCGGCGACTTCGTCGTGAACCTGTCCCAGCCCCAGCGCCGCATGGCCGAGACCCTGCTGGCCAAGGACGTTCCGCTGGATTCCAAGTTCCTGGCCGAACAGGAGGCTCGCCGCGCACGGGGCCTGGGCGACGAAATCTACGACCTGACCGGCTGGTCCCTGCCCCTGTTGTTCAACGTCCCGACCCAGCGCTGCGCCTCCGCACCCTCGGTCCAGACGACGGCCGTCGGCCCCGAACTGATCCGTCCGGCCGTCGTGGTCGGAACCGACGCGACCTACGGCTACGCTGTCCATCCCGGCACGGCCGGCATGCGCTTCCTGACCGCCGCCCTGACGGACAAGCTGCCGATCCGCTCGATCGAGGAGCCCTTCACCCTGGACGGCAAGGCCTATCCGGGCGGGACCTTCATCGTGCCGCGCGCCGGTTCGCCCGCCGACCTGGACGCGCACGTCCGCCGCCTGGCGGCCGGCAGCGGCGCCCAGGTCACGGCCCTGGCCACCTCATGGGTCTCCAGCGGCCCCAACGTCGGCTCCGACGCCGCCGTGACCCTGCGCGCGCCACGCGTGGCCATGGCCTGGGACGACCCGACCGATCCCGAATCCGCTGGCTCCATCCGCCACGTGCTGGAGCGCGAGTACGGCTGGCCCGTCACCCCGGTGCGGACCCGCCGCCTGTCGAGCGCCGACCTGTCGCGCTACCAGGTCCTGATCCTGCCCTCGGGCGGAAACTATGAGCGGATCCTGGGCGAGGACGGCGTCGCCAACCTGCGCGCCTGGGTCCAGAACGGCGGGGTGCTGATCGGCGTCGGCTCGGCCAGCCGCCTGTTGACCGACCCGGACGCCAAGCTGCTGGATAGCCGCCGCGAGAACGCCGTGGTCAAGGACGCGGACAAGGCCGAGGACGCCTCTGGCGCCACGGCCGCCGGGACCGAGATCGCCTCCGACGTCGACTATCTGGAACGCGTCACCCATCGCGTCGGCTCGCCCGATTCCGTGGCCGGCGTCCTGGCCCACGCCGTGGTGGATCAGGAACATTGGCTGGGCGCCGGCGTGGCCCATGAGCTCAGCGTCATGGTCCGCGGCTCGGACATCTACACCCCCCTGACCCGCGACCAGGGAACCAATGTCGTCCGCCTGGCCGGACCGGATCAGGTCCTGGCCTCGGGCCAACTCTGGGCCGAGAACCGCCGCCAACTGGCCTACAAGCCCGTCGCCATGGCGTCGGAGATCGGGCGCGGCCAGGTCGTGGCCTTCACCCAGGACGTGACCATGCGCGCCTTCCTCGAGGGCCTGAAGCCCCTCTTCCTCAACGCCGTCTTCCGCGGCCCCGCCCACGCCTCGGGCGGCAACGACGAGGAACGGTGAGAGGACGACACGCCCACAACGCTTTGACAGAAACGCCCCCTCAGGGTTTGCTGTGATCCAGACAGCGCACTGAGGGGGCTCATGACCGCACAGCACAATCCGACACCGCCTGGCGATGAAGGCGACTGGACCCTGCTGCAAAACCGCATCGACCGCAGCTTCTGGCAATGGGACCGGTGCGCTGACCCTGGCGCGCGTCCGCTGACCCGCTTCGTCATCCTGCGCGCGCCCGAACGTCTCGACTACGACGACTTCGACGAGGCGGAAGCCATGTTCGAAGCCATGGACGAGGATTGAAGCGCCTCCTGCCTCTTCTCGGAACCGCGCTTGTCGCCATGGCCGGCGTCGCTGCGGCGGCGGATGATCTGCCCGCACGCTGGCGCGGAACCGGACCGCCGGTCGTCACCGCCGCCCCCGGCCCCTGCCCCGCCCTGGGCGGCTCCTATGGAGTCGAGGCTCGACCGGAGGGCCGCGACAACGCCGCCGGACGACTGGACCGTATCCTCAGCTACGAGCTGGGCCTGACCGACGCCTTCGGCGACGGCGCCCCCGCCGCCCCCGCCGTGACCTTCGCCGAACATGAAGGCGGCTGGCGGATCGAAACCGCCCAGGGTCAGCAGATATTGGCGCTCGCGCCGAACCAGGACGTCCCTCTGGATCCCGACCGGTTTCGCAACGGCGTTCGCCGATCCGGCTGCGCCGGCGGCCGACTGTGGATCGCCGTGAGCAGCGTTCGCACCCAGTATGAAAGCCAGACCATGGCCCGTTCGCTCGGGGCTCTTTCAACCGCCCCCAACGGCGATCTGATCCTGTGGGTCAAGACCGAACGCCGCCACTACGCCCTGCTGCCCTGGCCCTCCGTCAAACGCGAAGAGACGCGCCTGCGCTTTCCTCGGATCAGTTCGTAAAGATCGCCAGATCACGCCTCAACATCGCCTTCCTCACCATGCCTTCAGACTCCCCGACATAAGTCCTGGCCCTAGTCGCCTTCGGCCTCTCCGCCCTGAACGATGCGAACCACGGCCAGGTCGGCGGTGACGTTGCCCAGGGTGCGGAAGATGTCGGGCACGACCTCGACCGCCAGCAGCAGGGGCAGCATCTCCAGCGGCACGCCCATGGCGATGCAGATGGGGGCGATGGAGGCGAAGAAGCTGGCCTGGCCCGGCAGGCCCACGGTGCCGATGCTGATCAGCACCGCCGTCAGCATGGCGGCGAACAACTGCCCCGCCGAGGGCTCGATCCCGAACAGGTGGGCGCAATAGACAGCCACCCCCAGATTGGCGACCGGGCTGGTGATGCGGAACACGGCCACGGCCAGGGGCAGGACCAGGCCCGCCGTCGAGCGCCGCACGCCCAGGACATCGACCGCCCGCTCCACCATGACCGGCAGGCTGGCCAGGGACGACTGGGTCGAGAAGGCCACCACCTGGGCCGGCGCCGCCGCGCGCGCGAACCGACCCAGAGACACCCGGCCGAAGATCACCGCGAGCGGATAGAAGATCAGGCCGATGCCGATGCAGGCGATGGAGATCAGGGCCACATAATGCAGCAGGACGCCCGCCGCGCTGGCCCCCGCCGACAGCCCCACCCCGATCGACAGGGCGAAGACGCCCAGCGGCGCCGCCCTCAACACCCAGCGGACGATGACGATCATGGTCTCGCCCACCGCCTCGAAGAAGGTGATCAGGGGCGTGCGGAGTCGGTCCGGCAGGCCCGAGGCCGCGAAGCCGAAGAAGACGGCGAAGACCACCATGCCCAGGATGGCGTCCTCGGCCGCCGCCCGGATCGGGTTGGCGGGGGCGATGGTCTTCAGGAACTCGCTGAAGGGCGCGCCCGCGCTCAGGCCTTCCGCGCCCTCGGGCTTGATGGCCAGCAGCAGGCGCGCGCCTTCCGGATCAATGGGCCAGAGCGCGTGCAGGCCATAGGCCGCCCCCACCGCATAGACGGTCGCGAAGACGATCAGCCCCCCGAACCAGGCCACCGCCCGCAGGGCCAGCCGCCCGGTCCGCGCCGCATCGGCGATGGAGGCTATGCCCGTGACCAGCAGACTGAAGACCAGGGGGATGATCGTCATCCTCAAGGCGTTGAGCCAGAGCTGACCCAGGGCCTGGATGAAGTCGGCCGTGACATGGCCCCCAGGCAGCCCCCACTTCTGCGCGGCCGCTCCGGCCAGAAGGCCGAGAATCAGGGACAGCAGGACCAGGCTGCTGAGGGAGGTCAGAAAGGCGCGCGCGGACTTCATCCCGCCACGCTAGCAGCCCCGATGAAAGGCGCCACAGGAAGTTGCGTCCCGCGCCGTCGCCGGAACGGCGGACAAGAAAAAGGCGGACCGGATCGCTCCGGCCCGCCTGGTTTTCCTTCCCGAAAGAGAAGGATCAGTACTTGACGCGCAGGGTCACGCCATAGGTGCGCGGCTGGCCCATGAAGGCGTTGTAGGTCTGGGTGTCCAGAGCCGGGTTGTAGTAGGTGCCGTTCGGCTGGACCGTCGTCTGGAAGGCGGAGCCCTGCAGCGGGGCGTTGATCGCCACCTGCTTGTACTCTTCGTCCGTCAGGTTCTGGGCCCAGAGGTCCAGGGCCCAGCGCTCGTCTTCCGAACCCAGGGTGATGCGGCCGTTCAGCAGGGTCATGGCGTCCTGCATCTTGTAGGGCAGCAGGTCCGAACCCGTGTTGAACTCGGTCGAGTACTTGGCCGACAGGTTGAAGCCGACTCTCAGGCCCGAACCGATCGAACGGTCGAAGGCGACGGCGGCCGTGGCCGACCATTCCGGTGCGAACGAGGCCCGCGCGCCCGGCAGCAGGGACAGTTGCGGGAAGTTGCCCGGGTTGGTCAGGTCGGCGGCGGTGAAGTGACCGTACTTGGTGTCCGTGTAGGTCACGCCGCCGTTGAACGACAGGCCCTCGACCGGGGTGAACCAGACGAAGTCGGCGTCGACGCCCTGCGACTTCAGCTCGGGGATGGATTCGACCACGAAGGCCGTGCCCAGGAAGGTGTTGAGCTGGAAGTCCTCAAACTTCTGATTGAAGTAGGTGACGTTGAACAGAACGGTCCGGTTGAACAGGGTGTTCTTCAGGCCGATTTCATAGCTGTCCACGGTCTCCGACGGGAACAGCAGCGAGCTGGTCGGCGTGATCCCCGTCTGCACGCGGTCCAGGTTGTAGCCGAAGGACTTGTAGCCGCGCGCATAGGAGGCATAGGCCATGACGCTGTCGTTGAAGCGATAGCTGGCCTTGATCGTGCCGCTCAGTTCGCCGTCGTCGTGGCTTTCCGAGATGCGACGGTTGTCGAACAGCGGATTGGCCCAGGGCAGACAGATGTTGCCCGCGAGACGTTGAGCCGTCGCCGCAGCCGCAGCCGGCGTCTGGCCGGCCGCCACCAGGGCGCCCGTCATGGCCGTGATGTTGCCCAGGGCGCCGCCGCAGGCCGCGCCGTTGGTTCCCAGGTTGTCCTGCATGCCCAGCAGACGCTTGTCGTCCATGGTGTAGCGCAGGCCCAGGGTGATATCGAACTGGTCCGTGACGTGCAGGGTGTTGTTGGTGAACAGGGCGATCGACTCGGTCGATTGGCTGTAGTGATCCTGCACGCCGTGGCCGACGCCGAAACCGGGACCGGTCGGAGCCGTCGGACCGGTCGCCGCCGAACCGCCGCTGACCAGACAGCCGGCGAGGCCGGCCGCCACGGTTCCAGGACGGGTCAGACAGCCGATGATGTTCGGGCTGTTGGGGATCAGGCCGGCCGAACCGGCGTTGAGCTGGCTGGAGATCAACAGCGACAGGAAGGGCGTATAGCCCGCGCCGTACCAATAGCTGTCGTCGCGGCTGATGTTCTCACGCGTGTAGAAGGCGCCGACCAGCCAGTCCAGGCGATCGGTCGCCCCGGCCAGGCGGAACTCCTGGGTCAGGTTCTCCAGCTCAAAGCCGTAGCCGCCGTCATTGTTACGATAGAGGATGTCGGCCGTCGTGTAGTCGAGGTCCATGCCGTTGACGCCCGACCAGTTCCGCCAGGAACTGAGCGAGGTGAAGGTGGCGTTCCACGACGGGATGTCGATATTGGCCTCGGCCGACAGACCCATGTCCTCCATGGTCTGGCCGGTGCCGCGGTTGGCGTAGGCCGTCCGGGAGAAGGGCAGAGCGCCGAAACCGGGCGCAGGCGCCTGCTGGTCGCCGCCGATCGCACGAATGGCGGAATAGGTCTGGCCGGTGCGAACCTGGGTCGAGACGCAGCAGTATTCGTCACGCTTCGAATAGTCGGCGATCAGGCGGATCGAGACATCGTCCGACGGCAGGATCAGCAGTTGGCCGCGGGCGGTCCAGAAGTCCTGGTTCTGGTCGTCCTTTTCCTGGCGCGGGCCGGCGCCGGTGATCACGTCGTAGAAGCCGTCGCGCTCGCGCTTGGCCATGTACAGGCGGCCGGCGACCTGGTCGCTGATCGGACCGGTGACCGAACCCGCCACGCCCCAGGCGCCGAAGTTGCCGTAGGTGGCCTCGGCGCTGAAGCCGGGCGTAAAGGACGGGGCTTCAGTGATGATGTTGATGACGCCGGCCGAGGTGTTCTTGCCGAACAGGGTGCCCTGCGGCCCCTTCAGCACCTCGATGCGGCTCAGTTCGCCCAGGTCGCCGAAGCCGACGCCGTTGCGCGAGCGATAGACGCCGTCGATGACCACGCCGACCGAGCTTTCCAGGCCGGGGTTGTCGCCGACGGTGCCGACGCCGCGGATGCGGGCGGTGGTCGAGGTTTCCGACTGGGTCGAGGTGACGGTCATGCCCGGCGTCAGGATCTGCAGATCCTTGATGTCGCGCACCCCGGCGCCGTTCAGCGCCTCCTGCGACAGGGTCGTGACCACGATCGGCACGTCCTGCAGGCTCTGTTCGCGCTTCTGGGCGGTGACGATGATGTCGTCCACCGTCGTCGGTCCGTCCTGGGCCGCGGCGGCTCCGGCGAAGCCGAAGGCGACCGCGCCGATAACGGCGGCGGAAGCGGTGTGGCGAAGGATGTTTGTCTTACGCATGAAGGCGGCTCCCCGGCTCTCTTGGCCCGGCCGCACGGAGCGACCGCGGCGTTTCCCTGTCCTGTCGATTCACGCTCATTGAACGGCGTGAATTCTCCATAGCCTTGGGTAAGCCATGCCCGGAAACCCGACAAGCAGTCGCCGCGTCGGGGCGCACGATTTCGCCCCAGTCGCCCCTACGTGTGGCGGGAAAGCGACAAAAAACAATGACGCAAGGTCAATATTAACAGCGTTTACTCTAAGATTTCATTCAGAAGCCGCGCGGTCTTCCCGCGCCGTACGACGCCCCGCCAACTTCAGAATCACGGCCGCCGCCAGGGCCGACAGCAGGGAGCCGCCGATGACGCCCAGCTTGACCTCGATCTGCTGCGGCGAATCCGCCGCTCCAGGGAAGGCCAGGGCGCCGATGAACAGGCTCATGGTGAAGCCGACGCCGCACAACAGACTGACGCCGTAGACCTGCAGCCAGTTCGCGCCCGTCGGCTTGGCGCCGATCCTCATCCGCGCCGCCAGCCAGGCCACGCCGAAAACGCCGATCTGCTTGCCCACGAACAGGCCCAGGGCGACCCCGATCACCAGGGGCGCGAGCGCCTGGTCCAGCGACAGGCCCGCGAAGGAGACGCCCGCCTTGGCGAAGGCGAACAGGGGCAGGACCAGGAAGGCCACATAGGGGTGCAGGTCGTGCATGGCGTCGCGCAGCGGGCTCTGCCCCGTCTCGCGGCGCGGATTCACCGGCACCACCATGGCGAAGGCGACCGCCGTCAGCGAGGTGGACAGCCCGGACTGGATCGTCAGCCACCAGACCGCGCCGAAGCCCAGCACCCAGAAGGGCGCGGCCAGACGACGTCGCCCGGCCACGGCCATGAGGACCAGGACGCCCACGACCCACAGAAGAGGAAGCCAGGCCACGCCCTGACTGAACAGGACCGCGATCAGGGCGATGGCCCCCAGGTCGTCGACGATGGCCAGGGTCAGCAGGAAGACCCGCAGCGAGGTCGGCAGGCCCCGCCCCACCGCCGCGAAGACGGCCAGGGCGAAGGCGATGTCCGTGGCCAGCGGAACCGGCCACCCCTCGTGCGGCCCGCCCAGCGCCCCGGCGACCGCCAGATAGACCAGGCCCGGCGCGACCATTCCGCCCACGGCCGCCAGTATGGGGGTGGCCAGCTTCTTGGGGTCGCTGAGTTCGCCCTTCAGAATCTCGTATTTGATCTCCAGACCGACCACGAGGAAGAAGACCGCCATCAGGCCTTCCTTGATCCAGTCCGAGATCGTCTCCTCCAGCCGCAGGGGGCCGAGCTGAAGCACGTGGACGCTCTTCAACCAGGCGAAATAGTCGGCGGACAGGGGAGAGTTGGCGACGATCAGGGCCGCCAGGGCGGCGAGGCCCAGAACGGCGCCGGAACCAGCTTCGGTCTTAAGGAAGGCAAGCGTCAGTTTTTTGGCCACGGCGGTCTCCGAAGATCAACAAGGACTGTCGTGGCGTCAGGTTATCGACGGACGCCGGACCGTATTCGCACGTCGGACGACGGCGCGGCCTGGCCCCGACGGCGGCTGCGCGCGACGGGACCTGATCTCTGCCGGTGAAAATACCCAGGCGGTCCGAAGGTTCAACCCCGCGCCGGCCATCCTCTTGCAGTTGCGAAAGCCGGCGCGAACGCGCATCTGCCCGCCATGCCCGTCTCCTCCGCCTACCGCCCCGATCCGCGCTTCTTCGACCTCGGCCCCGAATTCGGCGATCCGGTCCAGGCGGCGGACTTTCCCATGACCGTGCTGCGCCTGCGCAACGACCGGGCCGCCGCCGGGGTCGGGCTGGAGACCCTGACGGACGCGGAATGGCTGGAGCATTTCGGCTGCTTCCGCCCCCTGCCCGGCCAACCCGGACCGATCGCCATGCGTTATCACGGCCACCAGTTCCGCGTTTACAACCCCGACATCGGCGACGGGCGCGGCTTCCTCGCGGCCCAACTTCGGGAAGTCCCTCAAGCGGCCCCTCTCCGCGAGGGAGGCGTCAGGGGAACCGCCTCCCCCCGCCTTCTCGACCTGGGAACCAAGGGCTCGGGTCAGACGCCCTGGTCGCGCCACGCGGACGGCCGTCTGACGCTGAAGGGCGGGGTGCGCGAAGCCCTGGCCGCCGCCATGCTGGAAAGCCTGGACGTTCCCACCTGCCGCATCCTGTCGCTGATCGAGACCGGCGAGGATCTGGAACGGCACGACGAACCCTCCCCCACCCGCTCCGCCGTCATGGTGCGCCTGTCGCACAGCCATGTGCGCTTCGGGACCTTCCAGCGCGCCGCCTACTTCAGCCGCACCGACCAGATCGAGACCCTGATCGAGCATGCCCGCAGCCTCTATCATCCGCAGGTCGCGCCCGGCGACGCGGTCGGCTTCATGTCCGCGGTGGTCCAGGCCTCGGCCCGCTTGACCGCGAAGTGGATCGCGGCGGGCTTCGTCCACGGCGTGCTGAACACCGACAACCTGAACGTGACGGGCGAGAGCTTCGACTACGGCCCCTGGCGCTTCCTGCCCCATTACGAGCCCGGCTTCACCGCCGCCTATTTCGATCACCAGGGTCTCTACGCCTTCGCGCGCCAGCCCGAGGCCGTCTTCTGGAACCTGACCCAGCTGGCGGGCTGCCTGAAACCGGTCGTGGGCGAAGCGGGGGGAGAGGCGGGCGTCGCCGCCCTGACCGAGGCGCTGAACGGCTTCGGCCCCGCCTATATCCGCGAACTGCGCGCCGCCTTCCTGGCTCGCCTGGGCGTCAAGAGTCTGGGCGAGGCGGCCGACCAACGCCTGCTGGACTGCACCCTGGCCCTCGCGCGCGAACAGAAGGAAGCCCTGCGCTGGGAGCCGATCTTCTTCGACTGGTTCGGCGGTTTCAGCTCGGCCGCCCGCGCCCTGGGCGGACCCCGCCGCAAATCCTATCAGGGCGAAACCTTCGACGCCTTCCGCTTCGCCCTGATGGAGCATGAGCCCGACCGCCCCGAGCGGCTGGAGCACCCCATGTTCGCCGCCGCCGAGCCGGAGGAGATGCTGATCGACGAGGTCGAATCCCTCTGGTCCGCCATCGACCGCGACGACGACTGGGGACCGCTCAAGGACAAGCTGGCGCGGTTGGAGGCGGCCGGCCAGGCCTGGGATTTCTGACAAGCGAACACGCCGCTCGCCTCTAAGTCATCAATTGATGTCATCGACCGTTGACACTCCGTTACAACGGGCCTAACTCATCATCCGAACCGGAGACGGGGCGATGGGGATGCGTCTGTTCGCCCCTCCCTCCCCTCCGGTTCAGCCCGCCCCGTTTCACACATTGTTACACCGCCTTGACCGTCGGCTCGCCGTATCTGATCTAGGTACTGTTACTAATTAATCCCGGTTTCCGGCCATGACCTCGACCACCTTGACGCCCAGCGCCCGCGCAAAAGCAGACTACCTGAACCTGACCCTTTGGACCTTCCAGGGTTGGATCGCCATGTTCTTCATCGCCGCCGGCTACGCCAAGCTGACGGAATCCATGGAGAACCTGACGGTGCTCATGCACTGGCCGGCCATGGCTTCGACCGCCTTCGTGCGCGGCCTGGGCGTGATCGAGATTCTTCTGGCCCTCATGGTTCTGGCGCCCCTGGTCTCGTGGCGCGTCGGCCGTCCCCTGCTGCTGATCGCAAGCTTCCTGCTTCTGGGGATGCAGGCGATCATGCTGGGCGTGCACGCCCTTGATCTGGACGTCGGCCTGGCCCTGACCAACCTCTTCCTGATCGCGATCACCGCCCCGGTCTTCTGGTTCCGGCGCGACTGACCACAGCGCATCAAAACGCCCTCCCCGATCCCCTTGAGGCGCCGCCGGACTTCCGGTCGGCGCCTTTTTCTTGCACCCTCGGAACCGACTAAACGCCCCTACATCACAAGTTTTCGAGGCGCGTCGCGAAAAGCTTCCCTTTACGTGCGCGTCAAGTTATGAAGGTCGCATGGCGACCGCTGACGATCACCGCACCTATTCCATCCGGCACCTGTGCCGTGAATTCGGCGCGACCGCGCGCGCCCTGCGCTTCTATGAGGACAAGGGCCTTCTGACCCCTGCCCGCAAGGGGCAGACGCGGGTCTACGGACCGCGCGACCGCGCCCGCCTGAAGCTGATCATGCGCGGCCGGCGCATCGGCTTCACCCTTCAGGAGATCCAGGAGATGCTGGACCTCTATGACAAGAAAGAACACAACGTCCATCAGATGGCCATCGCCCTGCCACGCCACCGCGCCCGCGTCGCGGCGCTGAAGCAGCAGCTCGAGGACATCGTGGGCGCCATCGAAACCGCCGAGGAAGCCTGCGCCTGGATGGAATCCAAGCTGGGCGAGCACCGGCCCGACCTTCTGCCGGGCGCGGAGGAATACGCCAGCCTGCTGAGCGAACGCCTCAACCCCGACAACCACTTCCAGCCCTTCAAAGCGAGAGCCTGATCATGGCCTACAAGGCGCCTGTTCGCGACCTGACCTTCGTCCTGCACGACGTGCTGGAGGTCGAGCGCTACGCCAACCACTTCGCCGATTCCGACCTGTCGCGCGACCTGATCGACCAGATCATCGAGGAAGGCGGCAAGTTCGCCGAGGAAGTCATCGCCCCGATCAACCGTCCGGGCGATCAGGAAGGCTGCCGTATCGAAGGCGACGTGGTCACGACGCCCAAGGGCTGGAAGGAAGCCTATCACCAGATGGTCGAGGCTGGCTGGACCAGCCTGGCCTTCGGCACGGAATACGGCGGCCAGGGCCTGCCCTCCATCGTCTCGATGGCCGTGGGTCAATTCACGGCGGCGGCCTCGGCGGCCTTCTCCATGTATCCGGGCCTGACGGGCGGCGCCTATCACGGCATCGAGGCCTCGGCCTCGGACGCGCTGAAGCAGAAGTATCTGCCGAAGATGGCGACCGGCGAGTGGACCGGCACCATGAACCTGACCGAGCCGCAATGCGGCACCGACCTGGGCATGGTCCGCACCAAGGCCACGCCCAACGGCGATGGATCTTACTCGATCACCGGCCAGAAGATCTGGATCTCGGCGGGCGAGCACGACTTCGCCGACAACATCATCCACACCGTGCTGGCCCGCGTCGAAGGCGCGGTCCCGGGCATCAAGGGCCTGTCGCTCTTCGTGGTGCCCAAGTTCCTGGTGAACGAAGACGGCTCCATCGGCGAGCGCAACGGCGTGGCCTGCGCCGGCCTGGAACACAAGATGGGCATCCACGGCAACGCCACCTGCGTCATGGCCTATGAGAACGCCAAGGGCTGGCTGATCGGCGAAGAAGGCCGCGGCATGAACAACATGTTCGTGGTCATGAACGAGGCCCGCCTCGGCACCGGCCTGCAGGGTCTGGCCATCGGCGACGCCGCCTATCAGGCCGCCGTCGAGTTCGCCAACGACCGCCTGCAGGGCCGCGCCCTGACCGGCGCCAAGAACCCGGACGGCCCGGCCGACCCCATCATGGTCCACCCCGACGTCCGCCGCATGCTGCTGGAGTCGAAAGCCTTCGTGGAAGGCGGCCGCGCCTTCATCCTGTGGACCGCGCTTCAGGCCGACCTGCAGAAGTCCTCGGACGAGGCCACGGCGACCAAGGCCAAGGACTACATGGGCCTGATCACGCCGGTCCTGAAAGCCTATCTGACCGACAAGGGCTTCCACGTCGCCTCCCTGGCCATGCAGGTCCACGGCGGCTCGGGCTACACCGAACACTTCCCCGCCTCGCAGTATCTGCGCGATGCCCGCATCACCATGATCTATGAGGGCACCAACGGCATCCAGGCGCTCGACCTGGTGGGCCGCAAGCTGCCGTCGAACGGCGGCCGCGCCATCATGAGCTGGTTCGCCGACATCGACGCCTTCGTGGGCGAGAATGGCGACGACGAAGCGATCAAGCCCTTCGTCGAAGGCCTGGCCGACACCAAGAAGAAGCTGCAGGAGGCCACCATGTGGCTGATGCAGAACGGCATGGCCAACCCGGACAACGCCGCCGCCGCCTCGACCGACTACCTGCACATCTTCGGCCTGACGGCCCTGGCCTATATGTGGGCCCAGATGGCCAAGTCGGCCCAAGCGAAAATCGCCGCCGGCGACGCCGACCCCTATTACGTCACCAAGCTGCAGACCGGCCGGTACTTCGTCGAGCGCATCCTGCCCGACGCCGCCGCCCACCTGGTCAAGCTGAAGACCGGCGCCGAGGTGCTGATGCAGATGCCGGCGGAAGCGTTCTGATCCGCCGCTGATCACAGGGCCTCTCTCGCCGACGCGAGGGAGGCCCTTTCTCTATCGACCACGCTGAGACGACCGCCAGAGTCCGACCGCGCCGCGCAGGAAACGTCACGATGAACGTGCTCAACACCCCCGACCCCGACTTCATGCAGGAAGAGGAGATCGTCCTCTTCTCCGACAGTGTCGGCAAATGGATCGACGAGCACGCCCCGCCCGAGAAGATGGCGGAATGGATCGCCGCCTCCAGCGTGCCGCGCGGCCTGTGGAACACGGCGGGCGAGGCCGGCCTGCTGGGCCTGTCCCTGCCGGAGGAGGACGGCGGCTTCGGCGGCGACTATCGCCACGAGGTGGTGCTGATGCGCCAGTTGGGCTGGAAGGGCGCGGACCACTTCGGCATCTCGCTGCACAACGCCATCGTCATGCCCTACATCTGGCACTACGGCACGGCCGAGCAGAAGGCGCGCTGGCTGCCGCGCCTGGCGTCGGGCGAACTGGTCGGCGCCATCGCCATGACCGAGCCGGGCGCCGGCTCCGACCTGCAGGGGGTCAAGACCACCGCCGTCAGACAGGGCGACCACTATGTCCTGAACGGCTCCAAGACCTTCATCACCAACGGCCAGCTGGCCAACTTCATCATCGTCGTCGCCAAGACCGACCCCGCCGAAGGCGCCAAGGGCACCAGCCTGATCGCCCTTGAAACGGACGGAGCGGAAGGCTTCGAGCGCGGCCGCAACCTGCACAAGATCGGCATGGAGGCCAACGACACCTCCGAGCTCTTCTTCAACGATGTGAAAGTGCCGCTGGAAAACGCCATCGGCGGAACCGAGGGCCAGGGCTTCGTCCAGTTGATGCAGCAACTGCCGCAGGAACGCCTGAACATCGCCGTCCAGGGCGTGGCCGCCGCCGAGCGGGGCCTGGAGGCGACGCTGGACTACGTCAAGCAGCGCAAGGCCTTCGGCAAGCGTGTGATCGACTTCCAGAACACCCAGTTCAAGCTGGCCGAGGTCAAGACCAAGCTGACGGTCGCCAAGGTCTTCGTCGACCACTGCATCGGCCTGCACCTCAAGGGGCAGCTGGACGCCGCCACCGCCTCCATGGCCAAGTACTGGGTGACCGACATCCAGGGCGAGACCATCGACGAGATGCTGCAGCTCTTCGGCGGCTACGGCTACATGACCGAATATCCGATCGCCCAGCTCTACAAGGACGCCCGCGTCCAGCGCATCTACGGCGGCACGAACGAGATCATGAAGCTGCTGATCGCACGAACCCTCTGAGGCCCGTCCAACGACGCATGGCCATCATCGAAAAGAGCCCGCTGGAAAAGCTGCGCGCCTGGGCGTCGCGGCTGCTGACGATCCGGCTTCCGGCGGTCTCTCCCTTCGCCGGAAAGGCCCGGAACGTGGTCTGGCGACAGGACGAAAGGGTCGGAGCCGAATGGACCGAGGTCGTTCGCCGCCCCGACGGCCTCTACGCCTTCATCCTCTGGCGGCGCCAGCAACTGACCGCGCCCAAGATCGGCAGCTGGGAGGCTGAACTCGTCCTGCACGAATCCGGCCTCTACGCCTCCCAGGACGAGGCCGTGACCGCCGCCCTGACCCATCTGGCGCAGAGGAAGGCCTGAGGTTCGCGATTTGCAAGAAAGTACGCAATTGAGTACATTTCATACCATGAAGGTCATCTCCGTCTCCGAACTGCGCAAGAACCTCGCGGCCGCCATCGACCGCGTCGCGGCGGATCACGACCCCGCCATCATCACCCGCGAAGGCGGCAAGCCGGCCGCCGTGTTGATGTCGCTGGAGGACTTCGCTTCCTGGCAAGAGACGGAATACCTGTTGCGCAGCCCGGCGAACCGAGAAGCGCTTCGCGCTTCTATTGCAGAGCTTGAAGCCGGCGGCGGTCAGGTTCGCGAACTGATCGAGGAATGAACCTCCTCTTCACCGCCCGCGCCTGGTCGCAGTATCTTGAGTGGCAGGAAACCGACCGGAAAACGCTGAAAAAGCTGAATGGGCTCATCAAGGAATGCCAGCGCACGCCTTTCACCGGTTCAGGCAAGCCGGAGCCCCTCAAGGGCGAGCTCTCCGGCTGGTGGTCCCGACGGATCGACCAGCAGCACCGACTGGTCTATCGCGCCACGCAAACCAGCCTGGAAATCATCCAGTGCCGCTACCACTACTGAGCCGATGATCCGTTTACACGTCCAGGGCGGCCTCGCCGCCGGCGCCCCCGTCGCCCCCACCCTCGACCAGTCCCGCTATCTGACCCAGGTCATGCGGCTGAAGGCCGGGGACGAGCTCCTGGTCTTCAACGGCCGCGACGGCGAATGGCGCGCCGTGGTCGCCGAGGTGCTGAAGAAGGGCGTCGTCCTGCGCGCCGAGGAACAGGTCCGGCCGCAGACCCACGGCCCCGACCTGGAGCTGATCGTCGCCGTGGTGAAGAAGGCCCGGATCGAGACCATCGTCGAAAAGGCGACCGAACTGGGCGCCGCTCGCGTGCGCCTGGTCCTGACCCATAGGACCAACGCCGACCGCCTCCGCCTGGACCGGCTGGACGCCATCGCCGAAGAGGCCGCCGAACAGACCGGACGCCTGGACGTGCCCCTGGTCGATGATCCAGTGAAGCTGGACGCCCTGTTGAGCGGCTGGGACGCCTCGCGCCGCCTGATGTTCTGCGACGAGACAGGCGGCGCCCCGGCGATCAAGGCCCTGACGGCCGTGGGCCAGGGTCCCTGGGCCATCCTGATCGGCCCCGAGGGCGGTTTCTCGCCCGAGGAAGGCGAGCGCCTGCGCGCCCTGCCCTTCGCCACGGCCGTGTCCCTGGGCCCACGCATCCTGCGCGCCGACACCGCCGCCATCGCGGCCATGGGCCTGTGGCAGGCTGCGGTCGGCGACTGGGAAAGATAGAAGTTGCACAGGCCCTCTTGAGCGAGGCCGTATCCTCGCCCATCTAGCCGCGACAGCAGGGGTTACAGATGACCGACACGGCGCCGCTTTCCAGAGAGCAACTGATTCACGCCATGTCCAAGGGCGAGAAGCCCAAGGACCAATGGCGGATCGGCGCCGAGCACGAGAAATTCGGCTTCGACAAGTCGACTCTGCGCCGCCCCGCCTATGAGGGCGAAAACGGCATCCTGGCCATGCTGACCGGACTGCAGCGCTTCGGCTGGTCCCCGGTCGAGGAAGCCGGCCACGTCATCGCCCTGGAGCGCAGGAACGCCGAGGGCTTCACCGCCTCCATCAGCCTGGAGCCCGGCGGCCAGTTCGAGCTGTCCGGCGCCCCGCTGAAGGACATCCACGATATCTGTTCCGAGACCGGCCAGCACCTGATGGAGGTCAAGCAGGTGGCGGACCAGTTGAACCTGGGCTTCCTGGGTCTGGGCTTCGATCCGATGTGGCGGCGCGAGGACATCCCCGTCATGCCCAAGGGCCGCTACGCCATCATGCGCGCCTACATGCCCAAGAAGGGCTCGCTCGGCCTCGACATGATGCTGCGGACCTGCACCATCCAGGCCAATCTCGACTTCGACAGCGAAGCCGACATGGTCATGAAGTTCCGCACGTCGCTGGCCCTTCAGCCCATCGCCACCGCCCTGTTCGCCAACAGCCCCTTCACCGAGGACCGGCCCAACGGCTTCCTGTCGGCCCGCGCCAACGTCTGGACCGACACCGACCCGGACCGCACCGGCATGCTGGACTTCGTCTTCCAGGACGGTTTCGGCTACGAGCGCTACGCCGACTACGCCCTGGACACCCCCATGTATTTCGCCAAGCGCGGCGAGACCTATGTCGACCTGTCGGGCCAATCGTTCCGCACGTTCATGACCGAGGGCCTGGACGCCCTGCCGGGCGAGCGCGCCACGGCCAAGGACTGGGCCGACCACCTGACCACCCTCTTCCCCGAAGTCCGCCTGAAACAGTACCTGGAGATGCGCGGCGCCGACGGCGGTCCGTGGAGCCGCATCTGCGGCCTGCCCGCCCTGTGGGCCGGCGTCCTCTACGACGCCCCCTCTCTCGCCGCCGCCTGGGACCTGTGCAAGGACTGGGACATCGCCGACCACGAACGCCTGCGCCGCGACGTGACCCGCCTGGGCCTGAAGGCCGAGGTGGCGGGCCGCAGCGTCCGCGACATCGCCGTCGACCTGGTCGCCATCGCCAAGCAGGGCCTGAAGAACCGCGCCCGCTTCAGCGGCGGCATGGTGGACGAGCGCGGCTACCTGTCGGAACTGGAAGACATCGCCGACAGCGGCCTCACCCCCGCCGAGCGCCTGCTGGACCTCTACAACGGCGAATGGAAGGGCGACCTGAGCCGCGTCTACCGCGACTTCGCCTACTAGGATTGCGCGGCCGCAGGGCCTTCGTCCCGCATAATCCGGCGCGCCAATCCCAATGAATCCTTGGGATTGGCGGCGTCAGGCGCCGTTTCGCCAGCCTGGGTCGTCGGACATGCCAGACTGCGGCCATGACCTTCGCCCTGTCTCGCCCCCTGCCGCATCCCGACGACGACCCGCCCCGTCGAACACCCTGGCGAACGCGCAATTGTGCACGATTGCACTATGTTTTCTGAGTGCACATTTCCGCCTCCCGTCCCGGACGCGCCCCTAGTCCCGCGCAAAGGCGATCTTAACGGGTCCGCCCTATGTCGGAGATCAGTAGGCCGAGGATCTCCGCATGACGCTTCATCCCCCGATCTCTGCGTCCCTGACGGTCGCAGACGCGGATGAGGCCGACCTGGCCACCTTCTTCGGCGTTTCCCTCGATCTTCTGGTCATCCGCGAACTGGACGGCCGCATCGTCCGGGCCAGCGCCTCCTGGGCCACGACCCTGGGCTATAGTCCGGAGGATCTGGAGGGGCGGCTGATCCTGTCCCTGGTCCATCCCGACGACCTGCCGGCCACCCACCACAGCGTCCAGGAGGTGGAGAACCGTCGTCCCGGCGATCCGGTCCTGGGCCACGTCAACCGCTACCGACACAAGGACGGCCGCTTCGTCACCCTGGAATGGCGCGCCCAGCGCTATCGCGACCGCATCTACGCCGTCGCCCGCGACGTGACCGAGAAGATGGCCGCCGAACAGGCCCTGATCGAGGCCAAGCTGGCCGCCGAGGCCGCCAACCGCGCCAAGTCCGAATTCCTCGCCAATATGAGCCATGAGGTCCGCACGCCTCTGAACGGGGTGATCGGGGTGGTGGACGCCCTGTCCCGAACCGCCCTGACGCCGGACCAGGCCGAGATGGTCGAGTTGATCGGCGCCTCGGGCGTGACGCTGGAACGCCTGGTCTCCGACCTGCTGGACGTGTCCCGCATCGAAGCCGGAAAGCTGCGGCTGGAGCCGCGCCCCTTCGACCTGGACGAAGCCCTGTCCGCCCCGCTCGAGGCCCAGCGCCGCCTGGCCCGGGACAAGGGGCTGTCCTTCATCGTCGAGCGCGCGCCCGAGGCTTCCGGCGCCTTCATCGGCGACCCGGTGCGGATCGGCCAGATCCTGTCCAACCTGCTCTCCAACGCGGTCAAGTTCACCGGCCGGGGACAGGTCGCGGTCCGCTTCAAGATCAGCGAGGCCGCCTGTGCCCCGACCCTTCTGTCCTTCGAGGTCCAGGACACCGGCGTGGGCTTCGGCCCCGATCAGGCCGCCCGTCTGTTCGAGCGCTTCAGCCAGGCCGACGCCACCATCGCCCGCCGCTTCGGCGGCACGGGCCTGGGCCTGTCGATCTGCCGCTCCCTGACCCAGATGATGGGCGGCCGGATCGAGGCCCGCTCCACCCCGGGCGAGGGCAGCCTGTTCCAGGTCGAACTGCCCCTGCCGCGCGCCGCCTCCGCAGCCGAGACGGCGGAACAGACGCCGCCCCTCCTGCCCGCCCCCTCCCTGCGCGTCCTGCTGGCCGAGGATCATCCGGTCAACCAGCGGCTGGTCCAGTTGATCCTGGCCGATCACGTCGCCGAACTGACCGTGGTGGACGACGGCGCCCAGGCGGTCGCGGCCTTCCAGGACGGCCGCTTCGACGTGGTGGTCATGGACATGCAGATGCCCGGCGTCGACGGCCTGTCGGCCACGCGCGCCATCCGCGCCTTCGAGGCCGCACGCCCCGGCCTTCGCCGCACCCCCGTCCTGATGCTCAGCGCCAACGCCATGGACGAACACCGGGCCGAGGCGCGGGCCGCCGGCGCCGACCTGCACCTGGCCAAGCCCGTCACCGCCGCCGCCCTCCTGTCCGCCCTGGCCGCCGTCGCGGCGGAAACGGATGACGCCGCCGTCGACCGGCCCTAGACTGCACGCCGTAAAAGGCGACCGGGGGGCCGTGTGAGCGCGTTCGAATTCTTCTTCAGCTTCTACGGCCTGGTCCTGGGCCTGTCCGTAGCGGTCCTGGCCACGGGCGCCGCGCGAGCCTTCAAGCACCGCAAGACGATCCCGATCGGCTGGAAGACCCCCCTCCTGGCCGCCTTCGCCGCCCTGGACGTCGCCACCTTCTGGGACGCCGCCTGGACCAATTTCAGCACCGCCCCCTACAGCTACGGCCTGCTGATCGCAGGCCTGATGGTCGCCACCATCTACTTCATCGCCGCCAGCCTGATCTTCCCCGAGCCGGACGACGCGGTACAGGATCTGGACGCCCACTTCTGGGCCAACAAGCGGGCGGTCATGCTGCTGCTGATCCTGGCCAACCTGCTGATGCTGGCGGGCGCGGTTTGGGTGAACATGGCCAAGGGCGGCGGCATGCAGGTGGCGGTCAGCTACGCGGTCAACCTGGCCATCTATCTGGTCCTGATCCTGCCCGCGGCCCTGACGCGCAGGGCCTGGCTCTTCGCCCTCGCCATGGGGCTGCACATCCTTCTCTACCTCTATCTGGCCGGTCTCAGCATCGCCAACCCCGCCGCCATGGCCGCCGCTTCGGTCGGCGGCTCCTGACCCTGTTCGGCGGTTGCCCGCGCCCCGGCTCCGGGTGCATGAAGGAACCCGTATTCAGGGAGGTCAGGCCATGACAGGCTCCATCCACATCGGCGTCGGCGGCTGGACCTTCGAGCCGTGGCGCGGCGTCTTCTATCCCGAGGGCCTGACCCAGAAGCGCGAGCTGGAGTTCGCCAGCCGCGCCCTGACCTCCATCGAGATCAACGGCACCTACTACTCCACCTTCAAGCCCGACAGCTGGATGAAGTGGCGCGACGAAACCCCGGACGGCTTCGTCTTCGCCGTCAAGGCCAGCCGCTTCTGCACCAACCGCAAGGTGCTGTCGGAAGGCGGCGAGAGCTTCGACCGCTTCCTGTCCCAGGGCCTGACCCTGCTGGGCGACAAGCTGGGCCCGATCAACTGGCAGTTCATGGGCACCAAGAAGTTCGACGCCGAGGACTTCGAGGGCTTCCTGAAGCTGCTGCCCCGGGAGAAGGACGGGGTCCGCCTGCGTCACGCCCTGGAGGTGCGCAATCCCAGCTTCGCGACCGAGCAATTCCATGACCTGGCCCGCAAGTACGGCGCGGCCGTCGTCTACGCCGTGGACGACGAGGAGCCGACCTGGCCCCGCATCGACGAGGCGACGGCAGACTTCAGATACGCCCGCCTGATGTCCAGCCGCGAGGACGAGCCCACGGGCATGACCGCCGACGAACTGGACGCCGTGGCGAACCAGGCCCGCGCATGGGCCGAAGGCGGCGACGTCTTCGCCTACTTCATCTCGGGGGCCAAGGTCCGGAACCCGGCGGCGGCCGTCGCCCTGATCGAACGGCTGAAGACCTAGGGCGAGGTCGCCCGCGCCCTAGCCGCTGTTCTCGGCGAACCACTTCACGATGGCGGGCATGTCGCGCTCGAACCCGCCGGGGACATAGAGGTTCAGCAGGCCCGCGCGCCAGTCGGTGCGGTTGGCGAAGTCGTGGGTCACGCCGCGCGGCGCCCGGATGAAGGCGCCGACGCCCGCGTCGATCCAGTCGTCGCCGACGCGGAAGCTCATGACCCCTTCGATCACGTAGAAGAGGTCGTCGTGATCGGGATGGCTGTGCGGTCCCGGCCCCTCCGTGTGCGGCTCCAGGAACCACTCCGAGACGGAATAGTCCGACCCGGTTTCCGCCTCGTCCGCCTTGAACACGGCCCGCATGGAACCCATGCTGTAGGAACGCCCTTCCCCAGGGGCCAGCACGATCGGCTTCAGTCGTGCGTCGTCCGTCATATCCCGTCTCCCTGCGCGCCCGCAGCTTGCGGCGGACGTGAAGGGGGCGCAACCGAAACCCCGCAGTTCAGGATTCCGCCATGCCGATCGCCGCCCGCGCCTTCGCCGCCGTCGCCGCAGACCAGCCGCTGGGCCCCTACAGCTTCGACCGCCGCGATCCCGGTCCCGACGACGTGGCCATCGCCGTCAAATATTGCGGCGTCTGCCACTCGGACCTGCATGTGGCGCACAACGACCTGGGCGGAACCCGCTATCCCGTCGTGCCCGGCCACGAGATCGCCGGGGTGGTCACGGCCGTCGGCGCCAATGTCACGCGCTTCAAGGAGGGCGACCGGGTCGGCGTCGGCTGCATGGTCGACAGTTGCCGCACCTGTTCCGCCTGCCGCGAAGGCCTGGAGCAGTACTGTGTCCCCGGCATGACCCAGACCTACGGCTCCCCCGACCCCAAGGGCGCCGAGGTCGGACAGACCATCACCCAGGGCGGCTATTCCGACCGGATCACGGTGGACCAGAACTATGTCCTGTCCATTCCCGACAGCCTGCCGCTCGACGCCGCCGCCCCCCTGCTGTGCGCGGGCGTGACCACCTACAGCCCCCTGCGTCACTGGAAGGTGGGACCGGGCTCCAAGGTCGCCGTCGTCGGCCTGGGCGGCCTGGGCCACATGGCGGTCAAGCTGGCCGCCGCCATGAGGGCGGAAGTCACCGTCCTGTCGACCTCGGACCGCAAGAAGGCCGACGCCGAACGCATGGGCGCCCGCCACTTCCTGATCAACTCCGACAAGGCGGCGATGAAGGCGGCGGCCGAAAAGTTCGACCTGATCATCAACACCGTCTCGGCCACGCATGAGATCGCCGGTCACCTGAACCTGCTGGCCCGCGACGGGACCATGGTCATGCTGGGCCTGACCACCGAGGGCCTGCCGGTCTTCGCCATGCCCCTGCTGTGGCGTCGCCGCAGCGTGGCCGGCAGCCTGATCGGCGGCATCCGCGAGACCCAGGAGATGCTCGATTTCTGCGCCGAACACGGGATCGTGTGCGACATCGAAACCATAGCTCCGCACCAGATAAACGAAGCCTACGCCCGGATGGAGAAGTCCGACGTGCGCTATCGTTTCGTCATCGACATGGCCCGGATGGACGAAGCCGCCTGACGGCGTCTTCACCGTCGCCCTCGGAGCAGCTAAAGCTGAGTCCGAGGGGAGGCGACGACCAGCCCGGCGTCGCCTGAAAAAGGGACAGGAAACGCACACATGACGAGAACCGCTCTGGTCACCGGGGGCACCCGGGGCATCGGCAAGGCCATCGTGCAAAGGCTGAAGGAAGACGGCATGCAGGTCGCCGCCGGCTATTCCGGCAACACAGAGGCGGCGGAGGCCACCGCGCGCGAACTGGGCGTCATGGTGGTCAAGGGCAACGTCGGCTCCTTCGAGGACTGCGAGCGCGCGGTGCGGGAAGTCGAGGCCCAGTTCGGCCCCATCGACGTCCTGGTGAACAACGCCGGCATCACCCGCGACGGCTTCTTCCACAAGATGAACCATGACCAGTGGTCGGACGTGATCCGCGTCAACATGGACAGCGTCTTCAACATGACGCGCCAGGTGATCAACGGCATGCGCGACCGCGGCTTCGGCCGGATCGTCAACATCTCCTCGATCAACGGCCAGAAGGGTCAGATCGGCCAGGCCAACTATTCCGCCGCCAAGGCCGGCATGATCGGCTTCACCAAGGCCCTGGCCCTGGAGAACGCGCGCAAGGGCGTGACCGTCAACTGCATCGCCCCTGGCTACATCGACACCGAGATGGTCGGCGCCATGGACCAGAAGGTTCTGGACTCCATCATCGCCCAGATCCCGGTCGGAAGGCTCGGTAAAGGCGAGGAAATCGCCGACATGGTGTCCTGGCTGGCCGGCGAGCGTGCCGGATATGTCACAGGCTGCACCCTGTCGCTGAACGGCGGGCAGTACCTGGTTGGCTAACCGCGTTTCGCCCAAAATCCGCCGTTCGGGCGTATCACCACGTCTTTCATGATGGCAGCGGTCGAGGTCCAGGCGGAGAATCCGCCGTTCTTCGCCGTCGCGGCGCCCCGCGCCGCGACGGTCGCGGGCGTGCGCCTCGACCTGCTCCTGCTGTTGATGCTGGCCGTCGGCTGTCTCTCGGCCGGTCCGGCGGCGGCCCAGCTTCGCTCCAACGCCCAGGCCGAGCAGAGCCGGGTCATCCGCGACCAGTCGGTCACGCGCACCATCCCCCCGCCGGCGCGCTATGTGTCCGAGGCGGGCCAGGGCTTCGTCCTGGACCGCGACGGCTCCCTGACCCTGCTGCGCTTCGACCGCTCGACCGAGACCTGGGCCCTGCGCCCCTCGGCGGCGCCGCGCGGCGACACCATCTATCGCAACGACGCGGGCGAGCAGGTCCTGCGCGTCACGCCCAGCGGCGGCATCACCGTCTACACCACGCGCAACCCCGGCGGATCGCCCGTCTCCGTGGCCGGTCCCGCTGTCAGCCTGGAGCCGCCGACCCTCGGCCCGGTCCAGATGTTCAACCTGATGACCCGGCGCAGCGGCCTGGTCAGCGACGCCATGGGACGCCTGGTCCGCATCAATGTCTTCGGCGAGGAATCCGAGGCCCTGTGCATCGAGGCCCTGGTCGTCACCACCGACGCCGTGGTCCGCATCGCCCGCTCGCCCAGCGCCCGCCCCTTCCTGGATCGCCTGCGCAGCATCACCATCGTCGAGGGCTCCCGCGCCCAGGTAACCTATGCGGGCGGCGACCTTCGCGTCGTCGTCGACCCCCGCCGCGGCATCGCCGGCCGCCCCTCCTCCGCCCGCGTCATCCGCGCGGTGATCCCCGAGGACTGACGCGCGGGTCGGAAAGCGGCCAAAGCCACGGTCGTTCACCGATAGAAGGCCCCACTTCGCCGATGCATCCTTGGCGGCCCTATGACGCAGTTCTAGGGCCTCAGGCGATCGTCGAGGTTTCCATGCGCCCAATCATCGCCGCTGCCGCCCTTTCCTGCCTTCTTGCCGGCGCTGGCTACGCCCCGCCGGCCCAAGCCCAGCCGACCCCGCTCGATCTGGACGCGGCCCTGTCCTTCATCGACCCCGCCGGGCCCGGCTGCGTCGCGGGCGTGGCCCTTTCCGGCAAGCCAGCGACGATCATCGCCAGGGGCCAGGCCGAGTTGGAACACGCTGCGCCTCTGACGCCGGAGAGCATTCTCGAGACCGGTTCGCTGGCCAAGCAGTTCACCGCCGCCGCCGTGGTCCTGCTGGCCCAGGACGGAAAGCTGAGCCTCGACGACGACATTCGCCGCTACCTGCCCGAGACGCCGGATTACGGGACGCCGATCACGATTCGGCATCTGTTGAATCACACGAGCGGCCTGCGGGAACAGTGGAGCCTTCTGGCGCTGACAGGCAACGGCCCCGGCCAGCAGGTGCACGCCAACGCCATGATCCTGGACCTGATCTCGCGGCAAAAGAGCCTCAACTTCACGCCGGGCGCCGAGTTCCTCTACACCAACACCAACTACGTCCTGGCGGCGATCATCGTCGAGCGGGTCAGCGGCGACAGCCTGCAGGCCTTCACCAGCCGGCGCCTGTTCAAGCCGCTGGGGATGGATCACACCCTCTGGCGCGAGGATTTCCGCAGGGTGACGCCAGGACGCGCCGACGCCTATGCGCCGACTGAGACGGGCTTCGTCGCCAACATGCCCTTCACCAATGTCTATGGAAACGGCGGCCTCCTGACGACGGTCGGCGACCTGCTGCGCTGGAACGCCTTCCTGGACAGGCCGTCGGTTCTGCCGGACGGGGAGGCGCTGGCGACAGCCCTGCAGACCGTCGGCCAGCTGAGCAACGGCGCGCCCCTGGGATACGGCCTGGGCCTGGAGGTCGTCGACGACCATGGACGCCGCCTGGTGTCGCACAGCGGTTCGACGGCCGGCTACAAGACCTGGCTGGGGCGCTATCCGGACCAGGGCGTCTCGGTCGCCTTGATGTGCAACAACGGCGGGATCGACCCGACGGCGATGGGTGAAGGGATCGCCCGGCAGGCCCTTCTGGCGCTCGGCCGCGCTCCCGCCGCCGAAGCCCCCGTTCCGGCCCTAACAGCCGCGGCGACGGTCCGGACGCCACAATCCGAGCTGCTCGCCTATGAAGGCCTGTTTCGCGATCCGGTGAGAGGCGATCTGGTCCGATTGGCGGCGGTCGACGGCCGACTGACCATGACGCGGGGCGGATCACAGACGCTGACCCCGCTGGACAAGGACCGCTTCCAAGCGGCCGACGGGGGCCTCGTCGGCTTCACCCGCAGGACCGACGGCGAGGTTGGGTTCAACCTGACGCGGGGCGGGGTCGTTCAGACCTTCGTCGCCGTACGGCCTCCCGCCGTCGATACGGCGCTGGCCGACTATGTCGGAACCTATTTCAGCCCCGAACTCGACACCTCGATCACGGTCGCGCTTCAGGACGGCGTCCTGGTCATGCATCAGCGGTTCGCGGTGGAGTGGCCGCTGGCCCCCAGCTTCGCCGACGCCTTCACCACCCGTCTTCGCGGCGTCACCACCTTCGTCTTCGCGCGCGACGCCGAAGGCAGGGTCACGGGCTTCGGCGCCTGGGCGGGCGGGGCGCGAAACATCGTCTTCGTCAGGCGATGAGCTTGAGAGCCGTCCTTACCCATCCCTCTGTTCGCGTTCGGAATGGACATTCGCCCTTCTCGCGAACAAGCTCCGGATGCGGCATGCGGCTGCGCGTCGAGGAGGCTTCATGACGAACGATTTCCCACACGGCGTGGTCCATGAGGCGGGCGAGGACCTGCAAACCGCCCTGCTGGCGTCGCCGGAGGTCTATGCGCTCTGGAAGGGACTGACCCCGCTCGGCCGTAACGAGTTCATATGCTGGGTGGAGGACGCCAAGCAGGCGAAGACACGCGAACGCCGGATCGAGCGCGCCGTCGAGGAGTTGCTGGAAGGCAAGAAGCGCCCCTGCTGCTGGGTCGGCTGCATCCATCGCACCGACAAGGCGCCCAGCCGCTGGCAGCAGGCCGTCCTGATCGACGGCAAGGCGAAGAGCGGCGCCTAGCCCCTGAACCCGTCCTTGGCCGCGCGTCTGTCAGCGAAGTCGGCGGCGTCGGCGGCGCGCAGGAAGGGGTTGAAGCGGCGCTCGACCGCCACGGTGGTCGGAACCGTCGGCTCGCCCCGTTCGCGGGCGGCGAAGATCGCCTCGGCGTGGGCCTGCATCTCGGGCCGGTCGTCCAGGCTGAGGGCGAAGCGCGCGTTCGACGCTGTATATTCGTGGGCGCAGTAGAGCGTGGTCGTTTCCGGCCAGGCGGCGATGCGGTTCAGGCTGTCCCACATCTGCTCCGGCGAGCCTTCAAACAGGCGCCCGCAGCCCAGGGCGAAGATGACGTCCCCGACGAAGGCCAGGTCGTTCTCGACCGACCGAAACACCAGATGGCCCAGGGTATGGCCGGGCGACAGCACCGCCTCGAAAACGGTTTCGCCCAGGCGCACCGTCTCGCCGTCCGCCACGGCGCGGTCCAGGGGCGCGGCGCGGCGCACCTCCTCCGGTCCGACGATCTCGCAGCCGGTCTCGGCCTTCAGCCTTTCGTTGCCGCCGGTGTGATCCGGGTGCCAGTGGGTGTTCAGGATCATGTCCAGCCGCCCCCAGCCCGAGGCCTGCAGATCGGCCAGGATCGCCTCGGCGTCCGGCGTGTCCACGGCGGCGACCCTGCCGGTCGCCTCGTCGCGGATCAGGAAGCCGTAGTTGTCGGACAGGCAGGAAAACTGGCGAACGGTCAGGGTCATGGAGACATCCTAGCAGCCGAGCCCGTCCGGGGACTATAGTGGGGAACCGTCCGAAACCCGCCCGGGCGACGGCGATCGTTCGTCGCCCCCGCGGAGCGATGAGCGTAGCGACTAGAGCCTGAGTGAGAGACATGCGGCGCAGCATCGAGGATCTTCGCGCCTTCTACGGCGAACCGACCGGCGCCCTGGTGCGGCGCGTGCTGGCGCGGCGGCTGGACGACGCCTGGGGCGAGGCCGAGGGTTGCGACGTCCTGGGCCTAGGCTACGCCACGCCCTGGCTGGACGGCTTCGTCGGGGCGCGCCGGGTGATCGCCGCCATGCCCGGCGGCCAGGGCGCAGAGGCCTGGGCCGCCGCGGGGCGCAACCGCACCGTCCTGGTCGACGACCGTCGCCTGCCCTTCATCGCCGGAAGCTTCGACCGCATCCTGCTGGTCCACGCCCTGGAAGAGGCGGACGATCCCCGCGCCCTGCTGACCGAGGCCGTGCGGGCCATGGCGCCCGCCGGGCGGATCATCCTGGCCACGGCGGCGCGCGGCGGTCTGTGGGCGCGAGCGGAGGCCACGCCCTTCGGCCACGGCCGGCCCTTCACCCGCAGGCAGTTGGAACGGCTGGTGCGCGAGGTCGGGCTGGAGCCCTCGGCCTGGTCCCAGGCCCTCTATGTCCCGCCGTGGCGTCCGCTGCTGCCCATGGCCGAGGGGATCGAACAGGTCGGCCGTCATGTCTTTCCGGGCGCCGCCGGCCTGATCATGCTGGAGGCCACACGTCAGGCCTATGCCCGGGTGCGGCCGACCGGCCTGGGCCAGGCCGTCCTGGGCGCCCGCCCCTCGCTGACCCCGTCGCCCGCTTCGCGCGACCATGCGCCGCCCGCCCCCGCGACCCAAAGACGGCTTGGTCCTATGGCCGTCGAACGCAAACGGTCTTAAGGCCATGGCCATGCAAAGACTGATCCTCATGCGTCACGCCCAGGCCGAGAAATCAGCCCCCGGCGGCGACATCGACCGCGCCCTGTCGGAGCGAGGTCGCGCGGACGCCCTGGCCATGGGCCGCCTGCTGGCCGCGCGCGGCCTGCGGCCCGACATGGCCCTGGTCTCGGCCTCCCGGCGCACCCGCCAGACCTGGGACGCGGTCAGCGAATCCTTCGGCGACGTGGACCTGCGGATCGAGGACGGCCTCTACAACGCCTCCTCCGACACCCTGCGCCGCGCGGTCGAGGGCGCGGAAGAAGAGGCCGGCTGTCTGCTGGTCCTGGCCCACAACCCCGGCGTCCATCAACTGGCGGTCGAATACCTGATCGAAAGCGCCGCCTCGCCCGGCGTGCTGGACAAGATGAGCGGCGGCTTCCCCACCGCCGCGGCGGCCGTCTTCACCGTCGATGTCGCGGGCCGCCCTTCCTACGAAGGCTGGCTGACCCCGGCGGACGCCGAGGCATGACCGTCCTGCCGACGACGGCCTACAAGATCCTCGGCCGCGCGGACTGGCGCGCGACCCTGGCCGAGGGCGCCTATGACGGATCGGCCGTGGACCTGGCCGACGGCTATATCCACCTGTCCGCCGCCGACCAGTTGGAAGGCACCGCCGCCAAGCACTATGCGGGCCAGTCCGACCTGATGCTGATCGAGGTGGACCTGACGGCCCTGGGCGAGGCCCTGGTCTGGGAGCCGTCGCGCGGCGGCGCCCTCTTCCCCCACATCTACGGCCCCCTGCCCGTCGCGGCGACGCGGGGCGCTCGCTCACTGTCGGTGACGCCCGACGGCCGCATGATCCTCGACGAGGCCTGATCCGACATGAGCCTGACCGACCTGGGCGCCGTCCTCCTGCGCCAGATGGACCCCGAGACCGCGCACCGTCTGGCCATCCGCGCCCTGCAGGTCACGCCCCTGCCTACACCCGGCGCCGACGATCCGATCCTGAAGACCCGCGTCGCGGGGCTGGAGATGTCCAATCCCGTCGGCCTGGCCGCCGGCCTGGACAAGAACGGCGAGGCGCTGGAGGGTCTGTCGCGCCTGGGTTTCGGCGCCGTGGAATGCGGCTCGGTCACGCCGCGCGCCCAGCCGGGCAATCCCAAGCCGCGCCTGTTCCGCCTGTCGGAAGACCGGGCGATCATCAACCGCATGGGCTTCAACAACGAGGGACTGAAGCCCTTCGGCGCCCGCCTGGCCCGGCGTCCGACCCGCACCCCCGTCGGCGCCAACCTGGGCGCCAACAAGGAGACCGAGGACAAGGCCGCCGACTATGTGATCGGGCTGAGAAAACTGGCGGGTCTGGCCGACTACTTCACCGTCAACATCTCCTCGCCCAATACGCCGGGCCTGCGCGCCCTGCAGGGACGCGAAGCCCTCGACGATCTTCTGGGCCGCATCCATGAAGCCCGCCCGGCCGACGGCGCCCCCGTCTTCCTGAAGATCGCACCCGACCTGATCGGCGAGGAGATCGGCATGATCGTCGAGGCCTCCATCGCCCATGGGATCGACGCCCTGATCGTCTCCAACACCACGTTGGAGCGGCCCGCCTCGTTGAAGTCCGACTTTGCGGGCGAGACCGGCGGCCTGTCCGGCGCCCCGCTGAAACCCTTCGCCCAGAAGGCTCTGGAAGCCGCCGCCGAGGCCGCCGACGGGCGACTGCCGCTGATCGCGGTCGGCGGGATCGAGAGCGGCGAGGACGCCTTCGCCCGTATCCGCGCCGGGGCGTCCGCCGTGCAGATCTATTCCGCCCTGATCTATCAGGGACCGGGCATGATCGGCCGCATCAAGCGCGAACTGGCCGCCCGTCTGCGCGCCGAGGGCTTCTCAGCCCTGTCCGAAGCGGTCGGCTCCGGCCGTTGACGGAGCATTAGGGGCCTGCGCCCCATTATGGTCCCAATGGGCTTCAAACGCCTGTCCGGGAACACGCATGACGCAGTCCGTCGACGACGCCCCCTCGGTATGGGCGCCTGCCATACGTCAGCGCCGCAAGGCGATGGCGCAGCGCATCGTCATGGGCTTCGCCTCCGCTCTGGTCTTCGCTCCGATGCTGGGCTGGCGATTCTGCGGCATCTGGCTGGCGCTCTACACCCTGATCCAGTTCCTGGAAGCGCGCGCCTTCTCGCCGGTGCTGCGCGGCGAGGTCGATGCGCCCAAGGGTTGGCAGGCGATCGTCAGCGATCTGACCCTGATCCTGAATGCCGGCTTCTTCGGCCTTCTAGCCATTCCCCTGTGGTTGACAGACGGGCCGATGGGCGGCGTCGCGGCTTCGGTCCTGCTGTCGGCGGGCATGATCAACTCGGTCATCATGTCGGCCGGATCGATGCGGATCTTCCTCTGCACCGTCCTGCCGCAGTTGGCGATCTTCAGTCTTTTCCCGGTCTTCATGCTGCAGATGGGCGCGACCCCGCCGGCCGTGACCGCCGTGGCCGTCGGGACCCTGTCCTTCACCGCCTTCTGCCTGAACACCCGTCGCCACCTGTTCCGCGCCAATCGCGCCGAAATCCGCGCCAGGGTCGAAGCCGACCGCAAGCGTGAGGAAGCGGAGGCGGCCATGGCCGGCCGCAGCGCCTTCCTGGCCGCCGTCGGCCACGATCTGCGCACGCCGATCAGCGCCATCCTGACCGGCGCGATCGAGATGGAACGCGGCGCCCAATCCGCCAGTGCGCGTCAGCAGGTCGCCCTGATCGCCGACGCCGGCGAGATGATGAAGGCTCTGCTGGACGACCTGCTGGACCATGCCCGTCTCGACGCGGGTCGGATGACGGTCGAGAGCCGCGACTTCGACATACGCCAGTTGCTGTCCCAGACGACCCGCCTATGGCAGGGGGCCGCCCAGGCCAAGGGCCTGCGCCTGCGCCTGGAAGGCGCGCGCTACATGCCCCGCATGGTGCGCGGCGACGCCATGCGCATTCGCCAGGTTCTGAACAACCTGCTGTCCAACGCCATGAAGTTCACGGCCGAGGGCCACATCACCCTGCGGCTCAACGCCTGGATGGACGAGCACAGGTCCCATGTCCTGCTGATCGACATCGAGGACACCGGCCCCGGCATGACGCCGGCCCAGATGCGCCGCCTGTTCAATCCCTTCGACCAGACCGCCGAGGGCGTGGCCTCCCGGTTCGGCGGGTCCGGCCTGGGGCTGGCCATCAGCCGCGACCTGATCGAGTTGATGGGGGGCCGGATGACGGTGCGCAGCGCGCCCGGCAAGGGTTCGATCTTCACCCTGTCCCTCGTCATGCCTCGCGCCGAAACGGCGGAGGAAACCGCGCCGGTCCTTACCAGCGACGCCTTGCCCGTCTTCCGCGCCCTGCCCGAGACGGCGTCGGAGCCGGCAAGCCCCGCCGTCGCAGAAGCCGAGGCCGAAACCGTGGACGAGACGGCGGAAGAGGGCGACGAGCGTCCCCTGCGCGTTCTGGTCGTGGACGACCACGCCATCAATCGGCGCGCCGTCCAGCTGATCCTGCAGTCGATCGATTGCGAAATCGCCATGGCCGAGGACGGCCTGGCGGCGCTGGAAGCCTGCGCCCATGGCCGGTTCGACGTCATCTTCATGGATGTGCGCATGCCGGAACTGGACGGGCGCGAGACGACGCGTCGCCTGCGCGCGGGCGGCGGTCCGAATGCGGACACCCCCGTCATCGCCGTCACCGCCGATACGGCGCCCGAAGACATCGCCGCCTGCACCGAGGCGGGCATGGACTATTTCGTGCCCAAGCCCCTGACCCCGGCCTCCTTGCTGGGCGCGCTGTCGCATGTGCTGTCGCAGGCGTCCGACGCCGGCGAAGCGGGCGAAGAAGGCGAAGAAGGCGACAGCGCCGCCGCCTGATCCAGCACGTCCTGCGTGAACTTCGCTTCGAAGTCCGCCGCGCGCATCTCGCACTCCCAGACGGTCAGGACGCGCCAGCCGCCCTGGGCCAGCTCGGCCCCGACGCGCGCGTCGCGGGCGCGATTACGGTCGATCTTGGCGCGCCAGTAGTCGGCGTTGGCCTTAGGCGCGCGCGAACCGCGCGGACAGTCGTGGCCATGCCAGAAACAGCCGTGGACGAAGACGGCGACCCCGCGCCCCTTCATCACCACGTCGGGCCGTCCGGGCAGGCCGCAGCCGCCCAGACGGTAGCCGATCCCGGCGGCGCGCAGCATCCGCCGGATCTTCATTTCGGGCGCCGTGTCGCGCCCCTTCACCCGGCGCATGACCGCGCTGCGTTTCTCCGGAGTGAAGACGTCGGTCATGGATCAGGCCATGACAGAGGGGATCAGAGCTGGGCCAGCAGGTGCTCGGCCGAGGAGACCTTGAACTCGCCGCCCTGCTCGATGTTCAACTGGTCGACCACGCCGTCCTTGACCAGCATGGAGTAGCGCTGCGAGCGCTCGCCCATGCCGAAGCCCTTGGCGTCCAGCGACAGGCCGACGCTGCGGGTGAAGTCGCCGTTGCCGTCGGCCAGCATGACGACGTCGTCCACGCCGTTCAGATCATTGGCCTTGGCCCAGGCGCCCATGACGAAGGCGTCGTTGACCGACAGGCAGGCGACCGTGTCGACGCCCTTGGCGGCCAGATCGGCGCGGTTGTCGACATAGCCCGGCAGATGGCGGGCAGAACAGGTCGGGGTGAAGGCGCCCGGCACGGCGAACAGGGCGACGGTCTTGCCGCCGAACAGCTCGGCCGTCGTGACCGGCTTGGGGCCGTCGGCCGTCATGGTGGTCAGGGTCGCGTCGGGGATGCGGTCGCCGATCTGGATGGTCATGGAGGGTCTCCGAGCTGAAAGGCCCGGGACATCCGGGCGGCGTTCAAGGCTTCAGATAGAGAGCGTGGCGACGATCGCCAAGGCGGCTTTGTCTTCTCCTGGTATGCCGCGTCTTGCACATGGCCCTTCCGCCCCCGATGATAGGGGCATGACCGCCTTCTCCTCCCTGACCGGGCGTCTTCTGGTGGCGATGCCGGGCATCGACGACGACCGCTTCCGACACGCCGTCATCCTGATCTGCGCCCACGACGACGAGCACGCCATGGGGCTGCGGCTCGACCAGCCCGCGCCGGGCGTCACCCTGTCGGAGGTGCTGGCGACGCTCGACACCCCGCCTTCCGAAGCGACCCAGGGGCGCTCGGTCCTGATCGGCGGCCCGGTGGAGCGTGAGCGCGGTTTCGTCCTGCATACCGACGACTGGGCCAGCCAGGACGCCACCCTGACCTTCGGCGACGGCCTGGCCATGACCGGAACCCGCGACGCCCTGACGGCTATGGCCGACGCCGAGGACGGACCGCGCCGCTCCATCCTGCTGCTGGGCTACGCCGGCTGGGACGAAGGACAGCTGGAGGACGAACTGGGCGAGAACGTCTGGCTGACCGCCGACGCCGATCCCGACCTGATCTTCGACAGCGACTATCAGACCAAGTGGAGCCGCGCCCTGGCCGGCCTGGGCGTCGACGCCGCCCGCCTGTCGGCCCACAGCGGACGGGCCTGAACCCTGGAGTCGACTGGCTCTAGGCGGACCGCGCCTTGATCGGGGCCGAGCCGTCGGCGAGGGATTCGTTCAGATAGACCTCGGCCTCCTGCGCCGGCAGAGCCGGGGCGTAGCCGAAGCCCTGGCCATAGTGGCAACTGGCCTCCAGCAGCAGGCCCGCCAGTTCGGCGTTCTCCACGCCCTCGGCCACGACTTCCAGCGACAGATCGCGCCCCAGGTTGACGACCGACTTGACGATCTTGGCCGAGCCCTCGTCCTTGTTCATCGTCAGAACGAAGTAGCGGTCGATCTTCAGGGTGTCGAAGGGCAGCTTGGCCAGATAGGACAGGGACGAGAAGCCGGTGCCGAAGTCGTCCAGCGCCAGGCTGGCCCCAGCCTCGCGCAACTGGGTCAGGACCTCGGCGGCGTGCGCGGTGTCGCGCATGATGTCACCTTCGGTCACTTCCAGCTTGAGCGCTCCGCGCGGCAGGCCCGTTTCGCGGATGATGCGGGCCACATCCTCGACCAGATGGGGCCGCTCGATCTCGCCGACCGACAGATTGACGCTGCAGAACAGACGCCCGGCGGTCGGATGGCGCTTCAGCCATTCCGCCAGTTGCCGCGCCGCCTGGTTCATCATCAGCAGGCCGAGATCGTTCATCAGGCCCATTTCGTCGGCCAGGGTCAGGAACTCGTCCGGCGGCACCAGGCCGCGCTGCGGATGGCGCCAGCGCACCAGGGCCTCGAAACCGGCGACGGCGCCGGTCTTCAGGTTGACGATGGGCTGGTAGAAGGGCTCGATCTCGCCGCGTACGAAGGCGTTGCGCAGATCGGATTCCAGGGCCAGGCGCGACAGGCTGTCGGTCTCGAGACCCCGGCCATAGGCGGCCGCTCCGCCCCGTCCCGTCAGCTTGGCCTGTTCGACGGCCAACTCGACCCGGCGCAGAAGCTCGGCGGCGTCGGGCGCCTCCGGCCCGCCCTCGGCCGCGACGGCGCCGATGGAGACCGTCGGATAGATGTCGAAGCCCGCGACGCGAATCGGCTGTTCCAGCGCTTCGCGCATGCGTTCGCTGGCCCCGGTCGCGCCGCGCGGAACCAGGATGGCGAACTCGTCCTCGCCGATGCGGGCGGGCGCGCAGTCCTCGGCGAAGGCGCCCGCCAGGCGCGATCCCAGGGCCGACAGCACCAGGTCGGCGCGCTCATGGCCCAGGGCCTCGTTCAGGCGACGCAGGCGATCCACGTCGGCGGCCACCAGCTCATAGTCGCCCGGCTGGGCCAGGACCTCGGACACCCGAACCAGGAAGGTGCGCCGGTCCAGCAGACCGGTCAGGGCGTCCCGGTCGACGCCGGCGAACTTGGTCTCCAGCGCCACCACGCCCGCAGCGCGCAGGCCGTCCTCCAGCCAGACGCCCCGCCACAGGCAGGTCTCGCAGCCCCGCATGCGCAGACGCACGGCGATCTCAGTTCCCTCGGCCTGGGGCTTCAGCAGGCGGTCGGCCAGGGCCCGGTCCTGGGGCATGGCCAGGGCGGCGAAGGCCGCGCCGGAACATTCCGGGGCCAGGGGTCCCAGGCCCAGGGAGCGCGTCGCGCCGGTAAAGCGAATCTGATCCTCGGCCGGCGTCCATATCCAGAGGGCGGCGTCGGCGGCGGCCAGCGCCTCGATCGCCGTCGTCGGGTCCCAAGCCAGCGCTCTGGATCGTGTGCTCACGGCTTATCCCGAAATAGGAGAACTGAACGCAGCCGGGTCCGGGACGAAGTCGTCCTCAATGACGCCGAACAGCAGATGATCTGCCCATACGCCGTTAATTTTCAAATAAGCCTTCGCCAATCCTTCGTGGCGGAACCCCGACTTTTCCAACACGCGGCGCGAGGCGTGGTTGGCGGGGACGCAGGCGGCCTCGACCCGATGCAGTTTCAGGCGGCCGAAGGCGAAGGCCAGCATGGCCCGCGTCGCCGCCGTGCCCGCCCCCTGCCCCGCCCAGGGACGGCCGATCCAATAGCCCAGGGTCCCGGTCTCGGCCACGCCGCGCCGGATGTTGGACAGGGTGATCGCCCCCATCAGATGATTCTCTTCCGGGTCGAAGACGAACAGGGGCCATGCCGTGCCCAGTTCCATCTCCCGAGCGTAGACGCTCAAGCGGCGACGAAAGGCCCCCCGCGTCAGGTCGTCCTCGGCCCAGGCGGGCTCCCACGGCTGCAGATAGTCGCGTGATCCGTCGCGAAGCTCGGCCCAGGCGACGTGGTCCGACGGGCGCGGAGGACGCAGCAGGACCCCCCGTCCGCGCAGGACAGGTCCGCTCGCCTCTGCCATCCAGTCGAACAGCGCCATGGCGACAGATTAGCGCAGACGCTTGAGAGCGCCAGCAGGCGCGTCATCGCCCTTCAATCGGGCGGCGAAGGCCGCGCCCGCGCGCCCGGCCGCCTTCGGCCCCAGGACGGCCGTGGACGTCAACCCTCGCGCCGCCATGCCGCGCCCGACGGCGCGCAGGTCGTCGGCGTCCTGGTCCAGGATGCGGGCGGCGCTGTCCTCGGACGACACGGGCGCGCCGAAGATCAGGGTCTGGGCCGCATTGCGTCCCGCGCGGCTGGCCGGGCTTTCGTCCGACATCCACAGGCCCGCGTTCAGCACGGCCTTGGCGCGCGACAGCTCGGCTTCCGTCGGTCCCTTTTCGGCCAGGTCCAGCAGTTCGGCGGCGCAGACCTCGGCCAGTTCCACCGCCCGCTCGGCGGCGGCGCCGGCGTAGATTCCCAACAGGCCGCCGTCCTCATACGGCTCCTGATAGGCGTCGACGGCGTAGGCCAGGCCGCGGTCCTCGCGCGCGCTCTGGAACAGGCGCGAGGCCATGCCCCCGCCCAGGATTTCCGTGAACAGGCGCAGGGCGGGAAGGCCGGGATCGGTCGCGGCCAGGCCCGGCAGTTGGAACACCAGATTGGCCTGCTCGATCCGCCGCGCCAGCCTGGCCTCGCCGCCGACGAAGACGGCCGGGGCGATCGTCGGCGCCGGACTCGCCGCCTCCTGCCCGAACCAGCGCTCGGCCAGGGCCAGAAGCTCGGCCTCATCGACCGCGCCGGACACGGCGACCACCATGCGGTCGGGGGAATAGAGGCGCGCCCGCCAGTCGGTCACGGCCGCTCGGTCGGCGGGCGCCAGGCTTTCGACCGAACCCAGGATCGGCCGCCCCAGGGATTGACCGGCGAAAGCCTGGGTCTGGGCCATTTCGAAGACGTGGTCGTCGGGGGTGTCGAAGGCCTCGGCGATCTCCTGGGCCACAACGTCCTTCTCGCGGATGATCTCGACAGGATCGAGCGTAGGCCGGAAGACCAGGTCGGACACCACCTGCATCGCCAGGGGCAGGGAGCCGTGCAGGGCGCGGATGTCGAAACTGGTGCGCTCATAGCCGGTGGCGGCGTTGATCGAGCCGCCCTCGGCCTCGATGCGCTCGACGATGTCGCGTGCGCCCATGTCGCCCGCCCCCTTGAACACCAGGTGCTCCAGCAGGTGGGACCAGCCGGAGCGGGCCTCGTCCTCCATGCGCGCGCCGCCGCGCACGGCGACGGTCAGGGCGAAGGTGCGCAGGCCGGGCATGGGGTCGCAGACGATGCGGACTCCGTTCGAAAGGGTGTGAAGGCGGGCGGTCAGGAGACAGGATCCTTGCGGCTCATGCGACGACGCAGCAGCACGAGGTAGAAGACGATCAGGGCGGCGGCGAGCCCGAACCATGTCAGGGCGTAGCCGAGGTGGTTGTTGGAAAAGGCCGCGGGCGGCGCAACAGGCCTCAGCGCCGCCCAATCCGGATTGGTCGAGGTGACGGCATAGAAGGTGAAGGGCGACACCGGTCCGGCGGCCTTCAGGGCCGCGGCCATGGCGGCGGCGTCGCGACCGTAGAAACGACCCTCGGCCGGGGGCGGGGTCATGGCGCCGGGCTTGGGCGCGCGGCGCAGGACGCCCGCGACCACGACCGGCATGGCGTCGTCGGCGACGACCGGCGGACGGGCCGAAATCTCGGCCGGGACGAAGCCGCGATCCACCAGCAGAACCCCGCCGCCCTCCACCGGGCAGGCCGAGATCAGGCGCACGCCCGCATCGCCATCCTCGATCGACTGAAGCTCCACATAGGGCGCGCGGGCCAGGCCCCGGCAGGTCAGGAGCACGCGACGGAACTCCGGGTCCTGCATCTTCAGCGCCGCCTCGACCGGAACCGGCGGCCGGACCGAGGCGGCCTCGGCGGCGGCGATCAGGCCTTCCTTCCACTTCAGCCTCTGGACCTGCCAGGCGCCGAGGCTCAGCAGCAGGCCGAGCAGAAGGACGGCCAGCAGGGTCAGGACGACGGGGAAACGCGGGCGGGAGACGGCGGTCATTTCGGGTCTCGTGTTCTCAGCATCTGCAAGGCCGTCATCAACCCCTTGCCCGGCCGCATCAAGCCCAGGGCCAGGGCGGCCACCAGCGGCAGCCAGACGATCAGGTGCAGCCACAGCGGCGGACGCCAGGCGATCTCGACCGCCAGGGCTGAAAAGCCGACGATGAAGCCGGCGATCTGCATGATGAAGGTGGCGGCGCCGTCGCCGGTCTCGACCGAGGCCAGGTCGTAGCCGCAGGCCTCGCAGGTCGGACGGACCTTCAGGAAGCCCTGAAACAGGGGGCCGTCGCCGCAGTTCGGACAACGGCCGGACAGACCCGCCCGGATCGCCTGTCCGCCAAGCAAAGCGGCGCGGGACTGTCCGTCCCGCGCCGTTTCAAGTGCAGAGCCTGGCTCCGTCGTCCTCACCCGAAGGTGACGTAGACGAAGGCGAACAGGAAGAGCCAGACCACGTCGACGAAGTGCCAATACCAGGCGGCGGCCTCGAAGCCGAAGTGCTTCTGCGGGGTCATCTGACCCAGTTGCAGACGCAGCAGGCAGACGGCCAGGAAAATGGTGCCGACCAGGACGTGGAAGCCGTGGAAGCCGGTGGCCATGAAGAAGATCGAGCCGTAGAGCTTCGAGTTGGCCGCGTTCTCGTTGAAGAACAGGTGCTCGTGAATGATGTGGTGGTACTCATAGGCCTGAACGCCCGTGAACAGCACGCCCAGCAGGACCGTGATCAGCAGGCCGGTCTTGGCCGCCTTGCGGTCGCCGACCTGCAGCGCATGGTGCGCCCAGGTGACGGTCGTGCCCGACAGCAGCAGGATGACCGTGTTCAGCAGCGGCAGGCTCCAGGGGTCCAGCAGCTCGACGCCCTTGGGCGGCCAGGTCGACCAGGCCTTGCCCGTGTCCATCCAGTTGCCGACCTCGGGGATGATGGCGCGCGACTCGTTGAAGATCGCCATGTCGAAGAACATCCAGAAGAAGGCGACGAAGAACATCACCTCCGACGCGATGAACAGCACCATGCCGTAGCGCAGGCCGATCGAGACGACCGGGGTGTGGTCGCCCTTCTTGGATTCCTTGATCACGTCCGACCACCAGCCGAACATGGCGTACAGAACGCCCGCCAGGCCGGCGAAGAAGACGATCTTGTGCCCCTCCGGCAGGCCGAACAGGCCCTTCATCCAGATGACGGCGCCGATGAACATGACCACGGCGGCCATGGACGAGATCAGCGGCCAGGGGCTCGGGTCCACCAGGTGGTAGTCGTGATGCGGTTTCGCGTGCGCGTCGGCCATTCCAGGGTCTCTGAATTAAGGCGAGAGATCGTTCTTACAGGGGCTATAGCGTCGCCTATCCGGCTTTGCCAACACCGGATTGCGACGAAACGGCCTGCTGGAAGCCCTTCGTCGGATAGAAGGTATAGCTGAGGGTGATTTCACGCACCCCCTTGGCCTCGGCGTCGGTCGCCAGTTCGGGCGCCACGAAGTACTGGACCGGGAAGGACTTGGTCTCGCCGGGAGCGATCTCCTGCCCCTCGAAACAGAAGCACTGCAGCTTCTGGAAGTAGGGACCGGCCCGCTCCGGCACGACGTTGTAGGCGGCCGTGGCGTGGATCGGCTGGTCCGAGGTGTTGGTCACGTCGAAATAGGCCATGCCCGTCTCGCCGATGCGGACCCGCTGGGTCAGTTGCTCGGCCTTGAAGGTCATCGGCAGGTCGCGGACGTTGGTGTCGAATCGAATCAGGACGCTCTGATCCAGAATCTGGGTCGGGGCCGCCTCGGCCTTCTTCACCGTGCCGTCGAAGCCCGTCACCTGGCAGAAGAGGCGATACAGGGGCACGGCGGCGAAGGCCGCGCCGGTCATGCCCATGACCACGGCGGCGCAGATGAAGGCGACGAGGTTCTTGCGATCCTTCACCGCGTCCCCTCCCCGGCCGGAGCCGCAGGCGCGTCCGGCTGGACCGGAGCCGGCAGGGCCGGGTCGGCGCGCTCGATCACGCCGACGGCGGCGGCCTCAGCGGCGCGGCGCTCGGTCGTATTCGCATGCATCCGCGACACGGTGATCAGATAGACCACGGCGATGAAGGCCAGCAGGCCCAGGGCGATGGCCACGTTGCGGCGCTTGCGCGCGCGCACTTGCTCATCGGTCAGCTTGACGAAATCAGGACGGGTCACGCGGTCAGACTCCCAGGCCCGGCAGTTGCTCGACCAGCAGCGCCGAGAACAGGGCCATCAGATACAGGATGGAGAAGGCGAACAGGTTTCGCGCCGGTTTGGCCTCGACCCGGACGTCGTACAATGCGGCCTCTCGCCCCACGGCCTCGGCCTTGTCGGGCTGGTCGCCCGCGCGCGAGCGCCACAGGCGGAAGGCCAGGGCCAGGAAGCACAGGCCCCCGGCGACCGAGACCGCCAGATAGATGACCCCGCCCATGCCGGTGAAGGCGGGAAGGACGGCCACGGGCACGAAGATCAGGCTGTAGATCAGGATCTGCAGGCGGGTCGACTTGGCGCCCCGCGCCACCGGCATCATCGGAATGCCCGCCTTGGCGTAGTCGCCGGCCGAATAGAGGGCCAGCGCCCAGGAGTGCGGCGGGGTCCACAGGAAGATGATGGCGAACAGCAGCCAGGCCTGCCAGGGCGCGTCGCCGGTCGCCGCCGCCCAGCCGATGACCGGCGGGAAGGCCCCAGCCGCGCCGCCGATGACGATGTTCTGGGGCGTCCGTCGCTTGAGCAGCAGGGTGTAGAAGCCGGCGTAGTAGACGATGGTCAGGGCCAGCAGACCGCCGGCCAGCCAGTTAGTCGTCATGCCCAGCAGCATGACCGAGAAGATCGACAGAACGACGCCGAAGGCCATGGCGTCGTTCTTGCGGACGCGGCCCGCCGCGACCGGACGCCCCCGTGTGCGGCGCATCAGGGCGTCGGTCTCGCCCTCCAGGGCCATGTTCAGCGAACCGGCCGCGCCGGCGCCCACGGCGATGCACAAGACGGCGACGATCGCGTTCAGCCAGCTCAGATGCCCGGGCGCGGCGACAAGGCCCGTCACGGCGGTGAAGACCACCAGGGACATGACGCGCGGCTTCAACAGCTGGAAGAAGTCTTCCGGCTGGGCCGTGGTGACGAGGGGAGCTTGGCGATCGGTCATGGTCATAAAGATTAAAGGCCGCCCTTTCGGCGAGGAAAGGGCGGCCTCTTTCAAATCATCCGGATCGGATCAGTGGTTGTCCGCCTTGACCACCGGCAGTTCATTGAACTGGTGGTGCGGCGGGGGCGACGACAGGGTCCATTCCAGGGTCGTGGCGCCTTCGCCCCACGGATTGGCTTCGCCCTTGCGACGACGGACGGCGGCTTCCAGCAGCATGACCAGGAAGACCAGGACGCCGACGATGGTGATGGCGTAGCCGATCGACGAGACGTGGTTCCAGTAGGTGTAGGCTTCCGGATAGTCGATGTAGCGACGCGGCATGCCCTGCAGGCCAAGGAAGTGCTGCGGGAAGAAGATCACGTTCACGCCGACGAACATGATCCAGAAGTGCAGCTGGCCCAGGAACTCGTTGTACTTCACGCCGAACATCTTCTCGAACCAGTAGTAGAAGCCCGCGAAGATCGAGAAGACGGCGCCCAGCGACAGCACGTAGTGGAAGTGGGCCACGACGTAGTAGGTGTCGTGCAGGCTGTAGTCGATGCCGGCGTTCGACAGGACCACGCCGGTCACGCCGCCGACGGTGAACAGGAAGATGAAGCCCATCGCCCACAGCATGGGCGTCTTGAAGGTGATGGAGCCGCCCCACATGGTGGCGATCCACGAGAAGATCTTAACCCCGGTCGGCACGGCGATGATCATGGTCGCAGCCACGAAGTAGGCGCGCAGGTTGATGCTCATACCCACGGTGTACATGTGGTGCGCCCACACGATGAAGCCGATGAAGCCGATGGCGACCATGGCGTAGGCCATGGCGAGGTAGCCGAAGATCGGCTTCTTCGAGAAGGTCGAGACGATGTGCGAGATGATGCCGAAGCCCGGCAGGATCATGATGTAGACTTCGGGGTGGCCGAAGAACCAGAACAGGTGCTGGTACATCACCGGGTCGCCGCCGCCGGCCGGATCGAAGAAGCTGGTGCCGAAGTTGCGGTCCGTCAGCAGCATGGTGATGGCGCCCGCCAGAACCGGCAGCGACAGCAGCAGCAGGAAGGCCGTGATCAGCACGCCCCAGGCGAACAGCGGCATGCGGTGCAGGGTCATGCCCGGCGCGCGCATGTTGAAGATGGTGGTGATGAAGTTGATCGCGCCCAGGATCGACGAGGCGCCCGCGACGTGCAGCGAGAAGATCGCCAGGTCGAAGGACGGCCCCGTGTGGCCCATGGTGGAGAGCGGCGGATAGGCCGTCCAGCCGCCGCCGAAGCCCTTGCCCGGGCCGCCGTCGACGAACATGGAGACGCACAGCAGGATGAAGGCCGCGACCAGCAGCCAGAACGAGATGTTGTTCATCCGCGGGAAGGCCATGTCCGGCGCGCCGATCATGATCGGCGTGAAGTAGTTGGCGAAGCCGCCCATGGTCGCCGGCATGACGACGAAGAAGACCATGATCAGGGCGTGGGCCGTGACCGTGACGTTATAGCCGTGCTTGGAGGCCTCGACGATCCCCAACTGCTGGATGATGGTGCCTTCCTTGAACAGCTGGATGCCCGGCTCGGCCAGTTCCCAGCGGATCAGACCCGACAGGGCGCCGCCCACCAGACCGGTGAAGATGGCGAACAGCAGGTACAGAAGACCGATGTCCTTGTGGTTCGTCGACAGGAACCAGCGGGTGAAGAAACCCGGCTTGTGATCGTGATGATCGTCGTGCGTAGCGGCGGCGGTGGCCATGATCGTGGGCTCTCGCGTCTCTATTACTGGGCGGCCGGCGCGGCGGGCGCGGCGGCTGCGGGGGCCGCGGGAGCGGCGGCGGCGGTCGGGGCGTCGGCGGCCGGAGCGGTCGCGGCGGCGGCGTCAGCGGCCGGAACCGGAGCTGCGGGCGCCGGAGCGGCTGCGGCGGCCGCAGCAGCGGCGGCTTCGTCGGCCTTCTTCGTCATGGAGCCGCCCTTGGAGGCGACCCAGGCGGCGAACTCGGCCTCGGTCACGACATTGATCTGGATCGGCATGAAGGCGTGGTCGACGCCGCACAGTTCCGAGCACTGACCATAGTAGACGCCGGTCTTCTCGGCGCGGAACCAGGTGTGGTTGATGCGGCCCGGAACGGCGTCGACCTTCAGGCCGAAGGCCGGCAGGGCGACGGCGTGGATCACGTCCGACGCGGTGATCAGCAGTTCGACGGTCTTGCCGACCGGCACCACCATCGGCTCGTCGGCGGCCAGGCGATACAGGTGCGCCGGCGCCTTGTCCTCGGGCAGCATGTTCGAGATGTACTCGGACACGCCCTGGTCCGGATATTCATAGGCCCAGTTCCACTGGTTGCCCGTGACCTTCACCGTCAGATCGACTTCCGGCGTGTCGTGATAGGCGAACAGGAGGCGGAACGAGAACAGGGAGATGCCGACCAGGATCAGCACCGGCACCACGGTCCAGATGATCTCGATGACCGTGTTGTGGCTCCACTTGGCCGGGGTCGGGTTCGAACGCTTGTTGTAGCGGACCACGATCCACAGCAGCAGGCCCAGCACCAGCAGGCTGATGATGATGCACATGGGCAGCAGGATCCAGTTGTGGAACCAAATCGCCTCATGCTTCAGCGGCGAGGCCGCAGGCTGCAGGTCGATGCCCCCCGGCGTCGGTTGCCCCAGCAGATCCTGCGCCCACGCCGGCGCGGCGGCGAAGGCGGCGAGAGCGGCGGCGGCGATGCCCCCTCCGATCCGCGCCCCGATCCACGCATTGGCTCGCGTGCCCATCCCCATTCGAGTCCTCATAAAACCGTTCTGCAGCCGATGTTTGCGAGCAATTCGCAACACCGCCGGGTCCATGCGAACCTCGGCGTTTCAGGCCCGGTCCTTATCGGCTCGTTTCGCGCTTGCCAAGCGATCAAGACGCTCAAGTGACCGCATGATGGCGAAGATCGATGGATTAATTCGCTGTCATGTAGCGACAGCTACCTTGCAACGCACAGTACCTTGCGATACCCCTTCGATCACACCGAAGGGAACGACATGCCCGAATCCATCGACATCCAACTGAAGAAAGGCGTGCTGGGATTGTGCGTTCTGGCCTTGCTGGCCCGCGACGACAGCTACGCCTACGAAATCGCCAGCCGCCTGTCCGACGCCATCGGCATGGGGGAAGGCACCATCTATCCGCTGATGCGGCGGATGCAGTCCGACGGCCTGGTGGAGACCTATCTGGTCGAATCGCCCAGCGGGCCGTCCCGCAAATACTATCGGCTGACGGCCTCGGGCCGGACCGCGTTGCAGGGCCAGACCGCCGAATGGCGCGCCTTCGCCCAAGCGGTCGAGGCCCTGGTCGCCGGAACCGCCTCTCGCGACGAAACCATCGTCGCCGGAGCGCCCGCCGAACCCGCCGCCATCGCCGATCAATCCGAACACGCCGAACGGGGAGCTGAATAATGAACCGCGCTGAATTTCTTGCCCGTCTGAGACGCGGCCTGGTCGGCCTGCCGATCACGGCGGCGGCCGAGATCGTCGCCGACTATGAAAGCCACTTCGCCGACGGCGCCGCCGCCGGACGCAGCGAAGAACAGGTTGCGGCCGGCCTGGGCGATCCCGACCGCCTGGCCCGCGAACTGAAGGCCGAGGCCGGCGCCCGGCGCTGGGGCCAGGAACAGTCCGCCTCTTCCGCCGCCGGCGCCATCTTCGGCATCCTGGGCCTGGGCGCGATCGACATCCTGATCCTTCTGCCCATCGTCCTGCCGGTCTTCGGCACGGTGCTGTCCATGCTGATCGGCGGCATAGGCGTCTTCGTCGCCGGCGGCTTCGTCATGGTGGCCGGCTCCTTCATGGGCCTGCCGGGCGGCGCCCTGGCCGCCGCGCTGCTGGGCGTGGGCCTGATGGGCCTGGGCGTCTTCATGGTCGCCCTGATGGCCCTGCTGACCAAGTGGCTGATCGACGCCACCGTCTGGTACGCCCGCCTGCACTACCGCGTCCTGAAACCCGCCCTCGAACCGCAAGCCTGAGCCAAGGGAGACCTATGTCATGATCCGCAATCTGCTCATCATCTCCGGCGCGGGCCTGGTTCTGGCGATCGCCGGCATCGGCGGCGCCTTCGCAGTCGGCGGCCGGGATCTGGCCCGCCACGACTGGACCTGGGTGATCACCGACGACGAGGCCGGCGACAGCGGCTTCACGGTCGAACGCGGCCAGGTGTCGCCCGACGTCACCCGCACCCTCGCCTGGATCGACGGCCAGCGCCTGGCGATCGACGTGCCGGCGGACGTGGTCTACGACCAGCAGGCCGACGCTCCGGGCATCACCGTCTCGGGCGCCGAGAACGTGGTCAGCCGCGTGCGCTTCTCCAACGGCCGCCTGACCCTGGACGAGGCCCCGCGCGGCGACCGCAGCTATGTCCGCTGGACCCGCACCAGCATCCGCGGCTGGAGCGAGACCGACGCCCTGAAGATCATCATCAAGGCGCCCTCGGTGAAGGCCTTCGACCTGTCCGGCCCGACCGAGCTGAAGATCCGCGGCTATGACCAGCCGACGCTGGACCTGACCCTGACCGGTTCGTCGGACGTGCGCGTCCAGGGTCGTACCGACGCCGTGACGGTCGACGTGTCCGGCGCCGGCGACGCCCGCCTGGACGAGCTGATCGTCGACGACGCCAAGGTGCGCGTCAGCGGCTCGGGCGACGTCCGTGTCGGCCCCAGCGGCAAGGCCGAGGTCGACGTCTCGGGAAGCGGCGAGGTCCGCTTGACGCGCCGCCCCGCCGAACTGCGCCAGTCGGTCAGCGGCTCCGGCGACGTGTCGCAGGACTAAGACAGCTCGCCCTCTCCCGGCGGGAGAGGGCTTGAGCGCACGAGAGCGTCAGCGATCGTTCTTGCGCGAAAGGGTGAGGGGCTTGTCCTGTAAGTCGGTGTAAGCCGTGGCGCTACGACCTTCGGCCGACTTCACCCGCGAACCCTCACCCTTTCGCCTTAGCCAATCGCTCCGCTCTTGGAGGCTCAAGCCCTCTCCCAACAGGAGAGGGTTTTGACGTACCTCGTGACGCCGGGCCCCGCAGCCCCTATCTAGCGTCCATGAGCACCGTCGCCTCCCCCTCCCCCATCCTCGACGCCGCGGGCCTGGCCCCGGACGAGGCCCTGTCGATCCTGCAGAACGCCCTGACCGGCGCCGACGACGGGGAGCTGTTCCTCGAAAAGACCGAGAGCGAATCCCTGGTCTTCGACGACGGGCGGCTGAAGGGCGCCTCCTATGACGCGGTCGAAGGTTTCGGCCTGCGCGTGGTGGCGGGCGAAACCGCCGGCTACGCCCACGCCAACGAGATTTCCGCCGCCGCCGTCCGCCGCGCCGCCGACAGCGCGGCCCTGGCCAAGCGCGGCTACGACGGCACCGCCGCCGAGGCGCCGCGCGCCACCAACCAGCGCCTCTATGATCCGGTCGATCCGCTTCTGGCCCCGGCCTTCTCGGACAAGATCGCGCTTCTGGCCGAGATCGACGCCTGGGCGCGCGCCCGCGATCCGCGCGTGGTGCAGGTCTCGGCCTCCCTGGTCGGAGAGCGTCGCGCCATCGACATCCTGCGCGGCGACGGACGGCTGCTCAGCGACCTGCGCCCCCTGGTCCGGCTGAACGTCTCCGTCACCGTCGAGAAGGACGGCCGCCGCGAAAGCGCCTCGTCCGGCGCGGGCGGCCGCGCGGGCTTCGAGGAATGGGTCGCCCCCGAACGCTGGCAGGCCCAGGTGGACGAGGCCCTGCGTCAGGCCCTGGTCAATCTGGACGCCGTCGACTGCCCGGCGGGCGAGATGGACGTGGTGCTGGGCGCCGGCTGGCCCGGCGTCCTGTTGCACGAAGCCGTCGGCCACGGCTTCGAGGGCGACTTCCACCGCAAGGGCTCGTCGGTCTTCACCGGCATGATGGGCAAGCGCGTGGCCGCGCCGGGCGTGACGGTCGTGGACGACGGCTCCATCGCCGGGCGTCGCGGCTCCCTGTCCTTCGACGACGAAGGCACCCCGACCTCGCGCACCGTGCTGATCGAGGACGGCATCATGGTCGGCCTGATGCACGACCGTCTGTCGGCGCGTCAGTTGGGCGCGAACGCCACCGGCAACGGCCGTCGCCAGTCCTTCGCACATACGCCCATGCCGCGCATGACCAACACCTTCATGGAAGGCGGCAAGGATTCGCAGGCCGAGATGATCGCCTCGACCAAACGCGGCCTCTATGCCGCCAACTTCGGCGGTGGCCAGGTGGACATCACCAACGGCAAGTTCGTCTTCCAGTGCACCGAGGCCTATCTGATCGAGGACGGCAGGATCACGGCCCCGGTGCGCGGCGCCACCCTGATCGGCGACGGGGCGACGGCCCTGACCCAAATCCAGATGATCGGCGACGACTTCGCCTTCGACCCCGGCGTCGGCACCTGCGGCAAGGCCGGCCAGGGCGTCCCCGTCGGCATCGGCCAACCCAGCCTCAAGATCGGCCGTCTGACGGTGGGCGGCACGGCGGTCTGATAAACCCTCTCCCGGCGGGAGAGGGCTTGAGCCTCCAAGAGCCGAAGGCGATTGGCCAAGGCGAAAGGGTGAGGGACTTGTCCCGTCAGTCGGCGTGAGCCGTAGCGCGACGGCCTTAGACCGACTTCAATCCCGAACCCTCACCCCTTCGCGCAAGAACGACCGCTACGCGCTCGTGCGCTCAAGCCCTCTCCCATCGGGAGAGGGAAGCCGCGATCGCCTCAGCCGCGCGGTCCACGTCGCCGTCCATGATGACTTCGCCCAGGTCGCGCGCTCCAGCCGAGGCCCGGCGATAGGCCGGGTCGTAGTGGTCGCGCATCAGGGCCGTCGCCAGGGCGCGCAGGTCGCCCGCCTGGGACAGGGCGCGCCATTGCGCGATCCGCTCGCGGCTGTGGTGGCTGGGCATCCGCGTCAGCAGGGCGTCGCGCACGGCCGCGTCGTTGGTCGCCGCCTGATAGTCGCGCAGCACCCGCTCGACCCGCGCCTCGAACGGAGCGGACAGGCGCAAGGCGGGCGCCGCCTTCATCGCCGCCCACAGCGCAGGCGGCACGGTCAGGCGGCCGATGCGGCTGGCCTCGGCCTCGACCACCACAGGGCGGCTGAGGTCCAGAGCGGACAGGGCGGCGTAGAGGCGACTCTCGAACAGCTTCTGCGACGGCTGCTCCGCCTCGGTGCGGCCGAACAGGGAGCCGCGATGCGCCGCCAGCCCCTCCAGGTCCAGGCTCTGGGCGCCGTGGTCGACCAGACGGGCCAGAACCTCGGTCTTGCCGCTGCCGGTCAGGCCGTCCAGCAGGACCAGGTTCAGCCTCGGCGCCGTCTCAAGATCATGCAGGGCCGACGCCACCGTCCGGCGCCAGGTCTGATAGCCGCCCTCCAGCCGCGTCACGGGCCAGCCGACCTGATCCATCACCGTGGTCATGGCCGTCGAGCGCTGCCCCCCGCGCCAGCAATAGACCAGGGGCTGGAAGCTTCCGTCGCGGTCGCCCAGCGCCCCTTCCAGATGCGTCGCGATATTCCTCGCCACCAGGGCCGCGCCCAGGCGCCGCGCCAGGAATTTCGAGGTCTGGACGTAGAGGGTTCCCACCTCGGTCCGCTGGGCGTCGTCCAGCACCGGCAGGTTGATCGCGCCCGGCAGATGATCCTCGGCGAACTCGCCCGGACTGCGCACGTCGATGACGGCGTCGTAGCGGGCCAGAGCCTCCGGCGAAACCTCCGCCGTCAGCCGCGCCATCAGGCGCCCGCCCGAACAATCACCGACGGCGCGCCCTCGCGCACGCGACCGACAAGGCGCGCCGAGGCGAAGTCCATGTCCTGAACCAGCGTCATCACGCTTTCCGCCGCCTCAGGCGCGACGGCGATCAGCAGGCCGCCCGAGGTCTGTGGGTCGGTCAGCAGGTCGCGCCGCCATTCGGGCAGATCGGCGTCCAGCCTCACCGCGTCGCCATAGGCCGCCCAGTTGCGCACCGAGGCGCCGGTCCGCACACCGACCTGGGCCAGGGCCGACGCGCCGTCCAGGAAGGCCGGAACGTCGGCGTCGATCTCGACCGTCAGGCCCGCGCCGCGCGCCATCTCCAGCGCATGGCCCAGCAGGCCGAAGCCGGTCACGTCCGTCACGGCGTGAACGCCGTCCATCGCCGCCAGCTTCGGCCCCGGCGTGTTGAGCCGGGTGGTCGAGCCGATCAGGGCCTCATAACCGCCCGCCTCCAACCGTCCCTGCTTATAGGCGGCGCTCAGCACGCCGACGCCCAGGGCCTTGGTCAGGATCAGCACGTCGTCCGCCTGCGCGCCGCGATTGGTCAGCACCCGATCCGGGTGCGCCAGACCCAGGGCGACCAGGCCGTAGATCGGCTCCAGGCTGTCGATCGAATGGCCGCCGGCGACGGGCACGCCCGCCTCAGCGCAGACGGCGGCGCCGCCTTCCAGCACCCGGCCGATGGTTTGTGGCGACAGCTTGCCGACCGGCATGCCGACAATGGCCAGGGCGAAGATCGGCGTCGCCCCCATGGCATAGACGTCCGACAGGGCGTTGGCCGCCGCGATCCGGCCGAAGTCGAACGGATCGTCCACCATCGGCATGAAGAAGTCGGTCGTCGCCACCAGGGCCTGCTGATCATTCAGCCGCCAGACCGCCGCATCGTCCGAGGTCTCGGTCCCAACCATCAGGTCGGCGAAGGCCGCCGTGCGCGGCGTCGAGGCCAGGATGGACTGCAGCACGTCGGGCGCGATCTTGCAGCCGCAGCCGCCGCCATGGGCCAGGGAGGTGAGTCTGGGTTCCGTGTCGCTCATGCCCCCGACCTCTTCCCTGGGACGCCCCGCGTCAACCGTCTTCTCGGGCCTCCGTCAGCGGGCGGCGGCTTCGGCGGCCTTCCAGTCCGGCCCCTCGATCTCGTAACCCTGAGCCTGCAGCGCATCCAGGACGCCGCCGGGCTCGGCCAGGACACGCAGCTGGGCGACGGCCATGGTCACGCCCGGTTCGCCCAGGGCCGTCTGCACGGCCTCGGCCCATTGGCGACGCAACTGGGGCGCGATCTCCGGGTCCCCCCAGGGCCAGCACAGACCCAGAGCCCGTTCCAGCGGCTGCTCCATGACCTGGGGCACGCGGCGCGCGCGCCAGTCGGCGATGCGGGCGGCGGCCCCCGCCGGGCCGACCTCGGCCGCCGCCACGGCGGCTTCGACGCAGGGCGCATAGGTGGCGGGCGGGGCGGTGATCAGGTTGTCGACGATTTCGTCGCCTCGCACGGTTCCGACCGGCCGCACGGGAATACGGGCCTCGCGCGCCACCTTGCGGACCACGTCGGTGGCGTTGCGCGTGCGGCCGCGCTCATAACCGGCCCTGTCGCTCATCAGATCCATGCTGAGGATGACCAGGCTGTCGGTGCGCCAACTGTCGCCGCGCTGGTTCGCCATCACCGCTTCCAGCCTGGTCTGAACATCCGGCGACAGATAGTCTGCGGTCGTCGTGCCCTTGGGCAGGCTGGCGATGGTGCGGATGCGCCAGATCAGGCGCAGCACGTCCCCGACCGAGGCGCGCCCTTCCTGCGGGAACAGGATGCGCTGGGCGCGCCGGGCCGCGGCCTCCAGGGCCTCGGGCCGCCACTCGACATCGCGCGGCACGCCGCCGATCGCCCCGACCAGGATCAGGGTGCTGTCCCCGCGCGTGACCTGCCAGATCGGCGCCTCGGCCCGACGGGCGGTGACGACCACCTCGTCGACGGTGGAGACCTGTTCCTGAGCGAGCGCCGGGGCTGCAAGAAGAGCAAGCGCGACTACAATGACCAAGCGTTTCATAAGCTCATGCGTTAACAGTATCTAACAGGCCTGTAATCTGAAGGTTCTGTAATGCTGTCAGGGATTTAATCCACCTGTCCGGCTTGTAACTGGAGACTTCGAGCCGACGCCGCCAAACCTTCGACCACACGAGGGAGAGGACGACGCCATGAACCGGACCATCTTGCTGGCCACCGCCGCCGCAGCCGCAATCGCCGCTGGAGCCGCCGCGCCTGCACAGGCCGAGACGACGCCCGTTCGCCAGACCGCCCAGCCGCAGGACCAGGGCGTCCTGGTCTTCACCCCCGACTTCTTCGCCGACGCCCGCCCAAACACGGCGCTGGACATGGTCAACCGGGTGCCGGGCTTTTCGGTCAACGACGGCGACGGCGCGCGCGGCTTTGAAGGCGCGGTGGGCAACATCCTGATCAACGGATCCCGCCCCGCGTCCAAGAACGACACCGGCTCCAACGTCCTGGGCCGCACCGTCGCCGCCCAGGTGGAGCGCATCGAACTGATCCGCGGCGGCGCGCCGGGCATCGAGATGCAAGGCTACTCCGTCGTCGCCAACGTCATCCTGAAGACCACGACCAGCCGCGAACACATCGCCACCTTCAACGCCAGCCTGTTCGAGGGCGGCCAGGACCTGTTCGGCGGCACCTATCAGTTCACCCAGCGCAAGGGCGACCGCACCTGGGGCGTGACCCTGGGCGACGGCATCTCGTCCAGCGACTCCAACGGCGCCGGACCGCTGCGCCGGGTCGGACCGAACGGCGAAGTCCTGCGCTCCGAAGACTTCTACAATGACGGTTACGGCGGCGGGAACTCGATCCGAGGCAACTATTCCGGCCCGCTGATGGGCGGCAAGATCGACCTGACCGCCCGCTACGGGATCAACGACTGGCACAACATCAACCGCCAGACGGCGCCGCAGCTGCTGCGCGAAAGCCTGTCCGACGAGGACACATCCAGCGGCGAACTGGGCGTCGTCTACACGCGCCCCCTGACGCAAAGGCTGAAGCTGGAAACGCGCTTCATCCACGAGTTCGAGGACTTCGACAATGTCGCCACGTCCCTGACACGCGAAGGCGGCGTCGATTCCCCCCTGCAACGGTTCGCCGCCGACGGGAACTCGTCCGAGACCATCCTGCGCGGCCTGCTTCGCTTCGAGCGCTCCGCTGCGCTGGAGTTCGAGGGCGGCGGCGAGGTCGCCTACAACATGCTGGAGGTGCAGCAGGCCTATTCGGTCGGCGGCGCGTCCGTTCCCCTGCCCTCCGCCTCGGTCAAGGTCGAGGAAACGCGCGGCGAACTGTTCGGCAAGGCCACCTGGCGCATCAATCCGAAGTGGACGGTGGAAGGCGGTCTGCGCCTCGAATCCTCCACCATCAGCCAGTCGGGCGACGCCGAGCAGGAGAAGAGCTTCTTCTACGCCAAGCCCCGCCTGCTGACGACCTGGACGCCCAGCGCGACCACCCAGGTGCGGCTGCGCCTGGAACGCTCGGTCGGCCAGTTGGACTTCGGCGACTTCGCCGCCTCGGCCGAGTTGGCGAACGAAAGCGTCTTCGGCGGCAACGTCAACCTGCAGCCGGAACAGCGCTGGATCAGCGAACTGACCTTCGAGAAGCGCTTCTGGGGCGAAGGCATCGTCAGCCTCGGCTTGCGCCATGACGAGATTTCGGACGTCATCGACCTGATCCCGCTGGACGGCGGTCTGACGGCGGTCGGCAACATCGGCGACGGAACCCTGGACCAGTTGGTCCTGAACGTGACGGTCCCGACGGACAGGCTGGGCCTCTCGGGCGGCAAGTTCGGCTTCCGCAACACCTGGAACAAGACCGAGGTCACCGACCCGACCACCGGCGAACAGCGCCCCATCTCGGGTGTTCGCGCCAGCCAAGCGAACATTACCTTCCAGCAGGACATCACGTCGTGGAAGTTGCAGTGGGGCGCCGTCTGGATCCCTCTGCTGGGTCAACGCAACTATCAGCCGGACCAGATCTCAGGCTGGCGCGGAACCGACTACTACGAACTGTGGGCGGAATATAAGCCGGCGCCCACCCTGGCGATCCGCGCCCAGGTGAACATCTGGAACGACTTCGACTCCCAGCGGATCGTCTTCGGCAATCGGGAGACGCGCCCGATCGCCTATGTCGAAAACCGCTTCGTCGATCCGCGCACCTTCTGGCAGATCCGCGTGCGCAAGACCTTCTGAGGATAAGAACGAGAACCCGCCGACGTCGGCCTCGTCCCCCAACCCGAGGGCGACGTAGGGCGGGCCTCCCCCGGAAGAACTGAAAAGGGCGGCGCCTCTGTCGAGACGCCGCCCTTCTTGTCATTCAGACCGACCGCGAGGCGATCAGTGAACGCCGGCCATGCCCTTCTTCAGCAAGGGCGACAGCAGCAGCAGGACAACGCCCACGCCCACGCCGGTCCAGCCGATGGTGCCGAAGATGGAGCCGTAGGTCTCCAGCGCCAGCTTGGGATTGGTGACGACGCCGGCCACGGTGTCCGTGGCCGTGGCGGCGGCGATCCAGCCCGCCACGATGTGGGCCACTGACGACGACAGGAACCAGACGCCCATCATCAGGCCGACCACGCGCGCCACCGACAGCTTGGTGATCATCGACAGGCCGACCGGCGACAGGCACAGCTCGCCGATGGTGTGGAAGACATAGGTCAGGAACAGGACCAACAGCGGGACGCGGAACGACTCGTTGAAGTTGTTCGCCGCCGCCCAGGCCAGCAGCAGGAAGCCTGCGCCGACGAAGACCAGGGCCGCCGAGAACTTCACCGGCGTCGAAGGTTCGCGGTTGCGCTTGCCCAGCCAGACCCACAGGGCCGCCATGATGGGACCGCCGATGACGATGACGCCCGGGTTGAACATCTGGGTGTAGCCGGCGTTGAACCAGGCTGGCATCTCCGTCGACTGATCGGCGAACAGGGTCAGGGACGAACCGGCCTGTTCGAACAGGGCCCAGAACAGGACCGAGAAGAAGATCAGCACCTGGGCGACCAGCATCCGCGACCGCTCCGCGCCCTTCAGGCGGAAGACGGTATAGCCGACCACGCCCGCGAAGGTCAGGACGGCGATCGGGATCAGGATGGTCTGGACGACCGAGTGACGCTGCATCAGCAGCCAGACCGGAACCACGGCCACGATGCCCGCGATCCAGAAGAAGGCTTCCACCGGAACGCCAAGGATGGAACGGCCCTTCAGAGGAACCGGCGGGGCGCCGCGGCCTTCCAGCCAGGGCGTGCCCACCAGGAAGGTCAGCAGGCCCATCAGCATGCCGATGCCGGCCAGGCCGAAGCCGTAGGCCCAGCCGTAGGTGAAGCCCAGATAGGAACAGGCCGCAGTGGCCAGCAGCGAGCCCAGGTTGATGCCGACGTAGAAGATGGTGAAGCCGCCGTCGCGACGGGGATCGTTCTCCTCATAGAGGGCGCCCACCACGGTCGAGATATTGGCCTTCAGGAAGCCCACGCCCATGATGATCAGCGACAGGGCCAGGAACAGGACCGGTTCGCCGAAGGCGGTGTCGCGCTTGGTGTCGACCTTGTAGCCGCCTGCCGGGGTGAAGGCGGGGAAGCCTTGGGCCGGGGCTGCAACGGCGGCGGGCGACGCCGCGGCGGCCGCATCGGCGCCGACCCGGGTCACGCCCTCGGGCGTGATGGTGATGTGAACCCGCTGATCGCCGTCCACGGCGTACATCTTGCGGTTCTGGTCACGCCCGTCGACCTCGATCTGATAGGTGCGCTCGCCGATGGTCAGGCTTTCCTTGCCGCCTGTCCCCTCGAACGCCATGGTGAAGTGGCCGGCCACCAGAAGGACGGCGCCGATGATCACGGCCTTGCGCGCGCCCAGGTATTTGTCGGCGATCATGCCGCCCAAGACCGGCATCAGGTAAACCAGGGCGGCGTAGGCGGCGTAGATGCCCTGCGCCTCGGCCGGCCCGAACAGGAAGTGCTGGGTCAGGTACATGACCAGCAGCGCCCGCATTCCGTAATAGGAGAAGCGTTCCCACATCTCCGTGAAGAAGAGGATCACCAGCCCCCGCGGGTGTCCCAAGAAAGTCTTTTGAGGCGCGGCGAGCGCGCCCCCTCCATCCGTCGTGCTCAACGGCGAACTCCATGTCAGACGCCCCCACGGGCGCTAAAGCGCGCAGAAACAGCACGCCGGGGCGCTCTGAACAAGCGTTAACGCGCCGATGCGCGGAAATGTGGCGGAACCTTGTTTCTTAACAAGTCATTTACATTTGGCGCGGGAATTGCCGCGCGGGGGTTCGTGGGCGGCCGTATCGCCCCGAATTGGGAAGGAAGAACGGGATGGCGATCCGCGCTTTTCACCTCAGCGACGTCTTCGACGTCAACGGTCTGCACCGCGACGTCTGGTGGCCGGAACGCTCTGCCGCGGGATGGAAATGGCTGGACTCCAATCCGGCCCGCCGCGACATCGAGGCTCCCCTGGGCTGGGTGCTGGAAAACGATCAGGGCCGCGTCGGCGCCTTCATCGGCAACTTCGTTCAGCGCTTCTGGGTCGACGGCCGGCTGGAACACGGGGCCAGCGGCTTCTCCGTCATCGTGCCGTCGGCGCACAGGGGATCGGCGGGCAAGCTGATCCGCACCCTGTTGGGCCAGCCGAACTGCATGGTCCGCTACACCCTGAACGCCAACCCCAAGTCGGCGCCCATCTATCCTCACCTCAAGATGCAGCCCAGCCACGAACGGGGCCACGACTTCAAGCTGGCCTGGATCGTCGATCCCCTGGCCTGTCTGTCGGGTCGCCTGCTGCGCATGGCCGTCAACCGCCGTCCGGATCTGTCCCTGAAGCTGGGCGAGCAGTTGAACTGCCGCCGGACGGAAAGGGTCGACAAGGTCCTGTCCCGCGCCCTGCCGCGCGGCGTGCGCCGGATCACCAATCTGTCGGACATCTCCGACTACGCCGGCTTCTGGGCCGCCTATCGCGACCAGGGTCGCATGACGGCCGACCGCAGTCCGGAGATCATGCGCTGGCGCATGGCCGACCCGGACCTGACCGCCCCGCCCTTCATGCTGGGCTATGAGATCGACGGCCGCCTGGTCGGCTACGCCCAGGCCATGTTGAGCAAGGGCTGCTCGATCGAGCCGCCGTCGCTGGAAATCCTCGACCTGATCGCCCTGGACGGCGCGGAGGAAGCCCTTCCCGCCCTGACCCAGGCCATCCTCGACCTGGCGCCCAGGCTGGGCGCCGCGCGGGTGCGGTTGCAGGTGGTCAACGGCTTCGTCCTGGACGCTCTGGGCGGACTGGCGCGTCGCGCCCGCCGCGAGGGCGGATGGGGCCATTGCCACGCCTTGTTCGACGCCGACGTGGATCCAGCCGCGCTCGACTGGCGCCCGGCCCCGTTCGACGGCGACTACGCCATCTGCCTGCGGCCGACGCCCCAGGGCCGCGTCAAGCGCCCGAACGTGCACAAGGCGCCCCAGCCCGATCCGCAGTTCGCCTGACCGGATGCAAGAAGGGGGACGGTCGCCCGTCCCCCTTGGTTCTTCTCGATTTTCAGCGAAGTCTCAGGGCCGCGCCTTCAACTCGTCGCGGATCTCGGCCAGCAGGGTCTCGGTCGGCGTCGGTCCCGTCTCTTCCGGCGCCTGTTCCCGGCGCAGCTTGTTGATCCCCTTGACCAGCAGGAAGACCACGAAGGCCACGATCACGAACTGGATCAGGGTGTTGATGAAGGCGCCGTACTGGATGGCCACCTTCTCCACCGCCTCGGTCGCCGGGTTTTCAGGCACCAGGACCCATTCCAGCTTAGAGAAGTCGACCTTGCCCAGCAGCAGGCCGATCGGCGGCATGATCACCTGATCCACCAGGCTCGTGACGATCTTGCCGAAGGAAGCGCCGATGATGACGCCGACCGCCAGGTCGACGACATTGCCGCGCGCGGCGAATTCACGAAACTCGGTCAGCAGGCTCATTCAGTCAGTCTTTCTTCTTCAGGCGTCGCCGGAAGCGTTCAGGCGCTCCCGAAGTTCCTTGCCGCTCTTGAAAAAGGGCACGGCCTTGGCCGGCACCTCGACAGTCTCGCCGGTGCGAGGATTGCGCCCGACCCGCGCCGGACGGCTGCGGACGGAAAAGGCGCCGAAACCGCGAAGCTCGACCCGTCCGCCCTCGGACAAGGCCTCCGTCATCTGCCCCAGGATGACATTGACGACCCGTTCCACCTCGGCGTGCGTGAGGTGGATATTCTCGGCCGCCAGCTTCTCGATCAACTCGGACTTGATCATTCAGGCCCCCGCCCGTGGCTGTTTCAGATGCAGTCGCTTCCGTTCAGACACACACCCTAACCACCTGACACGGCGGGAATAAAGGGGGTCGTGCCGGTTCGAGAACGATTCTCGGTCAACATGTTTCCCTATTGGCGCGGGTTATTCGTCATGGCGCAAGAAAAAAGGGCGGCCGGATCGCTCCGGCCGCCCCGTTTTCCGCTGGGCGAAGGATTACTCCTTGCCGGCGTTCTTCAGGGCCGCGCCCAGGATGTCGCCGAGCGAGGCGCCGGAGTCCGACGAACCGAACTGCTCGATGGCTTCCTGCTCGTCCTTCATCTCCAGAGCCTTGACCGAGACGGAGACGCGGCGCGTGGCCTTGTCGATGCCCGTGATCATGGCGTCGATGCGGTCGCCGACGGCGAAGCGTTCCGGACGTTGCTCGTTGCGGTCGCGCGACAGGTCCGACTTGCGGACGAAGGCCGTGACCGGAGCGTCGTCTTCACCGAATTTGACTTCGATGCCGCCGGTTTCAACCGCGGTCACCGTGACGGTGACCTGTTGGCCGCGCTTGTAGACGTCGCCTTCCATCGGGTCGGAACCCAGTTGCTTGACGCCCAGGGAGACGCGTTCCTTCTCGACGTCGACGTCCAGGACCTTGGCCTTGATGACCTCGCCCTTGCGGTAACGCTGGATGGCTTCTTCGCCCGAGACGTTCCAGTCCAGGTCCGACAGGTGCACCATGCCGTCGATGTCGTTGTCCAGGCCGATGAACAGGCCGAACTCGGTGGCGTTCTTGACTTCGCCCTCGACGGTCGAACCGATCGGGTGAGCCTCGACGAAGGCTTCCCACGGGTTGTTCTGAGCCTGCTTCAGGCCCAGCGAGATGCGGCGCTTGGCGCTGTCGACGTCCAGGACGATGACGTCCACTTCCTGCGAGGTGGAGACGATCTTGCCCGGGTGGACGTTCTTCTTGGTCCAGGACATTTCCGAGACGTGCACCAGGCCTTCAACGCCCGGCTCCAGCTCCACGAAGGCGCCGTAGTCGGTGATGTTGGTGATGCGGCCGGTGTACTTGGCGTTGACCGGGTACTTGGCTTCGACGCCGTCCCACGGATCCGACTGCAGCTGCTTCATGCCGAGCGAGATGCGCTGGGTGTCCGGGTTGATCTTGACGATCTGGACCTTGACGGTGTCGCCGACGGCCAGGACCTGCGACGGGTGCGAGACGCGCTTCCACGACATGTCGGTGACGTGCAGCAGGCCGTCGATGCCGCCCAGGTCCACGAAGGCGCCGTAGTCGGTGATGTTCTTGACCACGCCTTCGCGGACTTCGCCCTCTTGCAGCTGGCCGACCAGCTCGGTGCGCTGTTCGGCGCGGGCTTCTTCCAGGATGGCGCGACGCGAGACGACGATGTTGCCGCGCGGACGGTCCATCTTCAGGATGGCGAAGGGCTGTTCCTTGCCCATCAGCGGAGTGACGTCGCGAACCGGACGGATATCGACTTGCGAGCCCGGCAGGAAGGCCGAGGCGCCGCCCAGATCGACGGTGAAGCCGCCCTTGACGCGGCCGACGATGGCGCCGTTGACCGGCTGACCTTCGGCGAAGACGACTTCCAGACGGGTCCAGGCTTCTTCGCGGCGAGCCTTGTCGCGGCTGATGACGGCCTCGCCCAGGGCGTTCTCGACGCGCTCCAGGTAGACTTCGACGTTGTCGCCGACCTTGGGCAGGACAGCGCCTTCGCCCTGGCCGAATTCACGCATCGAGATGCGGCCTTCGGTCTTCAGGCCGACGTCGATGATGACGATGTCTTTCTCGATGCCGACGACGCGGCCGTGAACGACCTGGCCTTCGCCGAGGTCGCGGCCTTGCAGTTGTTCGTCGAGCAGCGCGGCGAAATCGTCGCGCGAGGGGTTCAGGGTGTCGGTCATATAGCTTCGGGGTTGGGGCGCGCGACCAGACGGTCCCGCGCGATGGGTGAACAGGGAAAGAAGAAAAGTCAGGTCGTCAGGACGCGAGGCCGGCGCAAGAGGGCGCGAACGAAAAAGCCAGAACGCCCGCGGAAGCCGAGATCAGGCGCGTTGGATTTGCTCGAAGGTCCCTAGAGACCATGCCGGGCGCGCGCCGCCTCGACGATACGGCGGGCCGCATCGAAGGCGGCCTCTATACCCAGATCGGTCGTATCCAGCAAGACCGCGTCCTTCGCCTGGACCATGGGCGCGGAATCCCGGCCGGAATCCCGCGCATCGCGACGCCGGATATCCTCCAGCATGTCCTCGAAGGCGATGTCCTGGCCCCGCGCCGTCAACTGCTTCCAGCGACGCTCGGCCCGAACCTCAGGGCTGGCGGTCACATAGAGCTTGGCCACGGCGTCCGGAGCGATGACCGTGCCGATGTCGCGTCCGTCCAGAACCGCGCCGCCGAGCTGGGCGGCGAAGTCCTGCTGCAGCTTCAGAAGCGCGGCGCGGACGCCCGGATGGCTGGCGACCCGACTGGCCGCCTCGCCCGCGTCGCGCTCGGTCAGGCGCGGGTTGTCGGAGAGGCCCGAAATATCCAGGGACAGGGCTGCGGTCGCAGCCGCCTCGGCGTCGTCCAGGTCCTGCCCTGCGTCCAGCACCGCCAGGCCGACGGCGCGATACAGCAGGCCTGTGTCCAGGTGCGGCAGGCCGTAGGCCCGCGCCAGGCGGGCGGCGATCGTGCCCTTGCCCGAGGCGGCTGGACCGTCGACGGCGATGACCAGGTTCTTGCTCAAATCAGGTTTCCTTCGCGGCCGACCGCGCATGTCGCCTGCTTCTCACGACTTCGGCCTCAGGACGCAAGCGGTCCGGAAGCATCCGAGGGAGAAAACCAGGAGCGCCGCGCTGAATCCCAGCATGGTCCAGATACGCCGCCGGAACAGGTCCATCGCGACCGCCTCCGACAGATTCAGGGCGGCGTGACCGTCCATGCGGCCGTCGGCGCGGTCCAGCAGGCCCTCGACGAAAAAGCCGAGAGCGAACAGTAGAAAAGCCAGGCTGAGAACCAGCAGTCCGACCCCGGCCGCCTTGAATGCGATGTGCGGCGTCATCGGACGCGAAGGCGGAGCCTTCATCGCCCGCCGCCCTTTTTCCGCGTCATTTCATGAAGCGCCAGCACCAGGTAGAAGACGGCCAACCCGGCCGTCGTCAGAACGCACAGGCTGTAGAAGCCGTTCAGCATCCAGAACAGCAGCGGCCTGTCGTCCAGCGCCACGTCGGGACCCTTGCCGTGCTGCAGCAGGCCGGTCTGGAGCGCGCGCCACACCTCCCAGCCGCCCCTTGCGGCGCCCCAGCCCGCCAGGGCGACGATCGGCAGCAACTGCGCGCCGTTCCAGAAGCTCGAAAACTTCCTGGGTTCAGTCACGACCTGCGCCGATGTCCGCGCCCAGGCCGTTCATCAGGTCGACGAAGCCGGGGAAGCTGGTGGCGATCATCTCCGGGTCCAGCACCGAGACGGGCTGCTCGGCGGCCAGGCCCAGGATCAGGTGGCTCATGGCGATGCGGTGATCATGTGCGGTGGCGACGGTCGCCCCGCCCCGAACAGAACCGCCGGCGACGATGAAGCCCTCCGGTTCTTCCTCCACCGCCACGCCGCAGGCGGTCAGGCCCGCGACCATCAGGGCGATGCGGTCGCTTTCCTTGACCCGCATCTCGCCGATGCCGCGCATGACGGTTCGCCCCTCGGCGAAGGCCGCGGTTGCGGCCAGGATCGGATACTCGTCGATCATCGAAGCGGCGCGGTCTTCCGGCACGACCACGCCCTTGAGCGCGGAATAGCGGGCGGTGACGTCGCCGACGTCTTCACCGCCGCTGACGCGACGGTTCGAAACGGTCAGGTCGGCGCCCATCTCGATCCAGGTATCGAACAGACCGGTGCGTTGTGGGTTCAGCATGACCCCCTCGACCGTGACTTCGGAGCCGGGGACGATCAGGGCGGCGGCCAGGGGGAAGGCGGCGGAAGACGGGTCGCCCGGCACGGCCACGGCGGTTCCCGTCAAGGCCTGCCCGCCCTTCAGACGAACGCGCCAGCCCTCGCCCTCCTCGGTCACGTCCACCGTGGCCCCGAAGGCGCGCAGCATCCGCTCGGTGTGGTCGCGGCTCTTTTCCGGTTCGACCACGACGGTCTCGCCCGAGGCGTTCAGGCCGGCCAGCAGGATGGCCGACTTGATCTGGGCCGAGGCCACGGTCTGCAGATAGTCCATGCCCTTCAGACCGCCGCCGTGCAGGGTCAGGGGCACGCGATCCTCGGCCGCGTTCCAATCGAAGCGCGCGCCCATGTCCGCCAGGGGCCCGGTGACGCGCTTCATCGGCCGCTTCCTCAGCGAAGCGTCGCCGTCGAAGGTCGCCGTCAGGTCGTAGCCGGCGGCGGCGCCCATCAGCAGGCGCACGCCGGTGCCGGCGTTGCCGCAGTCGATGATCGAGCCCGGCGTCCTGAAGCCGCCCCGGCCGGTCACGCGCCAGCGCCCCTCGCCCAGGCGCTCCACCTCGGCGCCGAAGGCCTCGACCGCACGGGCCGTGGCCAGGATGTCGTCGCCCTCCAGCAGGCCTTCAATCTCGGTCACGCCTTCGGCCATGCCGCCGAAAATCAGCGCGCGATGCGACATGGACTTGTCGCCCGGAGCGCGCACGGCGCCTTTCAAAGGGGCGGAAATGGGACGCGCGATGAAGGTCGAGGAGGCGGACACCCGGCTGGAATCTCCGATTGTTCAGGAAACGCCGCGCCAGCGCGGATCAAGAAGGCTTTTGACAGCGGCCCCCTTGGGTGGCAAGGGAGCCGGCCGAATTCCGGAATTCAACTCCTGCCGAAGGTTATCCCGTGGCCAATCCCGAACTGGGCCAAAAGCAGGTCTGCCCGAACTGCCAGGCCAAATTCTACGATCTGAACCGTCGCCCGGCGCATTGCCCCAAGTGCGACACCGAGTTCGATCCGCTTGAAGAGGCGATGCGCAATCGTCGCGTCCGCGGTCGCGCCGGCGCCGGCTTCGCCGCCGACGACGACGCCGAGGATCAAGTCGCCGACAAGTCGGTCGACGGCGACGAAGAGGAAGAAGACGCCGAAGCCTCGACCCCCGAGATCGACGAGGAAGGCCACGAGCCGATCCTGACGCCCGACGACGATGACGACGGCGAGCCCGGTGCCGACGACGCCGGCATGGGCTCGTCGGACGGCGACGACGACGACGCCCTCGGCGACGACGACGACGATGACTCGGTGCCCTTCATCGAGGACGAAGACGACGACAGCCTCGACGAAGACCTCGTCAAGCCGTCGCGCGACGACGACTAAGGACGAAATCGGTCGGACGTCGACACGTCCTGACCGAGACGTTCGCTCCGACGCCATTCAGGGCCTGATCGACCGCCAGTCGATCAGGCTTTGGAACCAAAGGTCGGAAAAATAAGCGGAAAAAAAGTTGTCGGACCGGCTTGATCTCTCAAAAGGCCTGACATAGTTTCCGCCCCTCTCCGGAGGCGGTCGCCGCTGTCGGGGAGGCCGACCGAAAGGTTCGGGGCTTTAGCTCAGTTGGTAGAGCGCTTGCATGGCATGCAAGAGGTCAGCGGTTCGACTCCGCTAAGCTCCACCATCGAAGGCCTCGCGGAAACCCCGCGGGGCCTTCGTCCCATCTACCCGGTCCGCCGGAACATACCCAAGCCGCAAGGCGCGGGGCTTTAGCTCAGTTGGTAGAGCGCTTGCATGGCATGCAAGAGGTCAGCGGTTCGACTCCGCTAAGCTCCACCATCGAAGGCCCTGCGGACACCCCGCGGGGCCTTCGTCCTATCTGGCCTCCGCTTACAACCTTAAGATGTATGTTAACCGACACCGCCTACCTGCGGTGGCGGTATGCGTTTCCAGACCTTCGCCGCCCTGCTGCTCCTGATCGTCCTGACCGCAGGCTGGCTGGCCCTGGACGGACGCGAAGCGCCCGACCGTGCGACAGCCTCCGTCCGCCACCCTGAAGCCGAACTGTCCTGCGACGTCGCCTATGTCCATGACGGCGACAGCCTGAGATGTCGTGACGGGACCCGCGTCCGCCTGCACGCCGTGGCGGCCCGGGAAGTGAACGAGACCTGCTCGCCCGGCCACCCCTGCCCCGCCGCCTCCGGCGCTGAGGCGACGCGCGCCCTGAAGCGCCTGGCCGAAGGGCGCACCCTGGCCTGTGCGCCCGTCGGCCGCAGCTACGACCGCGTCACCGCCGTCTGCTGGACGCCGGAGGGAACCGAGGTGAACTGCGCCATGATCCGCAGCGGGACGACCGAGATCTGGCCCCGCTACGACCGTCAGCGACCGATCTGCGCCTGATCCGCCGCCACGCCGCCGGACTGCCCTTTTCGGACGATAGGGCGTATGGAGACGCCATATCGTTCATTCAGAGGCCCCTCGCCCGTGAGCTCTTCGCCTACCTCCGCCCGCGCCATCGTCCCCGTGTCGATGAAGGGCTATGACGCCGACTTCCAGACCTTCGCCGACGCCCTGGGCGCTTCCTTCGCGCGCTACGGCTTCGCCGTCATTTCCGACCACGGCCTGGACCAGGCCCTGATCGAGGCCGCCGTGTCCGACACCAAGGCCTTCTTCGCCCTGCCTGAAGACGTGAAGCGCCAGTATCACCAGCCCGGCACCGGCGGCGCGCGCGGCCTTACCCCCTTCGGCGTCGAAGCCGCCAAGGGCGCGACCGCCGTCGACCTCAAGGAGTTCTGGCATACGGGCCGCGAGCTGCCGGAAGGCCACCCCTATCGCAAATACATGCGCGACAACGTCTGGCCGACCGAGATCCCCGCCTTCCGCGAGCACGTCTACGGCATGTTCGACGCCCTGGACGAACTGGGCCGTCGCGTGCTGAAGGCCATCGCCCGCTACCTGAAGCTGGACGACGGCTATTTCGAGGACAAGGTCCAGCTGGGCAACAGCGTCCTGCGCCTGCTCCACTATCCGCCGATCCCGGCCGACGCTCCCGGCGTGCGCGCCGGCGCCCACGAGGACATCAACGTCATCACCCTGCTGCTCGGCGCCGAGGAAGCCGGCCTGCAGTTGAAGGACGCCGACGGCGAATGGCTGGACATCGCCCCGCCCCCCGGCGCCCTGGTCATCAACATCGGCGACATGCTGCAGCGCCTGGTCAACCATGTCCTGCCGTCGACGACGCACCGCGTGGTCAATCCGGCGCCCGAGCGTCGCGGCTTCGCCCGCTATTCGACGCCCTTCTTCCTGCACTTCAACCCGGACTTCCCGATCGAGACCCTGCCGTCCACGATCACCCCGGACAACCCCGACCGCTACGCCGGCAAGACCATCCTGGCCGAGGACTTCCTCACCGAACGCCTGCGCGAGATCAAGCTGATCTGAGATCGCGAAAGACGCGGAATGAAGAAGGGCCGGCGGATCGCTCCGCCGGCCCTTTCCATATCCCTCTTCCGGCTCAGCGCGCGATCCGTAACCGCGTGATATCGCGACCGATCGATCTGAAGGCCTCCTTCAGGTCCGTGCCGTTCGTAGCCTTGAAGAAATGCGTGTCCTTGTTGGTGGCGCAGGCCTGCAGCACCTCCACCGCCGTATCGTCGCCCGGTCCGCCTGTGCTCGATGAAAGGTCGAAGCCGACCGTATAGATGATCACGCCCTGCGCTTTCATGGCCCGGCACAGGGCCAGAGACTGACTGAACGGGTCGCCATTGGCCGAATTCTCATTGATGTGCGCCTCCAGGCTGCCGCTGCCGTCTCCGGCGTTCAGCGCGATCACTCCGGACTTGAACGGCGTATTGAACTCTCCGTCCGTCATCAGGATCGCCACCTTCAACGTCTCGGCGGGATTGTAGGCGGAAGGCCGATTCTCAGCATTCCACAAGGAAGCGAAATGGGGCGAAACCATATACCACGCCCAGGCGATGCCGATCTGACCTGCAGTCGAACCGCCTGCGACCAGCTTGTCGATCTGCCCATGCAGGACCGTGCGATCTATGCTCAGGGGCGTAACCCCGATCGTGGGACAGGGATTGCTGCTTTCCAGATAGCTGCGCCCCACATAGCCCCCCGTCGACGGCGCCGCATCGGTGTAGGCTTGAGAACCGGCCCGCTCGCTGACGCAGGTGCTGGAGTCCAGAACCGCCACCATGCCGCCCGTCGTCGCCGACGGGAAGACGCGCCAGCGCCCCCCGTCCGCGCCTGTCGCCACCTTGCCCCCGCTGGAATAGGTCGTCCCGCCCTGCGGCGTGCTGCTTCCCGCCAAGCCCAGGCTACGCGACGTATCCAGGATCAATTGTGAACCACTGACGCTGGCGATCCGATAGCCGCCGCTATTCAACTGGCTCAAGCCGCCCATGCTTTCCAAACGCACATAGCCGCCCGCCGTCAGCCCATGACCGGAGGCCGTCAGCACGAGGCCGCAATCATTGCGCACGCACTTGGCGACATAGGCCGTGCCTGAATAGGACGAGTAGGACGAAGTGTTCAGATTGGACGACATAGCCCCGCTGGCGTCCACCGTCTTGACCCGGAATTGGGTGTTGGAAACGCGTTCAACATAGAAGGGCACGCCATTGAGCACCCGCATGGAATGGTTGTTGTTGCTGTTGTTGACGCGCCACAGGACGACACGATCTCCGGTCACAAACCCATGATTGGACGAGGTGGTGACCGTAGCGTTGCTGCTGCTGGAGATAGACGACACGGTCCTTATCGAACCGGTGAGCCAGCTCGCCGCACTGATCGACGTCGTGGTCGTGTCCAGAGCGCCGCGGACCGCAGCAGCCGACGAATCGAGATTGACCCCTGCAGCGTAAGGAACCAGCGCCACCTTTGAATAGAAGGGCGACTGCTGGTCCTGCACCACCAGATCGATCAACTCCTTCGCCGCCGCCTGGAGATCCTCCAGCTTGCTGCTGGGAGGGCAATTCTTCTTGCAGTTGTCCATAGAGCCGGTGATGTCGAGCGCCATGGCCACCTCGACATTGCGTGACGCACGCAACACCTCCGACCGCGTCCCTACCGGCAGATAATCGTCCAGCAACTTGCCGTAGGGGGGCAGGAAGATATTGGCCACCAGGACCTTCACCTCTACGCGCGCCTCGGCCACGACGACCTTGTTGGTCAGGACGAAGCTGGCTTGGTCGCGGATCAGCTTGCCGTCCTTGTCGACCTGGAAATAGCCCGGCATGTTGGCCTTCAAGGCCGCCATGCCGATCGAAGTGATCGTACCGGCGTCCGCCGTGCTCGAACGGGCTGCGGCCAGGGCGGCGGCGTCCAGGGCGTCCTGCAATTGGGCCTTCACTTTCGAAGCCTGGTGCAGGTCGATCGCGCCGAGAACGATCATCAGCAGGACCGGCAGAGCCAGACCGAACATCATGGCGACATTGCCCTGCACCGCCGTCGCGAAGCGCGTGAGGAAGGCCTGCGCCGCGCACGCCAGTCGCCCCGTCCTTCCGGTCGTCTTCGCCTTCATCTCTGTTGCGGTCCCTGAAATCCACGGCGGACGCAGGTCCGCATTCCGGATCAGGATGAAGCGCGCCGGTTAAGGGATGGCCCTATGGCCAGGGTTAACATCGCCTTAGGGCGAGGAAGCCGACCTCAGCGATCGACGCAGGCGTCCAGACCCTGCTCCCGCACGGTCCCCATGGCGGCCTGGATGCGGGAGGCGCGGCGACGGACATAGGGGCCGGAGTCGGCCGCCTTGTAGCGACGCGGACTGGGCAGGATGGCCGCCAGGCGGGCGGCCTCTCGCGCGGTCAATTCGTCGGCGCTCTTGTTGAACCAGTGACGCGACGCCGCCTCGGCGCCGTAGACGCCCGGCGCCCATTCGGCGACGTTCAGATACATCTCCATGATCCGCCGCTTGCCCCAGGCCAGTTCGATCAGGCCGGTGTAGCCGGTCTCCAGTCCCTTACGGACCCAGTCGCGGCCGGGCCAGAGGAAGACGTTCTTGGCCGTCTGCTGACTGATGGTGGAGCCGCCCCGCACCTTGCCCGATCCGCGCTGCTCGGCCCGCTCATTGGCCTCCAGGGCCTTCTGGATGGCTTCGACGTCGAAGCCATGGTGCCGGCAGAAACGAGCGTCCTCGGCGGCGATCACCGCCTCGACCAGGCGCGGCGAAATGCGGTCGAGCGAGCGCCAGCGATAGTCCATGCCGTGACCGGCGACCGCCTGCTTGACCATCAGGATGGTGAACAGGGGGGGCGCGAAGCGATGCAGGACCACCCCGCCTATCGGAATCAGGGCCAGGATCAGCAACAGGGTCAGGAACGGCCGCCGCCTGCGGCCCTTTGCGCGGGTCATGGGGTCATCCTGCCTGAGCCAAGCTTCAGCGCAAGCGGGATCAGAGCGAGACCACGCCCGCCTCGCCGTCCTCGTCGGCCCAGGCGATGCGGGCGGCGCCCGAACTCATGGCCAGTGCGGTGATCGCCGCCCCCTTCTCCTTCTTGACGAAGGCCAGGCCCTGCCCCGCCGGATCGGCCCACCAGACGCGGCCGTCCTCCAGACCCGCGGTCAGACGCCCGTGGTTCTGGGCCGCCGCCACCTGGGCGATCAGGCTGGTCTCGTCATAGCCGATCTCGGTCGCCTCGCGGCCCATCGGCCCGTTCGAGCCGACGAAGGGCCACAGCACCACGCCCTGGGCGCCCGAGGTGGCCAGAAGCTGCCCTTTGGCCAGGAAGGCGAAGCTCTTGATCTTGGACGGATAGCCGCCCATCCGCATGTTCTTCTGATCCTTCAGGCGCCAGCCGTGCAGCTGGTTGTCCTGCATGGCGGTGACGACATAGCCGCCGTCGGGCGAGAAGCCGACCGACAGGTGCGACCCGGCCCAGGCCAGCTTGACCGGCTGCTGCTGCTCGATGCGGGCGTACCACAGCCAGGCCCCGCCGTAGGTCGAGGCCGCGATGCGCCGCCCCTTGGGGTCGAAGGCCACGCCCGACACGGTGCGCTCGTGCTGAAAGTCGCGGCGGAAGGCGGCGTCCTTGCTGTCGATCACCGACAGGGTGCGCCCCGCCGAAAAGGCGATCAGGCCGGATTCGGGCGAGGCGGCGATCGCATCGACCCACTGCCCCTTGGCCTGGGCCAGAAGGACGGCCTCGCCCTCGCGGCTCCAGACCACCTTGCCGTCGTCGCCGCCGGTGACGATCCCTTCGCCCGAGGGATGGACGGCGGCGCAGAGGACGGCCCCGTCATGCACCTCGTTCCGGGCGCCGCTCTCGAACCGCACGGAGCCGTCGCCCAGGGCGAAGATCGCGCCTGTCCTGTCGAACAGGGCGGCGGTGACCTGGGCGTCGAAAGAGAAGTTCGGCATGTCGGCTCACGCAAGGCAGGACAAAGTCAGACGGGCCTCATAGCCTCCCGCGGCGCGTCTGTCGCGCCGTACGCCGACTTGAGCCTATAGAGAGGCCCATGACCCTGTTGCTCATTCCCGGCTTCATGGCCGACGCGACCCTGTGGGACGCCATGACCGACGACCTGACCGCGTTCGCCCCCCTGGTCACGACCGACCTCAGCCGGGGCGAGGACATCGAGAGCATGGCCGCCGCCATCCTGGCCGACGCGCCGGATCGGTTCGTCGCCGTGGGCTTTTCGATGGGCGGCTACGTCGCGCGCGAGCTGGCGCGGACGGGGCCGGACCGCGTGACGGCCCTGATCCTGATCGCCACCTCGGCGCGCGGCGACACGGAGGAACTGATCCGTCAGCGTCGCTCGGCCCTGAAGGCGCCGCCCAAGGCGTTCAAGGGCTTGAGCCGCCCGGCCATCGCCTCTTCGCTTCATCCTGACTTGGCCGAAGACGAGACAATGATCGCCCGAGTTCGCGACATGGGATTGCGACTGGGCGGCGAGGTGTTTCATCGACAGTCCGCCATGGCGCGAACAGGCGACCTGGACCGACTGGGCGAGATTGTTCAGCCGACCCTGATCGTCGCCGCCGACGCCGACCGCTTGCGCGGCCCTGACGAGGCGGAGGAACTGCATCGCGGGATTGCGGGCTCAACCCTGGTTCACATCGCCGACAGCGGCCACATGATCCCGCTGGAGCAGCCCGAGGCGCTGGCGCGCGTCATCAGCGACTGGCTCTCCACCCTCTCCCGATGGGAGAGGGCTTGAGCCTCCAAGAGCGAAGCGATTGGTGAAGGCGAAAGGGTGAGGATTCGCGGTTGAAGTCGGCCGAAGGCCGTGGCGCGACGGCTCACGCCGACCGATACCATAGCCCCTCACCCTTTCGGCTAGCGGATCGCCTTCGGCTCTCCGAGCCTCAAGCCCTTTCCCGTCGGGAGAGGGTCGATCCCTTACCTATGCGTCTCGACCCAGCGCTGGGTCATCAGTTCGCCCGAAGCGTAGGCTTCCTGAAGTTCCACGCTCCAGTAGTTGAGCATGTCCAGCGGGATCACTACGCCCGAGACGGCGCAGCGAACATGGTCGCCGCCCTTGACGATCTCGAACTCGGGCGTGCCGTAGATCAGCTTGGCCTCTACCCGGCCGCTCACGCCGCGCAGGCCTCGAACCCGGCCTTCAGCGCAGCCTCGTCCAGGTCGCGACCGATGAAGACGGCGCGGCTCCAGCGGCGTTCCTTGTCGCCCCAGGGCTGCTGCAGGTCGCCTTCCAGGATCATGTGCACGGCCTGGAAAACCAGGCGGCGATCCTCGCCCTGCACGTCGATGATGCCCTTGGCGCGCAGGATGTTCTGGCCCTGCTCGCCCAGCAGCTTGTCCAGCCAGGCGGTGAAACGGGCGCCGTTCAGCGGCCGGTCCAGGGTCAGGGAGATTCCCTTGATCTCGTCGTTGTGGGCGTGGCCGCGCGGCCCATGCTCAGGACCGTGATCATGGGCGTGCCCGCAGTGCTCGTCATGAACATGGTCATGCCCATGATCGTGATGGTCATGGCCGCAATGTTCGTCGTGGACGTGACCCTCGGCGCCGTGCGGCGGGTTCACGAAGTCCGGCTTGACCTCAAGGATGCGCTCCAGGTCGAAGGCGTGAACGCCCAGCACCTGGTCCAGCGGCACGTTCGAGCGCTCGGCGCGGACGATGGGGGCCAGGGGGTTCAGGGCGCGCAGGCGGGCCTCGACGGCGTCCAGTTCCTCGTTCGTGGCCAGATCCACCTTGTTCAGGATGATGCGGTCGGCGAAGGCCACCTGCTCGCGCGCCTCCCTGGAGTCGTCCAGACGCGCCATCACGTGCTTGGCGTCCACCAGGGCCGTGACGCTGTCCAGCTGGGTCTTGGCCTTGACCTCGTCGTCGACGAAGAAGGTCTGGGCTACCGGGCCCGGGTCGGCCAGGCCCGTGGTCTCGACGATGATGGCGTCGAAGGCCGGCTTGCCGGGGCGCTGGCGCTTCATCAGGCCGTTGACCACCCGGATCAGGTCCCCGCGCACCGTGCAGCAGACGCAGCCGTTGTTCATCTCGAACACGTCCTCGTCGGCGCCGACCACCAGATCGTTGTCGATGCCGATCTCGCCGAACTCGTTGACGATGACGGCGTATCGCTTGCCGTGATCCTCGGTGAGGATGCGGTTCAGCAGGGTGGTCTTGCCGGCGCCGAGGTAGCCGGTGAGGACGGTCACGGGGGTCTTCTGGGTCATGGCCCGCTAGATGGCGCGTCGAAGGGCGAAATGGAAGACGCCACCGCATCAAAGGCTGCCGGGACCACCTAAGAGCGGCTCAGTCTCGGAACGGTCTTTGAAAGTCCAGCACCCCCGGCCGGCGGAAAATGGGCAAACTGCAGTACGAGCGCCCGCTCAGAACGTCTTGCGCAGACGCAGCGAGTAGAAGGTTCGGGGTTCGACGTTGCGAGTTTCGATATAGCTGATAGGCCGGACCTGGCGGTCGGCGTAGGCGATGCGCGTCTGGTCGAAATCCTCCAATAGATTGATCTGGGCGCGGAGCGACCAGGTCGGGGTCGGTTTGTACTCGACCCAGCTCTCGATGAGATGGTGGGCCCTCAAAGAGAACTGCACGTCGGGATCGTAGCTGGCTCGGCCCAGCAGCGGGGTCCAGGCGACGCTCCACTGCAGGTTCCACGACTTGATGTCCTGAGCGATGGTGATGACCGCGCGACTTTTCGGGACGTTGGAGATCGGACGCGTCTCGCCGCTCGTCGGATCGACGACCTCTGTGCGGTTCCAGGTGTTGCGCGCGCTGATCCGCCCGCCGCTGAAGCCGAAACGGTCCAAGGGCGCCTGAATGTTCACCGCCAGCCGGTCCAGAGTTCCGTCGCCGATATTGCCGATCGCCGACAGGCCGGCTTCCAGCGGGATGACGTCGATGACGTCGCTGATCTCGTCATGGCGCAGAGTGACGCTGACGACGCCGTCGCCCCAGAAGCGGCCCTCATAGACCAACTCGGCGATCCAGCGTTGCTCAGGCTCCAGGTCGATATTGCCGCCAGTGACGTTCTCCTCCTCCAGATCGGAGGAGGCGGCGAAATCGCTGAAATTCAACTGTCCGACCTCGCGCTCGAACCGCGCGCGGAACTGATGGCTCGGCTTGGGCGTCCAGGTCGCCAGCAGGCGCGGCTTGATGAAGGAGAAGGTCTTCTCCTGGTTCGCGTCGCCCGACTGGCTGATGGTCGAACGCTCCAGGCGCAGGCCGCCTTCGAAAGCCAGGGTGTCGCTGACCCGCCAGGTCCCCTTGCCGAACGCCTCGCCACGCGTCTCCTCGACCTTGACCGAGGCCGACGGCAGGGAAACAGGGACGCCGCCGCTGCTGAAGGCCTGCTCGGTCTCCAGCATGTTGTAGGCGATTTCAGCGCCGGCCTCGAAGCCCAGACCTGGGGCGTGCTCATAGCGCAGCAGGCTGCGCAGGATGGTTTCGGCGCCTTCGCTCTCGGTCAAGAAGCGCTGCTCGAGGCCGTCCACATTGTTCAGTCGGGTCTGCGAAAAGGCGATTGAATCGGTCGAATCGAACTCGTGGATGAAGCGGGTCTCGGAGCTGAGGCGGCTATTGAGCGGACGCGTAAAGACCGCGCCGAACTCGCCGCTGGAGCCGTCTTCCTGGTATTTCGCCTCACGCCGCACGGTCGGCGATGTCTGCAGGTCCAGGCTCTCGAGGTCCTTGAGCCCGTAGCGAGCCGTCAGATCGATCTGACCGCCAAGGAAGGGGCTGGCGTAATTGACCCGTAGTGAAGTGTCGCTGTTCTTCTGGTCGCTGAAATAGTCCTCGCTACGCAGGATGTTTCCAAAGCCGTCCCGGCGCACCACGGGGCCGACGCCCCGCGAGTCATTGACCCTGAAGCCCTCGGTGATGACGAAGCCCCAGGTGCGGTCGCCGTCCTTGGCCGCGAACTGCCAGACGCCGCCGAAGGCGTCCTTCCCGCCGTCGTACAGGACCGCGTTGCCTGTGAAGATCGACTGGCGGCTGGACTGGTCGCGGGTGATGACGTTGGCGACGACCGAGAAGCCCTGCATGTCGATGCCGGGGGCGCCCCCGCGCACCAGTTCGATCCGCTCGACCTGGGCGGCAAGGGTGCGCGACAGAACGCTGCTGCCGGTGTCGTTCTTGGAGGCGGGCCGCACGCCGTTGATCAGGACATTCCCGACCGAGCCCTGGAATCCCCGGCTGCCGTCGCCGTCGATGACGCTGAAGCCCGGCACGCGGCTGACCATGTCCAGGGCCGTGACCGGCTGCTGGGCGGCGAAGAAGTCCGGAGCGAAAATCAACACACCCTGCTGGTCGGCTTCAGCTTGCGGAGGAGCAGCCGGGGTCGGCGCGCTTTGCGCCATGACCGGCGCGGCGAACGCCAGGGACAGAGGCGTCAAGACGAGCAGGCGGGGGTCGAAGATACGCACCGGCGGGTTCCATCGAGATGGCTGGTAATAAGCGTCGCGATAGAAGAGACGGGCGTTCCAAGAGCGAGGGCATGGCCCCGATTTTCAGTCGATGATTTGCCGATGAACGACCTGTCAGCTCTGCTTCGCAGGCCGGTCGAACGGGTGTCCGAACCGCCCTTCCCGCTGGGTATGGCCATGGCCCATCCCGCCACCGTCGAGGTGATCTGGCTCTATGAGCGTGGCAAACTCGAGCCTCGGGTCATGCAGGTTCTGATCGCGCTCAACCGGCGACGCGGCGCGCCTGCGCAGGCTTTTTTGCTTTGAGCAGGGTCCGACTTGTCTCGACAAAGGCAAGGATCGACCACGCGCCCTTGACCGTTCCATTGTTACAGCATAATGGAACGCAACATGAGCACCGACGCCGCCAAGATCGCCCTGCTGGACGCCCTGCTCTCGCTGAGATCGCGAGAGGAGGCAGAGGCCTTTCTGTCGGATCTCTGCACCCCGGCCGAACTGCGCGCCTTCGCCGAGCGATGGCAGGTGGCGCGTCTGCTGGACGCCGGAGACCGCACCTATCGCGAGATCGCGGCCGAGGCCTCGGCCAGCCCGACCACCGTGGTGCGCGTCGCCCGCTCCCTGAAGGACATGCCGCACCAGGGCTATCGCCTGGTGCTGGACAGACTGAAAGCCTGAGTTGAGATCATGAGCACAGTGCAGGGACGGCTGCGCATCGCCGTCCAGAAATCCGGCCGTCTGGCCGAACGCAGCCTGGACCTTGTCCGCGACGCCGGACTGCGGGTGGTGAAGGGCAACAACGACCTGCTCTATCGGATCGAGAACTATCCGATCGACCTGCTGCGCGTCCGCGACGACGACATCCCGACCTTCGTGGCCGACGGGGTCTGCGATCTGGGCATCGTCGGCGAGAACGTGCTGGAGGAAGGCCGCAACGGCGGGCCGAACGCCGAGGTCGTCATGCCCCTGGGCTTCGGCCGCTGCACGCTGAAGATCGCCGCGCCCCCGACGCTCGACTACGCCGGTCCGGCTTCGCTGCAGGGCTTGCGCATCGCCACCTCCTACCCCCGGATTCTGCGTCGCTTCCTGGACGAGGCGGGCGTCGAGGCCGACATCGTCACCATGCGCGGCGCGGTCGAGGTGGCGCCGCGCCTGAAGCTGGCGGCCGCCATCTGCGACCTGGTCTCCACCGGAGCGACGCTGGAGGCCAACGGCCTGGCGGCGCGCGAGACGGTGCTGGACAGCCAGGCCGTGCTGATCAAGGCGCCGACCCCGCCCGAACCCGGTCTGCAGCACCTGCTGGACAGCATCGTCGAGCGGATGGCCGGCGTCGTCTCTTCCCAGGGGGCCAAGTACGTCATGCTGAACGCGCCCCGCGCCGCCCTGGACCGGATCACCGCCCTGTTGCCGGGCGCGGGCTCTCCCACCGTCATGCCCCTGTCGGGCCGCGACGACGCGGTCGCCGTCCACGCCGTCTGCCAGGAGGCCGTCTTCTGGGAGACGCTGGAGAAGCTCAAGGCCGAGGGCGCCTCGGCCATACTGGTCCTGCCTATAGAGAAGATGATGTGATGCGGCGTATCGACTGGAGCAAGCTGGACGCCGACGGACGCAGGGCCGCTCTGGCCCGGCCGCAACGCCGCACCGAGGGCTTCGTCACCGGGGTGGTGCGCGACATCTTCGACGACGTGCAAGCGCGCGGCGGGGCCGCCGTGAACGACTGGGCCAGGAAGCTGGACGGCGCGGCCCCGCGCCGCATCGCCGTCACCGAGGCCGCGGCCGCCCAAGCCCGCCGCGACCTGCCGCCCGCCGCCGCCCGCGCCCTGCGGGTCGCCGCCGACAACATCCGCGTCTTCCACGAAGCGACGCGCCCGGTCGACAGCCCCTTCGTCGAAACCACGCCCGGAGTGAAGTCCAGACTGGTCTGGCGCCCGATCGGCTCGGCCGGAATCTATGTCCCCGGCGGGACCGCGCCCCTCTTTTCCTCCCTGTTGATGCAGGCCGTTCCGGCGGGCGTGGCCGGGGTCGCGCGGCGGGTCGCCGTCACCCCTCCGGCCAAGGACGGCTCCGTCCACCCGGCCATGATCGCCGCCGCCGCCGAAGCGGGTCTGGATGAGCTCTGGCTGCTGGGCGGAGCCCAGGCGGTCGCCGCCCTGACCTTCGGCGTCGAACTGGACGACGGCGTCATCGCCCCGGTCGACAAGCTGTTCGGCCCCGGCAACGCCTATGTGGCCGAGGCCAAGCGCTACGCCTCCGCCCTGCCCGGCGGCCCGGCGGCGGACATGCCGGCGGGGCCGTCCGAACTGCTGGTCATCGCCGACCGCGACGCCGACTTCGAGATCGTCGCCGCCGACCTGCTGAGCCAGGCCGAACACGACGCCGACGCCCAGGTTATCCTGGTGTCCGACAGCGGCACGGCCCTGAACGAAATCCTGACCGAGGTCGAACGACAGGTCGAAAGCCTGCCCCGCGCCGAGATCGCCCGCGCCTCCCTGGCCGAGGCCCGCGCCGTCCGCGTGCGCGACATGGCCGAGGCCTGCGAGGTCGCCGATCTCTACGGCCCCGAACACCTGTCGATCCAGGCCGAGGACGCCGAGGCCCTGGTGAGCCGGATCACGGCGGCCGGCGCCGTCTTCGTCGGCGGCTGGGCGGCCGAGACCCTGGGCGACTATGCGGCCGGGCCCAGCCACGTCCTGCCGACCGACGGCGCGGCGCGGACCCTGGGCGGCATCACCACCGCCAGCTTCATGACCACCATGTCGGTCCAGACCGTCAGCGAAAAGGGCGCCGCCGCCCTGGCCCCCGTCGCCGCCGCCCTGGCCCGGATGGAAGGGTTGGAAGCCCATGCGCGAGCGGCCGATCTGAGGAGCGCGGGATGATCTCTCCCTTCGCAGGGAAGGGCCGCTGATGACCCTGCCCGCCCCCTATCCGCCCCTGACAACCGGCGGCGAAGGCCTGGACGCCTATCCGGCCAGACCCGAGGCCCTGGCCGCGCGCATGGCCGATCTCTACGGCGTGGCCGCCGACCAGGTCTTGCCGACGCGCGGCCTGACCCATGGGTTGGAACTGGTCTGGCGTCTGGCCGCCCGCGACGGGCTGAAGGTCCAGGCGCCCGAGGCCGAACCCTATCAGGGCCTGGCCGCCCTCTATGCTCGCCCGGCCGAGCAGGCCGAGACCGCCGCCGTGGTCGTCCGCGCCCTGGGTTCGTCCGAGGCCGTGGCCGAGATGGCCGAGCGCGTGGCGCCCGCCTTGCTGGTCGTGGACGAAGGCCTGGTCGAGTTTGCGGATTCCGCCTCCGCCGCATCCGTCGTGAAGGATCACGCCAACCTGATCGTTCTGCGCAGCCTGTCGCTGGCCCATGGACTGGCCGGGGCGCGGGTCGGCGCGGCGGTCGCGCAGCCGCAGACGCTGGCGCGTCTGGGCGGGGTGCTGGAACCCTACGCCCTGCCCGAGGTTTCGGTGCGGCTGGCGCTGCAGGCGCTGGACCCTTCGCGGATGATCGAAACCGCCGAACGCATCGACGGGGTGCGCCGCGAACGCGCCCGCGTGGTCGAGGCCCTGGCGCGTCTCATGCCGCTGGAGGCCGGAGTCGGGCCGGTGATTATCGCCCGTCCGACCGACCTGGTCGCCGTCGTCGAGGCCCTGCGCCGCTACGGCCTGACCGCCGACACGGCAGGCGAGCGGGTCCGCCTGCCCGTCTCGCTGAAGCCCGAAGTCAACGACCGTCTTCTGGTCGCCCTGGGCGCCGCCGCGCCCAAGGTCCGTCGCAGCCGTCTCGGCCAGGCCGTGCGCGACACCAAGGAGACCCGCATCGTCTGCGCCGTCGACCTGGACAGCCCCGGACCGGTGAAGATCGAGACCGGCGTCGGCTTCTTCGACCACATGATCGAACAGGTGGCGGCGCACGGCGGCTTCTCAATCCGCCTGTCGTGCGAGGGCGACCTGCACACCGACCCGCATCACACCATAGAGGACAGCGCCATCGCCCTGGGCCAGGCGCTGAAGCAGGCGCTGGGCGAAAGGAAGGGCATTCAGCGCTACGGCTTCGTCCTGCCGATGGACGAGGCCAATGCGGCGGTCTCCATCGACCTGTCGGGCCGGCCCTATCCGGTGTTCGAGGGGACGTTCGCCACCCCCTTCATCGGCGGCTACCGCACCGACCTGACGGCCCACGTGATCCGCTCCCTGGCCGAGAACCTGGGCGCCGCCATCCACATCACGGTCACCGGCGACGACGACCACCACAAGACCGAGGCCGTGTTCAAGGCCCTGGGCCGCGCCCTGCGACAGGCCATCCGCATCGAGGGGGATGTCGTGCCCTCGACCAAGGGGGTGCTGTGAACGTCACCCTGATCGGCTACGGCTCCGGCAATGTCGCCTCCGTACGCTTCGCTCTGGAGCGGTTGGGCGCACGGGTGCGGATCACCGCCGACCCCGCCGACCTGGACGAAGCGGAACGGATCATCCTGCCCGGGGTGGGCGCCGCCGGATACGCCATGGAGCGGCTGAAGGCCCTGGGCCTGGTCGAGCCGATACGCCGGTTCCAGCGCCCCCTGCTGGGCGTCTGCCTGGGTCAGCAGCTCCTGTTCGACAGCAGCGCCGAGGATGGTGGCGTCGACCTGTTGGGCCTGATCCCCGGACGAGTAGAGGCCATCGCCCCCGCGCCGTCGCGCCCCTCTCCTCACATGGGCTGGAGCCGCCTGACCCTTCGTCGCGACGATCCCTTGCTGGACGGAGTGAAGGACGGCGACTGGGCCTATTTCGTCCACGGCTACGTCTGTCCCGACGGCCCGGCGACGATCGCGGCCGCCGACTACGGTCTGGCCGTGCCCGCCGTGGTCAACAGCGCCAACCGCTGGGGCTGCCAATTTCACCCCGAACGCTCCGCCGCCGCCGGGGCCCGTATCCTGAAGAACTTCCTCGAGACGCCCGCATGATCCTCTATCCCGCCATCGACCTGAAGGACGGCGTCTGCGTGCGGTTGATGCACGGGCGGTTCGACCAGATGACGCGCTATGACGACGCGCCCGCCGCCCGTCTGGCGACCTTCGTCGCCGAGGGCGCGGAGTGGGTCCATGTCGTCGACCTGGACGGCGCCGAGGCCGGACGCGCCATGCAGCACGACCTGATCGGAGAACTGGCCTCGGCCCTGGCCGTCAACATCCAGTCGGGCGGCGGCGTGCGCGCGGTGGAGGACGTCGAGCGCCTGCTGGCCGCCGGCGTCCAGCGCGTGGTCGTCGGCTCCCTGGCCGTGACTCAGTCCGACACGGTGCTGGGCTGGCTGGAACGCTTCGGCCCCGAACGCCTGACCCTGGCCCTGGACGTCAAGTACGAGGACGGCCTTCCCGTTCCCGCCCTGAAAGGCTGGACCCAGTCGTCGGGCGTCGATCTGTGGACCGTGCTGGACCGCTATCCGACCGGCTCCCTGATCCATGTCCTGATGACCGACGTGGGCCGCGACGGCGCCATGACCGGCCCCAATCTGGAGTTGCTGCAGGAAGCGCGGACGCGGCGGCCGGAGTTGAAGATCCAGGCCTCGGGCGGGGTGGCGTCGCTGGACGACCTGACCGCCGCGCGCGCGATCGGCTGCGACGGCGCCGTCGTCGGCCGCGCCATCTACGAAGGCCGTTTCACGGCGGCCGAGGCCCTGAAGGCCCTGGCGTCGTGACCTCGACCTGCGACGCTGGAACAGCCCGATGACCGCTCGGCGCATCATCCCCTGCCTGGACGTGAAGGACGGCCGGGTGGTCAAGGGCGTGCGGTTCGAAGGCCATGTGGACATGGGCGACGCCGCCGAACTGGCCGCGCGCTATCGCGACCAGGGCGCCGACGAACTGGTCTTCTACGACATCACGGCCAGTCCCGAGGGGCGGACGCTGGACTACGGCTGGGTTCAGGACATCGCGCGGCTGCTGGACATTCCCTTCTGCGTCGCGGGCGGCATCCGCACAGTCGACCAGGCGGCGCGCTGTCTCGATCACGGGGCGGACAAGGTGTCGATCAACTCCCCCGCCCTGGAACGTCCCGACCTGATCGGCGAGATGGCCCGCCGCCTGGGCAGGCAATGCGTCGTCGTCGGCGTCGACAGCGCCTTCCAGGACGGCGAATGGCGGGTCCACAAATACACCGGCGATCCGAACGCCCGACGCGGCGCCGGCAAGCTGACCATGGACTGGATCGTCGAGGCGCAGGACCTGGGCGCGGGCGAGATCGTTCTGAACTGCATCGACCAGGACGGCGTGCGGCGCGGCTATGACATCGCACAACTGGCCGAGGCGCGGCGACGCCTCTCCATTCCCCTGGTGGCCTCGGGCGGCGCCGGGGCGATGGAGCATTTCCGCGACGTCTTCCATCAGGCGGACGTTTCCGGCGCCCTGGCCGCCAGCGTCTTCCACTCCGGCGCGATCGCCATTCCCGATCTCAAGCGTTTCCTGGCCGACGACGGCGTGGAGGTGAGGCTGTGACCCTCGACATTTCCAAGATCGACTTCGCAAAAGGCGCCGGTCTGATCCCCGCCGTGGTCCAGGACGCCGACACGCTTCAGGTCCTGACCCTGGCCTATATGGACGAAGCCGCCCTGCGCGAGACCCTGGACAGCGGACAGGCCACCTTCTTTTCGCGGTCGCGCGGAGGGCGCTGGCGCAAGGGCGAGACCTCGGGCGATTTTCTGAACCTCGTCTCCGTCACGCCCGACTGCGACGGCGACGCCCTGGTGGTGAAGGTCCGCCCCGTCGGCAACGCCTGCCACCTGAACCGCGTCAGTTGCTTCGGCGAGGAGGACGCGCCGGGCCTGGGCCGCATCGGCCGGCTGGAGCGCACCATCCATGAACGGGCCAAGGCCGCCCCTTCCGAAAGCTGGACCGCCCGCCTGATCGCACTGGGACCGAAACGCGCCGCGCAGAAGGTTGGTGAAGAGGGCGTCGAGACCGCTTTGGCCGGGGCCGCAGGCGACGAGGCGGAACTGGCCAGCGAGGCTGCGGATTTGATCTATCACCTGCTCGTTCTTCTCCATGCGCGTAACATGGTGTTTCAAGACGTATTGGTCGTCTTGGCGAAGCGGGCGGAAGCGGCCAAGGACGATGGCTAAGCTTCAAGGCGAAGACCCCGCCTGCCGGGGCCACGGAGGATAAAACGCGAATGGCGGCCCTGATTCTGTTCGGCGGAGGCGGCGACCTCGCCATGCGGATGCTGTTGCCTTCGCTCTATTTCCTCGACCACGACGGCCTGCTGCCGGACGGGCTGAAGATCATCGGCGCCGCTCGCTCCAGCGAAACCGCCGAGGAATACATCGCCAAGGTCCATGAGGCGGTGAAGGCCCGGGCCGAGGCAGACGGCGGCTGGGACGAAGCCAGCTGGGCGCGCATGAAATCCCGCCTCGACTATCTGGCCGTGGACGCTACCGATCCCGAGAGCCTGAAGCCGCTGAAGGCGAAATGCGGCGACGGCGAAGTCACCTCCTTCCTGGCGGTCTCCCCCTCCCTCTACGGCCGCATCGTCACGGCGATGAAGGCGGCCGGCCTGGCCGAGAAGAACTGCCGCATCGTGCTGGAGAAGCCGGTCGGGCGCGACCTGGAAAGCTTCCTCGAGATCGACGACGCCGTGGGCCACGCCTTCGACGAGCGTCAGGTCTTCCGCATCGACCACTATCTGGGCAAGGAGACGGTTCAGAACCTGATCGCCCTGCGCTTCGGCAACACCATCTTCGAGCCGTTGTGGAACAATCTGACGGTCGATCACGTCCAGATCACGATCGGCGAGACGGTCGGGGTCGGCGACCGCTGGCCCTATTACGACGAATACGGCGCCCTTCGGGACATGCTGCAGAACCACATGCTGCAGTTGCTGTGCCTGGTGGCGATGGAGCCGCCCAGCGACCTCGACCCGGACTCGGTGCGCAACGAGAAGGTCAAGGTGCTGCGGTCGCTTCGCCCCATCACCCTGGAGGAAGCCGAGCGCGTCACCGTGCGCGGCCAGTATGTGGCCGGAACCAGCGAGGGCAAGCCGGCCAAGAGCTATCACGAAGAACGCGGCCAGCCTTCCGACACCGAGACCTTCGTCGCCATCCGCGCCGACATCGACAACTGGCGTTGGGCGGGCGTGCCCTTCTTCATGCGCACCGGCAAGCGCCTGCCCGAGAAGCGCACCGAGATCGTCATCCAGTTCAAGCCGGTGCCCCACTCCATCTTCGGTCACGGCGAGCGCGGCGAGATCAACGCCAACCGCCTGGTCATCGAACTGCAGCCCGAGGAAGACATCTCGCTGTCGGTGATGAACAAGAAGCCGGGGCTGGATCAGCGGATGCAACTGCAGCCGATCCAGATGAGCCTGTCCTGGGGGGTTCCGGGGGGCGTGAACGGAAAAGACGCCGCCCCGCCGCGCCGCCGCATCGCCTATGAGCGCCTGCTGCTGGACGCCATGGCCGGCGACTCCACCCTGTTCGTGCGCCGCGACGAGGCCGAGCAGGCGTGGAAATGGGTGGACGAGGTGTCGGACGCCTGGTCCGGCGCGAACTTCAAGCCGCTGGACTATGTCGCCGGAACCTGGGGGCCGGAGGCGGCCGACCTGCTGCTGTCGCGCACGGGGCGACGCTGGAACACGCGCGATGAATAGCCCCGCCATCGAAACCTTCCCCGACGCCGACGCCTGGGCCGCGGCTGCGGCCGCACGGCTGACCGAAACCCTGGCGGGCGCTGTCGCCGCAGAGGGCCGGGCCGTCTTCGCGGGGGCCGGCGGATCGACCCCCTCGCCTGTCTATGCGCGAATGGCGCGAACCGATCTGGACTGGTCGAAGGTCACGGCCACCCTGGTGGACGAGCGCTATGTGCCGGAAACCTCGCCGGACTCGAACGCGGCCCTGATGAAGCGGACCTTGCTGACCGGCTCTGCGTCGGCCGCGCGCTTCCTGCCCCTCTATTCTCCCTCGGTGACGGTCGATCGCGCCGCCGCCGAGGCGTCGAAGGCTCTGACCGCAGAGGGCGGGCGCCTCGACGCCGTCCTGCTGGGCATGGGCGAGGACGGGCATATCTGTTCCATGTTCCCCGAAAGCCCGACGCTGAAGACCCTGCTGACGCCGGACCTGAAGCCCGCCGTCTACGGCGTGCCGGCCGGACGCGACGGCCTGGCCCCGCCGCAGGAGCGCCTGTCGATCAACCTGCCCTATCTGGTCGGCGCGCGTCGCGTGGTGCTGGCCCTGACCGGAGCCGCCAAACGCGCCGTGTTCGAACGCGAGGCGGCGGGCGATCCGCGCATCCATCCCATCGCCGCCCTGATCGCGGCGAAAGTTCCCCTTGAAGTGCTTTGGACGGAGGCCGTCTGATGGCTCTCAATCCGGTCGTGGCGGACGTCACCGCCCGCATCATTGAACGCAGCCGCGCCACGCGCACCGACTATCTGCGCCGCATGGACGCCGCCCGCGACTCGGGCGCCGGGCGGGCCAAGCTGTCCTGCGCCAACTGGGCCCACGCCTTCGCCGGCCAGACCATCGCCGACAAGCTCACCGCCATGGACGGGTCGAAGCCCAATGTCGGCGTCGTCACCGCCTACAACGACATGCTGTCGGCCCATCAGCCGTTCGAGCGCTTTCCCGAGGTGATCCGCAAGGCGGTGCGCGAGGTCGGGGCCACGGCCCAGGTGGCGGGCGGAACCCCCGCCATGTGCGACGGCGTTACCCAGGGCCGCCCCGGCATGGAGCTGAGCCTGTTCAGCCGCGACGCCATCGCCATGGCGACGGGCGTGGCCCTGACCCACGACGCGTTTGACGCCGCCATGATGCTGGGCGTCTGCGACAAAATCGTGCCCGGCCTCTTCATGGGGGCCCTGGCCTTCGGCCACCTGCCTGTCGTCTTCGCGCCGGCCGGGCCGATGCCGTCGGGTATTCCCAATGCCGAGAAGGCCCGCGTCCGGGCGCTCTACGCCCAGAACAAGGTGGACCGCGCCACCCTGCTGCAAAGCGAGATCGGCAGCTATCACTCGCCCGGCACCTGCACCTTCTACGGCACGGCCAATTCCAACCAGATGATGATGGAGCTGGGCGGGCTGCACCTGCCCTCGACCGCCTTCGTCCATCCGGAGACGGGACTGCGCGACGCCCTGACCGCCGCCGCCGCCAGACGCGCCGTCGAACTGGCCCGCAGCGGCCAGGGCCGCATGGCCGACGTCGTGTCGGAAAAGACCATCGTCAACATGATCGTCGCCCTCCTGGCCACCGGCGGTTCGACCAACCACGCCATCCATCTGGTGGCCATGGCGCGGGCGGCCGGGGTGCTGATCGACTGGACCGACATGGACCAGCTGTCGTCGGCGACGCCCTTGCTGGCGCGGGTCTATCCCAACGGCTCGGCCGACGTGAACGCCTTCCAGGCGGCGGGCGGGGTGGCCTTCGTGGCGCGCGAGCTGGCGCAGGCGGGGAACCTTCATACCGACGTCATGACCGTCATGGGTCAGGGCATCGAGGCCTATTTCCAGGAGCCGTCTCTGGTCGACGGCGAACTGGTCTGGCGCGACGGGGTTTCCGAAAGTCTCGACCGCGACATCCTGCGCCCCGCCTCCGATCCCTTCGACCGCGAGGGCGGCCTGCGGCTGGTGCAGGGCGACCTGGGCCGGGCGGTCATCAAGATCTCGGCGGTCAAGCCCGAGAACCGCATCGTCGAGGCCCCCGCCGCCGTCTTCGAGACCCAGGAAGACGCGCTCGAGGCCTTCAAGGCCGGAAAACTGGACCGCGACGTGGTGGTGGTGCTGCGCTTCCAGGGACCGAAGGCCAACGGCATGCCGGAACTGCACTCCCTGTCGCCAGCCCTCAGCGTGCTTCAGGACAAGGGCTTCAAGGTCGCCTTCGTCACCGACGGCCGCATGTCGGGCGCCAGCGGCAAGACGCCCGCCGCCATCCATGTTTCGCCCGAGGCCCTGGCGGGCGGCCCCCTGGCCCACGTCCGGGACGGCGACGTCATCCGTCTGGACGCCGAGGCCGGGGTGCTGACCACGGTCGGCGGACTGGACCTGAACGCCCGTCCGGCCGCCCGGCGGAGCCAGGCCCATGCCGAGGGCGCATCCTGGGGCTATGGCCGCGAACTGTTCGCCGCCTTCCGCCACGTCGTGACCACGGCCGAAGAAGGCGCCAGCGTCTGCTTCGCCTTCCCCATCGGCGCCGGCGGCCATGCGGACGCGCCGCCCGACCCCAACCTGGTCGACCGCACCGTGGACGCCTGAGACGCCGTCGGAACGAGAATAAGCACATGAACGACAAGATTCTTCTCGTCGGCGACGTCGGCGGCACCAACGCCCGCTTCGCCCTGGCCCGCATGGTCGACGGCCGCCCGGTGCTGGAACATCACGAGAGCTTCCCGGCCTCGGAACACCCGACCTTCCTCGGCGGGGTGAAGGCCTTCCTCGACGGCTGCGAGGTCAAGCCGACCGGCGGCGTCATCGCCGTGGCCGGACCGGTGACGGACGGGACCATCGACCTGACCAACTCGCCCTGGCGGGTGTCGGAGGGCGAGCTTGCGACCCTGGGCCTGAACCCGATCAAGCTGATCAACGACTTCGAGGCCCTGGCCTGGGGCGCGCCCATCACGCCGGAGGCCGAACTGGCCTCGCTGGGCGGACCGGTCGATGGCGATCCGCATGCGACCGTGGCGGTGCTGGGTCCCGGCACAGGCTTCGGGGTCTCGGCCCTGGTGCGCGACGCCCATGGTCGTGAGATGGCCATGCCGTCTGAAGGCGGCCACGCCTGTTTCCCGCCGGGCGATCCCATCGAGGACGAGATTCTGCGCATCCTGCGCCGTCGCTATGACCGGGTGTCGATCGAGCGCCTGATCTGCGGGCCGGGCCTGCTGAACATGCACCACGCTCTGGCCGAGATCGACGGACGCGAGACCCATGTGGACGATCCTGCCGAGATCACCGAGACGGCGATGAAGGACCCCAACAGTCCCTGCGGCGCGACCCTGGCCCGCTTCTGCGCCATCCTGGGCGCCGTGGCGGGGGACATCGCCCTGACGACCGGCGCGCGCGGCGGGGTCTATATCGCCGGCGGCATCGCCCCGCGCATCCTGCCCTTCCTCAAGGCCAGCCCCTTCCGCGCCCGCTTCGAGCGCAAGGGCCGGTTCCAGCCCTATATGCAGGCCATCCCGACCAAGGTGATCCTGTACAAGCACGCCGCCCTTCTGGGTGCGGCGCGCGTGGCCTTCAACGCGGCGGACTGACGGCCCCTGAACCTCCCCACGCAATAAGGAGGTTCAGACTAGTCGATGCAGAGCGTGGGTTCGGCCTTGCCGTCCTTGATGGTTGTGCGGCAGCCGAAGCGGTTGCTGTCGGCCTGACAGACGCCCGCCGTGCGCGCGCCCGCCGCGACGCCGCTGTTCCCAGCGATCTCGCAGTCGCCCTCGCATTGCGAACCGTCGGTGCAGCGCTTGCCCGCATCGGCGTATTTGATCACGCACCGCCAGGTCTGCGCCCGACCGACCTGACGCATCGCTCCGCCGCGCGCCGTGCAGGACGAGGTGCTGATGCTCATGGTCGGCGGCGGCTCCGGCGCATCCACGCTAGGAACCACGGTCTCCGGCGCCGGCGTCGGCGAGCAGGCGGCCAGCGCAAGCCCCGCCGCGAACAACAGGAGGTTCAACCTCACGCGACATCTCCCTTTTCGAAGCCGTTCCAGCAGTCGTCGTAGTCGAGTTGCATGAGGGGTGTCTTCTCGGCCCATGCGGTGGCGCGGATG
>NZ_JBEPTF010000005.1:0-194010 GCF_040549405.1 Brevundimonas faecalis | reverse complement strand
CATCCGCGCCACCGCATGGGCCGAGAAGACACCCCTCATGCAACTCGACTACGACGACTGCTGGAACGGCTTCGAAAAGGGAGATGTCGCGTGAGCCGTCTGGACGAAACCCATGATCCGGCGCGCGTCAGCTGGGTGGAAGGCGCTGACGGCCATCCCGACTTTCCCATCCAGAACCTGCCCCTGGGCGTCTTCTCCCTCGATGACGCTCCACGCGGCGGCGTCGCCATCGGAGACTTCATCCTCGACCTGGCGGCCCTGGCCGACAGCGGCCTGCTGTCGTGCGAAGCGCAGGAGGCGGCGCGCGCCGCGTCCGGCCCCGAACTCAACGCCCTTCTGGAAGGCGGCGGGGCGCCCCGCCGCGCCCTGCGTCGCCGGATTTCGGACCTGCTGTCCGACCCCGCCCAGCGCGAGCGCGTCGAGCCCATGCTGCATAGGACGAACGACTGCCGCATGCACCTGCCAGCCCGGATCGGCGACTACACCGACTTCTACGTCGGCATACATCACGCCCTGAACGTCGGTCGCCTGTTCCGGCCCGACGCGCCCCTGCTGCCCAACTACAAGCATGTGCCGATCGGCTACCACGGCCGGGCCTCGTCGGTTCGTCCGACGGACGCCCCCGTGATCCGCCCCTCGGGTCAGTTGAAGGCGGCTGACGCCGATCCGATCTTCGCTCCCTCTCGTCGCCTCGATTTCGAGTTGGAGCTGGGCGCCTGGATCGGCGGCGGCTCCGGGCTGGGCCGTCCCATTCCCCTGGCGGAGGCGGAGCGCCATCTCGCCGGCCTCTGCCTGCTGAACGACTGGTCGGCGCGCGACATCCAGGCCTGGGAATATCAGCCGCTCGGCCCCTTCCTCTCCAAGAACTTCCTGACCACCGTCTCGCCCTGGGTCGTGACCGCCGAGGCCCTGGAGCCCTATCGCACGGCGCCCGAACCGCGCCCCGCCGGCGATCCCGCGCCCCTGCCCTATCTGGACGACCCGACCGACCGCGCGCGCGGCGGCTTCGCCATCGATCTCGAGGTGCGGATCTCGACGCGGAAGATGCGCGAGGAAGGGATCGAGGACCTGGTCCTCAGCCGGTCGCACGCCCGGCACATGTACTGGACCGTGGGTCAGATGATCGCGCACCACGCCTCGAACGGATGCGACCTGCGCTCGGGCGACCTGCTGGGCACCGGCACCCTGTCGGCGCCGACGGCGGATGGTTTCGGCAGCTTGCTGGAACTCACCCGCGGCGGCGCGGAGCCTTTGAGCCTGCCCAACGGCGAGACCCGCGCCTTCCTGGAGGACGGCGACGAGATCGCCCTGTCCGGCCGTCTCAGCGCGCCTGGCTTCGTGAACCTGGGCTTCGGCGAATGCCGTGGACGGGTGGTCGCCGGTTGACGATGAAGGAGCCGGCGTGATCAAGCCGACCCCTTCGCCTAGTCTTATCGACCCGCTTCCAGGGTTTCGACGCGCGCCACGCCGTCTGCGCCCTTGGTCAGGCGGAAGGCATCCAATTCGCGCCCGGTCGCCGTAAAGGCGCGATAGACGACGGCCTCGGGCGAGACCTCCAGCGTCTGGAAGGTCTGGGTTCGCGAGGCGGATCGCGCCGCCCAGCCCAGGTCAGCGACCGGATACATCTTAGGTCCGGCGACCGAAACGACATAGGTCGAGCCCTGCTCGGACGGATGGTCCGGCCCGGCGTTGGTCATCGGTCCCGTGCCGATGGCGCCCCGCGCATAGCCATGGTCGTGGGCCTGCAGCACCAGATCGACGCCATACCTGTCGATCAAGGGCTTCAGGGCGTCGCGCACACGAGCGTTGTCGCGATCCGGGTCGATCGAAAACAGCGGGAAGTGAAGGAACAGCACCGTCCAGCGGTTGGGATTGTCCGCCAGAAGTCCGTCCAGCCAGCGCACCATCTCGGCCCTCATGGCCTCGTCGCCATGGAACAGGGGCGCATCGACCGAGATCAGGCGCAGGCCCTGATAGTCGACGGTCCAGGCCGTCTCCTTCAGCTTTTCGACACCCGCCGGGCCGGTTTCAGGCAGGGTGTACTGACGCCGCCACTGGGGGTTCAGCACCGGGCCGCGGCCATATTCGTGATTGCCCGGCGTCGGCATCTGCGGCGTCTGGGCGTAGAGGAAACCCCCGGCGGCGAACCATTCGCCCCATTCATTGTCGCTGTCGTGCCGATTGATCAGGTCGCCCGCGTGAATGACGAAGGCGGCGTCCCCAGCCTTGCGGAAGGCCATCCTCAGGGTGCGAGACGCCTCGCTGAGGATGTTGTTCTGCATGTCCCCCATGTAGACGAAGGTGAAGGGCTTGGCCTTGGTCGCCGCCGTGCGGAACTGCAGCCATTCCGACCAGCGCGCGCCGTCGCCGACGCGATAGGCGTAGACCGTCTCCGGCTTCAGCCCCTTCAGCACCGTGGAATGATAGGCCGCACGGAACTCGGCCGCCTCGCGCACGGCGAGGGCCGCATCGTCAGTGGCGGCGGTGACGCGGACAGCCTGAGGGATGAAGTCCGGGCCGTCCTGGGCCTCGGCGTATTCGACGAAGCCGGGCAGACCGGGCGCAGTACGCCAGGTCACGGCCATCTCATGCGCCGGATCGGCGGTCAGGTTCAGGATGATCCGTTCCGGCTGATCGGTCGGCGGGACCACCGGCCGGTCCGAAGCCTGGACGGGCGCAGGCTCGGGCCGCAAAGGCCGCTCCTGCGCCATGGCGGGTCCGCCCAGGGCCGCAAGCACGGCCCCGAGCATCAGGGCGTGGGTCGTCTTCATGCTCTTCACCCCGATCAGAAGACGTAGGTCAGACCGACCGAGATCGACCGACCGTTCTTGATGTAGGCGCGGCTGGAGCTGGTGCTGGCCCCGGCCGTGTACCAGTAGGTGTGGTTGTCGAAGAGGTTCTGGACCTGCAGCGAGGCGGTCGCCCCCTTCCACAGCTTGCGCCGCACATTCAGGTCCACGAACTCGTAGTCCTGCTCATAGGGATTGTTGCCGAAGTCCTGGATGCCTTCGAGGAATTCCGACTGATAGCTGTAGGCGGCGTAGGCCTCCCAGCCGGCGTGCTCCCAGAAGATCTGGACGTTGGCGACCGCCTCGGGCGTCTCCATCAGCGGCAGGGTGTAGCCCTGCGGGTGCCAGGAGATGCCGGTCTCCGCCTCCGACTTCTGCAACGTCAGATTCACGCTGGCGCCGAGCGCCGACAGCGGCCCCGGCAGCCAGTGGAAGACCTGCTGGGCGCTCATCTCGACACCGTAGACCCGCGCCCACTTGCCGTTGTTGGGCATGGAGACGGTCACGCCGTCAGGACTGACGTTCACGCCCGACGTCCCGTCGCGGATGTTCGACGACGAGGAACGGTACAGGAAGTTCTCGATATCCTTGTAGAAGAGACCCAGCGAATAGGCGCCCGTATCGCCGTTATAGCGCTCGATCGACAGGTCGTAGTTGACCGCCTTCATCGGCTTCAGATCCGGATTGCCCTGCTCGATGGCGACCAGAACCCATTCGCCCTTGGGATTGACCTTGCCGTCGCCGTCGGGGTCGCTGTCGTAGCCGTACTCGCGCGCCGAGGACATGCGGGCGATATCGGGGCGGGCGAAGCTGGTCCAGATAGCGGCGCGAACCTTGGTCCGGTCGTCCAGGTCATAGTTCAGGTGGACGGACGGCAGGACGTTTATGAAGTCGCTCTTGTCCGTGGCGTAGTGCGCGCCCTGAACCTCGTCCAGGATATAGGCTGAGATTTCGTTGTTGGTGTTTTCGACGCGGAGGCCGCCGATGACCTGGGCCCGACCGAAACGAGCCGTGGCCATGACATAGCCGGCCAGGATGTCCTCATTGAAGGTGAAGCTGTCCTCGCCGCTCAGTTCAGCCTTGGCCGGATCGGTGGCGAAGCCCTCGAAGAAGTCGCTGTTTCCCGCCATGGCGCGCTGCAGTTCGGCCAGCATGGCCTTGTTGTCGATGACCGTGCCCAGGCGATAGAGACCTGAATATTCGCCGCCGAACAGGCTGGTCGCCTCCTTGCCGTAGAAGCGCGAGAAGTCCGCCAGCGTGCCTTCAGCATCCAGGTCCAGGAACTCGCCGCTATAGGTCGCGCGCTCGGAGCTGTAGTATTTCCCGCCTGCCTTGACGGCTTCCAGCCAGGTCGAGACCGGGCGCCATTCGACATTGAACTGGCCCTGCCAAAGCTCTTCCTTGGCGCCCCCGACCTCGCCCGACAGGCCCGCGAAGTCATATTGGGCGTTATCGTGGATCGCCGCCATGCCGGCGTCGTTCAGCACCCATTTCGGGAAGCGGCTGTCGCCGAAGTTGGTGACCTTGACGCCCTTGTTGCCCAGCCAGCCGTACCTGTCGCTGCGGAACTCCATTTCATAGGAGTCGTCGATATTGTCCTCGGACTTGGCGTAGGACAGGTCGTAGTCGACGGTGAAATCGCCCAGGCGGCTGACCCCGCCCAGGTTGACCGAGGTCAGGGCCCCCGTCTCACGCGAACCTTCCCAGAAGCGGCGCAGGCGGAAACCCTGCGGATCCCAACGGCCCGATGCGCCGTCGAGGGAGTAATAGGAACGGGTCTTGCGATCCTTGTCGGTGATGCGGCCGTCGCCGTCCTGATCGACGATCTGCGCCGTGGTGTAGCCGTAGATATTGCCCAGCTTGGCGTCCGTTCCGACGATCATGTCCTCCGGCCGCCCCAGACCTGTCAGGCTCTTGTCGACCTGGACCAGACGCGTCGAGTTCTTGCCGGTGTCGTTGCGGAAGTTCAGACGGTTGCCGAACTCGTCCTGCGTGTATTCATTGAACTGACCGCGCAGGTGAAAGTCGTGGTTGGTCCCGCGATAGTCCAGGCTGGCGTTCACGCCGCGACGTTCGACCTCGGTCTCGCCGAAACCCAGGTCCATGCCGCGCATGACGAAGGTCTCGGTGTCCCAGCCCATGGTCTCGCTGTCGGCGTACCAGACCGGCGGCTGGTTATCGCCGTCCACGCCGTTCTGCTCGAACTGCGACTTGCGGCGCGACCAGCTGCCGGTGACGAACAAGCCCCAGTTGTCGTTGAATTGCCGGCCGAAGGAGCCGGAAATCTCGCCCGACTTCTCGTTGTCGAACTTGTCCAGCATGCCGGCCGAGGCCGACAGGACGCCGTAGACCGGATCATGATCGAAGGCGGTCGGCGTGCGGATATCGATCGACCCGCCCAGGGCGTCGCCGTCGCGATCCGGCGTCAGGCTCTTGATGACGGTGATCGAGTCGATGCCTTCCGGCGGCAGAAAGCTGAGACGGACGCCGCGATAGAAGTTGTCGTCGCGCGAACCGGCCCCGCCCATGCGGACGCCGTTCATGGTGTAGGTGTTCAACTCGGTCGACAGGCCGCGAATTGTGATGCGGTCGCCCTCGCCCGTCGTGTGGTTGCGCACGGCGTTGACGCCCGGCAGGCGCGACAGGGACTCGGCCACGTTGTTGGCCGGCAGATCGCCCATGTCGTCGGCGCTGATGACGTCGGAGATGAAGTCGGCCCGGCGCTTGGCGTCGAGCGAGCGGCGCAGGCCCGCCGCATAGCCGACGACCTCGACTTCCTCGACCTCGAAAGCTTCGGGCGAAGTCTCGCCCAGGTCCGCAGCCTGTCGCGCCACGAGGGTCAGGACCCCGCGCACCTCGCGCGCTTCCAGACCCGATCCGGCCAGCATGCGCCGCAGAGCCTCATGAGCGGTCATGGTTCCGGCAACCGCGCCGGACCGCCGTCCGCGCGTCAACGCAGGGTCGAAGACGATCTGCAATCCCGTCTCACGGGACAGGGTCCGCAACGCCTGTCCCAGATCCTGCGCGGAGATGGAGATCGACACCTGCGTCGCTGTATTGTTCGTCGCCTGCCGGGCATGGGCGGGAGCCGCGGCCGAAACCAGGACAGCCATGGCGGCCGCCGCGAGCAGGCCCGTCTTGTGGATACGCATTCGATAGTTTCCCTGCGATCGAACTTGATCGTCACGGGTTAGACGGCGACGGACGCCGCCCTGACACCTGTCATGAAAACTTGCTTCTACGGTCGCCTAACTTTTGGAAATCACGAACTGATCCGTCCCCTTGCGGGTCAGGGTCAGGCCATGAACCCCCACCATGGCGGCCAGGGCGTTTTCAGGTTGATCGGACGCCAGACGCCCGCTGACCAGAACCCGGGCAACCGCCGGGTCCGCCAGTTCGACGCGAACGCCGCTGGCGCGTTCCAGATCCTCGACCACGCTGACCAGGGTCGCGTCGTTGAACTCCAGCCAGCCCTTGGCCCAGGACGGCACGTCGGTCTCGACTTCGGGATGGGCCAGGACCGCGCGCTGGATCACGCCGCGGGACACGACCGCCCGCTCCCCAGCGCGAACACGCATGGAAATGCCCCGGTTGGAGCGCACGTCGACCGCCCCCTCGAACACGACGACCTCGATCGCCGCGCCGTCAGCCTTGGGACGCTGATCAACATTGAAGCGGGTGCCGACCGCCGTCACGCGCACCCCGTCGACCTCGACCGAGAAGGGGCGCGTCTTGTCGGGGGCCACTTCGAAAAAGCCTTCGCCCTTAAGGCGCAGACGGCGCTCGCTTTCGCCCAGCTCGACCTGAACCTCGCTCAAGCCGTTCAGCCGTACAGCAGAACCGTCCGCCAGGGCGATCGGCTGGGTCTCCCCGCGTTTGCCGACAAGCCGATCTCCACGCGGCGCCAACCCCACGCCCGCCAGGACCACGACGCCCGCCACGGCCGCCAGGCCTGCGGCCATGACCGGTTGAAACAGACGTCCCCGCCGGAACGCGCCAAAACCTCTCGGCGTCTGGGATCGAGCCGCGACCCGCTGCGTCGCCCAGACCAGGGCCGCGTCATCAAGAAGGGCTTCATGCCGACGCAGCAGTTCCGCTCGCTCAGGATGATCCTTCAGCCAGGACGTCAGCTCCGCCGCCTTCTCGGCGTTCCAGCCGGCATCCCGCCTTGCATCGGCCCATAGCGCCGCAGCTCGATCATCCCTGGCGCTCACGCGTCGTCTAGCCGGCATGGCCGCCCTCCGCTGTCCGACGCAGGGTCTGAGCGGCGCGACTATAGTGCTTCTGCGCAGCCTCAACCGACAGGTTCAGGTCCCTGGCTATGGCTTCGTAGGATTCCTCGCCCGCGCGGCGACGCACGAAAACCTCACGTCGCAGGGGCGGCATGGCTTCCAACACTCTCTGACACAGCTTCAGCCGCTCGCTCATATCCAGCGCCTCCAGCGGCGTAGCTTCCCTATCTATGGGAATATCCGTCCCGTCCAGATCATCGATCTGGATATGGACAGTCCCGCGCGCCCGATCGACCAGTATGTTGCGAGCGGCCCGTATGGCGTAGGCTAGCGGGTCGGCGATCAGGGTGTCTCGCGCCCGTGTCAGGACGCGCATGATCGCCTCCTGGGCCACATCCTCCGCATCGCCGGTCTTCGCCAACCTGCGCCGGACATAGGCCAGCAAGGCGCGATTGTGCGTCGCCAACGCCCGCCCGACTTCCTGTTCGTGACCGATCACTTGCAACGCTCCCGCCGAGCGTCGCTATAGAAGCCCCATATGACGAAGATGCTGGGTTTTCGTGTCGATTTGGATGCGCCCTCCGTGGCTGGGGGCCATCACGGCGTCAACCTTCCAGCTTCCGGAAGGGCCGAGCCAGCAGCAGCAGTCCCAGGCCGGCGATGCAGGCCGTCACCCCCATCAGGGCGAAGTAGGCCGCAGGCGTCATCCAGCTCCAGGTCGAGCCGACGACGCCCGCCAGCAGGTTGCCGGCGAAGGCGGCCAGGAACCAGGCGGCGATCATGGTGGCCGTCATCCGCGCCGGAGCAAGGCGCCCGAACAGGCCCAACCCCACCGGCAGGATGAACAACTCCCCGCTGGTCAGCAGAAGGAAGAAGACGGCCAGCCATAGCCAGTGCACCGCGTTTCCGCCCGACAGGGCGGCGATCGCCGCCAGGCCGAAGAAGGCGCCGGCGACCAGGGCCGCTCCGGTCGCCATCCGCGTCAGGGAGGAACCGCCCCTTCCCTTCCGCGCCGCTCGATCCCAGGCCGTGACCAGGATCGGCGTCAGCAGAAAGACCAGCAGCGGGTTCAGGGACTGAAACCAGGTCATGGGGATGGTCCATCCGCCCAGGCCGCGGTCGACGTCGCTGCCGATCCACAGGGCCAGGGTGTTGCCCACCTGCTCATAGGCGATCCGGAAGACCACGACGGCCAGGATCACTCCGCCGAACAGCCACAGGGATGAACGGGCCAGCCCCTCGCTCCTTCCTTGCCCGCCTTCCGATCGAGCCTTGCGCGGCGGATCCGGCGGCAGGTAGCGCCCGCCCGCCAGATAGATGGCCAGGCCCGCCGCCATGCCGACCCCGGCCAGGGCGAAGCCCCAATGCCAGCCATAGATCTCGCCCACCGCGCCGCAGGCCAGGGGCGCCATGAAGGCCCCCAGGTTCACGCCCATGTAGTAGATGTTGTAGGCGCTGCCGCGACGCGGATCGTCGGGCTTGTACAATCCCGCCACCTGCCCCGGCAGATTGGGCAGGAACAGGCCGTTGCCGATCGCGATCACCGCCAGCGCCGGATAGAAGAGGCTCTCCGAAGCCATCATGAAGTGGCCCAGGATCATGATCGCCGCGCCATAGACCACCGACCGCCTGCGCCCAAGCCATCGATCCGCCAGCACGCCGCCCGCGATAGGGGTCAGGTAGATGACGGCGGTGTAGAGGCCATAGATCAGCGACGCCCGCCCCTGCTCGATCAGCAGGGTGGTGGTCATGTAGTAGACCAGCAGGGTCCGCATGCCGAAGAAGGAGAACTTCTCCCACATCTCGGTCAGGAAGAGGACGGGCAGTCCGCGCGGCTGCCCCAGGAAGCTCTTCTCGTCGGCGACTATGCTCATGCGGCTTGGTCCTCCCCCTGACCGCGACCAGCTTTAGAAATACGCCTGAACCGTGAATCCTATGGTCCGCGGCTGGACGGTGATCCAGCTCTCCGGCGCCACTTGGCCGGCGGCGCTGGCCAGGACCCGACCGTCGTCGTCGAACAGGTTGCGCACGAAGACCGACGCCTCGATCGGACGCCCAGGCAGACGCACGCCGGCCGTCAGGTTGACCAGGTGATAGCCGCCGTACTCCCGGTTGACGGCGTTGTCCGTGTCGAAGCGCGTGTTCATCTTGCCGGTGTAGCTGTAGTCGATCCGGGCGTAGGCGTCCCGCGCCTCGAACACCGTGAAGGCCTGACGCGCGCCGGCGCTGATCTGCTCGCGCGCCACGCCCGGCACATGATCGCCGTCCTTCCAGGCCGTGAAGGGCACGTCCTCGGTCAGGGCGGAGTCCGTCAGGCCCAGGTTGCCATAGACGTCCAGAGCGTCGGTGACGGCGAAACGAACCTCCAGCTCGGTCCCGATGCTGCGCGCCTTGCCCGCATTGGTGCGGAAGGAGAAGGCGCAGGACGGCAGGCTCATCGTCGTCTGGATATCGGTCCAGTCGATGTAATAGACGCTGGCGTTCAGGGTCAGGCGGCGGTCCATGAACTGGTTCTTGGAGCCGATCTCATAGTTCCAGACCGAGTCCGAGCCGAAGCTCCCGGGCGTCTCCTTCAGTCCCAGCGTATCCAGGTCGGCCCGACACAGATCGGCGGGCACCGTGGTGTTCACCCCGCCCAGACGGAACCCCTTGGACGCCTGGACATAGAGCATGTTGTCCCGTGTGGCGTCGAAGGACAGATTGAACTTGGGCGTGATCCCGTCTTCCGAGAAATCGCCCTTGTGGCGATCGACGCCGCCGTTCAGCAGGCCCGACGAGAAGGTCTCGTATTCCTCGCTGAAATCAAAATAGCGCAGGCCCGCCGTCGCGGTCAGGCGCGGCGTGATCTTGTAGGACAACTCGCCGAAGACCGCTTTCTGCTTCTGCCGGATGTTCTGGAAGCCGTAGAAGACCTGATCCACGCCCGGAGCGCCGAAATCAGACGACGGCGCCCCCACATGGGCGTCGATGCCCGGCACGGTTCCATCCTGCATATAGTCGCGCTTGCGGTCCTGATAGAAAACGCCGGCGATGTAGCTCAGCCGCCCGTCGCCGCTGGAGGCGATCCGCAGTTCCTGTGAGAAGTCCTCGATCTCGGTCGTATCCACCAGGGGCGCAGGCGAATCCAGGCCCAGAGCCGACTCGATCAGGAACTCCAGGCTGGTGCGGTTGGTGTTCTTCTTCTTGAGGAAGGACGTCGAGGAACTGACCGAGGCCCAGCCCAAATCATAGTCCAGGGCGGCGTTGAAGATGTTGATCCGGTCGGTCAGGCCGTCGAAAGCGCGGATGTCGCGCTGGAAGGGCGCCGACTGGCTGGCCCGCGAACCCGTTTCCAGGTTGTGATGCATATAGGTCAGGTTGGCCCGCAGTTCGGGCGTCAGTTGCGCGCCCAGTTGCAGGCGAGCCCCCGTCGTCGTGGCGTCGTTCTGATTGTCCGCGCCGGTGGCCGTATTGTCGATATAGCCGCCCTGATAGGTATGATAGGCGACCGCCCGCAGGGCCACGGCGTCCGTGATCAGCGGCACATTGATCATGCCCTTGGCGCTGTAGTTGGCCTCGCCGTGGCGGGTGTGCGAGGCGGAGCCTTCGACCGAACCGGAAAAGGCGCCCAGATCCGGCTTGTTGGTGATGATGCGGATCGCGCCCCCCATGGCGCCCGAGCCGTACAGGGTTCCTTGGGGGCCGCGCAGAACCTCGACCCGCGACAGGTCGTACAGGCCCAGATCAGGGTTGAAGCCGTTCACCGAGATCGGGGTCTCGTCGATATAGACCCCGACCGTCTCCTTGTTCTGAGGCTCGTCGTTGCGGACGCCGCCGGTGGTCACGCCGCGCAGGGCGATGGTCGATAGACCCGGCCCCTGAGACACCATGGACAGGCTGGGCACAGCTGAAACCATGTCGGCCAGGCCGTTCTTGCCCGTTTCCATGATCTCGGCGCTCGACAGAGCGGCGACCGAGTTGGCCACGTCCTGAAGGTTCTGCGACCGCTTCTGCGCCGTCACGACGATATCGCCGACGACGGTCGCAGGGTCCGAAGGCGCAGCATTGGGGGCCGCCTCCGCTACCGATTGCGCCGCCGCCGGCGTCGCCGACAGGGCCAGGGCCGCCGCCAGCAAGCCCATGCTCGTATAAGTCTTGTCGCCAATCATCTTGGTTCTCCCTCCCCTGATGATCATGTCAGCCCCACAGATCCCGGCTGAAACCGGTCAGCCGCCGCCCGTCATGACGCACCGAGGCGTCCGCCGGGTTCTTCAGCAACAGGGTCACGTCCAGGTCCACGACCTCGCACAGGGTGCCCAGCACATAGGCCGGCGCCATGGCCAGACCCGACCCCATCATGCAGCCGACCATCAGCCGCATGCCCCGCGCCCGCGCCTCGCGAGCCAGCGCCAGCGCCTCGGTCAGGCCCCCGGTCTTGTCCAGCTTGATGTTGGCGAAGGCGTACCGGCCCTGCAGCCGCTTCAGGTCGCCGCGATCCTGGCAGGACTCGTCGGCGCACAACGGCACGCTTCCGACATAGCCGTCGATCTGCTCGTCCTCGCCGCGCGGCAAGGGCTGTTCGATCATGAAGACGTCCAGCGCCGCCAGTTCGGGCGCTAGGGCGTTCAGTTGGTCCAGGGTCCAGCCACCGTTGACATCGACGAACAGGCGGGTCGCCGGCAGGGTTTCACGCACGGCCCGCACGCAGGCCATGTCGTCGGGGCCGCCCAGCTTCAGCTTGATCATCCCCGCATGGCGATGGGTTCGGGCCAGACGCGCGGTCTCTTCCGGCGTCTCGATGCCGATGGTGACGTCGGAGTCCAGGGTGTCGACCGCCTTCAATCCGGTCAGTTCCCAGATGGAACGTCCCGACTGCTTGGCTTCGTGGTCCCAGAAGGCGCAGTCCAGCGCATTGCGCGCCGGGCCCGCCGGCAGTCGCCTTTGCAGTTCGATCCGATCGATCAGACCCGCCTCGATATCCGGTGCGACCGAGGCCAGATCATGAAGCACCGCCTCCGCCGTATGGCCGAACATCGGCATCGGGCAGGCTTCGCCGTGCCCCGTGACGCCGCTGCCGTCCAGGGCGACCGCCACCACGTCCATGCCGGAGATTTCGCCGAACGACACGCGGAACGGCGTCGTCAGATCCAGACGTCGCTTCAAGGCTGTGAGCTTCACGATCCCTCCCAGAACTCGTTTTGCATTCACAGCAATATTCGTGAAATTTTGCACATGGCAAGGATATAATTTGCAAAATCAGCACATAGAAAATCATGCACTGCAAAAAACACCCCGCATCCACAGGATGCGAGGCCCAAACCCTTCAGAAGCAAAAGAAAACTAGGACGTCCCCGCCCCTTCAGCGCCTTGCGGCGCAGATCGCCTATTCGTCGTCCGGCACAGGAAAGGCGGCCCAGGCCTCGCGCGAGAAGGCGCGGCTTTCAAAGGCGTCATAGCCCTTGCCGCCGCCGTGGAAGTAGGTGACCAGCACCTCGGCCGGCTGGTTGACCGCCACCACGCTGTGCCAGGCGGAGGAGTCCATGTGCAGGGCGTCGCCCTCCTCCAGAAGGACCGGGTTCTGGCCCTGGACATAGGCCACGGCGGTCCCCTTGATGACGTAGACCACCTTCTCGCCCGGGTGTCGGACGAACTCCGACTCCCAGACGCTGACGGGCTGGAAATGGAAATGCCCGCAGTCCAGCGCCCGCGCCTCGTCCGCCCCGAACAGGTAGTGGACCATGGCGTCGCAGAAGCGCTCCGGGCGTCGTTCCGGCGCGCGATCGACCGTCAGCCGCCCCGCGCTTCGGCGCGCGCCCTGCGGCGGCCCGCCGACGCGCCCCGCGCCGCCGCCCGAAGTTTCATCCTCGGCCCCGACATCGCCCAGCAGGCGCTCGACCGGCACCTCCAGCGCCTTGGCCAAGAGGTGCATCTTGTCGACCGTCAATCGCAGCCGCGTGTTCTCGATGCGCGACAGCGACGACGTCGGGATGCCGGTCAGTTGCGACACCTGCTCCAGGGTCAGCCTGCGGCTCTTGCGGATACGGCGCAGCGCCTCCCCGCCCGTTGCGGCGTCATCGTCTCCGGCAGGAACAGAGGGGCGCGTCATTCCTCTTCCCTACGGCCGCTTCGCGGCCCTGACCAGACGCAGGTCTCTGAAATTGAACGAGGGGTCCGTGCGCGGCGACACGGGCGCCATTTCAATGTCATGCACCTGGCCGCGCGGATCCACGCGGAAGTTGACATAGGCGTCGGCGTTCAACGTCCGATCCCGCCAGGCCGCGATGAAGCGGTCGCCGCCGACATGGCGCAGGCGCCCCGTCATCGCCTGCGAGCCAAGGTCCATGACCAGGCCGTCGCCTTCCAGCCGCACCTCCACCGGCCCGAACCAGGCGTCGTCATAGCGGCCGACGTATTGCGCCAGGGGCAAGGCCGGACGTTGCGCCTCGCCTTCGGCGGCGTCCGCTGATCCGGCGGCGGCCGTATCGGCCTGGGCGGCGCGAACGGCGGCGATCTCGGCGCGCCCCTGGTCGGCGACGGCGCGGACCGGATTGGGACTGAACTTCAGCGCCGCCAGTTGCTGGGCGATGGCGCGGGCCGCCCCGCTGGTCTTGTTGGTCATGACCATGACGCCGAAACCGTCGTCGGGATAAAGGCTCAGATAGCTGACCATGCCCGGCAGGCCGCCGCCGTGCTGGACCTCGCGACGCCCGAAGCTGTCCTGCACCATCCAGCCCAGGCCATAGGCGTTGAAAGTCGTTCCGGCCTGATAGGGCGAGGCCGAGCGGCCGAGCGGCATCAGGGTGACCGGGCTGAACAGATCCGCACGCCGGGCGGCGTCCAGTTCCGGCCCCTTCGCGGGATCCAGATTATAGGCCATCCACTGGGCCATGCCGCGCGCATTGCAGAAGATGCCGCCCGCCGCCAGGGTGATGTCCGGCAGGGGGAAGTCGACCGTCGTCAGCCGGCCGTCGGCATAGTCATGCGCCAGGGATCGTGCGGCGTCCGGCCCCAGACGCTTCTGGTCCGGCACGCAATTCCGCATGTCCAGACGGGTCATGAAGCGGGTCTGAATCTCATCCTGCCAGGTCCGACCCGTCACCCGTTCGATCAGGTCGCCGGCGACGATGTAGAGCAGGTTGTCATAGGCGAACTCGGTGCGGAAACTGGACTTGGGCTCGAGGTGCGCCAAGGCCTGATAGACCTGCGCCCGATTGGCCTTGCCCTCCGTCAGCATGACCAGGTCGCCGGCGTAGGGCGGCAGGCCCGAGCGATGGCTGACCAGATCGCGAATGGTGAACTCGCGCGTCACCCAGGGGTCGGACAGGCGGAATTCCGGCACATAGTCGATGACCGGGTCATCCCAGTCCAGACGTCCTTCCTGCTCCAGCAGGGCGATGGTGGTGGTGGTGAAGGCCTTGGAGATGGAGCCGATGCCGAACAGGGTGTCCGCGTCCACCGGCGTGTTCGCCCGATGGTCCGTCACTCCATATCCCTTCAGATAGGTCGGCTGGCCCGGCTGGACGACGGCGATGGCCACGCCCGGTATCTCGAACGAGGCCCGCGCCGCCTCGACCACTTCGTCGATCTGACGCTCCGTCAGGCGCCGCCCCGGCTCCGCGGCCTCGACCGCGCCGCCGACCGCACAGGCCGCGACCGCCAGGATCGCGCCGTAGTTTTTCACTCGTGACATCATGATCGCCTCTCCCTTGCGGCGACCGTGATTTCATTTTGCATTTTCTGCAATATAATTTTGCTAAGGCCTAACCACGACGCGGCGTCGCCCCGGCGTGGATCAAGGCTTCCCAAACCCGATCCAGAGCAAGGCCGACCGGCCGATCCAGTCCCATCAGGGCGAAACTGCCGTTCAGTTCGAAGACGCAATGACCGTGGACCACGGCGATCAGGGATCGCGCCAGCCTCGGCGCGCCGGGCCGGACGGAGGACGGCAGGGTCGCCGCCACCTCGTCGACGATGATCTGGGTCAGGCCGCCGCGAAGGGCGTTCTGTTCGTCCGACAAGGTCACGTCGGGCGGCAGATGATGGTCGTAGATGGCGTTCCAGCTGTTGGCGTTAGCCCTGGCGAAGCTGAAGTAGGCCTCGACCAGGCAGCCGATGCGATCCCCGGGCGCGGCCTGCAGTTGCTCCCGCACATGGTCGGCCCAGAGCTGGAAGGTGCGGGTGTTGATCGCGATCAACAGTTGATCCAGCGTCCCGAACACATTGTACAGGGTGCCGATGGAGTAGCCGATCCGCTTGGCCACCTCGCGGGCGGAGAAGCGCGCGAAGCCGACCTCGGCCATGTGCTTGTGACCTTCGACCACGAACAGATGCTCGAGTTCCTGCCGTGTGTGATCCGATCGCCGCCCCATGATCCGACACAGACCCCCGTCCGAGTTCTTGAAACGAAGCCGCCGTCAGCAGGCGGGCACACGGCTTTCGCCCTGCAGACGGAAGACGCCGTCCGGGCCGCGACGATAGGTTTCATCAAAAGCGCCTGAACCTCTGTAGGAGACCGTCAGGCTGCGCCCCTTTTCCGCCGCGGTGATCGTCCCCTCGACCTCGGCGGCGGCCTCATCGCTGCTGGCGTCGGAGAAGTAGACAGGGATGCGGGCGATCTCGACGGGACCGGCCTCCTTCAACTCCGTCAGCACGGCGTAGCCGCAGGAGCGCCCCTGCCACGTGCCGCCAGCCTCGGTGTAAAGCACCGGGGCGTCGGCGATCGCCTGCGTCCAGCCCCAACGCTGGGCCGGATTGCCGACCACGCCCGCAGCGCCGACATCCAGCCACTCGCCGCTCAACGTGAAGGGATAGCGAGGCTCGCCCGCAGGATGATCGAGATAGTGGACGGCGTTGAGGCCCGAGCAGGCCTGCCCCGTACAGTCATTGGCGCCCGTGCTCACCAGGGCGACGCGTGTGTCCGACAAGGGAATGAAGGCCAAAGGAACAAAGGAGAAGCTGTCCTCTCCCACCTGCCGCGCCGCCTCATTCCTGTCCGCGTTCGGGAAGGCGACATAGAAGGCGGCCGGCGTCCCTGCGGGGACGGCGTCACGATCCACGTCCGAAATCTCGAACAGCGACGACTTCGGCGCCGAATGTGCGAACGCCGCAGCGGGAACAAGCGCGGCCAGGCCGCAGGCGATCACGAAGCTCTTCATCAGATTTCCCTCAACACAGCGACCGACCGCTCAGCCGGAACTCAACGACCGGGGCGTCGCAATGCCCCGCCCCAAATAATTAGACACTGTTCACATCATGTCGCAAGCGCCCTGTCGCTTCCTATTGAACGTTTCTCAATTGCAACCGCCCTCCCGAAGGCCGGGTACACATCGCCGCACCTCCCGAGAAACATTGTCGCCGGAAGCCGCTTCTGATACCCACGTCTCCGTCCAGCTATTCGAGGGAAAGGAGGGCGTGATGATTGACAAGACCACGCCCGTCCGTGGGTTCCCGATGTTCAGCGGCCGTCGCAGCCGCTGACGCCTCTCGCGGCGCCTTCAAGGCCCGTTCCGACCATTGCTGACAACCAAGGACCGCGTCTTATCGCGGCGATTTCCATGACTGATCATGAAGAAGCGGACTCGCTTCCGCACGCCTCCGTGCTGCGCAAGGTGCTCGTCTTCACCTTCCGACTGTGGCGTCGGACGCCCGTTCTGGCCGCCGCCTGCGCCGGCGCCATGCTGCTGGCGACCCTGACCGAGGTCTTCGGCCCGCTCTACGCCGGTCGGATCATCGACGCCGTGGGTCGCGGCGACATCCAGGCCGCATGGGCCGCCTTCGCCGTCATCACCGCCCTGGGCGGCGCCATGGTGGTGTTCCGCCATCTCGGCTGGTGGGCGATCACGCCCCTGACCCTGAACATGATGCGCGACGTGACCCAGGAAGGGTTCGCCCGCGTCCAGCGCCTGTCGACCGACTGGCACGCCAACGCCTTCTCCGGTTCGACGGTTCGGCGGATCACGCGCGGCATGTGGGCGCTCGACACGCTGAACGACGTACTCCTGCTCTCCCTGCTGCCGTCCCTGACGGTGCTGGCGGGGACGGTGATCCTCCTTGCCCTGCACTGGCCGATCCTTGGCCTGGTCATGGGCCTGGGCGCCCTCGCCTACATCGTCATGACCGTGGGCCTGGCGACCAAGGTGCTGGCGCCGATCGCGCGACTGTCGAACCAGTGGGACACGAAGATCGGCGGCGTCCTGGCCGACGCCATCGGCGCCAACGCCGTGGTCAAGGCTTTCGGCGGCGAGGCGCGCGAGGAAGTTCTTCTGGCCAGGACCCTGGCCAAGTGGCGCAAGCGGACGCGCCGCACCTGGATGGCCTTCACCTGGGCAGGCACGGGCCAGAGCGCCATCCTGTGGCTGATGCGGCTGTCGGTGACAGGCGTGGCCCTGTGGCTGTGGATGCGCGGCCAGGCCAGTGCCGGCGACATGGCCTATGTCATCACTAGCTATCTGGTGCTGAACGGCTACCTGCGCGAGATCGGCATGCACATCCACCAGCTCCAGCGCTCGGTCAACGAGATGGAGGAACTGGTGCAGCTTCATGGAGAGCCGTTGGACGTCGCCGACAAGGCCGACGCCCAGCCGATCGAAATCAAGACCGGCTCCATCCGCTTCGAGGACGTCACGTTCCGCTATGTCGGCCAGGACAAGACCCTCTTCCGCGCTCTGGACGTCGCCATTCCTGCGGGACAGCGGGTCGGACTGGTCGGGCGGTCAGGCTCGGGCAAGACCAGCTTCGTCAAGCTGATCCAGCGCCTGTACGACGTCGATGCCGGCCGGGTGACGATCGACGATCAGGACGTGACCCATGCGACCCAGGCCTCCCTGCGTCGCCAGGTGGCGATCGTGCCGCAGGAGCCCATTCTCTTCCACCGATCGATCGCCGAGAACATCGGCTACGGCCGGCCGGAGGCGACGCTGGAGGAGGTCGAACAGGCCGCGCGCCTCGCCAATGCACACGACTTCATCGCCAGACTGCCCAAGGGCTACCACACCCTGGTCGGCGAACGGGGCGTCAAGCTGTCGGGCGGCGAACGTCAGCGGGTGGCGATCACGCGCGCCTTCCTGGCGGACGCGCCGATCCTGATCCTGGACGAGGCGACATCCAGCCTGGACTCCGAAAGCGAAGCCGCCATCCAGCAGGCCATGGAACGCCTGCTGGTCGGCCGCACCGCCATCGTCATCGCCCACCGTCTGTCGACGGTCCGCGCCCTGGACCGCATCCTCGTCTTCTCGGCAGGAGAAATCGTGGAGGACGGCTCCCATGACGAATTGCTGGCCGCCGGCGATGGGCAGTACCGTCGCCTGTTCGAACGGCAGGCGGGAACCGAGCCCGAGATCGTGGGGTGATCCCTGCGTCGCCCTGCTCCGTCGCCTGTCAGCCCATTGCGCCGACGGGCGACGGATGCTCAACCAATCATGTAGGGGATTTTCCAAACTCAGGTGTCTGACGAGTCGCCTCGGATCGATCCAACCTGGGCGGAAGACGGAACCGGCATGATTGACGACAAGGAATTGAAGGCCTGGTTCTTTCGGGAGATTTTCCCGCTTGAGTCGGCCCTGACCCGCTATATTCGTCGCAACTGGCGCAATGAGAGCGACGCGGTCGATCTGCGGCAGGACATCTACGCCAAGATCTACACCGCCGCCCGGAATCAGCTTCCACTCAACGCTCGCGCCTTCCTGTTCGCCACGGCGCGCAATCATCTGATCAACACGGCCAAGCGCGCGAAGATCGTGTCCTTCGACCTGGTCGCCGACCTTGAGGCGAGCTTTCCGGACGCGGCGGCCGTCGATCTGGATCGCCAATTGACCGCTCGCGAGGAACTGCGGCGCGTGCAGGCCGGCCTGGACCGTCTGCCGCCCCGTTGTCGCCAAGTCATGATCCTGAGACGCATCGAAGGCCTGTCCGCCAAGGAAGCCGCCGACCACCTCAATATCAGCGTCAGCACCGTGGAGCAGCAGATGGCTCACGGCCTGAGGGCGCTCGCCAACTTCATGATGGGAGGTTCGGGGAAGATCCGTCGCTCCCCCTCCAGGACCGCCGCCAAGAGGGAGCCGTCATGACCTCCTATGACGAAATCGAACAGGCGGCCGCGCTCTGGCTGACCCGACAGGCGGACGGCTTGTCCCATGAAGATCAGGCGCAGCTTGCCGCCTGGCTGGACGCCGCCGTCGAAAACCGCACCGCCTTCTGGCGCCTGGAATACAGCTGGGAGAAGGCCGGTCGACTGTCGGCTCTGCGCTCGCCGGAAACCCTGGCGGATACGGTCTCCGAGACTCAGGAGACGCCTCGTCCAGCATCCCGGATAAGGAAGCGTTTCCGTTGGGAGATGGGGCTGGCGGCCGGTCTGGCCGCTCTCATGCTGGCGACCGCCCTGACCTTCTGGCCGCGCGCAGCGACCTATTCGACAGAGACGGGCGAGCGACGCCTGGTGGCCCTTTCCGACGGCTCTCGCATCGAACTGAACACGGAAACGCGCCTGCGCGCCGCCATGTCCGAAGACGGGCGGCAGGCCTGGCTGGACCAGGGCGAAGCCTATTTCGAGGTGGCGCACGACGCCTTTCGTCCCTTCACCGTCCATATGGGCGATCGCACAGTCACCGTCCTGGGCACGCGTTTCAGCATCCGCCGCGACGGCGACAAGGTCCGCGTGGTGGTCGCCGAAGGTCGCGTGCGGCTCAGCGGCCCGGAGACGGCCTCCGCGCCCCGCGCCGTCATCCTGGTTCGCGGCGACGTGGCGACAGGCGACGGCCGATCTGTGCTCCAAAGCCGCACCTCGCCTGAAAAGGTGCAGGACCAACTCGCATGGCGCCGCGGCCTGCTGGTCTTCGACCAGGTCACGCTGACCGACGCCGTCGCCGAGTTCAATCGCTACAATGAGACGCAATTGGTGGTTGTGGACGCCCGGACTGCGGACATCCGTATCGGCGGCAGCTTCGAAGCCACCAATGTAGAGGCCTTCGTTCGTCTCCTGCGCAGCGCCTATGGACTGGAAATCGCACGCGACGGCGAAACCGTAAAATTATCCGAATAGGGATGTAGGGGATTTTTCCTCGCCCCTTGTCACACCCCCTTGAGGGCGCCCAATCCGGGCGACAAGGGGGTTACATGAAGAAGGTTTCGTTTCTGCGCCATGTGCTGACCGGCAGCGCATGCGCCTTGGTTCTGGCAGGAGCGGCGGCGGCGCAGTCCCGCAATTTCGACGTCCAGTCGGGCGATCTCAAGGGCGCCCTGGACGCCTTCGCGCGGCAGGCCGGCGTGCAACTGGTCTACAAGATCGAAGACGTTCGCGGCGTCAGGACCTCGGGCGTCCACGGCGCGACCGACGCGGAAACCGCGCTGCGCCGACTGCTTGAGGGCACGGGCCTGACGGTCCAGCGCGACCGTTCGGGCGCCCTCGCCATCGTCCGTCAGGCGCTGCAGCGTTCCGCCTTCAACGAAGAAGCCTCCACCGTCGAGGAGGTGGTCGTCACCGGCTCGCGCCTGAAGAACGTCTTCGACGCGGCCACGCCGGTCGTCAGCATGGAACGCGAAACCCTGCTCGAACAGGGCTTCATGGATCTGGCCGAAGCCCTGCAGGACATACCGGGCGTCGAGGAAGGCGTCTCCCTGGCCAATAGCCAGACCGCCACCCAGGCGAACGGCCTCTCCACCATCAGCCTGCGCAATCTGGGCGAGAACCGCACCCTGACCCTGATCGACGGGCACCGCACCGTCTCCAACGCCGGCAACAAGAACGCGGTCAGCCTCAGCACCATCCCCGAATTCTTCGTAGACCGCGTCGAGGTGACCACCGGCGGCGGCTCGGCCGTCTATGGCTCGGACGCCATCGCGGGCGTGGTCAACGTCATCACCGAGCGCCGGCTGAACGGGGTTCGCGCACGCATCGTCGGCGGCACGACAGGCGACGGCGGCGGAGATTCCATCGAATACTCGCTCGGCGCCGGCAGACGGTTTCTGAACGACCGCCTCTACCTGATGGCGGGCGCCACCTATGATCGCCAGTTCCGACTGGCGGCGACGGATCGGGACCGCGCGCTCCAGTCCATCCTCTATCAACCGGCCAGCAACACGGTCACGACGCCCGACCTGTCGACCAACAGCGCCGGGGGCCGCTTCATCAGCGGTCGCTGGTTTTACGACGACAGCGGTCTGAAGCCCAATTTCGTGACGGCGGTGGACGGCTATGAAAGCCGCCTGAGCGGCACCCTCATCACGCCCCGCGACAATCTGAACGGCGCCGCCAAGTTCGATTTCGCCGTGACCGACAACCTCAAGATCTGGGGACAGGCCCTCTATTCCAACGTCGTGACGGATTCGACGCGCGAACCCACGACGATCAGCAACACCACCACCTTCGGGGTCAATGACGAGTTCACCGTCGGGCGGTTGTCGCGCACCCTGAATCCCTTCGCTCCGACCCAGATCAAGTCGGCGGCCTCGAGTTCCGGCATCGACTTCCGCCGTCGCGTGGTCGAGGTGGGTCCCAACCTGATCCACAACGAACGCGAGACCATTCGCGGCTGGCTGGGCGTCGAGGGGTCCCTGCCCGGCGACTGGGACTGGAAGCTGACCTACGGCTACGGCAAGTTCGAAGGGGAACAGATCCGCGGCAACACCCTCAACCTGCAACGCGTTCAATGGGCCCTGGATTCCGAACGGGTCAACGGCGTGGTTCAGTGCCGAAGCGCGGCGGCGCGAGCCGACGGCTGCGTGCCCCTGAACATCTTCGGCGTGGGTTCGATCACGCCCGAAATGGCCGACTACATCCGCGCCAACACCTTCTATCGCCCGACCAATCGGCTGGACACGGTCGAAGGCTATGTCTCCGGCACCCTGTTCGAACTGCCCGCCGGTCCGATCGCGACCGCCTTCGGCTTCGAGGTTCGCCGTGAACATACCCAGACCCGCACCGACCCCCTGATCCAGAGCGGCGTGGCCAGTTCCTCCTTCCTTCCCGAATACGAGGGGACCATCAAGGCCAAGGAGGTCTTCGCCGAGGCGTCCATTCCCCTGCTGGCCGACCTGCCGTTCGCCCACCGCCTGGTGATCAACGGCGCGGTTCGCGTGGCCGACTATAATCTGGAATCCGTGGGCACGACCGTCAGCTATCGCGCTGGCGTGCAATGGTCGCCGATCCCGGACCTGCGTCTGCGCACGGAGTACGCCCGGGCCCAACGCGCGCCCGACACCAGCGAATTGTTCTCTCCGCCTCGCGACGACGCCGACACTGTCGTCGACGTCTGCAGCGGCGTGAAGGCGAACACGGCTGGAACCGTCGCCGCCAACTGCCGCGCCGACAGCCGCATCGCCGCCGCCATCGCCGCATCGCCCGACGGAACCTTCCGCCAGCTCAGCACCCAGATCAAGGCGCCCAACGCCGGCAACGCCGACCTGTTCGAGGAGACCGCCGACACCTGGACCGTCGGCCTGGTCTATCGCCCGTCCTATCTTCCCGGCTTCGAGGCCAGCGTCGACTACTACGACATCAAGATCAGCGACGTGATCTCCTCCCTCAGCAACTCCGCCCTGCTGCTGGGCTGCTATTCGGACCCGGCCGGCGCCGACAACGTCTTCTGCGACACCATCACACGTGACGAGAACGGTCAGTTGGTCCGCATCCTGAACCAGGAGCAGAACCTAAACGAGACCCGCGCTCGCGGCGTGGACGTGGCCGCCTCCTACCGCTTCGATCTGGAGCGCTGGAACGTGCCAGGAAAATTCCGCGCCAGCATGAACTACAGCCGCCGTCTGGAGCTGAGCACGGAATACGACAGCATCGACAAGATCGAACTGGTCGAGTCGGTCGGCGAAGTGGGGTCCGCCAAGGACGAGGCTCGCTTCGGACTGGCCTGGTATGACGACGTCTGGAGCGTGCGCTGGTCCTCGCGCTACATCGGCGATGTCGTCGACAGCCTAGAGCGCCAGCAACAGGCCGCCGCCGCAGGTTGGACCGATCCGCTGTTCCTCTACATCAACGACTACTGGCGCCATGACCTGAGCGTCAGCTTCAAGCCGGATCGCAGCAATCCGCAGTTGAAGGTCTTCGGGACCGTGAAGAACATCTTCAACGACTACGGCCCCTTCCTGCCGGACGGCACTGACAGCGGCAACCTGTACAACTACAGCTCGGCCTACGGCGTCACCGGACGCGCCTTCACCCTGGGCGTCCAGGTCGAGTTCTAATCCGACATGGATCCGGCGGCGCCATCCCAGGCGGCGCCGGACCTTTCGCGCGGGGCGTGGCCGTCGCGCCTTCCAACAAGGGAACGCCCCATGCGTCTAGGTTTCGTCGCCGCCTTCGCGGCGTTGGTCTGTGCTGTCGCCGATCCGGTCCAGGCCCAGGATACGGCGGACAGGGCTCCGCCCAGGCTGATCGTGACCATCGTGGTCGATCAGTTCAGCGCCAATCTGTTCAACCAGTATCGCAGTCGCTGGACCGGCGGCCTTCGTCGCCTCGCCGACGAAGGTCTGGTCTCGACCAACGGCTATCAGACCCACGGCCTGACCGAGACCTGCCCCGGGCATTCGACGGTGCTGACCGGGATGCACCCGGCGCAGACCGGGATTCCGTCCAACGACTGGATTGATCCCGCGACGGGCGAAGAAGTCTATTGTCTCGCCGCCCCGGCCAACACCCTGGCCCACGGGCGCAACAGCGACAACGGACCCGTCGGACCGGACAATGTCCGCGCGACAAGCCTGGGCGACTGGGTGAAGGATCAGAAACCGGGCGCTCGCGTCTTCGCCGTTTCAGGCAAGGACCGCGGCGCCATCAACCTGGCTGGACATCGACCGGACGGCGCCTACTGGTTCACGGACGGCTTCGGCCTGACCACCTATGTCGAACCGGGACAGAACGCGCAGCAACGACTGGCCGCCGTCGAGGCTTTCAACATCGACTTCCGACGTCGCCAGACCGCGACGCCGCATGCCTGGACCTACAGCCAGCCGCAATGCCGGACCCTGGAGGCCGACTGGGCGATCGGCGACGACGTGCTGCATTCGACCGTGCCTCCGGCCCAAGACGATTTCGACTCCTCTCCCTCGCTCGACGAGGAAACCCTGAAGGCGGCAGCCTATCTCCTCGACAGCCAGCGCCTGGGCCAGGGGCCGAACGTCGATCTGCTCGGCGTCAGCCTGTCGGCGACCGACCGCATCGGCCACGCCTATGGAACCCAGGGGCCTGAAATGTGCGAGCAGATGCACCGCCTGGATCAGGCGCTGGGCGCTTTTCTCGCGCGACTGGAGACGGTTCCCGGCGGCGTCATCGTCGTCCTGACGGCGGATCACGGCGGATCGGACTTTGTCGAACGACTGGCTCGGCACGGCGCGCCGCACGCCCATCGGATCGATTCCTCACCCTTGTCCGCCCTCAACACGACGCTGAAGGAACGCTTCAACCTGGACGCCTCGCCCCTGCAATCGGAATCCGGCGGCTGGGCTGTCGCCGACAAGTCCCACAAGGCCTTGCCGGAGCCCCTGCGGAGCCAGATCATCGAGGCCGCCCTGCCGCTCCTCCGCGAAATGCCGGACATCGTCTTCGTCGAAGCGCGCGACCGGCTCCTGGTCGAGCCCCTGCCTGTCGCCGATCAGCCGGAACTCTTGACCCTGCGAGAGCGGATGCGCCTGTCGGTCGTCGCCGACCGTTCGCCGGACATCATCATGGTCCGCGCGCCCAATGCGACGGGCAAGGGACGCGTCGGCGGCAATATCGCCGGCCACGGCACGCCTTGGGACTATGACCGCCGGGTTCCCATCATCTTCTGGCGACCGGGCGCGACGACCCAGGAACGTTTCCTGCCGATCCGCACCATCGACATCGCCCCGACCTTGGCGGCCGCCATCGGCGTCGAAACACCGGCCGTGTCAGGACATGCCCTCCCCCTCTGGGAGCCGTGATCATCCCAAAAACGGTGCGGAGCTTTTCACGTCTCGCAAAGTGATAATCATTCTCATATAAGGCGCAAACCTATCTTCATCGCCCGGTCCGCGTGCCTCCCCCTTCCTCTCGCTCACTGGAACTCTATCAAGCGCACAGACAGGCGTTGATCGACTACGCCTGCGGCATCGTCGGCGACCGTTCCAGCGCCGAGGATATTGTTCAAGAGGCCTGGATCCGCGTCGAAGCCGTGGAGCGTCTTCGCCCGCCGACGGAGCCGCTGGGATACCTGTATCGGACCGTCCGCAACCTGGCGCTGGACGTCTATCGCGCACGCAGGCGTACGGGGCGCAGATCCGCGGAAGAACTGATTGATCAGGGGCTTCAACCGGCCGACGACGCCCCCTCGCCCGAGGCCGCCGCCCTGGCTCGTTCGGATCTGGCGCGGCTGCTTGAAAGTCTGGACGAACTGCCTGACCGAACGCGGCAGGCGGTCATTCTCTACAAGGTCGAAGGCCTGAAGCTGCGGGAAGTGGCCGCGCGATTGAAGGTGTCGGTCGCCTTGGCCCAGACCCTAGTCGTCGACGGCGTCGAACACTGCGCCCTGCGGTTGTCCAGGGAGGGACGAACATGACCATCCCTGCCATTTCTGGAAAACGCGGTCGCCGGAACGTCGTGTTCGATAGGGCCGCATTCTTCAGCCCTGCTCGGGAAGGGAGACGGGCATGACGTCGCCATTCAAACCCGCCGCCGATCAGACCCAGGATACGCCTCTGCGTCAGGCCGCCCGTTGGTCGATCCTTCTGAACGAGGCGCCGGGCGACGACGAGACGCGCCTGGCCTTCGAGCAATGGCTGGATCAGTCGCCCGCGCACGCCGTCGCCTGGGCTGATGTCGGCCACGTCTCTCAATTGTTGCAACGGGCACCAGTCGCATCTCTGCCCGCCCGGCGCCGGCCACGACGCTGGATCGCGGCGGCGAGCGGAATGGCGGCGGCCCTCGTTCTGGTCGTCGCCATGGGGCCTTCAATGGCGACGCGTCTGAGCGCCGACCACGTGGCCGCTGTCGGACAGGAAGACGTCATCGCCCTCGCCGACGGCAGCATCGTCAGGCTGGCTCCCGGTAGCGCGATCAAGGTGGATCTGACGTCGCATCGCCGCGATGTCCGATTGCTGGCGGGCGAGGCCTATTTCGAAGCCGCCCCCGACCGGGCTCGTCCGTTTCATGTCCAGACCGGGGACGCCCGCGTCACGGTGTTGGGCACGGGCTTCAATGTCCGCCTCGGCGAAGTCGGAACTGACATCGCCGTGCGACACGGCCGGGTTCGCGTCGACAGAACCGATGACGCCTCCGTCCTGTTGACTGACGGGGAGTGGTCCCGCGCCGGATCCGGCACTGCAAAGCTCGGCCTGGGCTCGCCCCAAGTCGTCGGCGCTTGGAGCGGCGATCGCATGGTCGCGGTGGATCAGACCGTGGCGGACATGCTCGGCGACGCCCGCCGTCGTCACCATGGAGCCATCATCCTGACGAACGGTCGCCTGGCCCCCCGCACCGTCACCGGCGCCTACGACATGCGTGATCCCGCCGCCGGATTGGCCGTGATGATGCAGCCTCTGGGCGGAAAGGTGCGCCGCATCACGCCGTGGCTCATTATCGTATCCTAGATACAATTCATTGAAATATAATAGATAACTATATTTTTCGTCGATACGGCTCTCTTTTTCTGGAAAACGTCCCGCCCCGCTCGTTGAAATGGGAATAGGCATTGCGAATGATTTGCATATGCCGCTTATGATCTCGAGTGGAGTTTTCAGTGGGTATGGGGCGAAATGCGCGCAGTCAGGCGCGTCGGTCGGTGATGACCTCCATCTTGATGGCGACGGCGGCCCTTGCGCCCCTGGCGCTGGCCGCGCCGGCGCTCGCCCGACCTGCGGCGCAACAGGCGACGCGCTCCTATGACATCCCCGGCCAACCCCTGTCAGACGCCCTGGTGATCTTCTCCGCCCAGTCGGGCCTGCAGGTCGCCGCCGACGGCGCGACCGTTCGCGGCGTCGCCTCACCCGGCGTGCGCGGCCTTCTGACCACGCGCCAGGCTCTGGATCGACTGCTTCTCGGAACAGGCTTCACCTATCGGCTGAACGGCGCCGTCGTCACCCTGGAGCGCGGGCCGCAAGCCCAACCGGGCGTGGTGCAACTCGGCGCCGTAAGGGTCGAGGGCGCGGGCGACGCCCGTACAGGCGCGGTCGGCTCCAGCGCGACGGCCGGATGGGATGGGACGGCGGGTACCGTCTACGTCACGCCCGGCTCAGTCAGCGTGATCACGCGTGAAACCCTGGACGCCTATCCGGGAACCTCTCCCGCCGACATGCTCAAGAGCGAAAGCGGCGTCCTGTCGGGCGAATCCCGCAACAGCGGCGGCCTGGACGTCAATATTCGCGGCCTTCAGGGCCAGGGCCGCGTGGCCGTCACTGTCGATGGCGCGATCAACGGAACCACCGTCTATCGCGGCTATCAGGGAACCAGCAACCGCAGCTTCATCGACCCCGACTTCGTCGGCTCCGTCGCCATCCAGAAGGGACCGTCCAACGGCAACGCCATCGCGGGCGGCATCGGCGGTTCGGTCAGCATGACCACCCTGACCGTCGACGACGTCGTGCCCGAAGGCGAAACGAGCGGCCTGCGCTTCAAGCTGGGTCTGGGGACCAACACCACCGAACCAGGCTCCTCCATGCGCCGCTCGCTGATCGAGCCCGCGCTCTGGGGCGGATACGAACCCCTCCTGGCGACGCGCGGAACCCATCGTCCGGGCGCGCTGGAGCCGACCAACGGATCAGGCAGCCTGGTCTACGGTCGAAAAGGCGACCGTTTCGACCTGGTGGCCGGCTACGCCTTCCGGCGCAGCGGGAACTATCACGCGGGAACCCACGGCGACGGCGCCCCGCAGCGCACCGACACCCCTTCCGAATACTGCGTGTCCGCGCCCAAGGATCAGCAGATGACCGCCCTCTGCCGGCGCGCCATGGCTTTCTACGACGGCTACGGGACGACGCCCTTCGCGGCTGGGGAAGAGGTGCTGAACACCTCGACCGACACGGAATCCGTGCTGCTGAAAGCGACCATCCGCCCGGCGGAAGGCCATGCGGTCGAACTTGGCTACGGCGGCTATTGGAGCAGCTTCGGCGAAAACTACCCCGGCGCCATGACCAATCCGACCGCTTCGGTAAACCAGCGCCGCCCATTGTCGGAAACCAGCCTGGAACGGTTCACCAGCCGCTATCGCTGGAACCCGGAAAGCGACCTGATCGACCTGAAGATCAACGCCTGGCTGTCCCAGCTTGAGGAAAGCGCCCCCTCTCTGGGCCAGTCGGACCTGTCGCGCCGCTATATCGACACCTGGGGCGCGGATCTGAGCAACAGTTCGCGCGTCGCGACGCCTCTGGGCCTGTTCTCCGCCGACTACGGCGTCTCCTATCTGCGGGAAGAGGCCGGGCCGATCGGCAAGTGGGCCGGCGTCGGCAATCCCCCCGCCCGCGAAGGCGTGCGCGAGGAGACTAGTCTCTTCACCCAGATGCAGTTGGAGCCCACGGCCTGGCTCCAGCTGAACGGCGGCCTGCGCTATCAGGACTACAGCCTCGAAGACCGCCAGTCCGGCGTGACCTACGGCTCGAAAATCAACGACCGCAGCGAGGACGCCTTCGGTTTCTCGCTCGGCGCCACGGTCGTGCCGACGGACGGCCTGCAACTGTTCGCCAACTACAAGCAGGCGGCCCGCCTGCCGTCCTTGATGGAAGCCACATCCGGCTTCTTCATGTTGGCCAACCCCGACCTTCACAAGGAAGAAGCCCGGAACTGGGAGGTCGGGGTCAACTACGTCCGCTCGAACCTGTTCGCCGCTGATGACGATCTGGGTCTGAAGCTGGTCTGGTTCGACAACGACATCCACGACTATATCGCGCGCCGATACGTCCGCTCCCTGTTCCAGATGCAGATGTACAACATCGACCGCGCCCAGTTCCGCGGTCTGGAGGCCAGCGCCGACTACCGCATCAAGGGGTGGAGCGTCGCCGTCGGCGCCACCTGGTACGACAAGATCCTCTTCTGCCGACCGGGCGAAGCCTGCGTCGCCAGTTCCCTAGCTTCGGATTACGCCACCAACTACATCCCGCCCGAGTTCTCGGCCAACCTGTCGGTCAGCAAGACCTTCCTCAACGATCGGGCCATGATCGGCGGCCGCATCGCCTATCGCGGCGAACGCGCGGTCGATTTCGAACCGACCGACAGCGGCTTCGCCCCCCTGCTGAAGGCCGTTCCCTGGGACGCCTACGCCACGGTGGACCTGACCGGCCGATATCGCGTCAGCGACGCCGTCTCCCTGGACTGGAGCGTCGAGAACCTGACCGACGAATATTATCTGGAAGCGCTCAGCCTGGGCGTCGTCCCCGCGCCCGGCCGCACCTTCCGCATCGGCCTGACCGGCCAACTGGGCGCCGGATCGGGCGCCTGGCTGCCGAACTGGTTCCGCCGTTCGAACGACGACGCGACCGACTGGACCGGCCCCTATGTCGGCGCAAACTTCGGCTACGGCTTCGGCCGTTCGGACGGCGACGTCTCGGACGCCTCGGGCGCGCCGGCCGACGCCGAGAACGGCAGCCGTGTCGAACTGCGCCTGGACAACGTCGTCGGCGGCGTCCACGCGGGCTATAATCAGCAGTTCGCGAACAACCTGGTGCTGGGCCTGGAGGGCGACCTGCAGGCGGGCGCCCTCGCAACCTGGACCGGCGTTCTGGTGCGGGATCCCAGCAGCTATACGGCCTCCCTGCGCGCTGCGGGGATGCTGGAATCCGACACCGACTACAGTTGGGACCGCATAGCCGGCCTGCGCGCCCGGGTCGGCTACGCCATGGGCCGCACCCTGGTCTATGGCGCCGCCGGCCCCGCCTGGCTGCGCGAGACCGCATCCCGCCACCAGTACCGCTCCATCGGTTCGGGCGATCAGGGCATGTCCAACGCCCTGGAGCATCTCTTCACTGAAACCAGCCGCAAGACGCGTTCGGGCTGGAGCCTCGGCGCGGGCCTGGAGCGCGACCTGGGCGGGCGCTGGTCGGTCCGGACCGAGTATCTCTATTCCCGTTTCGGCGAGGCGACCCACAGCTTCGACGAGGCCCGCGCCGGCGCCGCCCTGGCCTGGTCGGTGACGCGGATCATGCGTGATCCCGTCACCAACGCCATCCTGCGCCACCCGGTGACGGGCGCGATCATGCGCGAGACCATTTCCAGTCCCGGCACGTCCAACATCACGAACGGCCGCAAGGTGCGCGCCGACGCCGACCTGCACGCCCTGCGGATCGGCTTCAGCTACCGCTTCTGAGGAGACAGAACATGACCGAGCAAAGCCGCGCCAAGCGCCTCAAGGCCGCCAGCCATGACGTCCACGACGGCCTCGACCGGGCCATCATGGCCGCCGAGCCCTTCGCCGACCGGGAACGCTACATCCGCTTGCTGCGGGTACAGCACCTGTTTCATCGCGATCTCGCGGCCCTGTACGATGCGCCCGAGCTGGCCGCCCTGATCCCGGATCTGGCTCGCCGTCGCCGCGAGGCCGATGTCCTGGCCGACCTGACAGACCTGAACGCAGAACCGGCGCCGGCTGACGGCCCGCCTCGTTTCACGACAGGAGAAGCCGTCGATGTTCCGACGACCTTGGGTTGGCTCTATGTCGCCGAGGGGTCGAACCTGGGCGCCGCCTTCCTGCTGAAGGCGGCGGCGGCGCTGGACTTGTCCGAGACCTTCGGCGCCCGCCACCTCGCGGCCGCGCCGGAAGGCCGCGCCAACGCCTGGCGCGCCTTCACCGCCGCCCTCGACGCCCCCTCCTTCACGCACGAGGAAGAAGAAAGGGTGAACCAGGGCGCCAAGGACGCCTTCCGCCGCGTGCGCAGCCTTGTCGACGCCGCCTTCTATCCGAACGACGCCGCGGCATGACCATGGCGTTCGCGCGATCGTCGGGAATGTCGCCTGTCCTGCGTCCGCGGGAACGGGCGGCGGCGCGCCGTCGCCGACGCAACATCCTGGCGACGGCGGCGGCCCTGGCTCTGCATGCGGCGCCGACGCTCCTGCTGCTGCGATCAGTCCCGACGGTTCCTTCGGTGATCGAGCCCCGGGCGATAACGGTTGAGTTGATCCGCCTCGACGCCGCGCCGCCCCGGCCGCCGTCGGACCGCGCGCCGGGCGAGGAAAAGGTCCGCAGCGCCCAGACCCGCCCCGCCGCGCAGACGCCTCCTCGGCGCGTGGTGGTCGCAGCCGCGCCCGAAGCCCTGCCGGTTCAGCCCGTCCAGCCCCGCGCGGCGGAAGCGCCGTCGCCGCAACCGCCCGCCCCCGCCACGACCGCGCCGCCCGCACGACCCGCGCCCCCGGCCGCACAGGCATCGAACGCGCCGCAGGAATGGCGCGCGCGGCTTCTGGCGCATCTGGACCGGCACAAGCGCTATCCCGCCGTCGCCGAACGCCAGCGACAGGAAGGCGTGGTCCATATCCGCTTCACCATGAACCGCGAGGGCCGCGTCTTGGCGTCGTCCGTCACGCGCGGGTCCGGCCGTCCGATGCTGGATCGCGAGGCCCTGGCCATGCTTCAGCGCGCGCAACCCCTGCCGACGCCGCCGGCGGACGAACCGGGAGACGTCATCGAGATCGCGACCCACGTGGACTTCTTCACGCGGCGCTGACCCGCCGACGCCCTACTCCGTCCGCTCGAACTGCATGATCCAGTTGACTTCCCAGGTCAGGCCCCCGTCCGCGGAGAAGGCCTGCTCCCATCGGGCGCTGTCATGGGTGATCTCCGACCAGATGAAGCGAACCCGGATCGGGCGCCCCTCCAGTTCGTCGTCGCACAAGAAGACGCCGACCCCGTTCTCGAAGCGACCGAGAACCGGCGGCTCCAAGCCTGATGACCGGCCGTCGAACCACCAGATCGACCAGACTCCGCTGACCGGGTCCCGGCGCCGAAAGGCGGCCGCCCGATAGGGACCGTCCGGATCGTCCAGGAACTGATCCTCGACCGAACCTTCGCCGCCCATCAGCGTCCAGGCCGTGCATCTTCCCTCGAAGACGGCCCAGTCGGTCGATCCCGACAACCGCCCCCTCAGCTTGCGGTGCTTCACCCGCCACACGCCGACCTGAAAATCAAAGTCCGCCATCATCGCCTCCCGTTCTGGTTCGACGAGGTCTAACCCGGTAAATGTGACATCTATTGTCATCTTTGAAACGAGCGACAGGATTTGCGCGCCTCCCGCCTTCTCACCATCCTGATGACCCTGCAGTTGCAGGGGCGAACGACGGCGCAGGCCCTCGCCGATCGGCTCGAAGTGTCCCGCCGCACCATCTATCGCGACCTCGACGAACTGAGCGCCGCAGGCGTGCCCATCTACGCCGACCGGGGCCGCGCCGGCGGCGTCGCCCTGCTGGACGGTTTCCGGACGGAGTTGACGGGACTGACGATAGGCGAGACCGAAGCCCTGTTGCTCGCAGGCGTGCCGGCCGCCGCCGCAGACCTGGGTTTCGCGGGCGAGGCGTCGGCGGCGCGGATCAAGCTATTGGCCGCCCTGCCCCGCGATACGGCGACCGCCGCGCGGCGCGTGGCGGACCGATTCCATCTCGATCCCCTAGACTGGTATCGCCGTCCGGTCACGCCGGATCATCTGCAGACGGTCTCCAAATGCGTCTGGCAGGATCGCCGTCTGGAAATCCATTATCAAAGCTGGCGACGCCGCGGCTGGACCCGCATCGATCCGCTCGGCCTCGTGCTCAAGGCCGGACGCTGGTATCTGATGGCGCGCGCCGGACTGAAAATTCGCGCCTATCGACTTGAAAACCTTATTGAAGCTCGACCGTTGGACGAGACCTTCGAACGTCCCGAGCCGTTCGACCTGGCTTCGGCCTGGCGCATCTCCGTTCAAACCTTCGAAGCCGAGCGTCTGCGCCTCCCCGCCGTTCTGCGCGCGGCCCCCTCAGCGTTCGACCGACTCAGTCACATTGATCAAGCCATGGCCGAGGCCCTGCTGACCGCTCCTGTCGAAGCGGACGGCCGACGGCGCGCGCAAGTGATGATCGAAAGCATCGAGCGCGCCGCCGACCTGTTGATCGGCTTCGCCGACGAGATCGAGGTGGTCGCGCCCGAGGATTTGCGCGAGGCCCTCAGGCGACGCGCCCGTACGATCCTTCAGATGTACGGCTGACTGCAGCAGGCCGTCAGCCCGCCGCATCCTTCCAGTAGACGTCGATGGTTTCGCCCCGATCCACCACCTGCACCGGATAGAGGGCGCTCATCGCCTCCATGAAGCCTTCCGGTCGACCCGCCTTGAAGACGCCGCTGACGCTGAGCGTTCTCAAGCGTTCGTCGCGCAGTCGGATCGGGTGGCGATTGTAGCGGTTCAGTTCGGCCACGGCGGCCGCCAGGCTCTCATCGTTGAACTCGATCAATCCCTCGCGCCAGGCCGGAGCCGCGGACGTCGCCCGCGTCGCCACCACGGCCTTGCGTCCCGGCCGCGCCGTCAGGGTTTCCCCCGGCTCCAGCACCATGCGTTTTGGAGCGGCGTCGGCCGCCGTCTTCAACGGATCGACCACGATCGATCCTTCCAGCAGGGTCGTGCTGAAGGCGTGCGGGTCCACCCGGACCTCGAACCGGGTTCCCAGGGCCGTCACCCGGCGTCCGCCGCCTTCGACGGAGAAGGGCCGCGACGGGTCATGCGCCACGTCGAAATAGGCCTGGCCCCTATCCATCCGCACCTCGCGTCGGTCGCCGCGATAGCGGACGGCCAGGCGGCTGTCGGTGTTCAGCGTCAGCGAGGTCCCATCGGCCAGGACGATGTCCAGCCTTTCCCCGATATCCGTGGCGTAGCGGGTTTCTCCCGCCATCCAGGCGGCGACGCCCGGCCCGTCGACGGCGACGACGCCCAGGCCGATCGACAGGACAAGGGCGGCCGCGATCGCGGCGACCTGGGCCATGGGCGGACGCCGTTTGGGGCGACGGCCCGCCAGAACGGATATGCGCAGGGCCTGCACCGTCGGGTCCAGAGCGACCTGATCGACCGCCTCCCAGGCCTCGCAGACGCGGGCGTAGGCGGCGCGGTTGGCTTCGGAGTTCGACAACCAGGCGTCGAAGGCCGCCTCCTCCGCCACAGTGACGTCGTCACCGTCCAGGCGCACCAGCCAGTGCGCCGCCGCCTCGGCGGGCGTCATGCCTTCCAGCGTCCGATCATTCCTACATCGCATCATTCGCGGCCCATCCGTTCCGCCAGGTGCAGCACCGCGCGCCGCATGTCCTTCTCCACCGAGCTCAGCGACAGGCCCAGGCGTCGTGCGATGTCCTGATACTTCATCCCTTCGACCCGCCGCAGGATGAAGACCGCGCGCGGCCGCTCCGGCAACTCCAGCAGGGCCGCCATGACCCGCTGCAGGCGCTCGCGCCCCAGCAGGATGCGGTCCGCCGTGAAATCCCCTGTGGCGGGCTGATCGGCCGACAGGACGCCGTGATCGTCCGCCTGACGGCTGCGACGGCGACGAACCCAGTCGGTCAGGACGCTGCTGGCCGTTTCGAAGACATAGGCGCGGACCGCCTCCATCTCCACGACCTCGCACCGGCGCACCAGCCGCGCCAGCACCTCCTGCACTAGGTCCTCCACCTCCTCCGACTGGCGCACGCGCCGCGAGAAGTAGCGCAACAAAGCTGGACGGAACTCCTCGGCCAGGGCGGTCAGGGTGTAGCCGGCGCGCGCGGAATCGAGGGTCGCCATGCACGCCTCCTCGCTCCGTTCGCATTCCGCCATGATCCTGTCCTTAGCCACAGGCTTCAGGGTCGCATCAACCGGGATATGAGGAATTCCATCCTCAGAGCCATCAGATCGGGTCGCGCCAGAGGATCGCTGACGCCGTGACCGCCCTGCTCGTCCTCGATCAGGAAGACCTGACCGCCCGCCTGCGACAGCCGCCAGGCCAGCTTGCGCGCATGGGCCGGCCCCACCCGATTGTCGGTCGTCGAGACCGAGATCAGGACCGGCGGATAGCGACCGTCCGCCCGCACGTTGTGCACTGGGGAATAGGCCGACAGGGCCGCATGGATCGTCGAATCGGCGGGGTCGCCGTACTCATCCTTCCACGCCGCGCCCATGGCGATGCGGTCATAGCGCAGCATGTCCGCCAGGGGCGCGTCGCTGACCGCCGCCCCATACAGGTCCGGCCTCTGCACGGCGACCACGGCCGACAGCAGGCCCCCGTTGGAGGTCCCGAACACCCCCAGGCGGTCCGGACGGGTGAACCCGCTGCTCACCAGGTCCTCGGACACCGCGATGAAGTCGTCATAGGAGGTCTGGCGACGTTCGCGCAGGGCGGCGCGATGCCAGTCCTGTCCCTTTTCGCCGCCGCCCCGGACGGCGGCTACGGCCAAAGCCCCACCGCGGTCGAACCACAGCTTCAGCGCCTCGCCGCCGAAAGACCGCCCTAGGTAGGCCGGCGGCAAGGTCAGCCCGAAGGCGCCGTAGCCGGTGATCAGCGTCGGCGTATTCGCCGAAGCCGCGCGCGGACGCACCAGATAGTAGTCGACCATGGTCCCGTCGCGCGAACGCGCCGTACGGATGTCCACCTGGAAGGCCGAGGCGTTGAAGACTTCTCGCGCCGCTTCCAGCCGCACCCGACGATCGCCGGACGCCAGATCCAGAGCCGTCGGCTGCAGGAAGCCCGCGCGTCGCAGGACGACGTCCTCGCCGGCCGCGTCTGCGGACGTCACCGACAGATCGACGCCCGCGTCGGCAGACTCGAAGGGCGCGACGTTCCAGCCCGCCGGGCCGTGCCGCGCCGCCATGACGGTGACGGCCAGGTTCGACTGCACCGGGAAGAAGACGCGCGACCGCGTCGCCCGGAACCCGCCGTAGGAGGAGACCACCTGCCCCGCCGCCGGTTCATAGACCAGTTGCAACCGCGCCGCCTCAGGCGTGGCCGGATCGAAATCATAGGCGACCAGACTTTCAGCGGCGACGCGGCGGCCGCCGATCTCGGCCGGTTCGGACAGTTGGAAGACCATGTGCCGGTCCGTGCCGCCCAAGGGCCCGAAGGGCTTGAGGCTGCGCGGCAGGGGCAGCTTGGTCACGGTCCCGGCACCGTCGACGGCGAAGACCTCGAAGGTCGAATAGTCGATGACCCGCGTCATCAGGACGCGCGGCGCCGATCCGACCCGGGTGAACTGGAAAGTGGCGTCGCCGGACGGAGCGGTGAAGATCACTGGCGCCTCGGCCAGGGCCTGCCCGCGCCGCCACAGACGGGCCGTCGCCGCCCAACCCGCCGCCGTGCGCGGATCGTCGCCGCTCGCATGGGCGATCAGGACAGTGTCGGCGTCGATCCAGGCCGACTGCACCCGCCCGGCCGGCGCCGCGAAGCCGTCCTGAACGAAGCGCCCTGTCTCCAGATCGAACTCGCGCAGCATCAGTTCGTCGCCGCCGCCGTCGGAGAAACCCAGCAGGCAGAATCGGTTCTCGGGCGGCAGGCAGGTCGAACCATAGCCCCAGTTCAACGTATAGGGTCGGCCTTCCTGGGCGGCGAAGGCCGCCACGTCCAGCACCGTCTTCCATTCGCCCAGGGCGCCGTCCGGGCGTCGTTCCGCCACCTGAAGACGACCCTTGGGAAAGTCGGGGTCGCGCTTCAACCGAACCGCGCGCGGCCCCAGCAGGGCGATGTCCGTCACCGGCGACGACGCCGTCAGGGCGGACTTCAGTTCCTCCAGCACGCCGCCATAGCCAGGCTCGGCCGACAGGGTCGCGCGAGCAGCGGCGGTCTGTTCTCGGGCCCAGGCCAGGGCGCGCTCGCCCTCGGCCGGTTCCAGCCATTCCAGGTCGTCGCCCGCGGGCCCGCCTTCGACAGCCAGTGCGGGCGCCGCGGAGATCAGGGCGAGCGCCGACGCCGCGGCCGCCGCCAGGAAGCGACGGCGGATCATTTCGGCGCCTCGGCCGGCGGGGTGACGGACAGCAGACGGATGCGGAAGATCAGCACCGCGTCCGGCGGGATCGGCCCCACGCCCCGCGCGCCATAGGCCAGCTCGGGCGGCAGGGTCAGCAGCCACTCGTCGCCCGGCCGCATCAGACGCAGCGCCGATACCCAGCCGGGGATCAGACCGCGCAGCGGGAAGGTCACGGGCTCCTTTTCGAACGAGCTGTCGAACACCTCGCCGCTGACCAGACGCCCCTCGTAGTGGACCGTGATCTGGTCCGACATCTTCGGATGCGGCCCATCGACCGGACCCGAGGCCAGGATTTCGTAGTGAAGCCCCGGCATGACCACCACGCCCGCCTTGGCCGCATGGGTCGTCAGATAATCCGGCTCGGCCTGGGCGCCGGCGGCGCCCGCCGACAAGGCCAGGCCCAGGAGCGCCGCCCCGGCGATCGTCTGCATTCGCGAAAACATCGGCTCTCTCCGCTCAGAAATCATAGGTGACGCGAACGCCGATGGTGCGCGGCCGCACATAGTGGTGACGCAGGACGCCGCCGCTCATCTGGGACACGGTCACGCCGCGCGCGTCCGTCAGGTTCTCGACATAGGCTTCCAGTCGCGCGTCGTTCAGCGTCACGCTGCCGCGCAGATCGAACAGGTTGTAGTCCCCTTGACGCAGCGTCCCTTGGAGGTTGCTCGGCGCGTCGGAGATATAGCGATGCGAGGCGATCAGCATCGGTTCGACCGCCGCATCCCCTCGCCAGGTCAGGGTGTTCGACAACCGCCAACGCGAGGCGCCGGGCAGCATGGCGCCCTTGACCACGCCCTGCGCGGGCAGGGCCTCGCTCAGTTCCGCGTCCAGATAGCCGACGGTGGAACTGACGGCGAAGCTGGGCGTCGGTCGCCAGGTCACGGCCAGATCCACGCCCAGATTGCGCGCCGATCCCACGTTGTCGGCGTAGGCCAGGTTGTCCCCACGCACGATCAGCAACTGGATGTCGCTCCAGTCGATGTAATAGAGGGTGGCGTCGACCAGCCAGCGCCGGTCCGGGGTCGAGGCGCGAACCCCGACCTCGTAGTTGATCAGGGAATCGGAGTCGAAGGACGACGGCGACGGATAGGCCGGATTGGGCGCGATGGCGTTGGGGCCGCCGAACCGGAAGCCCTTCGACACCAGACCATAGACCATCAGGTCGTCGCTCGGCTCATAGCGCAGCGAGATCTTGGGGTTGAAGCCCTGCTCGGAGGCGTCGGCCGCGGCCGGACGAGCGTTCGGCGATCCCGTGGACAGCAGGGTCGCCAGACCGGATTGACGGCTGCGGTGATCGATCGCGGTGTCGAAGAAGCGGCCGCCCGCCGTCAGGGTCCAACTGGGCGCGAAACGCCAGCTGGCCTCGCCGAACACCGCCTTCTCCTGGCCGTTCACCCGCAGGAAGTAGTCGTTGAACCGATCGTTCGGCGCCGCCTTCTGGCCCACGCCCGCGCCATGACTGCCGGCGTACAGGCTTTCGATCAGGGCCGCCGCGCCGGCGAACTCGGCATAGCTGGGCATGTCGATCCGGCTGTCGAAATAGCTGGCGCCGACCAGCCATTCAAAGTCGCCGTCGCCGCTGGACGTCAATCGCGCCTCGATCAGATCGCCCTTGGATGCTCGCTCGGCGATCAGGGGAATCTGTGTCGGAATGCGGTTGAACAGGCCGCCGAAGGTGTTGGTGAAGTCGGTGACGTTATGCGTGGACTTCTCGCTATGGGCGCCCTGAACCGTCAGCGACGCCCAGCCTAGGTCGATGTCCCCGCGCAGGCTGTGGATCTCGGTCGTCGACCGGAAAGGCTCCAGCAAGCGGGTCGAGCGCTGCAGGTCCGGCAAGGTCGAGAAGGCCGTGAAGGCGTCGTCGTTCTCGCTCTCGAAATAGAGGCTCAAGGCGGAGATCGAGACGGCGTCGGTCGGCTTCCATTCGACCGACAGACGCCCGCCGAAAGTCTCCATGCTGTTGGAATCGCGCGTGTTGACGCCGATGTTGTCGATATAGCCGGCCCGTTCGCGATAGGTCGCGACGGCGCGCACCGCCAGCCGGTCCTGGATCAACGGCAGGTTGATCATGCCCTTGACCTGATAGCCGGGGTCGGCCGCGCCCGCCGTGCCCGCGACGCCGGCCTCAATCCGCCCCGCCCTGTCGCCGGTGTCCGCGCGGGCAGCGATATAGTTGATCGCGCCGCCCAGGGCCGCCGATCCGAACAGGGTCCCCTGCGGTCCGCGCAGCACCTCGACCCGCTGCACGTCGAAGGTGTCGACGTCGGGGATGCCCGCGCTGTTGAACGGATCAGCCAGGGGAATGTCGTTGATGTAGACGCCGGTCGAAGCCTGCCCCACGTCGATCGAGGTGGTGGTCGAGACCCCGCGCACGGAGATGGACGAATAGCCCGGCATGGCGTCATTGAACTGAATGCCCGGAACCCGCGTCAGATAGTCGGCGAAGCTCTGAGCGCCCAGTTCATCCAGCTGCCGCCCGGACATGGCGCTGACGGAGCCGGCGACGGAGCGCAGATCTTCCTCGCGCTTGCGCGCCGTGACGACGATGGTGTCGACCTCATAGGCGCTGCGTTGCACCTCGGGATCAACTGGCGCGGCCTCGATGATGACGGTGCCGCGAGGCGTGCGGCGCACCACGACGCCCGGCGTCTCTCGCAGCAGGGCCTGAAGGGCCGCCTGGGCGTCATGCGCGCCCTTGATCGCCGGCGCGCGCCGCCCGCGCGTCACCTCAGGCGTGACGGCGATCTCCACCCCGGCCTGGCGCGCATAGTCCAGCAAGGCCGTCGCCAACGGCTGCGCCTCGATATTGAACTCGATCTTGCGTCCGTCCTGAGCCACGGCCGCGCCGTGCAGAGCCAGGGCCGCGACCGAAGCCGCCAGCACGCCACGAACAGAACGGCGCGCCGCCGGAACACTGAAACCCATCATGACCGCCCCTTGGATCTTCGAGGCGTCCCCCGCCCCTACGCTCCCCAGAACGCAGCCATGTTCAGAACCCGTAATAAAAAATCGACGCGAGAAATCGCCGCGCCCGAATTACGGATCGCCTGACCCCGCGAGTTCGCTGACGACGTCTGTCAGATCGCCAGCATGCTCCGGTCCAGTTCGGCGATGGACTTGCCGCCCGTCAGGGTCATCGCGACGCGCATTTCCTGCTCGAACAGGTCCAGAAGGCGAGCGACGCCCGCCTCTCCTTCCGCCGCCAGGGCGTAGACGAAGGCGCGCCCCAACATGACCGCGTCGGCGCCCGATGCGATGGCCCGAACCACGTCGAGACCGTTGCGGACGCCGGAATCGACCAGGATGCGGATGTCGCCCTTCACCGCGTCGGCGATGGCGGGCAAGGCCCGGGCCGAGGACAGGACGCCGTCCAGTTGGCGCCCTCCGTGGTTGGACACCACGATGCCGTCAGCGCCGAAGCTGACCGCATCGCGCGCGTCCTGCGGATCGAGAACGCCCTTGATCACCATGGGACCGTCCCAGAAGTCGCGGATCCATTGCAGGTCCTTCCACGAGATCGAAGGATCGAAATTGGCGCCCAGCCAGCCGATATAGTCAGCCAGCCCCGTCGGCTTGCCCAGATAGGCCGAGACATTGCCCAGGTCGTGCGGCCGCCCTCGCAGCCCCACGTCCCAGGCCCAGGCCGGACGGGTCACGGCCTGCAGCATCCGGCGGATCGCTGCGTTCGGTCCGCTCATCCCTGAGTGAGCGTCGCGGTAGCGGGCGCCGGGCGTCGGCATGTCGACCGTGAACACCAACGTCTTCACGCCCGCAGCCTTGGCCCGCTCCAGCGCGTTCCTCATGAAGCCCCGGTCGCGCAGGACGTAGAGCTGGAACCACATGGGCCTGTCGATAGCGGGCGCGACCTCCTCGATCGGGCAGACCGAGACCGTGGACAGGGTGAAGGGCACGCCGCGCGACGCGGCGGCCTTCGCCGCCTGCACCTCGCCCCTGCGCGCATACATGCCGGTCAGGCCGACCGGCGCCAGGACGATGGGCAGACGCAGGGTCTCGTCGAACAAGCGCGTCTCGAGGCTGAGACGGCTCATGTCCTGCAAGACGCGCTGTCTCAGCGCGACCGCCTGCCAGTCCTCGACGTTCCGACGCAGCGTCTGCTCCGCATAGGCGCCGCCGTCGATATAGTGGAACAGAAAGGGCGGCAGCCTGCGCCGCGCCGCCTCGCGATAGTCGCCGGGCGAGGAAATGATCATGGCCGCGCCTATTGGAAGTTGGCGAAGGCGCCGCCGTCGACCAGCAGGGCCGCGCCGGACATGTAGCCCGCCATGTCCGAGGCCAGGAAGGCGACGACCGAGGCGATGTCCTCCGGCCGACCCAGGCGACCCAAGGGTATGCGGCCCTCCATGTATTCGCGCTTCTTCGGATCGGCGAGGTCGTCCTTGTTGATGTCGGTGGCGATCGTGCCGGGGAGGACCGAGTTGCAACGGATTCCATGCCGGCCCAGGGCCACGGCGCAGGACTGCATCAGACTGTGCACCCCCGCCTTGGTCGGGGTGTAGTGGGTCTGCATCTCGCCGCCGACCAGGGCCGAGATGGAACTGATGGCGACGATGGCCCCGCCCTCGCCCTGCTTCACCATCTGATTGGCGGCCGCCTGCACCATGAAATAGGCCCCGTGGAGATTGATCTCCATCGTGCGGCGCAGGGTCTCGACCGGCATGTCGAGGAAGGCGTGGAAAGGACAAACGCCTGCATTGGAGACGAAGACGTCCACGCGCCCGAACGCCTGCGTCGCCGCCTGGACGAAGCCCGTCGCGCTTTCGGGCAGAGCGACGTCGGCGTCGAACACGACGGCTCGTCGCCCCAGGGCCTCGATTTCTGCGACCACCTCGGCGGCGGCGGCTTCGTCCCGGAAGGTGTTGACGGCGACGTCCGCGCCCTGGCGCGCCGCCTCGACGGCCGTCGCCCTTCCTATGCCCCTCGACGCGCCCGTGACCAGGACGACCTTGTTCTCAAGCAGCATGGGGGCTCCGGCGTTTCCGTTGGGGATCAGGACTTGGGCGACCAGCCGAGGTCCGCGCTGATGGCGTCGGCGGCGGCGGCGACGGTCTTGGTCAGTTCCGACATGCGGGCGTCGGACATGTACTGGGCGGCGGAGGACACGCTGATCGCCGCGATGATGCGCCCGTCCACCCCGCGGATCGGGGCGGCGACGCAACGAATCTGATCCTCGTTCTCTTCCAGGTCGAAAGCGTAGCCGTTCCGCGCATAGCCGCGCATCCGCTCCAGCCAGACCGTGCGCGCTGCGGAATCATAAGCCGCGCCTTCAGGGGCGTAGAAGTCGATCCACTCCGGCTCCGTCTTGTCGAGGATCAGGGCCTTGCCCAGTCCCGTGGAGGCGATCGGGTGCCGCTCGCCCAGGCGCGAGCCGATGTTGATGCGACGACGGCCCGGCACCTTGTCCAGATAAAGGGCGTAGCGACCGTCCAGCACGCCCAGATGAACCGTGTCGTCCGTCTGGACCGAGAGCTGCTCCAGCCAGGGACGCGCAATGCGCGGCAGATGCATCTGCTGACTGGCGGCATGACCCAGTTCCAGCAGCTTGGGCCCCAGGCTGTAACCCTCGCGCGGACGGAAGGACAGCAGGCGCCGCTCGACCAGGGCCGAGGCCAGGCGGTGGGTGGTGCTGCGCGTCAGGTCCAGGCGTTCCGACAGTTCAGCCAGAGGCAAGGAGCCGTCGATCAGGGCGTCGATGACGTCCAGGCCGCGCAACAGGGTCTGGCTGCCGGACGCCTTGGCGCCGCCCTCCTCATCCCTGTCGACCTGCGCGGTCTTGATTGACGCCGTTCGTCCCATTTCGTAATCCTTATTCTCAGAATGTAGCAAAACGTGCAAGACGTTCGGCTAAACATGATTGAGCTTGGCGTGTTACGGGGAGGAAAGCCAGTGAAATCCCGCATGATGGGAATTGCTTGCCAAATGGCGGTGATATCTCGATGAGCCGTCTTCCCAGGATCAAGCATGTCCGCGCCTTCGTCGTTAAGAACGACGGGACTGGAGGCGGCGCCGACTATCACGACCAAGGCGACGGCCACTGGATCGACGACCACATCGCCACGCCGATGGCGAAGTATCCGGAATACCGCCAGAGCCGCCGCAGCTTCGGCATCAACGTGCTGGGCACCTTGGTCGTCGAGATCGAGGCCGAGAACGGCGCGGTCGGCTTCGCCGTGACCACCGGCGGCGAGCCCGCCGCCTATATCGTCGAGAAGCACCTGGCCCGCTTCCTGGAAGGCCGCGATCCGTCCGAGGTCGAGAAGATCTGGGATCAGATGTACTTCTCGACCCAGTATTACGGCCGCAAGGGTCTGGTGGTGAACGCCATCTCCGGCGTCGACCTGGCGCTATGGGACCTGCTGGGCCGCCTGCGTCAGGAGCCGGTCTTCGCCATGCTAGGCGGCCCGGTGCGCGACGAACTGACCTTCTACGCCACCGGCGCGCGCCCGGATAAGGCGAAGGAACTGGGCTTCATCGGCGGCAAGGCGCCCCTGCATCACGGCCCGGCCGAGGGTGAGGAAGGCCTGCGCAAGAATCTGGCCGAGCTTGAGGCCATGCGCAACGCCTGCGGCGACGACTTCTGGCTGATGTTCGACTGCTGGATGGCGCTCGACCTCAACTACGCTGTCCGCCTGGCCCATGAAGCCCACAAGCTGGGCCTGAAGTGGATCGAGGAAGCCCTCAGCCCCGACGACTACTGGGGCTATCAAGCGCTGAAGAAGAACGCGCCCAAGGGCATGCTGGTCACCACCGGCGAGCATGAGGCCACCCGCTGGGGCTTCCGCATGCTGCTGGAAATGGAATGCTGCGACATCATCCAGCCCGACGTGGGCTGGTGCGGCGGCGTCACCGAGTTGATCAAGATCTCCGCCATGGCCGACGCCAAGGGGGTGCTGATGATCCCGCACGGGTCGAGCGTCTATTCCTACCACTTCGTCGTGACCCGCCATAACAGCCCGTTCGCGGAGTTCCTGATGATGGCCCCCGGCGCCGACGAGGTCGTGCCCATGTTCCATCCGCAACTGATCGGCGAACCCGTTCCCGTGAACGGCAAGCTGAAGGTTCCCGACACCCCCGGCTTCGGCGTCGAGCTGAACCGCGACATCGCCCTGCACCGCCCTTACGCGCGTTAAGAGACGAGTTCCCTCCCCATGAAACTCCTGCGTTACGGCCCCAAAGGCCAGGAAAAGCCCGGCACGCTCGATGTCGAAGGCCGCATCCGCGACTTGTCGGGCGTCGTCGCCGACATCACGCCCGACCAACTGTGGGGCGAAGGCCTCGCCGCGCTGAAGGCCGTCGATCCCGCGACCCTGCCCCTGGTCGAGGGCCAGCCCCGCTACGGCGTGCCGGTCAAGGGCGTGCGCAAGTTCATCGCCATCGGCCTGAACTTCGCCGACCACGCGGCCGAGTCCAACCTGCCGATCCCGGCCGAGCCCGTGGTCTTCACCAAGGCCGTCTCCTGCCTGACGGGCCCGAACGACGACGTGGTCATCCCTCGCGGGTCGGAAAAGACCGACTGGGAAGTCGAACTCGGCATCGTCATCGGCCGGCGCGCCTCCTACGTCGAACAGGCCGACGCCCTGGATCACGTCGCCGGCTATGTCCTGATCAACGACGTGTCCGAGCGCGCCTTCCAGACCGAGCGCGGCGGCACCTGGGACAAAGGCAAAGGCTGCGACACCTTCGGTCCGGTCGGCCCCTGGATCGTCACCACGGATGAAGTCGGCGACGTCCAGACCCTGGACATGTGGCTGGACCTCAACGGCAAGCGCATGCAGATCGGCAACACCCGGACCATGATCTTCGGCGTGGCCGAGATCGTCGCCTACGTCAGCCAGTTCATGACCTTAGAGCCCGGCGACCTGATCACCACCGGCACTCCGCCCGGCGTCGGCCTGGGCCAGAAGCCAGAGCCCTTCTACCTCAAGGCCGGCGACGTCATGGAGCTGGGCATTGAGAAGCTGGGCAGCCAGCGCCAGTCGGTCGTCGCCTGGTCGAAGGATCTGGTCGCATGAGCGCCTGGCAGGGCCGTTTCACCGGCCGCACCGCCATCGTCACCGGCGGCGCCTCGGGCCTGGGCAAGGCTTCGGCGGCCCGCATCGTCGCCGAGGGCGGAAAGGTCGTTCTGTGGGACCTGAACGCTGATGCGTTGAAGGCCGCAGCCGAGGAAGTCGGGGCCGTCGCCACGGTGGCGCTGGACGTCGCCGACCCGGACGCGGTCGCCGCGGCCGCCGCCGAGTCGCACCAGGCCCTGGGCGGCCGCATCGACATCCTGGTCGCCTCGGCCGGCATCACCGGCGCCACCGTGCCGGTGCACGAGTTCCCGCTCGACAGCTGGAAACGGGTCGTCGACATCAATCTGAACGGCGTCTTCTACTGCTGCCGTGCGGTCACGCCATATATGCTAGACAAGGGCTACGGCCGCATCGTCAACGTGGCCTCGGTCGCGGGCAAGGAGGGCAACCCCAACGCCTCCGCCTATTCGGCGTCCAAGGCCGGCGTGATCGGTTTCACCAAGTCCCTGGGCAAGGAACTGGCGGGCAAGGGCGTCATCGCCAACAGTCTGACCCCCGCCACCTTCGAAAGCCCGATCCTGGAACAGCTGCCCCAGAGCCAGGTCGACTACATGCGCTCCAAGATCCCCATGGGCCGGCTGGGCGAGGTCGAGGAAAGCGCCGCCATGGTCTGCTTCATGGCGTCCGAGGAGTGCAGCTTCACCACCGCATCGACGTTCGACACGTCGGGCGGCCGCACCACCTACTAGGGGACGCTGCAGGTGGGCCGCGACCTTCGCATCGTCGATCCGCATGTCCACCTGTGGGACCTGTCGCGCGCCCGCTACGGCTGGCTGCAGGACAATCCCCTGCCGAACAATCCGGCGGGGGACATGTCCCCCATCGCGCACCAAGACTATCTGCTGAAAGACTATCTGGCCGACACGGCGAACTGGCGCGTGGACAAGATCGTCCACGTCGAGGCCGGTCAGCCGCGCGGCGCGCAGCTGGCCGAGACCGACTGGCTTCAGGCCATGGCTGACGGCCACAGCTATCCGCACGGCGTCGTCGCCGGCGCCGACCTGACCGATCCTGACCTGGACGCCCTGCTGGAGGCCCACGCCGCTCGCCCCAATGTGCGGGGCGTGCGCCAGATCGTCTGCTGGCACGCCGATCCGTTGAAGACCTACAACCCCGCCGACCCTCTGCTGGACCCCGTATGGCGCGCAGGCTTCGCCAGCCTGGCCCGCCACGGCCTGTCGTTCGATCTTCAACTCTATCCGTCGCAGATGGCGAGCGCGGTCGAGCTGGCTGACGCCCATCCCGACATTCCCCTGATCATCAACCACGCCGGCCTGCCGACCGACCGCGATGCACAGGGCATGGCGGTCTGGCGCGCCGGGCTGAAGGCTCTGGCCGAACGGCCGCAGGTATCGATCAAGGTTTCCGGCCTCGGCATCACGGACCGCGCCTGGACCCTGCACTCCATCCAGCCGATCGTGCTGCAATGCATCGAGGCCTTCGGCACGCAGCGCGCCATGTTCGCCAGCGACTTCCCGGTCGAGCGGGTCCACGGGACCTTCGACGCCTTCTATTCCGCCTTCGACGCCATCACGCGCCATTTCAGCGCCGAAGAACGCGACCGCCTGTTCGCCGCCAATGCAGAGGCGATCTACCGAATCTGACCCATCCCGCCGAGCTCGCATCAAGACGGAGCCGGTCCCGAGGAAGCCCGAAAGGACGACATGAGCATCGAAACCGACGCCGCCCCCACGCCCGGGAGTCTCGCCTTCCCCGCCACCGGCAACCTGCGCGGCCCGCTGGCCTTCGCCATCGGCTGCTTCCTGATCTGGGGGTTGGCCTATGGCCTGCTGGACGTGCTGAACAAGCATTTCCAGGAGACGCTGAGCATCAGCCAGGCGGATAGTTCCTGGCTGCAGATCGCCTATTTCGGCGCCTATCTGCTGCTCAGCCTGCCGGCCGGCGCCCTGCTGCATGCGCGGGGATACAAGTTCGGCATCGTCTCGGGCCTGTCCCTGACGGCGGTCGGCGCCCTGCTCTTCATCCCCGCCGCCGCCGCAGGAAGCTTCCTGCCCTTCGTCGGCTCCATGTTCGTCCTGGCGGCGGGTCTCTGCGTGCTGGAAACCTCGGCCGACACCTATGTCAACGTCCTGGGCGACCCGGCCAAGGCGGCGCAGCGCCTGAACCTGGCCCAGTCGTTCAACGCCCTGGGCGTCTTCATCGGCCCGATGATCGGCGGCGCCGTCTTCTTCAGTCCGGCCACGACCGAGGCCCTGGGCGGCGCCACCCGCTCGATCCAGATCGTCTACGGCCTGATCGCGGTCGCGGTTCTGATCTTCGCCGCCGTCGTCTGGCGCGCCCGCCTGCCCGAAACCGGCCTGTCGGATCACGGCGAATCCGTCTGGGACGACAGCCAGGCCCGCCCCCTGTCTCGGCAACCCCACTTCATCGCCGGCGTCGTGACCCAGGCCCTCTATATCGGCGCACAGGTCGGCATAGGCGCCTACTTCATCAACCTCGTGACCCACAACTGGCAGGGCCTGACCTCGCAGCAGGGCGCCTTCATGCTGTCCCTGGCGGCTGTCGGCTATCTGGTCGGGCGCTTCGCCGCCACGGCCCTCCTGCTGCGCGTCGCGCCCCGCAAGCTGCTGACGGTCTACGGCCTGATCAACGTCGCCCTGACGCTGGTTGTGGTCGCCGGCGTCGATAAGCTGTCCCCCATCGCCCTGATCGCCGTCTTCTTCTTCATGTCGACCATGTTCGCCACCATCTTCGCCCTGGGCACCACGGGCCTGGGCGCGAACGCCAAGAAAGCCTCCTCCCTCATGGTCATGGCCATCGGCGGCGGCGTCCTGCTGCCCTGGCCCATGGGCAGGATCGCGGACCTCTACGGCGCCAACTACGCCTTCATTCTGCCCGCCCTCTGCTTCGCCGTGGTCGCCTGGTACGGCTGGAAGGGTTCAACCCTGGGACAGGCGAAAACAGCCGCCTAGACGCCCCGCCTTCATCGGCACGTCAAAAAGCCCGGGCGTCCGCGACGCCCGGGCTTTCTCATGCTCCCCGCCCTGTTCAATCAGCGCAGTTCGAAGGTCGTGTGCAGTTCCGCGCGGGAATCCCCACCGATCCAGACATCGAACGCGCCCGGATCGACCACCCAGGCGCGCTCCGCGCCGCTCCAGTATTTCAGCTCCGCCTCGCCCAGGGTGAAGGTCAGGGTGCGGCGCTCGCCAGGGGCCAGGGCGACACGCTGAAAACCCTTCAGTTCGCGGACCGGGCGGGTCGCCCGCCCCGCTCGCTGGTGGATATAGAGCTGAACCGTCTCATCGCCCGCCCGTGCACCCGTATTGGCGACCACGACGGACACCGCGACCCTGCCGTCGACGCCGACGACAGCGCGATCCACCGCAATGTCCGAAAACTGGAAGTCGGTGTAGCTGAGCCCGTATCCGAACGGATAAAGCGGCGTCGACGCCTCGTCCCAATAGCGCGTACCCATTGTCGCCGGGTCCTTGGTCCTGTTGTGGGCGTAGTAGAGCGGGATCTGACCCGCGTCGCGCGGCCAGGTGATCGGCAGCTTGCCGCCGGGATTCACGTCGCCGTACAGCACATTGGCGACCGCCGCCCCGCCTTCGGAGCCTGGATGCCAAGCCTCCAGTATCGCCGGGACCTGGGTCGAGGCCTTGCGGATATCCAGAGGACGGCCGTTGACCATCACCATGACCACCGGCTTGCCCAGGGCGGTCACGGCGTCGATGAGCCTCTGCTGTTCGCCCGGCAGGGACAGGGAGACGCGCGAGGCCTGTTCGCCGCTCATGTAGAAGTCTTCGCCGATCGTCAGGATGATGAGGTCCGACCGCCGGGCCAGTTCCAGAGCGCGGGCGTACTCGGCCTCCGCCCTGGCGGCGTCCCAACGCGGCGGCATGGGCCGCATGATCGCGAACATGGAGGTCGTGCCCCGCCGCAGTTGCAGACCCGGCGCGGTCTCGACCTGAGCCGCCCCCTCCAGCTTGGCCTTCACGCCCTTGAAGATGGTGACTGTGTCTTCGGGCTTATCGGCGAAGGACCATGGCCCGACGGTGTCGAGGGGCGAGTCCGCCATGGGGCCGATCACCGCGACCCGCTGATGCGCGCCGCGCCGCAACGGCAAAACGCCGTCCCTGTTCTGCAGCAGCACCATGGCCTGTTCCGCCGCCTGACGCGCCAGGACCCGATGATCGGGTGTTTGAAGAACGGCTTCCGTCTGTGACGCGTCGACATAGGGGTTTTCGAACAACCCCATCCTGAACTTGGCGATCAGGATGCGGCGCACGGCGCGATCCAGGACCGCCTCCTCCAGCTTCCCGTCGCGAACGGCGGCGACCAGGTTGTCATAGGCCCCCGTCCCCATCGCCATCTCCATGTCGTTGCCGGCGCGGATCGAGCGCACGGCGGCGTCAGTGGCGTCCGTCGTGAAATGCTGCGGGATCAGGCTGCGCACCGCATTGGCGTCCGAGACGACGAAGCCGTCGAAGCCGAGCTCCTCGCGCAGCAGGCCGTTCAGCAGACGGTCGTTGGCCACGGCCGGCACGTCGTTCAGCTCCATGTAGGCGCTCATGACATTGGCCGCGCCGGCGTCAATGGCCGCGATGAAGGGCGGCAGATAGAGGTTGTAGAGCTGGGTGTCGGACAGGTTGACGCTGTCGTAGTCGCGCCCGCCCTCCGACGCGCCATACCCCAGGAAATGTTTGGGTCCGGCCAGGACGCGGCCCGGTTCGCCGATCCGCTCGCCCTGGAAACCGCGCACCTGGGCGCGCGCCAGGATCGAGGCCAGGTAGGGATCCTCGCCCGGACCTTCGACGATCCGGCCCCATCGCGGATCACGCGTCAGGTCCAGCATGGGGGCGAAAGTCCAGTGGATTCCAGCCGCCCGCGCCTCTCGCGCCGCCACGCCCTGGGACTGCTCCACCAGGTCCGGATTCCAGGTCGCGGCCATGGCCAGGGGAACCGGGAAGACGGTGCGGAAGCCGTGGATCACGTCGTACCCGAACAGCAGGGGGATCCCCAGCCGGGTCTCCTCCACCGCCATCCTCTGCAGGCGATTGACCACCGCCGGGTCGCGCACGAACAGCAGGGCCCCCAGTTGGCCCGCCTTCACCCGCGCCTCGACCGGCGCCGCGCTGCCCAGGACGAACTGCTGACTGACCTGGCCCGCCTTCTCCTCCAGCGTCATGCGCGCGATCAGGGCGTCGGCGCGCGCTTCAGGCGATGCGTTCGCCGCGGCGACGGGAACCGCCGCCGACGTCGAGCCGGCGGCGACCGGGGTTCCAGCCAGGGCGGCGACGGCCGCGCCGACCAGGAGACGTTTCAGAAGTTGCGGTCGCATCATGCGCGCCCCTTAAAAAAACGGCCGGTGCGGACGCTGATCCGCACCGGCCAGTCAGCAAGCGGGCGGCCCGAAAGAGCCGCACAGCTCAGGAGGTCAGAAGGTCTTGCGAACGCCGATCGAGATCATGCGTCCCAGGGTGGAGCCGTTCGCCGTGCCGCCGGCCGCATTGTAGAAGGGCGGCTCCTCGTCGAAGAGGTTGTCGACGTTCAGGGTCACGGACATGTCGCTGAAGGCGCCGCCCAGCCCCAGGTCGTAGGCGCCGAACAGGTTGACGGTGGTGAAGCTGCCGATCTTGGTCTGGCCGACCACATTGGTCACGTCGGCGGACGAACTGTGGTTGATCGTCAACTCGCCCAGGACAGGACCGAAGACCACACCCGCCGATCCGACCAGGGAATAGCGGCTGGCGCCGTTGTCGAACTCGTCCGTCTTGGGCGCTCCGGCGATGGCGCGGCTTTCACGGTTCAGGTTGTAGGTCCCTGCCAGACCGACGCGCCACAGACCGAACGAAGCCGGGCGCATGTACTCCAGATTGAAGTCCAGACCGTCGACATCCAGCGTGCCCAGGTTGTTGCGGCGCGCGTCGATAAGGACGGCCGGCGTCAGGAAGCCCGAATAGAGCGAGGCGATGCTTGGCGCGCCGTCCACGGCCATGCCCGTCGTCAGAGCCGTCGCCTGGGCCAGGGTCGGGTTCAGCACATAGAAGGGCTTGTAGGCGGGATCGGCGTAGAAGGGCGCGCCGCGCAGGAAGGGCGCCAGGCCGATGGCGTCCTCGAAGGCCACGTTGAAATAGGTCAGGCTGGCGCTGAAGCCTTCCAGCGCGCCTTCCGGCCGCCAGTCGACGCCCAGGGACCAGGTGTCCGCCGTCTCCGGCTTCAGCTTGGCGTTGCCGCCGGCCAGGATCATGGTCGGGCGGAACAGGTCGGTGACGGGCGCACCGGCCGGCAGCCACGGGCTGGCGTTGATCACCTGAACCCGCGTGTCCACGCCGTCGCCCATGTCCGACAGGCTGGGCGCATGGAAGGAGGTGCCCCAGTTGCCGCGCAGGGTCAGGCTGGAGGTCGGCCGGTAGTTGAAGCCGATCTTCGGATTGGTGGTGTCGCCCACGTCGCTGTAGTTGTCGTAGCGAACCGAGGCCGACAGGTCGAACGAGCCATAGGCCGGGCTGTCGAACACGGGCGCCAGGACCTCGGCGAAGACCGAGGTCACGTCGCGCTTGGCGGAGGCGCGGGTCAGGTTCAGTGCGGACGGAGCCCCGGTCCCCTGCTGAGCCTTGATGGTTTCCTCGTGATACTCGGCGCCGACGGCCAGTTTCACATTCCCGGCCGGCAGGGCGAACAGGCTGCCGTCGGCGACGGCGCGCGCTTCGCGGATCTCCTGCGTCGAATGACCATAGCTCTGGAAGTCTATGATTTTCCGAAGAACATCCGCATTGGTCGCGCCGACGTTATAGGGGTTGAGCGCAGTCGCGGCGGACGTCCCGGCCAGGGCCGCAGCCTCGGCCGCCGTATTGATCTGCCAGGTGCGGACCAGATTGGTGCTGCGTCCCCAGTTGAGCGAACCCTTCAGGCGCCAGTCGTCGTTGATCTGATAGGTCAGCGACGGCGTCACCCCGGCCGAGGTGAAGCGGCTGGTGTTCTTCGGCGCCGATCCGCCCCAGGCGTCGGCGTAGTTGAAGGTGACGTTGTGGCCCATTTCCGTCCCGATCGGACGGAAATAGGGGTTCATGATGGTGATCAGTCCGCCGCCGCGAATGCCCGTCCCTTCCGCCGACGACATGCCGCGACGACCGGTCTCCCGCTGCGAGTAGTAGGCCGTGGCGTCGAAGGCCAGACGATCGCTCAGATCATGAGAGACCGTGGCGAACAGGCTGTGGCGCTTCTCTTCCGGATAGAAGTCGATGGCCTTGGATTCGTCGCACAGATTGGTCCCCGGCGTGCGTCCCGGCAGCACGTAGTCGACGCCCGGCAGCAGGGGCGAAAGCGGGTTCGGCGTGGTGATGGTCCCAGGCGAGCAGGCCTTGGAGCGGAAGTCGCTCCCTCCCCGCGCGCGCAGGTCCTGGGTGAAGTAGTCGCGATCCGTCCCGGCGATATTGCTGTGCTCGGCATAGGCGTAGGAGATGACGGCCGATCCCCCGTTCCAGGTCCTGCCCGCCGTCAGGTTCAGGTCGAACTGGTCATAGCCGTCGGCGAAGCCGTACCGTCCGGTCGCCTCGATTCCATTGAACGACTTGCGCGTGATGAAGTTGACCACGCCGCCGATGGCGTCCGAGCCATAGATGGACGAACCGCCGTCGGGGATGACCTCGACGCGTTCCAGAACGCCGGGCGGGATGACGGAAGGGTCGGGCGAAGTCTGCAGGATGCCCGCCCCGACCATGCGGTTGCCGTTCAGCAGCACCAGGGTGGTCGAACCGCCCGAAGCGCCCAGGTTGCGGATGTTCGGGCGGTTGATCGGCAGGGCGATCGTGCCGCCGGGCTGGGGCGCGCTGTTGAAGGCGTTGGAGATCTGGGGAATGCGCGCCAGCAGGTCGTTGGACGAGGCCGCGCCGGTGGCGACCACGTCCTCGCGCCCCATGCTGACGACATTGGTGCCCGTCGGCGCCACGCCGCGCAGCAGGGTGCCGGTCACGACCACGTCGTCGACCTGGGTCGTCGACTCAGGTTCCGCGCCCGCGCTCGCCGGACGGGTCTGGGCAGCCGCCCCGTGGGCCGCCGCCATGCTGAGCACGACCAGAGCGGTGGTCGCCGACAGCTTTGCATTCAAGGATGCGTTTCGCATTTGATTTCCCCCAGGCCGGATCGGCCTGCCCGCCTCAAGCGGATGTTCCTGGACAGTCGACCGGCTTGATTTCCGGCCGCCTCGCACTCCCGGCGACGGTTGATCCATCGTCCCAGATTATGAACCGAGGTTCCGCTACTTCAAAAATGTCGTCAAGATTTATTTGAGCGTTTGCATAACGAAAAATCGTCAGGCTAGGCTGGAAATCCGAAAACACGCCCGTTTCCTTCGCGAGGTCCGCCCAAGATGCCCTCCCTGCTCCCGCGTTTCGGCCTTGCGGTCGCGGCCGCTCTCGCCCTCGCCTTCCCTGCGGCGGCCCAGACCTTCGACGTCTGGTCCAGCGTCGCCCCGGGCGCCGAAGGCATGCGACAGGTCGAGGTCGTCAGCCCCTTCCCCGGCGGCGGCTTCGACGTTGTCCGGAACGTGACCCGCCCGACGCTGGAGGTCTTCCGACCCGAGCCGGGCGCCGCCACAGGCGCCGCCGTCGTCATCGCGCCCGGCGGGGGCTTCCGCTACCTGACCATGCAGGCCGAAGGCCGGGACGTCGCGCGGGTCCTGGCCGCACGCGGCGTGACCGCCTTCGTCCTCAAATATCGCACCATGGAGACGCCGAGCGATGATCGGGCGCATTGGCGCGACTTCTTCCTCTTCATGGCCGGGGCCGCGCGGTCCAACGGCGCCCTCAATCTGGACGAGGCCGCTGGCCCCGGCATCGCCGACGGCCTGCAGGCGCTGAAGGTCGTGCGCGAACGGGCGGCCGACTGGGGCGTCGATCCGGCCAAGGTCGGCATGATCGGTTTCTCCGCCGGAGCCCGGGTCACGGCCGGCGCGCTTCTGACGCCCGATCCGGCCGCGCGCCCCGCCTTCGCCGGCCTGATCTACGGCGCCAGCTTCAACGACGCCCCCCTTCCCGCCGGCCTGCCGCCGGTCTTCCTGGCCGTGGCCGGCGACGACAAGCTGGCCGAGCCCACCGTGCTGCGCTTCTATCAGGCCGCCGCCCAAACCGGAGCCAAGCCCGAACTGCACGTCTACGCCGACGGCGGGCACGGCTTCGGAATGAACCGCCAAGGCAAGAGCAGCGACTTCTGGATCAACGACCTGCTGAACTGGCTTGAAGTCCGCCAGTTTGCGCGGCCCCGGGATTGAACCTGGTCGGCGGCCGGCCTCAGGCCGCCGCCATCTCCGCCAGCGCGGTCTTCAGCACCTTGCCCAGGCCGTTGCGCGGCAGTTCGTCGACGAAAACGATCGCTGAAACCCGCTGCAGCGAGCTCAGCCTCTCATTGGCCCAGAGACGCAGGGCTTCGGCCTCCACCGTCGCGCCCGGCCGGCGCACGACGAAGGCCATCGGCGTCTCGCCCCACTTGGCGTCCGGCACGCCGACGACGGCCGCCTCGACCACCTCGGGGTGGGCGTCGATCTGGATCTCAAGATCGATCGGGTAGATGTTGAATCCGCCCGAGATGATCATGTCCTTCTTGCGCCCGACGATCTGCAGGAAACCCTCGGCGTCGAAGCGGCCCAGGTCGCCGGTGCGGATGAAGGCGCGTCCGTCCGGCGCCGTCCACCGGCCGGCCGCCGTGGCCTCGGGCCGGTTGTTGTAGCCGATCATCATCTGCTCCGAGTGGCTGACGATCTCGCCGGTTTCACCCGCCGGTTGTTCGACGCCGTCCTCGTTGATGATGCGGATGTCCGAACCCGGCGCCGGCATGCCGACCGTGTGCAGCTTCTCCGGAAACAGATGGGCCGGCAGGAAGCAGATGCCGCCGCCCTCGGTCATGCCGAAGATCTCCAGCAGGCCGCCGGGCCAACGACGCAGCACCTCGGACTTCAGTTCCGCCGAGAAGGGCGCGCTGGTGCAGAACTTCATCTGGAAGGCCGACAGGTCGGCTGCGTCGAAGGTCGGCTCGGCCATCAGGCGCTGATACTGGACAGGCACCAGCATGGTGTGGGTGACGGCGTGCGTCTGCGCCGCCTCCAGGAAGGCGCGCGTATCGAACTTGCGCATGATCACGACCGTGCCCCCCGCCCGCAGCGTCGGCAGCATCGTCACCAGCGTCGTGTTGGAATAGAGGGGCGTGGTCAGCAGCGTGACCGCCTCGGGCGAGAACAGGCCGGAAAGCGCCGCCATCTGGCCTTCGCGCATCCGGTGCGAATGGATGATGCCTTTCGGTACGCCGGTCGTGCCCGACGAATAGATGATGTTGAAGGCCGCCGCCGGGTCCAGCGGCTCGATTGCAAGCGTCGTACCCTCTTCCGCCAGCCAATCCTGCCAAGGTTGGCCGCCGTCCGATCCGTTCAGGGCGACGACGGCGGGCGCGCCGTCCGTACGGTCCAGCCGCGCCGACTGGCTGGCGTCGGAGAACACCAGGCGCGGCCCGGCGTCGTTCAGCATGGCCTTCAGCGTCTCGTCCGTGACGCCCGGCGCCAGCGGAACCGGCGTCATTCCCGCCCGAACGGCGGCCAGGAAGGCGATGGCGTACTCGACGCTCGGCTCGCCCAGCAGGGCGGCGCGATCACCGGCCGACAGGCCGTCTCGCCGAAGCGCCGCCGCCGCGCGGTTCAGCAGGACGTCGAGCATGGCGTAGGTCACGACCGTCTCGCCCTGGATCAAGGCGGGGCGATCCCCGACCTCGCGCGCATGCCCGGCGATCGCTTCGGACAGAGAGGAAACAGTCATGGCGGCCACCTTCACTCATTTTTGCGCGAAAATGAATGTAGCCTCGCCCGGGGCCGCCGTATAGACCGCGTGACCCTGTTCGAAACGCAGGTAGCGCGCGCCGCGCGGCGTGCGCTTCAGTCGCTCTCCCCCATTGGGCAGCCAGACCTCCGCGCGGGTCGCGCCGGGGATCGTCACGTCCAGAACGACAGTCTCCCCTTCCCTGCGCCAGGCGGAACGCACCTCGCCTCGCGGCGTCACGATCCGCCCCGAGGCATGGCCCAGATCGGTCGGCATGGCGGGTCGGATGATCACGTCGGCATAACCCGGCGATCCCGGCCGGATGCCCGCCAGACCCTTGTAGAACCAGTCGCTGACCAGGGCGAAGTAGTGATGGTTCCACGAGCGGGAGTTCAGCCCCCAGCCTTCCAGCATCGTGTGGATGTCGTTGGCCAGCCAGAAGCCCCAGCTCGGCTGGTCCGTACGGGTCACGGCGCGATAGACGGCGTCGGCATGGCCGTAGTCCGTCAGCAGGTTCAGGCCGTACCGCATCGGATAGACGCCCATGGTCAGGACATGGTCGTTGGCCTCCAGATCGGCCGCCACGGCGTCCGCGACCTTCTGCGCCTCGCCGTCCGGCACGATGCCGAAGGCCAGGGGCAGGATGTTCTGGGTCTGGCTGAAGGGCGGCGTCGGCCCGCCTTCGACGGCGCGCGTGACATAGCGATGCGTCTCCGCATCCCAGTACTTGCGGTTATAGGCCTCTCGCACCTCGGCCGCGAGCGCCTGATAGCGCGCCGCATCGACCGTTCTGCCCAGAATCCCCGCGTTCCGCGCCAGGGTGGAGACCATGTAGTAGTAATAGGCGCTGGTCGTGGCGTCCACCGGGCCAAACGGCCCCTTGCCGGCATAGTCGCCCAGCCCCCTGGCGTAGGTGAAGTCCGGCGCCTTGATGAAGGTCGAGGTGTAGTCGACCAGCCGCTTCTGCGCCTCATACATGTCGGCGACGATCCGTTCGTCGCCATAGTGACGCAACAGGTCGTCGGGAATGACAAAGGCGGCCGCATCCCACGCTGGAGTCGGCCCCCAGATGTAGGACCAGCCCGGCGTCTGATCGAACCCATAATAGGGCGTCGACGGCACGATCTCCGGCAACTCCCCGCTGGCCGCCTGGGCGTCGCGGAAGTCCGCCAGCCACTTGGTCCAGACCCGCGCCATGTCGAAGTTGACGCCCGCCGCCGCCGCCGAGGCCTGACCGTCCCCCGTCCAGCCGTTCTTCTCAAGGCTGGGCGTATCGCTCATCAAGCCGTGCATGTTGTTCAGCAGGGCGTTCTGCGACGCCTGCTGGATGCGGTTCAGCAGGGGCTCTCCGCTTTCGAAGGCGCCGATGAAGGGCACGTCGGAATGGATGATCTCCGCCGTGACGAAGTTCTCGTCCGGTGCGCGGTCCAGACCCTCGACCTGGACATAGCGGAAGCCCGCGTAGCTGAAGCGCGGCGCCCAGATCTCCACCCCCTTGCCCGCGAAGGTGTAACGATAGGTCTGCAACTGGGCGTCGATCAGGCCGCTGGCGACCTGGGCCGATCCGTCCTCGTTCTTCTTCTCGGTCAGGACCAGGGTGACGGTCCGCCCCGCCGGCCCCATCCCCCGCAGTTGCGGACGCCCGGTCAGGATGCGGCCGAAGTCGAAGACCCATACGCCGGGCCGCACCTCGACGCGGGCGATAGGCCAGACCTGATCAATGGGCCGGATCGGTTCGGCCGAGGCGGCGACCAGCGCGCCCGTCGGCCCGGATGCTTCCAGCGCGGGCGTCCATCCTTCCGCTGTGAAGCGGGCGGCCCGCCAGCCGACCGGCGCGCGACGGGCGTCATAGCGCTCGCCCGCATAGATGGAGTCATGCAGCGTCGGCCCATCGGCCGTGCTCCAGTCGCGACCGGTCGTCACCACCTCCCGGCGACCATCGGCGAAGACGACCTCGAGTTGGGCGCGCAGCGACGGCTCCGCATGCCACGGCGCCTTGTGGAAATACCATTCGTTGGGCTCGGTCACGCCGTACCAGCCGCGCCCCAGTTCGGCAGCCAGCACATTCTCGCCCGCCTGCAACAGACCTGTCACGTCATAGGTCTGATAAAGCACCCGCTTGCCGTAGTCGGTCCAGCCGGGCGCCATCGGCAGTTCCGACACCGCCTGGCCGTTCACCGTCAGATCGGCCCACCCGCCCGCCGCGACATAGAGGCGGGCCGAGGCGATCTCGTCGCCCGCGAGGGTGAAGGCCCGACGCATCAAGGGAGCCGGATGGGACAGGGGAACCACCAGATCCTTGGTCGGCACGCCGGACGCCAGGATCAGGCCGTCGGGCCCGAGGCTTCCCCCCGACAGAGGATTGTCGCCGTCGGCGAAAACGGTTTCCAGCGGCTCGCCTTCGACAGGAACCACCGCCAGGCGATGAATGACGGCCGCGTCGGGCGCGGCGGACAGCAGGCCGACCGTACCGCGCGTCTGCCCCCCGTCGCGCATCTCGTCGATGGTCCGTCCGTCCAGCCGCGTGACGATGCGATCGCCCACGGCCTCGATGCTCAGGCTATGGCGGCCCTGGCGCAGGGCGTCCGCCGTCATGCCCAGGTCGATCTTCTTGAGCGTCGTCTGGTTGACGGAGGCGCGCGTCCCGCCCGGATAGCGGCGGATCTGCGCGTTCAGCACGGCCCGTCCGCCATCCTCCTCCCCGATCCGCCAGACATAGGCCTCGCCATAGGTCTTGCCCTCGGGCGAGGCCCGGAACAGGACGTCGAACTGACGCCCCTTGAGGGTGAAGTCGACCGTCGTCGTCGCGTCGGACCCCCCCTTGGGCGCCTCGGCGTTTCGCTGGATCCAGGTCGCGGTCCAGTCCGACGGGCTCAGAAGCCCCATCTCCCACGACGAGGTGTTGCTCCAGGGCGTGGCGTGACCCCGCGCGTCCCAGGTCCGCACCTGCCAGACCCGACGTTCGCGCGACGACAGGACCGGCCCCTGATAGACGACGGCGACGGCGTCCGTGGAGGCCGTCCGGCCGGTGTCCCAGACGACCTGCCCCGCCAGGAGCGCCTGCTCGGAAACCCCGACGCGCAGTTGATAGGCGCTCTGTGTCCGCGCCGCAGGAGGGCGCCAGGACAGGCGCGGCCGAGGCGTATCGACGCCGATAGGGCCGGCCGCTCCGTTGACCGCCAGGGCCGAGGGGCGATCGACCGCCTCCATGTCCTCGGCCTGCGCCGCCCCCACGACGGACAGGCAGGCGACTCCCGCCACGACAAGCTTGAGCATCGACATGGCGGTTTCCCCTCCGCGGTCTGGACGGCCGATATCCTCGACCAGGCCGGGTATCGGTCCCGGCCTGAAACGAAGGCGCTAGTTGGCGGGCTGCGCCGGGATAGCGCGCAGCAGGGCGTCCAGTTCGGCCACGGCGGCGTCATCCAGGTTGGCCTGCGGGAACTCCGCCAGTTGCCGCGGCGACAGGCCGCCGATCATTTCGGCCAGACCTGCGGATTCCTCAGGCGTCATCGGCGGAGCGCCGGCGGCGATGCGGCGCTTTTCGAAGAAGGCCCCGACGACGACCTTGGCCTGCGGATCGGCGATCAGCTCGGCCATGGTGGTGTCGACCGTGAAGCGGGGCGCGGGCGCGGCCTCGGCGGCCGACTTGGCCGGCGCCTGAGCGGGCGTCTGGGCCAGGGCGGGGGCCGCGCCTGCGGTCAGGACCAGGGCGGCGGCGAGGGTGAGGCGGCGGATCATGGTCGTTTCCTTGGTTGGTTGTTCTTGAATGATGTCGACGGCCCGCCTCAGCGGACCAGCACCTGGATCAGGGCGTCGGCGTGAGCCTCGATGACGGCGGGGTCGGAAGGGTCGATGTTCCAGACGCGGCGAACCTCCGGCGCCAGGGCGTAGAAGGTCTGGGCCGCGCCGACGAAGATATAGACGAGCGCCGGCGTCGAGACGTCGGGCAGGATGCCCTCGCGCTTGCACATCTCGATGAAGCGGCCCGACACGCGACTGATGTCGGAAATGAAGGCGTCCACGGCCCAGTTCAGCCGCTCGTTCTCGCGCATGCTTTCCTGAACCATCAGGCGGGCGTGCTCAGGATGCTTGGCGTAGTAGAGGACCACGGCGCGGATCACCGCCCGGGCATAGGCCCTGAAGTCGGCGTAGGCCGGATCGTCGTGGCGCGGCATGGCCAATTCCTTGGCCTGGCGCTCGAACAGGAAGGCGACGGCGGCGCGCCAGAGCGCGTCCTTGCTGGAGAAGTGATACTTGATCAGGGCGTTGTGCGCCCCGGCCAGGGCCGCGATCTCGCGCGTCGAGGCGCCGTCGAATCCCTTTTCAGAGAAAACTTCCAGCGCGGCCTGCAGCAGGTTGGCCTGCGTCGCTTCCCGCTGCTGGACCCTCAGGTTCACCTTGGCCAAAACCGCCTGCCCGAACTCATCCATCCAGAGCGGCCCATTCAGAACGACATCCGTCGAAACTGTCAAAGCCCGCTCGACATTCATTATGCATCTGCATAGCGTAATGGCAAGCGACGAAGCCCGCACGTCGCATCGATCGGGAGGACGCCCAGAATGATCCAGACGCTTCGTCAGTTGAAAACCCGCACCGGCTGGACCGCCGCCTGCCTGGGCCTGACCTTCGCCGCCGTCGGCGCCTGCGCCCAGGGCCCCGTCGCCGCCGTATCGCCTGCTGGCCCCTCCGTCGAGATGCGCATCGCCCAGGGTCCGATCCGGGGCGTGGACGAAGGCGCGGTCCTGTCGTTCAAGAACATCCCCTACGCCGCGCCGCCGGTAGGCGACCTGCGCTGGCGCGCCCCCCGCCCCGCCCCGCGCTGGACCGAGGTCCGCGACGCCGGCGCCTATGGCGACGACTGCATCCAGGCCCGCCCCATGTGGGACGACACCCAGACCCGCCTGCCCGTCAGCGAGGACTGCCTGAGCCTGAACGTCTGGACGCCAAAGGATCATGCGGGCGGCCCCGCGCCAGTCATCGTCTGGATCCACGGCGGCGGCTTCGTCATGGGCTCGGGCAGCCAGCCGATCTTCGACGGCGCCCGCCTGGCCGCGCGCGGCGCCGTGGTCGTGACCTTCAACTACCGCCTGGGCCGCTTCGGCTTCTTCGCCCACCCGGCCCTGACCGCCGAGGCCGGCGACGAGCCGACCGGCAACTACGGCCTGATGGACCAGGTCGCAGCCCTGAAATGGGTCCACGACAATATCGCGGCCCTAGGCGGGGATCCGACGCGTGTGACCGTCATGGGTCAGTCGGCGGGCGGCGGATCCGTGCTGCAACTGATGAACATCCCCCAGGCGCGCGGCCTGTTCCATCGCGCCGTCGTCCAGTCGGGCGGCGGCCGCGACCATTGGCCCGCGCTGCGTGAGGCGGGCGGCGCGCGTTCGGCCGAAAGCGTGGGCGTCGCCTTCGCGACGGCGCAGAGCCTGCGCGACGCCACGACCGCCGACCTGCGCTCCATCCCCGCGGACAAGGTCAAGGGGCGCCTGGACCTGCTGACGCCCGAGAAGGACACCTACTCGGGGCCGCTCGTGGACGGTCGTTTCGTCGTCGCCCAGGTGATGGACGCCTTCGCGCGCGGCGCCCAGGCCGACGTCCCCATGATCATCGGCGCCACCGACATGGAGTTGGGCGTCGTCCCCGCCCTGTTCCGAGGCATGCTGGCCGACCGAACGCTGGAAGACGCCGGACTGAGCCGCGAATCCCTGATGGCGATCTACGGCGACCGGGACAGGCTGAACACCTACATGCCGTCCGAACTGACCTTCATCGAACCGGCGCGCCGCCTGGCCGCGCTGGACGCCGGCAAGGGACGCCCGGTCTGGCTCTACAGCTTCGGCTATGTGCCCGAAGGCAAGCGTCGCGACACGGCCGGCGCGGGTCACGCCACCGACGTCCCCTTCAGCTTCGACACCCTGGATCGGATGAAAGGCGCCTTCACCGAGGCGGACCAGAAGATCGCCGCCGCCATGGCCGACTACTGGGTCGCCTTTGCTCGCGACGGCCGTCCCGACGCTGCGCATCAGCCTGCCTGGCCGCGCTACGACGCCCGATCGGATCGCGCCCTGCTGATCGGCGCCGACGGCGTCACGACCGGCCCTGCGCCCCAGGCCGCGCGTCTGGACGCCCTGGGACGGTTGCGCGACAGCCGCGCCTCCGGCGCGCGCTGAACGAAGCTGAAAAGAAGGAACGGAAGGGGGCGCAGGCCCCCTTCTTTTTGCTTCAGGCCGGGGTCAGGACGATCTTCAGCTCGCCCGCGCCGCGCGCCGATATGGCCACGACCTGGGCCTGGACGTCGTGTCTCCATTCGGCCTCCACGCCCGAGATCGCGACGGCGACGCCGTTCGGATAGCGCCAGTTCGGCACGAAGATCTCGGTCGCGCCCTCGATGGCGGGATCCGTCTCGATCGTCGCCGTCAGAACGTTGGCCGTCCCGTCGAACGTCATGCCGGCGATCACTCCCTGCCCGCACTGGACGTAAGGCCGCGAGAAACCCTCCAGCGCCCGCGCGCCCGAGGCGGGATCATCGGCCGTGGTCGTCTGGTCACGGGAAAAGATCGACAGATCCTCCTGGTTCCAGCTGTCGCCGACGCGCAGGTCGTTCGCATTGGTCGCGGAATAGTTCCACTGGGTCGAGGACAGCAGCAGTCCGTCCATCGCGTCGTACATGGCGCCCAGGGCCTGGGAATGGGCGCGCCAGACCCCCGGCCCGCGTTCGCCCTCGGCCCAGCGCTCGAACGCCTCGCCGTGGTTCAGGTCATAGGGAATGCCGAACTCGCCGATCAGGGTCGGCGCGCCGCCGTCGCGCATCGACAGGCCCATGGCGCGGATGAAGCCCAGTTGGAACCCGTACCTCTGGCGATCCTCGTCATGCGCCCGATCGGGATCGAACAGCTTGGTCCCCAGAATCTCGATGTCGTACCAGTGGCTGGCGTTGACCGTCCGCTCCGGCATCGGCTGGGGGAAGGTCTTGCCCTGCAGCATCAGGTAGGGACACATCTCCCCGAACAGCAGCCAGTCCGCACGAAGGCTGCGGATCGCCGCCGCCACCCGGGCGAAGAAGGGCGCCATGAAGTCCTGCTCGTGATCCAGGGCGCGACCGTCATGAACGCGGAAGAAGTCCTCGTCGCGAACCGCCGCCTCGCCTTCAGTCAGGGACCAGGCGCCCGCGACCTCGAACGGATCCGGCCCGTCCTCCAGCCAGATCGAGACGCCGCCGGGGTTGAGGACGGTCTCACCCGAGACCTGCATCCCGCGCCCTTCGCCGCGAGCCATCACCGGCACGGTCGAAGACAGGCCCCGCGCGACCTTCAAGCCGTCCAGCGGCGTCCATGACGGCCCCGGCCAGACGGGCATGGCGCTGGCGGCGTCCGGCCCGGTCCGGCGCTGCGACAGGGGCTGCCCGACCCAACCCAGGCTCGGCTCGTTCAGGCTGTCGAAACCCAAAACATTGGGCAGATGGCGCAGGCGCTCGGCCACGGCCCGCATGGCGCCCAGATAGGTCTCCTGCAGGAAGTCCTGCACATTGCGCCCGCCGACTCGCCATTCCGGCGTCAGGGTCGCCCCGGCGAAGAAGGCGGTCCACATGATCCCGTTCACCGGCATCTGATAGTTCCGCGGCCAGCTCATCATCGGATAGCGATCTTCCTGACGACGCTCGGGCGAGGCGTAGTCGTACCTCTGCTGCATCACATGGACGGCGTCGGCCGCATCGAACGCAGCCAGGTTCAGACCGACCGCCTCGAACACCCAACCGGGGGCGCCGTCGCCGCCGCTCATCCGGCTCCAGACGTCCTGATGGAAGTCGATGAAGACCGCCAGTCCATGCTCGTTCGCCTTGGCGCAGACGGCGGTCAGATAGTCCAGATAGGCCTCGTCATACTGGCCAGGCCCCGCATGCTCGACCGCCTCCCAGGTGGTCAGCAGGCGCAGGACGTTGAACCCCCACCCGCGAATGCGCCCCAGATGCTCGTCCGCCTCCTCCAGCGGGAAGGGACGGCCGATGAAGCTCACGTCGCGATGATCGGAGAAGTCGCGCGGCGGATTCGGCCCCGCGTGGCTGAGCGGGATCTTCGTATCTCCGCCCAGATTGACGCCGCGAAGAATGGCGTGCCGCCCCTGGGCGTCGACGAACCGGGGTCCGTCGATGTCGAACATCAGTTGCTGCATTCGCCTATCGACCTCACGAAAAACTCGTTATACAGTTGGACAATAAGAAATGCGCTGGATGCAAGTCCAGCCTAAAAAATCGTGGGCTTGGAAGGGGTTGGGAATATGGGGCACATCCCGGCGACGGCGCCCGTGCGCATATCCGCGGGTCGCAAGCTGGCGATCGGCGTGGGGGATTTCGGCTGCAATCTGTACTGGCAGATGACGCAGCTCTACCTGCTGTTCTTCTATACCGACGTCATCGGCCTGCCGGCCCAGACGGCGGGTCTCATCTATATGATCGCCCTGATCTGGGACGCGGCGATGGACCCCGTCGTCGGCCTTGTCGCCGACCGCACGCGCAGCCGCTGGGGCCGTTACCGGCCCTATCTGGTGCTGGGCGGGCCGCTCCTGGCCCCGGCCTTCGTCGTCCTCTTCGTCGGCCCCAGCGCCCAGACGGTCGGCGCCGTCGCCTTCGCCCTGATCAGCCAGCTGGTGTTCCGCACCCTCTACGCCGTGGTGGCCATTCCCTATGCTTCGCTGTTCGCGCGCGTCACGACGGACAGCGCCCAGCGCGGCGACCTGACGGGCTTCCGCATGGTCTGCGGCGCCCTGGCCGCCATCATCGTCGCCACCCTGACCCTGCCCCTGGCCACGGCCCTGGGCGGAGGGACCGGAGGTCGCCAGGGATGGTTCATCCTCAGCGCCGTCTACGGCGTGGTCGCCACCGGCTGCCTCCTGCTGACGGCCTGGGGCAGCCGGGGGCTGGACGTCGCCGACCAGGCCTCCCCGCCCCGTCGTCCCTTCGGCGAGGCCTGGCGCAGCCTGGCCTCCAACCGGGCGCTTCACCTGCTGCTGGCGGCCATCGTGATCAGTTCCTTCTCCACCACGATGTTCTCCAAGAACCTGCTGTATTATTTCAAATATATCGTCGGAGACGCCGGCCTGGGCAGCATAGCCCTGGGCGTCATGGCCCTGACGATCGTCCTGACCACGCCGCTGTGGGCGGTGGCCCTGCGCCTGATCGGAAAGCGCAACAGCTGGCTGGCCGGCGCCGTGCCGACCGTCGCAGGCCTCATCCTGTGGCACGTGGCCGACGACCAGTCCCTGACGCTGCTGTTCAGCGCCCTGGGGCTGCAGGCGATCGGCGCGGCCGCCTATGTGGTCTGCTTCTGGTCCATGCTGCCGGACACCGTGGAGTACGGCGAATGGCGCAGCGGCGTTCGGACCGAGTCTCTGGTCTTCGGCCTGACCGTCCTGGGCCAGAAGGTGGCCCTGGGTCTGGGCGCAGGCGTCCTCGGCATGGCACTGACCCGCTTCGGCTACACGCCCAACGTCGCCCAGAGCCCGGAAACCCTGGCCGACATCAAGAACCTGATGTTCTGGGCGCCCCTGGCCGGAACCCTGATCTCCGCAGGGCTGATCTGGTTCTACCCCATCGACCGGCGCACCCACGCCCAGATGGTCGACGACATAACCGCCCGCGCCGCCGCGCCCTCTCACCCCGGTTGAAGGATCGGATGATGATGACCAGAACCAGCCTCGCCGGCGCCAGCGCCCTCGCGGTTCTCGCCTTCGCCTGCGCCGCCCAGGCCCAAGCCCAGGCCCCGGCGGTCGCCGCGCCTTCGGCCGCCGACCCGGCCTGCGCCGCCCTGCTGAACCTTCGCCTGTCCCATGCGCGGGTCGACGCCGCCACGGCCATGAAGACGGGCGACCGCCAGCCGATCGACGCCTTCGGCGTTCCCGCCCTGCCCGCCTCGGCGCCCTATTGCCGCGTCTCGCTCACCCTGACGCCGGTCCCGGGATCCGAGATTCATTCCGAGGTCTGGCTGCCGGTCGCCGACGGCTGGAACGGCAAGTTCGCCGCCATGGGCAACGCCGGCTTCGGCGGCTCGCTCGGCCCGCCGCGCCTGTCGATGCGCCCGGCCGTCGCGCGCGGATATGCCGTCGCGGCCACCGACATGGGCCATGTCGAACCCGGCGCGGACGGCAAGGACGCCTCCTGGGCGCTGAACCAGCCGGAACGGATCATCGACTTCGGCCATCGCGCCAACCATGTCACTGCCGTCGCCGCCAAGGCCGTGATCGCGGCCTATTACGGCCAGGCCCCTCGCCGATCCTATTTCCAGGGCTGCTCGGATGGCGGACGCGAAGCCTTGATGGCGGCCCAACGCTATCCCGACGACTTCGACGGCGTCGTAGCCGGCGCCCCGGGCGCTCCCTGGACCCATCTGATGACCAGCTTCGCCTGGTCCTGGAAAGTCGCGCACCAGAACCCGGCCAGCCGGTTGAAGGCCGCCAACCTGACCCGCATCCAGACCGCCGTGCTTGAGGCCTGCGACACTCTGGACGGCGTCAAGGACGGCGTGATCGAGGACCCGCGCATCTGCCGCTTCGATCCCGCCTCGCTCCTGTGCGACCGCAACGCCGCCGAAGGCTGCCTGAGCGCCGAACAGCTCGCCGCCGTGCAGGGCCTTTACGGCGGCCCGCGCCGGGGCGTGACCGGCGCCGCCCTCTATCCCGGCTTCGCGCCGGGCGGCGAGGCCCAGCGTTCGGGCTGGGACCTGTGGATCAGCGGCGACGCGGCCCAGCATCCCGACTTCGCCCGCTCCTTCTTCGCCAACTTCGTCTTCAATGACGCCGATTGGACGCTGGACCAGTTCGATTTCGACAAGAGCTTCGACACGGCGCGCGAGCGGATGGCCGGGATCACGGATTCCGACAACCCGGACATGTCCGCCTTCAAGGCCTCGGGCGGCAAGCTTTTGATGTACCACGGCTGGAACGACGCGGCCCTGCCCGCCGAAGGCACCATCCAGTATTTCGAGAACGTCCGCGAAACCATGGGCGTGGACGAAGTCGATCAGTTCGCCCGCCTCTTCATGGTGCCCGCCATGGGCCACTGCTTCGGCGGCCCGGGCCCCAACGCCTTCGACAGCTTGGCCGTCCTCGACGCCTGGGTCGAAAGCGGATCGGCGCCGGATCGGATCGTGGCCAGCAAATACGCCAACGACCTGGCGCCCCTGCTGAACATGCCGACGGGCCCCGCCCTCAGCACCCGGCCGCTGTGCGCCTACCCCGCTACGGCGCGCTGGAAGGGCGAGGGTTCGACCACGGATGAAGCCCAGTTCGTGTGCGTCGTCCCACCGCCGGCCAAGGCCTGAATCAGAAAGAGGGCGAGCCTCGCATGGAGCAGAACATGGAAAGTCACGTTCAGGGCTCCCGCCAGCCCGCCCTTCTGGACCACACCATCGGCGCCGCCCTGGCCCAGGCCGCGGATCGCTGGGGCGACCGCGAGGCCGTGGTCTGCACGGCACAGGACGTCCGCCTGACCTGGGCGGAGCTGAACCGCCGCGCCGGAGACTTCGCCTCCGGACTTCTGGCCTCGGGCCTGCGTCCCGGCGACCGCATCGGCATCTGGTCGATGAATCGCGTCGAATGGATCATCACCCAGTTCGCCGCCGCCCGGGCCGGACTGATCCTGACCACCATCAACCCCGCCTATCGTCTGGACGAGTTGGAGTATGCGCTGAAGAAGGTCGGGTGCCGCGCCCTGGTGCTGTCGCCGCCCTTCAAGACCAGCGACTATCCGACCCTGATCCGCACCCTGGCCCCGGAACTGGACCGGGCCTCGCCCGCAGGCCTGAATGCGCGACGCCTGCCCGATCTGAAGCTGGTCATCCAGATGGAGTCGCCGACCTTGGCGGGCGCACTCGGCTTCGACGCCGTCGAGGCCCTGGGCCGCGACGTCGGGCCGGACAGTCTCCGCGCGGTCGAGGCGGTCCTGACCTGCCACGACCCCATCAATATCCAGTTCACCAGCGGCACCACCGGACGCCCCAAGGGCGTGACGCTGAGCCACCACAACATCCTGAACAACGGCTACATGGCTGGGGCCGCGATGGCGATCACGCCGGACGACCGCATCTGCACGCCCGTGCCGCTCTATCACTGCTTCGGCATGGTGCTCAGCGTCATGGCGGCCCTGTCGCACGGCTCGGCCATGATCTTCCCCGGCGAGGGCTTTGATCCGCTCGCGACGCTTCAGGCCGCCGCCGCCGAGCGCTGCACGGCTCTGTACGGCGTCCCGACCATGTTCATCGCTGAACTGGAGCATCCGCGTTTCGCCGAGTTCGACCTGACCCGGCTGCGCACCGGCATCATGGCCGGCTCGCCCTGCCCGATCGAGGTCATGCGCAAGGTCATCGACCGCATGCACATGCGCGACATCACCATCGGCTACGGCATGACCGAGACCAGCCCGCTCAGCTTCCAGAGCGGCGGCGACGATCCGCTGGAGCGGCGCGTCTCGACCGTGGGGCGCATCCATCCGCATGTCGAATGCAAGATCGTCGACGCCGAAGGCGCCGTCCTGCCCTATGGCCGGCCGGGCGAGCTCTGCACGCGCGGCTATTCCGTCATGATCGGCTACTGGAACGATCCGGAACAGACCGCCGCCTCCATCGACGCCGACGGCTGGATGCACAGCGGCGACCTGGCGACCTTCGACGAGGAGGGCTACTGCCAGATCGTCGGGCGATTGAAGGACATGATCATCCGCGGCGGCGAGAATCTCTACCCGCGCGAGATCGAGGAATACCTCTATCGCCACCCCAAGATTCAGGACGTTCAGGTCTTCGGCGTGCCGGACGACCGTTACGGCGAACAGGTCTGCGCCTGGGTCATGCTGATCGAGGGCGAGACCATGGATCGCGAGGAGCTGCTGGAATTCTGCCGGGGCGAGATCTCCCACCAGAAACTGCCCCACTATGTCCGCTTCACGCGCGACTTCCCCCTGACCGTCACCGGTAAGATCCAGAAATTCGCCATGCGCGACGCCATGATCGCCGAACTGCAGGCCGAAGCCGCCGCGCAGCCGGCGGGTTGATCCGCCCGGCTCGCAACCTCTCCTTGCCCGCCGCTTCTCCCTGAAAGAGCGCGAATGAACACTCAGCCCGCAGAACATCGGCCCGCAGGCCTGGCCTTCGCCTATGTCACTAGCCTCTTCTTCGCATGGGGCTTCGTCACCGCCCTGATCGACCCGCTGATCCAGGCGGTGAAGCGGGTCTTCGACCTGACGACGGCCGAGGCCATGCTGACCGCCTCGGCCTGGTTCATCGCCTACGGCGTCGCCTCCCTGCCCGCCGGCTGGATCCTGTCCAGGCTGGGCTACAGCCGCGCCATCATCGCCGCCCTGGGCGCCATGGTGCTGGGTTGCGTCCTGGTTCCCTTGGCGACCCTGGTCGACGTCTATGCTCTGGTGCTGGCCTCGCTCTTCATCATCGCCAGCGGCGTCACCCTGCTCCAGGTCGCCGCCAACCCCCTGTCGGCGGCTCTGGGCGAGCCCCGGACCGCCCATCTGCGACTGACCTTCTCCCAGGCCTTCAACTCTCTCGGCGCCACGCTCGGCCCCGTGATCGGCTCGACGATCCTGCTGACGGGCGGCGTCTTCGCCGCGGACGCCGTGATCACCCCAGCCGCGCGTGGAGAATCCCTGCGCTCGATCGACTTCGCCTTCCTCGCCGTCGGCGCCTTCTTCGCCGTCGTCGCCTTCTTCCTGTGGACCGCGCGCCGGCGGATCGAAGCCGCCGTCGCCGACCGCCGCCCCGAACAGGCCGCCTCGCCGCTCGCCGCCTTCCGCTCGGGCTGGGCCGTGTTCGGCGGGGCCGCCATCTTCTTCTACGTGGGAGCCGAGGTGACGATCGGCGCCCTGCTGATCCCCTTCATCAGCTCCGCCGAGGGCCTGGGCCTGCCGCCGCATGAGGCGGGACACATGGTGGGCTGGTACTATTGGGGCGCCGCCATGGTCGGCCGGTTCGTCGGCAGCGCCCTGCTCACCCGCGTGCCGGCAGGCTATCTCCTGTCGATCTGCACGATCATCGCCGCCGCCCTGGCCCTCGTCGTCACCCAGTCCGAAGGCGCCACCGCCGCCTATGCCGCCCTGGGCGTCGGCTTCTTCAACTCCATCATGTTCCCGACCATCTTCAGCCTGACGCTGGAGCGTTCCAGCGCCTCCGCCTCCGCCACGTCCGGCCTGCTCGTCTTCGGCATCATCGGCGGCGCGATCCTGCCGCCGCTGGCCGGCGCCGTGGCCGATGCAGCCGGCGCGGTCGGCCCAGCCTTCTTCATTCCCTTCGCCGGATACCTCTTCCTGGTCGCCTTCGCCCTGGCCTGCGCGCGCACCACGCGGCTCGCGAGACGACAAGCCGCAGCGGCATCCGACTGAGCGACACTGCAGGCCACGCGAACAAACCGGCAATCCGCCCCCTGCAATTCATCGTTTCCTGATGCATTTCCCGGGGCTTGCCCCTATCAGCTTGGCTGACGGGTCGGCTGCAGGGAGTTGACCCACGATTGAACCTCTGGGGGAGGGTCGAAGTTGTTCATCGGCTTCATCTTGCTGCTTGTCGGCTATTTCGTACCGAGCATGATCGCCTTCGCGCAGAAGCGGCGCGGCCGCGGCGAGATTCTGCTGTTCAACTTCCTGCTGGGATGGACCATCGTCGGCTGGATCGCAGCCCTTGTGATGACCCTGATGCTTGAGCGTGAACCCAAGGTGCTGCCCCAGATGGGCGCATCGCTGATGCCGGACGGCCCCGGCGCGATCGCGAACAGCGCAGGCGGATCGATCCGGTTCGACGGTCGCGAGGTGACCATAGCCCGCAGCGGCGCTCTCAGCTTCATGATCCATGGCCTCGCCGGCCAGAAGCATATTGCACTGAAGGCCATCCAGGCCGTCCAATTTCGCCCCGCCGGGCACGGGGTCCGCGGCTATCTCCAACTGACTGTGCTCGGAGGGATGGAGGATCGCGCCGGCGCCCTGGGCGCGGCGGGCGATGAGAACAGCGTCCTGTTCGACATCCAGGATCAGCCGGCTTTCGAACGCATGGCCGGGCTGATCCGGCGCGCCATCTCTGGCGAGGTCTCGCCTCCCCCCTATGTCGCCCCGGCGGCGAGGGTCGCTGCGTCGCCTCCCCCCGTTCCGTCCGCCTCCATGCCCGGCGCCAAGCCGCCCAGAAGCCGCACGATAGGCTGGATCGCGGCGATTGGTCTGTCCTGCCTGGCGGGCGCGGCCATTATCGTCGCCGCCAGCAACGGGTCGGGCGCCAAGGCGCCCGCCTCAGCGACGAAGGAAGACGCCGTTCCACCCGCCCCCAAAAGCCCGTGGCATTATGAAGAGCAGCGGAACGCCATGACGGACGGGACCGACCATTGGGCCTGCACCACCTCGACCAACGGATTCCAGCGGTCTCAGAACGACGAGGCCGTCACCGCCGACCTCTGCATCCGCCAGTCGTCTGAACATGGCCTGGACGCCTACATCACGCTCAACGGCCGCGGTCAGATCGATTGCTGGATCAATCCCGACTGCAGGATCAAGGCGCGCTTCGACGATGACCCCGCTCAGTCCTTTTCCGGAAACAGCTCCGAACGCATGGAGCCGAACATCGCCTTCATCGCGAACGCCGAGCGCTTTGTTCGCCATGTGAAATCGGCCGACGTCACCCGCCTGCAGATGTCCATCTACGCCGCCGGCGAGCCGGTGCTGGAATTCAATACCGCCGGCCTGGAATGGCCGCGGCCCGCTCCGGCCGCTGAATGATGCGCAACCCCGGATAGGCCGCCGTCATGCTGCTCATGCTTCTCGCTGTGTTGGCGGCGCCGCAGGACGCCTCGCCCGCTCTTCGCGTGGGGACCTACAGCTATCCGCAGTATGATCGCGAAGCGGCCCTCGCGCCCCTCGCCAGGGCGGTCGAGCAGGTCGCCGGACGGCCCGCACACGTCGTCCTGCTCGATACGCCGGACGCCCTCGCCGACGCCATGTGCCGGGGCGAGGTCGATGTGGCCATGACCAACCTCGGCGCCTTCGTGAAGATGCGCGAATGCCCTCGGCTGCAGGCCGTCGCGGTGCTGGATACGCCGCCCGGCGTGCTCGACCGCTATCGCGGCGTTCTGCTGACGCGCCGCGACACGGCGATCGCCGACCTGACCGAGCTCGCGTCGCGCGCCCGCGACCTGCGCTACAGCGAAGTTCTGCCCGGCTCGACCTCCGGCGCCCTGGTCCAGGCGGAGGCGCTTGGTTCGGTCGGGATCGCACCGATGGACTTCTCCGGCCTGCGTCATGCACGCACCCACGAAGGCGCGCTTGCAGACCTTCAGGAAGGACGCGCCGACATCGCCGCCCTGGCCGAGGAGCCCTGGCGCAAGTTCGCCGCCGATCACCCGGATCGCGCCGCCGCCCTGACGCCCCTGTGGCGCTCGGAACCTCTGCCGCCGGGCCCGGTGACCTGCCGTGAAGCCGCCGTCGATTGCGCCGCCTTGGGCGCGGCCCTGCTGGGTCAGGCAGGCGACGCCGTTGCAGCCCCTTTGTCCGAAGGCTGGAGCGAAACCCTAGGCGCGAAAGGTTTCATCCCCTTCGACGCCTCGCGCTATGCCCCTTTCAAGCCCAGATGATCCGAAAGATGCTCGGACGACCCGGCGACCTGATCGAGGCTTGAAGGTTCAAATGACCTACGCAACCGCTCCCAGCTACACGACCTTTCCCACGGCGGCCGGCGAATGCGCGATCGCCTGGAACGACGCCGGGGTCGTCGGTTTTCTCCTTCCCGCCCAGGATTACGCCGACGTCCGGCGCTGGCGCACACGTCGGGCGCCGGACGCACGACACGGCACGCCCGATGCACGCATCGATGGGGTGATCGCCGCCGCAACCCGGTATTTTGAGGGCGAAGCCGTCGACTTTTCCGAAATCCCCGTCGATCTCGGCGGGCAGGACGTGTTTTTCACGCGGATCTACCAAGCCCTTCGCCAGGTCAAATATGGTGAAACCACAACCTACGGCGCCCTCGCTCGAGACCTGGGCGTGGGTCCTGAGAGGGCTCGCGACGTCGGCGTCGCCATGTCGACCAACCCTGTGCCGCTGATCATTCCCTGCCATCGCGTCCTGGCCGCCGGCGGCAAGATCGGCGGCTTCTCCGCCCCTGGCGGATCGGAATCCAAGGTCCGCATGCTGCGCCTTGAGGGTGTCGAGATCATCGAGCCGAAACCCGGCAAACCCGCCTCGCCGACGCAGGGCGCGTTCGAGTTCTGATAGGCGCGCCTTGCACGGATCGCCCGGTCGTTCGCCATGCCGGTAATCGGCTATTCAGGCGAGGCGTCGACGGCGACAAGATGAGCCTTGTCTATTTCGACGCCGCCTGCCCTGCCACGAGGCTGGCGTCAGGCGACATGGGGAAACCACGCCCTGACGTCGTCATGCCGAGGTGTCGACGGAGGTCGGGGCCGCATTCCAACCCTGCAGGATGTTCCGCATCAGTCGGGCGACAAGCGCATCGCTGATCGGCCCCGCCGTTATTTCGGCGGCCGCCCGCTCCTTCATCTCATCCCGTTCCCGCGTCGAATGGCGAAAGCCTCCGGCAGGCGTCGTATCGGCGGACGGAGTATCGGGCGGCGGCGTCTTGCTCTCGAACCGATCAAGCAATTTCTGCCGACGTTCGAACGGATCCGGTTCACCCGGCGCTATTTGCCCAGCGTCGCCGTGGATCGAAACGGGCCGGATCGCCGCTTGAGCCGGGTCGGCCCGGATCGGATCGCCGCCGAGCTTCAGCTTCACCCTATGACCCACCAGGACCTCGTCGGGACGCAGCAGGCCGTCGCCGTTCAGGTCCCTGGCCAGGAAGAGCTGGGTGGGGCTGTAGCCGGCGTCGACGCTGGCCGATCGGCGCACCGCACGCTCGGCGTCCATCTCCTCGGCGCTCAAGGCTCCGTCCCCGTCCAGGTCCGCCCTCGCGAACAGACTGGCGACGATCTTCCTGTCGTTTTCGGGCGTTACCGCTTCCTGCGCGACCAGCATGGCGTTGATCGTGTCGGCGGCGAAGCGATCGGACGGCGCCATCTCCGCGCGAACCACCCGGCCGTCGCCGTCGGCGTCCAGGGCCTTGAACGCCGCCTCGGCGTCCTTTGCAGAGACCCCGCTGGCCGCGCCGACCTCCGCGCGCGAAAGCGCATCGTCGCCATCCGTGTTCAGTCGCTCGAACAACTTGCCGTAAAGCTGCTGGGTCAGCCCGCCCCCGCCCGTGATCGCCGCCATCTCGCCGCTCCCCGCATGGTTCCATGTCAGACGCGAGCAAGGGCGGCGCCAAGCTGTCGCGGCCTTGCATGACCGTCAACCAGAGTTGACGCAATCGTTGCCGTCAACTAAGGTTGACGCATGACCGATCTGCGCGACATCGTCATTCCGACCGACCCCGCCGAAGGGCTCGCGGCGGTCGTCGCCCTTCGCAGACTGGCGGACAGCGTCGAACGCGAGGCCGTCCGCGCGGCCCTGCGCCAGGGCTGGTCATGGTCGCGGATCGCCCAGGCCCTGGGGATCACCAAGCAGGCGGCCCACAAACGACTGTCCGATGTCACGGCAGACGGCTCCAGATAAGGATTCTTCGATGTTCCAAGGCCTCAAATCCAAGCTCGACGACATGGGCGCCGTCAAACGTCTCTGCGAACGGGCCGAAGCCTACGCCCTTCAGGATCAGCAGCGGCAGCCCGGCGCCGAACACTTCCTGCTGGCGGCGCTCGACCTGCCCGACGGCACGGCGCGACACGCCTTCGAACAGGCCGGCGCCGAGCCCGACGCCCTGAGAGCCGCGATCGATCAGCAATACGCCGACGCCCTTCGCGGCATCGGCCTGATCGCAGAGACGCCGACCGCCGCGCCCTTGCCGACGCCTTCTGGCCCCTATCAGGCCGCCGCCTCGGGCCAGGCGGTCATGCAGGCCCTGGCGGCGCCCCGAAAGAGCCACAGCCCCCTGCTCGGCGCCCACGTCGTGGCGGTCGTCGCCGACATGTCGGAAGGCGTGGCCCCTCGCGCGCTGCGCGCTCTGGGCGTCGATCTCGCGCGTCTGAAATCGACGGCCGACGCGATCGCCCAGGCGGCCCACACCCGCTGACGAGCGCCGTCAGCCGCCGACTGCGGCGGCGTGCTGGGCCGCCATCTCGGCGTCGGCGGCGGTGATCCGCTGGAACGCGGGCCGCGACGTGATCCGCTCCGCATAGCGCACGAACGTCTCCTTCTTCGGCACGATGCCGAACATTATGGTCCAGCTGAGCGCGACGCCCCACAGGATGTCCGCGGCCGTCATGCGCTCGCCCAGCAGATAGGGCCCGCGCGCAAGCTGCGCCTCCAACGTCGCCAGCATGGTGTCATAGTCGGCATAGGGCGACTGATTGATCGGCGCCGGCTCGCGGTTCAGGGCCTTGTCCATCAGCGCCGGCTCGAACGACGATCCGTAATAGGCGATCCAGCGCAGATAGGGACCGCGCAGCGGGTCGTTCACCGCGGGCGTCAGTCCCGCCTGCGGAAAGAGGTCCGCGAGGAAGAGGGTGATGGCGACCTGTTCGGTGACCAAGGCGTCACCCTGGCGAACGGCAGGCACCTTGCCCAGCGGATTGATCGCGAGATAGGCGGGCTGCCGCTGCTCGCCCGTCTTGGCGTTCAGGGCATGGAGATCATAGGGCGCGCCCAGTTCCTCCAGCAGCACCCGCGTCCCGGTCGCACGGCTCTGGGGCGAGTAATAGAGGGTGATCGGTTGCATTTCGGTCATGGCCGTTTCCATCAGGCGTGTTGTCGATGACCTGTCGTAAGCCCCCATACCTGACACCTTCTGTCATGTATGGTTCAAGGGTTCATGCGCGCGAGCCGAATGTTGTCGATTCTCACCACCCTTCAGGCCAGGGGGCGGGTCACAGCGCCCGAACTCGCGGAAGCCTGCGAGATCTCGGTGCGGACCATCTATCGCGACATCGACGCCCTGGCGGCCTCAGGCGTCCCCGTCTACGCCGACAGAGGCGCGGACGGCGGCTATCGACTGCTCGACGGCTACCGGGTGCGATTGAACGGCTTGTCGCAGAGCGAAGCCGGCGCACTGTTCCTGGCGGGACTGCCGGGCCCGGCCGCCGCGCTCGGCCTCGATGCGGCGATGATCGCCGCCCAGAACAAGCTGATGGCCGCCCTGCCGGCGCACCTGCGCCAGGACGCTGGTCGAACCCAGGAGCGGTTCCACCTGGATGCGCCAAACTGGTTCGGCGAGGCCGAAGAGCCGCAACACCTGCGCGCCATCGCCGACGCGGTCCTGCGCGGGACCCTGATCACGATCCGCTACCAGAGCTGGCGTTCGGAAAGGCGCCGACGCCTGGCCCCGCTCGGCCTCGTGCTCAAGGCCGGCGCTTGGTATCTGGCCGGACTGATCGACGGCGACGTCCGGACCTATCGGGTCGCTCGCGTTCTCGACTGCACGACCCACGACGACGCCTTCGACCGCCCCGCCGCCTTCGATCTGGCCGCCTACTGGCGAGACTCGACCCTGCGCCTCGAAGCCGAGATGCACCCCCATGTCGCCGTCGTCCGCCTCTCGCAGGACGGCGTGAGCCTGCTCGACGCCTTGAGCCGGCCCTATATCAAAGCGCGCTTGCAACTCGATCAGACCGCAGACGCCGACGGCTGGCGCATCGCCCGCTTCCCGATCGGCAAGACCCTATGGCACGCTGCGGCCGAGTTGCTGCGCCTCGGCCCCGAGGCTGAAGTGCTGGAACCCGTCGACCTCCGCGAGAAAATGGCCGAACTCGCCCAGGCCACGGCGAAGCTCTACCATCCGGCGCGGACCGCCTGAGGGCGAGGCGCTGCATCCTTTCAGGCGCTGACCCATTCATTGGGCATCGGAGGACGCCTCATGATTCCTGGTTCAACCTTTGGCGCCGTCGGCGGCCTGGCCTTGGCGGCGCTTATGCTCTCTGGCTGTGAAAGCGCAGCCCCGCCTGCGGATGAAAACCTGGCGGCGATTTGCAGACCCGACGCCGCTGAGGCGCTGGCGGGTCGGGATCGCATCACCGACGAGCAGGCCCGGCGGCTCACCGGCGCCTCCAGCGTGCGCCAGATCCAACCGGGACAGCCCGTCACCCAGGACTATCGCCAGGAGCGCGTGACCATCGAAACCCATCCCTCGACAGGCAAGATCGTCAGGGCCTTCTGCGGCTAACCCCCTTCTTTCCCCTCGGGCGAGACGGCCTAGGGCCATGGCGGCAGTTTGAAAGATTGTAAAACGGCCACGCTTGGCCATCGGCCTCGGCAACCAATGGGGTTAACTGTCGTTCGAATCTCATACCCGTAGACGGCTGGAGCCCATCCCATGAAAAAGACCACAAGGCTTGCGCCGATCGCCACGAGCGCATTGCTGATCCTCAGCACCGGCGCCGCCCAGGCCCAATCGACGAACAACCAGACCAACCAGGATCGTCTCGGCGCCATCGTCGGCACGCTGTTCGGCGATCGCCTGGGCCTGTCGGCCATGGATCAGGCCTGGCTGCGCGCGGAACGCCCGTTGCGGACAGGCCAGACGCAGTTCAACTCGCGCGTGGATCAGGGCGTTCGCTCCGGCTCCATTTCGAGTTCGGCCTCGACCAGGCTTCGCGCTGACTACGACGGCCTTGTTCGCCTGGAGACCCAATATGCCGCCGACGGCCGGTTCTCGGCGAATGAACGGGCGGACCTGAACGCCCGATACTCCGCCTTGATCCAGACGCTCGACGCAGGCGCGCCCGGATACGCCGATACGGACGCCGTCGCCCAGGGACGGGCGGACTTCGAAAGCCGCATCAACGCCGCCGTAAACGCGCGACGCATCACGCGCACCCAGGCCACCCAGTTGAGAACGGATTATCAGGCGTTGATCCAGCTTGAAGCCCGCTATCTCGCGGACGGGTCGATCAGCGCCAATGAACGCGCCGATCTCGATACGCGCCTCGACGCCCTGGACGCCCGCCTTGGCGACGGGCCCGCGACGACGCCCCCCGCGACGCCGCGCGCCCGCCTGACCGAGCTGGAAACCTCCCTGGCCGCCGCCGAGCGTTTGGGATCGGTCACCCGCGCCGACGCCGCGGACATTCGCGTGGAAATGGGCGACCTGGTCCGCCTTGAGGCCGCCTTCGGCAAGTATACGGCCTCTGCGGACGAGCGGTCCTATCTCGATCGTCGGATCCAGGACCTGCAGGCGCGGGTTCGTCGGTAAGACTTCGCCCTGGTTCGTCTCGTCGACGGCGGCTCCATCCGGAGCCGCCGTTTCCAATTGCGCAACCCATGTTAGGGTCGCGCCATGGATCGCCCCCGCCAAACGGAAATGCATGCTCGACGCCTCAAGGTCCTCGCGGCCTCGCTTTGCAGCCTGTTGGTTTCGGGATGCTATTCCTGCTCGCTGAACGGCGGCTGGGAGGGACAGGTAAACCCCTTCTGCGCCAAGGATGACTCACTGGTCGGCGCCCAGTTCTCCCTGGAAAAGCCGAATGACATCCAGGCGCATCCCCTCCATCGAGCGCGCCCCGTCACCGACGTCGGCGGAATGGTCCTGGACGATCGCGTCCCGCCCGCCTGATCCAACGCTTCACCGACTTCGCATGAAGAACTCGACCGGCACGGACAGGCTGACCGGATCGCCGGGAACTTCCGGCGGCGGCTTGGGCAGAGGTTGGGCCCGGCGAAGCAGGGCCACGGCCTCGCGGTCCAGCGCCGGATAGCCTGAGCTGCGTTCCAGCTCCGCGGAAAGAACCCGTCCGTCCCGGGTCATGGCGAAGCGGACATAGGCCACGCCCTGGCGCCGCTGGGCGCGAGCTTCCGCCGGGTATCGCTTGCGTCGTTCCAGGTGGGCCAGCAGCATCCCCTCCCACGTCTGCGCCGATGCGGCGACGGACGCCGGAGGCGCAGGGCGAGCAGGCGGCGCCGTCGTCGCAGGTGCGGGCGGCGCCGCCGAAACCGTCGGCGTCGGCTCAGGCTCCACCGTCAAGGGCAGGGTCTCCACGTTCGCGGGGACGGCCGTTGATGGGCGCGGCTGGATCGGCGGCCTGGGTTGGGCCGGCGCAGTTGCGGCCTCGGTCTGCTGCGGACCCGGCGGCTGTTCCGAAGGCGGCCTGGGCGGGGCCTGCATCCGCACCAGTTCGACTTCGAAGACCTGATCCGGAATCTGGACCGCCTCGGGCCGAGTGGCCCAGAAGCCGCTCGCGATCAACAGGGGCGCCGCATGCAGAAGCAGCGACGCCGCCACCCCGCGCCCCCAGGCGCTGCGCCGGCGACGCGACCGCCGCGCCTGGGGCTCGACCACAACGGCCGTCGACGTGCCGCTCATCGTCATCCCCGCCTCAGAACCGGAAGTTCAGGCCGATACGGATCGCATGCAGGTCCAGGTCGCTGGACGTGCGCCGCCCCTCCTCCACCGTCGAAGACCCCTTATGCTGGATCGTCTCATAGACCGGCCGCTCGCGCGGCCTGCAGAACGAGGCGTCGATGGCGCACAGCCAGGCCATGGCCGGATCCTTCGACGGATCATAGATTTCAACCCCGATCTGACGCTGACTGGTGTAGTTGGCGCCGGTGCCGGCCCGCGCCTTGGCGAAGTCCACATCCTGCTTGCCGAAGCGGCTGTAGTTGTACTCGGCGCGAAGGGACCAGCGGTCGTTGAGGGCGTATTCGGCGCCCAGCCCTGCCGAGAAGCCCTTGCGCGTCACCGAGGCGCGCTCGACGAAGAAGATGCTGGTCTCGCTGCCCAGGGGCGCCGAGACGTGGCCCGAGTTGGAGACATATTGATCACGCGACTGGGTCTCGTGCGCCAAGGCCAGTCCTCCCGCGCCATAGGCCATGAAACGGTCGCTGAAGGCATAGCCCAGTCGAGCGCGGACGCCCGCCGTCCAGCTGACGTCGAAGGCGCGGTCGGCTTCCAGATAGCCCTGCTTGGCCATGCCCGGATCAAGCGACAAGGTCTTCACCCGATCACGCAGATAGGTGCGGCTCCAATCCGCCTCGACGCCGACTACCCAGCGGTTCGACAACTGGCGGTTATAGCCGGCCTGCAACCCCATCAGGCCGCTGGGCGCGCTCCATTTCGCCGCCTCGCGCTGCGCATTGGCGTCGGTCGTCCCGTTCAGCGTGGTCGCACTTCCCGAGGATGACGCATGCTGACCGCCGCCGTGCGCGCCCAGGTAGAAGCCGGTCCAGTCGCGCGTCACCTCGCCCGGCTCCAGGCTGAAGGGCTCCAGCCAGGCGATCGGCCGATCGCCGCCGAACTGCTGCGTCAGGCTGAAGGAGACGGTGCGCCCCGGCCCGGGCTGCGTCACCAGACCCAGCGGGTCCATGTAGTAGCGGTCGAACAGGTTCTCGACGCGCAGGCTGGCCGTCAGCCGGTCCGTGACCCGATAATCGGCGAACAGGTCGGTCAGGGTATAGGGCTTCCAGTCCACCAGGGCGACGAACTGTCCCGCGCCCTGGGCCGTCACGTCTCCGTGGCCGATGGCGCGCGGCCCGGTGTGCTGCACCCGTCCGCCGACAGTCAGCCGGTCCTGCATCAGTTTCTGCGACAGCCCCAGCTCGAGGCTGTATTCCGGCGGCACGTGATTGGTGGCGTAGTCGCCGTACAGGGATTTCTGACCGCAGGTGTCCGCCGTGCGGCAATACTGGATGTCGAGGTAGTAGTTGGCGGCGAAGTCGGCCGTCAGGCCGCCCAGCTCATAGCGACTGCTGAACTCCAGCCCCTCGAACCGCGCCTGGTGGATGTTTTCTATGTTCAGGGTGATCGTCGGCTCGGTGCGGACGTTGCGGGCGATGTAGTCGTCCACAACCCAGTGGAAGTAGCCCAGCTTGAACTGGGCGCGATCGCCCTGGGCCAGCAGGTCGTTGCGGACCAGATTGGCGCCCAGTTCCCAGTTCTTCGACCGCTCGGGCGTGATGCGCTTGTTGGCGACGAAGCTGTTGAAGGCGGAAATGGTCTCGGTCAGGCCCGGCGCGCGCAGGGTGCTGGAATAGTTGAGATAGAGCTGCGCCCCCTCCATCGGCCGCAGGATCAGGCCCAGCGACGGGCTGAAGCCGCCGTCGTCCATGCGGACGTCCTGCTTCTCCGGCGCGTTCTGATAGGCCTCATAGGGATCGTAGCGGTCTTCCGACCAATAGTGGGTGTAGCGCAGCCCCCCGTTCAGCGTCAGCCAGTCGCGCGGCGTATAGGCGCCCTTGGCGAAGCCCGCGACCTCGTGCCGGAAGCCGTCGCGCGGCGTGTTCCAGCCCTCCAGCACGGCCGTATGACGGCTGCCGCGCGTGTCCTCGCCGCGATAGGACAGGCCGTAGGACAGCTCCAGATCGCCGCTGTCGAGGAAGAGGCGCGACCGGTTGCTGACGTCCACGCCCCACAGGTCGCTATCGGACCCGACCCGGAAGTTCTCATCCAGCCCCAGGCTCTTGGGCGTCGCCAGACGACCCCCGCGGATCGGATTGCGCAGTTCCAGGTGCGACCAGTAGGCGTTGGCCTTCAGGTCGATCAGGTCGCTGCCGGACGGCGCCCACAGATAGCGGGCCGTATAGGTGTCCAGCAGGGTTCCCGCCGTCCGCGCCTGCTGCTGGGCCTGACCTTCCCGACTGGTCTGGCGCGACGCCAGGCGATCCCCCGCTTCGCTGCGAAAACCGTTGTAGCCCAGTTGCACGACCTGGCCGTCGCCGAAACGCGCTGTGGCCTTGGCCAGCCAGGACTGGGTTTCCAGTTGGCTGTTGAGCACCTCTTCGCCCGCCCGATAGTTGGCCAGACCGGCGTTGATCATGGTGTTCGGCTGGACGCCGCTCCAGATCTTGGTGTCGCCGATATTGAGGGGACGCGCCACGGGACCATGCTCGCCCGCATGGAAATTCCCCTGTTCGCGATAGGTATAGCCCGCCAGCAGGTCGATCGCGTCGCTGGAATAGGCGCCGACGACGCTGGCCCACCCGCTGGTCGGCTCCAGGGCGCCGGGACGGTCCATGCCCGTCTTGGACGGCTCCGCCGTGCCGACGACCGAGCGATAGACATAGCCGCTCAGATCGCCGGCCGTCGGGTCCGAGGTGTTGCCGCGCAGGCCGCCGCGCACCCGAAGTCCCCAGGTCTCGCCCTCGCGCACGATGTCGCCGGCCTCCAGGGTGCGGATGGCGACCGAGCCGGCGTTGCCGAACGCCGCCGCGTCGGCCCCCTTGGTCACGTCCACGCCCGCGATGAAGTCGGGGTCGATGAAGGTCCGGTTCGAAACGCCCTGATAGCCCTGATAGACGGTGACCGCGTTCTCGGCGCCGTCGATCTTGGTCGTCACCCGACCGAAGCCCTGCAGACCCCGGATGTTCAGATCGATGGCCCCCGCCCCGTTGCGCGCCTCGCCCGACAGGACGCCGGGCGTGCCGCGGAACACGTCCGCCGGACTGGACCCGCGATAGCGTTCGATACGGTCGGCCCCGATGTGCGCGACCGGCGCCGGCTCGCTGTAGATCGCATCGTCGCTCAACCCTGCATCCGCGCCGATCGCGCCGGACGAAGCCGTCGCGCCTTCCACCCGCACGGCGCCGAGCTGGATCACGCCGTCCCCCGCCGCACGCTGGGGCGCAGGCTCAAGCCGCACAGTTCCCGCCCCGGTGAAACGATAGGTCAGGCCGCTGCCAGCCAGGATGCGCGACAAGCCCTCCGACGACGACATCCGCCCGACCGCTCCCGGCGAACGCACGTCGGGCATGGCCGCGCCATAGACCAGGTTCACGCCCGTCGTCCGGCTATAGGCCGCCAGGGCGGCGCCCAGCGGTTGCGGCCGAATGTCGAACGCCGTGTCCTGCGTCTGCGCCCAGGCCGGAACGCCCGACACGCCGACCGCGCCCAAGGCCGTCGTGCCCATCAAGACGGCCATCATCAAAACCCGGCCGCCGCCCAATCTCGTCTTCATACGCCCCTCACGCGGGATAAATCGGCGGACCACAGTCGTCCGCCTTCGGTGAGAAAGACGATGAGGCCTTGCCGCCGTCAGGTGAGAATGAGATTTATTTTCATATAGACGTCACAACAGCGAGCAAGGAACCGCCGCGCCGAATGCGCATCGGCGTCGCCTGGGCCAGGCGCTCCAGGCCCCGCGCGGCTTCCGTCGTACGAGTGATCAGGGTGACGGGCCGCGCCGCCAGGTCATCGTCCAGGATCAAGGTGCGCCCGCCGGTCCATCGGTCCAGGGCGGCCGCCACACGCCCCAGGGGCGCATTGACGAAGATCAGCCGCCCGTCGCGCCACGCCATGCTGTCCTCGGGCAAGAGGCGCGGCGGCTCCAGCCCCGCTCGGCCGTAGGAAAGACCATAGCCTTCCTCCAGGGTCGCAACGGCCTGCCCCATGCCCACCCGCGCCGCCTTCGCCGTGACCCCGACACGCGCGCCGCCGACCTCGATCGCCGCGACGAAAGCCCCCTCGCCCGCCTCGATCCAGCCGCCCGCCGCTTCCACGATGAAGGGTCTGGCGTCCGTCGCAGCCGGCTGGAACCAGGCCTCGCCGCCCAGCAGCCGCAGGCGACGCCGCCGAGAACTGAAGTCCACATTCACCGCCGTCGCGGTCGAAAGTTCGATCAGCGATCCGTCCGCCAGGGCGACGCGCGCCGTCTCGCCTGGCCGGGTCGCATAGTCGGCGAAGGGATGCGGCCCCAGGGCCAGACGCCCGCCGACAAGCGCGACAGCCGCAACTCCGCCGGCGCCGACCGCGCCGCGCAACATCCTCCGCCGATCCATCGTCGGCTTTTGCACTGACAGGCTGGGCAGGTGCGCGGACGCCCCCCACAGGCGTTGCAGTCGCTCATAGGCACGGACATGGCGCGGATCGGCGTCGCGCCATGCTTCAAAGTCCGAACGAAGACTGGGATCGGCCGGGTCGTCGTGCAGCCGCACGAACCAGGCGATCGCCGCCTCAGCTGCCGGGTCCGCCTGGGCCTGGCTTCGTCCTGTGCTCACATCCGTCTCTCATTGTTCCGCGCGCCGACGCGGGCGCTCCCTGTGTAGGACGAAAGACCACGTCCCTTGTCAGGTTTCTGCGTCGAAATCCGTGTCCGCCGCCAACTGGAGGGCCAGCAGCGCCCGCCCCATGTGCTCATGCACGGTCTGCCGCGACAGCTTCATCCGACGACCGATCTCGGCGAAGGACAGACCCTCGATCCGCGACAGGCGGAAGACCTCGCGCGGACGGGCCGGCATGGCGGCGATGATGCGGTCCATGCGCGCCAGTTCGATCCGGGTGATCAAGACGCTCTCCGGATTGGGTCGTGGATCGACCACCGTCAGCAAGGCGTCGTCTCCGTCGATCGGCGGTCTGGCCGCGCCGCGCCGTCTATGATCCACGATCAGGTTGCGCGCGATGCGGAACAGATAGCCCCGGGCGTTGACGATCGGCGCCCTGCTCTCTCGCACCGAGGCCGCCATGCGCAGCCAACTGTCCTGGGCGATGTCCTCGCAGTCCTCGCGACTGCCGACCCGACTGCGGACCAGCCCCCTCAAACGCCGATCCGTCTCTCCGATCTCGTCCTCGGACAACGGTATGGGCGACGGCATGGCGGAGTCCCGACAGTGATGAGCGCACGTCACCTAGCGCAAATGATAATGATTCTCAACGAACCAAAAGGGCATGAAGAGTGAAATCAACGGCCCGATATTCGGACGTTGGAAACGCCAAGATCCACGCAGGTCGCGAGGACGGCGAGGAGGTGCGGACGGAATTGCGTAGGCTGATCGATCGGTTGGACTTCATCCCGACGGAGGCCTGGGCAAGTTCCAGTTGGAGGTGCACGGCATCACCACAGCCGGCGATCATCACCCGATTGAGGTTGGGCTAGACAGCAGAAAGCCCCGCAGCATGGCTACGGAGCTTTGAGATATTTGGGTGCGGGAGCAGGATTTGGGCGATACCTCACACCTGTTGTCAGCTTCATGACATAGGCGCCGGCGGCGCACCGATTGCGTCGGAAGACCTCGGGCGCACAAACCATTCCACAAGCGAACGGATCAGGAAGGCGTAACCTCTTCAAGACGACGGGTTGCTGGTTCTCTTCAATGCCTGCAGGCGTCGCCCAGGTCGCGGACGCCGTCCAGGATGAAGTCCAGCGTCGGCTGGTGAACCAGACGGCCGTCCACGATCTTTTCGGCCACCATGCCGATGACGATCTGACGGCGGATCACCAGGCGGGAACAGGTGGCGATGAAGGTCTCGTTGAGCTGCTGCTGAGCCCGGACGCCCCCCAGGGCCGACGGCGAAGCCGTCATCGTCAGCACCGGCTTGTCGCGCAGGCAACTGTCCGCGCCCGGCCGCGACAGCCAGTCCAGGGCGTTCTTCAGCACCCCGCTCATGCCGTGGTTGTACTCGGGCGAGATCACCACCAGACCGTCCGCCGCAGCGATGTCGCGGCGCAGGGCGGCGACCGTCGCGGGCGCGCCCTCGCCGTCGAGGTCGTCATTGAAGAGCGGCATGTCCGCGAGCGATCTCACCTCCAGCCGCATATCGGCCGGCAGGCTGTCGCCCAGCGTCGCCAATACGGCGGTGCTGTAGGCATGGCGACGCAGGCTTCCCGACAGACCGATCAGGGACAACGCCATATCAGCCGACCGTCGCCGCGCGCGCCATGTCCAGGGCCACGTCCATGATCATGTCTTCCTGGCCGCCGACCATCTTGCGACGGCCCAGCTCGACCAGGATGGCCCGCGTATCGAGGCCGTGCTCGGCGGCGGCCTTCTCCGCATGGCGCAGGAAGCTGGAATAGACTCCGGCGTAGCCCAGGGTCAGGGTCTCGCGATCCACGCGCACCGGCCGATCCTGAAGCGGACGGACCAGATCCTCGGCCGCGTCCATCAAGGCGTAGAGGTCGCAGCCGTGATTCCAGCCCTGGGCGTCGGCGGCGGCGATGAAGACCTCGAGCGGCGCGTTGCCGGCGCCCGCGCCCATGCCTGCCAGAGAGGCGTCGACGCGGATCGCCCCGCCCTGGACCGCGACGATGCTGTTGGCCACGCCGAGCGACAGGTTATGGTGGGCGTGGACTCCGCGCTGGGTCTCGGGTTTCAGCACCCGGTCATAGGCCGCCAGACGCGCGGCGTACTGGTCCATGGTCATCGCGCCGCCGCTGTCGGTGACATAGATGCAGTGCGCGCCATAGGTCTCCATCAGCTTGGCCTGCTGGGCCAGGGCGTCGGGCTCTGACATGTGGCTCATCATCAGGAAGCCGGCCACGTCCATGCCCATGGCGCGGGCCGCCTCGATATGCTGCCTGGCCACGTCGGCCTCGGTGCAATGGGTGGCGATACGCACGGAACGCACGCCCAGGTCATAGGCGCGCTTCAGGTCATGCACCGTCCCGATGCCCGGCAGCAGCAGGGTGGTCAGCACGCTGTGCTCCAGCACCTCGGCCACCGCGCCGATCCAGTCCCAGTCGGTATGGGCGCCGAAGCCGTAGTTGAAGCTGGAGCCGTTCAGCCCGTCGCCATGCGAGACCTCGATCGCGTCGACCTTGGCGCGGTCCAGCGCCCGCGCGATCGCCTGGACATGGTCGAGACCGTACTGGTGACGGATGGCGTGCATCCCGTCGCGCAGGGTGACGTCCTGGATATAGAGCTTGGCGGTCTTGGGATCGAAGGTCATGCGGCGATCCTTGCAGCGATCTTCTCGGCGGTCTTGAGCGCCGCCGAGGTCATGATGTCGAGGTTGCCGGCATAGGCCGGCAGGTAGTGGGCCGCGCCCTCGACCTCGAGGAAGACGCTGACCTTCAGCCCCGTGAAGTCGCCGCCCATTTCGGGGATGCGCAGGGGTTCGTTGTCGCCGATGGCCTCGAACTGCACCGCCTGTTTCAGGCGATAGCCGGGGACATAGGCCTGAACCTCGGCCACCATGTCCTCCACCGAGCGACGGATCGCCTCGCGGTCGCCGTCGTCGCACAGGCAGTAGACTGTGTCGCGCATGATCAGCGGCGGTTCGGCGGGATTGAGGACGATGATGGCCTTGCCGCGCGTCGCCCCGCCCACCTGGGCGATGGCCTGGCTGGTCGTCTCGGTGAACTCGTCAATGTTGGCGCGCGTGCCCGGGCCGGCGCTCTTGGAGGCGATGGAGGCGACGATCTCGCCGTAGTGCACCTTGGCGACCCGGTTGACCGCCGCGACGATGGGGATCGTCGCCTGCCCGCCGCAGGTCACCATGTTGACGTTGGCCGCATCCAGATGAGCGTCGCCGTTGACCGGCGGGATGACATAGGGGCCGATGGCCGCCGGGGTCAGGTCGATCACCCGCTTGCCGTGCGCGGTCAGCACCTCGCTGTGCCGCTGGTGCGCACCCGCCGAGGTCGCGTCGAAGACGATGGCGATGTCGGCGAAACCCGGCAAGGCGACCAGGCCGTCCAGCCCCCCGGCGGTAATCGGGACGCCCAGCCGTTCGGCGCGCTTCAGACCGTCCGATTCCGGGTCGATGCCGACGAAGGCCGCCATCTCCAATGTGTCGGACAGGCGCATGATCTTGATCATCAGATCCGTGCCGATATTGCCCGAGCCGATGATGGCGACCTTGGTCTTGCCGTTAGAAGCAGTCATGGCTTCAGCCCTCGCCATAGGTGAAACGGACCTCGCCGAGGCCGCCGATCGTCGCGACCACTTGATCGCCGGTGGTCAGGGCGACCATCGGACCCAGGGCTCCGGCCAGCAGGATGTCGCCCGCCTTCAACGGCTCGCCGCGAGCCGCCAGGGTGCGCGCCAGCCAGGCGGCGGCGTTGAGCGGATTGCCCAGGGCCGCGGCCCCGACGCCGGTGGATGCGACCGCGCCGTTGACAGTCATCTCCATCGCCGCGCCTTCAAGATCGAGCCCGGCCAAGCCCCTGCCCGCGTCGGCCAGCACGAAGAAGGCCGAGGACCCGTTGTCGGCGACCGTGTCGGCGAAGGTGATCTTCCAGTCGGCGATGCGGCTATCGACGATCTCGATGGCGGCGTGGACGCTGGCGACCGCCGCCGCCGCCTGAGCCACGCTCGTCTCGGGGTCCGGTAGATCGGCGCCGAGAATGAAGGCGATCTCCGCCTCGGCCTTGGGCTGGATCGTCCGCGCGGGATTGAGCACGCCGCCGTCGGCGACACGCATGTCGTCGAACAGGACGCCGAAGTCAGGCTGATCGACGCCCAGTTGCGCCTGCACCGCCTTGGCCGTCAGTCCCGCCTTGCGGCCGACGATCCGCCGGCCCTGGGCCTCCCAGAAGCGGGTGTTGATCGTCTGCACCGCATAGGCGCCGTCCGCATCGGTCGGCGCCAGAACCTCGCGCAGGGGCGCCACGGCGGCGCCCGAATAGGCCTCGCGCAGCCGACGCGCCGTGGTTTCATACAAGGCCGACATCGTCAGTTGTCCTTACGCCGGGGTCGCATGCTTGCCGGGATGCACCGTGCCGCACTGGCCGCAGGTGCGCAGTTCCTCACTGGCGTAGAAGGCCGCGAACAGGGGCGGCAGGTCGCGGACGATGCTCTTCAGTTGCACCTCGACGCGGTGGACGATGGAACCGCAGTCGTCGCAATACCACTGGAAGGCGTCGATCACGCCGTCCGGCCGTTTGCGCTCGATCACCAGACCGACGCTGCCCTCGACCGGGCGCTGCGGCGAGTGCGGCACGTTCGGCGGCAAGAGGAAGATGTCGCCCTCGCGGATCGCCATGTCCTTCGGACCGTCCTCGGTCCACAGGCGCAGGTTCATGTCGCCTTCCAACTGATAGAAGAACTCCTCCAGCGGATCGACGTGATAGTCGGTGCGCTGATTGGGGCCCCCGACGACGGTGACGATGAAGTCGGCGTCCTCCCAGATCTGGGCGTTGCCCACGGGCGGCTTCAGTTGCTCGCGATGATCGGCGATCCACTGACGGAAGTTGAAGGGCGGTCCATAGGTCAGCATGGGCGGTGTCCTGAAATCACAGGTCTATGCGCGGGATGAAGGCGGTCGCCTTGATCTCGATCAGCAGATGCGGATGGGGAAGCTGGTGGACGGCGACGGTCGTCCGCGCCGGGCCGGCTTCGTCGAAGTACTCGGCGTAGACGGTGTTGTAGCCGCCGAAGTCGTTCATGTTCACGAGGAAGCTGGTGACGTCGACGACATCCGCCAGCGAGCCCCCGGCGTCGGCCAGGATGGCGCCGATGTTCTCAATCACCGCACGCGTCTGTTCCTTGATGTCGAGACTGACGACGCCGAACTCGTCCGCCGAGGCGCCGGCGAAGCTGTTGTCGGGTCGACGCGAACTGGTCCCGGAGACAAAGACGAAATCACCGGCGCGGCGGTAATGCGGAAAGCGGCCGCGCGGACGCGCCTTGCCCGGGATGACCCGGCCTTCTCCGTTCTCAGCTCCGCTCATGCTGCGCCGCCCGCGATGGTAAAACCGACCCGGCCGAGACGTCCGGCGTCGAGCGAAACCAAACGCGCCGAGCCGATGGCCGCCGCCGCCGTCGCGCCGCCCAGCATCACGGTCCAGCCGGGCTGCAGCGTCAGTCCCCCCGCGCCCGCCAGACGCGCCGCCGCGATCAGGGAACGGATCGGATCGCCCAGGATGGCGTCGCTCGATCCTCTCTCGACGACGGTCCCGTCCACGCTCATCTCCATCGCCACATCGGCGAGATCCGTCTCCGCAGGCAGCCAGGGCCCGACCACGAAGGCGGAAGACGACGCATTGTCCGCGACGACATCCCCCAGGGCGAAGCGGAAATTCTCATAGCGGCTGTCGATGACTTCCAGGGCCGGGGCCACCGCGTCGACGGCCGCCAGGGCCCCGTCATAGTTCACCGTGCCCGTCAGGGGCGCCTTCAACCGCACCGCGACCTCGGGCTCGACACGCGGATGGATGAAACGCGTGCGGTCCAGAACCCCGCCGTCCGCCACGACCATGTCCGAGGTCAGGCGCCCCCAGATCTGATCCTTCAGACCCATCTGGACCATCTTGGCTTCGCTGGTGAAGCCCATCTTCACCCCGACCAGGGTCGCCCCGCGCGCCAACCGGTGATCGATCACGGCGCGCTGGATGTCATAGGCGTCGTTCAGCGCCAGTTCGCCTTCCTGTCCGGTGATCTGCGGGATGGCGCGCGCGTCACGCGCGGCGGCGTCCAGTCTGGCGGCGATGTCAGCGATGTCGACCATGTCGTGGGCTCCCCTTCCCTTACAGTTTGACGCAGATGTTGGTGGGTTCTGAATAGAAGCTCAGCGAATGCTCGCCGCCCTCGCGTCCGATGCCCGACAGCTTCATGCCGCCGAAGGGCGTGCGCAGGTCGCGCAGGAACCATTCATTGACCCAGACGATGCCGGTTTCCATCTGCCCGGCCACGCGATGGGCGCGACCCACGTCCCGCGTCCAGATCGCCGCCGCCAGACCATAGTCGCTGTCATTGGCCAGTTCGATCGCTTCGTCCTCGCTGTCGAAGGGCGCGATATGGCAGACGGGGCCGAAGACCTCCTCGCGCACACAGCGAGCGTCCTGACCCAGGCCCGTCAGAATCGTGGGCTGGACGAAGGCGCCCTGATCCAGCGGACCGCCGAACGACGGCACTCCGCCGCCGGTGACGACCGTCGCCCCCTCTTCCTTCGCCAGGGCATAGTAGCTCAGCACCTTGTCGCGATGGCCGTGCGAGATCAGCGGCCCCATGTCGGCGCCCGACCAGGGATCGCCGATGGTCAGGGCCTCGGCGCGCTCGGCCAGGGCCTTGACGAAGCGCTCGAAGATCGGCCGCTCGACATAGATGCGCTCGGTGCACAGACAGACCTGACCGCAGTTGGAAAAGACCGACCGCACCGTGCCTGCGATGGCTTCTTCGAAATCGCAGTCGGCGAAGACCAAGGCCGCGTTCTTGCCGCCCAGCTCGAACGAGACCGGCTTCACCCCGGCCGCCGCCACCCGCATGATGGCGCCGCCGGTGGCCGACTCGCCGGTGAAGGTGATGGCGTCGATGTCGGGGTTGGCGGTCAGCCATTCGCCGGTCGAGTCGGCCCCGAATCCATGAACCAGGTTGAACACGCCCGGCGGCACGCCCGCCGCATCCATCACCTCGGCCAGCAGGGTCGCCGTCGAAGGCGTTTCCTCGCTCGGCTTGACCACCACCACATTGCCGCAGGCGAGCGCGGGCGCGACCTTCCAGGTCATCAGCAGCAGCGGCAGGTTCCACGGCGATATGATCGCCACCACTCCCAACGGGCGCGCGACGGCGTAGTTGATGGCGCTGCGCCCATCGGCCAGCTCAGTGCGGAAGCTGGGCATGGCCCGCGCCTCGGCCAGGGAGGCGAAGGCGCGGAAGTTGGCAGCCCCGCGCGGAATGTCGATGGTGCGCGCCTGATGCAGGGACTTGCCGGTGTCGGCGATCTCGGCGGCGGCGAAGTCGTCGAAGCGGGCCTCGATCCCCTCGGCGACGCGAACCAGAACCTTGCAGCGCTCGGCCTGGGACATCTTCCCCCACGGCCCCTTGAGCGCCCGGCGACCCGCCGCCACGGCCCAGTCGACCATGGCCCGGTCCGCCTGGGACACCCGCGCCGCGACCGTTCCCGTGACCGGGTTCACATTGTCGAAAAAGGCCTCGCCCGCGACGAAGGCGCCGTCGACGTAGTTCAGGATGTCGCGTTGCGCGAACGGATAGGCTGCGTCCGTCATGCCTTGCCCTCGACCCGCGCATAGCCGGCGGTGTTGCTGTGTGCGGCGCCGCCCTTGCCGACATGCCCGGCCATCTGAAGCAGCGAAAGAATGGTGTCGTTGAATTGAACCGGCGCCTCGAGGAAGGCCGAATGGCCGACGTCGTTGATCTCGACCAGGAAGGAGCCCGCGACTTCTTCCTGAACCAGACGCACCGCCTCGATGGGGAAGATCACGTCCTCGGTCCCGCACAGGAACAGAATGGGGAAGCCCTTGCCGGCCAAATCGGCGGCCGGACGCGCCGTGAACCGCCCTGTCAGGCTGTGACGATCCGCAGCGTTGAAGCTAGAAATCTGGCGATAGAGCATGGCCAGGTCGCGGGGCGCGCCGGCGCCGAGGACGCGGTCGATCTGGTCCATCGCGGCGGTGTTCGCGCGGGCGACGTCCATGATCGCCTTCACCGCCTCGCTTTCGACGACGCCGTGCAGGCTGTCGCAGATCGCCAGGGCCGCGACGCGTTCCGGCGCCTGATGCGCGAAACCGATGCAGGTTCCCGCCCCCATCGACTGGCCGACCAGCGCCGCCCGGTCCACGCCCAGGTGATCGAGCAGGGTGGTCAAATCCTCGACGAAGGCGTCGCGCCCGCGACCATCCAGATCGCGCGACTGACCGAAGCCTCGGTGATCGAACAGGATGACCCGGTTCGACCGCGCCAGGATTTCAATCTGGCCGTACCAGATGGCGTGATTGCCGCCGATGCCGTGCGCCAGCACCACCGCCGGCCCCGCGCCGTGCGTCTGGTAATAGATTTCGGCGCCTGCGGTTTTCAGAATCCCGCCTTCCATCACGCCACTCCCATCAGTTTGCTGAGCCGGACGACGTAGTCGCCGAAGGCCGGGTCTTCGCGCGTCAGGCTGGGATCGCGCGGTCGCGGCAGGTCGATGCGCACGTCCTCGATGATCGTCCCGGGCCGCTCCGACATCACCAGCACGCGGTCGGACAGCAGCACGGCCTCCGAAATGCTGTGCGTGACCAGGACCACCGTCTTGCGGTCGCGCTGCCACAGACGCAGCAGCTCCATGTTGAGCCGGTCGCGCGTCAGGGCGTCCAGGGCCCCGAAGGGCTCGTCCATCAGCAGGATCTGAGGATTGCGCGCCAGGGCCTGACCGATGGCCACGCGGTGCCGCATCCCGCCCGACAGCTGATGCGGATAGCTGGCCTCGAAGCCAGTCAAGCCCAGGGTCTCGACCAGTTCGGCCAAGGCCGCTTCGTCCAACCGCTGCGCCGAAGCGTCGAGATTGATCCCGAGCAGCAGGTTGTCGCGCACATTGAGCCAGGGCATCAGGTTCGAGGTCTGGAACACGAAGCCCATGGTCGGCGAAGGCGCGGTCACGGCCGCTCCGTTGACCAGAATTCTCCCCTCCTCGAACGGGATCAGCCCTGCGATCAGACGCAACAGGGTGCTCTTGCCGCAGCCCGACGGGCCGAGGACCGAGACGAACTCGGCGGCGCCGATGTCGGCGGAGACGCCGTCGAGCACTTTGCGCTCGTCGAACGCCTTGCCGACGCCCGTGATGGAGATTTCCGCACTCATGCCGCACGCCACCAGATGAAGCGTTCCCAGTAGGCGACGCCGTAGAAGAGCAGCAGCGACAGGACCGTCACCGCGAACAGGGCCGCGAAGGTCAGGGTGGTGTGGCCCGAACCCGACGCCGTCAGGATCAGATTGCCCAGCCCGTCGTTCGAGCCGACGAACTCGCCCACCACCGCGCCGATGACGGCCAGCGGCATGGCAACCTTGCAGCCGTCGAGGAAGCTGGGCAGGGCCGCCGGCAGGCGCAGTCGCCAGAAGGTCTGCAACGGCGTGGCGCGCAGGGCGCGGAAGTGTTCCTCGAGATGGGCCGGAGTGCTGGCCAGCCCTCCGAGCGTCGAAATGATGATCGGGAAGAAGGCGAACAGGAAGGCCATGATCAGCTTCGAGGTCAGGCCGTAGCCGAACCAGACGACGATCAGGGGCGCCAGGCCTATCTTGGGAATGCTCTGCAGGGCGACGAACAGGGGATAGACTGTGCGTTTGGCCGTGCGCGAAAAATATATCAGCGCCGCGATCGGCACGCCCAGCACCACGGCGATGACGAAGCCCCAGAAGACCTCGGTCAGGGTCACAAGGCTCTGCGCCAGGATCGGCCCGCGCGACTGCCACAGCTCGGCCAGGATCGCGCTGGGCGGCGGAAGCAGATAGGCCTGAACGCCCCACCAGCGGACGCCGTACTCCCACGCCATTCCCAGCAACAGGAAGAAGGCGGCGCTGATCGCCGTGTCGCGGTTGAACAGGACACGGGTCATGCCTCGCCGTCCTTGTCCAACAGGGCCTGGATGCGCGCCGGCGGCGGCACCAGGAAGCGTTCCAGCTTCCACTGATCGAAGGTCGCCAGCTTCTTTCCGTCCCACACCGAGGGGGCGTAGGGATGCTCGGCGTCGATCTGGGTCATGTCGGTATAGAATTCGACATTATTGCCGTCCGGGTCGCGGAACACGAGGAAGGTGTTCTCGCCGGGACCATGCCTGCCGATGCCCCGGTCGATGGGCACGCCGCGCGCCGTCAGCATGGCCGCGACCTTCTCCAGCTCCTCAAGGGTTTCAAGGCGATAGGAGAAGTGCTCGACCGCCGGATAATGACCCTCGGGCGCGTCGGAATGACCGGGCGGCAGTTGCAGCAGAGCCAGGTCATGGTGATCCTGACCGGCGCGCAGGAAGACCATCTGATGGTCGATCCAGTCCGAGACCTCCAGGCCCATGACCTCGGTGTAGAAGGCCAGCGACCGGTCGATGTCGCGCACCTTCAGCACCAGGTGCCCCAGCCGCGTCGGCCGCGGACGATAGGATGCGGGATCGGTCATGGCTGTTTCCCCATCGGAATGAAGGCGTTGGTGAAGAGGGTCTCGGTCGCGTCGAAGCCCTGGAGCTGGCCGTTGGCCTGCAGGGTCGTGACGGTGCGTTCGATCTTTTCAGGTTTCAGCCGGTGCGACCCGCCCTCGGCGGCCATCAGGTCGGCGGTCTCGCGGATCTGACGCTCGGTCACGGCCTCGTCGAGCAGCGGATAGTGACGACGAATGATCGCCAGCGCCCCCTTGGGGTCTCGCGCCGCCTCGGCGTATCCGCGATAGGCCGCGTGGGTGAAGGCGCGCACCAGGGCGGGATCGCTTTCGATCAGGGCGTCGCGCGTCGCCAGGCCGCTGCCGTAGACGTCCAGGCCGAAGTCGGCGTAGGCAATCCGGCCGATGCTGACGCCCTTGGCCTTGGCGGCCTTGTCGAACAGGGCCATCGAATTGCCCAGCCAGCATTCGGCGGCGTCGATGCGTCCCTCGACCAGAGAGGAGACGACGATGGCCGGATCGAGCTGGATCTGCTCGACGCGCGCCGGATCGACGCCGTTGTCGCGCAACCAGGCCGGCATCAGGGTCTGGATGGCCGACGACTGGCCGGCCCCGAAACGCAGGCCCTCCAGGTCGGCGGGCTTGGCGACGGCATGCCGCTCCTTGACGAAGCAGGCGCCGGCCGGCAGCCGCATGTTGATGCCGCCGATCATCCGCGCTGCGCCGCCCTTGGACCGGTTGAGCGCGACCGACAGGGGGTCGAGGTAGGCGAACTCGAACATGCCCTGATCAAGCTCGTTGGCGGTGCGGACGCCGCCGAAGCCGCGCACGGGTTCGACGTTCAGCCCGGCCTCGGCGAAATAGCCCTTGTCCATGGCGACGAAGACGCCCGCCATGCTGCCCTGGGGCAGCCAGGCCATGTTGAAGCGGACGGTGCGGGCGTCCTCACGCGGGGCCGTCTTCGGCGCGCCGCCGCCGAACGCGCTCCACAGCGTCAGTCCCGCGACCGCCGCCACAATCACGACCGGCGCGATCAGGGCGCGACGAGCCAGGGCGGCCATCAGGCGGCGCCTCGCGGCAGATGGGGCGCCGAGACGGGGTTGACCAGCTCGCCGACCCCCGCGACCCAGGCCCGCATCACGTCGCCGTCCTTCAGGAAGACCCCGCGCCCCATGCCGACCCCGGCCGGAGTACCTGAGGCGATCACGTCGCCGGCGCGCAGTTCCAGGATGGTCGAGAGGTAGGCGATCTGCTCGTAGATGTTGAAGATCATCTCGGACGTATTGCCGTCCTGCATCGAGGCCTCGTTGACCGAGAGGCCCAGGCGGATGTCATGCGGATCGCCCAGGCAGTCGCGCGGCACGAAGACCGGCCCCAGCGGCGTGAAGGTGTCGAAGCTCTTGCCCCGGAACCAGTCGTGCGAGAACGGGAAGTCCGTGCGCCGGGTGCGGTCGCGCGCCGAGACGTCGTTGACGATTGTGTAGCCGGCGATCAGCTCGTGCGCCTCGCCCACGGCGACGTTCTTGCCCGCACGGCCCAGGACCACGCCCAGTTCGACCTCCCAGTCGGGACGCGACACCTGCGGCGGCACGATCACCGTCTCATCGGGACCGACGACGCTCTCGACCGTCTTGAGGAAGATATAGGGCTCGCTGTCGGCCTTGGCCGCCAGCTTGGTCTGCATCTCCTCGGCATGCTCGATGAAGTTGGAGGCGGCGCCGAAGATACGGCGCGGCTCGAACGGAGTCAGCAACCTGGGCGCCGGAAGCGCCTGACCAGAGGCGTCGGCCAGGGCGCGGGCGAGGCCGAACAGCCCCTCGCGTCGCGCCTCCCAGTCACGGATGATCGTCGTGACGTCGCCCGCGACGGCGGCGAAGCCATGGACGGCTGCGGCGTCGTGCAGGTCGTGGAAGGCGTCGCCGACCTTGATCGTCGGGCGCGGGCCGTCGGAACCGGCGCGAGCGGCCAGAGCAAACCAGGTCATGGGCGGGTCAACCTTTTGAAATGAGAGGGCCGGCTGCGGCGCGACGAGGCCGAGCAGTCCAGCGCCGATCCCGGCGATCGCGGCGCGGCGATCCACCAGGCTTTGAGCGGCGACATCGGGCACGGCATCACCCGAAGGCCCGGATCAGCATCCGCGCCGAAACCACGGCGAGGAACAGGCCGAACAGGATGCTCAACTGTCGCTTCGACAGGGCATGGGCGATCCGCGCCCCCCAGGGCGCCGTGAAGAAGGACACCGGCGCGATGATCGCCAGGCCGATCAGGTTGACGTAGCCCAGGCTGCCCGGCGGCAGATCCGGCACGTTCCAGCCTGTGATGGCGAAGGCGATGGTCGCCGGGACGCTGATCAACAGGCCGAACAGAGCCGCCGTGCCCACCGCGCGATGGATGGGGAAGTTGAACAGGGTCATGGTCGGGACGCTCAAGGTCCCGCCGCCGATGCCCATCATGCTGGAAATCCCGCCGATGGCGAAGGGCAGCAGCTGGCCGCCCGGTCCGCCGGGAATCGTGTCGGCGATATGCCTGCCTTCCAACGGCAGCAGCATCTTGATCGCGACCAGCAGGGCGATGACGCCGAACACGGCCGACAGGACATCCCCCGTGACCCGCGACGCCACCAGAACCCCGACGATGGCGCCCAGGAAGATAGCCACGCTCCAGCGCTTCAGCTGCGGCATGTCCACCGCGCCCTTGGCGTGATGGGCGCGGGACGAGGAAATGGCGGTCGGGATGATCGTCGCCAGCGAGGTCGCCACCGCGACATGCATCCGCACCGAGGGATCGACGCCCATCGACGTCAGCACGAGATCGAGCACCGGGACGATGACGATGCCGCCTCCGACCCCCAGCATGCCGGCGATCACGCCTCCGACCGCCCCGGTCAGCAGCATCATCGCCGTCAGCGTCAGCAGCTCATGATTGATGAAGTCAGACACCGGCTCCCCCAGAAGTCAGTCATGACTTGTGCGGGGTCTCGGATATGCGGTCAAAGAGAGAAACTTGGACGAATTATAACCAAAAACATATAATTCGACAGGCCGCCCGATTTATATGCTTTTCGGGATACCCGCTTAGACAATGGGTATATTCGCATATAACGGCCGCGCCTTAGCCTAGCGCCCATGATCAAGATAGGCATAGCCGGGTTCGGCACCATCGGCCGCGTTGTCGCGCGCCATATCGAAACAAGCGAACTGCCGCTGACGCTGGCGGCCGTGTCCGCGGGCGACCGGGGTCGCGCCGAGGCTGCGATGGCGGCCCTGCGAACCCCGGTCCCCATCCTCGACACCGCTGACCTGGTCGCCGCCTGCGACGTCATCGTCGACAGCGCCCCGACCGCGGCCTTCCACGACATCGCGGAAACGACCCTGCGGGCGGGCAAGACCCTGGTGACGGTCAGCGGCGCGGCCTTGATGCAATGGCCCGAGGCGGTCGAGCTGGCGCGCGCCCATAACGGACGCATCATCCTGGCCACCGGCGCCCTGCTGGGGCTGGACGCCGTGCGCGCCGCCGCCATCGGAACCATCCATTCCGTGACCATGGTGACGCGCAAGCCGGTCAAGTCCCTGGTCAAGGCCGAGCACGTGGTCCGCAACAATATCGACCTGTCCGGCCTCACCGCCCCGCTCAAGATCTTCGAGGGCACGGCCCGCGAGGGCGCCGTCGCCTTTCCGGCCAATGTGAACGTCGCGGCCGCGCTGGGCATGGCGGGCGTCGGCCCGGACCGGACCCAGCTCGAGATCTGGGCCGACCCGGCGCTGGAGCGCAACACCCACCGCATCGTGGTCGATTCCGACAGCGCGCGACTGGAACTCGCCATCGAGAACGTGCCGACCGACGAGAACCCCGGCACCGGCCGGATCACCGCGCTCAGCATCGTCACCGCGCTGCGCGACCTGGTCAGTCCGATCCGCATCGGCACCTGATTTCTGCAACCACGCCCTCCCCGTCCCGGACCAAGTGATCCGGGCGGACATGTTTCTGAAAGGCCTGCCTCCATGACGACCCGCCTGCGCCACGTGGCGATTGCATCCGCCGATCCTGACACCTCGGTCGGCTTCTTCACCGAGGTCCTCGGCTGGACCCTGGCCGGCAAGATCGATAGCCGCAACGCGCGCGGCTATTATGTGACCGACGGCCACATCAACATCGCCCTGCTCTGCTTCAAGAACCGCCCCGCCGCCGGGATGGAGTTCCCCGAGGGCTATACCGGCCTGCACCACATCGGCTTCCAGTGCGACGACATCAACGAGATCGTCGAACGCTTCGAAAACTCGGGCTTCGCGCCGCGCCATGACGTCAACCTGGCCCAGGGCCTGGGCAAGAACCCGGCCAAGGACAACGCCGAGTACAAGATGACCGGACCCGAGAACGTCATGGTCGACGTGTCCGAACGCGGCTGGGCCGGCACCGAAAGCTACAAGGGCAATCCCGTCCCGACGTCATAGGCGCGCCGCAGCTTAAGACATGAAAAACCCGCCGGAGCAGCGCCCCGGCGGGTTTTCTAATGGGATCAAAGGACAGCCTAGAGGTTCAGGAAGGCCCTGGCGTTGCCGCTGAGGATCTTGGCCTTCTGCGCGCCCGACAGACCGTCGTGGCCGCGCACCAGCGAACCGATGTCCTGCTCCCCCAGCGGGAAGGGATGGTCGGACCCCAGCAGGACGCGATCCTCGCCCATTACGTCGATCAGCAGGCTGAGCGCGCGAGGGTCGAACACCGCGGAATCGACGAAGAAGCGATCGACATAGGTCGAGGGCGGATTGGGGCAGTCGGCGCGGACGATGTCCCGATACTTCCAGGCGTTCTCGACCCGGCCCAGCAGGAAGGCGAAGCTGCCGCCGCCGTGGCCGAAACAGATGCGCAGGGACCTGGGTAGGCGCTCGAAGGCGCCCGACAGGATCAGCGACAGGATCGACAGTTGCGTCTCGGCCGGCATCGCCACCAGCCAGGGCAGCATGTATTTGGGCATGCGCTCGCGCGCCATCATGTCCCAGGGATGGATCAGCACCGCCGCGCCGATGTCGGCGCAATGGGTCAGGAAGGTCAGCAGGCCTTCGTCATCCAGGTTGCGCAGGCCCATGTGGTTGCCGATCTGGACGCCCAGATGGCCCGACGCCATGGCGCGGCTGACCTCGGCGCAGGCCATGTCGATGTCCTGCAGCGGGACCTGGGCCAAAGCCTTCATCCGATGCGGGGCGTAGCCGCAGAAGGCCAGGGCCTCATCGTTGAAACGCTGGGCCATGTCGCGCGCTTCCGCCGCCGGGCGGCTGTAGCCGAACATGATCGGGGTGGCGCACAGGATCTGCAGGTCGATGCCCTGGGCGTCCAGCGCCTCGACGCGGCGCGCCGGGTCCCACAGGATATCCTCGACCGGCCGGAACTCGCTCCCGCCCTGCATGATGAAGCCCTTGCCGCCACCGGAGTCGCGCAGCCAGGGCAGGCCTTCAGCCTCCGCCCGGGCACGATAGGCGGCGTCCATCGCGGGGAAAAAATGGCTGTGCATGTCGATGACAGCCATGTCCTTTGAAGCCTCAATCGTCATGAGTTTGGTCGCGCCCCTGTGCATCCGTCATCCCCGCAACCGATTCCGGCGCGGGGGGCCACCAGGGTCAGTACCGGCGGTCGGCTATCAACAATAATCCCGAGACTTGCCCCAGCTATTACAAAACGAATATATTAGTCCCAAGGCGGCGCGAGGGAGCATCATGCCCAAATTCCACGACAACTTCCTGCTGGGCCGACTGAAACTGCGTCAGTTGCGCCTGCTGACGGCGATCGCCGACGAGGGCACCGTACTCAAGGGATCCCAGGCGCTGAACATCGCTCAGCCCGCTGCGACAAAAAGCATCAAGGAGTTGGAGGACGCCCTGGGCGTCCAGCTGTTCGACCGCTCCTCGCGCGGCGTGACCCCGACGGATTTCGGCCGAGTGATGATCAAGCACGCCAAGCTGATCCTGACCCAGCTGCGCCATGCGGGCGAGGAACTGCAGTCGCTGGAGGAAGGGCTGTCGGGCCGGGTCCATGTCGGCACCCTGCTGGCCGCCTCGACGTCGCTGCTGCCCCGCGCCCTGGCGCGACTGCGCGAGCAGCGCCCCGGAATCGCGGTCACTGTGACCGAAGGCACCATCGACCGCCTGATGCCCGCCCTGCGCACCGGCGATCTCGACATCGTGCTCGGCCGTCTGCCTGAGTATCGCGAGCGGGAGGGCCTGAAGCAGGACATCCTCTATCTCGACGCCGTCTCCATCATGGTGCGCGCCGACCATCCGCTGACCCGGCGCGCTTCATTGACCCTCGCTGACCTGGTCGAGCAGGCCTGGGTCATGCCGCCGCCGCAGACATCCTTGCGCCGTCAGATCGACGCCGCCTTCCGCCACGAAGGGCTGGAGCCGCCGCACGACGTGATCGAGTCCGTGTCTATCCTGACCAACCACGGCCTGCTGATGAACACCGACATGATCGCCGCCATGCCGCACCAGGTCGGCGCCGGACAGGCCGGACTGACGATCCTGCCCGTCGTCCTGGAAGGGGCCATTTCGCGGATCGGCGCCACGACCCACGCCCACGTCGAGCTGTCGGCCGCCTCCCGCTACTTCATGGACATCATCCACGAGGTAGCGGGCGAGATCCGCGATGAACTGGGTCAGGCTAGGCCTTAGGGACCGCCCCGCCCGACACGCGCTTCCAGATGAAATAGGCCGAAGCGACGACCACCAGCCACGGCACGCCGGCGACCAGGGCCACCTGCCAGTCGGCGTGGAAGGCCATGGTCACTGTGATCGCGGCCAGAAGCACCAGCCCCAGGATCTGGGCATAGGGGAAGAAGGGCATCCTGACCGGCAGGTCGACACCCTTGTGCCGGCGGCGGAAGCGCAGGTGGCTGGCCAGGATGGTGCTCCACACCAATAGGCCGCCGAACAGCACGATCCCGAACAGATAGTTGTAGGCCATAGGCGTCAGGGCCGAGATCGAGGCCGCGGCCAGAATGCCGACGCCGGTGACCAGGGTGGCGCGCATCGGCGCCTTCTGCCCGTTCAACTCGCCCAGGGCGCGCGGCGCATAGCCCCCGCGCGCCAGCGAAAACAGCATGCGCGAGCCCAGGTAGATGCTGGTGTTCATCGCCGACAGGGCCGCCGAGGCGACGACGAAGTTCATGATGCCCGCCGCATAGGGAATGCCCGCGCTGGCGAACATTTTCACGAACGGGCTTTCAGTCACCACCTTGGCCCCGGACTCGGTCCACGGGATGAAGGCGACGATGATGAACAGGGCCAGAATGTAGAAGAGGAACAGACGTCCCGCCATGGTCCGCAGCGCCGCCGGGATGGCGGTCTTCGGGTCCTTGGCCTCGCTGGCGGTGCCGACGACGAACTCCAGACCCATGAAGGAGAAGAGCGCCATCAGCACGGCCAGCCAGACGCCTGAGAAGCCGTTGGGCAGGAAGCCGCCGGCCAGACCGGTGACATTGTGCAGGCCGATGGGGTCGCCGACCACGCCGAAGATCCGGCTGAGCCCGACCAGGATGAAGCCGACGATGGCCGACACCTTGATCACCGTCAGCCAGTATTCGACCGAGCCGAAATTATGCACCGCGCGCGTGTTCACCCAGACGACGACGCCGGCGCTGCCCAGCGCCCACATCCACACGGGCGTGCCGGGGAACCACCATCGCATATAGATGCCGACGGCGATCGCCTCGCTGCCGATCAGCAGCACCTGCTGGATCCAGTAGGTGTAGCGGACGATGAAGCCCATCAACGGCCCGAGATAGATTTCGGCATAGGTGCCGAAGGACCCCGCCGTCGGGTGAACGACAGCCATTTCCGACAGGCTGAACACCATGATCACCGCGATCAGCGCGGCGATGACATAGCTGACCAGGACGCCGGGACCGGCGTAGCCGATGGCGATGCCCGAGCCCATGAACAGGCCCGTGCCGATCGCGCCGCCCAGGCCGATCATGATGATCTGCGCCTTGCTGAGCCCCCGCTCCAGCCCCGCCTCGCGGTCGATATAGGTTTGTTCTTTCATCGGCTTGCCCCCTCCTGCCTTGGTCATGTGACGGCTTCGCGCGCCTGATGTTCGGGCTGCTTCCAGACCCCGCCGTCCATGATCGCCGCCAACCGCTCCACCGCATCCCAGACATCGGCATAGCCGACATAGAGGGGCGTGAAGCCGAAACGCACCGTGTCCGGCGCGCGGAAGTCGCCGATCACGCCCGCCGCGATCAGCGCGCGCATGATCGGATAGCCGTCGGCATGGGCGAAGGAAACCTGGCTGCCGCGTGCGCTCGCGTCGCGCGGCGAGGCCAGGGTGAAGCCGTGCCCGGCGCAGCGCTGCTCCACCAGACGGATGAACAGGTCGGTCAGGGCCATCGACTTGGCCCGGATCGCCGCCATGTCGGCCGACAGATGAATATCCAGCCCCACTTCAAGCATGGTCATCGACAGGATCGGCTGGGTGCCGATCAGGAACTGGCGCAACCCCTGTTGAGGGCGATAGCCCGGCTCGAAAGCGAAGGGCGCAGCATGGCCCCACCAGCCGGTCACGGGCTGATGCGCCTGATCCTGATGCCGCTTGGCGACGAACAGGAAGGCGGGCGAGCCGGGGCCGCCGTTCAGATACTTGTAGGTGCAGCCGACGGCGAAATCGGCCTTGCAGCCGTTAAGGTCGACCGGCATGGCGCCGGCGCTGTGGCACAGGTCCCAGACGGCCAGAGCCCCGGCAGCTTGCGCGCGCGCGGTGATCGCCGCCATGTCGTGGACATGGCCGGTCTTGTAATGGACGTGGGTGATGGCGACGGCGATGGTGTTCGCGTCGATGGCGTCGGCGATCTCGTCCTTTTCGCACAGACGCACCGTCACCCGCCCGCCGGTCGCCGCAGCGACGCCTTGGGCGATGTAGTTGTTGGTCGGGAAGTTGCTGCCTTCCAGGATCAGGACATTGCGGTCGGGGCGCATCGCCACCGTCGCCGACAGGACCTTGAACAGGTTCTGGCTGGTCGAGTCGCAGACGATGACCTCGCCCGCCCCGGCGCCGACCAGGGGGGCCAGCTTGTCGCCCAGGCGTACCGGCAGATCGAACCAGCCGGCCGTGTTCCAGCTCTTGATCAGGTCCGTGCCCCACTCCCGCGTCACGACGTCCAGAGCTCGGGCGCCGGCGCCCTTGGGCATGGCCCCCAGGGAGTTGCCGTCGAGATAGAGCATGCCCTCGGGCAGGTCGAAACGGTCGCGCAAGGGCGCCAGCGGATCGGCGCGATCCATCGCCTCGCACCAGGCGCGATCGGGCGTCTCGGGGATGTCTATGCGGGTCACGTCAAGCGTCATGGAAACACACTACCTTCGTCTGGGACATCTCACGCACCGCAAAACGCACGCCTTCCCGCCCCATATTGCCTCGCCCCGCACCGCCGAAAGGCATGGCGTCGAGCCGATAATCGGTCGAATCATTGATCATCACACCGGCGACCCTCAGTCGGCGAGCGGCATGGCGCGCATGACGAAGCGATCCTGTGAATATCGCAGCGTGGATCGCGTATTCGGCGCGATTGGCGGCGTCTATGGCTTCATCCACATCCGAGAAACGGAACAGGCTGACCACAGGACCGAAGGCTTCCTCACAGGACACCTTCGCCGCCTCCGGCACGTCCGCCAGCAGGGTCGGACGCACCAGGGCGCCGACACGTTCGCCGCCCGTCAGCAGGGTCGCGCCCTGCGCCACGGCTTCCCGCGTCCAGGTCAGGATGCGTTCGGCCTGCTGCAGGTCGATCATCGGACCGATGTCGGTCGCCGGGTCCGTCGGGTCGCCGACGGTCAGGGCGTTCGTCGCCGCGACCATGGCGTCCCGGAAGGCGTCATGGACGCTCTCGTGGACATAGATGCGCTGCACCCCGATGCAGTTCTGGCCCGCCGCGCCGAAGGCGCCCGAGGCGCAGGCCTGGGCAGCCGTGTCGATATCGGCGTCGTCCATCACGATGACCGGACCGTTGCCGCCCAGTTCCATCGCCACCCGCTTCATGCCGGCCGAACGGCAGATGGCCTGTCCGACGCCGGCGCCGCCGGTGAAGCTGACCATCGCCACATCCTCATGGCCAGTCAGGGCGTCGCCGAAGTCGCAGCCGCGCCCCGTCAGCAGGTTGAGCGCGCCCTCGGGCAGGCCCGCCGCGAGCAGCAGCTTCGCCAGCATGACGGCCACCAGGGGCGCCTGCTCGGCGGGCTTCAGCACCACCGCATTTCCGACGGCCAGGGCCGGGCCGACCTTGTGGCAGATCAGGTTCAGCGGATCATTGAACGGGGTGATGGCGACGATGACGCCCAGGGGCTCATGCACATAATGGCCCGAGCGCGTCTCGCCGCCCGGGAAACTGTCGAAGGCGATGGTCTCGCCCGCCAGCCGCACAGCCTCTTCGGCCGACAGGCGCAGGGTGTTGACCGCGCGCGCGACCTCGCGCGTCGCCGAACGCACCGGCTTGCCCGTCTCCGCCGTGATGGCGGCGGCGAAACGGGCCGCATCGGCCTCCAGCGCCGCCGCTGCGGCGTGCAGGATGCGGGACCGCGCGCCGGTCGACAGGTCGCGCATCAGCTCAGCGCCGAGCACCGCGCTGGCCACCGCCCGTTCAGCATGCTCCACCCCGGCGCAGGCCGCCTCGCCCAGCACATCCCCGGTAAAAGGGTTGCGCACAGTCATGGTTTCAGCGGCTGTCTCCCAGCCCGCTCCGATCAACAGCGTCCGGCCGGTTTCGGCCGGAACCGGGGTCACGACCTGTCGCAAGGCCAGGCTCACGGCTTGTCCTTGCGCAGCACCAGCTGATCATATTCGCGGCTGTCCAGCAGAGCCTCGACGATGACCGGGCCGTCAGCGGCGAAGCCCGCCTCCAGGGCCGCGCGGAACTCGGCCGGGTCACGCGCGACCGTCACCGGCACGCCGAACAGCGACGGCCCGCCGATGGTCCCCTCGGCGCGCACCGGCGTGCCGTAGATGGGGTTCGACTTCTTCTCCTGCTTGATGCGGATCAGGGCCAGGTCGTTGTCGGTAAAAATGACGATCACCAGCGGCAGCTTTTCGCGCACCGCCGTCGCCAGCTCCCCGGCCGTCATCAGGAAGCCCCCGTCGCCCAGGACGCAGCAGACCGGGGCGTCCGGGCGGCACAGCTTGGCCGCGATGGCGGCGGGCAGACCGAAGCCCATGGCCGACCAACCGTTGGTCATGATCTGCGTCCCCGGCGCCGGCGTGCGCCAGTGCTGGCCGATCAGGTGGGTGTGGGCGCCGACGTCGCAGGTCATGATCCCGTCGGCGGGCAGGACGTCCCGCAGCACGTCGAGCGCGGCGCGAGGGCCAAAGGGCCCTTCGGCCCCGGCCAGGCGCGCGAACATCTCGTCCCGGCGCGACGCCAGGGCGGCCAGATCCCACCCTTTGGCGGTCGCCGGAAGCGCCAGCAGGGCGTCAAGCGCGGGCGCAATGGCGCCGACCACATCGGCGAGGACCGGATGAACCGCTCGGTCGATGTCCGCCGCGACGACATCGATGCTGGCCAGGGCCAGCCCGTCGCGCATCCAGCTTTCGTAGTTGAACTCGATGGGGTCATAGCCGACCGCGACCACCAGATCGGCCTCGGCATGGGTCAGGCCGACCAGATCGGACAGGGCGTGGAACAGGACCCCGGCGTAGTTGGGGTGGGTCTCCGCCACCATGCCCTTGGCCATCGGCGTCAGCAGCACCGGCAGGCCGAACCGCTCGGCCAGGGCGATGATGCGGTCCTGCACCCCGGCATGGACGGCGCCCAGACCAATGGCCAGCACAGGCTTTTCAGCGTCGGAGAAGGCGGCGATCAGGGCCTCGACGGCCGCCGCATCGGGCGCGGGCGTCGGATCGGCGGCGGGCGACGCGATCCGCGCCTCCTCGACCGCAACGGCGCTCATGCCCTGAGGCAGTCCGACATGGACCGCGCCGGGACGACCCGACAGGGCGATCCGCGCGGCCTCGGCCAGGGTGTCGACGGTGCTGTCGGCCTCGATCCGCATCGTCGCCTTGGTCAGGGGTGCGAAAAGGGCCTGATGGTCGATGCCCATCTGCACCGTCCGGCTGCGCCAGGCGGCGGGCATTTCATCGGTCAGGGCGATCATCGGCGAGCGATCCAGCGTCGCCCCGCCCACCCCGGTCGCCAGGTTGGTCGCGCCCGGCCCGAAGGTGCCAAAACAGACGCCCGGAACCCCGGTCAGACGACCGCAGACATCGGCCATGAACCCCGCCCCGCCTTCATGGCTGGTCAGGACGAAATCAATGCCGTCAGTCGTGCGGATCGCCTCCATGTAGTCGACCCAGCCGCCGCTCGGGACGCCGAAGACATGGCGCACGCCCATGTCGCGAAGAGCCGCAACGACGTTGCGGGCCACATTGGTCGATTTCATGCGCGATCCTTGAACGAGAGCCATCAGCCGTCTCCGGCCTAAGCCCGCGCGCCATAAACAAATAATACCGAATGGCCGCGACGGTATGGCCATTATGTTATGATTAAGGCGGTCAGACGAAGCGGTTGGCGAGGACGCCGACGCCGTCGATCCCGCCTTCGACAAGGTCCCCGGCCTTGATGCGGCCGACGCCCGCAGGCGTCCCGGTGTAGATCAGGTCGCCGGGTTTCAGCTCCACATAGGTCGACAGCTCGGCGATGATGTCGGCGACCGGCCAGATCATGTCGGCGATATCGCCGTCCTGCCGCATCGTCCCGTTGACCGACAGCCATATGCGCGCATTCGACGGATAGCCGATCTCTGCGGCCGGGCGGATCGGCGACAGCACCGCGCTGTGATCGAACCCCTTGGCCATGTCCCACGGCCGACCGCCCGCCTTGGCGTCGGCCTGAAGATCGCGGCGGGTCAGGTCATTGCCCACGGCATAGCCGAACACGGTCGCCAGGGCATCCTCGGACGCGATGTTCGCCCCGCCTCCCCCAAGCGCGATCACCAGCTCGATTTCGTGATGCAGATCGGCGGTGCGCGACGGCATGGCGATGTCGGCTGCTCCCGCGACCACGGCGTCGGCCGGCTTGGAGAAGAAGAAGGGCGGCTCACGCGTGGGATCGCCCCCCATTTCGCGGGCGTGATCGGCGTAGTTCTTGCCGACGCAGAAGATGCGGCGGATGGGAAACCGCCGCGCGTCGCCCGCGACTTCGGCGCTCGGCGACGCAACGGAGAAGAGCGAATCCATGACGGCGGTCTCTGACTATGTTCAGGCGGGAGGATTGAGCGCCGCGCGGCATGAACCCAGGTCGGCCTCAGCCAGGCTCTTTTCCTTGGTGGCGTTCCACGGACTGCCCATCTTGTCCTCTGGGCGGTACCAGAAGCCGTAGAGCTTGCCGTTCGCCGCCACCAGGGTCGCCGAACCGATGCTGCCCTCCTCCTTCGAGAACCAGGCCAGCCGCATGATCCGACCGAAGGCCGTTCCGCGCAGCGTGCCCAGCCCGTCGTTGTAGCAGCCCCAAATCTCGTGGCCCGACTGCCGCAGGGCGATGGGGCCGTATTCGTGCGTATAGACCCCGCTGACATCGGCCTCGCCTGCCGCGCCGCGCTGGTCCAGCTCGCCATAGACGGCCAAATCAGACAGGCGCGTGGGGCCGCTGCCCTTCCAATTGCTGTCGATGCGCAGGCGCAGCCAACGCGCGCTGCTTTCCTTGGGCAGCTTGATCAGCGTCTGGGCGTCGGCCTTGGCCTCGCCCGTGACCAGGGTTTCATACGGCCCGTCAGGTCCGGCGTTCGAACCCAGAATGGCGAAGCGGCGGACGGGCGAGCCCTCGGCGGTCTGCGACATCGATCCGTCTTCACGCACCACGGGCTGGAAGCGGTTGTCCAGCGCGACCGAGCGGATCTTGCCCGTCCCCGCCAACTCGAAGTTCAGCGTGTGGGGGAAGGTTGTGCCCTCCTCCGACAGCCAGCCGTATTCAGGCCCGCCGTCGACCAGGTTGATCGTCCAGGTCGACCAGTGCCGCTTGGCCTCGCCCTGATCGGCCTCGGCGATCCCGCCCCAGCTGATGTGCAAGATGTTGCTGTCCTCGGGCGCCGCCGCGGACGCCGGATCGGCGGGCTTGTCGACAGACGCGTTCGAGCATCCGGCGAGGAGCAGAGCCCCCGCCGTCGCGGCTTTCCAACTACGCATGGTTTTGTTTCCTGTTTGAACCTAGCGCCGTTCGGGCCAGGGCTTTTCCGGAGGCGCGAAACTCGGCTCGCCCAGCAGAGGCGACGACAGCGCATAGACGCCGTTGACCGAGAAGGCCCAGATGATGTTGCGGTCATATTCGGTGAAGACCGCAAAGGTGGAGTTGCCGAAGGTGTATTCCGGCGTCTCCGTTTCGTTGGCGAAGCGGGGAACGAAATAGCCCGCGATCGTCGGCTGTTCGGGATTGCTCACGTCGAACAGCTGGATGCCCGCATTATAGAAGGCGTAGGTGACGATGCCCTGCCGGCCGTACTCGGGTTGTCCCAGCCCGCCCGAACGTTTCGGACCGAAGCTGCCGCGCCTTTGGCAGAAGTCGGTGAACTCGGCGCCCGGCGGCGGCGTCGGCCGCGGGAAGCGCGCGGCGATGCGCGGGTTGGCGGGATCGCGGGCGTCGATCGAGAAGATGTCCTTGTAGGGCTCGTAGCAGTTCTCGTTCATCGGATAGCCGTTCGAGAAGACGAAGCCGGTCCGGTCGTATTGGCTCACGTCGACGTTATCGAACTCGGTCCCGGCGAAGCTGGGCGGCACGCTGATGTGACCCAGGGTCTTTGGATTGGCCGGATCGCCCAGGTCGAAGCTGTAGAAGCCCAGTCCGCCCATGCCGCCGAAACCGATCCGCCCCCCGTCCTCGACCGGCTTGGACAGTACGATGGGCGTGCGCGACCCCATCCAGCTGGTGCGGTTGCCGGCGCGCGGATTGGCGCGATAGGCCGCCTCGCTTTCCGGATCGCCCAGCACCTGTCCGGGCACCGTGATCTGTGAGACGAACTTGGGATCGGCCGGATCCGCCATGTCCCACACCTGATAGCCCGGCGAATAGAGGTAGTCGGGATATTCGGTCAGCCCATAACTGTCGTCGGGCGCAGAAGAGAGCAGCATGTACTTGCCGCCCCACCAGGTGACGCCGTCCAGCGCGCCCGACCCCTGCTGTTCGCCGATCGGCGCATCGGGATGCCGGTAGTCCGTGGTCCGCGTGGCGATCAACTCCCACTGATCGGGAGTCGGGCCGTTCATGACGTAGACCTTGAAGCCCTTCAGCGAGTTGTAGTGCCGCTGCGCCTCGACCTTGTCGGGCTGACGTCGCTTGTCCTCCATCAGGCCGAAGCGGCCTATCTCGTAGGAGGCCACCAGGACATTGCGCTGAAGCGTCTCGCTCCAGGCGATGGTGACGCCGCCGAAATAGTCGGTGACGGCCGAGGCGTCGAAGTCCTCGCTCGAGCCTTCGGCGCTCCACACACCACCCTGCGACCAGACGATCTTGGCTGCGCGAGGATCGGTGACGTCCATGATCCGCAGATAGTCGCGGTCGTGGGTGTAGAGGTAGCGCTTGCCCTCGAAGTCAACGACGCTGGCCCAGGCGTGCCAGGGCGACGTCACCGCCGGATAGAAGGCGACGACATCGACATTCTTGGCGTAGCTCTTCTGATCCCAGTGATCGAGCTGTCCGGGGAAGGACGGCGCGCTGGTGGTCAGGGGCGTGGACACGGGGTGGCGGAAGGCGCCCGTTTCGGGATCCATGCCGTAATCCACCCCCGGCGTCGGCGGGGTCGGCGGATTTTCAGGGGTCGCGTCCTGCCACGCCTTCAGCCAGGGATCGACGACGTTGATCGGCCCCATCTCCTGCCCATGCTGAGCGCTAGCCGGCGTCAGCATCGTGGCGTTGAGCAGCACCGCGGCAAGGACGCCGCCCGCCCTGATCCCGAAACTCCGCTTCATTGGCGCTTCCTTCGTCATCAACTGTATCGACCCCGACGCCCGGCGCTTAGAAGCTGAACCGGGCGGTCACGCCATAGGTGCGCGGCGGGATGTAGGTGCCGTAAATGGTCCCGAACAGATTGAGCTTGCTGGTGTAGTTGAGCTCATCGGTCAGGTTTTTCACCCAGGCCGTCACCTCCCACTTGCGGTCCGCGTTGCGGATGCCGATCCGGGCGTTGGCAAGGGTCTCGTCGTCGAACTTCAACAGTTCGGTGTTCGGGTTGTCGAAGAAGGTCGCGCCCGTGAACTGGAAGTCGCCGCCTGCGGTGAAGACCAGATCGTTGCCGATCGGCCGGTCATAGTTGGCCGAGATGCCGAAGGCGTGCTCGGGCGTCCGGCGGCAGGTCTTGCCGTCCAGGTCGGTCCCGTCGTCGTCGATGATCAGCTCGCCGGTGAACTCGCACTGCGAATAGGCGTAGTTGCCCGACAGTGTCAGTTCGTCAGTCAGACGTGCATGGACGTCCAACTCCAGACCATAGGCGCGGGTGCCGTTGGCGGCGTTGAAGACGAAGTTGTCCGGCGGCATGCCCGGGCCCGGCGAGACGAACTGGTTGGTCTGCAGGTTCTCGTACAGGGTGTAGTAGGCCGCCGCGTTGAGGTAGATGCGCCGCTCGGCGAAGGCCAGCTTGGCGCCCAGCTCGAAGCTGTCGGCGGTTTCGGGATCGAACGACACCAGGGCCTCTTCCGGCGTGTTCGCATCCTCGCCGGTCCAGCCGCCCGGCTTGTAGCCTCGGGCGTAGTGGGCATAGAGGGACACGTCCTCGTTCGGCTCGTACCGCAGCGTGGCGCTGGGCAGCCAGGCGTCCCACGACCGTTTCTCTCCGACGACGAAGTTCACCGGCGCCCCTTCGAACGACTCGCCCGAGCGGTTGTTCGAATAGTCCTTGCTGTCATAGGCGTAGCGCAGACCCGCATCGAAGGTGATCTGATCGGTCAGGTCGTAGCTCACCTCGGCGAAGAGGCCGATGTTGTCGTTCTTGGACGTCGTCACCGTGTGATTGGACCCTGGGAAGGGCAAGGCGGGCGTGCCGCCGTACTCCATGGCGAAGGCGAACTCGGTGATCGCCTGGAAGTCGGCGAACAGGAAGTTCACGTCTTCGGCGCGGCGGATGTTCTCATGCAGGTAATAGGCGCCGCCTTCCAGCCTCAGGGCGCCGCCCTGATCCCAGCGCAGACGCACTTCCTGCGAGAACTGCTTCACGTCCTCCGCCTTGCCGCTGTCGAAATAGCTGTCGGGCACGGTGGCGAGATAGGTGTTCAGCCCTGCCAGCATGGCCGAGGTCACGTCCGGCGCGTTGGTGGCCGGGTCCAGCGGGAAGTCGAAGAACATTCCGCCGCCGTCTTCACGGGCCGCGAGTTCAGAATCCCGGTAGGCGGTCTGCAGGGCGACGCTGAGGCTGTCGCTCGCCTCCCAGTCGACCGTGGCGCTGATCCCGTACATGTCGGAATTCTGATAGCCGGTGAAGTTGTGCGCGCCTTCGCGGCGCTTGTCGCTCTGGAACGGCGCATTGCGGTTCGGCAGCACAAAGCCCGGCAGGCTGGCGATCGGCGGCGCGAAGAAGCTGTTGTAGGTGACTTCATGGCTGTCGCCGGGGACGATGATGTCCACCCAACGCGCGCCGTCGCGGTGGCGGGTGTAGTCGGCCGCCAGGTTGATATCGAGCCGGTCGTTCGGCCGCCAGCGGAGCTGCGCCCGCCCCGACTGCGCGTTCTGATCTTCCTCGTCGCCGCCACGCGTATTGATCGCATAGCCGTCGTGGGTCCGCGAGCTGACGGACAGACCAAAGCCCAGGGTATCCGTCAGCGGGCCGCTGAACGCGGTCGCAATATCGAACTTGGCGTAGTTGCCGACGGTGACCTCGGAACGCCCCTCGAACGTGTCGCCGGGCTTCTTGGTCACGTAGTTGATCAGGCCGCCGACGACGCTCTTGCCGAACCGCAGCGCCTGCGGTCCCTTCAGCACCTCGACCCGCTCCAGATCATAGAGGTCGAGCTGCGCGCCCGTCCCGCGCGACATGTAGACGCCGTCGACGAAGATGCCGACCGCGCCGTCGGCGCCGGCGCCCTGGATGTCAGACCCGATGCCCCGAATGAACAGTTCGGTGTCGACCGCACGCTCGGCGCTGAGCTTCAGACCCGGAACGCGGTAGGCGATTTCCGAAAAGTCCTTGATGCCGGCCTGCTCCAGCGCGGCGGCGCCGAACACCTGGACCGACATCGGCACGTCCTGCAGGGACTCTTCCCGCTTGCGCGCCGTCACCACGATATCGTCGACCGACGACACCGCGGGGGCCTCCGGCGCCGTTTGCGCCCATGTCGCGCCTGGGACGGCGCAGGCCGCCACAGTGGCCAGAAGAGCCCAGCGCAAATTACGATTCGATCTCATTACCCATCCCCCCAGAGACCGGACGCGCCTTCATCCTTGTACGGAAGGCCATGCCAGTCTGATTGAACTCCCAGATCGACGTTAGCGGCGCCTCTATATCTAACTAATAGATTGTATGATGTCTGATATTCATAATTGGATATACTCATGCCGCGATCGACGTCATGCCAGCGATCTCCATGCCGCCCTCTTCAGGACGCTGCGGGTACCGCAAGCACCCCGACACCGGCATCCTTAACTCGCCAGAGACATGGCTGCGGGAGGAGGATTTGGACGATACCTCACACCTTCGATCCAGTTCATGACGTAGCTGTCCCGTCGGCACTTAAAGCCCGCAATGCGCCGTAGCAGTCAGTTATTTGTTCGCCCGCCCAAAGCAGCCACTCAACTAACCAAGCCAATAGGCGCCAAAGTGTGAAAATCACTGGAGTGGAAGACCAGCGGCATGATCCCGTCGACGGCGGCCGCCCTGTGAAGACGGAAGAGGACGATGTCGTGATCCCCGGCTTCGATTTCGGTCTCGACCGAGCATTCCAGCCAAGCCGTCGCGTTCGTTAGAAACAGCGCGCCGCTGGAGACGCGGTGATAGTTCAATCCCTGGAAGCGGTCGCCCGCCCCCTGCGCCAGTTGGCGCGCCGTTGCGGCGTGACTGTCGCCCAGGAAGGAGATTCCGATGCGTTCGCGCGTGCGCAACCGCCGCCAGGTCCAGGAGCCCTGCTTGATACAGACCGACACCAGGGGCGGGTTGAGCGAGACCGCCACGAAGGCGCTGGCGGTCATGCCCACGGGATTGTCCTGATCCATCGCGCACAGGGCGGTGACGCCGGTCGGGAAGCGACCGAACAGCCGGCGCAGGTCGGCGTCTCCGCCGATATCGTTCAAGGCGTTCATAGAGATATCTCGCTGGGCAGGCGTCACGCGGGCGCCGCGCCCGTCGGCGCCGGCTCTTCGGGGCGCAGGCTGTAGCGACGGGCGAGCGCAGCGCAGACCATCAACTGCATCTGATGGAACAGCATAAGCGGCAGGACGATCAGACCCACGGTGGCGGCCGGGAAGATGATGTTCGCCATCGGCAGGCCGCTGGCCATGCTCTTCTTCGAGCCGCAGAAGACGATGGCGATCTCATCCTCCATGGAGAAGCGCAGGAGGCGGCTGGCGACGGTCGTGAACACCAGAATGACCGCCAGCATCACAAGGTCCAGAACGATGACCAGCCCGAGGCTCTGCGGCGTCACCTTGCTCCAGACGCCCGCGACGACGCCCGCGCTGAACGCCGAATAGACGACCAGCAGGATCGATCCACGATCGACAAGCATGGTGAGGGTTTTCTGCCTGACGAACCAGTCGCCGATCAGCGGACGAGCGCACTGGCCGACGACGAACGGCAGCAGGATTTGCAGGGCGATGTCCCGCACCGAATCCAGCGACATGCCCCCCGTATCGGCGCTCAGCAGCATCGTCGCCAACAAGGGCGTGACCACCACCCCCGCCAGGTTCGAAACCGACGCGCAGCAGAGCGCCGCCGGGACATTGCCTCTGGCGATCGAGGTGAAGGCGATCGAGGATTGCACCGTCGAAGGCAGCAGGGACACGAACAACAGGCCCGTCGCCAGACCGCTGTCCAGATGCCCCCTTGTCAGCATCACGATCCCGAAGCCGACCAGAGGAAAGACGATGAAGGTCGTGCCGAAGACCAGGCCCTGAAGCCGCCAATGGGTGATGCCCGTCCAGATCGCCTGCGGTGATATCTTGGCGCCGTAGATGAAGAACAGAAGCGCGATGGCGGCATGCACCACCAGGTTGAGCGCGTCCTTGCCCGCTCCCCGTGCGGGCATGACCGCCGCCACCGCCACCATGGCCATGATCGCGACGATGTAGGGGTCCAGCCGCAGCCGACGCAGAAGGGCGTTCATGAGGTCAGACCGACAGTTCTTTCCGGATGATCTCGGCGCCCGCGCTTAGGGCCTTCAACTTGCCGTTGGCCACCTGACGCGACAGGGGCGCCATGCCGCAGTTGGTGGCGGGATAGAGCTTGTCGGCGTCCACGAACTGAAGCGCCTTGCGCAGGGTGTCGGCGACCTCCTCCGGCGTCTCGATGACGTCGGTCGCCACGTCGATGGCCCCGACCATCACCTTCTTGCCCCGGATGAGTTCGATCAGGTCCATCGGCACGCGGGAGTTCTGGGCCTCCAGCGAAATGATGTCGATGCTGGATGTCTGTAGCTTGGGGAAGGCCTCTTCATACTGCCGCCATTCCGACCCCAGGGTCTTCTTCCAGTCGGTGTTGGCCTTGATGCCGTAGCCGTAACAGATGTGGACGGCGGTCTCGCACTTCAGCCCCTCGGCCGCCTTCTCCAGCGTCGCCACGCCCCAGTCGTTGACCTCGTCGAAGAAGACGTTGAAGGCAGGCTCGTCGAACTGGATGATGTCGACGCCGGCGGCCTCCAGTTCCCTGGCTTCTTCGTTCAGGATCCTGGCGAACTCCCAGGCCAGTTTCTCGCGGCTGCCGTAGTGGTCGTCGTAGAGGGTGTCGATCATCGTCATCGGCCCCGGCAGGGCCCATTTGATCGGCTGATCGGTCTGCTGGCGCAGGAATTTCGCGTCCTCGACGAAGACCGACTTCAGTCGGCTGACCGCGCCCACGACCACCGGCACGCTGGCGTCATAGCGATTGCGGATGCGCATGGTCTTGCGCTGCTCGAAATCGACGCCGTCCAGATGCTCGATGAAGGTAGTGACGAAATGCTGGCGGGTCTGTTCGCCGTCGCTGACGATGTCGATGCCGGCGCGGCGCTGATCGTCCAGCGATAGACGCAGGGCGTCCCGCTTCGCCTCGATCAACGCCTCCCCTTCCAGTTTCCAGGGCGACCAGAGGGTCTCGGGTTCGGCCAACCAGACGGGTTTGGGTAGGCTGCCGGCGGTCGAGGTGGGCAACAGGGTTTTCATTTTCGGTGACTTCAGCAATTCGGGACTGATCAGGCGGCGAAGTTAGCGGACCATTGGTCCAGCAGGGCGCGATGCGGCTCGATGAAGCGCTCCTCGACGAACCGGCCCTGTTCGACGGCCAGTCGACTGCGTTCCTCGCGGTCGTAGACGATCCGGGTCAGCGAATAGTCCTGGTACTTCAGGCTGGGCTGATACTCTTCCGAAGCCGGGGAGTTGGCGTTGTAAATCTCGGGACGGTAGATCTTCTGAAAGGTCTCCATGGTGCTGATCGTGCTGACCAGCTCCAGGTCGGTGTAGTCTGCCGTCAGATCGCCCACGTGGTAGAAGGCGAAGGGCGCCACGCTGCCCTGGGGCATGAAGTAGCGGACCTTCATTCCCATCTTCGCGAAATACTCGTCGGTCGGCGAGAATGCGTCGTTCCCGTATTCCAAGCCCAGGACGGCGTGCTCCTCGCCGGTGCGGTGATAGGTCTTGTTGCTCGACACGCTCAGACAGATGACCGGCGGCTTGCCGAAATTGGCGCGATAGGCGGCCGAGTTCAGGAAATGCCTGAACAGCTTGCCGTGCAGATCGCCGAAATCCGCCGGTGCAAAGGCGCCGGGATTGGCCTTCATGTGCGCCGGCAGGACCACGCTGAAGTCGTAGTCGCGAACGTAGGAGGAGAAGTTGTTCCCGACGATCCCGTCGGTCCGCTCGCCGGTCTGCTGATCGACAATCGTCGTCTGAAGGATTTCGATCAGCGGAAAGCTGTCCGTCCCTTCACCCGGAGCCAGGCTCATCTCGACGGAGACGATCTGGAGTTCGACCGCGTAGCGATCGCCTTTCGGATTGCCCCAATGCGCCAGGGAGTTGAACCGGTTGTCGATCATCCTCAGGGTGTTGCGCAGGTTCTCCTGACGGCTCTCGCCCCTGGCCAGGTTGGCGAAGTTGGTCGTGATCCGCGTGTTCTCGGCGGGAACGTAATTCTCGTCGAGCGGGGTGCGCTTGATGCTGAAGGTGAATTCGCTGCTCGCCATGGTCTCTGCCGTTGATGCTGTGGCGAGACAGCGGACAGGGACGCGCGACCGCTCGCGCGGAATCGTCCCGTCGCGGCGCTCATGCGACCTGACCGGACACCCCGCCGGAGGACGTTATCTGTCGAGGCAGGTCTCCTGGCTCACGGGTCATCGCCTCCGGTCCGGCCTTCCCGGAGGCGAACCCCCAGTGACACGAAATGGACCTTCAGCTCGCCGCTCACAGTTGCGGGGGCAGCGCCGGCATCGACCGAGGTCTCACCGGCTTCCCTCTTAGCTCCGCGCAGTCCGAGGACCGCGCGCAGAACCACGACGGCGTGAACATGACACGCCCGCCGCCAGAGTCAATCGCGATATAAAGATATCCTTATATGATTATGCGATTGCCTTGGCCGCATCCGCTTCTCGCCACGACGGAATAACCGCCTGGGTCAGCGCCTGAATGCGATCGGGGTCATAGGTCGGGATGGACATCAGATGCCCACGGCGGGTGTTGGCGAAACCTGTTGCGGGTAGGGATTTCCGCACCTTGCTTACAACGGTCGTCACGAAGACAACGCTCTATCCTCGCTCCCCGGGCAGAACCCTATGTCATCGAGGTCACAGAGCACCCGCAAAGAAATTGCTTCGCGTACGGAGGAGCAACACTTTTTGCATTCTCGCTGGAAGCCTGATCCACCTCGATTGCCTTGGCTGAGACCGTGGCCGAAAGTTATTCCTAAACTTGGGCTTGAAATTCCCGATGCAGTCTTGAGGGGGCAAATTTCTGAAAGTCGCCCCGGATATCGGGAAGATCGTAGATGGTCGGAATCATCACCGGGGCGCGTCTGGGAACTCATCAGGCGTCAGGCTTCGTTCTTGGAGCGAACGGCCAACTCGGCCAGTCAACTTTGGGGCGTGCAGGCGAGAGCCTTCTGGTCAACGCTGCGACCGGCAACCTCTACATCGAGAACCGCGACGAATTCTTTCAGGCTCTGGTAGCGGACGGAGCGACCCATCGCGCCTACAATAGCCTAGGCGTACTGGACGGCGACAATGGCGACGGTTGGCGTATGACCGTCCGCCAGATCCACGGCCATACAGGAACCATCAATACGGTGGGCGCCTATCTGTTCCGGACCGACTGGGACGGGTCGGTCGTGCGCTATGACTGGGATGCATCGGCGGCCGCCTATGTCTCGAAGGAGGGCGCGGGCGCCTACGACAAGATCACCTATGAGAGCTCCAACTGGGTCTGGCGAGACGGCGATACCGGCGTCCGTGAAGTCTACCTCGCGTCCGAGAATTACAGGGTCGGCTCGACCTGGACGCGGGATAATCAGAATCTTCTCTACGTCTATACTGGAGGAAAGCTAACCCAGATTTCTTCGCCCTATGCGAAGACGAACTTGGCGTGGTCAGGTAACAATCTCACCCAGATTTCAACCGTCTATTTTAACGCTTCCTCAGGCTCGAACCGGACGGCGACTAGAACCCGATACACCTACGATGACCAGAATCGTTTGACTTCAGTCATCGTCGACCTGACCCCCGACGACAACGTCATCGTCGATGGCAACGTCTATGTCACGACTTACACCTACGACGGCTCAAGCAAGCGCGTCGCGTCAATCAGCCAGACGGATGGATCGCGCGTCGACGTCACCTATGAGACGTCAGGCCAGTTCCGAGTGGCTTCCCTCACTCAATCGGTCGCCGAGGGAACGTCGCGAACGACAAGCTTCGTCTACGTAAGCGCGACCAGGACAGACATCACTTCACCCGACGGCCTCACTACTCAGATGGAGCATGACGCCTCCGGGCAACTCGTCAGGATCAGCGAGCCCACAGTTTCCGGCCCTCTATCGATCCGTGAGTTCACCTACAATTCAAACGGCGACGTGCTGTCGGAAACCTACGGAAGCGGCGCAGCGGCGACCACGGTTTTCTATGAGTACGCCCCGGGTTCGAACGGCCTCTGGACTGCTCGCTACCAGTCAACAGGATCCGGGTATATCGCCACACGTCGCACCTACAACAGCGCCAACCGAATACTAACCGAAACAATTTACAATACCCTTGATCCAGACGGCACAGGCGCTGCAGACGCGTCCGCCCCCATGACCACCCGATACGTCTACGGAAGCTACAACAGACTTAGATTTACTATAAGCGCATCCGGAGAGGTCAGCGAGTACATATATCGCGAAAATGGTGAGCTTAGCCGCTCCAAGCTTCACTTAAGTCAACTCTACGATTTATCGAGCTTGCTTCCCGACCAGTCCCCCTCCGAAAGCGTCATGGCCAACTGGTCAGCGTCCATTGCGGATAAGAGCAATACAAAAATTATAGAGTACTATTCAGATAGTCGCGGCAATATCAATAAAACATACGAATACTACTCGGTTGATGCCAATGGATCTGGCAATATATTAAGTGCCAAAATTACTTCCTACACCTACGACTATGCCGGGAAACTCTTGCACACCGGATCTGATTTTGGCGAATATAGGGAGTACTACGCCTACGACGGACTCGGACGAATTATCAGTGTTTCCGGTACTCTGAACTCGGCGACAACGACCTACCATGACAAGTTCGCGACGACGACCGTAACCACAGCGGACGGATTGAATAAGGTCTCAACCTATAACCGCGCTGGCGAGTTGATCGCCTACAGCGAAAGCGAACGAGGCCGGAACCGAGTAGATCTGACGCGGTGGCCCGATCCAGTCGCCAGCGTGAACGGCGCTCCCGCCGCCCTGCCGGACTGGCCAGTCGACACGCCCTCCGGCGCCACGCTGTGGCGCCTGGTCGACGGCCCGGAGGGGCGCCAGATCGTGGCCCTTCAGGCAAGGCAGACCAATCCTGAGGACACCGGAAAGGCGACCAACGACGTCAAGATCGACGCCAGCAAGGCCTATGAATTCACCCTATATTTCCGCAAGAGCGACCTCACCCGAGATGGCGTCTTCTTCGGCCTTTCCAACAACGGTGAGACGCCGCCTCGCGCCTATGTCGACAATGCGATTGACGGCACCCCCGACGCCAACCCCTTTTTCTTCTTCAGCGACCCCTCCTCCCAGCAAATCAGTCTGATCGAGGACCGTTGGTACAAGGTGGTGGCCTACGTCCTGCCGCTGGACAGCGCCAACCTGAACTTGGCGGATGCCCCCGGAGGCGTCTACGACGCCGTCACAGGCGAAAAGGTCGCCCAAACAGCGACCTTCCGCTGGCGCTCCGATCGCCCCGACGATCTGGTCCATGCACGTTTCTACACCCAGACGGACGCAGCAAATCCGGCTTGGACGACCGACTTCTACAAACCAGAGATACGCCAGCTATCATCAGGCGCTAGACCGACCAGCCTACTACCTTCCGAAGCGACCCAGTATCGATACGACAACATGGGTCGACTACGGATGACGATTGATCCGACGGGCAAGTCGAGCCACACTCTCTATGACAGCCAGGGTCGCAACTCCGCCACCATCGACGGCGACGGCTCCCTGACTGAATACAGATACGACGCTGGCGGCAGACTGACCGCAACCATCCGCTACGCCAGCCGGATTTCTTCGGCTGCTCTGGCAGGCTTGGTAGATTCAATAGGAAATCCCGCATCGGTCGATTTGGCGGCAATCCGACCCGCGCCGTCGACTGACGACGCTTGGACCTGGCAAATCCATGACGCAGCGGGTCGCCTCGTTCAAACCATCGATGCCGACGGAAGCTCAGTCGCCTACCTATATGACGGCGCAAATCGCCTGGTTGCACAGACCTCGCATTCCAACCGCATCGCCGGGACGTTGTTGGACAGCCTTCGGATTGCGCTGCCCCTCGCTCCACACCTGCCGGATCTAAATGCGAATGCGGATCGCACCATCCGCTACTTCCATGACGCGACCGGCCGGGTGACCGGCACGCTCGACGCGGAAGGATACCTAACCCGGTCCGTCTATAACCCTGCCGGAAACAAGGTAAAATCCTCCACGTTCGCCACGGCGGCGGCAGAAGATCTTCGAGCCAACGGAAGCCTGGACGACCTTCTTGCTAGCGTAGGATCGAGCTCTGCCGATGCGCATGATTGGTTCGTTTACGACCTCCGCGGCCTGCTCGTGGGGCAGGTGAACGGCGAGGGGGACGTCACCGTCTACCAATATGATCGGGTCAACTGGCTTACGAGGACGGAAACCGGGCGTCGGATGACATCGCTTCCGTCTGTAGCTCCGACACTGGCCCAACTGATCGCCGCTCCTGTAGTCGGCAACTTTGCGGCCAAAGATTACGTTCGCAATGCTTACGGTCAGGTAACCCAAGAGAAGCGCGACGGCGTCGATTCCCAAATCATCACCACGTACACCTACGACGTCATGCAACGACTGACGAGTACGTTCGTAAAGAAATACATCACATCCGGTGCTGGAAACACAAGCCGCTACGACCGTCGTGGACGACTAATCGGCGAACTATCAGGAAGGGGATCCGCGGCTCTATCGGCTCTGGGCTCCAACGCCACCCAGCAGCAAATCGACGACGTCTATCGTAAGTGGGGCGTCAACTACACCTATGACGCCGCCGACCGGATGATCTCCAGAACCGAGCCTGACGGCGGCGACGGCCCGGGGTTCACCACCACCTACTTCTATGATGCCGATGGGAAGCTGGCCTATGAGGTCAACCCCATGGGAGAGGTCAAAGGCTACCTCTACGACGCCCTCAATAGACTAACTCAGACCCTCACTTTCGGAACGCGGATTGCTACGACAGGACTGAAGGGCGGCAAGATTGTCGGCGTCCTTCCTTCGCGCGCCAACCTGTCGTCCTCCGACAGCAGGGCGATCATCGCCTACAATGCCGACGGAACCATCAGGTCCGCCACTGACTCGCTCAACACCGAAACGACCTATTTCTACAACGCCTTCGACGAGGTGATCGAACTCCACCGCCCTAGCGGGACATCCGGTATGACGGTCGCCGCCCAAGGCTATGATCGCCGCGGCTTATTGACGAGCGCCGTTCGCGATGCGGGCGGCCTGAACCTGACAACCGCTCAGGTCCTGGACGCATTCGGCCGGGTCGTTCAGCAGGTCGATGCAAATGGGGTGCTACGCCAGACGGCGTATGATCGGGCTGGTCGCGTCAAGGTGATCACCGATGGCGCTGGCCAAACCACCACCTACGCATACGACGCGGCCGGTCAGGTGATCTCGATCACGGACCGGGCAGGCAAAACGACCGTCTTCACCTATACGAAAGGCAGCGACCGCGTAACGGTCAAGACAGCCGAAGGGCTGGTCACGACAACCCTCTACGATGAATTCGGCAACGTGGTCGCCGTCACCGATGGCGAAGGCCGACAGACAACTTACGCCTACGACAAGGACAGACAGGTCCTTTCGGTGACCAATGCCGCCAATCAGAAGGATGTTTTGATCTATGACGTAGCGGGCCGCCTGTACGAAAAGGCGGACGCTTCCGGCATGAAGGTCCGCTACACCTACGACGCTGTCGGTCGCATCCTAACCGAAAGCGTCGATCCAGACGGCCTGAACCTCGTCACCACCTATGTCTACGACGCCAAGGGCCTGCGGACATCGATCATCGATCCGACCGGCAAGAGAACCGACTACATCTTTGACCTCGGCGGTCGGACCGCGAAAATCATCGTCGATCCTGCGGGCTTGGCGATCACGACCGAATTTACTCACGACCTAGCCGGTAATGTGGTCAGCCAGGTTGAAGCTGCCGGAAGTGCGGCGGAACGCAAAACCACCTTCGGCTACGATCAAATCGGCCGACTGATCTCTCAACAGACCGGCGACGCCAATCATAATGTTCGCACGACCTATGACTACGACGATAATGGCAACGTCGTCCGCAGGCGCGACGGGGTCTCTGCTGGCGTCGATCTCGCCACGCGCTACGTCTATGACGCCGAGAACCGCCTGATCCTCACGATTGATCCAGTGGGGGCGGTCACTCGTCTCGTGTACGATGCGGAAGGTCGCGTCGCTCAAAACTCCACCTATGCCGACACTGTTGCCCTTGGGGGCGTTGCACTTTCGGAAGCCGCCGTCCTGGCGATGCTGGCGACCTCGGAGACTCGGACTACGGCATACGCCTACGACGGCGACGGAAGGCTTCGCTTCACCGTCGACGCCCAGGGGAAAGTCACGGAGTTCGAGTACGACAGGTCAGACAAGCTGACCTACGAACGTCATTTCTCAACCGTCTATTCCGGCGCCGCCACACTAGCGGACCTCAAGGTCTGGACCGCCGTCAACACTTCCACCAACGATCGCGTCAGCCGCAACGTTTGGAGCACGACTACAGGACGCCTGGTCGGGAACATCGATGCCCGCGGCTACTATACGGCTTACAACTACGACAATGCTGGCCGAGTCGTCCGTGAAACCCGCTACGCCATCATCCTTACCAACGCCCAACAGGTTGCGGTCGCCCCCTCGGCGACCACCTCGGCCAACGATCGGGTTACCTACCACACCTATGACGCCGCCGGTCGTCGATCGTTCACCCTCGACGCCGAAGGCTATGCAACCGGCATGAGCTATCGCTCTGACGGTCAACTCGCGACGGTGAGCCGCTACACGACCAAGCTGGCCGTCACGAATCCTACCCACGCGAGCCTGGCCGCTCTCGTCTCAAGTCAGGACGCGGCCGCAGCGACGACGATCTATGGCTACGACGCGGTCGGACGGCGCGTGCGGACCACGGACCCAGAAGGCGTGGAGACCCGCTGGACGCTCGACGGCCTGGGGCGGGCGATCGAGGTGGTTGAGGCGTACGGTTCCACAGAGGCGCGGTTGATCGCCCGAACCTATGACGACGCCGGACGGATGACGAGCGAAGTCGTCGCCCGCGGCGAGCCCGAAGAAACCGCCCGCTCCTGGATCTACGACGGCCTCGGACGAATTCTGTCCTCGGCGGACGGTAGGGGGCACGCCACGACTTACACCTACGACGCCATGGGCCGGGTACTGACCAAGAGCGTGCCGCTCACGGCGACGCGGACAGCCCTGACCACCTACGTTTACAACGCGTTCGGCGAAGCGATCCAGGTTACCGATCCCCGCGGTGCGGTCGGAACATTCGAGTACGACAGCCTTGGGCGAGTGATAAGTCAAACAGACCCGGAAGGCTGGAATACGACGACCACTTACACCCTTGGTGGCGAGGTCGCTTCCGTGAATCGTGCCGGCGCCATCACCGTGTTTGGGCGCGACAAAACGGATAGGTTAATTTCCACCACCGACGCGATGGGTCACGTCGAGAGCTACGAGCTTGACGCCTTCGGGAACCGCTTGTCGATCACGAACAAACTCGGCGGGAAAACGACCTACACCTATGATCGGCGCGGGTTGATGATCACCGAGGTGCTGCCGGTGAAGGCGATGAACGCATCCGGAACGGTCCAGGCCTCGTCCGTCACCAATACCTTCGCCTACGACTCCCGCGCCAACCTGATCCAGACCGTGGAAGGCTCGAACCTCACTGAGAAACGCACGACCACCTACGCCTATGACAAGCTCGACCGCTTGGTGCGAAAGGCGGGGCAGACGCTAACGGTCACCTCTGGATCCACCTTCACCACCTCCGTGGTCACGCCAACCGAGACCATCGCCTACGACAGGCGCGGCAATGTTATCCAGACGGTCGACCCCGCTGGCGCCCAAACCCACTTCTACTACGACGACGCCAATCGGAAGGTCGCGCAGATAGATGCCCTTGGCGCGCTAAAGACCTGGGCCTACGACGACAACGACAATGCAATTTCTGAGCGAGCCTACGACGCCTCGGTTAGCTTGCCCGTCTCGCCCGGCGGAACCCCACCTGCCGGAAGCGGCGCCTATCGCGAAACGCTTTTCGAATACGACCGCAACAATCGCCTGACGAAAACCACGGTTCAGGGGCTCTGGATCGCAGAGTACGGCTCTCAGCATGCGGCTTCCATCGTCGATGTCTCGACCCAGTTGGTTTACGACGCGGCTGGCAACGTGGTGCAGAGTCTAGACGGACGGGGCGTCAGCACCTACGCCTTCTACGATCGACTCGGTCGCCAGATCGCCGCGATCGACGGCGAAGGCTATCTCACCACCTGGACCAGGGATGCCGAAGGCAATGTCACACGCGAGGTTCGCTATGCCGACCGCGTGACCACAAGCGTCGCGCCGGCGATCGACCCGGCAAGTCCAGGACAGAACCCTGCGACCCTGCCGCCCCGGAACCCTGACGCAGCGCTCGGCGACCGCATTACTGACTTCTCCTATGATCTGAACGGTCGCCGACTGACTGAAACCCGGCTTGGGGTCCAAGTCTACAGCCCAGTCGATCCCGACCGGCTGACGACCGTCGACTCGACCGTCTCCTACGCCTACGACGCCCTGGGCGGCGTCGTCCGGCGCACGGAAGCCAACGGCGACTATATTGACTACGGCTTCGATCTCCTCGGTCGCCAGACCTCGGCGACCGAGTCGGCAATCACCGATTATCTTGGCGCCAGTGTCCGCCGCCAACGGACGACGGCATACAATGGCTTGGGATTGGTCGTGCGCGCCACTGACGGCGCGCAAGCCGCCGCCTCAACAGATCTGCGCGTCACGACCTTCTCTTATGGCGTCGGCGGCCGCCTGACCTCGATGACCGATGCGACCGGCTTCGTCCGGACGTTTGGCTATGACGCGGCTGGCCGCGTGACCCACGAATCTTGGAGCCGGACCCAAGGCGACGGTACGACGGTCAACGAAGGCCGGCGTTACGACTACGACTCAAAGGGGCGGCTGACCCAGGAAGGATCCGCTTCTAAATCGGGTGAGATCTGGTCGTTCGGCGACAGCCGGGAGACGGCCTATACCGTTCATGGAGAGGTGTCCGCCAAGGGGGTGAACGGCATCTGGCAGGAACGGTTTGAGTTCGACAAAGCCGGACGGATGTACCGCTCCACCGGCAATGACGGCGTAACGCGGCTCTACTTGCATGACGCCGGCGGTCGGACCAGCGCCTCTATCGTGGCGACGACTGCGAACATCACCGCCTGGACAACGGCGGATGCAATGACGGCCTTGACGGATGGCGGCGTCGCTACGCTCGGTTCGTACGACGTACCCGGCGTCGCGCTAACCTTCACGGCCTATGACGATCGCGGTCTGGCGATCTCGACCCGCGAGCCCTTCCGTCAGTTGAGCCGAGACCTCTCCACGGGCTCTTATGCGACGGATATCATCCTGCGGAGCCGTGCTTACAACGCCTTTGGCGAAGCCGTTTCGGAGACGGATCCAAACGGCGCCGTCACCGATTTCTTATACAATACCATGGGCCGGCTCATTGAGACGCGCCGGCCAATGGTCGCCTATACCAACGAGGCTGGCGAGGTTCTGTCTGCCCGCCCCGTCGAACAGGCCCGGTACGATCTATCTGGCCGGCTCGTGGCGACGCGAACCGCAAACGGTTTCTGGACCAGCCGCGTCCTACTGGCCGGTACCGGCCATGGCAAAGACGAGGCGATCGTCAGCGCCCAGTACAATCCGGATGGTGGCGTGATCCAGTACGGCGCCGATGTCTTCGGCGACATCCGCAAGATTACCAACCAACTGGGTCAGGTCACCGATCAGACCTTCGACAAGGCGGGGCGGCTGATCAGCCTGGCTCACCCCAAGCGTTTGGCCGGCTCGGCTGGCAACACCAGCAGCGTGGACGTGCGGCTGACCGACTACTACGCCTATGACGGCCTGGGGCGTCGCATCCAGCACTGGAACAGTCAGTTCGGAGTGAATTTTGTCGAGCGGACCAACTATGACCGCGACGGTCGCATCACTCGTCAGACGGACTTCGAAGGCCGAGCCACTACCTACGCCTGGACCTGGGACAGCACCCTGACCGTTTCTGGCCTCGGCAACGTCGGCGGCTGGATCAAGACCACCAACCACTCCTCCTCCAAGACCAGCATCGACCGCATGGACGTCTTTGGCCGCACCGTCGGGCGGACCGACCTCGGCGGCCGCACCTACGTCATGGGCTTCGACAAAGGCGGGCGGCAGACCAGCCAGACATCTTCGGCTGGACAGAACTTGGCCTGGCAGTGGTTCAATACCGGCCTAATGGCCCGGCAGGAGGATCTGGCCGGAGATCTGTTCAGCTACTCCACCAGCAACACCCGCGCCGACTACGGTTACGACAAGGCAGGCTTGCGGGTACGGGAACGCTACGTCACCCTGCACTACACCTACGCCTACGTCCCTGAGGACGTGGTGCTGGATCCGCCGCCCGAGGAGCCAGCGGATCCCGGGGCTCCGCCTCCGCCTCCGCCTCCGCCTCCGCCTCCCCCTCCACCTCCCCCTACGGTCGTGGAGGTCCAGTCGATCCTGCAGGACGGCTATGCCACCTACGACGCCCTGGGCCGGATGATTGAGTTCAGGGACCTGTCCGACAATGCCTCGGATCCGACCCGCACCGTCTGGACCTATGACCAGAACAGCAATGTCCGCTCGACCCAAACCAACTACCGCGCCGTCGACGCCTCATCGTCCTCCGCCACCCAGGCCACTGCGACAGTTTGGAACCGTTACGACGCGATGAACCGGATGGTTCATGTCGAGGGCTCGCTGGTGAATGGCCAGATCGTCGGCGGCAAGCGGCTCGAGTATGATCAAGCGGACAATCGCGTGCGCATGTTGACCGACCTCACGGTCTCCGGCGGCGGCCAGACCTACGCCGCCAGCCTGGTGGAGCACTACGATTACACCGCCGACGGCTACCTGGCCCGCGTAGGCCAGTCGAAGGACGAATGGAACGCTACGACAGAGCGTGTCGAACGCTCCGCCCTCACGTGGATGTCCCAGGACATCCGCGATGCAGTCGGTCGGCTGACGTATCGAACCGAGTCGTCCGGATTTAGCGGCGTGACCACCACCCACAGCCGCGCAGCAGTCTACGACAAGACCGGTCTGATCACCTCCGAGGAGAACTTCACCTACATCGACAACAATCCAGCCGCCGGCGTCACCTCCTATTTCCGTACCGAAACCACCACCTACAACTACTTCGAAGGCGCGGTCTGGCGCGGCGTGGTTACCTCCATCTCGACCTCGGGCTTCCGCGACCCCTGGCCCCTGGGGACAGCGACGAACTCCAACACCCCGCTGCCTTCTACCCGCACTGACTATGTGTACAGCTGGTGGGATGACGCCCGTCAGTTGACCGTCACGCTGGACGGAGACACCGGTTCGAGTCGCAATGGCCTGCAAACATCGACCTTCAACTACGACACGAACGGTCGCATCTCTGGCGTCTATATCGCTGACGCCCGCTCGCGCACGGTTACTTTCGTCACCGACGCTCTGGGGCAAGTGCTGACCCGGGTTGAGGAGGACCACAACGGGAACCAGCAGGACCCCAGCACCCGCTACTGGTACTTCGACGGCCAGCGCATCGGTCAGGTTACCAACAACGCCGACTACGTCTCGACCTATGTCGCCGAAATGCGGGGCCGCGCTGCGACCCCGGTTAACGCCCAGGGGCCCTTCATCGGCAATATGACCACGCCCCGCTACGGCGTGGACTTCGACTTGGCCTATTCAGCCCTGACCCCCGGTTCTATCCGCTCCACGGTCCAGAGTTGGACCGTCCGCGACGGCGACACCCTGCAGGGTATGGCCGCCGCGATCTGGGGCGACGCCTCACTATGGTATCTAATCGCCGAGGCTAACGGCCTGACATCGGCCAGCATCCTGACCGCCGGTCAAACCCTCACCGTCCCGGCCAAGGTCGGCAACCTCCACAACACCACCGACACCTTCCGACCCTATGATCCCAATGAGGCTCTAGGCAACCTCAACCCCACACAGCCCAAGCCCCCCAAGGGCGGCAAGGGTTGTGGCGGCGTCGGTCAGATCATCGCCGTGGTCATCGCGGTCGCGGTCGCGGCGATAGTCGCTCCCTACGCCATCGCAGCCGTCGCCAACTTCGGCGCCGCAAGCGGTATCACAGCCACCGCCGCCTCGGCCGCCCTTGCAGGAGGTTCGACCGCCGCTGCGGCCGCGGGCATTAGCACAACGGCCATCGTCGTCGGGAGCGCGATGGCAGGGGCCGCGGCTTCCGTTGCAAGCCAGGCCTTCTCCATGGCCGTAGGCATTCAGGACAGCTTTGACTGGAAGGCAGTGGGTCTCGCTTCCCTGTCCGCTGGACTCGGCGCAGGCGCGGGAGGGATGGGCTCCGTCGATCGCTTGATGGGTTCCCTGCCAGGCCCCGGCTGGGTCGCGGACGCAGTTCGGGGAGCCGGGATGAACGCGCTGACGCAAGGCGTGGCTGTCGCAACCGGTATGCAGGAGAAGTTTGATTGGACCAGCGTAGCAGTAGCCGGAGTCGTCAACAGTGTTGGCGCCGCAGGACGAAATAGTCAGAGGCTGGCAAATCTGCCGGGACATGGGCAGGCGATAGTCGCCGGCGTGACTTCCACTGTCGCAGGTGCTGGTGCGCGCTCTCTTATCAACGGCTCCAGCTTTGGCGATAATTTGCGATCCGCTTTGCCCGACGTTATCGGCCAAACCATCGGAAATATGGTCGCGGGAGGGATACAGGCCAAACAACAAGCCGCACAACAAGCCGCCGCTTCTGCTGGTGAAGATCTCTCGAACCCAACGCCACAGCAGTTGAACGAGTTGAAGGCCGCCGGCTATCAGTTCAGCAAGGCTAGGGACGGCGGCCTGATCGTGACCAACTTCGACAAGGTCATGGCCGGCGGCAAGTCTTCGCCGACGGTCGAGGCCGGCAAGGATTGGGGCTGGGATTGGGTCGACGGAACGACGCAATTCCTGGAAACCCAGCCCGGAGCCAATCAAGTCGACAAGACCGACCTCGGGGGCATCGTCGTCAAGCGCGACCTGGGCGTCCTCGGCGACCTTGAAAGCCACTGGATGACCATCAATGGAGGCGGCGCCTACCGCCTCCTGACCTATGGCGGCCAGACGCGCGTCTTCGACGGAAACACGACGCGCTTCAATGACTGGGGCATGACCGTCAGCTACGGCGAACGGCCCGGCGTCGCCTCGCTGCCCGACATCGTCGTCACCGCCTCGTCGAAGATGACCTTCGGCCGGACCGTCGATACTGCCCTGAATGTCGTCGGCGTCGGCTCCATGGGCCTGCTCAACGGCGCTGTGGCGCAACCCATCCTGGGTATCGCCGAGTTGGGGTACAACGGCGTGGGAACGCTGGCGGACCTGGGCATGAGCGCTTTCAGCGCCTCGGCGGCGGATCGACTGGCTCGACGCGGCCAAACCGCAAGGAACAACTGGAACGACCTGACACAGGCCGTTTCCGACATTATCGACCATCCTCGCGCGGCGGGCGCGGCGCTGCGTGACCGCTACACCGCCAACGGCATGACGAGCTGGTTCAACGCCACCTCCGACATAGGATCCGTCGCAACCCTGTTCGTCGGCGGCGCCGGAGCCGCCGGCAAGACGTCGAGCCTCGCCCGAGGCGGAACCGCCGCCGCCCGCGCAGCGTCCTACCGCGCCCTCATGCTCACCGGCGCCGACGATCTCTCGCCGATGTCCAGGGTCGCCGCAGAAAGGGCTGCGCCAAATATCGTGTATCGCGGACTGACAGAGGCTGACGCTATTGCGCTTCAATCAGGCCGAGGATTGACGGCAAAGGCGCCGAATGGGACTTGGAGTGCAGCGGAGCACGTCGCGAATTCTGGCCCCGGCGCGGGAGGAGCGGCGGCGAATAGCCCATGGATTTCGACCAGCAAGCGGCTCGATGTTGCGCAAGCCTATGACAGCGGCCATGGCGTCGCCATGATCGATCTCAACAAGGTCGGCTCCCTTCAAGCGGAAGTTTGGCAGACGGCCCCACGGGTTAACGGCACAGCTGGTCTACCCTATCATCGATCAATCTGGGGGCAGGAGGTCACGATTTATGGGACAATCCCTCGTGAGGCGATTATATGGCCGAAATGAGTGAAATCACCCCGATTTTTGAACGCTATCAGGAGGAGCTAGGCCGCTTTCTTTTGCAGATACAAACCGTTCGTGTGCTGGATGCCGATGCGTTTGAAAGGCTTGAATCTGACAGTCAGGAGCTAGCCCGGCTGCTCAAAAATCGGCCCTCGGTTCCCAAATCCGTGCTGCGCGAGATGCGAGCGGCCATGAAAATCCTTCGCGCCGAAGCGCCATATATGCCGAGCGAGGAGCGCGTTATGAACGACATGGCCGACAGGGTAGAAATGACCTTCGACCTCATATTGCTGAGTGAAGATCATAGCGATCGAACTCCCGGCGTTCCCAGAATCCTTTGAAGTAGCGCAAGGCAATGGAACAGATACCCTCACTGAATATCCCTCTGAGCGTGGAAGCCATCGGCTTCTCCATGGCGGATGAAGCGGCGCATTTGATCGCGATGCTCGGGCGCGGCAGCGACTTCCGCCAGTTCGTCACGCACGATGTGGAGGGCGAGCTATATGCTCAGACTCCGGGCGCCCAGTTGCTATCCATCACCTGTAAAGAGACACCGAAGCTCGAAACTTCTGCGGTGCAAAATGGTCCCGGCAATAGCGCCATGGTGACGGGGGTGAGTGTTACCTTCCCGCTCGTTTTGCGTATCAAAATGGCCGACGATGCGCTTTGGAATCTTGATGTTGAACACAACTATGATGCCGCAAATGTGCATCTGAAGGATGGGCGGCGAACCCTCACCCAGAACTTCTCGGTGGTTGGGCATCAGCAGGTATCGGCCGAGAGTTAGTGGCGAGCAGATGCCGCAAAGGGAACAGTGACGATGTACCACGTCGATGACGTGGCGTTCCCGGCGCGCATCTCGGCGAATGGCACAGTACCGGTTGTCATCACTCGTGCGGGTGGTGAACGGGCATTGTTCGTCGGCTTTGATCAGCAGCGAGCTGCTGAATTTGCTCTCGTCAATCGAAAGGGTAATGCAACGATCACCACAGTCGAAGTAGATGCTTCGATACCGAAACCGTGGGACGTTCGAGGCCAATGTCCAGGATGTCGCCGCGTCCCGATTTTTCTACTCCGAGCCGCGAGCCGAGGGTGCGTCGGAAACTCTGGATGATCAGATCACCGCTTACGAAAGCCGACTGGCTGATCTCCTAAAGTGGCTCAAGGTCGCGCCGGAGGGAAAACTCGTCGACGACGCCCAAGCTAGGGAGGTCGTGGCGCATCTGGCGTTTCGAACCGAAGCGACGCGGGACCTCGTTGGCGAGGCCATGCTCACGACCCAGCGGTTGAAGGTCTGGATGGCCACGCCATCCGTGATGCTCGCCTATGTCGGCGCCGACCGCGACAAACCAGGCGAACGGTTCGAGAACTTCCTCGAGATCATGCGGGCGGCCCCCCGGTGGATGAGAGCCTTCGGCGGCGCGCGGCCGCGCCAGGTGCGAAAGCGCCTGTTCGCCGAGGTGCGGCGCGATCCAATGCGTTTCGCCGGTGGGATGATGGAGGAGACGCGGCGCGAAACCAAGTTCCTCCTACGTGAGCACCGGGCGCTCGCCAGAGAAGCGCACACAGACGCGCTCAGCGAGGACGTCGTCTCTGCTGCGTCGATGCCGAGGCTGGATGGGCTGACCTGGGCGGTCGCTGACTACGACGACCTGATCCTGCCTGACACGGTCGTCCTCGCCTCCAGGGACAGCTCCAGGTTCGGCGGTCTGTCTTGGGTCAAGCCCGCCGAGCAGCGGGACGTGATTATGCCACTGTCCCGCTGCCGGCTGCCGGCTGCCGGCTGCTCCAGGGGCAGCGGGACGGGCCCCGACGCTACGCCTCTCTCGCCCCGCGCCAAGCCTTGATGCGGTGCGCCGACGCGTTCAAGGATAAACTGGCCCTTGAGACCCAGCGCGCGACGCTGGAAGCCGAACTTGATTAGCTATCGAGCTATCGAACCCCGCCAGCTCGGTGGCTAAATCCGTCGCTAGGAGCCCGGCCATGGCGACGAAGGCATCCAGCCGGGCCTTGCGCTGCTCCAGCCATGCCCTCCTCGCGTCGCCTTGTTTCAGGGCCGCACGCTCTCCTGGGCGGAGAAAAAAGGATGGAAGGTCCCTAGGCCGTCCTCTCCGAATGCCTTGTGCGCTGCCTCGACCCAGTCTCCGGGCCGCTCGCACGCTTCCTCGCCGGCGCTGGGTCAGGCGCAGACAGCAGAAAGCCCCGGAGCTTTTGGCTACGGGGCTTTGAGATATTTGGGTGCGGGAGCAGGATTTGGGCGATACCTCACACCCGCGATCCGCTTCATGACATAGGCGCCGGATGCTGCTGAAGACGGCCATTCGCCAGAGGCTGCAACCTTGTCCGCGCGCACGCGCCATCAATCCAACCCCGTGCTCCAGGGCAGCGCCGGGTCGATCACTCGGGGCAACGGCCCGCCGAACGAATGTTCCAAAATACGCCGCATATTACGCCCGACAAAGGCGAACAACTGATTTTTTGATCAGAATACTGATCGAATAATTATAAATCCCCGGAAGGTCAGGAGCTTACTCGGAAGAAGAAACAGGCTTGCTGGATAGCGCCGTTCCGCCGCTACTTCCCCCAGGAGAGGGTTGCGTGGCGGCATCGGCAAGTGCGGGATACAGCCCGCACGATGCTTCAACGGTCGAAGTCATGAAGCCCTGGCCGGGAAGGACCGCGTAGAACGGTTCGGGCGGCGTCAACGGGAGAGGGAAACATGAAGGCTCTTTTGGTCAGCGTCTCTGCGACAACATTGGCGACGGTCCTTTCCACCTTGGCCGCAGGGGGCGCCGCTCAGGCGCAGGAAGCTCAATCAGGAAGAACCACGACGGTCGACGATGTCGTCGTCACGGCTCAACGCCGCGAACAGGCAAGCCAGGATGTCGGCGTATCGCTAAGCGTCGTCGGCGGCGAGCAGTTGGATGAAAAGGGCATTGCGGTCGTCAACGATCTTGAAAACGCCGTCCCCAACATGGAGGTCGACAGCCAGTTCGGCGGCGGCCAGCCCCAGTTCCGCATCCGCGGCATCGGCGCGCGCGAGTACTCGTCGAACAACGCCTCCACCGTCGGCGTCTATGTCGATGAAGTGGCCCACCCCTATACGGTGACGACCCAGGGCGCCCTGTTCGACATCGCCCGCATGGAAGTCCTGCGCGGCCCTCAGGGCACCCTCTACGGCCGCAACACCACCGGCGGCGCCGTCAACATCATCACCAACAGCCCGACCGCCGACTTCCGCGCCGGTTTCAACGCCGAATACGGAACCTTCGACCGCTACAAGGTCGAGGGCTATGTCTCGGGCCAGATCGCGCCCAACCTGTTGGGCCGTCTGGCCGCCGTCACCGAACAGGGCGGCGCCTGGCAGTATCACCGCGACACAGGCGAGAAGCTGGGCGACCTGGACAAGACCGCGGTTCGCGGCCGACTGACCTGGGACGTCAACGAGAACGTCACGGCGGACATCAGCGCCACCTATCAGATCGACAAGTCGGACGGTCGCGGCTTCCGCCTGCTCGGCCCCTATGCGGTGTCAGGCAGCAGCATCGTCTATCCCAAGGACACCGCGTGGCGCATCACGGGCTGGGGCATCTCGCCCGCCATGGCCGCCGTGGCCGGGGTCGGCCTAAACGCCAAGCCCTTCCGCGACAATGACGGCTTCGACCTCAGCGCTCGCATCAAGGCCGACCTGGGTTGGGCCGACCTGACCTCGATCACCGCCTACCAGACCTTCTCGCGCAGCGAGTTCAACGACTGGGACGGCACCCGTTTCAACGAGTCGAACGTCTTCTTCTACAACGACATCGATGTCTTCGCCCAGGAACTGCGCCTCAGTTCCAAGGGCGAGGGTCCGCTCAGTTGGATGATCGGCGCCCACTACGCCGACGAGAGCATCGACGGCGGTTTCTACACCAACTTCCGGGGGCAGCCGAACCTGATCAACACCGCCTATGGTCAGTCGGTTTCGGCCTTCGGCGTCTTCACGCACAACTCCTATCAGGTGAACGAGCGTCTGAACCTGATCGCCGGCCTGCGCTGGGAAACGGAAGAGCGGACCCTGGACAGCGGCGGCACGGTCGTGGCGCCCAACCCGCCGCCCGCGACCAAATCCTACGACACCGACCTGAGCGAGGTCTCGGGCCGTCTGGGCCTGGAGTACAAGCTGACGGACGACGCCCTCTTTTACGCCAGCGTGGCGCGCGGGGTGAAATCGGGCGGCTTCACCACCTACAACGCCACCTCGGCGACGCCGTTCAAGCCGGAAATCGTCATCGCCTATGAGGCCGGGATCAAGTCGGACCTGTTCGACCGCCGCCTGCGCCTGAACGGCGCCCTCTTCTACTACGATTACAAGGACCAGCAGGTTCAGGGCCTGGAATACGACCGCCTGACCGGCCGCCTGGGCAAGATCACCAATGTGCCCAAGTCGCATATCTGGGGCGGCGAGATCGAACTGACCTGGATTCCGGTCGATGGCCTGACCATCAGCCAGAACATCGGCTACAAGACCGGCAAGTACGACGAATACTTCGCCATCGACGGTGCCAAGACCGACGCCGCCAACCCGGTCAACGGTCCCTGGGACGTCATCATCGCCAATGACCGCTCCGGCGAACGCCTGTCCTTCCCCAAGATGAACTACGGCGGCTCGATCGCCTATGACTGGACGATGGCCGGCTGGGATCTGCGCGCCGAGACCAACTACAACTATCGGGACGAGCTGTACTCGGTCACGTCCTCGTCGATCATCGACGCCTATTGGTTGTGGAACGCCAACTTCAGCATCGCCCCGACCGACGCCAACTGGCGCGTGGGCCTGTGGGGCCGCAACCTCTTCAACACCTACTACGAAGAGACCCGCAACGGCTTCAACGGCTCGGCCCGTCCGACCACCTCCCCCAGCCAGGGCCGCACCTACGGCGTGCGCCTGTCGATGGACTTCTAGAATCCCTCCTGGTTGAGGCGGGTCGATCTCAAAAGGCCCGCCTCGCCCCTTTTCTCGATGACCTGATGTCCAGTTTCTCTGATCGCCTTGATCGCCGAACCCTGCTGACGGGCTTAGTCGTCGCCCCCGCCGTGCTGAGTTTCGGCCGCGCTCAGGCAAGCGGCGCCTATGTCTTTCCTCTGGGCGTAGCCAGCGGCGATCCCGCGCCCGACGGCTTCGTCATCTGGACCCGTCTGGCCGTAGAACCGCTGGCCGCAGACGGTCTGGGCGGACTGTCCGCCTCCATTCCCGTACGCTGGGAAGTCGCCGCCGACGACCAGTTCCGCCGCATCGTCGCCGCGGGAGACGCGACGGCTTCCAGCGACTCCGCCCATAGCCTTCACATCGAGGTCGCAGGCCTCCAGCCTGCCCGCCCCTATTGGTACCGCTTCACCGCCCAGGGCCAGCAGAGCCCGGTCGGCCGCGCCCTGACCACGCCCGCCCCGAACGCTCAGGCCGACCGGCTACGCCTGGCCGTCGCCTCCTGCTCGCACTGGGAACGCGGCTATTTCAGCGCCTACGGCCACATGGCCGACGAGGCGCCGGACCTGACCCTGTTCCTGGGCGACTACATCTATGAGTACAGCCTGGGGCCGGATCGCGCCGACCAGGTGGTGCGCCCCTATAATCTGGAAGAGGCCACGACCCTGGCGGGCTATCGCAACCGCTACGCCCTGCACAAGACGGATGCGAACCTGCAACGCCTGCACGCCGTCGCCCCCTGCGTCGCCGTCTGGGACGACCACGAGGTTCAGGACGACTATTCCGGCGTCTGGTCCAAGGTTTCGGGCGTCGCTCCGTCCGACTTCCTGCAACGCCGCGCCGCCGCCTATCAGGCCTTCTTCGAGGCCATGCCGATCCGCCGCACGCGCCTGAACGCCGCCTTGCAGATGCCGATCTATCGGCGCATCCGCTACGGCAAGTTGGCCGAGTTCTTCATGCTGGACGGTCGCCAGTACCGCTCGAAACAGCCGTGCAGCGCCGGCGAGAACGGCGGAAAGGGCCAGATCGTCTCCGACGCGACCTGCACCGACCGCCTCGACCCGTCGCGCACCTTCCTCGGCTTCGAGCAGGAGCGCTGGCTCTACGACGGCCTGGCCCGCGCCGACGCGCGCTGGAACATCCTGGGCCAGAATCTGGTGATGGCGGGCCTGCGCCTGTCTCGCAGCCCGGCCGAGGAAGACCGCTACTGGACCGACACCTGGGACGGCTTCCCCGCCGCCCGCGACCGCCTGACCTCCGCCCTGGCGGAACTCAAGCCGTCCAACCCCGTGGTCCTCAGCGGCGACTACCACTCCTTCTGGACCAATGACGTGAAGCTGGACAGCCGCGACCCGTCCTCCCCGACCGTGGCGACCGAGTTCGTCGGCACCTCCATCACCTCGACCGGCCCCAGCTACGACGGCCTGATGGCCGTCATGCCCAATAATCCCCAGGTGAAGTTCTTCGACAGCCGCCCGCGCGGCTATATGTCGATCGACGTGCGCCCCGACCGCATGGACACGCGCTATCAGGCCATCAGCGACGTGCGCGATCCCAAGGCGAGCCTGTCGACCCTGAAATCCTGGACCGTGGAGTCGGGCCGCCCCGGCGCCGTCGCCGCATGATCCCCGCCTACCGGAGCTCCGCCATGACCCAGCCGCGCCTCGTCTCCTCCCTCGTCGCGATGAGCCTGGCTCTGACTCTGGGCGGGACCTTAGGCGGTTGCGCCGGCGCGGTCTCGACCCAGACGGCGGCGGTCGCCGCGCCTGCCGCGCCGGTCGCATTCTGGACCGGCTTCCGCGATCACCCGCACGGCTATCTGACGGCCGAGAACACGCCCAACGCCGCCAACTTCCTGTCGCCGCCGCCGGCCGAAGGCTCGCCGCGCGAACAGGCCGACATCGCCGCCTATCGCGCCATGCGGTCGCTGGAAGGCTCCGAACGCTGGGCCATCGCCCGCGCCGACAACGAGATCGAGACGCCCGGCGCCCCGCGCGCCTTCGACTGCGCCCTCGGCTTCAAGTTCGAGCCGGAGAAGACGCCGACCCTCACCCTGTTGATGGGCAAGATGCTGGGCGACCTGGAGATGATCCAGACCCCGGCCAAGAAGGGCTGGTTCCGCAAGCGGCCCTTCGTGGTCGAGCCCCTGCCGACCTGCATCGCGCCGGAGACCTGGCTGGCGGCCAGCGGCTCCTATCCGTCCGGCCACTCGGCCCTGGGCTGGGCCTGGGCCCTGGTGCTGGCGGAACTGGCCCCGGACCGCGCCGATCAGATCCTGCGTCGCGGCCTGGCCTATGGCGAAAGCCGCGCGGTCTGCGGCGTCCATTACATGAGCGACGTCGAGGCGGGCCGCATTGTCGGCGCCGTCATCGTGACCCGGCTGAAGGCCGACCCCGGCTTCCAGGCCGACTTCTCCCGCGCCAAGGAAGAATTCGAGACAGCACGGGCTGCGTCCAAGGAGGCGACCGCAGCTTGCCCTGCTTCGCTCATGCAGCCTCTTATCTGATGAGAGCGCTTGAGCCACACACGGCCAATCCGCTGAGGAGCCTGGAATCCTGGATTCTTAAAGTGTTCGCAAAAATGCGACCAGCGCCTCACGCTCCTCGGCGGACAGATCCAGGCGGCGAAGCAGCGGATCGGTCTGGGGGAACAGAGGATCCTTCTCTTCTCCAACGCGCGGGCGAGGATGCGCTCCACCCGCTGTGTAGAAGTTGACAGTCGCCTCAAGCGAAGCAATCAGGCCATTGTGCATATAGGGGCCGGTCTGGTTCACGCCACGAAGGCTGGGCGTCCGAAAGCGCCCCACGTCTTCCGGCGACTGGGTGATCTCATAGCGCCCGAGATCCTGAAGCTCTCGTCCATAGAAATGCAGGCCAAGATTGTGGAACTTCATATCCGTCAATAATGGACCGCTGTGGCAGTTGGCGCAGCCGGCCCGCGTTCGGAACAGGTGAAGTCCCGTCAGTTGCTGATCGTTCAGCGCGCGAGCATCGCCCCGTACAAACCGCTCAAAACGGCTCCCTCGCGGTCGTAGTGAACGCTGGAAGGTCGCCAGAGCCATTGAGATGCGGCGTACCGTCACTTGTTCGTCTCCAAAGGCCGCCGCGAAGTCCGTCGCGTAAGTCAAGTCGCTCGCGACACGTCGCTCGACCCCGACAAGGTCCGCAGCCGCCATCTCCTTGGGATCGATCAAGGGGTGCAGAGCTTGATCCTCCAGGTCAGGACTACGCCCGTCCCAGAATAGCGGCTTCATCCAGGCGACGGTGAACAGGGATTGCGCATTGCGACGTCCGCGCTGCCGGTCATGCCCGAAAGAAGTTCGGACTCCATCGCCAAATCCCAACTCCTGCGCGTGGCACGATGCACAGGCGATCTGACCTGATTTCGACAACCTGGGGTCCTCGAACAGGCGCCGACCCAAGGCGACCTTGGCGTCATTGAACGGATTGTCCGCCGGGTGCTCGACCTGCGGCAACGGGCCGAACTCGGTGAACACAGCTCCTTCATGCAAGGTCGGCCGCGGCCAAGTCTCGGGGGACCCGGCGTATGCGAGGCGCAGTTCCGCTGTCGTTTCCGGAACCTGAACCCTCGACATCGCGGCTCCGGCGGCGAGATGCGCCGCCAGAACCATGACGCAGACGATCAGACCGTCCCGCAACAGCGAAGTGCGCGCCGACATCAGTAGCGATACTTGAGACTGAGCCAGACATTGCGCCCCAGTTGGTAGGGCTGCGAACCGCTGGTGTAGTCCTGATCAAGAACCGTATTGAACAGGTTGTTGACGCGCAGGTCCAACAGCGCCGAGCCGTACTGCGTCTTCACCAGATCAATCGTCGCCGACAGGTTCACATCCACCGAGGAGTCGAACTCTACCTTGTCGAAGACGTCATAGCGAACGCCGTCGACGGTGATGTTGACAAGGGTGTCCGCGACACGCGTGAAGCTGTCGCGCCAGCGAGCGTTGACGTTGGTCCGCAGACGGCCGTCGAACCAGCGCGCAGCCCAGTCGGCGTTGATGATGAACGGGTTGGCGTAGTCCTCGAGCTGATTGTCAGCCAGGGCCTGCAGCTTGGGCACGACCTTGCCTTGATAATAGACCAGTTCGCCCTCGAACTCGGTCTCATCCGCCATGTCGAAATAGCTGATGTTGGTCGCATCCGTGTGAGACAGATTGGTGCTGAACGACAGGGTGTGGTTACGCCCGAAATCGCGCACGTATTCCAACGACAGCCCTTCATAGCTGCGCTCGCCGTCATTGGTGATGGTGCGCGTCGTGCGGCGCGCCGTCGTGCCCGTCTCTGTGTCGTAGAAGCTGGTTTCAGCCGCCGAACTGGCGAACTGGTCACGACTTTCGCGAATGATCCCCTTGATGCGATATTCGCCGCCCAGCCATGCCACCGGCCCGTTCACGGCGATGGTGAACTCATCCGAGTAAGGCGTGTCCAGGCCGATGTTGGACCAGCGCGAGGTGTCGGTATGGTTCGTCAGGGTCCAGTTATCGGACCAAACCCTCTGACCGTTCACGACAGCCGGGGTTCGCATGTAGCCGCGTGTGACGCCGGCGCCTTCACGCAAGGCGTACCCCAGGAAGCTGCGCCCATAGTAACGATTTGCGCCGACCGTCAGATTGATCCCGGCCCAAGGCAGATCACGGGACACCGACAGGCGCGGCGCGATGTTGTGATTGCCCAGGAAGCTCTCATAATCGTAGCGAGCGCCTGTGCGGATCATGAAGCCCGCCCAGTCGAAATTATACTCGGCCCACAGGCCGAAGTTGTCGATCGAGGCCTTGGCGTCAAAAGCCGCATATCCATTCCGTCGCGCCGCCGCATAGACGCCCGGAATGCAGCTCATGCCTTCGTCTTTCGCACAGGCCGTGTTGAGGCCGGCCACGCCGCCTAGGTAGGCATAGACGGTTTCATCTCGCCTCTTTTGTCCTTCGATGTGAGCATAGTCGAAACCAGCCCGCAGTTGGCCGGTTCCCCACTGCTGCTCCCATCTGCCCTTTAGGCCCGTATCGCTCTGTTGCTGGGTCAGGGGTCCTACGCTGCCCAGAACGCAGCTTGCGCCCAATGAGCAATTTTCAAAGCCGGTCGCAGTGGTGGGAATTTGAATGGTGCCGGCCGGCCCATCGCGATCATTGTCCGACCAGGCGTGGGTCAGGTCCAACGTCCAGTTCGCCAGACCTCGCCGCCCTTCGAGCCCCAGCTTCGCCGTCAATCCGCCGCCGTGCGACTCGAGCAAGTTGTCGCGACTGTTGATCGGATGGAATTCGCTCTCATAGGGACTGTAGTTGACCTGCCCGGTCAGCAAGAGGTCCGAGGCCAGATCATACTCGCCCTTCAGCAGGAAATTGTCGCTGACGCTGCGCTGGCTGAGGTTGCCCAGTGCGACATAGTTGGTCGATGGGTAGTTGGTGACGCGGGCTTCCGAGCGATTATAGGCCGCCAACATTCGCAGGCGCTCCGACACCGGCAGGTCGACGCTGAAGCCATAGCGACGCTTGTCGTAGTCGGGCTTGGCCGGCAGCACGCTCAAGGCGGCGCGCGCACGGTCCGACACGCGGAAGCTGGCCATTTCCGTACTAGTCTGACCGTAATAGACCTCGCCGCCGTAGGTCCGTGAGGGCGCACGCGTGGCGATCTGGACCACGCCGCCCGTAAACTGGCCGTACTCCGCCGAAATGTTTGAATCCCGGACGGCGACTTCGCCGATCAGGCTGGCGTCCATCCAGACGGTTTGCGCCGAGCCGTTGCCGACATCGTCGAAGGCCGCGAGATTGGTTCCACTGACATCCAGACGCGAATTGACGCCGACACCATCCAGCACGAACAGGTTCTCATAGATCGAACCGCCGGAGATCGAGATGTTCTCAGGTCGCAGATCCTGCAGTTCGGCCCTCGTGGCTCGTCCTTGCGTCGAGGTGAATTGGACCGTCGGCAGCGCCTTCAGAATTTCGTTCACGTCGCCCGATCCGGGTGCTCGCGCTTCGACGGAATCGCGCTTGAAGGTGCTGGTTCCCGAGTCCTGCGCATCTCCCATGCGATAGTTTCGCGCCGCCTGCCCTTCCCCCTCGATCACCACCGTGGGGATTTCACCCGCTGAGGGCGAAGGCGCCGTCTGCGCCAAAACGGAACCGCTCGCAGTCAAGACGGCGACGGCGCCGACTGAGGTCAGCAGCAGAATACGCATGGGTGGGGCCCCTTCATTGAACAGGGGCGCGGCCTAAACCCTCGCCTTAGAAATTGCAACTGACTCGCAGTTGCGATATTTTTTCGCCGCCATTAGAAGGTGCGGGTGCGCATGCTCTCCGCCTCGACACCCGCCGCGATCTCGGGCGGCCGGCCCCTCATCTGGGCGGGCGTCGTCGCGCTGCATACAGCCGCCCTATTCGGCCTCTCGCTGGATTTACGTCCGACGCCGGTCATGGTCGGGGGAGCGCCCGTCATCCAGTTGACGCTGACGCCACGCGCTAGTTTCAACGGCGTCAACGCGCCCAAGATATCCGCGCCGAGTAGTTCGCCCCCTTCTGCATCCGCCGAAAGAAACGCCATAGGATCTGAAGGCTCGGCGCCTGAAAAACCGACGCCCCGTCCATCCACGTCTACAGCCCCGAGCGTCGGGCCGACGACCATTAGCGTCCGTCCGCCAGGAACCTCTGTGCGGCCTGGACAGCAGGACGGAACTATCCGCACAACCATCAGGCAGGCCAGCCCAGCCTCAGAATCCGGGCTCACCTCAGGCGGAGGCGCTCCAATCGTTGGAGCGTCGGCGGCTTCAACCGCCGACGTTTATGAAGCCCAGGTCCTGGCGTGGATCGAGCGCCACAAGCATCATCCCGGCGGCCCTGCTGGCGCTGTCGTCGTCGGTTTCACCCTTGACCGGCGCGGCAAGGTCAGAAGCAGAGAAGTGCTGACAAGCAGCGGAATTGGCTCCCTTGACCATGCCGCACTGTCCCAACTTGAAGAGGCAGAGCCCTTTCCTCGACCGCCGTCCAGCACATCATGGCGGACACGAGACTTCATCGTCCGCATAGACTTCCGAACCTTGCGCGCATCTGAATAGGCAGTGTGTTGATCGGCTCTATATGCGCCGAAATCGTCCACAAGGCCGGTCAGAACCGGGTAGGCGTGGCTATGGACCGTCCTCTCCCTCGGCGAATTGGAGTCCGACACAGACATCCTGCGCCGCCGTTGGCCCGGTCTCGCCAAGCAGCCCGACCGCGGGCCAGGATCACCGAACAGGTCTCGTAGAAGTTCATGACGCCTGGCGAAGCTGGATTTCGCCGCCCGGCGTCATTTCGGCCGTAACCGGGAAAACATCAGTCACGGCGCGCACGAACCCGTCGACATCGGACGTTCTGAAATAGCCGCCGAGCTTCAAGGAGGCGGTCGCTTTGTCCATCAGGACGATCTTCTGCTCATTGTAGCGGTTGAACTCAGCGCTGGCCTCGGCCAGGGATTGACCATCAAGCGCGATCGCGCCCTGCCGCCAGGCCAGACGCCGGTCCACTTCGCCCAAGGCAACCGTGCGCACGTGCGCTTGCCCATCATTCAGAACGGCAGTCTGAGCACGGGTCAGGCTCGCAACCTCGCGGCCCGCGGGGTTCATCGCGGAGACCTTGCCCTGGTGTACGATGATTGATGCGTCATCTCCCGGCATGAGCCTCACGGCGAGTTCAGCGTCGCGCGCCGCAAGGCGGCCGTCGGGCGTCACGATGATGAAGGGCCGGCTATCGGCTGCGACCTCGAACATCGCCTCTCCACGAACCAGTTCGACTTCGCGCTGTCCGCGGCGATAGCGCACGACGACTTTCGAGTTGGTATTGAGCTCCATGCGCGTTCTGTCCGGCAAGACGACAACACGACGCTCCCCGAGCGCCGTGGCGTAGGCGGGCGATGTTAATGTCGACACCGCCAGCGTCGCGACCAGACCGACCATAAGGGCGAATCCTGCCGCAATAGCCCACGGCCTTCTCCACGGCGCCCCTCGCATGGTTGAGCGCCGGGAGGCTGAACGCCTTGGAGCCAACAGGTCCGGGTCTGGACGTCCGTTGCCAGGACGAAGAGCCTGAAGTCGGTCCAACTCGGCCCAGGCTGCGGCTTCGCGTTCATAGGCGGCCTCATGTGCGGGATCTGCGTCTCGCCAGGCCTCGAAAGCGGCGCGATCCCGGGGCGCAGCGTCACTGGCCGTGAGCCTGACCACCCATTCGGCGGCCGCCTGCCTTATGTCTTCCCGTCGAGGTGACGACGCACGCGCCATGATGCTCCCGTTTTGACCGTTTCTGCTCGCGGATGGCGTGCCAGCTCGTCAGAGCAGATGCGCAGGCTTTTCGCGAGATGCTTCTCAACTGTACTGACGGACAGCCCCAGGCAATCCGCTATCTGCTTGTGCGAGAGTCCGTAGACTTTTCGCAAGGTAAAGACCTGACGCAGGCGTTCGGGCAACTGGGCGACGATATCGGCAAGCAGCCGCAACTCGTCGCGCCACAGGACGTCCAGTTCGGGGCCAGGTTGATCGACGCCGATCGAGAGCATCTCGACATCAGCGACGCTCTCGATCGCCACGATCCCTTCCCGCCGACGCTGATCGACCGCGATGTTCTTGAGCACCCGGCTGGCGAAAGCGGGCGCATTGGTCAAGGTCGCCCAATTTTCATACGAGATGAGGCGCGCGAAGGTCTCGTGAACGAGGTCTTCGACATCGACGGCGCCGCTGCGCGAAAAGCGCCGTGCATACGCACGCAAGCCAGGCTCCAGCGGGAGGATCTCCCGACGGAACCACGCCCTTCGCGCATCCTCGGCATTGCTCATTGCGATTCAAGAATAGCCGCGATCGTGACGGTCGCTATCGCTAGCCAGGTCAACTCGTCCTGGACTGTGTCGCGACGACGGAAACCACCGACGTCTCCCATATCAGGGCGTCTCATCCACGACCTCGGCGCGCTCCGGAATGAGATAGCGGTCGATCCAACTGATTGCAGCGTAGAGCTGGTCTCTCTGATCGGCTTCACCGATGAGGACGTGGTTGGGATCGTCGTAGATGCGATACTGAGCATCGACGCCCTGCTCCCGCCAGGCGGCGTACATCCACCCATAGAGATCGCCGGGCAGCGCGCCGCCGCGATGGCTGACGAACATGGTCGGCGTCGTTACGCCACGCGTGAAATTGATCGGCGACATGCGGCGATAGACATCGGGATTGTCGATGGGCGTGCCGTATAGCGTCGTAGCCAGCTGGTTCGTGCGTGCTCCCGCTCCCCAGCCCGCCATGTGATCGGCGAAGCCGCCTTCCTTGGAGATGGCCGCCTTGAACCGGTGGGTATGGGTGATGATCCAGTTGACCTCATAGGCCCCGTAGCTGTGACCGATCACCGCCATCCTGTCGGGATCGGCGACGCCGTCGCGGATCGCCGCATCGACGTTGCACATGATGTCGGTAAAGTCCTGAGCATAGGCCTCGCCCGTCCGCGACACCGCGTCGAAACCATAGAGCCCGCTCGCACGATAGTCGGCTACCAGGACGGCATAGCCCTTGGCCGCCCACATGTCGTGTTCGAGGCTGCTGGAGGACAGGATGGTGCCGGGCGTGTAGGCGCCGTGACTTCCGCCGTCCAACCCGCCGCGCGGTCCGCCATGAAGGTCGACGATGAGCGGATACCGACGGCGCGGATCATGGTTTAGCGGCAGCACCAAGATCGCCTCAGGGCGCACGCCGTCCGTGCTTTCGCAGCGAACGAACCTGCGTTCGGCCCGTGCATAGGACGCCAACGGCGGATCCGCCTTCCAGATCTGGCGCCGGGGCGAAGCCTGCCAGACCCCGCTGGCCTTGCGCAAATCGGCGACTGAAAGGCTCGCGGCGCCGTAGAGATCGATATCGAGCCAGGCTAGGCGGCGACCGTCCGGCGACGGCATGGCGTTGGCCGGTATCCCAGGGAGTTCGGTCTCGCGCCCCTCGATGTCCACAGTGGCGAGACGCCGCGTCAAGGGATGAGCGCCGGAGATGTCCGCCAGCACCGTCCGTTCGTCGAGCCAGCGGGGACGCTCTCTGGGGTCCATGGACACGACGTGGATTCGGCTGTCGGCCATCGAGGCGATGGCGAACTGCTTGCGCAGCTGATAGCCGAGGCCTTCCTTGTCGTAGGTGAAGGCGACATACGGCCCGACAGGGGCCGCTTGCAGGAAGGCGGCGCCCTGGCCGCCGATATTCGCCGCCAGGACGCTTCCCTGTCCCGTGGCGGGATCGAAGAGATGCAGATCGCTGCGAGGAAAGCCTTTTCCCGGCACCGGCGTCGCCGTGGCGGCGACGATCTTGCGGTCCTGGTCGGCCCAGGTCATTCGTCCGATCCGCGTCTCCGGAAGATCAGCGATGCGACGCGCGTCGCTACAGTGCTCATCAAGAACCCAGACGGCGACGTTGTGACCCCAAATTTCCGGCGCCGCGGCCTCAAGAACTCTTACGGCCGCTCCATTGGTCGGCGCGGCCGCCGGCGCTGCAAAACGCGACGCTCCATAACCGACCGCCACAGCGATATGACCGCCGTTCGCGGCAAGGGCTACGGCTTCAATTCCTGTCGTGTCCGACATCAGTTCCGAAACGGAAACCTCGCAGGTCGCGGTCCCGCCTGACCGCGCGACGACAAGGCGGCCGCCGCCCGAGCCTTCGGGGTGATAGGCGATCACATCGGCCTGCGCCGCCACGACAGGATCATAGCCCACGCCGATATCCGTGGTCGCCCCGGTGCGGACATCGACGGTCCGCTGCAGGTAGCTGAGCGGAACATACTCGGCGAACTGACCGCGTCCAGCGCCCGCTTGCGTCTGTACCGTCACCGTACTGATGAGAATGCGCCGACCATTGTCCAGCCACTGCATCCGAGGGTGAACCGGCGTCTCCTCGGCGTTCCTCCTTATGTGGGACAGCAGGATATCCGGCGTGACGGGGACGCCTCGATCCGCCGCCGTCGCCGCCGTGAATGACGTCAGCAGGAGGGCGCACGTCATCGTGCGCAAAACGGTCTTCACCATTGCTTTGTCACCGTCAGCGAGATGAATCGGCCGAGAGGATTCGCGTTGGTAGGGTCAAAACCGCTCCCGGACGGCGTAAGGACGAACGGCGGATCTTCGTTGAAGAGGTTTTGAACGCTGAGCGCGATGGATGCGCCGCGCAGATAGGATGCCGCTCCCGGCGGCGCGCCATATCGTATGTCGAGATCGACGGTCTTCCAGGCTTCGACAGACGGGTCTGCGACATTGCCCCGATCGCTATATCCGCCGACATAGTTGAGAAACACGGCGGCCGACCAATCGCCGCGAGCCAGGGTCGCGCCTGCGCGAGCCTTGAAATCCACGGGCAGGAACGCCTGATTGAGCGCATCGGCTTCCGGCGACGTCTCGATCACCTTGCGGGTTCCCGAGAGGATGTATTGGCCCGCCGCTGTCAGGCCGATGCGGTTGGGGCCGACTTCAAACTCATAGCCGATGTTGAAATCGAGACCGTCCTGGAAGGTCGCCGCGTTGTTGCGCAGACGGTTGTCGAGGATCACCTCGACATCGCTTTCATCCTGACCGGCAGGCACCGCGAAAGGCCCTGCGCGTGTCAGCGCATATTGGGCCCCGGCCAGCCCCATGTCCCTGAAACGGGTGATCAGATCCAGACTCGGACTATAGGTCAGGATCGGCGCATAGGGCGCCGTATCGCTCGCGAACAGGGTGGTGAAATTCCCAGGAAAGCCGCGATCGATCCGGTCGGTATAGGAGATGCGATAGTAGTTCAGCCCCAGGGAAAGGCCTTCGACGAAGGTCGGCTTGAACTCCACGCCCCCCGTCCAGGTCGTCGCCTTCTCCGCATCTAGGTCAGGATTGCCGCCCTGCAGGAGCATCAGGTTCGTGCGCCCCGTCGGAGCCCCCGCGTTCGGCAGATTGACGACCACGACGACGGCGTTCTGCGACTGCAGATCCTCAAAGATCGGCGCCCTGAAAGATGTGCCATAGGTGCCGCGGAACAGAAGGCCCGGCGCGGCTTCCCAGAGCAGACCCAGCTTGGGGTTCAGGGTCGAGCCGAAGTCGCTGTAGTGGTCGTATCGGGCTGCAATCGTCGCCTCCAGCCTTTCGGCGCCGGCGAAACGATTATTCGGACCAACGAGTGGCACAATGGCTTCGCCGAACACCGAAGCGACGTCACGGGCGCCGCTGACGGTCGGCTGCGGCCTCGTCCCTGCGGTGAAGCGGTTCCGATAGTCTTCGCTTCGATACGTCGCGCCCAGGGCGACCCGTATCTCACCGCCGGGAAGGGTGTAGAGAGGGCCGTCGGCCGCCAGATCCACATACCGGGAATCCGACGCAATGCTGAAGCTCGAAGCCGGGCTGACCACGCCGGCAGGCGTCGTCGAAAAGCCCGTCCGTTCGACATCGCTGTGACCGACAGCGCCGCTCAGCCGCACCTGCCAGGCTTCAGACAGGTCGTATGTCAGGGCGCCGGAAAGATCATACTGCTCTGTCGAGGGCGCGCCGATCTGATAATCGCTGGCCGTCGCCCGCACGGATCTGACGTCGCGCTTGGCGTAGAGGCCGTTCAGTTCGAGCGAGAGGTTCGGCGTGATCGTCTGCGAGATCGCGCCATAGAGACTGTGTCGTTCCGTCTCTGGATAGAGATCATAGGGTTGGAACGGCGCATTGCGGGAGAAGCCTCTCTCGGAGACGTCGAGATTATCCTGCGACAGGAATTCGTAGCTCAGCAGGGCCTGGCCGCTCGACCAGTTCCAGCCTCCTGTCTGGACCGCCTGAAACTCTTCCAGACCGCCCGAGGTCGCGCCGCCGTAGCGCAACCGGGTCTCGTAGCCCTCGAAGTCCTTGCGCAGCACGATGTTCACGACGCCGCCGATCGCATCGGACCCATACAGAGCCGACGCCCCATCCGTCAGGACTTCGATCCGTTCAACCGCCGACACGGGGATCAGCGAAATATCGACATACTGGAATTGGTTCGAGGCGGTGAGGCGGCGACCGTTGAGGAGGGTCAGGGTGGTGCCGGTGCCCAGTCCGCGCAGGTTCAGACCCGAGCCAGCCCCCCAGTTCGACCCTACATCGCGATCCACCCCGGAGTTGGCGTTGTTCCCGGCATTGGCGCCGCCGCCGAAGTTCTGCGGCAGCTTGTCAAAAAACTGCTGAAGCGTCGCGGCGCCGGACTGAGCGATCATCTGGTCATTGAAACGGATGACCGGAGACGCGCCGCTTCCGGCCCCACGAATGTGCGACCCGACGACGACGATTTCGTCCAATCGAGTGACGCTTTCTTCGCCGGCGGTTTCGGGTCTGGCGGAACGCATGCCCGTCGCCCGTCGCAACGTCACCGTCCTTGCATCATTCGTGACCACTTCAAGGCCTGCAGCCTGGGCGAGACGGGCGAGAACGTCGGCGTCATCAAACCGGCCGATGATTGCTGGCGCGCGGCGTCCATGCGCGGCGTCGAACGGGAACAACACCTGTTTGCCGGATTGCCGCCCGAACGCTTGCAGGCTCGCGGCCGCGTCGCCTGCGGGTATGTTGTAGGCGCGTGTCTGCGCGACTGCAGATGTCGCCGTCGCCAAGACGGCGACCGTGCCAAGCAGCAGATACCTGAAGTCCATCAACATTAGCTCCCCCTGCCACGCGCCACTCGAGCGGGCCTTAGCCGTACTGACGAGCGAGGCGGCGCTATCCGCCACGCACGGCTTCAAAAAAAACCAACGCGAGCGAGCGGCTGGAACGACGAACCGACGGAGGTCGAGCACAGCCTGGATCGCACGCAGAGGATGCGCCCCGCGAGGGCGTCGGCTCCTGTCGGAAACAGCATCAGCGCGGCTCACATGCCACGACATAGTCGGCGCCGTGCCTTAGGCCGTCTCGCTCAACGCATAGCGCCAGGCCTCTCTCCCGAACTTCAGTGACAGCCCGAGACAGGCTCGCGGCCAACCGACTGTTCTTGATGCCGGGCAGTCGCCGCAAGGCCATGTCCAGTTGAGCGTTCACCCATTTCGCCTTGTAGCGATTGGGAAATCGGCGGGCCGAGAGCACCCTGAAGCCGGCGCTGGCGAGTGCGTTCAACGTCCACTCCGCCGGATACTCCCGATAGGGCGTTTCGTTCGCCAACATCAGCACCGCGTCCCGCAGCCTGCCGATCTCTCGCACCATCCTCGCCTCGTCCGTCTCGGCGGGCCCGACGATGTAGGGATCAAGTCCGACGACATAGAGCCGTCGTCCCGTGTGAGGCCTCAATCGCCGCAGCAATGATTGCTGGAAATAGGGCGCGAACCCTTCCACGGCGCCGATCAGGTAATCAGCCAGAACCGTGTCGTGGACCTCACCCGCCAGAAGGCTTGCGTCGGTCCAATTGCCCAGCAGCAACCTGTCCTGCGGCCGAAGATGCGCGCCCACCGCGACGCGCACCTGGTCTGCATGGCCGGCCGCAGCGGTCACGCCGGTCCAGGCGTCAGTGGTCAGAGCCGCGCTCCAAAGGCTTGAATTAACGCCCGTGCCAGCATCCAGAAAGCGCCCCCAGGGCATGTCCCCCTGCAAGGCCTCGACGTGATCAAACAGACTCATTGCGCCTGGGCCTGGACGGCGCGAAGCGTCGCTCGTCGGATCAGCCGCACCTCAAGGTCATAGCCCATGGCGTCCGCGAGACGCGCCGCCGCCTTCAGCGTCATTCGCTCACGGTCTCTCAACCACAGGCAGACCTGCCCGCGCGGCACGCCGAGCCTTCTCGCCAGTTCCGACTGACTGAGGCCCTTCGCTCTGCGCTTTTCGTAAGCGCGTCCGATCATTCGCCAAACCTCGGACTGCACCCGTTCCGCCTCCGCCACCGTCCCCTCGCCCCTCATTCCAATCACCTCTCAAGCTCGCTTGATGAATGTTATGATATAACATAATAGCGACTCTCTTCATGAACGGGGAGTGTCATGCGCACAAGATCCATCCTGCTCGCAGCCGCGAGTTTTTCCGCCCTTTCGAGCACCGCCTTGGCGAACGCCCTGCCTCAGTCGGGCCCGGCAACGACCCGTGTCGATGATGTAGTCGTGACCGCCGACGCCCTGGGTCGGTCGAGCAAGGAGGTGGTCTCCAGCGTGGCGGTGCTGCGCGGCGACGAACTGGTTCAGCGCCGGCAATCAACCCTGGGCGAAACCTTGAACGGCCTGCCGGGCGTCAACTCCGACACCTTCGGCGGCGGGGCCAGCCGCCCGGTCATCCGCGGCCAGACGGCGCCGCGCGTAAAGGTTCTGACCGACGGATCGGCCCTGATGGACGCCTCGGAAGTTTCGCCGGACCACGCGGTCTCCGGCGAGCCCCTGCTGCTGGAAGGCGTCGAGATCCTGCGCGGCCCCTCCGCGCTCCTCTACGGCGGGGGCGCCATCGGCGGTGCGGTCAATCTGATCGACAAGAAGATTCCCACACGCATTCCCGAAAACGGCGGCGAAGGCGCAGCCGAATTCCGTCTGGGCACAGCCGACAATGAAGAAGCTGGCGTAATCGGCCTGACAGCCGGCGCCGGATCCTTCGCCATTCGGGTCGAGGCCGCCGGCCGCCGTACCGACGACTATGAAGTTCCCGACTTCAGCGAAGCCACGCTGGACGGATCGTTCAACCGGAGTTCGACCGCGACCCTGGGCCTGTCCTGGATCGGTTCGCGCGGCTATCTCGGCGCCGCCTATACGGAGCAGCGCAGCGAATACGGCCTGCCCGGCCACAGCCACGAATACGAGTCCTGCCACCCGCATGGCTCAAGCCTACACTGCGGCGGCCACGACCACGGCGACGACGACCATGACCACGATCATGATCACGACCACGATCATGGCCATGTCCCGATCGTCGATCTGATCAGCAAGCGCGTGGACGTGCGCGGCGAGATCGAGGATCCGTTCGCCGGGATCGAGCGTATCCGCTTCCGCGGCGGCTACACCGACTATCGCCACGACGAGATCGACGACGGCGAGATCGCCACCACCTTCACCAACCAAGGCTATGACGCCCGCGTCGAGGTGCAGCACGCCCCGATCGGCGGGGTGCGCGGCGTCATCGGGGCCCAGACATCCCACAGCGACTTCGCCGCAGTAGGCGCAGAGTCCTTCATTCCCGAGAGCCGGACGGAGAACCATGCCGTCTTCCTCATGGAAGAATATGCAACCGGCGACTGGCGCTTCGAAGGCGCCCTGCGTCAGGAATGGCAGGACGCACGCGCCCTGGGTCGGGCGGACACGAGCCACTCGCCCTTCTCGGCCTCGGCCGCGGCCAGCTGGACCTTCACGCCCGGCTATGTCGCCTCGCTGTCGGTCGCGCGGTCACAGCGCGCCCCGACCGCCCAGGAACTCTATGCGCGCGGCGTCCACCTGGCGACCAACACCTATGAGATCGGCACGGCCGGCCTCGACGTCGAAACGGCCAACTCGATTGAACTGGCGCTGAAGAAGACCGAAGGCGCCACCACCTTCGCCGCCAGCCTCTATCACTACGACTATGACGGCTACATCTTCGCCGCCACGCTCGACCAGTTCGAGGACTTCCGCCTGATCCGCTACACTCAGGCTGACGCCCGCTTCACAGGGATCGAGGGACAGGTCACCCACGATTTCCGCCCCGGCCTGTCGGCCACGGTCTTCGGCGACTATGTCCGGGCCGATCTCAAGGGTGACGGAGGCGACCTGCCGCGCATTCCCGCCGGTCGTCTCGGCGTGCGCGGCGATTTCTATCAGGGCGTCTGGTCCGGCAATCTCGAATACGTCCATGTCTTCGAACAGGACCGCATCGCCGCCTTCGAAACCACGACGCCCGGCTATGAGATGGTCAACGCCACCCTCGCCTACGACGTGGGTCTGAGCGGCGTCGGTCTGGGCGACATCGATGGCCAGATCTTCCTGCGCGGAACCAACCTGCTGGATGAAAAGGCGCTGAACCACGCCTCCTTCATCAGCAACCTGGCGCCCCTGCGCGGCCGCAACATCGTTCTCGGCTTCCGCGCACGGTTCTGATCCGCACCGCCTGACGCCGAAACAGGGCGGGGACAACCTTCCCGCCCTGCAAGGCTCCGTTCCTCCCTCGTAGAGTCATCGCCCTTGCGCCTCCTCGCCTTCTCCTCCCTGTCCGCCCTCACGGTCGCGACCGCCTCCTCAGCCTTTGCAGCGGACGTCGAACAGGACCGCCCCACGGTCATCGCGCCCGTCATCGTCACCGGCCTCCGCACGCCCGATACGGCGGAAATTCTGTCCACCGCCAGCCGCGCCGGTCTCGCGGGTCAGGCGCTGGAGCGCGCCCGGGCGCCCAGTCTCGGCGAAACCCTCGCCCGTATTCCCGGCGTACAGAACAGCAGCTTTGGTCCCTCCGCCGGCAGACCGGAGGTCCGCGGCCAGTCCGGCCCCCGCGTGGCCATTCTGGTCAACGGCATGGCGTCGCGTGACGCCTCCGCCCTGTCGGGCGACCACGCCTCCCCGATCGAGCCCTTTCTCGCCGACCGGATCGAGATCCTGAAGGGCCCGGCCGCCGTCCTTCATGGCGGATCGGCCATCGGCGGCGCGGTGGATGTGATCGACGGCCGCATTCCGCTCGCCCTGCCGAGCAAGCCTCTTTCAGGCCGGGCGGAGATCAGCGGCGGCTACAACACCGACTTCACCACCATGGCTCGCCTCGACGGCGGCCGCGGCGCCTGGACCTGGCACGCCGACGCCCTTTACCGCGACCGTCCCGACCTGCGCATACCCGGCGGCTCCAAGGTCGACGCCTGCCGTAGCTGGTCGGATCTGGTGTCCAATGTCTATGCCCAGACCCTGTGTCAGGTGAGGTTGGCCAACCCCGTCTGGGCTCGCGATCCCGCCAGCGGGCGCTGGGTCGATGGAACTCCGCCGGAGCGCCAGATCATCACCGACCACAATCCCGGCGCCGTGGGTCGACTGCCGCAAAGCGGCCAGACCACCACGGCCTTCACCCTGGGCGGCAGCCGTATCACCGAAGACGGCTACATCGGGGCCAGCGTCCAGCACTACGCCAGCGACTACGGAGTGCCCGGCTTCGCCTACATCACCTCGGCCCACCCCCAGCCCTCGCCGATCGACCTCGAGGTCGAGATGACCCGTTATGACGTCCGCGCCGGCTTCTATCCCCGTGCTCTCGGCGTCGAGCGTGTCGACATCCGCCTCATGAGCAGCCAGAGCGACGACCGAGAAGTCATCGACGGCGCCGCCCACACCCGTCTGATCACGGACGCCGACGACATCCGCATCGACATCGCCCATACGCCCTGGCGCGGCTTCTCCGGCGTGTTGGGCCTGCAGGCGAGCAGCCGCGACCTGTCGACCGAAGGCGCCAAGGCCTACCTGCCGAGCGTTTCGACAACCGAAGACGGGATCTTCTGGGCCGAGCAGTTCGTCTGGCGCAGACTGACCCTGAAAGGCGGCCTGCGCCACGATCGCATCGACTATAACGTCGATGAAGACACCATCCGCGACGGGCGCGGCCTCGGCTCCATGGCCCGGGATCGCAGCTATTCGACGATCAATGCTTCGGTCTCGGCCCGCTACGACCTGCCGTTCGGCCTCTTCGCCGCAGCCCGTTACGACGACGCCGAGCGCGCGCCATCCCTGATCGAGCTCTACGCCAACGGCGACCATTACGGCATCCTGACCGAAGAACAGGGCGACTACCGGCTGGACGTGGAGAAGGCCGAAAACATCGAGCTCGGCCTCGGTTTCGACAATGACCGTTACGCCCTCTCGGTCCGCGCCTACCGCACCGACTACGAGAACTACATTTATCTCGGAAACACCGGAATCTCCCGCACCCTGCCGGTGCGTGAATGGCGTCAGGGCGACACCCGGATCGAGGGTCTGGAGATCGAGGGCTCGGCGCGCTTCATTGGAACTCGCCTGGGCGATTTCGTCCTCAGCGCTTTCGGCGACTTGGTCGAGAGCGCGCCGCGCTTCACCCTGCCGGACGGCTACAGCCCCTTCGGCTCCTCCCAGACTACGCCCGCTTGGGACAGGGAGTATTTCCGCCGGAATCTGGACGGTGACTATCTGCCTCGCATGCCCGTCTCTCGCTACGGCGCCGACCTCGCCTGGTCGGCGGGTCCGTGGCGCGCCTCTCTCGGCGCCGTCCACCATGAGGCCCAGGACAAGACGGCGAAGAACGAGGCCCCGTCCAAGGCCTACACCCTAGTGGACGCCCACCTCGCCTATGCCTTCGCGGCGCCCGGCGGCCAGTGGGAAGCCTTCCTCGACGCCTCCAACCTGACCGATGAAGAAGCACGGCCGCACAACTCCTTCCTGCGTTACCGGGCGCCGCTCGGCGGACGCGCGGTTCGCGCCGGTCTTCGATTGAGCTTCTGATCTCCCGCGCCCCGGCCGCGACATCTCCCCGCGTCGCGGCCGCATCCCCGAAAAGGAAATCCATGCCCGCTCGTATCCAGACCTGGGGCGACGCCGCCGCCATCGGCCTGTCGACCCTCTGCATGGTCCACTGCCTGGCCCTGCCCCTAATCGCCGCCAGCCTGCCTTTCCTCGGCCTGCTCGCCGAAGCGCCCTGGGTGCACTGGGCCTTCGCCGCAACCGCTGCACCCATCGCCGCCTGGAGTCTGTCGCGTCCCATGAGCGACGGTCGCCGGAACTGGACTCTGCTCGGCCTGGGAAACCTGGGTGTCGTGCTCCTGTTCCTCGCGGCGGCGGAATGGCCCAGCCATGATCTGGAAACGCCAGTTACGATCTCTGGCGGCCTGATGCTCGCTGCAGCCCACGGCCTCAACTGGCGAAAGCGCTCACACGATCATTGAGTCAGCGATGCATGAGCGGTCACTCATGTGCTAGCCCAAAGCGGCCACTCAACTAACCGAGCCAATAGGCGCCAGCGTGTGAAAATCACTGGAGTGGAAGACCAGCGGCATGATCCCGTCGACGGCGGCCGCCCTGTGAAGACGGAAGAGGACGATGTCGTGATCCCCGGCTTCGATTTCGGTCTCGACCGAGCATTCCAGCCAGTGCTCGCGCATGCGCAACCGCCGCCAGGTCCAGGAGCCCTGCTTGATGCAGACCGACACCAGGGGCGGGTTGAGCGAGACCGCCACGAAGGCGCTGGCGGTCATGCCCACGGGATTGTCCTGATCCATCGCGCACAGGGCAGTGACGCCGGTCGGGAATCGGCCGAACAGCCGTCGCAGATCGGCGTCTCCGCAGACAGCAGAAAGCCCCGGAGCTTTTGGCTACGGGGCTTTGAGAAGTTTGGGTGCGGGAGCAGGATTTGGACGATACCTCACACCTGTGATCCGGTTCATGGCGTAGATTGATATCTTCGCCTCTCATGGCTGGTGCCTACTTCGTCACCGATAATGCAGCGGCAGACTTCATGGCCGAGGCGCGCCCCCAATGCATAGGGTCGTGTACCCGACAGAGGCGCTCAGCCGCCAAGGCGCCGACAGCGGGCATCCGCGTCCTTTCACATCCGCCCGTTCATCCGAAACGACAGGGGCCGCGGCGTTCGCCGCAGCCCCCTTGTCTTACCAGCCGTACTTCAGGCGGATTTCCGCGCCGTGGCTTGTGCTGGCGTCGCCGAGGTTGGAGCGATAGCCGAGGCTGAACATCAGCTGGTCGGTCAGCGACCACTCGGCGCCGAGGTTCACATTGATCGCATTGCGTGACCATGCGTCCAGCGGGACCAGGTAGGTCGGGCTGGCGGCCCAGTCGGCGTAGCGCACGCCCTGCATCCCGACATCCTCCAGTTCGTGCGACCACTCCACACGGGCGCTGGGGGTGATCCGGCCATAACGGCGTGTCTCCACCGTCCAGCGCCAGGCGGCGCCGAGGTTGGCCGACAGGCTGCTCTGCTCGACCTCATCCCAGATCAAGGAGCCGTAGCCCCCGCCGGTTTCAGTGAAGCCGTCCAGCGCGATCTCGCGGGCGTCCACGCGGGCGTAGAGGTCCGTGGTCATCCCCCCGCCGCGCAACAGCCGCCCGAAGGCCGACGATGCGAAGCGCACGTCGCCCGATCGCTCCGACGCCGAATAGCCGTCGGGTTGACCGCCTAGGCCCTCCGTCCAGCGACGAGCGTCAAAGTCCAGGTCGGCGTAGCCGACCACGCCGTCGATGTAGAAGGCCTCGGCCGGACGCCAGCTGGCGTACAGGGCTCCGGTCAGGGCCGATCCTCTGGATATCGAGCCGTTGTCGCCGACCTTCGTCTTGTCCTCGCCGTAGCCGAGGCCGCCGCCGACGATCAGACGATCGGAAACCCGCACGTCCAGGCCCGCCGTCACCCCTTGGGTGCTGAAGCGGTAATCGCGTTGGCCGTCGGCGTCCTGACGTCCCCAGTCCACCGCACCCGCGGTCCAGAAGCCGACGGCCGAACCGCCTTCGGGTCCTCTTCCAGAACCGCCGGAAGTCGATTGGGCGCCTCGGCGATCGGCGGAGATGTCGGCTGCTTCCGACCCGACCTTGCGGTCGGCCCAGATATCCAGACCCAGCATGTCGCGCGAGCGGTCGTCCATGGCGCCCGGATCCGTCTGATCGCGACCGCCGAACTGGCGACGCAGGGCCGCCCGCGGATCATTGTCCAGATCGTTCCGGCCGCCGAAGCCGAGGTTCAGGCTCAACCCGTTCGACGAGCCGTTGGTCCCGTCGTGCAGCGCCTGCAGGCGGCGCTGGAAGTTGTTGAGCTGGGCGTCGGCGAAGCGTCGGGCAGAGGTCACCTGCGCCGTCGCCACGCCCCGCACCTCGACGTTCTGGGACGGATCCGGCCGGGCCTCGACCGCGATGGCCAGGGTTCCGTTGGTCGTCCCTGCGGCATTGGTCAGGCTGAAGGTCGCCACGGCCTGGCCGCTGAAGCCGTCGTCTGGCGTGAAGGTCAGATTCCACTCAGCTCCAGCGCCCGTGACGACGGCCGTACCCGCGTTCGCAGGATTGATCGACACCACGGCCGCGCCGGTGAAGGGACCGCCCACGGTATTGCTGATCCGCACCGTGACCGGCACGCCCTGAAGCGTTTCCGCCGTCAGCGCCTGGGCGCCGGGCACCAGGTTGGAGGTCAGGTCGATCCGGCCGGCCGCCGATGAGCCGAACGGCAAATCGACGACATAGTCGAGCGAGGTCGCCCCGCCGTTGGCCGCGCCCGGCGTGAAGACGATGTCCAGACCATCGACGGTCGCCGTTCCAAAGGCCGGAGGACGCGTGATGCGCACCGCATTGAACGGACCGCCGACCAAGCCCGCCGTCGGCGACAGTCTGACCACGGCGTTCGAGGCGATCGCGGCCGTCAGGTCCGGCGCCTTGCCCGCCACCTGGAAGGTGAAGGTCACGGGGGCGGAATCCCCGCCGGGGCCATAGGCCACCACGGTCACCGTATCGGTCCCCATGAAGTTGGCGACCGGCGTATAGACCAGTCGGACGCCGCCCACGGCGCGCGGCGCCGCCGAGCGGCCCACGGACGCGAGACCCGCCTGCCCGCCCTCGATCAGCTCCGCCGCGCCATGGAGACTGGTCACAGTGATGCGGAAGCCATCGACGACGCCCTGGCTCACCGCTCCAAGATCGACGGCGATCGAACCGCCGCCTTGGGACGGAGGCACGGCGACCGGATCGGCCGGCGGGGTGACGACAGGCGCCGGCGGCGTCGCCACCGTCAGCGAAACCGTGGCCGGGGCAGACGCGCCGCCCGGGCCAGTGGCCGTATAGGTGAAGCTGTCTGCGCCGTAATAGGTCGCCGCCGGCGTATAGGTGATCACGTCCCCCGCCACCGAGGCGGAGCCGTGCGCCGGAGCCGTGGCGATGGCGATGCTCGCGTGCACGCCCGTGACCGAACCCGACAGATCGATGGCCGTGCCCGCGCCGTTGTACGGGATCGCCACGCCGCTCTTGTCGGCCGCGACCGGAGCCGCCGGGGTCGCCACGACGACGCCGACCGTGGCCGGAGCCGAAACGCCTCCTGGACCCGTCGCCGTGTAGGTGAAGCTGTCCACGCCGTAATAGTTGGCCGCCGGGGTATAGGTGATCACTTCCCCCGCCACGGAGACCGAGCCATGCGCCGGAGCCGTGGCGATGGCGATGCTCGCGTGCACGCCCGTGACCGAACCCGACAGATCGATGGCCGTACCCGCGCCGTTATACGGGATCGCCACGCCGTTCTTGTCAGCCGCGACCGGAGCCGCCGGGGTCGCGACGATGATGCTCACCGTCGCCGGGGCCGAAGTCCCGCCCGGGCCAGTGGCCGTATAGGTGAAGCTGTCTGCGCCGTAATAGGTCGCCGCCGGCGTATAGGTGATCACGTCCCCCGCCACCGAGACGGAGCCATGCGCCGGAGCCGTGGCGATGGCGATGCTCGCGTGCACGCCCGTGACCGAACCCGACAGATCGATGGCCGTACCCGCGCCGTTATACGGGATCGCCACGCCGTTCTTGTCAGCCGCGACCGGAGCCGCCGGGGTCGCCACCGTCAGCGACACCGTCGCCGGGGCCGAAGTCCCGCCGGGGCCGGTCGCCGTATAGGTGAAGCTGTCCGCACCATAGTAGGCCGCCGTCGGGGTGTAGGTGATTACGTCTCCCGCCACCGAGACGGAGCCATGCGCCGGAGCCGTGGCGATGGCGATGCTCGCGTGCACGCCCGTGATCGCACCCGACAGGTCGATGGCCGTACCAGTGCCGTTGTACGGGATCGCCACGCCGTTCTTGTCGGCGACGACCGGAGCCGGCGGGGTCGCCACCGTCAGCGACACCGTCGCCGGAACCGAAGTCCCGCCGGGGCCGGTCGCCGTATAGGTGAAGCTGTCCGCGCCATAATAGGCCGCCGTCGGCGTATAGGTGATTACGTCACCCGCCACCGAGACGGAGCCATGCGCCGGAGCCGTGGCGATGGCGATACTCGCGTGCACGCCCGTGATCGAACCCGACAGGTCGATGGCCGTGCCAGTGCCGTTGTACGGGATCGCCACGCCGCTCTTGTCGGCCGCGACCGGAGCCGCCGGGGTCGCAACGATGATGCTCACCGTCGCGACGTTCGACGTCCCGCCGACGCCAGTCGCCGTATAGGTGAAGCTGTCCGCACCGAAGTAACCGGCCGTCGGGGTGTAGGTCGCCACGTCGCCCGTGATCGTCGTCGTACCGTGCTGGGCGGCGGTTCCGATGGCGATGCTGTTATGCGGTCCGCCGCTGATCGAGCCGGACAGGTCGATGGCCGCGCCCGTGCTGTTGTACGGAACCGCCACGCCCGTCTTGTCCCCCGCGATCGGCGCATTGATGAAGGTGAAGACGCCCGAGGTGGTGCTCGTCTGACCGTTGACGGAGACCGTGACGGCCATGGGTCCCGATCCGACCGCCGGCGCGGTGACAGTGAGCGAAGTCGCGCTGGCCGCCGTGATCACGCCGGGACCGGCCGCGCCGAAGGCGACCGTATTGTTGCCGGGCGTCGTGCTGAAACCCGTGCCCGAGATCGTCGTCACCTGGCTGCCCGGGCCGGAGTTGGGCGAGACGCCGGTCACCGTGGGAACGACGGCGAAGCCGGCGCCTCCGGTCGCCGACGTGGCGGGATAGCCGCTAGGCGTGAAGGCGCCGAGCACGAACCCCGAGGTCGAGCCCGCTGTGACGCCAGTGTAGCTAATCGTGACGGTGCAACTGCCCGACGGAATGCTGAAGCCGTTGAACTGGAAGTTCGCACCGATATCCCATCCGCTGGCGCTGCAGGAGCCGCCCAGCGCGCCGCCGCGGCTGACCAAGGCCGAGCCATTGAACAGCGGAGCGATGCTGGGCGAGGCCGAAGCATTGGGATTGGTGAAGGTGATCGTCGCTACGCCCGTCTCGCCGACGCCGAGCGAAGACGACGAGAAGCTGATCGACGAACTTATCGCGGCCGCCGCGCCGACGCTGAAGCTCTGTTGCACCTGGGACGCGGCGTTCCAGTTGGGGTCGCCCGCCTGATTGGCGTTGATCACGCAGGTTCCCATCGACTGGAAGGTCACCGAACCGCCCGAGATCGAACAGACCGCGGCGGCGCTGGCGTCGATCAGGACCGTCGGCGTCAGGCCGGAGGATGCGGTTGCGGTCACATTATAGGCGCCGCCGCCGACAGAGGCGCCGACCGGCGCGGTCGAGGTGAAGCTGATCGTCTGGTTGCCCCTGGCGATGTTCACCGTCGTGACGCCGGTGTCGGCGAACAACGGCTGACCATCGGTGACGCGGACGATGTAGGAGAAGGAGCCCGCGACGGTCGGCGTCCCCGAAACGACCCCGGTCGCGGTGTCCACGCTGGTCCCCGGAACGAAGGCTCCGGCGGAGAGGCTGTAGGTATAGGGCGTGAGACCGCCCGCCGCCGTATTGGCCTGGCTATAGCCGACGCCGACCTGAAGTCCGGCGGCGGCGGCGCTGTTGATCGTCAGGGTCGCCGGGGTGACGGTGAAGCTCTGCGTGACCGTCGGCGCGACCTCATAGGCGGCGTCGCCCGCCTGATCGGCGTTGATCGTGCAGACGCCGAGGTCCAGCAGAGTGACGCTGCCGCCCGAAACGGTGCAGACTCCGGTCGTGCTCGAGGTGAAGCCGACCGTCAGACCCGAATCGGCCGTCGCAAGGACGCTCACCGGGGAGGCGGACAGCGAGACGTTGGACAGGGGCCCGAAGTTGATGGTCTGCGCAGCCTTCACGATCGTGATCGAATAGGATTGGCTGGCGGTGAAGGCGCTGCCGGCCGCAGCGGCCGAATTGTCCGAGACATTGATCGTGAAGTTGAACGTGCCAGACGCCGTAGGCGTGCCCGAGAGCACGCCGCCGGCCGACAGCGTCAGACCCGACGGAAGCGAGCCGGTAAAGCTGAACGTGTAGGGCGTGGAGCCGCCGCTGGCCGTTAAGGTCCGCGAATAGGCGTTCCGTGCCGTGCCGCCCGGCAGGGCGCCCGCGGCCGGCGACAGGGTGATCGGAGCAAGATAGGCGAACCGGTCGGCCGCTGAGGTCGCGCTGGTTCCGCCCGGCGTGGTCACCCGGATGTCCGCCGTCCCCGTGCCCGACGGCGCCACCGCCGTGATCGAACTGGCGCTGTTGAGGGTGAAACCGACCGCCGCGGACCCGCCGAACGTCACGGCGGTGACGCCGGTGAAGTTAGCCCCGGTGATCGTCACCGACGTCCCGCCTGCGGTCGGGCCGGCCATCGGTGAAATCGCGTTCACGGTCGGCGCTGGTATGTAGGTGTACTGGTCCGCAGCGCTGGTGGCGCTGGTTCCGCCGGTCGTGGTGACGCGGATATCGACCGTTCCGGTCCCTGCCGGCGCGGTCGCGGCGATCGACGTGCCGCTGAGAACGGTATAGCCCGTCGCCGCCACGCCGCCGAAGGCGACAGCGGTCGCCCCCGAGAAATTGGTCCCGGTGATCGTCACCGTCGTACCGCCGCTGCTCGGGCCGGAGGTCGACGAAATGGACGTCACGGTCGGTGCGGGCACGTAGGTGAACTGATCTGCCGCCGAAACGGCGCTGGTCCCGCCCGGCGTGGTCACGGTGATGTCGTAGGTCCCCGCCGAATTGGCTGGCGAGGTAGCCGTTATCTGTGTGTTGCTGTTGATGGCGTAGGTCGCATTGGCCGCACCGAACTTCACAGCGCCCGTTGAGCCCGCCGTGGAGAAGCCCGTCCCGGTGATGATCACCGTCGTGCCGCCTCCTGTCGGCCCCGCCGTCGGCGAGATTGAGGTCACCGTCGGCGCCGAAACATAGGTGAAGGAATTCGAAGCCGAGCCGCCAGGGGTCGTCAGAGACACTGTGACAGCCCCGGCGGCGTGGGCGGGGGTCGTGAAAACGATGGACGTGTCGCTCGCGTACGTCGGCGTAACAGTAGCGCCGTCCAGGGTCATAGATGCATTGGCCAGGTAGGAGCCGGTAAGCGTCACGTTTGTCCCGCCGCCCGTCGGCCCGGAAGCTGGGGAAATACCCGAGATGATCGGTACGGGCGCGGTGCAGGTGGCCGTGATCGTGACGGTGCCGTCTGGAGCGCTGGCGCCCACAATCCGTGATTCAAGAGCAAACTCGGCACTGTTCAGCGCGTAGGTGATCGTTCCGCTGGCCGAGAGATTCGTGCCGTTGACCAGAGTGCCGATCGAATTGCTGGAAGCTCCGCGATAAAGGCGGGCGTTGAGGCCAGTTCCGTTAATGGTGGCGTTGACCGTCACCTGCTCGGCGCTTCCGTGGAAGTATTTGGCGCCGCCGTTGTACCAGCTCGCCCGGGCGGCGTGCGTCGACTGGTTGGTCAACAAACCCTGCAGGGTAGTCAACGCGCTCGTCATTCGAGCATTGGTGGAGATCAATGTTCCACCGCTGTACGTCGCTGTCTGGTCGAGCGCGCCAGCGTTGATGGCGGAACAGAATGCCGACTGCGCTTGCGCCAGGCCGGGGGTGAACGCCAGGACTGCAAACAGCGCGGCAAAGGCTTTGAGGCGCGCCCGCCGTGCAGACATCGCCAGCCATGCCGCCGCAAGCCACAGCCCCTGCAGCTTCAGTCCGACCGCCCTGATCGGTTCACACGCAAGATTTGGCGCACGGCAAGCGGCCAGAAGCATCGTCAGCATGGATAATCCCCCGATGCGAACACGAGTCCGCATGCATTTCATCCACGCCTATCGAACAGCAGTCGTTGACCAAGTGTTTACAATCTCAAGAAACACCTCCCATCAGGCTCAGCTCTCCTTGATCTCCCTGCACCGTGCCGTTTCAGAGCCGTTCGTACGCCCAGTACGGACTTTCAGTCGCGCCCCGTCAGCAAGTGCGGCTCTGCGCTAGGAGTGAACATCGATCTCCAGATGACAAGCAGACATTCAGTCGGCTTAAGACTCTAGGTCCGCTGTCGCCCCATAGAGCCATCGGCGCCGGAGATCCGGCATTCCGAGAAAGTCATGCGACAAGCCCTTGGGAGCCGAAGTCGCATCAACGGCGTTGCCTAGGCCTCGACCGAGCGAGGGCCTTGACGATGTTGATGAAGGCGACAGAAGCGGCAGATTCCGACGGGCTGGCTTGGTCCAGCGATGACGGCCCCGGCCTGATCCGCCGCCGAAGCGGCCGAGGCTTCTGTTATCGCGATCCGGAGGGTCGCCTGATCCGCAAGCGGACTGTTCTCGACCGAATCCGCGCCTTGGTCATACCGCCCGCCTGGGAAGAGGTGTGGATCTGCCCTGACCCGCGCGGTCATATCCAGGCGACAGGACGAGACGCCCGCGGTCGTAAGCAGTACCGCTATCATCCTGACTGGACGGCCAGAGCCGCCTCCGACAAGTTCGAACGGCTTCCCGATTTCGCCCGTCGCCTGCCCCGCCTGCATGAGCAGGTTGAGCGGGACCTTTCGCTGCGCGGCCCTCGCAAGGACAAGGTCCTGGCCACGGCGGTGCGTCTGCTGGAGATCACCCTGATCCGGGTGGGCAACGCGACCTACGCGCGCCAGAACCGCAGCTTCGGCTTGACAACCCTGCGCAAGCGCCACCTGGAGATCGACGGCTCAGTCCTGACCTTCGAGTTTCGTGGCAAGAGCGGCAAGGCGCATCGGGTCAAGGTCAGCGATCAACGCCTGGCCCGGGTGCTGCGCGGGCTGGAGGGCCTGCCGGGCCAGCATCTGTTCAAGTATCGCGACGCCGAGGGCGATCTTTGCTCGATCAGTTCGGACGACGTGAACGCCTACATCCGCCGGGCCATGGGCGCTCAGTTCTCCGCCAAGGACTTCCGGACCTGGGCCGCGACCGCATCCGCAGCGCGGACCTTCCGCGAGATGGCGCCGCCGACATCGCCAACCGACGCCCGTCGCCATGTCTCAGCCTGCATGAAGGCGGTGTCCCGCAGCCTCGGAAACACGCCGACGGTCTGCCGGGCCTCCTATGTCCATCCGCGGGTGATCGCGCTCTATGAGACAGGCGAGATAGCCGACCTGCTGCCAGGTCAGGACGCCCAGAGTTTCGAGCCTGTCCTTGCGCGCCTCCTGAACTAGATCGCTTAGCCCAAGCTTCCAGACCCTGGCCGTATTCCGCCGCCTCCTCCTGCTGGCAGAGCCGGTTGTGGTTGAGGCGCCATCCAGGGACGGACATTCTGCGGGTCTCGCAGATCAGAGCCTCAGATCCGTTGGAACGGCCCATGGCTCCTCGCCTTCTCTATGCAGCCTTTCGCATGGAGACGCCCCATGACCCATTCCAGCAGCTACCGGATGCTGGCGATCAGCTTTGTTCTGCATTTCATCATCATGTACCTCGTCATGTACGCGATGATTGCGACGCTCGATCATTTCCGGCTGAACCTCGACAACGTCTACATGACCCTGATGATGGCGGCGCCCATGACGCTGCTCATGGTGGCGACCATGCCGTCCATGTATCCTTCACGGTGCACCAATCTGCCGATCGCCGTGCTTGTGGTCGCGGTCTTCGGCCTCTCCTTCTGGGGCATGCGAACCCAGGCCGGTATTGGCGACAAGGAGTTGATCCGCGCGATGATCCCTCATCATTCGGGCGCGGTCCTGATGTGCGACCAAGCCAAGCTGAGCGATCCTGAGCTCATTCGGCTGTGCGACGGCATCATCGAAGCCCAGAAGAAAGAGATCGCGCAGATGGAGACCATTTTGGCGCGCCTCTAAGCCTATCGCGAAACGGCCGCACGGCCCGAGCGTTGGAACAGGGAACGACAAGGAGATCGCCATGCCAGGACGCCCCCTGTGGCAGGGACATCTGAAGCTGTCTCTCGTGACCTGCCCCGTCGCACTCTACACCGCCACGACAGCCAGCGCCCACGTCAGCTTCCACCTGATCAATCCGGACACCCATAATCGCATCCGCATGGTGCCGACCGATCCGGACGTCGGGCCAGTGGAGCGCGCCGACCTGATCAAGGGATACGAGGTGTCCAAGGACGAATACGTCCTGTTCACCGAGGCCGATTTCGACAAGGTCCGCCTGGACAGCACACGCACCATCGGCATCGACCGCTTTGTGGACGTCGCGGACATCGACCGTCTCTACTGGGACGCGCCCTTCTACGTCGTGCCGGAGAAGGGCGTCGGAGTGGAAGCCTTCGTTGTCATCCGCGACGCCATGAAGTCGGCCGGCAAGGTCGCCATCGGCAGTCTGGTCCTGCGCGGGCGCGAGCGGCAGCTGGCGCTGGAGGTTCGAGACAAGGGGCTGATCGCCTGGTCCCTTCGGTCCCACGACGAGGTCCGCGCCGCCGACGACTATTTCGACGACATTCCCGCCGTGAAGGCCGACAAGGACATGGTCGAGATCGCCGGTCGCATCATCGCCCAGAAGGAGGCCCCCTTCGATCCATCGGAGTTCGTCGACCGCTATGACGACGCCCTGCGCGCGATGATCAAGTCCAAGCAGAAGGGCGGCAAGGGCCTGGTGGCCGCGCCCGAACCGGACGACACCAATGTCATCGACCTGATGGCGGCCCTGCGCAACAGCCTGAAGGGAACCGCCTCGCCCGCCGCCAAGAAGAAGTCCGTGCCCGGAAAGACCGCGAAGCCCGCCGCCCGCAAGAAGGCCTCGACCGGCAAGGCGGCCTAGCGCCGGCTTACAGCTTCAGCGTCTTCAGCGCCGGCCGCAGGCTGGCCTCGGCCTTGCGGAAATCGGCCCACGGATCGGGACCGTCCAGCAGCCGCGCGGCGTCGTGCAGGGTGAAGGCCCTGGGGTCCAAGGACGCGTTCGCCTGGTCCCAGGCAATCGGCATGGCCAGGCCCGCGCCGGGCCTGGCGCGCGGCGACCAGGGCGCAACCGCCGTGGCCATCCGCCCGTTGCGCAGATAGTCGATGAAGATCTTTCCGCCGCGCGCCTTCTTGGCCAGGGTGGTGGTGAAGCGGTCAGGCTCGGCCCTGCGCATGGCTTCGGCCCCCGCCTTGGCGAAGGCCTTGCACTGATCCCAATCGACACGGCTGCGGCCGTCCGACCGGATCGGCGCCACGACATGCAGCCCCTTGCCGCCCGTGGTCTTGACGAAGGGCGTCAGGCCCAGGTCCTCTAGCCGCGCTCGGACGGCGTGAGCGGCCTCGACCACCGCGCCGAAGTCCAACGCCGTGTCGGGATCGAGGTCGAACGTCACCTGGTCCGGCGTCTCCGGATCACCCGGCCGGCAACCCCACGGATGCAGTTCCAGCGCGCCGGACTGGCCCAGGGCGATCAGGCCGCCGACGTCCGTCACTCCGACATAGGGCTTGCCCTCGCCGATCTCGAACAGCTTCAGCCGGGGTCCGGCGCCGGGCGCAGCGTGCCGTTGGAAAAAGGTCTGACCTTCGATCCCGTCCGGTGCGCGGATGATCGACAGCGGACGATCGGCGACATGGGGCAGGATGCGCGCCGCCGCCGCCTCGTAATACGACGCCAGTTCCCCCTTGGTCACGGCGGGCGCCCCATCCGTCGCGGGCCACAGGATCTTGTCGGGGTTGGACAGGGTCACGCCCGCCACCACGGTCCGTCCGCCCTTCGCGCCGGACACGATCTTCGACGGCGGTTGCGGCGCGGACGTCACCTCGCGCGCCGTCTTGTCCTCGCGCAGGCCCTTGAACGCCGCCTGGCGCAGCGCGCCCGCCTCGGTATAGCCGCCGTGCTCGACCTCGGCGATCAGCGTCGGCTTCAGCCAATGGACCCCGCGCGCCGACGGCGCCCCCTCGCCTTCGAACGGCGAGGTCTTGGCCGCCGCCCCCTCCAGCGCCGGCAGCAAGGTCTTCAGCAGGGCGCCGGAAAAGCCCGTGCCGACCCGGCCCATGTATCTCAGTCTTCCCGCCTTCATGGTCCCGACCAGCAGCGACCGGAACCGCCCGTCCTGGGACGACCAGCCACCGATGACCACCTCGTCCCGTCCCCGGCATTTCGACTTGACCCAGGCCGCCGAGCGCCCGCCGCGATAGGGGGCGTCCAGCTGTTTGGAGATCACCCCCTCCAGGTCCATGCGACAGGCGCTCTCCAGCACCGCCTGGCCCGAGGCGCCGAAATGATCGACGTATCTCAGCCGCATGCGCGCCCTGGCCGGGACCCGGTCCACCTGGGCCTGCAGCCGCGCCTTGCGCCGGGCCAGGTCCAGGTCGCGCAGGTCCGTCGCCCCTTCCATCAGAAGGTCGAAGGCGAAATAGGCCAGCCTGCCGGTCTCGCCCTCGGACAGCGCCATCTGCAAGGCCGAGAAATCCGGCGCGCCCTCCGCGTTCAGGGCGCAGACCTCGCCGTCCATCACGCCCTCCGGCCAGGAGGCGGCGTCCCTTGCCAGTTCCGGAAAGCGGTCGGTCCAGTCCAGCCCCTTGCGCGTATAGAGCCGCGCCTCGCCGTCACCCGAGGCGATCTGAATGCGATAGCCGTCGAACTTGATCTCGTGCACCCAACCGGAACCGCTGGGCGGATGATCAACCGTCTTGCAAAGCTGAATAGGTAGGAAGGCGTGGGGACCGCCGGCCTTCTTGCGCGCCGTCGGCTTCGGCGCCTTCGTCATTTTGCGTCCGGCCTTCGTTCCGCCGTTCGACGCGCTTTCTGTCGCACCTTCCGCGATCTGGGCCAGGGTACGGCCGGTGGCGACGGAGGCGTCGATCTCCATGTTGGCGTCGCCCTCGCCCGGCACGGCGTGCTCGTCCTTCTCCTTGATCAGCAGCCAGTTGGCGCGCTTGGACGGCTTCCCTCGATCCGACTTCAGCCGCACCAGGGCCCAGCCGCCCGAAAGCCGTTCGCCATGCAGGGTCATCTTCAGGGAGCCGCGCTTCAGCGCCGCATCCACGTCCGGCTCCTGCGGTTTCCACGATCCGCGGTCCCACATCTGCACCGTGCCGCCGCCGTAGTCGCCCTTGGGGATGGTCCCCTCAAACGTCCCATAGGCCAGCGGATGGTCCTCCACCTCGACCGCCAGCCGCTTCACCGCCGGATCGCGCGACGGCGCCTTGGTCACGGCCCAGGATTTCAGCCCCCCGTCGTGTTCGATGCGGAAGTCGTAGTGCAGCCGCGTCGCGGCATGGCGCTGGATCAGATAGGAGCCGCCCTCGCCCGCCCAACCCTCGCCCGCCTTGGGGCCGATCGCCCCGCGCGGTTCGGCGGTACGCCGGAAATCCCGTTTCGCGCGATAGGGCGCCAGCTTGTCGGCCATCGTTCCCTCCGGCTTCCAAAATCCAAAGCCGACCGCAGCGCCGATCTCATGACCACGGTCGATGAACCCTGCTTGAAACGCCTCCTCATCGCTTCGGCTCCCTCCGAAGTCGTCTGGAACCCCGCCGAACCGGCGTCGTTGAATTCACGCTCCCACAAAGCCGGGGTCGGACGACCACGCGCAACCAAGGAGAAACACCATGCCCGAAGACCTTCCTCACGAAGAACAGACCATCGAAACCGAAGATGCGCGTCAGGGACGCGGCGGACGGCGATTGTCCGCCGAAATGGTGATCGCTCTCGTCCTGACGATCATTGGCTTCGCGGCGGTATGGGTGATGTGGGCCCGACCTTTCGCCTCTGTCGATTCCGCCCCCCAGAAGGGCGATGTCGCCGAGTTCCAGGCGCCCCAGACCCCCGCCTCCAACGTGCCGCCTCCCACCCCGCCGCCAGCGGTCCCGACGAACTGACCCACCCCTCCAGGCCGCCTCCCAGGAAGCTCGCCCTCCATGTCCGATACGGTCGCCGATCCCGCCTTCGAACCGCCGCCGGAGGCGCAGGCCTTCTATGAGGAAAGCCTGGGCCTGCTGAAAGATTCCGGCGTGCCCTTTCTGTTGTCGGGCACCTACGCCGTCACCGCCTATACCGGCATCCGCCGTCCGACCAAGGACTTGGACGTCTTCTGCAAACCCGGCGACTATCCCCGCATCCTGGCCTTCTTCCAGGCGCGCGGCTATCGCACCGACGTCGAGGACGAACGCTGGATCGCCAAGGTCTGGAAGGACGACAAGCACTTCTTCGACGTCATCTTCGCCATGTCGAACGGGACCATCGCCGTGTCTGACAGCTGGTTCGGCGCCGACCGCATCACCGTCTATGGGCACGAGGTGACGATCACCCCGCCCACGGCCCTGATCCTGTCCAAGGCCTTCATCCAGGACCGCTATCGCTACGACGGCGCCGACGTGAACCACGTCATCCTGAAGCAGGCCGACGCCATCGACTGGAAGTCGCTGCTGGACCAGATGGACCTCTATTGGGAGGTGCTGATGGCGCACCTGCTCAACTTCCGCTTCGCCTATCCTACCGAGCGGGGTCTCGTGCCCGCCTGGCTGATGACGGAGCTGATCGGCCGTCTTCAAGCCCAGGTCGATCTTCCAGCCCCGCGCGTGAAGGTCTGCCGCGGCCGCCTGTTCAGCCCGCGCGACTACATCGCCGACATCTCCGAATGGGGCTTCGGCGACGTGGTGGGCAAGGGCCTGGAGGAACGTCATGACCCCGTCGCCTGAAACGTCGCCTGATCCTTCTGTTCCGGCCGAAGGCCAGACGCCCCAACCGGGCATGGAGGCTGGGCCGGGCAAGAAGCTGCGCGTCGCCGCTGTCGGCGACCTGCATGTCGGCGAGACCTCGCAGCGCGCCTATCGCGACCTGTTCGACCGGGTGGATCAGGACGCCGACGTGCTGTGCCTGTGCGGCGACCTGGTCAACTTCGGCAAGACCGTCGAGGTCGAGAACCTGCTGGAGGATCTGCGCGCCTGCCGTATCCCCATGGTCGGAGTCCTGGGCAATCACGAGCACGAATGCGGTCAGCCCGAGGAGGTCGCACGACTACTGTCCGACGCCGGCGTCAAGATGCTGACCGGCGAGGCCTATGAAATCGAAGGAGTCGGCTTCGCCGGCGGCAAGGGCTTCGTCGGCGGTTTCGGCCGCTACATGCTCAGCCCGTTCGGCGAGGCGTCGATCAAGCATTTCGTCAAGGAGGCGGTCGAGGACGCCAATCTGATCGAGAACTCCATCCGCACTCTGCGCACCGAGCGCAGCGTCGTGCTGCTGCACTACTCCCCCGTCGTCGACACCGTGGTCGGCGAGCCGCCCGAGATTCACCCCTTCCTGGGCTCCTCGCGGCTGGGCGAGGTGGTCGACCGCTACGAGAACGTCAAGCTGGTCGTCCACGGCCACGCCCACCGCGGCGCTCCCGAAGGCCGCACGGCGCGCGGCGTCCCCGTCTACAACGTCGCCCTGCCCGTCCTGCGCACCTTGGGCGACACGCCCTATCGCGTATTCGAAGTCTAGAACCTAGGCGATCCCGGCTCCGCCCGTGACGCCCCAGACCTCGCCGGTCACGAAGCTGGCTTCCTGCGACGCCAAGAGGACATAGACTGGCGCGATCTCGACCGGCTGCCCCGGTCGGCCGAAGGCGCTGTGAGCGCCGAATTTCTCGACCTTCTCCTGGGGTTGACCACCGCTGGGTTGCAACACCGTCCAGAAGGGCCCCGGCGCCACCGCGTTCACCCGCACGCCCTTTTCGATCAACTGCTTGGCCAGGGCCTTGGTGTAGGTGACGATCCCGCCCTTCGTCGTGGCGTAGTCCAGCAGGATGTCCGACGGCTCATAGGCTTGGATGGAGGCCGTGGTGATGACGGACGCCCCCGGCGGCAAGTGCGGCGCCGCCGCCTGACACAGCCAGTGCAGGGCGTAGAGATTGGTCTTCATCGTGGCGTCGAAGTCGGCCGTGGAGAGGTCGGAGACCTCTTCCCGAAACTGCTGCCGGCCCGCATTGACGACCAGGATGTCCAACCCGCCGAAGGTTTCGATCGTTCGCTGCACCATGGCGGCGTTCCACGCCTCTTCCCGCACATCCCCAGGCAGGGCCAGGGCCTTGCCCCCTTCTGCCTCGATCAGGGTCGTCACCTCTCGTGCATCCGCCTCCTCCGACGGCAGATAGGCGACGGCGACATCGGCGCCTTCCCGGGCGAAGGCGATGGCTACGGCGCGGCCGATGCCGGAGTCGGCGCCCGTGATCAGGGCTCGCCGCCCCTTCAACCTGCCGGCGCCGCGATAGGAGGTTTCGCCGTGATCAGGCTCTGGCTCCATACGGGCGACAAGGCCAGGAGCAGCCTGGGGCTGGCGAGGGAACGGCGGGCGCGGGTATTGGCTGCGGGGATCCTGCATCGTCAAACGGTCGGGCATCGGACGTCCTCTGAACGGCTGAAGGCATGCTTCCCTAAGCCGCCCTGTCGAGAGCCGTTCCCAGAATCCGCGCCTCCATCAACGACCGGGGCCGTATGGAACGCCTTCAATCCCCTCCGCTTGTCTCTGAAGAGGAAGGAAGCCGCCATGGTTCGCCCAGACGCCGCCCGGTTCTCAAGAGACCGGAACAGACCCGCCATCCTGACCTGGCCTCGCCGGCTTCTGGCCGTCGTGGGCGCGATCCTGGCTCTTCTGCTCCTCGTCTATCTGGCCACGGCGGCGACAGGCTTCCTTCGCACGGAGCAGAAGGTCCCCGATCCGCAAATGACCGGCGGAGAAGCGCCGCTGGAACGCGCCATGTGAGACCGGCGACGATATCCGCTCTCACCTCGATCAAAGGAGTCTCGACCATGAAATTCTACGAAGTGCTGGTAGGCGGCGACGAGGGCCCTCAACGCAGACTGAGGGTCGCGTCGCCGACAGATGTTCAAGCCGCCGACGCCGCGGCGACGCTGATGCGGACGCATGAGGCCATCCTGTCCATCCGCCAGTCGCCCGACGACGGCCTGCAGCGCGCGGACGCCCCGCCGCCTCGAACCCAGGCGGAAGAGGCGAGCGAAGCCACGCCCGGCATGGCCGCGAAAACCTGATCACGCCACGAAAGGAATGAATGATGAAACGCCCCGCTCTCACCCCCGTACTCGCCGTGGCCGCTCCCGCCCTCCTGTTCGCGCTTGTCGCCTGCCAGCAGCAACAGGGCTCGGAGGCCGTCGACAAGGTTCAAGACGCCGTATCCGCGCCCGTCGGTCAAACCTCCGCGGCGACCATGGGCGCCAATATGGTCAGCGCCTATGTCCCCAACGCCGCCATGGGCGACATGTATGAGATCCAGGCTGCAGACATCGCCCTGGAGCGCTCGAAGAACGCCCAGGTCAAGACGCTGGCTCAGATGATCAAGACGGATCATGCCGCAGCCAGTTCCGCCTTGGCCGCTGCGGCGCTCCAGGCCGCACCGGACGTGGCCCTGCCCACCACCCTGGATCAGCGTCGCCAGGGGCTGATAGACAACCTGCGGTCCGCCTCGGCCGCCGATTTCGACAAGGTCTATGTCGATCAACAGGTCGCCGCTCATGAAGAAGCTCTGACTCTCCAACGCGGGTTCTCGGACAAGGCCGATGTGCCGGCCCTGGCCGAACACGCACGAACCGTCACGCCCAAGATCGAAACCCATCTGCAACGCGCCAAGCAGTTGCAGACCAGCCTCGGCGCCTGAGGAGACAGTTCATGGACCCGAAGCAATCGGAAGGGCGCAGGAAGAACGCCGCCACTCCCGGCGGCAAGCCGGAGGCGGCCTCATCGGAAGAAGACGTCCGGCGCGTCGGCCGTATGTCTCGCACTCGCGCTGGCCCTGACGGCCCGGACGCACGCGAAATCGGAGACACTTTCAAGAAACGGCCTGACGAGCACCGACCGTCTAAATGAACAAGAGCAGAGGCCAGGACAGCTTGCCGCCTGTGTCGTCTACCCGACCCAACCGGAACGACGACGGTCCTGAAACGCTCTCTCCTCTGGCGGCCCAGCCGCGCGGCCTATGTCGCGAGGCCTTCTGGGCTTCCCTGTAAATGAAGGGAGAGTGCCGTGCTTCTGAGAAAGCCGATCATCGAACGCGCCTTCGAACTGGCTTCGTCAGGCCGATTTCGCATCCCAAGCGATGTTCACAAGGCCCTGCTGAAAGAAGGCTATACGCAATCCGACGCCTTCACCCTGGAAGGTCGCGCGACCTGGGCGCAACTGCGAGAGCGCTGCGCTACCGCTCAACAAGGCTAACCCTCGCGGCCGCTATATCGGTAGCCGTTCCAGACGGAGGTAGGCGGGGTTGAACTCCGCCGCCTCTGCGAGGCGGTCCCACATCAAAATCCGAATATCGGCCCCGTCCCAGGTCAGCCACCCCGCCTCACGCAGCACCTTCAGGGTGCGGTTCACGTGAACGGCCGACATCCCCAGGAAATCCCCCACCTCAGCCTGGGTGACGGGAAAGCGAAAACGGAAGTCCCGGGCCAGGCCCACGATCTCCAGCCGGGAATAGATTTCGCACAGCAGCAAGGCCATTCGCTCCAGAGCCTCTTGCCGACCCAGCGCCAGCAACCACTCGCGGTGAATGGCCGCGTCGACCACGGTCTCCAGCCACAGCAAACGGGTCAGATGCGGATGACGCGCCGTCAGAACCTTCAAGCGTGAATGGGGAGCCATGGCGACGATGCAATCGGTCAGGGCTCGAACGCCATGGTCCACGCGTTTCAGGACAAACCCGTGCAGGTCGATAAAATCCCCCGGCAGATTCATCTGGGTGAACTGCCGTCGCCCGTCCGCCAGATCCCTGTAGCGGGCGCAAAAGCCGTCAACGACCAGGCTGGAGCAATCGACCAGGGCGTCCTGGGAAACGATGTCCTCGCCCGCCCGCTTCAGAACCGTACCCGCGAGGACTTCGCGAAGCGCCTCGCGTTCGTCCGGCGTCAGGTCGTCCCGCCGTTCCAGTTTCCTCTCGAGAAGCAGGCTCAATTCGCGCGTCATGAAGGCCCAAGCCTTCGACGACGGCTAAGGTTCCCATCTCGCGACGAAGAGCGTTTCCACGGCTTTTCCGGCAAGCTGTGCCAGAAGCGTGTTCGACTAACCTATGTAAAGAACGAAACCCCCGGGGCCGTGCTTGTGGTCTGGGGGATGAAGAATCAGTCTTATCAAGACGATCTGGAAGTCGCAGCCGCCTCGCTGGAGCGCGTGTTGTCGAGCTTCGGCGCTCTTGCGCCTGGCGACCCCTTGCGTATTCGCAGCGGCTTTCGCGGACCTTCCCTGCTTCACACGCCCGGAGGCGCCGTTCCCATGTGCCCGGAACGAGACGACGCTCGCGTCGTGGCCCGCGGCTGGATCGCTCGGGGCGCCATGCTCGAGGACGGACGTCGCCAGATCGTCGGTCTGAGCCTGCCGGGCGACGTGATCCTGGCGACTGAAACCATAGACACGGACATGGCGGCCTGGGCCCTGACCGACGCCGTGACCCTGGACGCCGCCCCGCTGCGATCCGCCGTCATGGAGGGACGGGACGTGAGCGTTCGCATGCTGGACGCCTGGCGTCGCTCGCGCTCGGCCGAACGCCTGCGTCTCGCCCGCCACGTCATTCGGCTCGGCCGGCTCAGCGCCTACGAACGAACCGCCCACCTTCTGCTTGAGCTTTATGAACGACAGAGCCGGTTGGGCACGACCGAACCCGGCGTTCTGCACCTCCCCCTCACCCAGGATGTTCTGGCCGACATCCTGGGCCTCAGCGCCGTGCACATGAACCGCACCTTGCAGCAACTTCGACGCGACAGACTGGTCGACTATCGCGCCGGTCGCACCATCCTGCGGGATCGGCCGGGCCTGGCCCTCGCGGCCGGGCTCAGCGTGATCGAAGATGTTTCGGACGAAAGCCTGCCTGGGGACTAACCCATGTAAGTGGCCGAACGCCTGCTCCGTGGCACGACGATATCCCAAGGAGTCGTCATGCCCGCGCAAGCCGCCGTCGAAGCTCTGCCCGTTCGCCTGCGTATCGTTCCCCGTCGGCGATGCGATGTTCGCGACCATCCCGTCTACCTGGCCCTTCCCCCTGCCGCGCAACGCAGCCTTTTGCAGACCGGCGCGCCCGTGGACTTGCTCGCCGCAGAAGAGGTCAGCCTCGAAGGCGACTATCTCTGGTTCGTTCTATCCGGCGTGCTCGGGCTATTTCCCCAGTCGAGCACGGTCTGCGTGTCCCACATCCCTTCAGGTAGCGTCCACGGATGGCGTCACGCCCTGGGATCTTCCTGCGGCGATACGGAAGCCAGGCCGCTTGTAGACGTCCGGTTGTTTCGCGTTCCCGCCCATACGGTGCGAACGGCCCTAGGCCATGACTGGTTGTCGCGGTTCGTCGCCTTCCAGACCATGCAGCGCCTGACCCAGCTCGAGTCCGAGGCCGCATGCAATGCTTCGCACAGGGTCAATGAGCGTCTGGCGAAATGGCTCGTTCGACTGGAAGGGGGCGCCAACGGCGCGCCTCTCAAACTCACCCAGGCGCGTCTGGGCGCCATGCTGGGCGTCCAGCGCACCAGCATCAACGCCGCCGCTCAAGAATTGCAGGAAGCAGGTTTGATCCGCTTCGGACGTGGACGCGTGGAGGTCTTGGACCTGCCCGGCCTGGCCACCGCCTCTTGCGGCTGCGGCGCCTAGGAATTTGGGGAGAATAGCGTGACCTACTTCTGTTTCATCGAATCTTCCATCTTCGGCGTCCCGCATATGGAGCCGCTCGTATCGGACTCTCTCGAGGATGCGGTCGTGGAGGCGGAGGCGCTTCTGAAAGCCCACTTCAGCGGCATCGCCGCCCATGTCTTTCTGGGCGAAGAGCGTGTGGCCACGCTTCGCAAAGAACAGGTTCGCGCCCAGCCCACCCTCGGGAACGAAGACCGACAAGGCGGCTTGTAGCCTCATCAGAAACCCACCCTGACAAGGAGCATGAGTCATGTCTCTCGAAGCAGAGCTTTTCGACATCGAGGAAGGTTTCTGGCTGTCCGGTGAAGACCATTTTCTGAAACACCTGGACGTGCGATGCCTGCTCGCCTTTCCGCAGGCCGGAGAAATGCATGGCGTGCATTCGCGCGCCGATGTCGCGGCGACGGCCACGCCTCAAAATCGGTGGCGTGATCTGTCGATGAAGGATCGCAGCCTGCTGCAGCCGGTCGAGGACATGGCGATCATCAGCTACAAGGCCGAGGTGATGCGAGCCGATGGGCAACCCTATTCGGCCATCGTCAGTTCAGCCTATGCTCGACGGCCCGAAGGATGGAAGCTGGCCCTTCACCAGCATTCGCCGACTTGATCGACGAATGACCGAGATCAGGGTTCAGACCAACCCAGCACGCGCAATTTCGGTTCGGGGCGTTCGTTGGTGGAGAAAACCAGACTGGCCTTCTTTCGCCCCTGACCAGGGACGTAGTCGAGGGTCGCGGTAGCCCGCTCGCCCGCCGCCTCTCCTTCAATATCCACCGCGGCCGCTGTCAGGTCGCCCTGGTTGGCGACCGTCACCTCCACGATCCATCCCGCCTGCGCCGGCCGTGCGGCTTCCGCCTTCACCGTCAGGATCGCCGGCGCGGGAACAGAAAAGGCTTCTCGCGCCAAGACGCCTATCACGCCAAGGGTGATGAGGAGGCCGGCCAAGGCGCAGGCGCGTTGCAAACGCGATACCCCCGCTTTCCGCTGTTTCTGCGCCTTCTCCTTGCGCGCCACGGCTACACCAGCAATCGGGCGGCGGCGGCGCCGATGGCCGCGGGAAACGCCAGGATAACGACATTGGCTGCAAGCGCTTGAAGCCCATGCCCATCCGTTCCGCCGAACACCCACAGCATGGCGAGGCTCGCCAACAGGCATAGGGCGTAGCCGGGAAGCGTGAAGTCGAAGAAGGCGCGCGTCGGCGTCTCCGCTTCTTCCTGCCCAGCGAAGCCGGCCTCGAAAACGATGAGATGCAAAAGAACGATCGACAGTATGAGCACGCCCAGCGCTCCCGCCGGCGTGGCGAGATAGGCGATCAGCCTCATCTCCTCGGTCGGCGCGAGATTCATCGCGAAGTAGAGGGCGCCCGCCAGCATGAGGAAGAGCTCGCCGGGATAGGAGGCTTGGTCTTCGGCGCCCTCCTCCAGATCGCTCGAGAGCTGACGTCGCGCAGCCAGTGCGCCGAGCGCGGCCGGAACCGCCTGCAAGGAGATTTGCCCCACGGCGGACGCCGCTGAGCTCAGGTCCAGAACATTGAACACGCGCAAAAGCGCGGCGGACGTCACGAAGCCCACGGCCAATGCGACGAGGGTGTCGAGGGCATTGTTCAGCAGACCTCGACGTTCTGAAAAGCCTGCATAATGCGCCAGGCCGAAAAGAACCGGCAACGCCGCTAGAACGAAGACCAGACGACGCTCCGGCTGGGTGGAAAAGCCGAGCGTCCACATCTCCATCGTCATCAACAGAGGCAGGCTGAACAGCAAGGCGCCGCCAAAGGCGCGGCCGAGGTCGCGAATATAGGATTCATCGCCCGACCGGGCTGCGTCCTGAGCCGAGATCATGTCGATGCAACGCTGCGACGGGGTTTCGGCTCCGGTTTCAGGATCACGCCTCTCAGGGCCTTTCGCGAAAACGCCACTTCATCACCAGCACCGCCGTCGCCATGATCAAGGCGCAGGCATTGGCCAGCACCACCGGCCAAGCTGAGGTCAGCCCTCCGTAGATCACCCACAGGATGAAGCAGGCCACCGTCAGGGAATAGGTCTTCAGGCTGACCGCCGAAGCGTCCCGTTCTTTCCAGATCTTATAAGCCTGAGGCGCGAAGCTGGAAATCGAACAGACGGCGGCGGCCGAGCCGACCAGGTTAGCCGGAACATCGCTCATACCTCGCCAACGTGAGGCCCGCAGCCGCGTTCCTTTCGTCTCAAGGCGACGTCCGCACCTTTTCCGGCACACGTTCTTCCCCGATCTCATCTCCGCCTCCGCCGGGAGGGACATCCTCCAGAGGCGGAGGCTCAGGGCTCTCTGGCTCTGGCCCGGGATCGTCTGGTTCGGGCTTTTCAGGATCGTTCTCGCTCATGGCGTCTCTCTATGACTGTCGCCAAGAAGAGCGCGCCCTTTGCGCGCATGTTCCATTTCGTAGCGCTTCCCATGCGGCGCGCCGTCAGGTCTCGAAACGATAGGGATCAAACAGCTGCAGATCCCCATCTGGCGCCCCGGCCAGTGCGCCAGGAAGCAGTTCCGCTGCAAGGCGCGCGAAGGTGATCCCATTGCCGCCGAAGCCGTAGGCCAGCCAGATCCGCTCCGTATTGGCCGCCCGCCCCAAGGCCGGCAGTCCGTCCGGCGAGCTTCCAAAGACAGCCGCCCAGGCATACTCGGCCCGCAACCTCTCCACGCCCAGCAACCGCGCGCCTTGGGCCTCCAACCATCCCTGTTTCGTCGGCAATAACGCATCCCGTTTCGTTGAATCGACGCCGGGAATATCACCCCCGCCGATCAGGATACGGTCGTCGCTGGTGCGCCGAGCGTACAGATAGGGATCAGCCGCCTCCCAGATCATGGCGTCGCCTTGCCAAGTCGGAGCCGTCCCCGGCGCCGTGGCGACGGCGAAGGTCGCGCTCCGCGTGAAGGCGTCCGGCAGAAACCATGGAGAAATCTCGTACCCGCTGGCCAGGATGACTTGAGACGCCCGCACCGCCGTTCCGTCAGAGCAACGCACCGACACCGCTTCCTTACCCTGCTCCAAGCCCGTCGCTTCGATGGGATGGACGATCGCAGCCCCCGCGTTCCTGGCGCGCTCCAGCAGACCCTGTGTCAGGGCGACAGGATTCAGACCGAAGGCGTCCTCCGACAAGAGGCCAGCCCGCTGCGGGAGATTGAACCTTGCCGAGACTTCCTCCCCTTCCAGGAAGCGGGATGGCAAACCCGCAGCCCTGCGGCGTTCGCCTTCAGTCCTGAGACCCGCCTCATCCAGTAGGTTTCCCGACAGGTACAGCTCCGGCTGGCGCTCCCAGTCGCACGCAAGCCCTCGATCACGGATGTTCGCATCAAGGTTCACCACGGCCCGATGCATTAGTCGCCAGCTTCGAACCGCCCGCTCCGCTCCCCACCGCCGCGTCAGGTGCAAAAGAGGCGTATCCGCCGCCCACTGGACGAGAGCCGTCGAGGCCACAGTGCTGCCGTGCGCGGGCGATCTCCGGTCCAGCAGCAAGACGTCATGCCCGTCCTGACTGAGGCGATCAGCCAGCATGGCCCCCATGATCCCCGCCCCCACGATTGCAATGTCGCACCGATCCGGCAGCGGATCGGATGTCATCACCTCAGGAGCAGGCCAGACGGGGCGCCCGCTTCTCAGATCCAGCTTGTCGGTCAGTTCCACGCCGCACCCTTCGCCAAGGCGACCTTTGTTCAGGTCTCTGAATCGAAGCGACGAGGTCGAGACGAGGTTCCGTCCCCTTCAGAGGGTGGGGTTTTCACCCCGGCGTTCGTCTTCCGGCGTCGAGCTTTAAGGCCCCGCTAGAGACGGGGCATTCCCCTTGGCCGGTTCGACTGCTGGAATGGAACGAGTTACGGGCAGTAACGACCAACGAGGGAGAGGGTGATGCGGATGATCGGCCGATGGAGTTTAGGCGTCCTGACGCTTGTGCTTTGCGCTCCAACAGCAGCCGTGGCGGAGGGCCGTGAGTGCGGGGACGCGGCGGCGATCGTGCGCCAAGCCTATCCTGACGCCGTCGTGCAGGGTGAGCGCGCCGTCCGGGTCCGCGACCGCACCCTGACCCTTCCATCCGCAACCTCCATCGATCCTCACGCCATGGTCTGTCGGCGCTGGCGGGGCCGGCCGGGGCTCCTGCTGGTCGCGGTTCCCCTCATCGCCCAAGTCCGTTCGGACGGAACATCCGGCGATCTGGATGTGCTCGTCGTCGATGAATCCACTGGGGCGCCACGCCAACGCCTCCGCCTGCCCCATGCCATGGACGACGACGCCATAGGCGTGTCCGACGTTTCATTCGACACCGCCGCCTATCAGATCGGGCCTGACCGGCTCGCGTTCGGAGTGCGGCAAACGCGGATGGGGAGCTCGCGTCCCAATCCCCTCCTGGAGACGACGCTGTCTCTCTACGAAGTGCGGGATGGCGCCCTGGCGCCCGTCCTGGAAAATCTGGTGGTCTCTCGAAGCCTGGGCGAATGGGATCTATCCTGCCCAGGTGAAACCCTCTCGACCGAACGTATCCTGCGGATGACCCCAGGCCGACGCGGTCAGGACATTTCGATTCTGGAACGCCGCGCTCGACGCGTCTCCAAGACAGATAAGAGCGGGCAATGCCTGACGACGGATCGCACCGAACCTCCAAGAACGATCCTCATCCCCTTCGACGGCGAACGATACGCCCTTCCCCCCTCTCTCAGGCGAGACTGACCCGCGCCGAGATCCGCAAGGACATTAGAAACGCGAGCGTGAACCCCAGGTGGACGCCGAGGAAGAGCTTCGCCAGTTCTCGCGCCTCGCCGGTCGCAACGCCCCAGACATCATTTAGCGCGACGACCCCGAAACCGACGGCGTTGGCGATAAGGACCTTTTGTAACGAGACTGCGGGCACGCCGCGCGAAAGCCAGTTCAATACGGCTATACCTAGAAACGGCCCTCCCAGAAGCCTGAGCAGAGCGATGAGCTCCGTCGAAGCGTCAGTCGGAACGGCTCCGACGCCGAACTGAAGCGGCACGAACAGAAGCGCCAATCCCACGGCCGCGAGATAGACGGACGAAAGCGTCAAGGTCAGGCGGATCATAAATCCCCTCCCTGCTCGAGAACGAAGCTGCCGTTGTGCGTGACAACGACGAACGAGGCCAATTCGCTCCTTTGGTGTGTCCGACGCCTATCTGCCCCAGATGCCTTTTGGGCGAACACGTCGCGAGCCCGCGCCGACATCATCGCCCACCTTCCTGAACGGTCGTTGTTTACCTCGTATAGTCCGGTTCAGAACTAGCGGAACGGTCAAGCCTATGTGGCGTTGGTCGATGGTCACGCCATCATCAACACTCCAAAGGACCGTCAATGTTTCGTTGGGCCATCATCTTCTTCATCATCGCCTTGGTCGCTGCCGTTCTCGGCTTCGGCGGCATCTCGGGCATGTCGTTCGAGATCGCGAAATTCATCGCCATCATCGCCGTCATTCTATTCGTGGTCTCGCTGGTGGTAGGCGGTATGCGCGGACGTGGACCGCGAATCTGACGCCTCGCCTTAGTGGCGCGTGAAAGGCCTCGGTCGTTGCCGGGGCCTTCTTGCTGTCAGCCTTTCAGGGGATGCGGACCCTACCGCAGCCAGCGATCATCGCTCGATTGAGGCAGGCGCAGACAGCAGAAAGCCCCGGAGCTTTGAGCTACGGGGCTTTGAGAGTTTTGGGTGTGGGAGCGCGCACTGCTCACCATAGTATTTACGGCACGATGGATATTCCCGCTTAGACAGCGACTGGAGTTGCGCGAGCGGCCGTCGCTATCGCACTCCCGACCTCTGCCGCAGTCGGCAAGGTCACCGCTGAGGATGGAGCCGGACAAGGCAGAGCGAGCACGCACATCCCCGTCGGATCGGTCTTATTGACCGGATCATTGCCAACATAAGCGTAGAGGTTGACGTCATCCTCGTAGCCGATGGGGTCGGCCTGGAGGAAGCGGCCCAGGGTCGGGGAGTAGATGCGGGCCTTGTAATGATACATGCCCAGTTCGCGCAGCCAGGTCTGCCCCGTGTACTGGAACCGGCCCGTGTTCGTGGCGTTGGGGATGCCGTACTCGTCATAGGCGTTCACCGCCGTCACCGCACCCGCAGCGTCCGTCCTGGCGACGATCGAGCCCTGATGATCCGCAAGCAGGTATTGCGGCGAAGTCGTCCCGGCCCCCTCGAACCAGACGAGCGGCGCGTCCTTCCCATCCCCGTGCACATAGCGTCGCAACAGGCCGCCCTGGCCGTCGTACTCCGCGATCAGCCTGTCCCCGTCGTACACGTAGCGCGTCGCCGGATAGCCGCTGCTCGAGCTCTAGAACAGGCGCCCCAACGGGTCCCACGACAGCAACGCCCCGTTCGGGCCCCCGACCAGCCGGTTCTCCACTCCGCCACGCACGCCAGCTCAGCGCGCTTGCCGGCCGGGAGATGATCGAGGGTGCGGGGCATGCGTCCGGTCTGACGGCGACCGCGGGCTTTGGCGCTCCGCGCTTGGTTTCCCGCCTGATGACCATGCCGGAGTCTCACCGATCCGACCGCTACGGACAAGGTTCAGAAGGCGCCGCTACGGCTCGAAAAATCCGCAAGTCGCCGCAAGTCGTCAGGGTGTCAAAAACCGATTGCGAAGCAAGAGGTTACGACGCCCCTTTTATCTTGCCCTCCGGCCATCTCTGTTAGTCCTTGTAATCGATAAGGCAGTCGGCCCGCTCCAAAATTGCGGCATCTGCGACGCCGGGACCGTCACGTCCCGATATCAGCCCTTCAACTCGACCAAGCCGATACTCGAAGCTGCAAAGCGCACCGACTGGAGGGAGTGGTTGGTCTTCACGTCGGAATAGGACATAAAATTCAGAGCGCGCGCCCTGAGAGTTTTCCGCGCCGACTAAGACCCAAGACTGCACATATCCGGATTCAGGAGGACGCTCACTGACGCTTGTAACACGAAGGCGCGTAGAGCAAATCGTCTGACAAGTAGGAGTAGCGAGCTGCGTCGGCTGATAAGCATCGATGTCCAATATCATACTCCTTAGGGAACTGGTCGCGGCGTTCCGTTAGCATCCAGCCTGAACTGATAGGATGCAACAGTACCGCCCGAAGGTGAGATGTAAGTTGGGTTGAACGTGGAGCCTGGCGTGAAGCCGGAAAGCCCTCCGAAGCGCCCCACTGCACCCAACGCTTGGGATTCTGGCCGTATGGCGTTGGCGTGAGCGCTGGGGTAACTCGCGCCCTGCGCCATATCCACGCGTTCGGCGAACACGTGGGTCAGCGTAGCTGCCCCAAGGTTTGCATCCACAGCCGCCATTGAAGAGATATCTCCAACATCAACGTTCATTGATGAGGCGCTATCAATAAATGTTCCGGCCTCATCCTTCACAATGTTGAACTGAAGCTGATCTTTAGAATTGATAGCATTGAGAACAACGCCTCCGGCGAATGTTGATGCCGATGCGTCTGAAGATACCAGTTTTCCGTTTTCCTCAGACACACTCAATCCCGTTGTATCTCCCACCAGTTTCACGAACTCCTTTCTGTCACTCGCACTTCCGGAGAGGAGTACTTCTCGTGTCCCGGTCGGGTCGGTCCGGTTCACCGGATCATTTGCTACATAGGCGTAGAGGTTGACGTCATCCTCGTAGCCGATGGGGTCGGTCTGGAGGAAGCGGCCCAGGGTCGGGGAGTAGATGCGGGCCTTGTAGTGGTACATGCCCAGTTCGCGCAGCCAGGTCTGCCCCGTGTACTGGAAGCGGCCTGTGTTCGTAGCGTTGGGGATGCCGTACTCGTCATAGGCGTTCATCGCCGTCACCGCACCCGCAGCGTCCGTCCTGGCGACGATCGAGCCCTGATGATCCGCAAGCAGGTATTGCGGCGAAGTCGTCCCGGCCCCCTCGAACCAGACGAGCGGCGCGTCTTTCCCATCCCCGTGCACATAGCGTCGCAACAGGCCGCCCTGGCTGTCGTACTCCGCGATCAGCCTGTCCCCGTCGTACACGTAGCGCGTTGCCGGATAGCCGCTGCTCGAGCTCTCGAACAGGCGCCCCAACGGGTCCCACGACAGCAACGCCCCGTTCGGGCCCCCGACCAGCCGGTTCTCCACGTCATAGACATAGGTCCCGCCCTGGCCGTCCGACGTCAGATTGCCGTTGCCGTCATAGGTGAAGCTCGCCGGCCCCGCGGCCGTGTACTGGTTCAGCCCGTTCACCGCATAGGCCCGGTTCACGGTCACATGGCCCGTATATCGGTAGACGCTGCTGTTCTGCGACCGGCTGACGACCTGGCCCGACGGATTATAGGCGAAGGTCGTCGCCACATCGTGTCCGACGCCCGCCGGATCATGCGCCAGCCCCGTCAGTCGCGACAAACCGTCATAGGCGTAGGTCGTCGGCGACGACCAGGCGCCGTTGTTCGCGCGCTTGACCGTCGAAACCCGGCCCAGGGCGTCATGCTGCAGTTGGACCACAGCCACCACGTCGTTCAGGCTGACGACCGTCGTCCGGCCCAGACCGTCGCGTCCGTAGCGGGCGTATTGGCCGTCCGGATAGGTCAGGATCGTCCGCGCGCCGCTGACGTCGTACTGATAGCCCTGCGTCGCCGCCAAGCCGTTCATCGTCGTGGTCGAGGACGTCTGCCGCCCCGCCAGATCATAGGCGTTCGTCACCCCCTCGCCCGTGTGTCCGTCGAACCGGGCGTAGAGTTGCAAACCCCGCAGATCATAGCCGTAGTAGACGTCTCGCGTCGCCCACGCCGGCAGGTTCCCGCCATCGGGAATGATCTTGACGCTCATCCGATTCAAGGCGTCGAAACCATAGGCGATCGTCCGCCCCGACGTCGATCAGGCCTCTGTAACCGGCTTGGCGCACGACGCCCTGAAACACCTGTTCGCACTGACTGCAGAATGAAAGAGACCCTTTGACGAGAGCGGATGCGAAACCGTCTCGCCTGGCTCTCTTACGGGGCCAGGGCGCACACAGGAACATACACGGAACATTTATTCTCAGTCTGACGCTCTGCCAGCGCTGAAAACTCGCCTGGAGGCCTTGGATCGGGCCGGCGGTCGTCGCATCGGCGCGGGCGTGCGCACGGGAAGCGATGACGCCTTTGCGTCGCTGGCCACACCGCCCACCCGCAACCGCCGCGACATCCGCCGCACCGGCATCCGCGCGACGTGCGCATCCTGCCGGGGTCGCGGGATTTTCACTAAGCGCCGTGAGCGGTCGTTCATGCCGCGCCCGAAAGTTGGCATCCACAAGCCGTTAGCGGGTCCTCGTCGTCAGGCCTTCTTACGTCGCCGTTTCGGCAATCCGCTCGGGTTGCCCCAGAAGGTGACGACGGCCAGGGATCCCAACAGCGTCAACGCCAGGCCCGCCACAGTCACGATCAGCCGATAGGCCAATCCCCCGACCTTGGCCGCATGGATCGGATATTGGGCGTTGGCGACCCGCAACCCCAGCGGCAGGGTCAGGGCGTCGCGCGCGCCGACGATGCGACCATCGGCTGGGTCGAACCAGACCTGGGTGCGGCCGTTGGGCAGCCATTCCGCCGCCCGGCGCATGCGCAGGCTGATCAGCCCCCCGGGCTTCGTGGGCAGGGACAGAATGCGCGGTTCCGCGTCGGGAAAACGACCTTGCGCCTCAGCCATCATGGCGGGCCAGTCCAGATCGGACGACAGAGCGCCGCCCTCATGCTCGGGCGGAGCCATGATCGCCTTCAGGTCCTTGCCCGGCGACAGGGCCACGGCCAAGCCCTCATAGAGCGGCAGCGCTAGGATGGCCCCGGTCGTCAGGACCACCGCCAGTACCGGCGCGCTCCACACCCCCAGGTCGCGGTGATGCTTGACGACCCCGGCCCGCTTCCAAGTCTTCGGCAGGACGGCGAAGGCGAAGGTCCGCCGCGTCGGCCACCACAGGATCAGCCCGGTGATCACGAAGCCCAGACCGGCCAGGCCCGCGATCCCGGCGATGGTCTTTCCGACATCGCCGATCAGCAGATAGTGGTGCAGGTCGAACAGCCACAGTTCGGGCCGCGCCCACAGGCTGTCCCATCGCGCCACCACCTGGCCCGTCTGGGTCGCATAGGCCCCGCGCGTCTTGTCCTCGTAGTTCAGGCGATGGATGCCCAACCGGTCGTCGGCCAGAATGACCGAACGCGGCCGATCAGGCGCGGAAAAGGCCTGGTCCAGCGCCGCGCCGATGACCTTCGGGTCCGCGATCCGCGCCTCGGCCGCATGGGGCACGACGGCGCGCAGCCAGTCGTCCTTGAACACCAGAACGGTCCCGGTCAGCCCCAGGACGAACAGCAGCAGGCCGATCAGCCCCCCGGTCCAGCGATGCGCCAGTCGAACCAGACGCATCAGAAGCGACGGTCCCACCCGAGGGTGAAGGAACGGCCCCGACCGCCGAAGTAGCGCAGGTTGTCGGTCGGATTGCTGGTGTCTGAGCTATAGGTCACATAGTCCTCGTTGAAGAGGTTCTGCACCGCCAGCGACACGCCGCCGAACGAGAAGTCGTAGCGCAGATAGGCGTCGGCCACGGTGTAGCCTTCGAAGTTGTTGCGCGGATCGCCGCCCTCGAAGTCACGCGACAGATAGGCCTGGACCTGCAGACGCGCCGACAGCGGGCCGTTGGCGTAGACGGCGGCGGCGTTGATCCGGTCCGGCGAGATGTTGGCCCCGTCGAGATCCTGGTCCACCCGGCCGTCGTCGTTTGTGTCGGTCTGACCGCGCAGGCGGGCGTAACCGGTCGAGACCGTCAAGCCTTCAATCGGCGTGCGAGCGCGCAGGTTCAGTTCCAGCCCCTCGATCTCGACCGCCTGACGCTGGACGTCATAGACGCCGTCGGCGTTGCGAACCAGGAACTGGCCCAGGTCCGACGAGGACCAGAAATAGGTGGCGCCGATCTCGAACGGCCCGCGCTTCACTTCCAGGCCGATCTCCTGATTGTCCGAAACCACAGGACTGATGTCGAGGAATCTGTCGACTTGGACACCGTCGACATTGATCGAGCGCAGGATGCGGCCGACGTCCGGCACGGTGTAGCCCTCGGCGTAGCTGGCGTAGGCCCGCACGCCGTCCATCGGCTCATAGACCACACCGCCGTTGACCAGGGTGGCCTCGAACTTGGGCGTGCCGCCTTTCACACGACGCGAGCCGTAGGAGGCCAGGGTGGTGAAGTCGTCGACCGACAACTCGACGTTCTCCTGACGCACGCCGCCGGCCAGACGCACCTTGCCGTCGAACAGACGCATATTGGCCTGGACGAAGGGGGCGATGCTCTGGAACTCGGTCGGCGGCACCCAGGCGCGGTTGGTGGCGATCAGAAGTTGCTCGGTGCGGTCCTTCAAGGCGTCCAGACCCAGGGTGGCGGTCAGACCCGGCACGCCCGGCACGGCCCGCTCATAGCTGGCGCGCGCGCCCAGCTTGCGCGAGCGGTTCGAGGATTGATCGAACAGGGTGCCGATCGGGGCGATGCTGGCGTCCTGCATGGTGGAGGAACGGTCCCCGCCGAAGGTGTCGCGCGTCCGGTTGAAGAAGACTTGGGCGCTGAAGTCGCCGCCCCACAGGTCGCTGTCCGCGAGCGAGGCCGAGACCGTCTCGACCCGGTTGCCGGCGGGTTCGCCCTCGATCTGGCCGCGCTCGCTGCTGGCCGGACGGCCGATGCTGCGATCGCCCGGAACCCGAACATAGTCCCCGTCGCCCTTCAGCTCGAAACGGTTGGCCAACAGGTCCAGCCGCACCGTGTCCGTCAGATCCCAGCCGAAACGGCCGAAGAAGGACAGGGCCTTGGAATCCTGCACCTCGCCCTGGGTGTTGTCGACACCGACGCGGCGGCCGTTGGCGTCATAGAAGGCCCCGCGCTGGTCATAGGCCACGCCGAAGACGCCGTCGAAGTCCCCGTGGCGATAGGCGGCCAGACCGCCCAGCTTGGCACCGATCCCGTCGCCTTCCGGCCCGCCCGAGCTGGAGACCTGGGCCAGCATCCGGCCGGTCAGCCCGCCCTCGCTCGGCGCGCCCACCGTCACCTGATTGACCACCCCGCCGGTGGCGCCTATGCCCTGCAGGGCGTTGGAGCCGTAGATCAGCTCGACCCGGTCCACGAAGAAGGGGTCGATCGTATAGCCGTCGCGCGAACCGTCGCGGATCGGCGTCGATTGCGGAATTCCATTGATGGCGTAGAGCGGCGAGCGCCCGCGCAGGCTCTCGCCCGAGCCGGTCAGCTTCTGCCGCGTCGGCGAAAAGGAGGGCGACAGGGTCGCGACCGCATCGATCACCGAGCCGCTGATAGCTACCTGTTCCGACAGGGCCTTGCGGGCGATGACGTCCACGGTCATCGGCAGGGCGCTGGCCGGCAGGACCGTGCGAGCCGCCGTCACCACCACCTCCTCCACCGTGCTGACCTCCGGCTCCTGCCGCGTCGTCTGGGCGGCGGCGGTCGAGGCGAAGGCGGTTCCCGCCAGCAGGGCTGAGACGGCGACAAATCCAGACGACCGGCGAAGCGGCAAGGCGCGCGAGAGGAAAGGCATGGGGAGGCTCCTGAAGAAGGCCTCGCGCTTAAATGCAATTGAGAGCGATTTGCAACACATGATCTAGCCAAAGTGTCTCATTTGGCTGGTTCCAATCCCTGTCGTCCCCCTGCACCAACCCCCCACACGCCTGTAGCGTGCCTCCTCTGTCGGCATTGCGCCAACAGCGGTCATTGGCACGGGTCAGGAAAGCCGCCACTGGGCTAGGTGTTAGGATAGCGTCCGAGGCCCGTGCATATTTCACGCACTCTGCATGACCGAGATTTAACTGGCCGCGCACCGGCGCCGCTGACTACCAAGCCTGAACACGGATTTTGGTATGTCATGCTCCTTGCCCTTCTCGCCGCCCTGTCACTGACACCGCAGCCTTCTGAACCTTTCGACTCCGAGACGCGCATCGAGGACGCCATCGCTGTCGTTCGTCCCGTCGCCTATCGCAGCCGGCAGGTGGACTGGGACGCCCTGGCTGAGGACATGCGCCATCGCGTCGAAGGCGCCCGCGACGACGTCGACATGCTTCCGGCCTGGGCTGCCCTGGCGCATGGTCTGGGAGACGGCCATTCCTTCGTTCAACCTACCTCCGAAGCGGTCGCCGCCTGGCGTGAGCGATATGGCGATCGCCCGCTCATGCCTGATGCGCCGCCTCGGCCTCGTCCGAGTTCCCGGTTCATGAAGCGAGCGGAGATCGAAGCCCACGCGCTTACGCTCGGCGCCGATCATGACGCCGAGCTGATCACGGTGCCCTCTGTCACTGGCTTTGGTGAAAAGGCCGCGGCCTACGCCTCCCGGCTGTTCGGCGCCGTCGCTGACGCCGGCCCGCGCACTTGCGGCTATGTCCTGGACCTGAGGGGCAATACGGGCGGCAATATCTGGCCGATGCTGATCGGGCTTTCGGGTCTGCTTGGGGACGGGCCCCAGGGCCGGAGCGAGGAAGCCGATGGCCTGGTCGAGGATTATGCCGCGCTGAGCGAAGGATCTGCGGTCGTACTCGTCGAACAGGGGCGCGGGTTGACCATGATGGCGATCGACAACTGGCGTTCCATCCCATCGCTCGCCGAATCCCCGGTCGCGCTTCTGCTGGATGACGCGACCGCCAGTTCCGGCGAAGGGGTTGCAGTCGCATTCGCCGGACGACCGCTCACCCGCACCTTTGGCATCCCTACCTACGGGATCGCCTCCTCCAACGAGGGGTATCCACTGGCCGACGGAACCAATGTGGTCGTGACCACGGCCATGATGATGGATCGTAACGGTCGAACCTATCCTCAGGGTATCACGCCGGACCAGATCGTCGATGACGAAGGGGAAGATCCTGTAGACGTCGCCCGTGCTTGGCTCGCCCTCCAGCCCGACTGCAAATAAGCGCTGGCGGAGGTTGCGCGGGTCGCTTCAGCGCCAGAAGCGGTCATTCACTGTGGACCGCAAAGGCGACATTCAGCACGCGCCTGAAGTCGGTTTCTAAGCCCGCTCTGTGCCAAAGCTAAACTCGTGCTGGAAATCCGACGCAAGCCTGCTGCTTGATTTTGCCGATCCAGAAGTCCGTGGGGCAAGCTCAGACCCGCGCCCAGATACACAACCAAAGATCTCGCCGTTCGGCGAGAGCACGGCTAGACTGTAGAAGTCTAGACCGATTCAACGGTCGCGCGGGAAGACACATGAGCCTAGTCGAACTGGAGAAGCCGCCGAAAAGCGCTGCTGCCGGGCAGTACCTGGGGTTCTCGCTTCAGCAGCTTCGCGCCTGCTACCATCTGTTTTCTGCGGCCGACAGCGACAGCGTATCTCTTGAGTATCTCGATGATGTGGCGGTTCATCGGGCGGATGGCTCGCTTCTCCTCGAGCAGGACAAGAGCACGCTCACCGGGAACCCGGCGGCCGACAAGGCTGTGGACCTCTGGAAGACGTTCTCAAACTGGGCGACGCTCTGCACCGACAAGACGATTGATCCTGCCAGAACGGATTTCCGGCTATTCATCACTCCAGCGAAGACCGGCGCGCTCGTAGCCGAAATGAGCGCCGCCACGACGGCGGCGGCCTGCGCCACGGTGTTGGCGAAGATCGGCAAGCTGGTAGATCCGAAGAAGCCGGACGTCGGCTGCGCGCCGCAGGTTCGAAAGTTTCTCTCCGCGAAGCCTGAGATCTGTAGCGCCATTATCGCCCGGTTCAGCCTGATCTCGGAAACCGACGCGCTTGAGAGCGTGCGCCAGTTTGTACGCGCAGGCCTTCCTCAAGCGGCCGTCGACAACATGACCGCAGCGGCGATTGGCATTGCACGCGATCGCTATGACCGAATGCTTCGCGAGGGCAAAACGCGGAAGATCGATGCGGTCGTGTTTCGTCGTCAGTTCCAGGCCTTCACCCGCACGTCCAATCTTGCGGGCTATCTCTTATCAAAGGCGCCTGTGCCCGCCGATGAGGTGGTGGCTATGGTCGTCAGTGATGCGCCGACATTCGTGCGACAGCTTCAAGCGGTCGAGGCCTCGAGCGAACTCCTGACCTCGGCCGTGAGCGATTACCTCCGCACGATATCCGATAAGGTCGAATGGGCTGAGGAGGGTTCCGTCGTCGCGGAGTCGTTCAATGAGCTCGATGGTCAGCTGATCCGCAAACATACTCTGGTGCGCGACGAGGTAGAGGACATCCATTCGGGCCTCAGCGAGCCTGAACGGGGACGCCGGGTCTACCGAGAGTGTTCCAAGGTTCAGCTCCCGCTAGATGGCCAGAGCTTGCCGTCCCACTTCATCGCCGGCGCTTTCAACGATCTGGCCGAGGGCGTGCGGTTGGGTTGGCATCCTGCCTATGCGGCTCTGTTCAAGGGCGTCGCACAATGACCGAAGTTCCCCTAACTCCGGTCGAGCTGGTCCAGAACCCCGCATTCGGCTCCCATCTCCTATGGACCTTCTGCCAAGCCTATCAAGCCGAAAAGATCTGCGAGGTGTCGCCGATGACGCCCTTGTTCCTGGTGCTCCCACTCACCTTGCATGGGCACACGATGCGGGTCGTGAAATCGACCAATCAAAGCTCAGGGCTGGCCAAGTTCGTCGCCAAACTCGCTGAAGAGCGCGAGCATCTCCTCGCCGTTCATACGCGCGCCCTCGCTATGCGCAATTTGACACTACAGTCGCTCGGTTCAGGGATCGTCGCAGGCCTGCTCGCCGTGGACTACGACAAGGCTCTGGTGCGCGCCAATCACGCCAGCCCGCCGAAGCCACCAGAACGACTCAAGTATCATGTCGCGAGCGCAGAAAAGCTCGGGCGATGGTTCGCTCGCCTGCCCAGGAATCAAGTCTTCTCTCTTCTGCAGGTCGAGGCCTGATGCATTTCCAGATCCTCAAACTGGTCCTGTGGTCGAAGGCAGGACATCCGCCGCGCATCGTCGAGTTCGAGCCCGGCATGGTCAATGTGATCAGCGGCGCCTCGAAGACAGGCAAATCCGCCGTTATCCCAATCATCGACTACTGCCTCGCTTCTGGGAAATGCAGCATTCCTGTCGGCGTGATCCGCGAAGCCTGTTCCTGGTTCGGCATCGTCATCGATACGCTCGAGGGGCAGAAGCTCCTCGCCCGTCGTGAACCGGGGGAAGCCCGTCAGACCGGGGACATGTTCCTGCTGGAGGCCGACGAGATCGAGGTCCCGGAGGAAGCGCCCGTCAAGAATATCACCGCAGACGCCGTCAAGCGCCGCCTGGACAAGCTCGCCGGGCTTTCCCAGCTCGGGCTAAACCCTGACGCAGAGGTAGCCCGCGTCAGCTTCCGCGACCTGATGGCTTTCACCTTCCAGCCGCAATACATCGTCGCGAACCCGATGGTCCTCTACTTTAATGCGGACACGACCGAACATCGCGAGAAGCTCAAGGCAATCTTCCCCTATGTTCTCGGCGCGTTGACGCCACCGATGCTCGCCGCGCGATGGGAGATTGATCGGATCAATCGGGAGCTCCGGCGCAAGGAGTCCGCCCTCAACGCGGCTCGCACTGCCGTCCGCACATGGCAGACGGAAACGCAGGGCTGGCTCCGCATGGCCATGGAGTACGGCCTCCTTCCGGCCAACACTCCCATCCCTGAAGACTGGAACGTCATCGTCGACCTGCTGCGAAAGGCTTCCCAGTCGAACACTCGCGGCGCTGTCGCCACGGTGGAGTCCATCGACGGAGCTTTGGCGCAGTTGCAGGCCCTTAGAGAAGCTGAAAGCAAGGCGGCGGTGCATTTGGCTGACGAGCGTCAGCGCCTGAACGAAATCCAGCGCCTCTTGAGCAGCAGCGAGGCCTATGGTTCGGCAATCCGCATTCAGCGGGACAGACTCGACATCGCCGGGTGGTTGAAGACGCGCGCCGCTTCGAGTGACGATCCTCTCGTGGCCTTGGGAGACAGCGGGCGAAATCGTCTCGATGCGCTGACCGAGGCTCTGGCCAGCCTCGACGTTCAGCTTCGCACCAAACCCGAGATGTCCGACGCGTTCGACCGCGAGCGGCTGCGACTGCGCGGAGAGGTCGAGAAGGCCACTGGAGCGTTGGCGGGAATTCGCCAGCAGATCGTCCTGCTCGAACAGAAGTCCGAACAGGTTCGGGCGGTCACCTTCCGTCAGGACAGTATCGAACGCTTCGTCGGACGCCTCGAACAGGCGCTACAGTCCTTCGAAAGGTCCCAGGACGGATCCGCTCTCGCCGATGAGATCGTCCTTCTGCGCCAGCAGCTTGATGCCCAAAAGGCGATCTATTCCGAGGCCGCGGTTCAGCGGAAAATGACCAACGCCCTGCTGCAGGTCGAGAAGTACGCTGGCGAGATCGTTCCACGGCTTGACGCCGAATGGCCCGATGCGCCGATCCGGATCTCGGTGCCCGACCTGACCATCAAGGTCGTTCAGACCGACCGTGAAGACTATCTCTGGGAGATCGGAAGCGGAGCGAACTGGCTTGCCTACCATCTGGCCGTGACCCTCGCGCTTCAGCGCTTCTTCCTCAACGACGTCAATCACCCCGTCCCCGGGCTGCTAGTTTACGATCAGCCGAGCCAAGTCTACTTCCCGAGCGGATTCGAAGTGACGGATGTCGAGCAGCCAACGGGACGGACGCGGGACCAAGACATCGCCGCCGTCCGCAAGGTGTTCGAGACCTTGGGCTCCGAGATTGTTCGCGCCAAGGGACGCCTTCAAGCCATCGTGCTGGACCATGCGGGCGATGACGTGTGGGGCGAGATTCCGGGCGTCGCCTTAGCACAGGCTTGGCGGGGCGATCAGAAGTTGGTCCCGCCTGAGTGGCTCCAAGGCTGATTGAAGACCCGAGAAGCGCCAGAAGCGGACATCGCTTCCGGACCAGTTAGCAGACATTTCGACCTGAGTTGCCCTTTCGAGATCTCACCGTCAAACCGGAACGCGCGATTCAGGCCGTCATGCAGATCCCGCTAAGGTAGCAGTTCTTCGCCACTGGTGCTCTCTCCCGTCAGAACTCGATGCCGATCGACGGATACAAGATCCGCCGCGGCATCCTGCCGTTGAACCGATATCCTTCGTTGATGACCACCCATGGCAGCATCACGCGTGGCTGAGATTTCCGAAAGCCAGGCAGGGACGAAAAGCCCTGCACGTTCTCCAGATGGTCGTGGACGGCGAACTTCACGACGTCTTCCAGCTCAAGATAATACGCCGGTCGGGCCTGAACGCGCTCGAACCGAACCCGGCGGCGTTGCTGGCGCTGGGTCAGGCGCAGACAGCAGAAAGCCCCGGAGCTTTGAGCTACGGGGCTTTGAGAGTTTTGGGTGCGGGAGCAGGAT
>NZ_JBEPTF010000004.1:0-410598 GCF_040549405.1 Brevundimonas faecalis | reverse complement strand
CAGCGGATCGTGGACCGCGTGGCGGAGATCGACGGCCTGGTGTCGGAGATCGCGGCCTCGGCCCAGGAGCAGGCCGTGGGTCTGCAACAGGTCAACACGGCCGTGAACCAGATGGACCAGGTCACGCAGCAGAACGCGGCCATGGTCGAGGAATCCACCGCCGCCAGCCACTCTCTGGCCCAGGAGGCCGACGTCCTCGCCGCCTCCGTGTCGCGGTTCCAGGTGGGGCGCGGCGCCGAGCCGGTCGCTCGCAAGCCCGCGGTCCAGGCACAGGTCCAGGCACAGGCCCCGACGGCTGGTCGCACGCCTCCGGCGGTGGCCCAGACCATCGCCGCTCTGAAGACCACGGGACGCGGCGGCGCGGCGCTCAAACCGCAAGCCGTTGAAAACGAATGGGAGGAATTCTGATGTCCGCCATCACCCTGCCGGCCGTTCTGGACCTGCGCGCCGCCGCGCCGCTGAGAGATGAGCTTCTGGCTGCGCGCGGCCAGGCCGCCGTCCTCGACGCGGCGGCGGTCCAACGCCTGGGCGGCCTGTGCCTTCAGGTCCTGCTCTCGGCGCTCCAGACCTGGCGCGCCGACGGCGCTTCTTTGACCTTTATCAACGTATCCGAGGATTTCATCGCGCAATGGGCCGCACTGGGCGCGCCCGCCGAAGATCTCGGCGCTCCTCTCGCAGCTCAAGGATGACCCGCGTGACCAAGACCGTTCTGACCGTCGATGATTCCCGAACCATGCGCGACATGCTGATGCTGGCCCTGCGCGACGCCGGATACCGCGTGGTGCAGGCCGAGGACGGCGTCCACGGCCTGGAAGTGCTTCAGGCCGAGGCGCCCGACGTGGTCATCACCGACATCAACATGCCCCGCATGGACGGCTTCGGCTTCATCGAGGGCATGCGCGCCGACCCGAACCACAAGGCGACCCCGGTGCTGGTCCTGACCACGGAAAGCGACGCCGCCAAGAAGCAGCGCGCCCGCGAGGCCGGAGCAACGGGCTGGATCGTCAAGCCTTTCGACCCGGCCAAGCTGGTCGACGCCGTGCGTCGCGTCGCCGCCTGAGGACGCCAGGAGCCTGTCATGAGCGATGATCCGTTCGAAGCCATCAAGGTCACATTCTTCCAGGAATGCAGCGAACTGCTGGCTGACCTGGAGGCCAATCTGCTGGCGCTGGAGTCCGGCGAGACGGACATTGAGACCATCAACGCCGTCTTCCGCGCCGTCCATTCGGTGAAGGGCGGGGCGGGGGCCTTCGGCCTGGACGACCTGGTGCGCTTCGCCCATGTCTTCGAGACCCTGATGGACGAACTGCGCTCGGGCCGGAAGGACTGCGACGACGTCACGGTCAAGACCCTGCTGCGCGCCTCCGACGTCCTGGCCGACCATATCGCGGCGGCCCAGGGAACCGGCGCTCCGGTCGATGTGGCGCGCTCCGCCGGCCTGGTGGCTGAGCTGGAGGCCCTGACCCATGGCGCGCCTGTTTCGGCGCCCGCTACAGCGCCTGTCGCCGTTTCGGCTGCATCCGCAGCCGACGAGGACGACTTCGGCTTCACGCCCCTGACCATCAGCCTGGACGACTTCGCCGCCGCTCCGAGCGACGCCCTGCCGGACCTGGGGCTGGACCTGGACGGCTTGACGCCGCAGGCCGACGGCCCGCGCGGCTGGCGCATCGTCTTCCGTCCCCATTCGCGTCTCTACGCCAGCGCCAACGACGTCAGCCTGCTGCTGCGCGAACTGGGTCGCCTGGGCCAAACCTCGGTCGAACTGGACGCCAGCGGCCTGCCGTCGCTGGACGCCCTGGAGCCGGAAGAGGCACATCTGGTCTGGACCATCGAACTGACCGGCGACATGAACGAGCCCGAGGTGCGCGAGGTCTTCGACTTCGTCGAGATGGATTGCGATCTCAGCATCACGCCCCTGGGCGGCGCGGCCATGACTTCGGCGCCCGTCCTGGACGATCTGCCCGGCTTGCCTGAACTGAATCTGCCGGAGCCGGCGCCCGCCGCCGCGCCCGAGCTGGACATCGCCGCCCTGCTGGCCAAGGCGACCGCCGTGGTCGAGACGCCTGCGGCCCCCGTGGCTGCGGCCCCGGCGCCCGCGCCTGCTCCGGTCATCCCAGAGCCGGTCGCCCCTGCGCCGGTCGCTCCCGCCCCTGTCGCGGCGGCGCCCAAGGCCGCTGCTCCCGCGCCTTCCGCACCGGCTGCGCCGGCGCCTGTCACCATTCGAGTCGATCTGGATCGCGTGGATCGCCTGATCAACGTGGTCGGCGAGCTGGTCATCCAGCAGGCCATGCTGGCCCAGCGCGTGACCGAGAGCGGCTTGGCCCGTTCGTCCGACATCGCCCTGGGTCTGGAAGACCTGGAGCTGCTGACGCGCGACATCCAGGACAGCGTCATGGCCATCCGCGCCCAGCCGGTGAAGTCGGTCTTCCAGCGCATGCCGCGCCTGGTCCGCGAAGTCGGCGAGATGACCGGCAAGCGGGTCCGCCTCGTCACGTCCGGTGAGGACACCGAGGTCGACAAGACCGTGGTCGAACGCCTGGCCGAGCCCATCACCCACATGCTGCGCAACGCCATCGACCATGGGCTGGAAGGCCCCGAGGAGCGCGAAGCCGCCGGCAAGCCCGCCGAGGGCACGGTGCGCCTGGCCGCCTTGCACCGCTCAGGCCGCATCGTCATCGAGATCGCCGACGACGGAAAGGGCATCAACCGCACCCGGGTGCGGGGCATCGCCGTCGCGCGGGGCCTGATCGCCGAGGACGCGGTCCTGACCGACGACGAGGTCGACAACCTGATCTTCCTGCCGGGCTTCTCGACCGCCGAAACCATCACGGACGTCTCGGGCCGCGGGGTCGGGATGGACGTGGTCAAGCGCTCGATCCAGGCCCTGGGCGGCCGCATCTCCATCAGCTCGGTTCCGGGCAAGGGTTCGACCTTCACCCTCAGCCTGCCGCTGACCCTGGCTGTGCTGGACGGCATGGTGGTGGCCGCCGCTGAACAGACCCTGGTGGCGCCCCTGTCGGCCATCGTCGAGAGCCTGACGCCCCAGGCCGAGGACATCCACTACGTTGGCGGTCATGACGCCGTGATCCGCTTCCGCGACGCCTTTGTGCCCCTGGTGGACGTGGCTCGGGTCATGGACTTCCGCGACGGAGCGGCCGACCTGGCCAACGGCGTGGTCATGATCGTGGAGACCGAGTCCGGCGCCCGCGCCGCCCTTCTGGTCGACGCCATCAACGGTCAACGCCAGGTGGTCATCAAGAGCCTGGAGACCAACTACCGACACGTCGACGGCGTCTCCGCCGCGACCATCCTGGGCGACGGCAGCGTCGCTCTGATCCTCGACATCGACGCCCTGGTCACGGCCGGGCGCCGGAAATCCAATCGTCCTGAACTGAAGATGGCGAGCTGACCCATGACTGAAGTCACCCCCAACGTCGCCGGCGCCGATCGTGAACTGATCGCCTTCCGCATCGGCGAGCAGGAATTCTGCGTCGACATCATGAACGTGCGAGAGATCCGGGGCTGGACCCCCGCGACGCCCCTGCCGCGTTCGCCGTCCTACATGAAGGGCGTCATCAACCTGCGCGGCATCGTCCTGCCGATCATCGACCTGGGCGCCCGCTTCGGTCTGAAGACGGCCGAGCCGACCGCTCGCCACGTCATCATGGTGGCCCATATCGGCAGCCGCATGGTCGGCCTGCTGGTCGATGCGGTCTCGGACATCGTTCAACTGACGGACTCGACCATTCAGCCGACGCCCGACGTCGCCAGCGATCACGTGAAGACCTTCGTGAAGGGCATCTTCGCCGTCGAAGGCGGTCGGATGATCAGCCTGATCGACCTGGAGCACGTCCTGCCTGCAGAAAGCGAAGCTGAAGCCGCATGACGACCGCCTCCGCGCGGCAATCCCTGGTCGAAGGCGAGTTCGTCTTCACCGCCGAGGATTTCCGCCATATCGCCCAGACCCTGCACTCCCACGCCGGCATCGCCTTGAGCGAGGGCAAGGCCGCCCTGGTCTACTCGCGCCTGGCCAAGCGCCTGCGCCTGCTCGGCCTGCGCAGTTTCCGCGACTACTGCGCCCTGATCGAAGGCGTGGAGGGCGTCGACGAGCGTCAGGCCATGACTGCGGCCCTGACCACCAACGTCACCCGCTTCTATCGCGAGCCGCACCACTTCGACCACCTGCGCGACCACGTCATGCCAGAACTGGCGGCGCGGGCGCGGGCCGGCGGGCGCGTGCGCCTGTGGTCGGCGGCCTGCTCCAACGGGCAGGAACCCTATTCCATGGCCCTGACCGTGCTGGACGTCCTGCCCGAAGCGGCTGATCTGGACGTACGCATCCTGGCCACGGACATCGACCCCAACATGGTCGCCGAAGGAGCGGCGGGCGTCTATTCCGACGAGCTGCTGTCGCCGGTTCCTCTCTCTGGCCGCAAGCGGTTCGAGCCCGTTCCCGGTCGTCCGGGCAGCTTCAGCGCCGACGCGACCCTGCGTCGTCTGGTGTCCTTCCGCGAACTGAACCTGATCGGCGACTGGCCCATGCGCGGCAAGTTCGACGTCATCTTTTGCCGCAACGTGGTCATCTATTTCGACGACGCGACCCAGGAACGGATCTGGAGCCGCTTCACCCCGGTCATGAACCCGGGCGGCGTCCTCTATATCGGCCATTCCGAGCGGGTCAGCGGCCCGGCGACGAACCAACTGCAGACCTGGGGCCTGACGACCTACAAACTGGGTGCGTCGGCATGAGCACGCCTGTCCGCGTCCTGGTCGTCGACGACAGCGCCACCATGCGCAGCCTGATCAGCGCCGTCCTGCGTCGCGACCCGGACATCTCGGTCGTCGGGACCGCCGCCGACCCTCTGGAAGCGCGCGCCCTGATCAAGGAACTGAACCCCGACGTCATCACCCTGGACGTCGAGATGCCCAACATGAACGGGCTGGAGTTCCTCGAGAAGATCATGCGGCTGCGGCCCATGCCGGTGGTCATGGTCTCGACCCTGACCCAGGCGGGCACCGACGTGACCCTGGCCGCGCTCGAGGTCGGGGCCGTCGACGCCGTGGCCAAGCCCGCGCCCGGCGTCTCGCCCCAGGAAGCCTTCGCCGATCTGGGCGAGAAGGTGAAGATCGCCGCCCGTTCCCGCGTTCGTCCGCTGGAGACGCGCGAGGCTCGGGCGCTCGACAGCGGCTATCGCGCCGATCCCGACCATATCCTGGCGATCGGTTCCTCGACCGGCGGCGTGGAGGCGCTGTTGAACATCCTGTCGGCCTTCCCGGCCGACTGCCCCGCGACCGTGGTGACCCAGCACATGCCGGCCTCCTTCACCCGCAGCTTCGCCGCGCGGCTGGACAAGATCTCGGCGGCGACGGTGACGGAGGCGACCGACGGCGCGCCCCTGGCGCCGGGCCGTGTCTATATCGCTCCTGGCGGCGAACACCACCTGGAGGTGTCGAAGGGCCGCTGCCGCCTGGTCGCCGCCGACCCGGTCAACGGCCACCGTCCGTCGGTCGACGTCCTGTTCCATTCGGTGGCCAGCCAGGCCCGCCCCATGACCGGCGTCATCCTGACCGGCATGGGCAAGGACGGAGCCAAGGGCCTGCTGGCCATGCGCCAGGCGGGCGCCCGCACCCTGGGCCAGGACGAGGCCACCTGCGTCGTCTACGGCATGCCGCGCGCCGCCTTCGAATTGGGCGCGGTGGAGCGGCAACTGCCGCTGCCCCGCATCGCCCCCGCCATTCTCGACTTGTGCGCAGCCTCTCCCCGCGCGCCCAAGCCCGCTATCTGAGGATTTGAGTCCATGCCCGCCGCTTCCGCCCTTCGTGTTCTGGTCGTCGATGATCAGCTGACCATGCGGTCTCTGATCCGCGCCAGCCTGCAACAGATCGGCGTCCGAGAGATCGAGGAGGCTCCGGACGGGGAGGCCGGCCTGCGCGCCGCCATCACCAAGCCGGTCCACCTGATCATCTCCGACTTCAACATGCCCAACCTGGACGGTCTGGGCTTGCTGCGCGCCATTCGCGCCCACCCGCCGACGTCCAAGACCGCCTTCATCATGCTGACCGGCCGGGCCGACCGCGACCTGGTCCAGCGCGCGGTTCAGTTCGGCGTGAACAACTATCTGGTGAAGCCCTTCACCACCGCCCAGCTCAAGGAAAAGCTGGAAGCGGTCTTCGGGCCGCTGAGCTGATGCGCGCGGGCGATCAGCAACATGCGCCGGTCGAGCGGCGCGTCCATGTGGGCCAGGGCGAGCACCATGTGACGTCCGACCCCACGGTCGTGCTTTCGACCGTGCTGGGCAGTTGCGTCGCCCTGTGCCTGCGCGATCCCGTGGCGGGCGTCGGCGGCATGAACCACTTCCTGCTGCCCGAGGGCGCAGGCGAAGGGACGGACGCGGGTCGTCGTTATGGCGCCTACGCCATGGAACTGCTGATCAACGAGCTGCTCAAGGCGGGCGGGCGCCGCGAGCGGCTGGAGGCCAAGCTGTTCGGCGGCGGCCGCATGTTCGACACCCTGAAGGACGTCGGCGCGTCCAACGCCGACTTCGCCGAACGCTTCATGGCGGACGAAGGCATTCCCGTCGTCTCGTCCAGCCTCAGGGGCGCCGGGGGGCGTCGTGTTCAATACTGGCCTGTCAGCGGCCGGGCGCGGCAACGCGCGGTGACGGATGCGGTCACGCCGCCGCCCGCCGCGCCGGCGCCGCGTCCCGTCGACACGGGCGCCCTGGAGCTGTTCTGATGAGCGACTACGACGCGCGCGGCCTGCTGGCGGCGGTGGCGGCCGAACTGGCCGACATCCGCAAGGGCGTGGAGGCGGCGGCCGAACTGACCTCCGAACTTTTGCGCCACGCCCCGGCCGAGCAGCGGCTGGCCTATCTGACCCGCACCCAGGCCTTCGACGTCCTGAGTCAGCGCGTGGACGCCCTCGCCGGTCTGGCCGGGGCCCTGGCCGCGGACCAGCCGATGGACACCGCCCTGGCCGCCCTGCCTCTGGCCGAGATGGCCGAACGCCTGTGCGAGGCTTCCATGCGCGGCAGCCCTCTGACGTCCGACGCTCCCGCCCGCCCCGCGGCCTCGGGCGAGCTGATCCTGTTCGACTGAGCCATGAGCCAGAACGACCGCGTCAATCTGGAGCAGTCGACGGTTCTGCTGATCGACGACAATCCGCAGGCGCTCGACATGCTGGGCTCCATCTTCCAGGGTTTCGGCGTCAAGGAGCAGATCAAGTGCCCTTCGGCGACGGAAGGGAAGCGGATCATCCAGCACCGGTCGGTCGACCTGATCGTCATCGACTGCGCCGATCCGGAGATGGACAGCTACGCCTTCGCGCGCTGGCTGCGTCGTGAGACGCCCGCGCCCCTGCGCTTCATTCCCGTGATGCTGCTGACCGGTCACGCCTCTGAGGCCAAGGTGCAGGAAGGTCGCGATTGCGGCGTCAGCTTCGTCGTCACCAAGCCCCTGACGCCGGCCGTCCTGTTGAAGCGCATCCTGTGGCTGGCGGGCGACGAGCGGGAGTTCGTCGAAAGCCCCAACTACGTCGGTCCCGACCGGCGCGTCCGCAACTTCGGCCCGCCTCTGGGCGTCGCCGGCCGCCGCAAGGACGACCTGTCCGCCCATGTGGGCGCGGCGGTCGAGGCCAATATGGATCAATCCGATATCGACATGCTGATGAAACCCCAGAGAGTCGCGCTGTGAGCGAAGCCCGCACTCTGAAGATCAAGACGACTTTGGCGCGCCAGATGGCCCAGCCGGGCGGCCGCACCCTGGCCGATGTCGAGCGTCGCGCCAACGAGCGGCTGGAGCGTCACCGCGAGGACGTGATGATCACCGTCGCGGGCGCCGTCACCGAACTGGAGCTGGTGACCGCCGCCGCCGCTCCGGGCAGCGAGGCCCAGGTCTATCGGCTGGCTTCATCCCTGCTGGACACAGCGGGCTTCTTCGATACGGGGCCTCTGTACGACGCCGGCTACAGCCTGTGCGAAGTCGCCGACCGGATGCAGACCAGCGGCGCCTGGAGCTGGCCCACGATCGGCGTCCATGTCCAGGCCATGCGGCTGATCCTTACGGCCGGCTGCAAGGCGGATGCGACCAGCGAAGCTCTTTTGGCCGGATTGCGGTCCGTGGCGGCGAAAGCCAGGCGGGACGACTAAGGCCTTCTCCCGCAAGGGGAGAAGGAATTATTGGCCGTATCTTGCGATGCCCAGGTCGGCGGTTTCGATGTCCGGGGTCTTGCCGCTGACGATGTCGGCGATGACCTGGGCCGAGCCGCAGGCCATGGTCCAGCCCAGGGTGCCGTGGCCGGTGTTCAGGAACAGGTTGTCGAACTTCGTCTTGCCGATGACCGGAGTGCCGTCCGGCGTCATGGGACGCAGGCCGGACCAGTAGGTCGCCGCCTTCAGGTCGCCCGCGCCGGGGAAGAGCGAACCGACCGAATGCTCCAGCGTATTGCGGCGCTGTTCCGGCAGGACGTTGTTGTAGCCGGAGATCTCGGCCATGCCGCCGACGCGGATGCGGTCGCCCAGACGAGTGATGGCCACCTTGTAGCTCTCGTCCATGATGGTCGAGACGGGGGCGGCGGGTTCGTTCACGATGGGGGCGGTGATCGAATAGCCCTTCACCGGATAGACCGGCAGGGTCAGGCCCAGCGGCTTGACCATCTGCGGCGAATAGGAGCCGAGCGCCAGGACATAGGCGTCGGCCGCGACCACGCCCTTGTCGGTCTTCACGCCGGTGATGCGGCCGCCCTCGGCGACCAGACCCTGGATGGTGGTTCCGTATTGGAAGGTCACGCCCTGGCCGACGGCGACGTCGCCGAGCGCATTGGTGAATTTGAAGCAGTCGCCGGTCTCGTCCTTGGGCAGGCGCAGGCCGCCGACGAACAGGTCGCGCGTGGCCTTCAGGCCCGGCTCGGCGGCGATGCAGCCGTCCTGGTCCAGCACCTCGAAGGGGACGCCGCCCTCGCGCAGGACCTGGGTGTCCTTGTAGATGCCGTCCAGCTGTTTCTGGGTGCGGAACAACTGCAGCGTGCCCTGGGTGCGGTGGTCGTATTGCAGGCCCAGTTCGGCGTTCAGAGTGGTCTGAATCTCCTGGCTGTACTCGGCCAGACGCACCATCCGGCCCTTGTTCAGGGCGTAGCGGGCCGAGGTGCAGTTGCGCAGCAGGGCCAGCAGCCACCGCACGGTGGCGACGTTGATCTGGGGGTGCAGGATCAGCGGGGCGTGGCGCATGAACAGCCACTTCACAGCCTTGGCGGGGATGCCGGGCGCGGCCCAGGGCGAGGAATAGCCAGGGGAAATTTCGCCCGCGTTGGCGAAGCTGGTCTCCAGCGCCGGGCCGCTCTGACGGTCGATCACCGTGACCTCGTGGCCGGCCTTGGCCAGGTAGTGAGCCGTCGTCACCCCGATGACGCCAGCGCCCAGGACTGCGATCTTCATTTCTTGACCTTACGCGAAGTTCCCCGCGCTCGTTCCCTAGACCAGTTTTTGCGTTTGTCGAGCGTTGTGGCGAGCGTGTGTTGCAATAATCTTCGCCTTTGAACCGGATCGATCCGGTTTTTGTCTGATCCAGCCGATTATTTGCTCGTTTTTTGCAGCAAGCCTCAAATCTTGGCGTCAGGACAGGCGTGTCGGGTCGGTCAGGGCGTCGCCGAAATTGCGATCGCCGTGCAGGTTGTGGCCCAGGGGAGCGGTGGTCCGCTCGATCATCCGATGCACCACCGGCCGCTCCGGCCCTTGGTGCAGGGCGTGCAGTCGGATGGTGATCTCGGCGTCGGACTTGGTCATGCGCTGGTTGTGACGAACATAGTCCAGCCAGGTCGGGGTCTGGTACTTCTCGACCCAGATGTCGGGTTCGGCCAGGTCGCGCATCAGATGCCACTGGCGCGCGCCGTCGCGGCGACGAATGCGGCGGCGCTCGTCCATCAGGGCCAGGAAGGCGTCGATGTCCTCTTCCCGGATGCGATAGGCGATGGTCACGACCACGGGGCCGCTGCGAGGCTCGATCGGCAGGGCGGTCTCCGGCTCGGTCCAGCGCCGCAGCAGGTCCATGTTCAGATTGGCGGTTGAGGGCAGGGGGACCCGCAGTCCGATCAGGACCGACAGCAGCAGCACCCCCGCCGACATGCCCAGGGCCAGTTCGACTCCCTTGGCCTCGGCCAGGGCGCCCCACAGCCAGCTTCCGCCCGCCATGCCGCCGAAGGCCGCCATCTGATAAAGGGCCAGGGCGCGGGCCACGACCCAACGCGGCACGGACATCTGCACCGTGACGTTGAAGGTCGACAGAACCAGAACCCACCCCGCGCCCGCGATCAGCAGGGCGGGCAGGGTCAGGGCCAGCCAGGGGCTGAAGCCGATGACGGCCGCCGCCGCGGCGAAGGCCAGGGCTGCGACGCGGACGATGTTCTCGGTCTCGTACCTGGCTCTCAGCCTGGCGATGAACAGTGCGCCGCCCACGGCCCCGACGCCGAAGGCGCCGAGCAGCAGGCCGAAGACCAGGGGGCCGCCGCCGCCTTCTCGCGCGACCAGGGGCATCAGAGCCTGGACGGCGCTGGCGCCCATGCCGAACACCACGGCGCGCAGCAGCACCGCCGTCACGCGCGGCGACAGGAAGGCGTAGCGGACTCCGCCGGCCATGGCCGCCAGCAGGCCTTCGCGCGGCAGGGTCTGCTTGGGTCGATCGGGCTTCCAGCGGAACAGGACGAACAGCAGGCCCAGATAGCTGACGGCGTTGACGGCGAAGGCCGCCGCCGCGCCCGCCGCCGCCACGATCATGCCGCCGATGGCCGGACCGACGCTGCGGGCCATGTTGAAGCCCATGGAGTTCAGCGTCACGGCGCCGGCCAGGTCCTCGCGCGGGACCATGTCGCCGACCGACGCCTGCCAGGCCGGGCCGTTGAAGGCTGTGCCGCAGCCGATCAGGAAGGTGAAGCTCAGCAGGACCCAGGGCGTGATCCAGCCCATCCAGGTCATGGCCGCCAGTCCGGCCGAGACCAGCAGCATGAAGCTCTGCGCCGCCAGCATGATCTTGCGCCGGTCCACCGTATCGGCCAGGGCGCCCGCCGCCAGGGACAGGAGCATGATGGGCAGGGTCACTGAGGCCTGAACCAGGGCCGTCATCTGGGCCGAGGCGATGGAGGACATCATCCAGGCGGCGCCGACGGACTGGATCAGGCCGCCGAAATTGGTCACCAGGCTGGTGATCCAGACCGCCCGGAACACGGGATGACGCAGGGGCGCCAGGGCCGAGGGACGTGAAGGCGCCGCCGGCGGTTCAGCTTCGGGCGTGGAGGCGGGCGAGGGCGGAGCGGCGGTCGAACTCATGCGGGGCGGGGCCTCGCACGGGCGATACGGAACGGGCCTGAACCGAAAACGACCATGCCTGCACTCGACACGCCTTCGCCGCGCGAAGCAAGGCGTCCGGACGAATATCGGCTCGCGAGGGCGACGGTCCGGGCCTATAGGGAGCGCGTGACCGCCGAACTTCCCGAACCCGACGCCCCTGAACCCGCGCCCTTCGTGGTGGCGGCCCTCTATCGCTTCGCTCCAGTGGCGGACCGCGAGGCGATGAAGTCGCGCCTGCTCGACCTGTGCGGCGAGGCCGTTCGCGGCACGCTTCTGGTCGCGCATGAGGGGATCAACGGCACCATAGCCGGGCCGGCGGCGGACATCGTCCGCGTGGTCGACGGGGTGCGCGCCATGCCGGGCTTCGACCGGCTGGAGCTGAAGTATTCGACGGCCGGGACCATGCCCTTCTATCGGATGAAGGTGCGACTGAAGGCCGAGATCGTCACCATGGGCGTGACCGGGATCGATCCTCTCCGCGACGCGGGAACCTATGTCGCGCCTCAGGACTGGAACGCCCTGATCTCCGACCCCGACACCGTGGTCATCGACACCCGCAACGACTATGAGGTCGATGTCGGGATTTTCGAGGGCGCGATCCAGCCCGTCACCCGCACCTTCCGCGACTTCCCCGGCTGGTTCCGCACCGAGGGTCGAGCCCTGCTGGATCGGCCCAATCCGCCCAAGGTGGCCATGTACTGCACCGGCGGCATCCGCTGCGAAAAGGCGACGGCCTTCCTGAAGTCCGAGGGGGTGGATCAGGTCTACCACCTGGAAGGCGGGATCCTGAAATACCTCGAGACCATCCCCGAAGCGGAGAGTCTGTGGCGCGGCGACTGCTTCGTCTTCGACGAGCGTGTCGCGGTCGGCCATGGTCTGAAGCAGGGCGATCACAGTCTGTGCCGGGGCTGCCGCATGCCGGTCAGTCCCGAGGGGCGATTGTCGCCCCTCTATGTCGAGGGCGTCTGTTGCGACCGCTGCCATGACGCGCGCTCGGAGGCCCAGCGCCAGGGCTACGCCGAACGGCAGAAGCAGATGGAGATCGCCGCCCGGCGCGGCGTCGACCACGTGGGCGCGACGCCTTCCGCCGGCAAGGGAAGAGACGCGGACTGATCCCGGAGGTCGGGTCGGCCGAGACCCCCGCCCAATCGTGCTGGCTTAGTCGCCCTGTCCGTCGATCCAGGTCGCGACGACCTGAAGCGCGTCATCCAGAAGCACGAGGTCGGCGGCGTAGCCGGGGGCGATCCGCCCTCGCTCGCCGTCCAGCCCCAGGAAGGCTGCCGGCGCCGACGAGGCCGTCATGACGGCGGTCGGAAGGTCCAGGTCCAGCATGTCGCGGGCGTTGCGCACGGCCGAGGCCATGTCGAGGTCCGACCCCGCCAGCACGCCCCGCTCGTCCAGACAAGCGCCGTCCTTCACCGAGATGCGCCGTCCCTGAAGATAGAAGTGGTCACCCTCGGCATTGACGCTGGGCATGGCGTCGGTGACCAGCATGAACCGGTCCGCCGGCCGGCAGCGCAGAGCCAGCTTCAGCACCGTGGGATGGACATGGTGGCCGTCGACGATGATCCCGCACCAGGCGTCGCGGTTTTCCAGGGCGGCGCCCACCACGCCAGGCTCGCGGCTGGTCAGGGGCGACATGGCGTTGAACAGGTGGGTGAACCCTGTCACTCCCGCCTCCAGGGCTCTGTGCATCGTGGCGTAGTCGGCGTCGGTATGTCCCGCGGCCACGACGGCGCCGTGCGCGGACAGGGCGGCGATCATGTCCGGCGTGGTCGTCTCGGGCGCCAGGGTCACAAGGGTCCGGCCGGCCTTCAGCCGCGTCAGGCGGCGCACCGCCGCCTCGTCCAGGACGCGGAACTTGGACGGATCATGGATTCCCTTGCGCGCCACGTTCAGGAAGGGGCCTTCGATATGGATGCCCAGGACGCCGGGCACGCCCTCGGCCATGGCCTGCTCCACCGCCGTGATCGCCTGGTCGATGACCTCCAGGTCGTCGCTGATCAGGGTAGGCAGGAAGCCGGTGGTGCCGAAGCGCCGGTGGGCGGCGCCGATCCGGGCGATGGTCTCCACGCTGGGGTCGTCGTTGAACAGGACGCCGCCGCCGCCGTTGACCTGGGTGTCGATATAGCCGGGAACCAGCATCCGGCCCTTCAGATCGCGGACTTCCGCGTGGGGGAAGGTCGCGGCGAGCGCGCCCTCCGGCCCCACGGCGGCGATACGTCCTTCGTCCACGACCACGGTCGTGTCCGCCTGGAAGGCGCCGTCCGTCAGCACGCGCCCCTTGGTCAGCAGCATGGGCATCAGACGGTCTCTGTCACCTTGTTGAGGTAGGGCGGGCTGTCGGGATCGAAGCCCCGCGCCGTCGAGAGGGTCGCCGCCAGGCGATAGAAGCTCTGGATCAGCAAAATAGGCTCCAGCGCCGGATGGGCGGCGGTCACGGTCGGCAGGGCGACGACGCCCGGCGCCTGGGTCGCTCCGGCGAAGAAGACCTTGGCCCCGCGTCGAGCGAAGTCGGCGGCCAGGTCCTCCGCGTCGTCGCGCGTGGCGTCCGACTGGGGCAGGAGCAGGACGGGGAAGCCCGTCTTGACCAGGGCCATGGGGCCGTGCCGGACCTCGGCCGTGCTGAAGGCCTCGGCGTGCAGGCCGCAGGTCTCCTTCAGTTTCAGCGCCGCCTCGCGCGCCACGCCGAAGCCGACGCCGCGTCCGACCACATAGAGATTGGTCGCCTGGGTCAGGGCGGGCAGGGCGGCGGACCAGTCCTGGGTCCAGGCGGCGTCGATCAGTTCCGGTAGGCGCTCCAGCCCCTGGCGCAGGGCGGCGTCGCCGCTCCATTCCGCGATCAGATGGGCGGCGGCGCTCAGGCTGGCGATGAAGCTCTTGGTGGCGGCGACCGACAGCTCCGGTCCGGCGCGCAGAGGAATGGTCAGGTCCGCGACCTGGGACAGGGGCGATCCTTCCACGTTCACCAGGGCGATGACGAAGGCGCCCCCCGCCTTGGCGGCGGCGGCGGCGGCGACCAGGTCGGGGCTCTTGCCCGACTGGGATATGGCCAGGCACAGGCTGCCCGGAACCGACGGCTTGCGGCCGTAGACCGAACTGACGGCCAGCGGCATGGGACTGGTCAGGACGCCGACCTCGGTCTCGATCATGTAGCGGGCGAAGACCCCGGCGTTGTCTGAACTGCCCCGGCCGCAGATCAGGGCGGCCGTCGGCGGGGTCATGCGCAGCCGCTTGGCCGCCTGGGCGACGACGCTCGCATTGGCCGCCAACTGGGCGGCGACGATGCGGCCCGATTCGGCGGCCTCGGCGAACATCTTGGTGTCTTCAGCGCGCATCGTCAGGCGGGTCCGTCGTTCAGTTCGGCGACGAAGTCGTAGGCGTCGCCGCGATAATAGGATTGGGTCACTTCCACCGGCTCTCCGTGATGGAAGGCGCGGCGTTCGATCAGCAGGCCGGGCGCGCCGGGCGCAATGCCCAGCAAGGCGGCCTGCTCGTCGTTGAACAGGACGGCGCGCAGCCGCTGCAAGGCGCGGTTGGGCCTGTGTCCGCTGACGGCCAGGGCCTGGTAGAGGGAGGTCGTCACCGCCTCCAGGCTGGAAAGACACGAGGCCGGAATGGTCGAATACTCCAGCGCCATCGGCGCCCCGTCGGCGTAGCGGATACGGTGGAAACGGTAGACCGGCGCGCCGGGGCTGAGGCCCAGGGTCAGGGATTCCTCGGGCGTGACGGTTCCTTCGGCGCGGCTCAGCCAGGAGCTGGTCGCCTTGCGGCCCCGCGCGGCCATGTCCTCGGTGAAGGAGGTCAGCTTGGAGAAGCTCTTCTCCACCCGGGCGGCGACGAAGGTGCCCGCGCCCTGGCGACGGGTCAGCAGGCCCTCGGCCACCAGGCCGTCGAAGGCCTTGCGGATGGTGATGCGGGACACCGACAGGTCGGCGGCCAGGTCGCGTTCCGGCGGCAGGGCGTCGTCGGGCTTCAGCGCGCGGCGCTCGATGGCGTGGCGCACCGCCTGCTGCAACTGCTGGTACAGGGGCGCCGGCCGTTGTGCGTCCAGAGGTCCGATAGCTTCCAGAAACGGCATGACGTCCTTCCCCCGAATGCGCATCCCACGGCCCATCTGAGCCTATGTCGTGCTACCAATCAAGAACCAATATGAAGAAAGTTTAGGCCCAATGTGATATTTGGTCTTGCGAGATGTGTCGCTTTGGTGAACCTTCCCCGCCAATTCCCATGTTCTCTCGATCCTGTGGAAAGAGGGCGGACTGGATTGGTCTTGAATTGGGTTGGCCGACCTGCGGGGGCAGGTCACTGGAGGGGAGATCCAGCGCTATGAGTCTTCGTTACGCCCTGCTTGCCGGCACGGTCAGCGCGCTCGCGCTGTCGGCCGGCGTCGCTGTCGCCCAGGACGCGAACGCGCCCGCGACCGAGGTCGACGAGGTCGTCGTCACCGGCATTCGCGCCTCGCTGCGTCAGTCCATAGACACCAAACGCGCCGCCGACGGCATCGTCGATGTCGTCACCGCCGAGGACGTGGGCAAGTTCCCCAGCGCCAACGTGGCCGAGGCCATCACCATCATTCCCGGCGTCACCGTCGACCGCGCCTTCGGTCAGGGCGAGAAGGTCTCCATCCTGGGTACGGACCCGGCCCTGAACCGCACCCTGCTGAACGGTCAGACCGTGGCCTCGGCGGACTGGTTCCTGCTGGATCAGCCGGGCCGAACCTTCAACTACGCCCTGCTGGCGCCCCAGATCGTCGGCAAGGTCGAGGTCTTCAAGACGCCCGAGGCCCGCATCGACGAAGGTTCGATCGGCGGTACGGTGGACGTCTCCACCCGGCGTCCGCTGGACCTGGCCGAACGCACCATATCGGGCGCCGTCACCTGGCTCTACAATGACCGGTCGGAAGAAGGCGACGCACAACTCTCGGCCATGGCCGGCTGGCGTAACGCCGACCGCACCATCGGCGTCCTCTTCTCGGCCCAGCGCGCGGTGGACCAACTGCGTCGCGACGGTCTGGAATCCTACGGCACCATTCCGGCCAGCTACTACGCCGGCGGCAACGCCGAGAACCCGGGCGGCAACTCCATCGCCAACGGCAACTGCACCGGCGCCTGCGCCGCAGCTCTGCAGGCCAATCCGAACGCCCGGGGCCTGAACGCCTTCGGCACCTCCTATTTCGAGCAGGAGCGCGAGCGGAACAGCTACACCGCCGCCGTCCAATGGCGGCCGCTGCCGCAACTGGACCTGAACTTCGACTGGCTGCGCGTCGACGCCAGCTATGACAACACGGCCCAGGCCATGTTCGCCTTCCAGGGCAATACCTGGAACAGCCTGGGCGCCCTGACCGACGTCCAGATCGACGGCGGGGTCATCACCAAGGCCTCGTTCAAGAATGCTCTCAGCGTCTGGGACGTCCAGTACCGCGAGGCGGCCGTGACCACGGACAGCTATCGTCTGGACGGCAAGTGGACCGGCGACAACTGGGACCTGTCGGGCGAGTTCGGCTACACCAAGGCCGAGGGCGGCACCCAGCGTCAGCTGTTCGGCGAGTTCCTGAACTGGGCCGACTACACGGTCGACTTCACCGGCGCGCCGGGCACGCCGGGCGTGCTGACCTACAAGAACGGCAACGTCCTGAACAACGCCTCGGCCTTTTCCTTCGACGGCGGCTGGGGCGCGGGCGACCCCTCGGTCGGACCGACGGGTTACAACCCCGGCTGGGGCGGCAATATCGTCTCCAAGCCGACCATGGACGAAGAGACCTATTTCCAGGCGGACCTGGGCTTCGACCGCGAAGGCTTCTTCAACCGCTTCCAGTTCGGCTACAAATATCGCGCCCACGAGACCGACCAGAAGATGTCGGGCGTGACGGTCCAGGTCTACGGAAACCCGGACAACGCGAGCCTGTTCGATCCACAGGTCGCGCCCGGCACCTATCTGCGCGGCTTCAACGTCAATGACCAGATGAAGGGCCGCGTTCACCTGAACGGCGCCAAGCTGGCGGACTACATCAGCTCGGGCGGCTATCTGCGTCCCTGGCAGCCCAAGCCGACGCCGACCGTCTTCGGCAACGCCGAGTTCACGGCCCAGAACTGGAACATCCAGGAGGACGTCAACGCCCTCTACGCCCAGGCCGACTTCGAGAACGAGCGCGTCCGCGGCAATGTGGGCCTGCGTTACGTCCGCACCGAGTCGGAAAGCGGCGGCTTCACCTGTGTCAACCAGACGGCGACGGGCTGCGGCACCACGGCCGCCGATTGGAAGTGGAGCGTCAGCTCCAAGGAATACGACGACTTCCTGCCCAGCCTGAACCTGGCCATCAACGCCGCCGAGGACGTCATTGTCCGCGTGGCGGCGGCCAGGGTGATCTCGCGTCCGAACTATGCGGACATGTCCAACTACTTCTGGCTGTCGGATCAGATCCTGACCGGGGGCGGCGGCAATCCGGATCTGGACCCCTACAAGTCCACCAACCTGAACCTGGCGGCGGAATGGTACTTCGCCCGAAACGCCATTCTGTCGGGCGAGATTTTCTACAAGAAGATCGACAACTACATCCTGCAGATCACCAAGCCCGAGCAGCACTTCAACCAGGCGCAGAACGCCGTCACCACCTATCAGATCAGCCGCCCGATCAATGCGGGTTCGGCCGACCTGAAGGGCGCGACCTTCGCCTATCAGCAGAACTACGCCTACGGCCTGGGTCTGCTGGCCAACTACACCTATGTCGACGGCAGCGCCGACAACGGCCAGGACCTGCCCTTCAACTCCAAGCACCAGGTCAACATCAGCCCCTTCTTCGAATCCGGGCCCTTCTCGGCGCGGGTGACCTACACCTGGCGGTCGAAGTATTTCACCGGGGTGGATCGCGGGGACAACATGTACGTCCGCGCCTACACCGGTCTGGACGCCACGGCGGGCTACGCCTTCAACGAGCGGGTCAGCCTGACCGTTTCGGGCCAGAACCTGCTGGACAGCGAGTACTACGCCTACGCCAACTCGGTGAACCTGCCGCGCGGGATCTACCGGTCAGGGCGCAAGCTGCTGGCGACCCTCAGCGTCGCCTTCTGACGCGGCGTTCGGGAGACGGCGTTCGCCGTCTCCCGTTCCGCCTATCGCCAAGGCCTTCTCCTGAGGCCAGACTGGCGCGGGGCGTCCACGTCCCGCGCTCTTTTTTTGATGCGAGACTGCGTATGAATCCGGCCGTTCGAAGGGCGATCGCGCCCCTGCTGACTCTGGCGCTGGCCTCGGCCCTGAGCCTGACGGCCGCCTCGGCCCAGGCGGGGGATCAGGCGCCCGCCCTCATACCCCGGCCTGTCGCCTCGACGCCGACCGCCGGCGTCTTCGCCCTGACGGAGGCCGCACCGATCGTGGTTCCGCGCGGCGACGTCGAAGCCGCCCGCGCGGCCGCCTATTTCGCCGATCTGATGCGCCGCACGCGCGGCCTGAACCTGATCGTCCGCGAGGGCGATGCGCCGGTTCGCGGCGCCGTCGTCTTCCGTCGTTCGCAGGGCGGTCGGGCCGACGCCTATCGTCTGGAGGTGACTGGAAACGGCGCCGCTATCGTCGCCGGGGATTTCGGCGGCCTGCTCTACGGCGGGATCAGCCTGTGGCAGCTGGCCACGGCCGAGGAGGGGCAGGGGGCCGCAACCCTTCAGGCGGTCGCTGTCGACGACTATCCGCGCTTCGGCTGGCGCGGGGTCATGCTGGATTCCGCCCGCCACTATCAGTCGCCCGAGTTCATCAAGGGCTTCATCGACTGGATGGCGACGCACAAGCTGAACGTCTTCCACTGGCACCTGACCGACGACCAGGCCTGGCGGCTGGAAATCAAGCGCTATCCGAAGCTGACCGAGGTCGGCGGCTGGCGCGTCCACGCCGGCGCAGCGGCGCAGAACGATATCGATCCGGCGACGGGTCGGCCTCGTCTCTACGGCGGCGTCTATACCCAGGACCAGGTGCGCGACATCGTCGCCTATGCGGCGGCGCGCAACATCGTCGTCGTGCCCGAGATCGACGTGCCCGGCCACGCCAGCGCGGCGGTCGCCGCCTATCCCGAGCTGGGCGTGACCGATGTTCCCGGTGCCGCCGTCACGGCCGTGCCCGCCGACTGGGGCGTCTATCCGACCCTCTTCAATGTCGAGGAATCCACCCTGGCCTTCCTCGAGAACGTCATGGACGAGGTGGTCGCGCTCTTCCCCTCGGAATACGTCCACATCGGCGGCGACGAGGCGGTCAAGGACCAGTGGAAGGCCTCGGCCCGCGTCCAGGAGCGGATGCGCGAACTGGGTCTGGCCGACGAAGAGAAGCTGCAGTCCTGGTTCGTCGCCCGTCTGGAAAAGCGTCTGAACGACCATGGCCGTCGCATGATCGGCTGGGACGAAATCCTCGAAGGCGGCATCAATCCGAACGCCAGCGTCATGTCCTGGCGCGGCGTCGAGGGGGCGATCGAGGCTGCGCGCCTGGGCCACGACACGGTGATGTCGCCCGCGCCAGTCCTCTATCTCGACAACCGCCAGAGCGCCGACGACGGTTCGCCGGGACGCGGCTTCACCTCGACCCTGCGCGACGTCTACAGCTTCGATCCGACGCCGGACGAACTGACGCCGGAGCAGGCCGGGCGCGTGATCGGCGTTCAGGCCAACCTCTTCACCGAACATATGCGGACCGAGGATCGGGTCGAGTACCAGGCCTTCCCCCGTATCTCGGCCCTGGCCGAAATGGCCTGGACACCGCATGAGCGGATGGACTTCGCCGACTTCCGCGCCCGCCTGGACCCGCAACTGGCCCGCTATCGCAGCCTGGGCGTCGACTATGCGACCATCGGCCTGAGCGAGGCGCCGGCCTCGACGCCGCCGGACGGCGAGCGGCGCTATGATCATCAGTTGAAGCTGTGCACCGCAGCCCTGCCGTTGTCGCTGATCGACGACGCCCCGCTGGAAGGCGAGCGTCCGGCCCTGCTGATGGACATCTTCAATCCTTGCTGGATCTACCAGTCGGCCGACCTGAGCCGGGGTCTGAACTTCGAGGCGGCCGTAGGCCAGGTTCCCTTCAACTTCCAGATCGGCGCCGACCGGGAGAAGATTCGCCTGGGCGCGCCGCGCACCCCGGCGGGAGAACTGGAGGTCCGCATCGGCGGCTGCGAGGGCGAGCCGGCCCTGATCATCCCCCTGGCCGAAGCCGCCGGAAACGACGGGATCACCACCCTGTCGGGTCGGCTGCCCGCGCGGGCCGGGCGGCATGATCTGTGCCTGAAGTTCACGCAGAAAGAGCTCGATCCGATGTGGGGCGTCGACTGGGTGAAGGTGTCCGATCCCGCCGCCAAGCATGAGGGCGACTGATGACGGCCGAATTGATCGTCCACGCCCCGATCGACGGCTGGGCCTGTTCCCTGGACGAGGTCCTGGACGAGGCCTTCGCCGGGCGGATAGTCGGCGACGGCCTGGCGCTCGATCCGACGGGGACGACGGTGCGCGCGCCCTTCGACGGGGTGGTGGCGGGCGTGGCCCGCACCGGCCACGCCGTCAGCGTCCGCTCCGACCTGGGGCCGGAAATCCTGATCCACCTGGGGTTAGAGACGGTCGGCCTGAACGGCGCGGGCTTCACCACTCATGTCGCCGCCGGGGCGCGGGTGCGTCTAGGCGATCCCCTGCTGACCTTGGATCTGGACGTGATCGCGGCCGGAGCCAGGAGCCTGATCTCGCCGGTTCTTCTGGCCAATGAGGGCAGGGTGCGCCTGCTGCCCCTGGACCGGTCCGTCGCGGCGGGCGAGCCGATCATGGCCGTTGAGATCGCCGTTGCTCAGGCGAAGGCAGGAGGCGTGGGCGGGGCCGTCCTGAGCCGCACCGTGCGTGCGCCGCTGCCCCATGGCCTGCATGCGCGCCCGGCCTCGCGCATCGCCGCCGCCGCTCGTGACTTCGACTCCCGCATCCGTCTGTCCTTCGGCGAGCGTTCGGCCGAGGCGACCAGCCTGACGGCCATGATGACCCTCGGGCTGAAGGACGGCGACGACCTGATTCTTTCGGCCGAAGGGCCGCAGGCCGAACAGGCGCTGGAGGCTCTGACCGTCCTCATCGCCTCGGGCCTGGGCGAGGGCGCCGCGCACGAGGCGGCGGCGCCCGCCTCGCCGACGCCTGCGGCCCATGCCGCGCCGGAAACAGGCGAGGACGGCGAACTGATCTTCACAGGCGTTACGGCCGCTCCTGGCCTGACCCTTGGCCGGGCCGTGCGCCTGCGTCAGGCCGAGATCGAGGTTCCGGAGCACGGCCGGGGCGTCATGCTGGAACAGGCGGCCCTGCAACAGGCCCTGTCGGCGGTGCGAGGGCGGATCGAGGCCTCGGTGGCGTCGGGCGGGTCGCATCGTCGCGCCATCCTGGCCGCCCACCTGGCCTTCCTGGACGACCCCGGCCTGCTGGCCACGGCGCAGGAAGCCGTCGAGGCGGGGCGCAGCGCGGGCTTCGCCTGGCGCACGGCGACCCAAGGGGGCGTGGCCCTGTTCCGCTCGCTGGGCGATGCGCGCACGGCTGAACGCGCCGACGACCTGATGGATCTGGAGCGCCAGGTCCTGATCGAACTCTCAGGCGAGGCCGCGCCCGCGCCCATGGTTCTGGGCGCCGGATCGGTCATCCTGGCCGACGATCTGCTGCCGTCGCAACTGATCGCGCTGGACGCGGTCAAGGTGGCGGGCCTGTGCACCGCGCGCGGCGGGCCGACCTCGCATGTCGCCATCCTGGCGGCGGCCATGGGCGTGCCGGCCCTGGTGGCCGTCGGCGTCGGGCTGGAAGAAGTCGATGACGGCGCCCTGGTGGTGCTGGACGCCGACGGACGTCGCCTGATCGCCCATCCGTCCGCCGCCCGTCAGGCCCGGGCGCAGAGCGCCGTCGCCGCTCGCGATCGCCGTCGGGCCGAGGCCCGCGCCCTGGCCGCCGAGGACTGCCGCACCGCCGACGGCGTCCGCATCGAGGTCTTCGCCAACCTGGGCGACGCGGCCGAGGCCGCGCCCGCCGTGGCCGGCGGCGCCGAGGGCTGCGGCCTGCTGCGCACCGAATTCCTCTTCCTGGAACGCCAGAGCGCCCCGACCGAGGACGAGCAACTGGCCCAGTACCAGGCCATCGCCGACGCTCTGGACGGACGGCCCCTGGTCGTCCGCACCCTGGACGCGGGCGGGGACAAGCCCTTGCCCTATTTGCCCATGCCGCAGGAAGAGAACCCGGCCCTGGGCCTGCGCGGCGTACGGACGGGCCTGCATCGCCCCGACCTGCTGCTGACCCAGCTTCGCGCCATATGCCGTGTCCGCTCGAAGGGGACGGTCGCGGTCATGCTGCCCATGATCGCCTCCGCCGCCGAGATCCGTCAGGTCCGCGCCCTGCTGGACATCGCCGCGTCCGAGACGGGGACGTCCGCGCCTTTGCTGGGGGTGATGATCGAAACCCCGGCGGCCGCCGTGACGGCGGACCTTCTGGCGCCCCATATCGACTTCGTCTCGATCGGGACCAACGACCTGACGCAATACGCCCTGGCCATGGATCGCCAGAACGCTCATCTCGCGGCCCAGTTGGACGGCTTGCATTCCGCCGTCCTGCGCCTGATCGCCCAGACGGCCGCCGGAGCGGCCGGAACGCGTTGGGTCGGGGTTTGCGGCGGTCTTGCCTCCGATCCCGTCGCCGCGCCCATCCTGATCGGCCTGGGCGTGACCGAATTGTCGGCCGCCCCCTCCATGGTGGCCGAGATCAAGGCCGTGGCCCGCGCCGTGACCCTGGAGGACTGCCGCGACCTGGCGGCCCAGGCCCTGTCGCTGGACAGCGCCGAGGCGGTTCGCGCCCTGGCCGAAGACCGTCTGGCCGCCCTTCTCAAAACCCCTGTCGTCGGAGCGGTCGCATGAAGATCGGACTCTCCAGCCTGCAGCCCCTGGGCCGAGCCCTGATGCTGCCCATCGCGGTCCTGCCCATGGCGGGGCTGCTGCTGCGCCTGGGCCAGCCGGATCTGCTGGACATCGCCTTCGTCTCGGCGGCGGGGCAGGCGGTCTTCTCGAACCTGGGCCTGCTGTTCGCGGTCGGCGTGGCGGTCGGCCTGGCGCGCGACAACAACGGCGCCGCGGGTCTGGCGGGCGTGGTCGGTTTCCTGATCTCGGTCGAGGCGTCCAAGGTCCTGCTGTCTGTCCCGCCGGAGGTCCTGGCGGGGCTTTCCGGCGACGCGGCGGATGCGGCCGCCAAGGCGTTCAAGGATGAGGCCCTGTCCCGTCTGGGCGTGCCCATGGGCATTGTCGCGGGCCTGATCGCCGGCGCCTGCTACAATCGTTTCTCGACCTTCAAGCTGCCGGACTATCTGGCCTTCTTCGCCGGGCGTCGCTTCGTGCCCATCGTCACCGGCCTGGCGGGCCTGGGCGTGGCGGCGGTCGTCGGCCTGAGCTTCGCGGGCATCGACCACGCCATCGACGCCTTCAGTCGCGCCGTCGTCGGTTCGGGCGAGATCGGCCTGTTCGTTTACGGTTTCCTGAACCGACTGCTGATCGTCACCGGCCTGCACCATATCCTGAACAATGTGGCCTGGTTCATCGTCGGCGATTTCAACGGCGCGACCGGCGACCTGAACCGCTTCTTCGCCGGGGACCCCAGCGCCGGAGTCTTCATGAGCGGCCACTTCCCGGTGATGATGTTCGGCCTGCCCGCGGCTTGCCTGGCCATGTATCACGCCGCGCGCAAGGATCGGCGGAAGGAGGTCGGGGGCATGCTCTTCTCCCTGGCCCTGACCGCCTTCCTGACCGGGGTGACGGAGCCGATCGAGTTCACCTTCATGTTCTTGGCTCCGGTGCTCTACGCCATCCACGCGGTCATGACCGGCGTCGCCATGGTGGTCATGGACCTGCTGGGCGTGCGGCTGGGCTTCACCTTCTCGGCGGGCCTGTTCGACTATGTGCTGAACTTCGGCCGCTCGACCCGGCCCTGGCTGCTGCTGCCGGTCGGCCTCGTCTACGGCGGCCTCTATTACGGCCTGTTCCGTGTCGCCATCACGGTCTTCAACCTGAAGACGCCGGGGCGCGACGACGAGCCCCTGGCCAGCACTCAGACCCCTGACGTCGCGGGCGGACGCGCGGAAGGCTTCGTCGCCGCCCTGGGCGGGCCGCTCAACCTGACCTCGGTCGCCGCCTGCACGACCCGGCTGCGCCTGGGCGTCCGTTCACGCGAGGCCGTGGACGAGGCGGCGCTGAAGCGGCTGGGCGCGCGCGGCGTCGTCTCGCCCGGCGCCGGCCAGCTCCAGGTCGTCCTGGGACCGATCGCCGACGCCGTGGCCGACGAAATCCGCGTGGTCCTTTCCGGCCTGGCGCAGGTGGGCGAATCTGCACCGGCCCCGTCGTCGACTGCCGTGAAGACCGCTGAACCGGTTGTCACGGATGCGGCTCCGATCCTGTCGTCCGAGATGCTGCGCGCCCTGGGCGGGGCCGACAACGTGGAGGACCTCAGTGTTCGGGCCGGGCGTCTGTGCGTGCGACTGGTGAGACCGAATTCGGCGGATCTGGTCAGGCTCAAGGCCCTGGCGCCGCGCGGCGTGGTCAGCACTGGCGCCCGCAGTCTGCAACTGCTGGGCGTCTGACTCGGGGTTTCAACGCAAGATCGGAACGTGGTTAGCTGGTTTCGTCTGAAAACGGAGTCAGCCCATGTCCTCGCTTCGGCCCATCGCCCAACTGGACACCCATGAGGTGACGAACCAGCCGCCGCCGCTGGAAGACGTCAACCTGTTCACCGGCGACCGGGCCTTGTTGGAGGCTGTGAGGCGGACGGGCGGCGCGGCGCATGAAGCGCGGCTGACGAACCTGGGCGCACGTTGCGGTTCGGCCGAGGTCATCGACTGGGGCGTTCAGGCCAACCGGGTTCCGCCGGTTCTGGAGACGCACGACCGCTATGGCCGTCGCATTGACGAGGTGACGTTCCATCCGGCCTATCATCAGTTGATGAGCCTCGGACTGGAGGCGGGGCTGGCGTCGGTCGCCTGGGACGGGACGGCGAACGGCCATGTGCTGCACGCGGCCATCCTGTTTCTCACGGGGCAGGCGGATTCGGGGACCAGCTGTCCCATGACCATGACCTACGCCAGTGTTCCGGCGTTGGCGGTGGAGCCGACCGTCGGCGACGCCTGGGTTCCTCGCGTCAGGTCGGGCCGCTACGACCCCGCCGTCCGCCCGGCCGTCGAAAAGGCGGGCGTGACCCTGGGCATGGCCATGACCGAGAAACAGGGCGGATCGGACGTGCGCGCCAACGCCACCCGGGCCGAACCCACAGGCGAAGACGGCTGGTATCGACTGACGGGACACAAGTGGTTCTGTTCGGCCCCCATGTCCGACGCCTTCCTGACCCTGGCCTATGCGCCCGGCGGCATGACCTGCTTCCTGGTCCCGCGCTGGGCACCGGACGGACAGCGCAATGCGGGCTTCCGCGTCATGCGGCTGAAGGACAAGATGGGCGATCGGTCCAACGCCTCGTCCGAGATCGAGTACCAAGGCGCCCTGGCCCAGAGGATCGGCGAGGAAGGTCGCGGCGTGGCCGCCATTATCCGCATGGTGCAGCATACGCGCCTGGACTGCGTGGTCGGCTCGGCCTTGCAGATGCGCGGCGCCCTGGCCCAGGCCGTCTGGCACGCGTCGCATCGTGCGGCCTTCCAGAAGCGATTGATCGACCAGCCCATGATGGCCGCGACCCTGGCCGACCTGGCGGTGGAGAGCGAGGCGGCGACGGCCCTGGCCCTGCGGCTGGCCCAGACCTTCGACGAGCAGGACCCTCTGAGTCGCCTGCTGACGCCCGTCGCCAAATACTGGGTCTGCAAGCGCGCGCCGGGCGTGGCCTACGAGGCGATGGAGAGTCTGGGCGGCGCCGGCTATGTCGAGACCGGCCCCATGCCCCGCCTGTTCCGCCAGTCGCCGCTGAACGCGATCTGGGAAGGGTCAGGCAATGTCATCGCCCTGGATGTTCTGCGCGCCTTCGGCCGAGAGCCCGAATCGGTCGAGGCCTTGCGCGCCTGGCTGGACGGGCGACGGGGTCTCGACCGCATCTATGACGCCTTCCTGGACGAGTTCGACGTGGGTTCTGCTTCGGAAATGGGCGTGCGCAGTCTGGTTGAACGTCTGGCCCTGGCGTCTCAGGCCGGAGTGCTGTTGGAGGCGAAGAGCCCCTTGGCCGAGGCCTTCTGTCGCCTGAGGCTTCAATCGCGCGGGGCCTTCTACGGCGCCTATGAGGCGCAGATCGACGCTCGGTCGATTCTGGATCGCGCCATGCCGGTCTGATCCATCGGCGCAAGGTGCGACGTGATGACCACCCTGTAAGTAAAACTTGCAGGAACGACGATTTCCCTCTGGACGCGAGCTAAGCCGCAATCCTAACCATGGGATGTGACGCAAGACGGAATGAGCTTCAAATTGACCCCCCGCGAACTGGAGATCGTCCGGTTGGCGGGAGAGCGGCTGGGCGACAAGGAGATCGCACAGCGGTTGGGCCTATCGCCGCGCACCGTTCAGAACCACCTGCACCGCGCCTATGAAAAGCTGGGTGTTTCCGACCGTTTGCAGGCTGCGCGGCGTCTGAGTGATTCCTACTCAGGGGAGCCGCTCCCCCTATCCGACCTCCCGATTTCTACGCCAGTTGAACCTGTCATTGCGGCGCCGTCAGCGGCGGTTGCGGACAGGAAAACCCGCTCTGGCCTCTACGGCTGGTACGCGGCGTTGGACGGCTGGCGCCGACCCAGGAAGCTGGGGGGCTCCCTGCTGTGGTTGGTCATCGGCTGGGCCTTGGTCTGGCTGATCTTCATCATGGTCGGCGTCAGCCTCGTCCATCCTGTCCTCGAAGCCTTGAACCGCATGCGATGGCTTGGATTGATGTAAGACGCCCTCGACCTTGATCGAGGTCGTCGTATCCGCAGGGGGCGGGCGCGAGTCATGCGAGCATCAACGGGGTTCCGTGCATCCGCTTCATTTCACATTGTTGATCGCCAATGCGGTGGGTCTGGCGTTGATGCTTCGGCGTGGCGGACCCTTCGATCGCGCGGCCGTCCTGACGATCGTCGGCATGGTGTTGACGACCAGCGTCCTGCAGATGTTCTACGTCCCGGGCATGCTGATCTGGGCGGCTATGCTGGATATTTTACTGTTCTTCTCTCTATGGTTGATCGCAGAGAGGGCGCAGCGGTGGTGGATCGTTTTCTGCGCCGGCTTCGTGCTGATCGCAGTTCTCGCCCACGCCGTTCCCTTCATCGTGATGAAGCGGATGTCCTGGGCCGTGATCACCGTGAACTGGGGGATGTGGACCATGATCAGCATCTCGATCCTCGTCGGTCTGTGGGAAATCGCCGCCGATCGGCGCTTCCTGCGGGAGCGGCGTGATGGCGAGCCGATGGAGCATGGAAGCGGCGCGTGACCTGTTGCGTCGCTGGAGCAACGACAAGGTGGAAACCGCCGTCCGCGCCGGCGGACTGACGGTCAATCTGAATGCTCTGGAGCGCTGGCTTCTGGATCAGCAGCCGACCTCCCTGGCGGAGGCGGAGCGCCTGCTGGATCTGATCACGGCGCATGAGGCGGGCGTCGAGCCGGATCTGGAGAGTCTCTGCCGTGTCGGCGGCGCCGTGCGCAACGACCTGGGGCGCGGCGACAGCCGCGTGGAGGTCAGCTTTGATCCGCAGGCCTCCGGCCCCTTGGCCGGGCGGGCCTGAAAGTCATCTGATGTTGACGTAAGGTCAGGCTTTCGCTGCTTCGACGCGACTGCTAGAGCGCGGTCTCTCACCGCGACGATGCTGTTCCGTCGCTCCGCCCAGCGGTCCTCCTCCCCATGACCTTCTCTGTTCGCGCCGCGTGCCTCGCGTCCGCCTCCTTCGCCGTGCTCGGTCTCGCCGCCCCCGTTCTCGCCGCTGACGACGAGCGCGCGGCGGACGGGGCGATCCAGGTGTCGGAGATCGTGGTGACGGCCCAGCGGAAAGAGCAGCCGCTGGCGGCGGCGCCCTTGTCCCTGACGGTGGCGACCCAGCCCCTGCTGAACGATGCGGGCGTGCGCGACATCAAGGATCTGCAGATCCTGACGCCGGGCCTGGTCGTAGCCTCGACCTCAAACCAGACCTTCACCACGGCCCGCATTCGCGGCGTCGGCACCGTCGGCGACAACCCGGGCCTTGAAAGCTCCGTCGGCGTCATGATCGACGGCGTCTATCGCCCCCGCAACGGCGCCGCTCTGGGCGACCTGGGCGAGGTTGAGCGCATCGAGGTGCTGAAGGGGCCGCAGAGCACCCTGTTCGGCAAGAACACTTCGGCCGGCGTCATCAACGTCGTGACCGCTGTTCCGTCCTTCACGCCTCGCATGACGGGAGAGGCGACGGTCGGCGAGCATGGGACGCGGGGCGGCTCGGTCTCCCTGACCGGCCCGATCCTGGACGAGGTCCTGGCCGGCCGCCTCTATGTCGCGGCCCGTCGTCGCGACGGCCTCTATTCGGTGCGGACGGGCGACGGCCCGCGCACAGCGGACGACGATCAGAACGAAGACTACGACACGGTGCGCGGCCAACTGCTGTGGCGGGCGACGCCCAGGCTGACGGCGCGCCTGACGGCCGACTGGACCGCGCGGGACGAGCGTTGCTGCGTCGGCGTGCAACTGATCACCGGCTCGACGGCGGCGCTGCTGGCGACCTTCGCGCCGGACGGCGGCGTGGCCGCCTCGCCCAGGCCCTGGGATCGGGTCGCCTGGTCCAACCGCGACACCAACACCCGCATCCGCGACCGGGGGGCGGCCCTGCACCTGACCGCCGACCTGGGCTGGGCGACCCTGGAGACGACGTCGGCCGTGCGCGACTGGCGCGGCGTCATCAGCCAGGACTGGGACTTCACCTCGGCGGATTTGGCCTATCGCCCCGACGACGGCAGTTGGTCCAACCGCTTCCGCACCCTGACGCAGGAAGTCCGCCTGTCGGGCGAGCACGGACGGCTGGACTGGTCGACGGGCCTCTTCCTGGCGGACGAGAAGCTGACCCGTCGCGACAGCCTCTTCTACGGCGCGGACTATGAAGCCTATGTCGGGCGCCTGCTGTCGCGCTCGACGGCCAATCCCCTGGGCGATCCGGCCTATGTCTCGACCCTGACGGGCCTGCCGGTCGGTCAGAGCTTCGTCGCAGGTCAAGGGCAACTGGACCGCTATTGGCAGACGGCCCGGTCGGCCGCCCTGTTCGCCCAGGCCGCCTACGCCGTCACCGACCGCCTGACCCTGACGGCGGGTCTGCGCCGCACGCATGAGACCAAGGACATGGACGCGGCCTATGCCAACACCGACGGCGGCCGCGCCTGCGCCGCCGCACTGGGGCGCGGCGTGACCAACGCCACCCTCTGCCTGCCCTGGTCCAACCCGGCCTTCAACGGCCTGAAATCTTCGGACACGGTCAAGGATCAGGCCTGGACGGGCCTGGCCCGCGTCGAGTTCCGGGCGGGCGAGGCGACCCGTCTCTACGCCTCCTGGTCGCGAGGCCGGAAGAACGGCGGCTTCAACCTGGATCGCGGCCAGACCAACATGATCCCCGACGTTTTGCGATCCTTCCCGGCGGAAACCGCCGACGCCTGGGAGGTCGGGGTCAAGAGCGTCCTGCTGGATCGTCGCCTGCTGGTCTCGGCCGCGGCCTTCCGTCAGACCTATGACGACTTCCAGCTGAACACCTTCCTGGGGACGACCTTCCTGGTCCGCTCCGTGCCCGAGGTTCGCGCCAAGGGGGTGGAGGCGGACTTCATGCTGACCCCGTTCGAGGGCCTGTCGCTGCAGGGCGGCCTGACCTACGCCCAGACCGAATACGGTGATGATCCTGTGCCGGGCCTGCCCCTGCTGGCGGGACGTCGCCTGGCCTTCGCCCCCCTGTGGAGCGGCTCCCTGGCTGGAACCTATGAGCGTCCGGTCGGCGCGGGCCTGACCGGACGCATCACCCTGGCGGCCAAGTATTCGTCGGAATACAACACCGGCTCCGATCTTGATCCCGGCAAGAGCCAGCCTGGCCACTGGCTGGTGGACGGCCGCGTAGCCCTGGCGCGGGACGAGGCCTGGAGCCTGGAGCTGTGGGGCCGGAACCTGTTCGATCAGGACTATCGCCAGGTCGCCTTCGGCGCGCCCTTCCAGAGCGGAACCCTGGGCGCTTTCCTCGGCGCGCCGAGGACGGTGGGCGTGACCTTGCGGGTGATGCGCTGACCCGGGTGGCGCCGGGCGTGGAAATCCCCATGTCCGGCGTCGCCATTCATGGAGAGACGGCATGACCCAGACGCGCGGCAAGACCCTGACCGGAGATGTGGAACTGGACGGCGTGACCTTCGTCGACTGCCGGTTCGAGGGCGCGCAACTGATCTTCCGGGGCGGAACCCCGCCGAACTTCCAGAACTGCCGCTTCGACCGGACGCGGTTCGCCTTCCTGGATCAGGCGGCCAACACCCTGCAGCTGGTGCGGGCCATGGCGCAGCCGCAGTCGAACATGCGCGGCGTGGTCCTGGGCCTGATCCCCGAACTGACGCAGTAGAGATCAGTCGGCCCTGCGGGCCTTTTCGCGAGCGGCGCGTTCGGCCTGGCCCCGCCAGCCGTAGCCTTCGCCGTGCTTGCCGACGCTGACGAAGGTGGCTTCCTCGGCCTTGTGGAAATATTGCTCGGCCACCATCCAGCCCTTGAAGGGGCGCAGGACGCCCAGGCACATCAGGGCCAGGATGGGGAAGGTGACGGCGAAGTGCACCCAGATCGGCGGGTGGACGTTGAACTCGAACAGCATGAAGCCGATCATGCCGACCACGCCCACGGCCGACATGACGAAGAAGGCCGGGCCGTCCGCCGGATCGGCGAAGCCGTAGTCCAGGCCGCAGGCCGGGCAGCTCTCGCGGATCTTCAGATAGCCCTCGAACAGCGGCCCTTCGCCGCAGCGGGGGCAGCGGCAGCGCACGCCGGTCTTCAGCGTGTTGAGCGGGGGATAGACGGGATCAGACACGAGACGCTTTCCTGAACAACGGCGCGACATGACGTCGATACGCCGATGTCGGATTTTCCGACGCGCGCCGCAAGCGGGTGTTTTGTCCTACCCGTCCCCCGCCCGATCGACGTTCGCGGTTTAACCGGCGTTAACCGCGATTAAAGCCCTTGGCGGCAGCATGGCGGCCGATGTCCGGGGCAACCGCCAGCAAGCGCGTTCTGAAGACGACCGTGGCCGCTGCGGCCGCGGGCGTGGTCGTGCTCGCGCCCCTGTCGCCCCACGCCGAGTCCCAGGCCCGCACCGGCGATCCGGTCGAGATCCGCGTCGGCGTCAATCCGGTCTTCACCAAGGTCGAGTTCGCCGGGGTCGTCGGCGCCCGCGCCCGCGTGCGACAGGAGGGCCGGGTGGTGGTCGTCCGCATCGGCACGACGGCCGCGCCCGACGTCAGCCGCCTGCGCGTCGATCCGCCCAAGGGGGTGGAGAAGATCGAGACCCGTTCCACGCCGGGCGGGACCGAGCTGGTCCTGACCCTGGCCGAGGGCGCGGCCGCCAGCACGGGCTCGGCCGACGGGGCGGTGTGGCTGAACCTCTATGCGCCCGGCCCGCGCGCCGACGGCAGCCGTCCCTCGCCCGTTCCGGCCGGGGGCGTCGTTCCCGTCGCGGCCGAGATCAAGGACGAGGCGACCAGCCTGACCTTCCGCTGGGCCGCGCCCGTGGGCGCCGCCGTCTTCCGACGCGGGGAAGCGGTCTGGGTGGTGTTCGACGCCGCTGCCCGCATGAACATGCCCAAGGGCGTACAGGCCGGGGCCGCCGCCAAGGCGCGCTGGGCCGCGGGTCCCGATTTCACCGCCATCCGCATTCCGGCCGCCGAGGGACAGGCCGTCTCCGCCCGCGCCGACGGCGCCGCCTGGGTCGTGACCCTGGGCGGCATGGCGCCCTCGGTCAGCGGCGTGGACATAGAGCGCGACGACACGGCGCAGACGGCCCTGACCGCGCGCATGGCCGGGGCGACCCGCACGATCTGGCTGACGGACCCCATGGTCGGCGATCGTTTCGCCGCCGTCACCGCCCTGGCGCCCGGCAAGGGGCTGCGGACGGGGCGGCGCACGGTGGACCTGAACCTGCTGCCGACCGCCCACGGCCTGGCGGTTGAGACCCCGACGGACGACCTGACCGTCAAGGCCGAGGGGGACGTGGTCGTCCTGTCCCGCCCGAGAGGGCTCAGCCTGTCGCCCCCGACCGTGGGGCTGGAAGCCGCCGCCCACGCCGACACCGCGCCCAAGGCCGCGCCGCGCCCAGCCCTGATCCTGGCCGACTGGGGCGGATCGGAGGAGGGGGGCTTCATCGCGCGACGCGCCCAACTGCAGGAGGCGGCCGAGCGCGAGAGCATGCGCGCCGTGGACGATCCGCGCGCCCCGATCGAGGCCCGCCTGGCCCTGGCGCGTTTCCTGGTCGGCAACGGCCTGGGCTATGAGGCGATCGGCGTCCTTAACGCCCTGGTCAAGCAGACCCCCGCCATGCAGGGCGTGGCCGAGGTGCGCGGACTGCGCGGCGCGGCCCGCGCCTCCATCGGCCGCCTGGACGAGGCCGAGGCCGACTTTTCCTCTTCCGCCCTGGCCGGCGATCCCTCCACCCGGGTCTGGCAGGGCTATATCGCGGCCCAGCGCGGCGACTGGGCCACGGCGCGCCAGGGGTTCGCGGCGGGCGCCGGCGTGGTCGACGGCTTCAGCCCCGAATGGCGGGCCCGCTTCGGCACGGCCCACGCCCTGGCGGCGGTCGAGACTGGCGACCTAAACGCCGCGCGCGAATTGCTGGCCTATGTCTTCAGCCAGCCGGAGATTTCGGCGCCGGACCAGTTGGCCGCCCGCCTGGTCCAGGCCAAGCTGTTCGAGCTGGAACAGACCCCCGACCGGGCCCTGGCCCTCTACAAGGCGGTGGCGCGCGCCCCGCTGGACGGCGTTTCCACCCCCGCCCGTCTCGGCGTGGTGCGCCTGGAAATGGCCAAGGGAACGCTGAAGCCCGATCAGGCCGCCGCCCAGCTGGAGGCGCTGAAATGGCGCTGGCGCGGCGACATGACCGAGTTGTCGGTCATCCGCACCCTGGGCGAGCTCTACCTGTCCCAGGGGCGCTATCGCGAGGCCCTGACCACGCTGAAGGCGGCGGGGCGCAAGATCATGACGCTTCCGGGCGGCGACAAGCTTCAGGCCGATCTGGACGGCGCCTTCCGGGCGCTCTTCCTCGACGGGGCGGCGGACGGCCTGCAGCCGGTCCAGGCCCTTGCCCTCTTCTTCGACTTCCGTGAACTGACGCCGGTCGGCGCCGACGGGGACGAGATGGTGAGGCGTCTGGCGCGACGCCTGATCGACGTCGATCTGTTGGATCAGGCCGCCGAACTGCTGAAATACCAGGCCGAGAACCGGCTGGACGGGGTGGCGCGGGCTCAGGTCTCGACCAATCTGGCGACCGTCTACCTGATGAACCGCCAGCCGGAACAGGCGCTCCAGGCCATCTGGTCCTCGCGCACCACCCTGCTGCCCACGGCCATGAACGCCGAGCGCCGCGCCCTTGAGGCTCGCGCCCTGATGGAGTTGGGGCGCTATGACCACGCGCTGGAGGTGCTGGGCAAGGACGCCTCGCCCGCCGCTCGCGACGTGCGAGCCGAAATCCTGTGGAAGCAGCAACAGTGGGGCGCGGCCGCGGCCCTCTATGAACAGCAGCTCGGCAATCGTTATCGCGACACGGTCATTCCCCTGACGGCGGACGAGGAAAGCCGGCTGATCCGCGCAGGCGTCGGCTATTCCCTGGCCCGGGACGCCGCCAGCCTGAACCGGTTGTCGCGCAACTATTCCGGCTTCGCCGACGGCGCGCGCGCGTCGGGCGCGATCCGCATCGCCCTGGCGGGGCTGGACGGCGCCGACGGTTCGGGCCGGCCCCAGGACTTCGCCGCCCTCAGCGCCGGGGCCGACACCTACGCCGGCTGGATCGCGCAGACCAAGGCCCAGTTCCGCGAGCGGACGACGCCACAGAAAACGGGCGGAGACCGTCCGGCCCCCGCCCGTCCACAAGCGGCCGCGGCCGCCTGATCTTTTCGGTTTCCCCAAGACCTCACGCGTGGCGTCAGGCGACTTGAGGAAGGTCGGCTCCCATTCTTTCGACGCGAGGCGTTGAAGAAGCGGGGAGCCATGGACCCTGCTTGAGGGTCCGAAGGCTTAGCCGTTGACGGCGTCCTTCAGAGGCTTCGACACGCGGAAGCGCACGGCCTTCGAGGCGGCGATCTTGATGGTCGCGCCGGTGGCCGGGTTGCGGCCTTCGCGCTCAGCGCGCTCGGCGGTGTCGAAGACGCCCAGGTTCGAGATGCGAACGTCCGAGCCCGAAACCAGGCTCTTGTGGATGTTCTTGACGATCGCGTCGAGGACGCGGCCGGCGTCGGCCTGCGAAACGCCCGCGTCCTTGGCGACGGCGGCGATCAGTTCGGCTTGAGTGGTCATGAGGGTTTTCCCAAAGGTGGTCGCCCGATTCCCGGGCGAAGACCTCCGGATCAACACGTGTTTGCGCCGGCTTTGCAAGCCCGGATGACGCTCAAAGCCCCTGAGGCTGGGGATTTATCCCGTTCCGGAGGCCCGCTGGAAGCTTTCGACCAGGCTTCCGGCGACCAGTCTCCACCCGTCCACCAGGACGAAGAAGATCAGCTTGAAGGGCAGGGAGACCACCACCGGAGGCAGCATCATCATGCCCATGGACATGAGCACGCTGGCGACCACCAGATCGATCACAAGGAACGGAACAAAAAGAAGAAATCCGATCTCGAAGGCCTTCTTCAGCTCGCTGATCATGAAGGCCGGAGTGACCACTCGCAGGGGCAGTTCCTGCATGTCGCGCGGGGGCTCGATTTTCGACAGGCGTGTGAACAGAGCCAGGTCGTCGCGGTCCACCTGGGCCAGCATGAAGGTTTTCACAGGTTCCGACGCCGCATCGAAGGCCTGGGGCAGCTCCATCTGCTGATCCATCAGGGGGCGGACCCCCGAATCATAGGCGTCCTGCCAGGTCGGGGCCATGACGATGGCGCTCAGGAACAGGGCCAGGGAGACCAGGACCGCGTTGGGGGGCGACTGCTGCATGCCCAGGGCCGTGCGCAGCAGAGACAGGACCACCACGATGCGGACGAAGCTGGTGGTCATGATGACGATGGAGGGCGCCAGGGACAGGACGGTCATCAGGCCGACCAGTTGAACCACCCGCTGGGTCAGACCCGCGCCGGTGCCCAGGTCGATGTTGATGGCCGAGCCCGACTGGGCGGCCTGGGCCGCCTCCTGCGCCAGGGCGCCCAGGGGCCAGACAAGGCACAGGGCGGTGGTGATCAGCGACAGGAGGGCGGCGCGTTTGAGCTCGGCGCGCGTCGGCAGGCCGAGGAGGGCGGGGCGGTTCATTGGGCGTCTCCCGTCTGGCGCGGTTCAACCAGTTCGCGACCCTCGCCCAGGAGGATCAGCCGTTCCTCGGCGTCCACCCGCACCAGGACCAGGCGGCGGGACGGATCCAGGACCAGGGTCTCCAGCACCTGCAGCCGCCGCGCTCCGCGCTCGGCCTGCAGCTTCGCCATCAGCTGCGGCGCGTAGCGACGCGCGGCCCAGGCCGCCAGGCCGATCAGGCCCAGGGTGATGGCCAGGCCGAACACCGCCCGGAACAGGTCGAGGAAATTCATGCGAGATCTGAGCCCCGGCAGCGCGCACAGGTGCGCCGCTTCGCCCGCACGTTTCGCGGCTCGTGGTTAACGGCGCGTTTAGAAACGCGGGATATTAACCATGCAGGCGGCAAATTCTGCCGATCGAACCGCATGAAGGGGACCGGAGTGTCCGTCACCGACCTGCCTCTGCTGAACCAGATCAAGGGCCGCCTCGGCTGGCTCGATGATCGTCAGCGCGTGATCGCCCAGAACGTCGCCAACTCCGACACGCCGGGCTATGTCGCGCGCGACCTGAAGACGCCGACCGACTTCGCCGAGGCCCTGCGTTCGGGCGGCGGTCTGCGGATGGCGGCGACCAATGCGCGGCACCTTTCGCCGCCGGGCCAGCCGGCCCGGTTCGAGGCCGTCAGCACGCCGGATTCCGAAACCACCCTGGACGGTAACTCGGTCGTGGTCGAGGAGCAGATGCTCAAGATGGCCGAGAGCCGGATGGCCTATGACGCCGCCATCGGTTTCTACCAGAAGTCCATGCAGATGATCCGCCTGGCGGCCAAGAAGCCCGCGGCCTGATCCCGGAGACGACTGACCCATGCCCGATCCAATCAACAACCGTCCCGTCACGCCCCGCAACACCGCCATGGCCGTGGCCTCCAGCGCGCTGAAGGCCCAGCAGTCGCGGATGCGCATCATCGCCGAGAACATCGCCAACGCGGAATCCACGGCCAATGTCGCGGGCGGCCAGCCCTATCGCCGCCAGACTCCGGTCTTCCAGGCGCGCAACGTCGACGGAGCGACCGGCGTCGTCCTGGCCGAGGTCCGACCGGACCAGAGCGATTTCCGCATGGAATACGACCCCTCGCACCCGGCGGCCAACGCCCAGGGCTATGTCCAGCGGCCCAATGTCGACACCCTGGTCGAGGCCATGGACATGCGCGAGGCGCAGCGCGCCTACGAAGCCAACCTGAACGTCATCGAGACGGCGCGGAACATGGAGTCCCGCACCCTCGACATCATCAAGAAGTAAGGCCTGACCCATGAATCCCATGATGGCGGCCAAGGCCTATGCGGCGGTTCAGGGCGGGGCCATGCCCACCGCGACGCCGCCCAGCGCGGCTTCGGCGGCGCAGGGGCCGGGCTTTTCCGAACTGCTGCAGAACGTCATGACCCAGACGGCCCAGCAGACGCGCGGCGCCGAAACCCAGATGAGCCAGATGGTCCAGGGCCAGGGCAATCTGATCGACGTCGTCACGGCTGTGTCGTCCGCCGAGGCCTCGCTGGAAACCGTCATGGCCGTGCGCGACCAGGTCATCTCCGCCTATCAGGAGATCATGCGGATGCCGATCTGAGGGGGGGCCTCCTTCCGCAGACATTCAGGCCGAGCCTGATCTCACTCGTTCAGAATGATGCGATGAGGTTGCCCGTCTATGGGGTAGCAGTACACGCCGCTTTCCGTTTCTGTTTCCCATGCATAGGCATAGCCGCGGTTCTTGATCTGACCGACGCCGCAGCGATGCATACTCTTCGGTTGTTGTTGCCGGCTGGCGCGGGCGCCGTGATAGCCGGCTTGTTCCAGCGCGGCCTCAGCAGCTTCCACCCGGTCGCGATTGGGACGCGGACCAAAGTAGCCAATAGCGAGCACGATCAGAAGGCAGAGCAGGAACCAGCCCCGTTTCGCGTGTTTTTTCAGATTTTGGCGCATATTGACCGCTTAGTCCGCCAGATAGCCCGAAGCCTCCACGAAGGCTTGAACCGCCGCCGGATCGGAATAGTCCAGCTCGATCATGGTCTTGAGCGCGGTCGCCTTGTCCGGGGCGCGGTCGTAATAGCCGCGCGTGACGGCGTAGCCGACGTAGTAGCCCAGGTCGCGCACCCCGAAGGCGTTGTCGGTGCTGTTGTAGAGCCAGCCGCTGAAATCCTCGCCCGCCATGTCGCGGCGGAAGGCGGCCTTGATGGCGAGATCATTGGCCGGACCGTAGGCGACATAGGCGAGGTCGGGCATCCGTCCCGTCACCTGTTCCGCCACGAAATCGGCCACGCCCTCATAGACGGCCTGCGCCAGCAGGCTGCCGCGCTCGCCGCCTTGCTGGGTGTGAACCACCTCGTGCACGGCCAGCAGATCCAGGTTTTCCAGCGGCTTGCTGGCGAAATAAGAGGCGAAGAAGCGCTGCAGGCCCGGCGGCATTTCCGAGATGTCGACGCTGGCGTCGCCCGTGGCCATCTCAACGCCCAGCAGCACCTTGTCGCCCTGGGTGGTTCCGGCCGAGCGCAGTGCGCCGACCTCGAAATAGATCGCGGCCGGACGCAGGTCGGGATAGAGGGTCTTGAAGCGTTCCAGGTGGCCCTCAAGTCGCGTCAGAGCGCCCGCCGCCAGCGCCGTGCGCGGTCGCACCGAGTCCCAGTAGGCCGGATAGGCGCGAATGGCGTTCAAATAGGTGTCGGCCGTATAGCCCTTGGCTTCCATGAAAGCCGCCAGGCCCGGCGTGCCCTGGTCGATATAGAGGCGCTGGAAGGCCGCCTTTTGGGCTTCGGTCGTGTCCGCCGCGCGCACGGCGTCATAGGCGGTCCAGAAGCGGGCGACGTCGCCGTCTTCCAGGCGGATCGGCGTGGTCTGCGCCAAGGCGCTCGTGGCCATGAAGCCCAGGCTGATCGCCAGAATCCACCGACGCATGACTGCTCCCCTTAAAACTGAAGCTGTCAGAAGGCGGCTGGCGGCCGGGCTGTCAACTGAAACGCCCGTTATGTCCGGTCGACTCGACGTGCCTTGAGTGGTGCGTTGCCGTGTCGCGTCGCCGCCGTCTGGACAGGACCCGCATCCATGCGTTTCTCTCGACCAAGGCGATTGACGGAGCTTCCCGATGTTGAAGACCCGACGCGGCGGATGCCATTGCGGCGACGTGCGTTTCGAGTGCGAGATCGACCTGGCGCCCGAAGGACAGCGCTCGCCGCCGCCGCGTCCCGGGATCTGGTGGACGACCACCTTTCGCTGCAACTGCACCTTCTGCCGCAAGACCCGGATGTGGAAGGTCTTCACCACGCCGGAGCGCTTTCGCGTGACGCAGGGCGAGGAGAAGCTGGTCGAGTATCGGCACGGCGCCTGCGAGATCCAGCATGTCTTCTGCGGCCGCTGCGGCCTGCACCCCTTCGCGCGCGCCAGCTTCGAGCCCCTGGGCGGCGACTTCGTCTGCGTCAACATCGCCTGCCTGGACGACGTCGATCCGCAGGAACTGGAGGCGACGCCGATCGTCTATGAGGACGGGATAAACGACGCCTATGACGTCGCCCCGCGCTTCACGGGCTATCTCTGAGAACGCCTTCATCAGGCGGACGGAGGATCGAACCTGCTTCCCGATGGTTTTCTTTCCTGAACAAGGGAGAGAAGGACATGCTCAGCGACAGGAATTCCTCGGCCATCGTCGGCGTAACCGATCTGGAACGGGCGCGGGTCTTCTACTCCGACGTTCTGGGCCTGAACCTGGCCGATACGGCGATGGACGGCGTGCTCGGCTATCGCACCGGCAACACCTGGCTGAGCGTCTATAGATCCGACTACGCCGGGACGAACAGGGCCAACGCCGTCGTCTGGGATGTGGGCGTCGAGATCGACGACATCGTCGCCGACCTCAAGGCCCAGGGCGTGGTCTTCGAGCACTACGACCAGATGGAGTCGGACGGCGACGTCCATGTGTCCGGCGGTCTGCGTCTGGCCTGGTTCAAGGATCCGGACGGCAACATCCTGCACCTGGTCGGCGGCGCCTAGCCTTCGAGCGAGATCACCGGCTCCTTGATGGTCGCCCGGGCGTGGCCGCGTTTCTTCAGCCAGGCGCGGATGCGTTTCTGGATTGGATTGTCGACGCCGTAGTGGAACAGAAAGGCGAAGACGAAGGCTGCGCCCACGCCCATGACCCACAACAGCCAGCGCCAGGCTTCGCCCAGGTTCAGCCTGTTCGACGTGGCCTCGGCCAGGCCGAACCAGCCGATCCGCACCACCTCGTTCGAGATGAACATGGAGAAGGAGACGACGGCCGCCTGTTCGATCAGCTTGGACGGCTTCTTCACCGGCACGGCGCCCGCCGCCAGGATGATGATGGAGATGAAGACGAGGGAGATCAGGGCGTGCTTGTCGAAATACTGGACGATCGCCAGGGCGACCGAGGCCAGCAGCAAGGCCCACCCGGCCAGGCGCGGATTGATCCAGACGCCTTGCGCGAACCAGGCCAGACCCATGCCCAGGATGAACAGGGGCAGGGCGCGCCAGATGCCGAAGGCCAGGGGCATCTGATAGGTCGGATACTTCAGGATCGCCCAGCACAGCTCATTGGCCGCCAGATAGCCGACGATCACCAGGCCAAGCGCTGTCCACGGTCCGACCTGCGTCAGGCCGCGCAGCACCCAGGGGAAGACCAGGTAGCAGCCCAGTAGGGCCGAGATCGACCAACTGGGCGCGTTCCAGCCCAGACCGCCGTGAACCCCGAACGACTGCACCAGGGCCAACTGGGCCGGAAGCTGATCCCAGGCGAACCACTCGGGATGGCTGGGCGGCAGGCCGATGGCCGTTCCCAGCAGCACCATGGCGACCAGCAGGCCGCCCATGATCAGATGGGCCGGATAGACTCGCAGCGCTCGTTTCAGGAAGAAGTCGGTCTTCGACATCCGCCCTCCGGCGACCGAGGCGCCGTAGACGCGCATCAGCACATAGCCGCTATCGATCAGGAAGAAGTTGGTCAGCAGGAAGCCGCCGCGCTCGAACACGGGATGGACCGCCGCCGCCAGGGGGACCGGCGCCGAGGCCTGGAAGTGGTGGAGGATGATCAGCCCGGCCACGATGAACCGCAGGGCGTCCAGCCATCCGCCCCGCATGATGGGCGGTGGCTCATTTCGGGACGAAAACGCGCTCCAACCCATGTCGAAGGCCTCCTTTGCGCCAGCCGTCGCAAGAAAGAGGCCGGGGCGTGGAAGCCTAGCGAGGCTTGAGGATAAAGGCGGCCGTAGTGTCGACCACGCCGGGCGCCAGCGGCAGGGACGGATCCATATAGACGGCGATATTGGCGGCGCGGTCCGCCGGGGCCGTCTTCAGGACATGGTTGACGCCCTCCCACACCGCCAGATCGGCGCGGGGTTGCGCGGCCTTGATCGCCTGGGCGTCGGCGACGCCGACCTGGATGTCCGTCGCGCCCTGGCCGATCAGGATCGGACCGTCATAGGCGGCGGCCAGTCTGGCGGGGTCCAGAGCCAACCACGAAATGAGATAGGGCTGGACCGAGGGGCGGAACAGGGCGGCCAGTTCCGCGGGCGGATCGGCCACTGTGCGGCCGGCTTCCAACTCGGTCAGGACAGCGTCGGCGCGGGTCTTCAGCGGCTCGGGCAGGCTGGCCAGTTGCTCGCGCAGCACCGCCCCCGCCGGGCGACCGGCCCCGGACAGCAGGATCAGACCGCAGACCTTGTCGTCTCCGCCGCTGACCGCCGCCAGGGCGACCAGGGCGCCCTCGCTGTGGCCGATCAGCCAGGCGCAGGGACGACCCGCCTTCATCGCGGCTTCGGCGGCCCAGGCGCGGGTGTCATCGACATAGGCGGAAAAGCGCAGGTCGGCCTCGGCGGGGCCGGCGGCGGCGCTTTCGCCGACGCCGCGCTTGTCGATCCGGATGGAGGCGACGCCGTGTTCGGCCAGTCCCTCGGCCAGCAGGCGGTAGGTCGAGGCGCGGATGCCGAACTGCGGGCTGTTCCCGTCGCGATCGGTCGGACCCGAGCCGGGCAGGATGACGGCGACGGCCTTGGCCTGGCCCTCCGGCGTCAGCAGGGTCCCGTGAAGGGGCGCGGGGCTGGAAGCCAGTTCGACAGGGGTCGACACCGGCGAAAGCAACAGGGCGGCGGCGAGGGTCAGCATGCTTGTCTCCGTCTTGAAAAAGGGGAAGCTAGAAGGGTTGGCGGTCGGGATCGGCGCGCCAGACGCGCCAGCTCTCGAGCACGGACCAGGCGGCGGCGATCAGGACGCCCGCGATCAGCAGGCTGAAGCCCAGGGGCTGGGGCGCGACGGGGGCGGTGATCAGGCCGAGCAGGCCCAGCCAGAAGAAGAGGCGGCCCGCCAGCCGGTTGGAGCGGTCCCAGGCCAGACGGCTCTTGTAGTTCCAGGGGGTGCGGACGCCGACGATGGGATTGGGCGCGATCCGGCCCATGAAGGCGCCCAGAACCGCGAACAGCAGGCTCATCAGGGCGGCGGTCATGGTCAGGGACATGCCCGGTGAGGCGGCGCCGCGTCCGAAGGTCATCCAGATCATGAAGGCGCTGACCCCGGCGACGGCCAGCAGGGAGACCAGTTGCCCGATCTCCAGTCCTCGCCGCCGCGCCGCGTCCGGCGTGCGCTTGGCGTACCAGCTCATCGGTCCGGCGGTGATCGCGGCCATGAAGGCCATGAAGGCGATGACGCCCGCCAGTTCGCTGCGGTCGCCCCAGCGGTCGGGCCGACCGTGGATGTCGAAATGCATGGGGAGGGGCGTGGTGGGACCCGCGACCTGAACGGCGACGGCGACCGCAATCAGGCCGACGACCGTCAGAACGGTCAGGGCGTCCAGTACGGTGAAGCGGGGCATGGTCATGTCGGCGTCTCCTCCTCGTCGGTTTTGCCTGTTCCGCTCAGGTCCATCAGGAAGGCCAGGGCCTCTTCGACCGCCGAGATCTCCAGCCGGTAGCGGATCGATTGGCCTTCGCGTTCGGGGCTGACCAGGCCCGCCTCCTTCAGGGCGTTCAGGTGGCCGGTGATGGTGGGCCAGCTCATGTCGAAGGCGGCGGCGATGTCGCCGGACGCCAGCGGTCCCTTGCGCAGCATGGCGATGATGCGACGGCGCACCGGATGGGACAGGGCTTTGAACAGGCTGTTCATAGGGAAAAGACTAATTAGGAATTTTCCTAAATTCAACCCGTGTTCGTTTAGGCGCGACTGGCCTTGGCCGTGCGGGCGGCCTAAGGCTTGGGGGGTTTCATTCTCTGCGAGTCGTTCTCATGGAAATCCGCGATCAGATCGTCCTCATCACGGGGGGAGCGCGCGGGGTCGGCGCGGCGGCGGCGCGCGCCTTTGCGGGGCAGGGCGCGCGGGTCGTCATCAACTGGCGCGCCAGCGGCGAGCAGGCCGAGGCTCTGGCCGCCGAACTGGGTGATCGCGCGATCGCGCTTCAGGCGGATGTGACGGATCGGGCGGTGGTCGAGGTCATGGTCGCCAAGGCCCAGGCTCGTTTCGGCGGGCCGATCAGCACCGTAGTCAACAACGCCCTGGACTACAGCTTCAACGGCGACGCACGGGCGCAGATGGCCGATATTCCGTGGGAAGACATGGAGCGCCAGTTCTCGACCGTGATCCGCGGCGCGCTCAACGTCATCCAGACCACGGCGCCGGGCATGAGCGCGCAGACGTTCGGCCGGGTGGTCAACATCGGCACCAACCTGTTCCAGAATCCGGTGGTGCCCTATCACGACTACACCGCCGCCAAGGCCGCACTGCTCAGCCTGACGCGGACGGCGGCGGGCGATCTCGGCCCGTCGGGCATTACGGTCAACATGGTCTCGGGCGGCCTGCTGCGTACCACGGACGCCAGCGCGGCGACGCCGGACGCGGTGTTCGACCTGATCGCCGGCATGACGCCGCTGCGTTCGGTCACGACACCGGAGGAGTTCGCCGACGCGGTGCTCTTCTTCGCCTCGCCCTGGAGCCGGGCGGTGACGGGACAGAACCTGGTGGTCGACGGCGGATTGGTCAGGGACTGAAGTGAAAGGCCCCGCCGGCGATCCGGCGGGGCCCTTGTCTTTAGCGACGAACCGGGTTCGCGCCCTCGAAGGTCATGAAGCGGGCGGGGGCGCTGCCGCCGAAGCGCATGACGTCATAGCGTTCGGGGGCGTAGCCGGGCGCCTCCATACCGGGCGAGCCGGTCGGCATGCCGCCGACCCCGATGCCGCGCGAGGCGCCCGGCGCCTTCAGGAAGGCGTCGACGGCGGCGGCGGGAACATGGCCCTCGATCACCTTGCCGTCGACGACGGCGGTGTGGCAGGCCCACAGGGAGTCCGGCACGCCGAGGCGGGTCTTCACTGGCATCAGGTCGTCGGTGGAGACGATGCGGATCGCATAGCCGGCCTTGCGCATGTGCTCGACCCAGCCGCCGCAGCAGCCGCAGGAATCGCTCTTGTAGACGGTCATGTCCGCGGCCTGGGCCACGGTGGGAAGGCCGTTGATCAGGAAGCCCGCGCCGCCGAGGAGGACGGCGCCGAAGGCGAGGGTGGCGATCTTCATCTTGTTCATGTTCAGGCCTCCTCGGCCGGATAGCCGGCCGAGGCCAGGGCGGTCAGCAGGGTCTGGCGGTCGGCCTCGGTCGCCACCTCGACGCGGCGAGCCTCGATGTCGGTCTTGACGACGGCGGCGGGGTCCACGGAGGCGACGGCCTTCTCGACGGAGGCGACGCAGCCTTCGCAGCGGATCTTGGGGATGGTCAGGGCGATCATTGAACAACTCCTTGGGAAACGGCGGCGGGCGCGCCCGCCAGGTCGGATAGGATGGGGCAGTCGGGGCGGTCATCCCCGGCGCAGCAGCGGGACAGGTCGCGCAGGGCGTCGGCCATGGCCTGCATCTCGGCGATGCGGGCGTCCAGGTCGGCGACATGTTTCTCGGCCAGGGCCTTCACCTCGCGACTGGGCCGGTTGCGGTCGCGCCAGAGAGAGAGCAGGCGGGTGATCTCCTCGACCGAGAAGCCCAGCCCCCGCGCGCGGCGAATGAAGCGCAGGTCGTTCAGGTCGCGCTCGCCGAAGTCGCGGTAGTTGCTCTCGGTCCGCTCCGAGGGGCGGATCAGGCCGACGGATTCATAATAGCGGATCATCTTGGCCGAGACGCCGGTGGCCTTGGCGGCCTTGCCGATGTTCATGAGACGGCTCCTTCGATGTGGGGCTTGAAGGCGCGCAGGCGCAGGGCGTTCAGCACCACGCTGACGCTGGACAGGGCCATGGCCCCCGCCGCCAGCATGGGCGACAGCATGTAGCCGAAGGCCGGATAGAGGACGCCCGCCGCGACCGGGATCAGCAGGACATTGTAGCCGAAGGCCCAGGCCAGGTTCTGGCGAATGTTGCTCATGGTCGCCCGGGACAGGCCGATGGCGCTGACGGCGCCGCGAAGGTCGCCGCCGGTCAGGACCACGTCGGCGCTTTCGACGGCCACGTCGGCGCCGCCGCCGACCGCCATGCCGACATCGGCGGAGGCCAGGGCCGGGGCGTCATTGACCCCGTCGCCGACGAAGGCGACGCGGCGGCCGCCGGCCTTCAGCGTGTTGACGGCGGCGACCTTGCCGTCCGGCATGACCTCGGCGTGAACCTCGTCGATGCCCAGGCGACGGGCGACGGCCTCGGCCGTGCGACGGTTGTCGCCGGTGATCATCGCCACCTTCAGGCCCAGGCCGTGCATGGCCTGGATGGCGGCGGCGGTGGTCGGCTTGATCGGGTCGGCCACGGCGATGACGGCGGCCAGTCGGCCGTCGATGGCGGCGTAGAGCGGGGTCTTGCCCTCGTCGCCCAGACGGGCGGCGGCCTCGGCGAAGACGGCGACGTCGTGGCCCAGGTCGGCCATGTAGCGGTCGGCGCCGACCGCGATGCGGCGACCGGCGACCACGCCCGCCACGCCCTTGCCGGGCACGGAATCGAAGGCCTCGGGGCGGGCGATGGTCAGGCCGCGCGCAGAGGCGGCCTCGACCAGGGCGCGGGCCACGGGGTGTTCCGACTGGCCCTCGACGGCGGCGACCAGGGCCAGGACCTCGGCCTCGTCAAAGCCGTCCGCGACGCTCAGGTCGGTCAGTTCGGGACGGCCCGCCGTCAGCGTGCCGGTCTTGTCGAAGGCGATGACCTGAACCCCTTGCAGAGCCTGCAGGGCCTCGCCCTTGCGGAACAGGACGCCCAGTTCGGCGGCGCGGCCCACGCCGACCATGATCGAGGTCGGGGTGGCCAGACCCATGGCGCAGGGGCAGGCGATGATCAGCACCGACACGGCGGCGACCAGGGCCATGCCCAGCGCCGGATCGGGCGCGAACAGATACCAGACGGCGAAGGTCAGGACGGCCACGGCCATGACGACCGGCACGAACCAGCCTGTCACCTTGTCCACCAGGGCCTGGATGGGCAGCTTGGCGCCCTGTGCCGTTTCGACCATGCGGACGATCTGGGCCAGCACGGTTTCGGCGCCGACCTGTTGCGCTTCGAAGCGGAAGGCGCCCGTGGTGTTTAGGGTGCCGCCGACGACCTTGGCGCCGGCGTTCTTTTCGACCGGGATGGGTTCGCCGGTCAGCATGGATTCGTCGATGTATGACGAGCCCTCCGTCACCACGCCGTCGACGGGGACGCGCTCGCCGGGGCGGACGACGATGATGTCGCCGGCCTGGACGGTGTCGATGGCGATGTCCTGTTCGACGCCGTCGCGCACGACGCGGGCGGTCTTGGCCTGCATCGATATCAGGCGGCGGATGGCCTGGCTGGTCTGGCCCTTGGCGCGGGCCTCGATCCAGCGCCCGACCAGGATCAGGGTGACGATGACCGCCGCAGCCTCGAAATAGACGTTGGCCGTTCCCTCGGGCAGCAGGCCGGGGGCGAAGGTCGCGATTGTCGAGAAGGCCCAGGCCGCGCTGGCGCCCAGCACCACGAGGGAGTTCATGTCCGGCGCACGGCGCAGCAGGGCGGGCACGCCCTTACGGAAGAAGATCAGGCCCGGAACGAACAGGACGAAGGTGGCGAGGACGAAACTGATCAGCCGCCAGTTCTGCACGCCGATGGTCTGCTCCAGCCAGTGGTGCATGCCGGGGATGAAGTGCGAGCCCATCTCCAGCACGAACAGGGGCAGCGTAGCGACGCCCGCGATCAGGACGGCCCGGCCCAGGTTGCGGATGTCGGCGGCGCGGGCGGCCTGTTCGCGGTCGGCGGCGTCGAGGCCCGCCTGTTCCGGCTGTTCCAGAACATAGCCCGCCTGCTGCACGGCGGCGGCCAGATCGCGGAAGGCGACGGCGCCCGACAGGAAACGGACGGTGGCGCGCTCGGTCGCCAGGTTGACGCCGGCGCTCAGCACGCCGGGCACGGCGGCCAGGGCCTTTTCCACGCGACCGACGCAGCTGGCGCAGGTCATGTCGCGGACAGAATAGACGACCTCTTCTTCCATCGGCTCATAGCCGGCGGTGCGGATGGCGGCGGCCACGGCGGCGGGCGAACCCTCGGCGCCCAGCACCACATGGGCGCGCTCGGCGGCCAAGTTCACGCGAGCCTCGGTCACGCCGGGCGTCGCGAGCAGGGCTTTTTCGACACGCCCGACGCAACTGGCGCAGGTCATGCCGAGAACCGGCAGGTCGAGGGTTCGGAAGGAGGCGTCGGACATGGGCGGAGCCTTTTCGTCGTTGAAGCCTCACCCTTCTAAACCTTCCCGTTATGGGAAGGTCAACGGGGCGAGAGACGGATTCTTTCGGGCGCCGGAGGGACGGATCGTCGCGCCGCGTAGTCATGAGGAAATCCCTGCATGGAGTACGTCATGATCCCGTTCCGCCCTCTATCCGGCCTCGCCTTCGCCGTCGCCCTGACGCTTGCGGCGCCTGCCGTGGTCCAGGCCCATGCGCGCCTGGTCAGCGCCACGCCCGCGCCGGAGACGACCGTAACGTCGCCGCGTGTCCTGACCCTGACCTTCAGCGAGCGCATGGCGCCGGCCTTCTCGAGCTTCGACGTGGTCAACGCCGTCGGGGTCAAGGCGACGATCCGCACCCAGGTCAGCCAAGACGGCAAGACCCTGACCGGAACCCTGGCGCGGCCTTTGCCGGCCGGCGCCTATGTGGTCGACTGGCGCATCGCCTCCAGCGACGGCCACCGCATGACCGGCCGCTACGACTTCACCGTCCGCTGAGATGGTGGAGGTCGGGATCGTCGTCCTGCGCGGCGTGCAATATGTCGCCGGGACCCTGTTGCTGGGTCTGCCCGCCTTCATGCTCTACAGCGCGCGAGCGGTCGAACCCCTGACCCTGGGCTGGCCTCGTCCGGTCCTGATCTGGGCGGCGGCGATCCTGGCCGTGGCCGCGCCGACCGCCCTGCTGGCCCAGACCGTCCTGATGGCGGGCTCCCTGGAGGAGGCGGTCAAGCCCGCTTCCTTCGGCTTCATGCTCACGGGCATGGGTCTGGGTCAGGCCCTGGCGGTGCGGACGCTGGCGGCGGTCCTGGCGCTCGGCGTCGCGATCCTGTCGCGGCCGGGTCGTCTGTCGTGGGCCATGCTGAGCCTGTTCGGCCTGATCGTCGCGGCCAGTTTCGCCTGGACCGGCCATGGCGCGGCGACCGAAGGGATGGGGCGGTGGCCGCATCTGATCTCGGACGTCGTCCATTCCATCGCCGCCTGTGTCTGGATCGGCGCCCTGGCCGCCTTCGCCGTACTGATCCTGCGTCCTCGCCGCGATCCGTCCTGGAGCGCGGGTCTGGCGCGCAGTCTGACCGGTTTCGCCGGGGTCGGAACGGCGGCCGTGGCCGCCCTGGTCGTCACCGGCCTGGTCAACAGCGTCTTCCTGATCGGGCCTGAGAAGGTCGGGGGCCTCTGGAACAGTCCCTACGGCCTCCTGCTGACGCTCAAGTTGGGCCTGTTCGGCTTGATGGTCGTCCTGGCGGCGCTGCATCGCCTGCGCTTGGCGCCGCTGATGGATCGGGATGCGAGCCAGGCCCTGCCGCATCTGAAGCGGAGTCTGGTCGTGGAGTTCGGTCTGGGCCTGGCCGTCCTGGCCGTGGTCGCCGTCATGGGAACCCTGCCGCCGCCCGCCGCGCTCTAGGCGGCGGCCTTGCGGCGGGCCGCCCGGACGGCGCGGGCCGTCTTCAGGTCCCGGGCCAGACGGATCCACAGAAGGATGAAGCCCGTGACCACGATGCTGAGCGTCAGCAGGGTCAGGCCGATCAGCAGGGGATGGTTGAAGTTCTCGCCGTTCTTGAAGTCCAGGATGTGGAGCCGCCAGAAGAAGTCGTAGAAGCGCCAGACCGCCGAGCGCCGCGTCACCACCTCGCCCGTCTGGGGCGACAGATAGAAGGCGGTGCGTTCCGCGTCCTGGAAGTCCACGCGCCAGATCGGCCCTTCGCGGCCGGTCTCCTTCGGCGCCGGGTCCAGCAGGACGGCGGGGCGCGGCGCGGCCTCTCCTCTGTAGGCGGCGACGGCCAGGGCGGCGGCTTCGTTCGCCGTCATGGGGGCGAAGGGGCGGCCGGTGGCGGCGGCGACCGTGACAGGGGCGCCCTCGACCGGGGTCAGGATCCAGGCCGGACCGCGTTGGGTGGATTTCAACTCGGCCTTGGCCGGCGCCACGCCCGACAGGCGCGCGATCTCGGTCAGGGGCAGGGCCTGATCCAGGAGCAGGGCGGCGGGCGTCGGCGACTTCAGGCGATGCTCGCTGCGGACCGTCTCGATCGGGATGGCGGTCATGACCAGGCCCCCGCCGACCCAGAACAGCACCTGTATCCCGACGACAAGGCCGACCCATTTGTGAATCTGGGTCGAATATCGCAGCACCTTCATGGCTTCCCCCAAAGCGCGAACCAACCAAGCCTATACGCCTCTCGACGCGCGCGCCCTCATGCGCTTTCAAGGGAAAGTACAGCGGGACGCGTATTCCCGATCGAACCGCGAGGAAGTGGGATCATGACGGACGAGATCGAGCGCCTGCTGGCGACGCCGCTTTCGGCGGATGAGGACGGACGGCTGGCCGGGCTGGACGTCGGCGTCTGGCGTCGCATTGAGGAGCGGCAGGCGCAGCGTCGCGCCGGGCAGGTGCGTCTGGCCGTCATGGCCGCCGCCCTGGTGATCGGGGTCGCCAACGGCGGTGTCCTGGGCCGGGCGTTCGAGCCGCGCCCGTCCGATATTCAGGTCTTCAGCGTTTCGGCCGGCCTGTCGCCGATGACGCGCTTCGAGGTCGGCGGATGAGCGCGAACTGGAAATCCGTCGCCCTGACCGTCCTGCTGGCCGCCCTGGCCAGCGGCGGCGGCGCCTGGCTGGGCGCAGGCTGGATGATGAAGCGGCACGAGACGCCCGGCCTGCACGACATCGTCCACCGCAAGTTGGACCTGAAACCCGAGCAGGACGCCCGGCTCGACGCGATCGAGGCCCGTTTCGCCGCGCAGCGTCAACAGCTGGAAGCCGATGTCCGCGCCGCCAACCGCGAACTGGCCGACGCCATCGCCGCCAGCAAGGGCGACAGTCCCGAGGTCCGCGCCGCGGTCGATCACTTCCATGACGCCATGGGCGCCCTGCAGAAGGCGACCATCGCCCATGTGTTCGAGATGCGGGCGGTGCTGACGCCGGAACAGGCCCGCGTCTTCGACCGGGAAATCGCCGGCGCCCTGACGCAAGAGCCCCGGTAGGGCTCAGGTGACGGCCGAGGGCGATACAGAAGAGGCGCGCGCGGCGCGCGGCGACAGGGCCGCCTTCTCCGCCCTGATGGCGGCGACCAGCGGCGACCTCTATCGCTTCGTGCGCCGTTATGTCGGCGATGCGGACGAGGCGCGGGACCTGTTGCAGGAAACCTACGCCGCCGCCTGGCTGGCCATGAGGCGCTACGACCCGGCGCGGCCCTTCGCGACATGGCTGCGCGCCATCGCGGTCAACAAGTGCCGAGACTGGGGCCGCAAGCGCGCCGTGCGGCGCATCGTGCGCGGCGTCATGGGCCTAGACGCGCCCGAGGCGCTGGCGAGGGGAGAGCCGGCGCCCGAGCCGGAAGCGCGCCTGGACGACCGGCGTCGCATGGCCGCCCTGGACCGGGCCCTGGCCGACCTGCCCGACACCCTGAAGGCGCCCTTGCTGCTGGCGTCGCTGGAGGGAAGGTCCCATGCCGAGATCGCCGAACTGCTGGGCGTCACGCCCAAGGCGGTGGAGACCCGCATCGCCCGCGCCCGGCAAAGGCTTGCATCCGTCCTGAAATCCTGAGACCCGGGTCGGCCTTGTCCGGGGGCGCTGCGGCGCCCTGCCGCAAGGCCGGCGTGAGGGATGCGCGCGCTGCATGCGTATCGACAGACAGTTCCTTCCCTTGCGCGTCGCCGCGACCGGCCCGCGCCCTGCTTGAGATGATAGGCTTCATGGCGTTGACATCCCTGGACCGTCGAACCCTGCTGCGAGGCGCCGCCCTGGGCGGCGGCGTCCTGGGTCTGCAAGGCCTGCTGCCCGCCTGGGCCCAGACCGGATCGACGGGGTTGCGCGCCGACCTGCCGACGCTGACGGGGCCGAACATCGACCTGACGGTGGGCCATTCGAACTTCACCGTCGGAGGCCGCACGGGGCACGCCTTCACCGTCAACGGCCTGCTGCCCGCGCCTCTGCTGCGGATGCGCGAGGGGCAGAACGTGCGTCTGTCCGTGACCAACACCCTGGACGAGGACACCTCGATCCACTGGCACGGCCTGCTGCTGCCCTTCCAGATGGACGGCGTGCCGGGCGTCAGCTTCCCCGGCATCAAGCCGCGCGAGACCTTCGTCTATGAGTTCCCGATCAGGCAGTCGGGCACCTACTGGTACCACAGTCATTCGGGCATGCAGGAGGCCATGGGCCACTATGGTCCCATCGTCATCGACCCGGCGGGCGTGGACCCGGTCGGCTATGACCGCGAGCATGTCCTGGTCCTGTCGGACTGGAGCTTCCTGCATCCCCACGAAATCCTGGCCAGGCTGAAGAAGAGCCCCGGCTACTTCAACATGCAGAAGACCACCCTGGCGGGTCTGCTGGACGGGTCGGACGACATGAGCCTGGCCGAGCGCCGGATGTGGGGCGGGATGCGGATGGACCCGCGCGACATCCTGGACGTCAATGGCACGACCTACACCTATCTGATCAACGGCCACGGCCCGGAAGAGAACTGGACCGGCCTGTTCCGGCCCGGCGAGCGGGTGCGCCTGCGCATCATCAACGCCTCGGCCATGTCGATCTTCAATGTCCGCATTCCGGGCCTGGCCATGACCGTGGTCCAGGCCGACGGCGAGCATGTCCGCCCGGTCGAGGTGGACGAGTTCCAGATCTCGGTCGCCGAGACCTATGACGTTGTGGTCCGCCCGACCGAGGATCGCGCCTACACCATCGTTTCGGAAGCCATCGACCGCTCGGGTATGGGCCGCGCCACCCTGGCCCCGCGTCTGGGCATGACGGCCGAGGTCCCGCCGCTGCGCAAGGTTCCGAACCTGACCATGGCCGACATGGGTATGGGCGGGATGGACCACGGCTCCATGGCCGGCATGGACCATGCCGCGCACGGCGCTGCTGCCGGGGCGACGGCCGCACCTATGGATCACGGCGCCATGAGCATGCGCGACCCGAACAACGCCCCGGCCGACATGGCCATCGGCGTCGGGGTGGACGCCATTGCGCCCGCGCCGTCCAATCGCCTGGGCGAACGTCCACAAGGTCTGCAGGACGTGGATCACCGGGTGCTGGTCTACACCGACCTGCGCTCGCTCACGCCGAACAAGGACACCCGCGCGCCGTCGCGTTCGATGGAAATCCATCTGACCGGCAACATGGAACGCTTCATGTGGGGCTTCGACGGACGCAAGTTCTCGGAGCTGGTCGAGCCGATCCGGTTCGAGCTGAACGAGCGGGTGCGCGTGACCCTGGTCAACGACACCATGATGGCCCACCCCATCCACCTGCACGGCCACTTCTTCGAGCTGGTCAACGGGCACGACGGCTATCAGCCGCTGAAGCACACGGTGAACGTGGCGCCTGGGTCCAAGGTGACGTTCGACCTGACCGCAGACGCGCCGGGCGACTGGGCCTTCCACTGTCACCTGCTGATGCACATGCATGCGGGGATGTTCAACGTCGTCACGGTTCGTCCGCTGGAAGGAGCCGCCCGATGAGCCGCGCCCTGTTCGCCGCCGTCGCGGTTCTGCCCTTGGTGCTGGCCGCCGGTTCCGCCGTGGCCCAGAGCCATGGGGGCCATGCGGGCCACGGCGCTCACGCTGCACCTGCGCGCCCGGCGCAAGCCCGTCCGCCGCAAGCTCGTCTGAGGCCCGCGCCCAAGCCGCGCGCCGCTGCGCCTCGTCCCCGGCCTGCCGCTCCGGCTCAGACGCCCGCCGCCGATCCGCACGCGGGTCACGACATGGGCGCCATGCAAATGACTCCGGCCCAGGCACCTGCTGCCGACCCTCATGCGGGGCACGACATGGGCGTGGCTCCGGTAGCTGTGGCTGACCCGCACGCTGGCCACGACATGAGCGCGATGCAGATGGCTCCGACCCAGATGCCAGCGGCTGATCCTCATGCGGGCCACAACATGGCCCCGGCCGCGGCGCCTCAAACGACGGACAAGACCTGCACCTGTCCGAAATGCGCTGAGGGAGCCACGACTCATGATTGCGTCATGCCCGGCGCCTCGCCGGTTGATCCCCATGCTGGCCATGACATGAGCAGCATGTCGGCGGCTCCGGTCGTTGACCTTCATGCCGGCCACAACATGGGCGTGGCTCCCGTAGCTGCGGCTGATCCCCACGCCGGTCACAACATGTCGGCCATGGCGGGCGGGGCGCCCAACATCCCGACCAGCGTGGACGCCGTCGGCGGCCGCATGGTCGAGACGCCGCCGCCGGCCGCCGCGCGGGCCGCGCCCGCCCATGCGGCGGACCTGTTGTTCGATCCCGCCGTCATGGCCGCGTCGCGCAAGCAACTGCTGGCCGAGAACGGGGACGTCCGCATCACCGCCGTCTTGATCGACTCCATCGAGGCGAGCTTCGGCGACGGCGAGAAGGGCTACGGCTGGAACGCCCAGGGCTATACGGGCGGCGACATCAACCGCTTCTGGTGGAAGACCGAAGGCGAGGGCGCCCTTGACGGCAAGCTGCACGACGCCGAGGTCCAGGCCCTCTACAGCCGCGCCGTCGCGCCTTTCTGGGACGTCCAGGCCGGCGTGCGTCAGGACTTCCGTCCCGACGGCGACGACACGACCCACCTGACCGTGGGCGTCCAGGGCGTGGCGCCCTACTGGTTCGAGATGAGCGCCGCCGCCTTCCTCTCGACCGAGGGCGACCTGACCGCGCGCGTCGAGGCGGAATACGACCAGCGCCTCACCCAGAAATGGATCCTGCAACCGGCGATCGAAATCGCCTTGTCCGCCAGCGACATCCCCGAACTGGAGATCGGGTCGGGCCTGACCTCTGTCACGGCGGGGCTGCGGCTGCGCTACGAAATCCGCAAGGAATTCGCCCCCTATGTCGGCGTCGAGTGGAGCCGGTCGTTCGGCGACACGGCCGACTACGCCAAGGCGCGCGGCGACGACGTGGACGCGACGCGCTTCGTCGTCGGGATCAAGGCCTGGTTCTGACGCGGGACGACCTTATTCGCCCTGGCGAGCGGTTTGGGCTATATGGCCCGCCTTTCCGCCCGCCGATCTTCTTGAGCGATGACGCAACACCCGCCGCACAGACTGTCCGTCGCCCCCATGATGGACTGGACCGACCGCAACTGCCGGGCGTTTCACCGCGCTCTGAGCAGCCGGGCCCTGCTCTATACCGAGATGGTCACCGCCCCGGCGGTGATCCATGGCGACCGCGAGCGGCTGCTGGGCTTTGACGGGGTCGAGCATCCGGTGGCGCTGCAACTGGGCGGCTCGGACCCGGTGCAACTGGCCGAGGCGGCGAAGATCGGCGAGGCCTACGGCTATGACGAGATCAATCTGAACGTCGGCTGCCCTTCGGACCGGGTGCAGTCGGGGCGGTTCGGCGCCTGCCTGATGCGCGAGCCGGAACTGGTGGCCGACTGCATGGCGGCGATCAAGGAGGCGGTCAGCCTTCCCGCCACCGTCAAATGCCGCATCGGCGTTGATGATCAGGACCCTGAAGTCAGCCTGTTCGCCACGGTGGACGCCTCGGCGGCGGTCGGGATCACCAGCTTCGTCGTACATGCGCGCAAGGCCTGGCTGAAAGGCCTGTCGCCCAAGGAAAACCGCGACGTGCCGCCTCTGGACTACGCCCTGGTGCGGCGTCTGAAGCGGGAACGGCCGCACCTGACTGTCTGCATCAACGGCGGGATCGGCGATCTGGATCAGGCCGAGGCGCATCTGGATGACGCCGACGGCGTGCGGTTGGACGGGGTCATGCTGGGCCGCGCGGCCTATCATGAACCGGCCCTGCTGGGGCAGGTGGACCGTCGTATCTTCGGCATGGACGCCCCGGACGTCGATCCCTTCGCCGCCATCGAACGCTATCGTCCCTATATGGTCGGACGACTAGAGGCCGGAGCCAATCTGGCGAGCATGACGCGGCACATGCTGGGCCTGATGCACGGTCGGGCCGGTGCGCGCGCCTTCCGCCGCATCCTGACGGTCGAGGGCGTCAGGCCGGGCGCGGGCCTGGAGGTCGTGGACCGCGCCGTCGAGGCCGTCCGCGAGGCCGAGGCGCGCAAGGCCGCCTGATCTTCGTCTTCGGGATGACGTCCATGCCGGCGGAGGCTATGCCAAGGGCATGAACGGCCTGCCGCTTTCCGAACTCCTGATGATGACGGCCGCCCTGATCGGGGCCGGGGCGATCGCCGGTCTGATCGGCGGCCTGTTTGGCGTCGGCGGCGGCACGGTGCTGGTGCCGGCTCTCTTCTACGCCTTTTCCGTTCTGGGCGTCGGGGGCGAGGGAAATCTGCATGTCGCCATCGGCACCTCGCTGCTGACCATCGTCGCCACCTCATGGCGGTCTCTGGCCACGCATCGGGCGCACGGCGCCGTGGACGAGCAGGTGTTGAAGACCTGGACGCCCTGGGTGGCGTTCGGCGGCCTGATCGGTGCGGCCGTGGCGGGTTTCACCTCGATGGGCGGACTGGCGGTGGTCTACGGCCTCTGCCTGTTGTTGGTCGCGGCTCAGATGGGCTTGCTGCCGGAGCGGTTCACGCTGCGAAAGGACTTGCCGACCGATTGGGGCCGCCGCGGCGTGGGAACGGGCATTGGCCTGCTGTCGGCCATGATGGGGGTGGGCGGCGGCAGCCTGGGCGGCATGACCATGACCCTGTGCGGGCGACCGATCCATCAGGCCGTAGCGACGGCCAGCGGCTTCGGCCTGGCCATCGGCGCGACGGCGGCTCTGGGCTTCGCCATCTTCGGCTGGGATGCGCCGGGGCGGCCGCCGCTGTCGCTGGGCTATGTCAATGTTCCGGCCGCCGTGATCATGGGCGTGCTGACGGCCCTGACCGCGCCCTATGGCGCGCGACTGGCGCATCGGCTGAATCGCCAGGTGCTCAGAAAGGCCTTCGCCGTCTATCTGCTGTTGACCGCGCTTTCGGTGGTGCTCAAGGCCCTGTAGGGGCTTCTACGTATATTCCCGCTGTCTCACGCTAAACCTTTGGCTAAGAGGGCGCGCTTAGGGAGAGGGCTCAGTATTTTCATCGAGCGTTCCCATGCTGCAGAATCTGTCGGTTCCCAAGAAGCTGATCCTGTCCTTCGCGGCTGTCATCGGCGCCTGCGGCCTGGCCACCATGGTGGTCTTGTGGGCGGTGACGGTTCTGCATAGGGCGGACGCCGACGATGCGGCTTCGCGCGAGATCTTCAAGACATCGGATCTCGTCATGGCCGCAGCCGTGGAGCAGCAGAACGCCATGCGCGGTTTCGTCGCCACGGGGGACGCAGAGTTCTCTACCCACTACAGGGAGGCGGACGAGCGTTTCACCGCGCGGCTGGCCGACCTGGCCGCCAGCGACGGCGCGGGAGCCTATGCTTCTGAGCAGGCGGGGCTGCAGGCCGCAGGCGACTCCTTCCATCGCAGCGCCGAGGGCGTGATGATCCTGTCGCGTGATCCGGCCACCAGAGCCCAGGCTCTGGCTGATCTCAAGAACGAGGGGCGTCTGACAAATATCCGCGCCGCCGTGAAGGCCATTCAGGACAAGGAGGCCATGGTCGCCGCCGCCAGCGCGAAGGCGAAGGAGACGGCCTATGTCCAGGCCTATGTCAGCTTTGCGGTCGGCGGCGTCCTGGCCCTGGTCATCGCCGTGGCGGCGGCGCTGTGGCTGGTCGGGGCTCTCAGCCGTCCGGTGGAAGCCATGACCCGCGCCATGACGCGGCTGGCGTCGGGCGATCTGGATGTGGCCGTGCCGGCCGTCGGTCGCCGCGACGAGATCGGCCGCATGGCCGATGCGGTCCAGACCTTCAAGCACAACGCCGAGGAAAAGGTGCGGCTGGAGGCCGAGGCCGAGGCTCAACGCGCCGCCGCCGAGCAGGCCCGTCTGGCCAAGGCCGAGCAGGACGCCGAGACGGCTCGCCAGCAGGCCCAGGTCGTGGACGGTCTGGCCGCCGGTCTGGGGCGTCTGTCCAACGGCGAGCTGTCCTTCCGCCTGAACGCCGCCTTCGCCGCCGAATATGAAAAGCTGCGCACGGACTTCAACACGGCCATGGAACGGCTGCAGGCGACCATGCGCGTCATCGTCGAGCGGTCCCAGACCATCGGCGCAGGGGCGCATGAGATCAGCCAGGCCTCTGACGACCTGTCACGTCGCACGGAGCAGCAGGCGGCCAGTCTGGAGGAGACGGCGGCCGCGCTGGAACAGATCACCGCCACCGTCGCGCGATCTGCCGAGAACGCCGTCGAGGCCGGTCAGTTCGTCGACGCCGCGCGCAAGGAGGCGGCCCAGGGACAGGCTGTGGTCGGTCGCGCCGTCGCCGCCATGGGCGAGATCGAGCGCTCCTCCAACGAGATCGGGGACATCATCGGGGTGATCGACGAGATCGCCTTCCAGACCAATCTGCTGGCGCTGAACGCGGGGGTCGAGGCGGCCCGTGCGGGCGACGCCGGCCGGGGCTTCGCGGTGGTGGCCTCGGAAGTGCGGGCCCTGGCCCAGCGCTCGGCGGAGGCGGCCAAGGAGATCAAGACCCTGATCTCGGCCTCGGGCCAGCAGGTCGGAGCGGGCGTCAGCCTGGTCGGCCAGACGGGCGAGGCCCTGCAGCGGATCGGCGACCGAATCGAGCGCGTCACCTCCATCACCGGCGAGATCGTCGCTTCGGCTCAGGAACAGTCCAGCGGCCTGCGAGAGGTCAATGTCGCCGTGGCCCAGATGGACCAGGTCACGCAGCAAAACGCCGCGATGGTCGAGCAATCGACCGCCGCCAGCCATTCCCTGGCCCAGGACGCTCGCGAGCTGGATCGGATGATGGGGCAGTTCACCCTGGACGATGCGCGCGACCTCGACGCGCGCGGCCGCATGGAGGCCCTGGCGCGCGCCGTCGCCTAAGGATTCCGTTCGGATTCAAGGAAAGGCCCTCTTTCGCGTGGCGGAAGAGGGCCTTTTTCTTATGCCGCCTGTTGCAGGACCAGGGCGTCCAAGGCCTGAATCAGGTCGGCCAGGATGTCGTCCTGATGCTCCAGGCCGACCGACAGGCGCAGCAGGCCGTCGGTGATGCCGGCGGTGACGCGGGCTTCGGGCGTCATGGCGGCATGGGTCATGGTGGCCGGGTGGGCGATCAGGCTTTCAACTCCGCCCAGGGACTCCGCCAGGGTGAAGATGTCGAGGGCCTCGATCAGGTCGCGCACGGCGTCCGTGCCGCCGTTCAGCTCGAAGCTGAGCATGGCGCCGGGGCCGACCTGCTGACGCGCCGCCAGGGCGTGGCCGGGATGCGAGGCCAGGCCGGGATAGTGAACCGCCTTGACCGCCGGGTGCTGTTCCAGGGCGGCCGCGACCAGGCCGGCGGTGGCCTGTTGGCGCTCGATGCGGGTGAACAGGGTGCGCAGGCCGCGCAGGGTCTGATAGGCGTCGAAGGGCGAGCCGGTGACGCCCAGGCAGTTGGCCCACCACGCCAGTTGCTCATGATCGGCCGGATCGGCCGCGATCACGGCGCCGCCGACCACGTCGGAGTGGCCGTTGATGTATTTGGTGGTCGAGTGGACGACGATGTCGGCGCCCAGCTCCAGCGGGCGCTGCAGGGCGGGCGACAGGAAGGTGTTGTCGGCCACCACCTTGGCGCCGACCGCATGGGCGCGACGACAGACGTCGGCCACGTCCACGACGCGCAGCAGGGGGTTGGACGGGGTTTCGACCAGCACCAGCCTGGCGCCGTCGGCCAGGGCGGCGTCCAGAGCCTCGCCGTCGTTCTGATCAATGAAGGCGACGCGGAAATGGCCCTTCTTGGCGCGGGCGGTCAGCAGGCGGTGGGTGCCGCCGTAGCAGTCGTGCGGCGCGATCAGCAGTTCGCCGGGATTCAGCAGGCTCAGCGGCAGGTCGACCGCCGCCATGCCTGTGGCGGTGACGACGCAGCCGGCGCCGCCTTCCAACTCGGCCAGGGTTTCGGCCAGGATGTCGCGAGTTGGATTGCCCGAGCGCGAGTAGTCGTAACGACGCTTCTGGTCGAAGCCGGCGAAGGAGTAGTTCGACGACAGATACAGCGGCGGCATGACCGCGCCGTGGGCCGTGTCCGTATCGACGCCCGAGCGGGCGGCGATGGTGCGGGGATCGGCGGGGCGGGCGCGGCTCATTGGTCAATGTCCTTCAGTACGGAAGTCAGGATGTCGGCGACCAGGGCGTCTTCCTTCAGGAAGGCGTCGTGGCCGTAGAGGGAGGAGTGTTGTTCGAAGCGCCAGAGGTTGGGCAGGCGCGCGGCCAGCTCTCTCATGTCGTCGATGGGGCAGAGGCGGTCGGTGGTGAAGCCGACCAGGGTGACGGGGGCGGTGATGGCCTCGGGCTCGACCCGGTGGCGGTCGATGGAGTCCGACAGGGTCAGCCAGCGCGAGGGCGTGGTGCGGTCGCGATAGGCTCGGCCGCGCGCCGTCAGATAGTCGCAGACCGGATAGGCCTGGCCCGCATGGCTGGGGGCCTCGGAATCGAAGCGTTCGCCGAACTCTTCCTGGGTGCGATAGGTGGTCATGGCCAGTTCGCGGGCCAGGCCCACGGCCTGATCGACGCGGCCGGTCTCCAGGCCAAGCTGTAGGATGCGGCGCTGGATGCCGCGCCAGGCGGTGGCCAGGGGGTGTGGGCGGTGTGCGGCGGACACCACCACCAGCTGCTCGGCCCAGTCGGGGAAGAGCTCGCCGAAGGCCAGGGCGATCATGCCGCCGTAGGAGCAGCCGATGAAGGCGGCGACCTTCTCGACGCCCAGATGGTCCAGCAGCAGGGCCAACAGTCGGGCCTGATCCTGGGTGGTGACGGTCAGGGGGGTCTTGGCGTCCTTGACGCCCTCGCCGAACTCGGGCGCAAAATCAAAGGCCAGGACGCGGAAACGGGTCAGGTCGATGGGGGCGCGCACGCCCACGGCGCCCGACCACCAGCCCAGGCCCTTGGTCTCGGTGCGGTGGACGTAGCGGTCGGCCGATATGCCGCCGGCCACGACGATCAGGGGGGCGCCGACCTTGCCGTGCAGGCGGCCGATCACCTGCTTCTGGATCAGGGTTCCGCCGAAATCGAGTTCGAAGCCGTCGGGAATGGGGACGAAGACGTCATGAGCCCCGTCGCGCTGCAGCAACTCGGACGGACGGCGCGCGGAAGCGGACCGACAGGCGGGCTCTTCGGCGGGGGCGACGGGATCGATCAGGGCCAGGGTCATGGGTCTCGGTCACTCAGCAAAACGGCTCGCCAAGGAACCCATGCAGTGACAGACCGTGGAGCATCGCCTCGTCGACGCTCCACCCATCTCTCGCGGTCTTCAGGTCGCCCTGAAAACCCCGCAGGAGTTGGCACCGTTTCGGGCGGAACCCGATGGTTGCCCCGGCGTCAAAGGGCCTAATCCCTCAGCCGGTCTTGATGAGTGATCTTACGTTGCGGTTGCGAAGGGCGCCGGTCAAGGGAAAAATTTCACCCCATTTCGTACCGGTGTCGCGAAATGTCGGTGAAATTGCGCTTGTGGGGATGGTTTGGGAGAAATTCGTTCTTTTGGGGCTTGACGCGGCGCGGGGTCGTGGAACACCTTAAGGCACGATCTTCAACCCGGACGCCGCCTGTGCCTGACCGCCTCGCCAGCATGCAGATGACCATGATCGCCGCCTCGGCGACGGGTCTCGTCGCGTCCGTCATTACCACCACCGGTACCACCACCATGCCCTCGCGGGCGGGGACCGGATGATGCGCGCCGACTAGGCGAAAAACGCAAAAACCGAACACCCCGCCCGGGCCCCCGGGCGGGTTTTTTATTGGCCCGAGCCCACCCCGACATCTTCCCCAGACCCGCCTTCAGGATGACCCCGATGCCCGCCTCAGCCCTCGCCCTCGTCGCCGAAAAACAGAAACCCCAGGCCGCCTCCGCCGCCGAGGTGGTGGTGCTGAAGTTCGGCTCCTCCGTCCTGCGCAATGCGGATGAAGCCCCCGCCGTGGCCTCCGAAATCTACGGCCACGTCCGCGCCGGACGTAAGGTGGTGGCTGTGGTTTCGGCCCTGGCCGGACAGACGGACAAGCTGCTGGCCGAGGCCCGCAGCCTGGGCCTGGATCACGAGAACGAACTTCTGCCCGCCTATGTAGTCCTGGGCGAGGAGAAGGCGGCGGCCCTGGTCGCCATCGCCTGCGACCGGGTGGGTCTGGACGCGGTCGGCCTGTCGGTGCGTGAACTGGGGATCGTGGTCGAGGGGCCGGCCCAACACGCCCGTCCCGTCAGCCTGAAGGGCGAAGCCCTGCATGAAGCTCTGGCCCGGCACGAGGTCGTGGTGGTTCCCGGTTTCGGCGGGGTGCGGTCCAACGGCCGGGTGGCCCTGCTGGGGCGCGGCGGGTCGGATCTGACGGCAGTGGTCCTGGCGGCGGAGCTGGGCCTGAAGCGCGTGCGCCTGGTGAAGGACGTGGACGGCCTCTACGATCGCGATCCGGCGTCGGAAACGGGTCGACCGCTGCGCTATCGTCGCGCCAGTTGGGACACGGCGCGGCAACTGGGCGGCGCCCTGGTCCAGCACGACGCCATTGATCTGGGCCAGTCACGAGGGGTCGAGATCGAGGTCGCGGCCTTGGGGCGGGCTGAAGGCACGGTGGTCGGGGATCGCGGTGCGCCTCCCGGTCCGGTCGCGCGGGATCGGCCGCTGAAGGTGGCCCTGGCGGGATGCGGCGTGGTCGGCGGCGGCCTGCTGAACCGTCTGCTGCCGGACAAACGCTATGAGGTGGTCGGCGTCCTGGTGCGCAACCCGGCCAAGAAGCGCGACGTGGCGGCCCCGGCTGAGCTCTTCACCAACGACGTCGAGGCCTGGCTGGCCCAGAAGCCCGACCTGGTGCTCGAAGCCTTGTCTGAAGGCGAGGCCGGCCACGCCCTGATCCGCCGCGCGCTGGAGGCCGGCTGCGACGTGGTCAGCGCCAACAAGCAGGCGGTGGCCCGTGATCCCGGCGGGCTGCAGGCCTTGGCCGACGCTCACGGCGCGCGCGTCGCCTGGTCGGCCTCGGTCGGCGGCGGCTCGCCCATGATCGAGACCCTGCGCGCCGCCCGCGCCGCCGGCCCGGTCGCGGGCTTCGAGGCGGTGCTGAACGGCACGGTCAACTTCATGCTTCAGCGTTTGGGCGAGGGGGCGACCTTCGCCGACGCCCTGTCCGACGCCCGCGCCGCCGGCTTCGCCGAGGAAGACCCCTCGTCCGATCTGGAAGGTCACGACGCCGCCGCCAAGGTGAAGCTGCTGTGCTTCGAGGCCTTCGGCCGCTCGCCCGACGACGTGCCGCGCGACGTCCTGGCCGCCGAATCGCAGTTGGGCGACAAGCCGGTGCGCCAGATAGGCTCCTGTCACGACCGCGACGGCGACCTGGACGCCTCGGTCCGGCTTGACGGCGAGTTGACGGATGCGCTCTTCCAGTCCCTGGACGGGGAGCGCAACGCCTTGAAGGTCTATGGACAGGATGGTCGGGTCTGGACGTGCAAGGGGCGCGGCGCCGGGCGCTGGGCCACGACGGAAAGCGTCCTGGCCGATGTGGCCGACGTGGTGCGCGCCCGTCGCGCGGCGGCGGAGCTGGTCTAGGTCATGGCCGTCTTCACGCCCGTCACGCTGAAACAGGCCGACGCCTATCTCATGCGCTACCCTCTCGGCGGAGCCAAGGCGCTGACGCCGATCGCCGAGGGGGTCGAGAACACCAACTATCGGCTGGAAACCGATCAAGGGACCTATGTCCTGACCCTGTTCGAGGGGCGGACGGACGCCGCCTCCCTGCCGTTCTGCCTGGGTCTGGCGCGGCATCTGGCGGCGCACGGCTTTCCCACGCCGGCGCCGGTCCTGGACAGCGAAGGCGAGATGATCGGCGCCCTGAACGGGCGGGCGGCGGCCGTGGTCAACTGGGCCGCCGGCGCCTGGAAACGCGAGCCGACGGACAAGGAGCAGTATCGCGCAGGGCAGGTGCTGGCCCTGCTGCACCTCGACGCCGCCGGCTATGCGGGCCAGAGAAAAAATCCTGTCGGGCCAGAGGCTTGGAACGCTTTAGCCGAGCGTTGCGATCCCGCCGCGCGCGGCGTGGACCGCAAGATGTTGGACCAGATCCAGGCCCTGCTGCCGCGCCTGGCCGAGCCGTGGAGCGACCCGGCCCTGCCGCATGGACCGATCCACGCCGACTACTTCCCCGACAATGTCCTCTTCGCCGAGAACGAGCACGGCAAGTGCGACATCGGCGGGGTGATCGACTTCTATTTCGCCTGTGTGGACGTCCTGGCCTACGACCTGGCCATCGCGCTCAGCGCCTGGGGTTTCGACGCCGAGGGACGGCCCATGCCCTCGGCCTTGCGCGCCTTCCAGAAGGGGTATGAATCCGTCCGCCCTCTGACGCCGGCCGAGACCGCGGCCCTGCCGGGCCTGGGCGCGGCGGCGGCGGTGCGCTTCACCCTGACCCGTCTCCACGACCGCCTGTTCCACGACCCGGCCAACCTGGTCACGCCCAAGGACCCTGCGCCCTTCTTCCGACGGCTGGACTACTGGAAGGCGGCGGAGACGGTCTAGGGACTATTGCGTCGGTTGCGAGGGTTTGGGGAACCAGAGGGCGTTGACGATCACCCAACGGTCTCCAAACCGGCCGAGATGAAAATAGTCCACGAACCAAGGGGTTTCAGCGCGGGCTGAAGCGACATTGCCGGCTATGTCCAGGACTCTGACATTGCGGTCCCAGGCATCGCGCGGCGTTCGCAATGCGCCCTGCCGGGTCAGTTCCACCAATTCGTCACGGCTCATGCGACGCAGGCCCAGAGGCTCGTCGGGATCGGGGCGCGTCCTGACGGCGCGCTTGGCGAGATCGGGGTGCAGGGCGCGCGCGACGCGCGCGGGATCCCCTTCCAACTGACCGTCCACATAGTCGTAGATGACGGTCGAGATGGCTTCTACGGCCGCCGGATTCAGAGCATCGGCGGCGGCTGTCTCTGTGACCTCACTGGAGGTTGTTCCGCCCTCGGACGGCGAAGGCGATCCGCTGAGGGCGGCGGCGACGAGCAGGGCGGCGATCATGGCGGGCTCCGATGGTTGGGGTCGGCTTTTCGCCGCGCAGCCAGGGTCTCCTACCTTCCGGAGCGGAGCAACCTTGTATGAGGCGGCGTCCGGATGGTTGACGGCTAACCCGCGAACCCCTTCACCGCCGCCAGGGCCGCCTCGGCCGTATTGTCGATGACGGTCAGGCGTTCCGGTCGGTCGCCCAGGGCGCGGATGACGGGGGCCGGTTCGGGTTCGAAGCCCAGAACATCCGACACGAAGGCGCCGAACTTGGACGGGTGGGCGGTCGACAGGGCGACGACAGGGCCTTCGGCGCGGTCCAGTCGGCGCGCGGCGGCCAGGGCCACGGCCGTGTGCGGACAGACGACCCGGCCCCAGGCGGCGTGGGCGTGGGCGATCTCGGCCTTGGTGGTCGCTTCGTCGATGGAAACGCCTGACACCTCGGCCCGCAGGGCGGCCAGCAGGTCGGGCGACAGCGTGACCGATCCCTCGCGGGCGAAGGTCTCGAACACGGCGCGGGTCGCATCGGCGTCGCGGCCCGAGGCCACATAGACCAGTCGCTCGAAGTTCGACGGCGCCTGGACGTCCATGGAGACGCTGCCGCTCTCGACCGCGGGGCGGCGGGCGTAGACGCCCTGGTTCAGGGCGCGGGCCAGGGCGTCGTTCTGGTTGACGGCGGCGACGAAGCCCCGGACCGGCAGCCCCATCTTCTTGGCCGCGATGCCGGCGAAGGCGTCGCCGAAATTACCCGTCGGAACGACGAAGGTCGCCGCCTGGCCCAGTTGGGCCGCAGCCGAGACGTAATAGGGAAGTTGTCCCGCCAGCCGGCCCCAGTTGATGGAGTTGACCGAGGACAGTCGACCACCTTCGCGCAGGCCTTCCTCGGCCAGCAGCCCCTTCACCAGGCGCTGGCAGTCGTCGAAATCGCCGCGCACGGCCAGGTTCAGGACATTGTCCGCCTGGACCGTGGTCATCTGCTTGCGCTGCACCGGCGAGACGCGGTCCAACGGGTGCAGGACGATCAGCTTGATGCGTTCGGCGCCGGCGAAGGCGCGCACGGCGGCGGCGCCCGTGTCGCCGCTGGTGGCGGTCAGCAGGGTCAGGGTCTGGCCCGTCGCGGCCAGGGCCTCGTCCGACAGGGCCGCGACCAATTGCATCGCCAGATCCTTGAAGGCGGCGGTCGGACCGTGGAACAACTCCAGCACGAACAGGCCGGGCTCCAGTTCGACCAGGGGCGTCACGGCCGGATGGTCGAAGCCCTTGGTCAGGCGATCCAATGCGCGGTCGAGCGCGCCCGCAGGCAGGGCGTCGCCGATGAAGGGCGAAATCGCCTCCCTGGCCATCTCGGCATAGGTCCGCCCCGGACGCGTCGCGTCGGCGGGCAGGGCGGGCCAGGCCTGCGGCATGTAGAGGCCGCCGTCGGGCGCGATTCCGCGCAGCAGGGCGTCGGCGAAGTCGGTCGCGGCGGCGTCGCCGCGCGTCGAAAGGTAGCGGTCGGGCTGGGTGCTCATATCGGGTCGTTTCTAGCTGTCGTAGGGCGCTTCGTCATGATTATTTTGCGCCTGCGAAGGGATTTTCGCGATTTCGCGCAACAAGATGACAATGCGGCGTTTGCGGTCGATCAAGGGGCTGGCGTCGCTCGGCCGTCCGGTCCATGTGGGGCGGGATGAAACGCCGCGCCTTCCTGATCCGGACCGCCGCCGTCGGCGCCGCCGTCGCGGGCGGCCTGTGGCTGAAGGACCATGTCCTGTGGCGCAAGCCCCGGCTGAGCTTCGGAACGGACGGAAGCAGCGGCTGGTCCCCTCTCGCCGTGACGGAGACCGCGACGCCGACGGTGCGCGTGGACATGGCCGGGCGCAGCTTCGTCGCCCTGATCGACAGCGGCGCCCAGTATTCGGTGATCGACCGCGCCCTGGTGGCGGAGCTGGATCTGACCGATGTCTTCGACATGCCGCTGGTGGCCTATGGCGTCGGCGGCCGGCCGCAGGTCGGGCGGGGGACGACGCTCGCCATCACGGTCGGGGACCTGAGGATAGAGGGGCTGCGCGCGGCCATTCTGGATCTAGGGCCTCTGGCGCGCGAAGAAGGTCTGGGTGCGCCCCTGATCCTGGGCCAGGACGTCCTGGGCGAGGCCGTCCTGGATATCGATATGAAAGGGCGGCGGGTGCGGCTGACGCGTCCGGACGCCCATGTCCCGCCGCCGTCGGTGCGGCCCCTGGCGGTTCGACGATCCGGGACCGCCCTGACGACCGAGATCGTGGTGGAAGGGACGCCTTTGACGGCGGTGATCGACACGGGCTCCTCGGCCCTGGCTGCTCTCAGCCGTTCGGCGGCCGAGGCGGCGGGCCTGCTGGACGGACGGCCGGAGCGGTCGGGATCCAGCATCGTCCTGGGCGGATTGACGTCGGCCCGGGTGGTCGAGGCGCGCCGGGTCGTGGTCGGCGACGAGGTCTGGAACGGGACGGAAGTCCATGTCTACGCCGATGCGCCCCTGCCCAACTATCCACGCGCGCTGCTGGGCATGGCGGCCTTCGCCGACCGACAGGTCGTGCTGGACCTGGGCAGGGGACGACTGCATCTCTCGTCGGAGATGGACCTGATGGTCGGACCGCCCGCCTGACGATAGGTTACAATGCTCGGCTGTTCAGGGCGGCTGATCGGCGTAAACTCATGCGCCGATGACCGATGTCGCCGCCCATAGCGCGCCCGTTGCGGCGGGCCGCCGTCTGGACAGCCTCGACCTGCTGCGCGGCTTCGCCCTGTGCGGCATCCTGTTGGTCAACATCATCTCCATGGGCGGGATCTGGGAAGCCTATGTTCCCGACTCGGCGCCCAGCCTGAACAATCCCGACTGGATCGCCTGGCTGATCCAGCATGTCTTCCTGCAGGGGTCGATGCGGGGGTTGTTCACCCTGCTGTTCGGCGCGGGCATGCTGCTGATCACCCTGAGGGGCGGCGGCAAGGGCACGATCGAGTCGGCCGACGTCTATTTCCGACGGTGCATGATTCTGCTGGCCCTGGGCGTGATCAATGTGACCGTCCTGCTGTTTCCCGGCGACATTCTCTATGTCTACGGCCTGTCGGGCTTTTTCCTTTTCGCCTTCCGCGCGGCCCGTCCGAGGACGCTGATCCTGACTTCCGTCCTGTTGATCGCCCTGCTGACAGGCGTGCAGGGGGCGGGCGCCTACAAGCGAGCGATGGAGACGCGCGAGGGCCGCGCCGTGGCCGAGAGTCATCTGCCGCCCGAACGGCTTCAGCCTGCGCAGAGGGAATCCCTAGACGCCTATCAGGCGGCTGTGGCGGCGCGGCATCCTTCAATGGCGGCCCAGGCCGAGCAGGCGGCCCAACGCACCGGCGGCCCTGTCAGCCTGCTGAACTGGAGCCTGCACACCTGGATCGACTACGCCGCCTCCAGCTACACCATCATCCTAGTCATGGAGTGCGTGGCCTTCATGCTGCTGGGCATGGCCCTCTTCAAGCTGGGGGTCTTGGGCGGCGGGCGCAGCCTGGGCTTCTATCTGTTGCTGACGGTCGGGGGCTATCTGATCGGCTGCGCCGTCAATGGAGCGCAGGCGGCCTCCCTGTGGCGGCACGACTTCTCGCCGGAGCTGTGGCTGACGCGGGCCAGTTATGAGATCGGACGGCTGGGCGTGACTCTGGGCCACGTCGGCCTGGTCCTGACCCTATGGAAGCTGGACGTGCTCGGCTGGGTCGGCGTCGGCCTCAAGGCCATGGGGCGGATGGCCCTGAGCAGCTATCTGGCCCAGTCGGCCGTCACCTCCCTGCTGTTCTACGGCCTTGGCCTGTGGGGGCGGTTCGACTGGTGGGGCCTATGGAGCATAGCCGCCGTCATCTGGGTCGTGCTGGCGATCGGCAGCCTGTTGTGGCTGAGGGTCTTCGCCTTCGGGCCGATGGAATGGATACTGCGGTTCGTCGCATACGGCCGCATCCCTCCGCTGCGTCGCAGCCGGGGCTGAAAGGCGAGGTCGTGTCCTCGACTATAGACCGGCGAAGGTGTCGCAGGAGGCGGGATCGCCGCTCTGATAGCCGCGTTGCAGCCATTCGACCCGCTGGGCCGAGGAGCCGTGGGTGAAGCTTTCCGGCGAGACGCGTCCGCCCCCGCGACGTTGCAGGGTGTCGTCCCCGATGGCCTGGGCGGTCTTCATGCCTTCTTCCAGGTCGCCGGGCTCCAGCGCCACCTGGCCGCCAGAGACGGCGCCGGCGTTCCTCGCCCAGACCCCGGCGTAACAGTCGGCCTGGAGCTCCAGCGCGACGGAATATTTGTTGCCCTCGGCCTGCGACCGCGCAGCCTGTTGGGCGCGCTGCACCTGTTCCGTCGCGCCCGTCAGGTGCTGGACGTGGTGGCCAAACTCATGGGCGATGACATAGGCCTTGGCGAAGTCCGCGCCGGACGCGCCCAGCTTGCTTTCCATCTCGCGCCAGAAGGACAGATCCAGATAGACCTTCTGGTCGGCCGGGCAGTAGAAGGGGCCCATGGCCGCCTGGCCGTAGCCGCAGCCGGTCTGGGTGCCCTGTTCATACAGGACGGTGGTCGGCGGGGTGTAGCCGCGCAGCTTGGTCTTCCACACGTCATTGATATTAGTGCCGACCACTTCGACGAACTGGCCGGCCTGATCCTCGGGCGTGCCCGTCTTGCCGGCCTGCTCGGCCTGGCCCGCGCCGCCGAACTGGCTGGCCAGCTGCTGGGTGGTGTTGGGGTCGATGCCGAAGACGAAATAGCCGATGGCCGCCAGCACCATGACGCCGATGCCGCCGCCCGCCACGGCGCCGCCGCCCATGCCGCGCCGATCCTCGATGCCGCCGCCGCGCCGTCCGCCCTGCCAACGCATGATGTCGTCTCCGCCCTGAAATCTCGCTCGAAGCTAGGCTGAAACGCAGGGGCGGGGGAAGGGATGCAATTGTAACGGGCGGTCAGTGCGGACGGCGATCCAACCAGGCGTCGATCTCGGCAAGGCCGCTCCGCGTCGCATCCAGACGGGTCGGCTCCACAGCGTTCGCGGCGGGCGCGACGGCGAACGGACGGGCGTAGGCGGTTTGCGGGAGAGAGGACGGAGCAGGCGCGCGCGCCGCCTCCAAGCGTTGAAGCGTCAGTTGCGTCTGCAGCCGCTGCTGTTGCGCCAGGACTTCGCGTTGATCGGCCAGGGCGCGTAGGCGCTCCATCTCGAACCTGTGCTGATCGGCGATGGCCGAGATGGGGTCGCGCACCGCCGATCCAGGACGCGACGCATCAAGCCAGGCCTGAGCCTGGGCTGGAGCGGACAGGACGGCCGGCAGAAGGGCCAAGGCTGTCAGGAAGGCGAGCAAGCGCGTCATGAGCGAAACATGGGCGTCGCGCCGACATCCGCCAAGCGTGGCCCTAGACGGCGAAGCTGACGCCGCAACCGCAAGAGGACGAGGCGTTCGGGTTGCGCACAACGAATTGCGCGCCCGCCAGTTCGTCGACGAAGGCGATCTCGGAGCCCTTGAGGAAGGGGATGGAGACGGGGTCGATCACCGCCGCCTGACCGTCGCGGCGCACGACCAGGTCATCGGCCTCGGGCTCATCGACCAGTTCCAGCCGATACTGGAAGCCGGAGCAGCCGCCGCCGTCGACGGCGACGCGCAGCATGACCGGTCTGCCCTCGGTCTCGGCCAGCCGGGCCAGGCGCTTGGCCGCGCTCTCGGCCAGGACGATGCCTTCCGGGGCGCGGGCGGAAACCGAAAGCGACAGGTCGCGGGCTGATTCTGTGGATTGGACGGTGCTCACGGCTCTCTATATGAGGAGCTGACAGGCGTTCGCAAAGGCCTGTGTCGCAATAGAAGTGCTGTCCGCCTTGAGCCAGACCCGCGCGTCCTTCGCCGAAGACCCCGCCGCCAGCCGCGGCCGCCATGTTTTCGAGCCCGCCAGCCGCACCCGCACCCCCTTCGCCCGCGACCGCGACCGCATCATCCACGCGACCGCTTTCCGCCGTTTGAAGGAGAAGACCCAAGTCTTCGTGGCGCATGAAGGCGATCATTACCGCACCCGCCTGACCCACAGCCTGGAGGTGGCCCAGATCGCCCGGTCTCTGGCCCACGCCCTGCGGCTGGACGACGATCTGGCGGAAACCATCGCCCTGGCCCACGACCTGGGCCATCCGCCCTTCGCCCACGCCGGCGAGGACGAGCTGCAGGCCCAGATGGCCGACTTCGGCGGCTTCGACCACAATGTTCAGAGCTTCCGCGTCATCACTGAGCTGGAGGTCCGCTATCCCAAGTTCGCTGGTCTGAACCTGAGCTGGGAGACGGTCGAGGGGGTCATCAAGCACAACGGACCCGTGGTCCATCGCCTGGACGACCCGGCCTGGGCGGCCGTGCGCGCCTATGCGCCCGGCGGATCGGCGGACTGGGACCTGCGGCTGGACACCTTCGCCTCGCTGGAGGCCCAGTGCGCGGCCATCGCCGACGACATCGCCTACAACAATCACGACGTGGACGACGGGGTGCAGGCGGGGCTCTTCACCCTGGCCGATCTGGCGGACGTGCCCCTGATCGGGCCCTGCCTGGCCGAGGTGCGCCGCGACTGGCCCGCGCTGGATGACCGCATGGTGCGTCTGGAAGCCGTGCGCCGGATGATCGGGATCATGGTCGACGACGTCCTGGCCGAGACGGAGCGTCGCCTGGCCGAGCATCGCATCGTCACAGTCGAGGACGTGCGCACGGCGCCGCGCACCCTGGTCCAGTTCTCCGAAGGCATGACGGCTGAGCTGGCCGTGCTGCGCCGCTTCCTGTTCGAGCGCATGTATCGCCACTATCGGGTCAACCGCACCCGCAGCCAGGCGCGCCGCGTCCTGGCCCAGTTGTTTCACCTCTTCATGGAAGAGCCGGAGGTCATGCCGCCCGAATGGTCGGCCCCGGCCCTGACCGACGATCGCGCCCTTAGGGCGCGCGCCGTCTGCGACTACATCGCCGGCATGACCGATCGATACGCCATAGAGGTGCACGGCAAGCTGTTCAGTCTCGACCTCGCGCTCGATCTGTGATTCGAAAGCGGCCGCAGGCGGGGTAGAGTGCAGACTCCACGCGCCGATTCGCGCGGGGCCGATCCAGAAAGCGCGACCATGTCCTACGACGACGATCACCGAGGCAATCCGAACGCCGGCCGCGACCGGGGCGCCTATACGCCCCCGACCGACGACGACCTGCCCTTCACGCGCGGGGGCTACGACCCGCGTCGCGCACCGGCCGCCAAGTCGCCGCCCATCACCCTGATCGTCAGCGCGGTGGTCCTGCTGCTGCTGATCGTGGTCGTGGTGCTCTTCTATCGCTCCGGCGTCCGTTCCTCGACCGACACCCCGCCCGCCGTGGGAACGCCCGTCGAAAGCATGAAGGTCGAGGCGCCGCTGGACGCCCAGCCGATCGATCCGGAAGCGGGCGTGCGCGTCTATCGCGACGGCGGCGAGGCGGCCGACGCCGCGCCGACCTTCACCCCCGGCCCGGAAACGGTCGAGCCGCGTCCCGCGCCTCAGCCTCTGCCCGCCGCGCCGACGACCCTGCCGCCCGCCGCACCGGCGGCGACCACGCCCGCGCCGGTCGCTCCGGCCAAGCCCGCGCCCGTGACCCCGGCGCCGGCGCCCAAGGCGACGCCCGCTCCGACGGCTCCCGCTCCCGCCGCCGCGAGCGGAACCTCGGGCGTTCAGATCGGCGCCTTCTCCTCGACGGCCATCGCCGACCGTGAATACGCCGCTGTGGCGTCGCGCTTCGGTCAGTACGCTTCGGGCGCCGAGAAGCGCGTGCAGGAAGTGACCGCCGCCAACGGCTCGACCGTCTATCGCACCACCTTCACCGGCATGAGCCGCGAGCGCGCCGTCGCCTTCTGCAATGCGCTGAAGGCCGCGGGCCGTGACTGCATCGTCCGCTAAGCGTCCGGACGAGAGCGACCGCATGACCTCCGCCGCCATCTACGGCTGCTCCGGCCACCGGCTGACGACGGAGGAGCGCGCCTTCTACGCCGAGACCAAGCCTTGGGGCTTCATCCTGTTCCGCCGCAACGTGGACAGCCCGGATCAGGTGAGGGCGCTCGTTTCCGAGCTGCGCGACAGCATCGGCCGCGACGACGCCCCCGTCCTGATCGACCAGGAAGGCGGCCGGGTCCAGCGCCTCGGCCCGCCGCACTGGCCCAAGTATCCGCCGGGGTCCGCCTATCTGAAGGCGGTCAACGACCCGATGGCGGCGCGCGAACTGGTGCGTCTGGGCGCGCGTCTGATCGCCCATGACCTGCGCGCGCTGGGCATCACCGTCGATTGCGTCCCGGTGCTGGACGTGCCCGTGCCCGGCGCCCACGACATCATCGGCGACCGCGCCTACGCCCAGGATCCGGCGACCGTGGCCCAACTGGGCCGGGCGGCGGCGGAAGGCCTGCTGGCCGGCGGCGTCCTGCCCATCATCAAGCATATCCCCGGCCACGGCCGCGCCTTCGCCGACAGCCACCATGACCTGCCGGTGGTCGAGGAAGACCTGGCGACCCTGGACGCCTGGGACTTCGCTCCGTTCAAGGCCCTGTCGGACATGCCCATGGCCATGACGGCCCACGTCGTCTTCACCGCCGTCGATCCCAAGCGCCCGGCGACGACCTCGAAGAAGGGCGTCCGCCTGATGCGCGAGCATCTGGGCTTCTCCGGCCTGATCCTGTCGGACGATCTGTCGATGCAGGCCCTGTCCGGAACCCTGACCGAACGGGCTGAGCAGTCGCTGAAGGCGGGCTGCGACGTCGTGCTTCACTGCAACGGCGATCTCGGCGAAATGCGTCAGGTGGCTGGGGGGACCGGCAAGCTGAAGGGCGAGGCCAGGCGCCGCGCCGAGGCCGCGCTGGCCCGCATCGTCCATACGCCCGAGCCGCTGGACGCGGTCGAGGCGCGCGCTCGGCTGGAGGCGGCCCTGAACGGCCGTTTCGCAGCCGCCAAGGGGCCGGACGTCGGCGAGGCCCAGGCGCCGGATCCGGCCTGACATGATGGATCAGGCGTTCCAGCCCAATCTGGACTTCGCCGCCGTCGATGACGCTGACGCCGCCGAGGCCTTCGTCGTCGATCTGGAGGGTTATGAGGGGCCGCTGCACGTTCTGCTGGCCCTCGCGCGCACGCAGAAGGTGGACCTGCTGAAGCTGTCCATCACCAGGCTGGCGGAACAGTATCTGGCCTTCGTTCACGAGGCGCGGCGGCGCAACTTCGCCATGGCCGCCGACTATCTCGTGATGGCGTCGTGGCTGGCCTATCTGAAGTCGCGCCTGCTGTTGCCGCGCAACGAAAAGGGCAAGGCGGAGGAGCCCCCGGCCGAGGAAATGGCCGCCGCCCTGGCCTTCCGTCTGCAGAAACTGGAGGCCATGCGCCGTTCGGTCGAGGCCATCACCAGCCGCCCGCAGCTGAAGCGCGACGTCTTCACGCGCGGCGACCCGGAAGCCACCGTCATCATCCCCTCGGACCGGGTGGACGCCAGCCTCTATGAGCTGATGGCCGCCTATGTGGCCCAGCGCCGTCGCGAGGAGCGCCGCAAATACGCGCCGGGTCAGCGGGTCGAGGCCTTTCAGCTGGAGGCCGCGCGCGACTGGCTGCGCGCCATGATGCCGCGTCTGGCCGACTGGACCCCGCTGGATCAGGTGGCGCCGGCGCGCGAGGACGATGACGGGGAGGGTCCCAGCCAGGCCAGCTATACCGCCTCCACCCTGTCGGCCAGTCTGGAACTGGTGAAGGAGGGGGCCATGGACGTGCGCCAGGCCGAGGCCTTCGCCGACCTCTTCCTGAAACGTCGCGGCTTCGGCCAACCGCTGGAGCTGACGCCGTGAGCCTGACCTTCAAACCAGACGAGGCCGAGATCGAACGCCGAGTCGAGGCCCTGTTGTTTGCCGCCGCCGCGCCGCTGTCGGCCGCCGACATCGGGCGCCGTCTACCGGAAGGCGCCGATGCGGGCCGGGCCATCGCCGCCTTGCGCCAACGCTATCAGGGTCGGGGCGTCGAACTGGAATGCGTGGCCGACCGCTGGCGTTTCCGCACGGCTCCGGACCTCGGCTTCCTGATGACCGAGGAGCGGGAAGAGCCGCGCCGCCTGTCCAAGGCCGCGCTCGAGACCCTGGCCATCATCGCCTACCACCAGCCCTGCACCCGCGCCGAGATCGAAAGCGTGCGCGGCGTCTCCCTGTCCAAGGGGACGCTGGACCTGCTGCTGGAGATGGACTTCGTGCGCCTGCGCGGACGCCGCCGCACGCCGGGGCGGCCCGTCACCTACGCCACGACCGACCGCTTCCTGGAGCATTTCAGCCTGGCCAGCCTCTATGACCTGCCCGGCGTGCAGGAGATGAAGGCGGCGGGCCTGCTGGATCTGTCGATCCCCGTCGGCTTCGAGGTGCCGGATCCGACCCGCAGCGGCGACGTGGAAGGGGAGGATCTGTTGACCGGGCTGGACGAGTCGTCGCCCGAGTTCGCCCAGGATTTCGTCAGCGAGGACTAAGAGTCGCCGGATAGACAGCGGCGCATCGCCACGGCTTAGGTCGGAGAAGAGATAATCCTTCTTGTTTCAATGGTTTGGGGGGATTGCTCCCTATCTTGACCTTCGAGCCCCTCGCCTATAGGTTCCGCGCCGAATTCAGACCTGTCCCGATGTCTTGTCGGGGCGCTGAGCGCACAGGCCATGTCCCCAACGATGGAATCGCGCGAAGAGGCGATCAAACGTCTCAACGAGCAGGCCGATGCGCTCAAGGCCCGGGCCGTGCCGACGCCTCCCGACTATGGGGCGAACGCGGCGGGCTACGGCTATCGCCTGATGGGCGAGATGATCGCCGGCCTGGCGGTCGGTCTGGGGCTGGGGTGGGGTTTCGATCTTCTGGTCGGGACCATGCCCTGGGGAATTATCGCCGGAACCCTGATCGGTTTCGGCATGTCGATCTGGCTGGCGCTTCGTTCAGCCCGAAAGATGAGTGCGGCCGCGCTGAAGGAAATGGGGCCTCCCCAGGATCTTCCCGATGACGAGGTCGAGGACGAGCGGAATTTCTGACCAAACCGTCGCACGGCGGTTTGGCCTTTTGACTTAGGAGACCGGGCGGCATGGCCGATCCGATGCACCAGTTCCAGATCAGCAAGGTTGTTGATCTTCCGGCCGTCAATGTGCCGGGTCTCGGCATGGTTGATCTGTCGATCACCAACTCGACGATGGCGATGATCGTCGCCGCCGTGCTGATCACCCTGTTCTTCGCCGCCGTGACGGCCAAGCCCAAGCTGGTGCCCGGACGTCTGCAGGTCGTGGGCGAAGGGGCCTTCGCCTTCATCGACGATCTGGCCACCTCGATCATGGGTGAGCAGGGGCGCGCCTTCTTCCCCTTCATTCTGACCCTGTTCGTCTTCATTCTGGCGCTGAACCTGCTGGGCATGTTCACGGTCTTCACGGCTACGTCTCAGGTCGCCGTCACCGCCACCTTCGCGGCCCTGACCATCCTGCTGGTCATCGGCGTGGGCTTCGCCAAGAACGGCATCAAGTTCTTCAAGCTGTTCGCCCCGACCGGCGTGCCGTGGTACCTGCTGGTCCTGGTGACGCCGATCGAGTTCATCTCCTTCCTGCTGCGCCCCGTGTCGCTGGCCCTGCGTCTGTTCGGCAACATGCTGGGCGGCCACGTGGCGATGAAGGTCTTCGCCGGCTTTGTGGTTTCGCTGGGCGCCTTCGGCATCGTCGGCATCCCTGGCGCGGTTCTGGCCATGGGCGGCGTGGTCGCCATCACGGCGCTGGAGTTCCTCGTCGCCTTCCTGCAAGCTTTCGTTTTCGCCGTTCTGACCACGGTCTATCTGAACGACGTCGTGCACCTGGATCAGCACTAAAGCCGGTCCAGCCCGCCACCACCCCTCTTCTTTCAATCCATACAACCAGGAACAAAAGTTATGGAAGCTGAAGCCGCAAAATACATTGGCGCCGGTCTCGCCACCCTCGGCATGATCGGTTCGGCGCTGGGCGTCGGCCTGATCTTCTCGGGCTTCCTGCAAGGCGCGACCCGTAACCCTTCGGCCGCTCCGGGCCAGTTCACCAACCTGATCCTGGGCGCCGCCCTGGCCGAAGCCCTGGGCATCTTCGCCTTCGTGATCGGCCTGCTCTGCCTGTTCGCCTAAGTCGAACCGCGTATCTGGGCGGCGGCGCGGTCATTACGACCGTTCCGCCGCTCGCGTCTTTCTGAGATCACCGGATAGAGCCCATGGCCGCCCCTATCGCGAGCGCCGCCTCGCAAGACCCGACCCAGCCTGCGCCGACCGTCGCCGTTCAGAACGGTGAAGTCGCGCCCGTGGCCGCCCCCGAGGCGACCCATCAGGCCGAAGTCGCCCACGGCGACGCCCATGGCTCCGGCGGTCTGCCGCAGCTGGAGATGCAGCACTGGGCCGGCCAGATCGTCTGGCTGCTGCTGATCTTCGTCGTCCTCTATATTCTGCTGTCGAAGGTCTTCCTGCCGCGTCTGCGCGCTGTTCGCGACGAACGCGCCGGCACGATCGCCAGCGCCGTCGACGCCGCTCGTCAGGTCCAGGCCGAGGCCTCGGCTCAGGCTGAAGAAGCCAAGGCTGAAGTCGCCAAGGCCCGCGCTGATGCGCGCGCCACTGCGGCCGCCGCCAAGGCGCGCGTCACTCAAGACGCCGCTGCTCGCCAGGCCGCCGAGGAATCCGTCGTCAACGCCCGTATCGCCGAGGCGGAAACCGCTATCGGCAAGACCCGCGACGCCGCCATGGCCAATGTTTCCACTATTGCTTCCGACACCGCCCGCGCCATGGTCGAGCGTCTGACCGGCAAAGCCGCCACCGCCGCCGAAGCTGACGCCGCCGTCAAGGGAGCCGCCTGATGCCCGCCTTCTTCCATCCTGAGTTCTGGAACCTGTCGAACGCCGAGTTCTGGGTCGGCGTCGGCTTGGTGATCTTCCTGGGCATTCTGGTTCTGGCCAAGGTGCCGGGCGCCATGGCCAAGGCTCTGGACGCCCAGGGCGAGAAGATCCAATCGGAACTGGACGAAGCCGCCCGTCTGCGCGCTGAGGCTGAAGCCATGCTGGCTCAGATCCGCCAGGAGAAGGCCGAGGCTGAAGCCCAGGCCGCTGACATGCTGGCCGCCGCCGAAGCTGATGCTCGCCGCATCGAGGTCGAGGCCAAGGCCAAGCTGGAAGAAACCCTGGCGCGCCGTCAGGCCCTGGCCGAGCGTCGTATCGCCCAGGCCGAAGCCCAGGCCACGACCGAGGTGAAGGCCGCGGCCGCCGACCTGGCCGCAAAGGCTGCTCAGGACATCCTGACGGCCCGTCTGGCCGCTGCGAAGAGCGATCCGCTGATCGATGCCGCCATCAGCCAGATCGGCGCCAAGCTGAACTGATCCCGTCAGGGAAGGCTGCTAACATCAGGCCCCGCCGTCGCCGGCGGGGCCTTTTGCATTCGGAGGCGCCTTTATCCGGCGCCGGGGCTGGTGAGCCTGGACTCAGTGAGCCGGGGCGCCGTCGACGAAGGCCGCCGCGCGTTTCTCGCGCGCCAGCATCCGGGCGTAGACATTGCCCATCACCCCGCCGAAGATCATGTGGGTGATCAGCATCCAGGCCAGGGTGCCGAAGCCCGCGCTGCCGGTGAAGGTGCGCGGATCGCCGATGATGGTGATGATCAGCATCATGGCCACCCAGGCGGCCACGGCGAACAGGATGCCGCGGGTCTCTGGCGTATTGGTCGGCAGGCGGGAATAGGCGATCGCGAACAGCGGACCCAGGACCAGCGAACCGACGATGAAGTGAAGCACCCATCCCGCCAACAGGTTGCCGGGCATGCCGAACATGCGCGCGACGATTTCGGGGAAGGGATCGAATACCTTGGCGAACAACAGGTTGGCCGCTTCAAGGATGGAAACAACGAGGGTCGCAACAAAGCCCGCGATGATTCCCGGTTTTACGCGTGACATCATGAGAAGAGCGCCTCCCAACGCCATCTGCTTTTGACTTACGCAAGGGGAAGCATACGCCGTCTGCTGCAAACGCAAGCATGACGTCGTTCACGTTACCGTGTGTTGCGAACGGTCAAGCTTGGCGGAAGACCTTGCGGAAGGTCCGCCGGGCGCGCTTGCGGAAGCGGATCAACTGGCGCGAGGGGCGGCGACGCAGGACGACCTTTTCCGCGCGCAGGGCCTGCTGCCAGAAGACCGGGGCGATCTCCGGCTTCTTCCGCATCAGGCGACGGAAGGGATAGACCCACTTGGGCCGCGCGTGCTGGGCGCGGATGAACTGCCGCTTGGCCCACCAGGAGTTGCGCAGCACCAGGACCAGGCCCAGGGCGATGACCGGGATGCCGCCCGGGCCGGGCAGGGGCGCGATCAGCACGCCCAGGGCGATGACGGCCAGGCCCAGGCCCATCATGCCCCAGCGCTTGGCGCGACGCAGCAGGCCGGCCTTGCGGCTGGGCTGAGGATCGGCGCGGAACGGGATCAGGGCGAGGGTCACGGGCGTCACGACGAACAGAGAAGGCGGCGTCGGGAGGAACGCCGTCCCCTGCCATAGACATGCGCGACAAGGCCGAACCGTGGCGTCGCCGTGACGCTTTCGTAAGGGAGGGCGAAATGCAAAACGCCGTGTCCCGAAAGACACGGCGCTTCACTTCAGGTCGGGTTCGCTGCCTTATTCGGCGGCGATGTTGGAGCCTTCCGGGGCCGACCAGCGCAGACGCGGCGAGCGCGCGGCGCGAGTCTCGTCCAGACGTCGCAGCGGCGCGTGGAAGGGCGCGCCCTTGAAGCGTTCGACTTCGCCGGCTTTCGCCGCCTCGGCCAGCAGACGCATGGCGTGGATGAAGCGGTCCAGCTCCTGCTTGGATTCCGTCTCGGTCGGCTCGATCAGCATCGCGCCATGCACGACCAGCGGGAAGTACATGGTCATCGGGTGGAAGCCCTCGTCGATCATCGCCTTGGCGAAGTCGAGCGTGGTGATGTCCGTGCCCTTCAGCCATTCGTCGTCGAACAGGGCCTCGTGCATGCACGGGCCCTCGGGGAAGGCCGGGCTCATCAGGTCCTGCAGGCGGGCCTTGATGTAGTTGGCGTTCAGGACGGCGTCCTCGGCCACCTGACGCAGGCCGTCCGAGCCGTGGCTCATCATGTAGGACAGGGCGCGCACATACATGCCCATCTGGCCCTGGAAGGCGCACAGACGGCCGAAGGCGTCCTTGGCCTCGTCTTCCTCACGCTCGACCAGCTTGTAGCCGTCCGCGCCCGCCACGACCCAGGGAGCCGGGGCGAAGGGGGCCAGGGCTTCGGACAGGACCACCGGACCCGCGCCGGGACCGCCGCCGCCGTGGGGCGTCGAGAAGGTCTTGTGCAGGTTGATGTGCATGGCGTCGACGCCCAGGTCGCCCGGGCGAACCCGGCCGACGATGGCGTTGAAGTTGGCGCCGTCGCAGTAGAAGTAGGCGCCAGCCTCATGGGTCAGGCGGCTGATCTCCAGGATGTCGCGCTCGAACAGACCGCAGGTGTTCGGGTTGGTGACCATGATGGCCGCCACGTCCGGACCGAGCTTGGCGGCCAGGTCGGCCACGTCCACGCGACCGTCGTCGGTCTGGGCGACTTCGACCACCGAATAACCGACGAAGGCGGCGGTGGCGGGGTTGGTGCCGTGGGCCGAGGTCGGGACCAGAACCTTGCGGCGCTGCTCATGCTCGCCCTTGGCCTCATGGGCGGCGCGGATGGCCATCAGGCCGCACAGTTCGCCGTGCGCGCCAGCCTTGGGCGACAGGGCCACCGCAGGCATGCCCGTCAGCGTCTTCAGCCAGTGGGCCAACTGGTCCATCAGCTCCAGCGCGCCCTGAACCGTCGATTGCGGCTGCAGCGGGTGGATGTCCGAGAAGCCGGGCAGACGCGCCATCTTCTCGTTCAGGCGCGGGTTGTGCTTCATCGTGCACGAGCCGAGCGGATAGATGGCCAGGTCGATGGCGTGGTTCTTCTGGCTCAGGCGCACATAGTGGCGCATGGCCTCGGGCTCGGACAGGCCAGGAAGCCCAATGGGGTCCTTGCGGACCAGGTCGCCCAGGTCCGAACCGTTGGTGGCGGGCTGGGGCAGGTCGACGCCGGTCTTGTTCCAGCCGTCGATCTCGAAGATCAGGGCCTCGTCCTGCAGCAGGCCGCGCGCGCCCGTCAGGGTCGGGTGCTTGTAGTCGTTGTCCGGCGTGGCGTTCGGGGCGGTCGGGCGGCCGACGTTGTTCATGGTGCTCATGCTTCTATCTCCCCTCAGGCCGCCAGGACCTTGGCGAGCGCGCCCGCCAGAATCTTGATGTCGGCGTCCAGCGTGGTCTCGGTGGCGGCGACCAGCAGGATATCGTCCAGGCCCGCGTCCGGGTTCAGGCGGCTGTAGGGCACGCCGGCCAGGATGTGGTGGTCGGCCAGGGTCTGAACGACCTCGGCGGCGTTCTTCGGCAGCTTGACCGCGAACTCGTTGAAGAAGCGCGGGGTCAGGATCTCGACGCCCGGAATGGCGGCCAGGGCGTCGCGCGTGGCGACGGCCTTCTCGTGGTTGAGCAGGGCCATCTGACGCAGGCCCGTCTCGCCCAGCAGGCTCATGTGGATGGTGAAGGCCAGGCAGCACAGGCCGGAGTTGGTGCAGATGTTCGACGTGGCCTTGTCGCGGCGGATGTGCTGCTCGCGCGTCGACAGGGTCAGGACGAAGCCGCGACGGCCGTCGGCGTCCACCGTCTCGCCGCAGTAGCGGCCGGGCGTCTGGCGCAGCAGCTTCTCGCGGGTGGCGAACAGGCCGATGTAGGGGCCGCCGAAGTTCAGGGCGTTGCCGATCGACTGGCCTTCGGCCGCGACGATGTCGGCGCCCATTTCGCCGGGCGATTTCAGCAGGCCCATGGACACGGCTTCGGTGACGACGACGATCAGCAGAGCGCCGGCGGCGTGGGCGGCCTCGGCGATCTTCGTCACGTCGGTGGCGGTGCCGAAGACATTGGGGGTCTGGACGACGACGCAGGCCGTGTCCTTGTCGATGGCGGCGATGACGGCGTCTTCGGCATCGACGGTGGGCGTCAGGGCTTCAGTCTCGACGCCGACGGCGTGAACCACGGTCTCGGTCGCCTTGACGTAGTGGGGGTGGACCCCGCCCGAGATGACGGCCTTGTTGCGGCGGGTGACGCGGGTGGCCATCAGCACGCCCTCGGCCATGGCGGTCGAGCCGTCATAGAGGGAGGCGTTGGCGACTTCCATGCCGGTCAGGTTCGCGACCTGGGTCTGGAACTCGTACAGATACTGCAGGGTGCCCTGCGCGATTTCCGGCTGGTAGGGGGTGTAGCTGGTCAGGAATTCCGACCGCTGGATCACGTGATCGACCGTGGCCGGGACGTGGTGCTTGTAGGCGCCGGCGCCGCAGAAGAAGGGCACGGTCCCCGCCGTGGCGTTCTTGCCCGCCATGGCCGAGAGGGCGCGTTCGACCTCCAGTTCGCCCGCCACGCGGGGCAGGTCGACAAAGCCGTCGCGGCGCGCGGCCTGCGGCACGTCGACGAAGAGGTCGTCGATGGATTTGGCGCCGATGGCGGCCAGCATGGCCTCACGGTCGTCGGGCGTCAGGGGGAGGTAGCGCATTACAGGTCCTCGGCGGCATCCCGGAGGTCGCGAGGCGCGACGCTCCGGGAGCGCTTCAAGCGGCGGGGAATCCGGCGATCCCGGATCGGCGCGCCGCGCCGTCCGGGGACGACGGCGGGTCTTAGAGGGTGGTCAGGTAGGCCTCGTAGGCGGCCTGGTCCATCAGGGCGTCGATCGCCGAGGCGTCCGCGACCTTGATCTTGGCGAACCAGCCTTCGCCTTCCGGGTCGGCGTTGACGGTTTCCGGGGCCGAGGCGAGGGCCTCGTTGCCCTCGATGACCTCGCCGGCGACGGGGGCGTAGACGTCCGAGGCGGCCTTGACCGATTCCACGACGGCGAAGCTGTCGCCGACCGAGACGGTCTTGCCGGCTTCCGGCGTCTCGACGAACACCACGTCGCCCAGGGCGTCAGCGGCGTGCTTGGAGATGCCGACCGTGGCGACGTCGCCCTCGAGGCGAACCCACTCGTGATCTTTGGTGAAGCGCATGTTTTTGATCTCTCAGGCCCAGAAAATTCAGGATTTGGGTTTGCGATAATAGCGGGTCGCCACGAAGGGCATGGCGACGACTTCGGCGGCCGCGGGCTTGCCGCGGACGATGACTTTCAGATCCGTGCCCAGCTCGGCGAAGGCCGGCGGGACGTAGCCCATGGCGATGTTGTGGCCGAGCGTCGGCGAGGGGCCGCCCGACGTCACCTTGCCGATGACGGCTCCGTCGGCGTCGGCGATCTCGGCGCCTTCGCGGGCCGGGGCGCCTTCCTTGACGTGCAGGGCGATGCGGACGCGCGCTGGGCCCTCGGCCAGTTCCTTGAGGATGCGCTCGGCGCCGTTGAAGTCGGCGGCTTCCTTGCGCGACTTGGACAGGGCGAAGGTCAGAGCGCCCTCGACCGGGCTGGTCGAGGCGTCGATGTCGTGGCCGTGCAGCGGCAGGCCGGCCTCGAGGCGCAAGGAGTCGCGGGCGCCCAGGCCGATCGGCTTCACGCGGGCGTCTTCCAGCAGCAGGTTCCAGACGCGCTCGGCGTCGGCGTTCGGCACGGAAATCTCATAGCCGTCCTCGCCGGTGTAGCCCGAACGCGAGACGAAGCAGTCGACGCCGAACAGCATCAGGCGGACCGAATCCATGAAGCCCATCTCGCCCAGGGCCGGCTCGTGCCTGGCCATGACCTCGGCGGCTTCCGGCCCCTGGATGGCCAGCAGGGCGCGGTCGTCCAGGACGGTCAGCCTGGCGTCGCCGGCCAGGTTGGCGTTCAGGAAGGCGAAGTCGGCGTCCTTGTTGCCGGCGTTGACCACGACATAGAGGCCGTCATGGTCGGGCTTGCCCGCCATCAGGTCGTCCATGATCCCGCCTTCGGCGTTCAGCAGCAGGGAGTACTTCTGCTTGCCGTCCTTCAGGATCTGATAATCGCCAGGCACGAAGCGCTGGAACTGGGCGATGGCGTCGGCGCCGCTGATGCGGGCCTGGCCCATGTGCGAGACGTCGAACAGACCGGCGTGTTCGCGGGTCCAGCGGTGTTCGGCCAGGACGCCTTCGTACTGGACCGGCATGTCATAGCCGCCGAACCCGACCATGCGGGCGCCCAAGGCGCGGTGCGCCGCGTTAAGAGGGGTGGTCTTCAAGGCCTGGTCGCTCATGGCGCACTCCGGGTCGCGGGTTGCGGCGATAGCTTCGCCGTCGTCGCGCCCCCGCTGTCCTGAAGCCTGAGAGATTCCGACCGTCCCTGAAAGGTCGGCCTTGCTCCGTCGGCGCGCCATACGGCGACTTTCCAGCGTCCGTGCGCCTTCGCGGTCCTTTTGCCTGAGCGTTTCCGGGGCGGTTGCGCCTTCGGCCCCGACGGCCGCTGCGCGACCGCCGATCTCTCCCGCGAGAGCGTGTGACCTAAGGCCCCGACTCCGGGCCGAAGTCAAGCGGCGCCGGGCTTGCCGCGAACGATCCGACAGGCCATGAGGGGCGCGAACCGATCTCGTGACAGGATTGAAGGCCGCCATGACCGCCCGCACCGACCTCGCCGCCCATCTGGCTTCGCTCGACCTGCCGCAGGGCCTGACCCAGACCCTGACGATCGCCGCCGCCGCCTGCGTCGAAATCCGCAAGATCGTCTCGGGCGGCGCCCTGGTCGGGGCGCTCGGCGCATCGGGCGCCGTCAACGTCCAGGACGAGGAGCAGAAGAAACTAGACGTCATCTCCAACGACGTCCTGACCGACAGGCTGCTGGCCTGTCCCGCCGTGGCCGGCGTGGCGTCCGAGGAAATGGACACGGTCCAACCGGCGACCAATCCGGCGGGCGAGTACCTGGTGCTGTTCGATCCGCTGGACGGCTCGTCCAACATCGACATCAACGCCCCGGTCGGCACCATTGTCTCGGTGCTGAAATCGCCGTCGGCCACCCCGACCGAGGCCGACTTCCTGCAATCGGGCCGTCAGCAGGTCGCGGCCCTCTACGCCGTCTATGCGGGCCAGGCCATGCTGGTCCTGACCACGGGCAAGGGGGTGGCGGGCTTCACCCTGTCGCACGACGGCGAGTGGCTGATGACGCATGAGGACGTGCGTATCCCCGCAGACACCAAGGAGTTCGCCATCAATATGTCGAACCAGCGCCACTGGGCCGAGAGCGTCCAGCGCTATGTCGACGGCTGCCTACAGGGCGCGGACGGTCCTCGGGGCAAGAATTTCAACATGCGCTGGGTCGCCGCCATGGTGGCCGACGTCCATCGCATCCTGATGCGCGGCGGCGTCTTCCTCTATCCGTGGGACAAGCGCGAGCCGAACAAGCCGGGCAAGCTGCGCCTGATGTACGAGGGCAACCCCATGTCCTTCCTGGTCGAGCAGGCGGGCGGCAAGTCCACCACGGACGGCAAGCAGGCCATCATGGACGTGACCCCGACCGAACTGCACCAGCGGGTGCCGGTCGTTCTGGGCTCGGCCAACGAAGTCGATCAGATCGCGGCGGCCTGACGTTATGGAGATCGCCGCCACGGACGCCCTTCTGGTCATCGACGCCCAGAACGACTTCTGCGAGGGCGGCGCCCTGGCGGTTCAGGGCGGGGCGAGGATCATGCCCCTGATCAACCGGCTGGCCGAGCGCTTCGACACGGTGATCGCCACCCAGGACTGGCACACGCCGGACCAGATCAGCTTCGCCTCCAACCACGAGGGCAGGGCGCCCTTCACCGAGATCGAGGTCGCCTACGGCCGCCAGATGCTGTGGCCGGATCATTGCCTGCAGGGGACGCCGGGCGCGGACTTCCATCCCGACGTCCTGCCGGCCGTGACCAAGGCCCTGGCCGTGGTCCGCAAGGGCTATAATCCGGCGGTCGATTCCTATTCCGGCTTCTATGAGAACGACCACAGGACGGCGACGGGTCTGGCGGGCCTGCTGCGCGACCGGGGCGTGAAGCGGGTCTTCCTGTGCGGCCTGGCCTATGACTACTGCGTCCGCTTCACCGCCGAGGACGCCGTGCGCGAAGGCTTCGAGGCCGTGGTGGTCGAGGACGCCTGCCGGGCCATCGCCGAAGAGACGGCTCAAGCGGCGCGAGAGAGCTTCGACAGGCTGAGCATCTCCACGCTTAACGCGGCTAGCCTCATCCGATTTTGAGAACGTATCGGCCGAAAAAGAATATCAGCACTAAGGTCAAACCGACATGACCAATGATGTTGGAGGCGGCGACCCCACGCTGGAGAATCCCGCCGGGCCTGTAGAATCTGGCCTTCAGATAAGTGACCATGAAGCTCGGTGTTTCGAATCTCTCGGGGTTCTCTTCAATATAGCGTTGCACGGGGTCGAGAGGCGGGGGGATGTGCGCTCGACGCTTTCTGCTGAACAGGTCCGTAAGCCTTGCGAAGGCAATCATTAGGAAGCCTGCAAAGCCAACGGCAGAGAGTAGATTCTGGAGCAACAACCGCACGACCCACATCGAGATATCGCGCTTCCATAAGCGAGCCGATGTCAGTTGTCGCGGGCTGTGTTGTCGCCTGTAAGTGAGCTTCGTCAGTCACTCATAGAAGTCCGCCTCGTCCGGAATGCGGGTGAAGGCGATCTTGGCGCCGATGTAGTCGGGCAGGCCCGCTTTGGGACCGATGCTGACCGTGTCCTTGCCGTAGCGCTGGTTCAGGGCGTCCAGGGTTTGGGACAGGCGTAGGGATCGGGCCTGACCGCCCTGATCCGGGCCGATGTCGAACAGGTCGGCCTCGAAGGCGGCGACCGATTTCAGTCCGTGTACCCCGACCCCGACATAGCTCAGCCGCCCCGCTTCAAGCCCGGGCTCCACCCGGCGCCACAGATGATCCAGCGCGGCCAGCAGGGCGAAGGTGTCCTGGGTCGGGGCGACGGCGCGGTTCAGACCTGTCGTGTCCCAGCTTCGCGGCGCCCCCTTCAGACCCATGTCCAGGTGAAGACTGATCCCCGCGCCGGTTAGCCCCATCCGCCGCAGCCGCGCCCCGCACTTGACCATCAGGCGTCGGGCGACGGCCCGAGCCTTTTCCGCGGTGCGCATGTCCTGGGCCAGGACATGGCTGTGGCTGATGGAGGCGGGCGGCTTTTCCGGCGTCGGCTCGCTGTCCAGGCCGTGCAGGCCGCGCCAGATGCGCTCGCCCTCGATGCTGTTCCAGACGGCGCGCGCCTGTTTGGCGGTCATGGCCCACAGGCCCGCCGTGTCGGTGACGCCCGCCGCCGCTAGCCGCTCCCGCATCCGCGAGCCTATGCCGGGATATCTCGACAACGGCAGGTCCAGCAGCGGGCCGGGCAGTTCATTCGCCCGCAGGATGGTCAGCCCGGCCGGCTTCTTCATGCCGCAGGCCGTCTTGGCCAGGAAACGCGACGGGGCCAGACCGATGGAGGATCGCAGGCATTCCCCGACATTCTTCATGATCCCGGCCTGGATGCGTCGGGCCAGGGTCACGGCGTTCGCCTCCTGACGTTCCGATCCGCTGAGTTCGCACGAACATTCGTCGATGGAGCCGACCTTCCACACCGGCGCGTGGCGGTCGATCTCCTTCATGATCTGCTTGTGGATCTGGACGTAGATGTCGGGCCGGGCCTCGGCGACGATCAGGTCGGGGCACAGCCTGCGGGCCTCGGCCGTCTGCATCCCCGTGCGGACGCCGAAGGCCTTGCTCTCATAGCTGGCGGCGATGGCGCCGGAATATTCGCTGATCGCCGGGCGGACAATGACTGGCCTGCCGCGCCAGTCGGGGTTCAACTGCTGTTCGACGCTGGCGAAGAAGGCGTTCAGGTCGATGAACAGCCAGCGCAGGTTCGCGCCGCCGTCCTGTTGTGTGTCCGCCTGCTCCATGATGCGAACATATCAGGAACATTGAGGCGCCGAAAGCGGCTTGCCGAGGGAGACGAAAGGGCTCAGTTCGTCGCCGCGTAGGCCTCGACCTCGGCGATGCGCGCGGCCTTGTCGGCGTCGCTCAGGAAACTGCCCTCGAAGCTGTTCTTCGCCAGTTGCGCCACCTGTTCGCGGGTCAGGCCGACCGCTTGCGCCAACTGGATGTAATTAGCGTTCACATAGCCGCCGAAATAGGAGGGGTCGTCCGAGTTCAGGGTGACGTGCAGACCCCGGCGCAGCATCTCGGGGACCGGGTGGTCCTTCAGGTCCTTGACCACGCAGAGCTTCAGGTTCGACAGGGGGCAGACCGTCAGGGTCATCTGCTCGGCGGCCAGGCGGGCGATCAGGGCCTCGTCCTCCATCGAGCGGTTGCCGTGGTCCATGCGGTCGATGTGCAGCAGGTCCAGGGCCTCGTGCACATAGGCGGGCGGGCCCTCCTCGCCGGCGTGGGCGCACAGTTTCAGGCCCAGCTCGCGGGCGGCGGCGAAGACGCGCTGGAACTTCGACGGCGGATGCCCGACCTCGGACGAATCCAGTCCGACGCCGATGAAGTGGCGCAGATAGGGCTTGGCCATCTCCAGCGTGGCGAAGGCTTCGTCCTCGCTGAGGTGGCGCAGGAAGCTGAGGATCAGGCCGCTGGTGACGCCCAACTCGGCCCTGGCTCGCTCCATGCCCGCGATCAGACCCTCGACCACCACGCCGAACGCCACGCCTCGGTCGGTATGGGTCTGGGGATCGAAGAAGATCTCGGCGTGGCGGACATTGTCGGCAGCGGCGCGCTGGAAATAGGCGAAGGCCAGGTCCTCGAAGTCCTGACGCGTCAGCAGGACGGCGGCGCCCGCGTAATAGATGTCGAGGAAGTCCTGAAGGTTCGAGAAGTCATAGGCCGCGCGCACGGCCTCGACGCTGTCATAGGGAATGGCGACGCCGTTGCGCTGCGCCAGTTCGAACATCAGTTCGGGCTCGAGGCTGCCCTCGATGTGCAGGTGCAGTTCGGCCTTGGGCAGGCCGGCGATGAAGGCGTCGAGGGCAAGGGGCATTGGGGGGAGGCTCCGAAACTTGGAGCGCAGCCTAGCGGCCCGAGCGGGCGGCGTCATCTGCCGCAGCCATCCTCCCCTGCGAAGCGGGGGAGGGGGACCACCGTAGGTGGTGGAGGGGGCGAAGGTTGCGGCTGCGGTGTCCGGCTTCGGGCGGGACGGCGGTGGGAAGGGGGCATGGCGGCGGCTGTGGTCGCCCCCTCCACCGCTCCGCGGTCCCCCTCCCCCGTAAACGGGGGAGGAGATTGCAGCAGGCCTACATCCGCTCGGGCGTCTCGATGCCCAGCAGGCGAAGCGCCGTCTCCAGCTGGTGCAGGGTCGCGGCGGCCAGGGCCAGGCGCGAGCCCTTGGTCGCCTCGTCGGGGGCGACCAGAATCGGACAGGCGGCGTAGAATTTCGAGAAGCTCTGGGCCAGTCGATAGGCGTGCTCGGCGATCAGGTTGGGCGAGCGCTTGTCATAGGCGTCGGCGGTGGCCGCATCGAAGGCGTCCAGCGTCAGAGCCAGGTCACGCTCGGCCGGTTCGACGACGACGATGGGGGCGAAGGCCACGCCTTGGTCCGCCGCCTTGCGCAGCAGGGATTTCACCCGCACGGCCTGATACAGCAGATAGGGGCCGGTCTTGCCCTCGAAGCTCATGAAGCGGTCGAGGTCGAAGACGTAGCTGGTGGTGCGGTTGTTCGACAGGTCGGCGAACTTCAGCGCGGCCACGGCCACCTTGCGGGCGATGTCCTCGAACTCGGCCTCGGGCAGGTCGTCGCCCAGTTTGGCCTCGTGCAGGCGCTCGCGCGCCTTGTCGGTGGCCATGGTGATCAGGTCGTGCAGCTTCAGCACGCCGCCCGCGCGGGTCTTGAAGGGCTTGCCGTCGGCGCCGTTCATGGTGCCGAAGCCGAGGTGCTCCAGCGACTTCTCAGGCGCGTAGCCGGCCAGATAGGCGGCGCGGAAGACCTGTTCGAAATGCTCGGCCTGACGTTCGTCGACGACGTAGAGGATCAGGTCGGGTCCGATCGACTTCTTGCGGTCCAGGATCGTGGCCAGATCGGTCGTGCCGTACATGGCCGAGCCTTCCGACGACACCACCAGCAGGGGCGGAGGCGACGGGGCCTCGATGACCGAGCCGTCGGCCAGCTTCTTCTTGCGGGTCTCGCCTTCGCGGGCGACGTGGACCACCTGGGCGCCGTCGTCCTCGACCAGCAGACCGGTATCCTTCAGGTGCGCCAGCATTTCGGGCATCAGGGGATCGGCGTCGGACTCGCCGTTCCACAGGTCGAAGGTGACGTCCAGAGCGCCGAACTCGCGCTCCAGCGCCGTGCGGCTGACGGCGACAAAGTGGGCCCACAGGGCGCGGTAGCCGGGACGACCGCCCTGTAGTTCAGCGGTCGCCTTGCGGGCGCGGTCGCGGAAGGCGGGGTCTTCCTTGGCCTTGGCGGCGGCCTGCGGATAGAGGCGCTCCAGGTCTTCCAACGTGACGGGGCTGTCGGGGGGGAAGGGGCCGTCGCCCTCGGCCATGAAGGCTTCGGCCAGGTTCTCGTCGCCGCAGGCGGTGATCAGCAGGCCCATCTGGAAGCCCCAGTCGCCGAAGTGGGCGTCGCCCCAGACGGTGTCGCCGCGGAAGCGGAACAGGCGCTTCAGGCTCTCGCCGATGATGGAGGAGCGCAGGTGGCCGACGTGCATCGGCTTGGCCACATTGGGACCCGCGTAGTCGATGACGACCTTGCGCGACGGCGTGCTCAGCGAGGCGCCGGCCAGGGTTTCATCCGCCGCGACCTCGGCCGCGCGCTGGGCGAGGGCCGCGTTCGACAGCTTGAGATTGATGAAGCCGGGGCCGGCGACCTCGACGGAAGCCAGGCGCGGATCGGCGGCCAGGCGTTCGGCGACCTTGGCGGCCAGCTCGCGTGGATTGGCCTTCAGCGCCTTGGCGGCGGCCAGGGCGCCGTTCGACTGGAAGTCGGCCAGGTCGGGACGGTCGGAGGCGGTGACGCGGGCCAGGGCCTTGTCCACGCCTTCGGCGGCGAAGGCGGCGCCGACCGCTTCGCTGAGAGAAGTCTTGAGGTCGGTCATGTCTTAGTTGGTCTGCTGGCCTGCGGTCGGGCGGAATCGGCTGCCCGACCGGTTGAACTCGGCCATGTCGGGCGTGACTTCAAAGCCGATCAGGACTTCGAAATTGCTGCCGGCCGTGGTCGAGTCGGCGCGCGGGATGACGATGGACTGGGTCTGTTCGACGGAGACCGTCTCCTGGCCCTGGAAGTTCACCGGCAGGTCGAAATATTCCTTGGCCAGGACGGCGGTGTTCCGCTCGGTCACGGCGATCCAGTAACGATAGGTGCGGGCGTCGCCCTGGGCCTGCGGGCCGCGGCCCAGGTTGAACAGGATGTTCATGTCCAGGCGGATCGGGTCAGCCTCGCGATAGACGCAGTCGGCGCTGAGGCCCTCGATCTCGCCGGTATAGCCGACGCCGGACACGGCCGGGCGCTGGAAGTCGGCCAATTCGACGTAACGGGCGGCGTCGTACAGCACCTTCACATAGGGGCAGGGGCCGGCGTTGGCGCGGCGGGTCAGCGGAGCGAAGCGCGTCGGGCGTTCCTTGGGCTTTTCCTCGCGAGCCTGGCCTTGCTGCGGACGCCCGGACTGGGCGACGGCGGCGACGGGGAAGAGCGCGGCTGTCATCGACAGGGCCGCCAGTGCGGTAAGGACGCGACGCATCAATTTCTTTTCCGGCAAGCGAAAGGGAGCGCGCGATCATCGGCGCCGACCGCGACACGCTTGATGCTGATAGCGGCTAAAGCGAGGCGCGGCAAACGGGGAGGCGCGAGCGGTGGCGCGAAAGGTCGCGAAAGACTAGGTTCCGGGCCATGAACGCCCCCGTGTCGCCCTCCGCCTTCGATCGCCGACCCCTGACGGTGCGCCTCGCCACGCCGCGCGGCTTCTGCGCCGGGGTGGATCGCGCCATCCAGATCGTGGAGCGCGCGATCGAGAAGTTCGGCGCCCCTGTCTATGTGCGCCATGAGATCGTCCACAACCGCCATGTCGTCGAGCGGCTGAAGGGCATGGGCGCCGTCTTCGTCAAGGAACTGGACGAGTGCCCCGCCGATCGGCCGGTCGTCTTCTCGGCCCACGGCGTGCCGAAATCGGTTCCGGCCGCGGCCCGCTCGCGCGAGATGCTGTTCCTGGACGCGACCTGTCCCCTGGTGTCCAAGGTCCACGTCGAGGCCGAGCGTCATCACGCCGCCGGGCGGCACATCATCCTGATCGGCCACGCCGGCCATCCGGAGGTCGTCGGCACCATGGGCCAGTTGCCGCCGGGAGCCATCAGCCTGGTCGAGACGACCGAGGATGCGGAACGTTTCCAGCGGCCGGGCGACCAGCCCCTGGCCTACGCTACCCAGACCACCCTGTCGGTCGACGACACGGCCGACATCCTGGCGGCGCTGAAGCGGCGTTTCCCCGAACTGCCCGACCCGCACAAGGAAGACATCTGCTACGCCACCACCAACCGACAGGAGGCGGTCAAGCGGCTGGGCGAAGGGTGCCAACTGGTGCTGGTGGTGGGGTCGAAGAATTCCTCCAACTCCGCACGCCTGGTCGATGTGGCTCTGAAGGCCGGGGCGAAGGACGCGCGGCTGGTCGACGACGCCGGCGACGTGGATTGGACCTGGTTTGACGGCGTGACGACGGTAGGGGTCACGGCCGGCGCCTCGGCGCCCGAGCCCCTGATCGAAGCCCTGATCGACGCCATCCGCGACCGATTCGACGCCGTTGTGACCGAGGACGACGGGGCGAGAGAGACCGTCTCGTTCAAGCTGCCGCGCGCCCTGACGGCCTAAACCCGCTCCATCACCAGGCAGGTCGAGGTGGCGGTGGCGTAGAGCGTCCCGTCCAGGCCGCGCAGGTCGGCCTCGGAGAAGGCGGCGCGGCGGCCGGACTGGACGATTCGCCCTTCGGCACGAACCGGAACGCCGGCCTTCAACGCCTTGTGGAAGACGGTCTTCAACTCCAGCGTCGTATAGGCCTGCCCCGGCTTCAACATGGAATGGACCGCGCAGCCGCAGGCCGAATCGAGCAGGGTCGCCATCCAGCCGCCATGCACCGAACCGATGGGGTTGTAGACCGCCAGCGTCGGCTCGCCCTCGAAGGCCACGCGGCCCTCCGATAGTTCGGTCAGGCGAAAGCCCACAGTCTCCGCGATGGGGGCGGGGGGCAGGCGGCCGTCCAGCATCAGGCGTAGCTGGTCCAGGCCCGACAGGGCGGCGAGATCGGTCATGTCAGACAGGGGAAGGGCTCCTGGGACTATCCGCAAATGAAAAGGACGCGCCGGCCGTGGGGCCGGACGCGTCCTGAAACTCGGCTTCGACGCCGAAGGGCCTTAGAGGCCCGGCAGCTTGAAGCGGCTGTCGCGGCGCGGCGCGATGGCGATGCCTTCGCGGCCGCCGGTCAGGGCCTGCAGGCGGGCGTGCTCGCTGGCGGCGTCGATGTTGCGGGCGCCTTCGGCCGTCTGGGTGACGGTCGGGGCCTGGGTCGCGGGATCGTCCTTGCGCCAGAACAGGACGCGGTCGGCCCAGCTCTTTTCCTTGTGGGCCAGGTCGCCGAACTCGTCGTCGACGACATAGCGGGCCAGGGGATCGGCGCGGTCGGCGCCGGCCTGGGCCACCAGGGCCTGCTCGCCGCCGGTGCGGGTCACGGCCTGGCGTTGACCCAGCAGAATCTGGCGGGCGGCGCTTTCAGGGGCCAGTTCCTGCGGGCGCGGCTGGCCGGGAGCGGGCGGGGTCAGGCCGTATTCCGGCGGCACGGTCAGCGGCGCGCTGGCGACGGTGACGAACTCGTCCGGCACGACCTTGGACAGGCCCATGCTCTGCTTCATGCTCTGGCAGGCGGTCAGGCCCAGGGCGGTGGTGGCCATCAGGGCCACGGCGGCGGCGCTACGAATACGCATAGTGTCAGCTCGGCTCCGGGAGGCGCGCCGGTCGGCGCTGGCTCGGGACGATAGTGAAGAGGGGGTGATTACGACTTTTCGTTGGCCGCGCCAACCTTGGTGCGACGTTCGGACAGGAAGCTGTCGAGGATCAGCAGGACGACGCCGACGGTGATGCCGCTGTCGGCGATGTTGAAGATCCAGGGAAACAGGCCCGTTCCCGAAAAGTCTAGGAAGTCCACGACGCCGCCGAATCGGATGCGGTCGATGACGTTGCCGACAGCGCCGCCCATGACCATGCCGATGGCCAGGATCAGAAGGCGGCGATCCACGCGCGTGGCCCACCAGGCCAGCAGGCCCGCGACCAGGACGGAAAAGACGCTCAGGATCCAACGCCCTGCGCCCCCGCCGAACAGGCCGAAGCTGACGCCCGTGTTCAGCACATAGGTCAGGTTGAAGACCGGCGGCGCGACCTCGGCGATCCGATAGCCGTCGGGAATCTGCGAGATGTGCGAGGCGTCGATCGCGCCCAGAACCCAGGCCTTGGTCAGCTGGTCCAGGACGATGACGAGAAGGGCGACGCCGTAGGCGGTCCAGGCGAGACGAGAGATTTTCATGTCAGACGCCGGTTAGCAGGAACGGGGCGCGCGGCGAAGAGGGAAAGCGACGCGGCCGCTGCAGCGAACGGCCTTTCCACCCGCGCCCCGGCGGCTATAACCCCTTGCATGACCCTGCCTCATCCCCTGCCTCGCCTGTCGGCCGTCGCCGACGACTACGACGTCTTGCTCTGCGACGTCTGGGGCGTGATCCACAATGGTCGCGAAAGCTGGGCCGCCGCCTGCGAGGCCCTGACCCGTTTCAATGAAAAGGGCGGCCATGTCGTCCTCATCTCAAACTCGCCGCGCCCGTCCTCGGACGTGGTCGCCCAACTGGACGCCCTGGGCGTGCCGCGCGACAGCTGGCAGGCCTTCGTCACCTCGGGCGACGCCACTCGCGCCGAACTGGCGCGCCGCGCGCCGGGCCCGGCCTGGATCATCGGTCCGGACCGCGACTTCGTCCTTTACGAAGGCCTGAACCTGACCGGCGCCCATGACGCGGCGGACGCGGCCTTCATTTCCGTCACCGGCCCCTATGACGACACGCGGGAAACCCCGGAGGACTATCGCGAGCGGCTGGAGCCGGCCGTGGCGCGCGATCTGGAGATGATCTGCGCCAATCCAGACCGGATCGTGCAGCGCGGGGACACGATCATCTATTGCGGCGGCGCCATCGCCGATCTCTACGAATCCATGGGCGGCCGGGTCGTCATGGCCGGCAAGCCTTTCGGACCGATCTACGCCCTGGCGCTGAAGGCGGCGGAGGGGCTGATGGGCCGCCCGGCCGACCGCTCGCGCGTGCTGTGCATCGGCGACGGCGTGGTGACCGACGTCCTGGGCGCGGCGGAGCAGGCGCTGGACTGTCTGTTCATCGCCCAGGGCATCCACGGCGACGCCGCCAAGGGGCCCGACGGCGCCCTGGACCCGGCCCGCGCGGCCGAATTGCTACGCGCCGAGACCACCTTCGCTCGCTACGCCGCGCTGGAACTGGCGTGGTGAGGCTCGCCATTTCGTCGCACCTGCCGTAAAGGCGGGCCATGGTTGATCTGGTTCAAGCACACCCGTCGGGCGGCTACATCCTCGACGAACTCCATGTCGGCATGGCCGCCGAGAAGACCGTCCACGTCACCGAGGAGCGCATCCGGCTGTTCGCGGAGGCGTCGGATGACTTCAATCCGGTCCATCTGGATGAGGCCTTCGCCGCCAAGACCGCCTATCGCGGCCGCATCGCCCACGGCCTGCTGTCGGCCGCCTTCGGCTCGGCCGTGGTGGGGACCATCCTGCCCGGCGCCGGCTCCATCTATATCTCCCAGACCCTGGCCTTCCACTTCCCGGTGCGGATCGACGACACGGTGCGCATCCGCATCACCGTCATCGAACTGGATCAGGAAGGCGCCCGCGCCCAGCTGAAGTGCGAAGGCTTTGTCGAGGACAGGCTGATCATGGACGGCGTCGCCGTCGTGCGCGTGCCGCGCCGCCGCAAGCCGTCCGCCCGCTGAGGCCGTCATGGTCGAGATGATCCGGGACTGGCGCGGCCTGTCGGAGGCGCAAAAAGGCGCCGCCGTGGCCGTGGGCGCCTTCGACGGCGTGCACCGGGGGCATCAGGCGGTCATCGCCTCGGCCCGCGAGGCGGCCCAGCGTCTGGGCGTTCCTCTGGGCGTGGTCAGCTTCGATCCGCATCCGCGCCGTCTGTTCCAGCCGGACGCCGCGCCCTTTCGCCTGATGACGCCGGATCAGATGGCGCGCGCCATGGCGCCCCTGGGCGTGGATCGGCTGTACCTGATCCCCTTCGACCGCGAGATGGCGGCCATGACGGACGAGGCCTTCGCCCGTCAGGTCCTGCACGAAGGCCTGGGGATCGCCCACGCCGCCGTGGGCTTCGACTTCACCTATGGGCGCGGCCGGACCGGCTCGCCCGAGGGCCTGCGTCGTCACGGACATGAACTGGACTTCTCGGTGTCCGTCACCAACCGCATCGACGACGCCTCGGGCCTGAAGCTGTCGTCCAGCGCGGTGCGCGAGGCGCTGAAGGCCGGCGACATGGCGCGCGCCGCCGCCATCCTGGGGCGTCCCTTCGCCATCGAGGGCGAGGTGATCCACGGCGACAAGCGCGGCCGCACGATCGGCGTCCCTACCGCCAACGTGGCCTTGGGCGAATACATGCGCCCGGCCTACGGGGTCTACGCCACGCGCACTCGCCTGCCGGACGGGCGTGTGGTCAAGGGCGTCGCCAACCTGGGCGTCCGTCCCATGTTCGAAATCGAAGAGCCCCTGCTGGAAGTCTGGCTGCTGGACTTCGACGAAAGCCTCTACGGTCAGACGCTGGAGACCGAACTGGTCGCCTTTCTACGCGGCGAGATGAAGTTCGACGGCCTGGACGCATTGAAGGTCCAGATCGAGGCCGATGCGGCGGCGGCGCGGGCGGTTCTGGGCTGATCCCTGTTCGATGAAGCATTTGTAAGTCGTTGAAGCGGGTTCCGCGGGTTAGGTTTCGACCCGGGCAGGAGGAGCTCTTCGATGTTTCGGGACGTCGCATACTCTGTTTTCGGCTGTCTTCTGGCCATGGCGGCCACGACCGCCTTCGCTCAGGAACCTCAGGTTCGCGCCTACAAGAGCGTCGGCGACCGAAGCCTGTCGGTCCATGTCTTCAAGCCCGAAGCCGCGTCCAGTCCACGCCCCGCAGTTCTGATGTTCCATGGCGGCGGCTGGGTGGCGGGCGAGCCGGAGTGGACCTATCCCGCCGCGCGCAATTTCCAGGATCTGGGGCTCGTCGCCATACCGGTTCAGTATCGCCTGTCCGGCGACGGCGTGACGCCGGCCGACGCCCTGGTCGACGCTTGCGACGCCTTCGCCTGGGTCCGAGGCCATGCGTCTGAACTGGGCGTCGATCCGGCGCGTGTTGCGGGATATGGCGTCAGCGCCGGCGGACATCTGGTTTCGGCGGCGACGCTGGGGGCCTGTCCGAACGGTGGCAAGGGGGCCGATCTGCTCCTGCTGTGGTCCCCGGCCCTCGACCTCTCCAAGGACGGGTGGGTGCGGCGTCTTCTGGGCGGGGCGGATCCGGCTTCGATCTCGCCCCTGGCCTTGGCGTCGCCGGGCGGTCCCGCGACTGTCGTCATCCAGGGGGCGGCGGACACCCTGACGCCCCTGCGTGGCGCGCTCGCCTTCTGCGAGGCCATGGGCGGCGCGGCGAGCGATTGTCGGGTCCATTCCTATCCGGGGCTGGGCCATCTGCTGACGCGGAACCTCGACAATCAGGAAAGCGACTTCGACATTGATCCTGTCGCCCGGCGCGACGGCGAAGAGAGATTGTCCGTCTTCCTTGTCGAGCGGGGATACGCCCAGGCGGTGAGGGTGCGGCCCGGTTCCTGACGGCTGGGCCTCAAAGCCGGCTCTCAAATGCGAGTAAAGGACGGCGGCCGGCGATGTTGTGCTCTTTTCGTATTGAATTTTATCATTTTTCTTGAAGGCTTGCGCCCGAGCTGCGCGAGTTTCCGGCCGCTGACGGACGGTTAGAGTTTCTCCATTCGCCGCGCCGCGCGAGACCAGTCCCTGGTGTGACGGGCGCGTCCGACGGAGGCGTCATGACCGCTCAACACAGGATCGCCCTCGGCGGCCTCGCCCTGATGGCGCTGGGGGGATGTCAGACGACCCCCGGCGCCGATGCGGGCTTTCTCAGCCGCTATGACGAGATGACGCCGCGCAGAAACAGCCTGCGCGCCGCCGTTCGCGAGCGACGGGACGAGGTCGGGGCCGCCAGGATCGAACGGGTCTTCATCGAGCCAGCCGTCGTCGTCGGCGACGCGGGCGCCACGGTGGCCGAGGAGGATCGGGCGGCCGTGTTGAGCGAGGTGGATCGACAGGTCTGCTATGAGTTGAGCGAGCGTTTCACCATCCTTCCGGCGCCGCACCATGAAGCCGCGCGGGTCAGGATCGGGGTGGCGCGCATCACCCCGACCGGACAGGTTTCCAGCGCGGTCTCGGCGGCGGCGGCCTATTTCATCCCCGGGCCGCTGGACGTGCGCGTGCCGGGAACGACGGGCGGCCTGGCCGCGGAGGCGGAATTGCTGGATCCGGCGACCGGAGACCAGATCGCCTCCATCGTCTGGGCCCGCGACGCGACGGTGGTCGGCACCGACGCGCCGTCCCTGTCGCGGGTGGGCGACGCCTTGCAACTGGCCGAGCCGTTCGGCGATGCGGTCGGCGACGCCTTCTCCCCCGCTGACCGCAAGCCGCGTCCGATCGCCAAGCCGGATCCCTGCGCGGCGTTCGGGCCGCGCTTCAGCCCAGCCGAGATGGCCGCCGGCTTGGTGACGGGCCTCTATGTGCCGGAACTCAGCGGAGCGACGCGGCGCGACCCTCGCTGAGCGGCGGGCAGGCTCAGGCCGTGGCGGCGCAACTGGCCAGAACGTCGGCGATACGGCGTTCGGCGTCTTCGCCGATTCGGCCCGTGCGCAGGGCCTCCGCGATCAGGGCCTGACCCACCAGTTCCAGTTCACGCACGACCTGATCCTCGGCCTTCCGGCCCGCGCGTTCCAGGAAGGCGCGCACGAAGCCGGCCATGTTTTCCTCGGCCCCGGCCAGTTCGTCCTTGGCCAGGGGACCCAGGCGGCGCTCTTCCTGTTCGAGGATGGCGCACAGGCGCGGGGCGGCCCGGTGGTGATCCATGGCCGCGGCCACGACCAGGCGAATCCCCTGGTTCAGATCGCCCGGCGGGGTCTGGCTCAGGGCCGTCGTCACCCGGCTGCGCAGGGTCGCCTCTGACCGGATCATCAGACTGGCGAGGATGGCGTCCCGGTTGGGGAAGTACTGATAGAGGGAGCCGATGCTGACCCCCGCCCGCGTCGCCGCGAGATTGGTCGTCAGGGCGTCCAGCCCCTCCGCCTCCAGAATCTGGGCCGAGGCGTCCAGAATGGCGTCGACCAGGGCGATGGAGCGCGCCTGGGTCGGCCGCTTGCGCGGCGAAAGCGCCCGGGGACGGGCGGCGGCGGTCATCCAGCCTTCTCGGCGATGGCCATCAGGGCGTCGTGCAGAGACTTGCCCTTGTCGTCGACCACGTCGGCGATGCGCCACATCGGGCCTTCCTTCACTAGTTTCAGGGTCTGGCGGTGCGTCTGGCCGTGGTTGGTGAAGGTCACCTCCGCGGACGCGGCCCGGTCGCCGTCCGGCGTCATCTTCAGGGCCGTCATGGCGAAGCCGTCGGCGTCCTGGCAGGCGCAGATCGGATCATAGTTCAGATAGGGGACTTCGCCCTTGGCCTCGCGGAAGTCGACGCCGACCAGGGCGTTCAGGGTGCGGGAGTAGAGGGGTTCGCGTCCGGGGGTTATCATCGCCGCCTTCGGGTCGTTCGGCTGGGGCGCGGCGGCGTTGGCGTAGAGGGCGCGGACAAAGGCCTCGGCGTCCTTTTCGCCCGCGGCGTAGACGGCCGCACGGCCGGTCAGCGGCGCTTCGGCCGGAGCGGGCGTCTTTTCCTCTGCGGGAGAGCAGGCCGCCGTGGCCAGGATCAGCACCGCCGCCGTCATCGCCTGAACGCGCATCTGTTCGTCTCCCGTCTGTTCGCTTCGACTATGGCGCAGGCGCCGCCCGGTCTGCTAGACGGTTCGAGCATGACCGTTCGCGTGATCCGTCCGATTTCGATTAGCCGCCCGGCGTAGCGCCCAGTTTTGTCTGGGGGGGCTGAACGCCCCGTGCACGTCGGGATCGAATATCGCCGATGCCGTTTAACGGCCTTCACGCTAGACTGCGCCCGCGCCGCTTCCTCGGCGCCCGCGAACAAGACAAAGATCATCCCATGGCCGACGCCGACACCCAGACTCCTTCCGGCCGCGACTATCGCGACACCGTCTTCCTGCCCGAGACGCCCTTCCCCATGCGCGGCGGCCTGCCGAAGAAGGAGCCGGAAATCCTGGAGCAGTGGGGCGACCTCTACGGCCATCTGCGCAGCGTCCGTCAGGTCCAGAAGGCGCCGCTCTACGTGCTGCACGACGGCCCGCCCTACGCCAACGGCGACATCCACATCGGCCACGCCCTGAACAAGACGCTGAAGGACTTCGTGGTCCGCTCGCGCTTCCTGCTGGGCTATGACGTCGACTACGTCCCCGGCTGGGACTGCCACGGCCTGCCGATCGAGTGGAAGATCGAGGAGCAGTTCCGCGCCAAGGGCCGCCGCAAGGACGAGGTCTCGAAGGAAGAGTTCCGCACCGCCTGCCGCGAATACGCCGGCAAGTACATCGACCTGCAGCGCGACCAGTTCCTGCGCCTGGGCGTCACCGGCGACTTCGCCAACCGCTACGCCACCATGGACTTCACGTCCGAGGCGGCCATCGTTGCGGAGTTCCACAAGTTCAAGAACTCGGGCCAGCTGTATCGCGGCTCCAAGCCGGTGATGTGGTCGCCCGTCGAGCGCACCGCCCTGGCTGATGCGGAGGTCGAGTATCACGACCACGTCTCGCCCACGATCTGGGTCAAGTTCCCGGTGGTCGGCGCGACCGACAGCCATCCGGACGACCTGCTGTCCTTCCGCACGGCCACGCCGTCGATCGTCATCTGGACGACCACGCCCTGGACCATCCCGGCCAACCGCGCCATCAGCTATGGACCCGAGATCGCCTATGGTCTGTATGAGGTCACGGCCCTGGAGGAAGGCCTGGACTACGAGCCCTGGGCCAAGCCGGGCGACCGCTTCATCATCGCCGACAAGCTGGCCGAGGACGTGTTCAAGGCGGCCAAGATCAGCGGATTCATCCGCATCGACGCCATCAATCCGTCGGGCCTGGAATGCGCTCACCCGCTGGCGGCGCTGGACAGCGGTTACGGCTTCTCCGTGCCCCTGCTGGCCGGCGACCACGTGACCGACGACGCCGGCACCGGCTTCGTCCACACGGCGCCGGGCCACGGCGCGGACGACCACGCCGTCTGGCTGGCCCACGGTCATCGCGAGGTGCCGGACACGGTCGATCCCGACGGCGCCTATTATGATCACGTCCCCCTGTTCGCCGGTCTCAAGGTGCTGGAGACCGAGGGCAAGAAGACCGGCAAGTTCGGTCCCGCCAACGGCGCGGTGATGGAGAAGCTGATCGAGGCGGGCAATCTGCTGGCGCGCGGCCGGTTGGAGCACTCCTATCCGCACTCCTGGCGCTCCAAGGCCCCGATCATCTTCCGCAACACCCCGCAGTGGTTCATCAAGATGGACGAGCCGCTGGAGGATGACGGGACCCTGCGCGACCGCGCCCTGAACGCCATCGACGCCACCGCCTTCCACCCGGCGGCGGGCAAGAACCGCATCCGTTCCATGGTCGAGGGTCGTCCCGACTGGCTGATCAGCCGTCAGCGCGCCTGGGGCACGCCCCTGGCCATGTTCGTGGACAAGCAGACCGGCCAGCCCCTGCACGACCCCGAGGTCGACGCCCGCATCGTCAAGGCGGTGGCCGAGGGCGGCGCCGACGTCTGGTTCTCGGCCTCCGACGCCGACTTCCTGGGCGCGCATGATCCCGAGCGCTTCGAGAAGGTCACCGACATCCTGGACGTCTGGTTCGACAGCGGCTCGACCCACGCCTTCACCATCGATCCCCGCACGGCCGAGAGCGGCTATACGGGCGACCGCCCGTCGCACTGGCCCGCCGACCTCTATCTGGAAGGCTCGGACCAGCACCGCGGCTGGTTCCAGTCGTCGCTGCTGGAGGGCTGCGGCACGCGCGGCCGCGCCCCGTTCAAGGCTGTCCTGACCCACGGCTTCACCCTGGACGAGAATGGGGAGAAGCAGTCCAAGTCGCGCGGCAACACGACCGATCCCCTGACGGTCATCAAGGAATCGGGCGCCGACATCCTGCGCCTGTGGGTCGCCCTGGTCGATTATTCGGACGACCAGCGCATCGGCAAGCAGATCCTGCAGACCACGGTCGACGCCTATCGCAAGCTGCGCAACACGGTCCGCTATCTGCTGGGCGCGCTGAACGGCTTCGACGAGGCCGAGCGCCTGACCGACTATGACCAGTTCCCGCCGCTGGAGAAGTTCATCCTGCACCGCCTGTGGGAACTGGATGCACAGGTGCGTCAGGCCTATGAGGAATACCGCTTCCAGGATGTGATCCGCCCGGTGCTGGAGTTCTGCTCGGGCGACCTGTCGGCCCTCTATTTCGACGTGCGTAAGGACAGCCTTTATTGCGACCGTCCCGATAGCATCAAGCGCCGTGCCGTGCGCACGGTGATGGACGAGGTGTTCAGCCGTCTGACCGCCTGGCTGGCGCCGCTGACGCCCTTCACCATGGATGAGGCCTGGACCACCCGCTTCCCGGAAGCAGGCACCAACTGCGCCCGCGTCATCCCGGAAACGCCCGGCCAGTGGCGCAATCCGGCCGAGGCCGAGCGTTGGGCCGAGGTCAACACGGTGCTGGAAGTGGTCAACGAAGCCCTGGAAGCGGCGCGTCGCGACAAGCTGATCGGCGGCGCTTTGGACGCCTGGCCGACGGTCACGGCGCCGGCTGAACTGTTGGCTCTGTTCGACGGCCTGGACGCCGCCGAGGTCTTCCGCACCTCGGGCGCTGAGCTGGTTGCGGGCGGCGAGGCCGTGACCGTCGAGGTGAAGACCGCCGACCATCCCAAGTGCGCCCGCTCCTGGCGCCGGGTGCCGGACGTCGGCTCGGACGCCGACTTCCCCGACCTGTCGGCCCGCGACGCCGACGCGGTCCGTTGGTTGGACGCTCAGAAGGGCTAAAGGATCAGGCCCCTTCGCTTCGGCGGAGGGGCCTTTATCTTCCTTCTCCCCTTGAGGGAGAAGGTGGCAGGCGGAGCCTGACGGATGAGTGGTGTAAGTGTTGCGCTTGAAGATCTTGCGATCCAGCGCTGCGACAATCCTTTTGACCGGAGCGCCGCCACCCCTCATCCGAGCGCCTCCGGCGCCCACCTTCTCCCTCAAGGGGAGAAGGGATTATTGGGCATCATGAAAGATCAGCCCCAGCGTCATCCGCTTCCCTGATCGCACCGTGCTGACCCCGTGGCGCATCTGCACGCGGTAGTCGCCGCGCGTCCCGGCGACCGGCCGTTCGCGCACGGCGAAAATCACCGCCTCGCCTTGTTTCAGCGGCACGACATGAGCTTGTGACTGGGAGCGGGGCTTCTGCTCGACCAGGACGAACTCGCCGCCTTCGAACGCGACCGGATCGCTGAGCAGGACAGCCGCCTGCAGCGGGAAGACCAGGTCGCCGTAGATGTCCTGATGCAGGCGGTTGTAGTCGCCCAGGCCGTAGCGGAGCATCAGCGAGGTCGGCCGCGTCTGGCCTGCCGCCCGGCATAGCGCCGTCAGGTCTTCGAGGCTGGCGGGAAAGCCCGGCCGATCCAGACGCGCCGCCCAGCCGTTGGCGATGGGAGCCAGACCTTCATAGAGCCGCGCTCGCAGCCGGGGCAGGGGATCGGGCAGGGGATTGGCGAAATACTGATACTCGCCCTGACCGAAGCCGTGGCGCTGCATGACGATGCGGCTGCGGAACCGCTCGGGCCGGTCGTAGAGGGCCTGCAGGGCGTCGCAGGTCGTGGGCGTCAGCAGCGGCCCGACCACGGCCCAGCCTTGGGCATTTAGGTTCTCGGCGATGCGGGGCCAGTCGAGGACGTCGGTCATGAGCGCCATAGACGCCGACCGAGGCGGTCTGTCTGGCGGTTTTCGGCTCTCCTTGCCTCCCCATTTCATGGGGAGGTGGCGCGGACGCATCGCGTCCGTGACGGAGGGGGCGGCAGGACGGTTGATTGCGTGAGAACGAGGGACAGGGCGGCGTCGCCCCGTCACCACTATGCGGCCCCCTTCCCACAAGCGGGGAGGAAAGCAGGGGTTAGAACCGTACGCGTTTCTCGGCCGATTTCAGCGTCGAACGGACGAAGTCGGCCGGCGGGTCGGTCTCGGCCAGGACGGCTTCCTTGATGGCGCGCGGCTCGCCGAACAGGTGACCCTGGCCCATGCCGACGTCCAGTTCGAGGATGTCGACCACCTGTTTCTCGCTCTCGACCTTTTCGGCGATCAGTTCCAGGCCGTAGCGGCGGGTCAGGGGGGCGAAGTCGGCGGCCTGGATGTCCGGCTGGTTGGCCAGGGGCGCGGCGCCGTCCAGATCCAGAAGCTGTTCGATCAACAGATCGGCGGCGATCTTGATGAAGCGCACGTCCGAGCGTTGCAGGTCGGCGAAGTCGAGGTCCAGGGTCTGGACCTTGTCGATGGAGAAGCGGAAGCCCAGGTCGGCCAGCTTGGCCATGTTGCGCGCCTCGACGGCGCCGCGGGCGTCGAAGGTGGCCTGGCCCAGTTCGAAGATCAGGGCCTCCTTCAGGTCGCGGTTCTGGCTGAGGAAGTCTAGGAACTGCGGGAAGAAGGTCTCGTCGCCCAGCGAGGCCAGGGAGATGTTGCAGAAGACCCCGACCTTGCGGTCCTGGCGCGCCAGTCGCCGCACGATCTGGGCGCAGCGGAACAGCAGCAGGTTGTCGATGGCGGGCAGCAGGCCCTCGCCCTCGGCCACCGACAGATACTCGGCCGGCATCATGACCCGGTTCGACGGATCGCGCAGGCGGGTGAAGCTTTCGTAGAAGACGGTCCGGCGCTGCGGCAGGGTGACGACCGGCTGCAGATAGAGGTCGATGCGGTTTTCCGTCAGGGCGTCGTGAACGGTCTTGAGCAGGGTGTTCGACTGGACCTGGCGACGGCCTTCATAGGTGTCGGCCGTGATGCTCGACGTGGCCAGGCGCTCGTCGATGGACTCGCTCATCTGCTGGATCAGACCCTCCAGCATCCGCACCTCGCCGGTCAGGGCCTCGGTCTTGGACAGGGCGCCGCTTTCGATGGCCTGGGCCAGTTCGGTCAGGGCGCCCTGCGTCGACTCCATGGCGTCGGCCAGCAGGCGGTGCGCCTCGCGGACCTTGGCGATCTCCTTGCGCAGGGCGCGGCGGTCGGCGATTCCCGTGACGACGGCGTGCAGACCGGCCAGGACGCCCAGCGCCCCCAGGGCCCCGGCCGCGCCCGGTCCGGCGCCCAGACCGGCGCGCCAGATCGCCGCCCCGATGGTCAGGGCGAGGAACAGGTAGCCGAAGAAAAGAAATCCGCCGGTGATCTTGCGCATGGGACCGGTGTTGAGCCGCCTTTCCCGTATGGAATCGGCCGAGTATCGGTCTAACTAGAGACAACGGCTAGGGTTCGCACACAGAAATCCGGCCATCAGGGAGGTTAAGGCATGGAATTGTTCGATCTGAGCGGCAAGGTCGCGATCATCACCGGCTCCTCCAAGGGGATCGGCAAGGCGATCGCCGAGCGTCTGGCCGAGCACGGCGCCCGCGTCGTCATCTCCTCGCGCAAGGCCGGACCCTGCGAAGAGGTCGCCGCCGCCATCAACGCCAAGCACGGTGAAGGGCGCGCCGTCGCCATTCCGGCCAACATCGCCTCCAGGGAAGATCTGCAGCGGCTGGTGGACGAGACGCGCGCCGCCTTCGGTCCGATCGACATCCTGGTCTGCAACGCCGCGACCAATCCCTACGCCGGACCGATGGCCGGCATTTCGGACGAGCAGTTCGGCAAGATTCTTCAGAACAACGTCGTGTCCAATCACTGGCTGATCCAGATGGTCGCGCCCGAGATGCTGGAGCGGAAGGGCGGATCGATCCTGATCATCTCCTCCATCGGCGGGCTTCGCGGCAACGCCCTGATCGGCGCCTACAACATCTCCAAGGCCGCGGACATGCAACTGGCGCGCAACCTGGCGGTCGAATACGGGCCATGGAACGTGCGGGTGAACTGCATCGCGCCCGGCCTGGTGCAGACCGACTTCGCCAAATACCTGTGGGAGAATCCTGAGGTGCTGAAGACCGTCACTGATCCGGCGCCGCTGAAAAGGATCGGCCAGCCTGATGAAATCGCCGGCACGGCCGTCTATCTGTGCAGCCCTGCGTCGGCCTATGTGACCGGCCAGACCCTGGTGGTGGACGGCGGACTGACGATTGCCTGGTGAAAACGAGAAAAGGCCCGGGATCCTTCAGGATCTGAACTGGCGGCTGGAGGCGGCGGCTTTCGCCGGGCTGTTCGGCCTGCTGCGCCTGCTGGGGGTCGAGCGCGCCTCGGCCTTCGGCGGCGGGCTGCTACGCGCCCTGGGGCCGCTGACCGGCACGCACAAGACGGTGCGGCGCAACCTGCTGATCGCCTTCCCCGACATGGACCCGGCCGAGCGTGATCGCCTGGCCGTCGAACAGTGGGAGCAGACCGGCCGCACCTTCGCCGAGCTGGCGGTCATGGATCGTTTGACGCCGGAAAGCGGTCGTATCGACCTGGTCGGCATGGAGCGGCTGCATGCGGTGCGCGACAGCGGCAGGCCGGTCGTCCTGATCTCGGGTCACCTGGCCAATTTCGAGGTCATGGCGGCGGTCATCATGGCCGCGGGCGTGCCGTGTCAGGTGACCTATCGCGCGGCCAACAACCCCTATGTCGACGCTCAGATCCGCAAGGCGCGCGAGCGCTACGGCATCCGCCTGTTCGCGCCCAAGGGCGACGGCACGCGCGAGCTGATGGCGGGGATGAAGCGCGGCGATTCCATCGCCCTGCTGGTGGATCAGAAATACAGCCAGGGGCCGGAGGTCGAGTTCTTCGGCCAGCCGGTGAACGCCTCGCCGGGCGCGGCGCGGCTGGCGCTGAAGTTCGGCACGGTGATGCAGCCGCTGTCGGTGGTGCGTCTGCCGGGCGTGCGGTTCCGCGTCACGGCTCACGAGCCCATCCATGTTCCGGATACGGGCGACAAGGCGGCTGATGTCCTGGCGGGAATTCAGGCCGCCAACCGCTTCGTCGAGGACAGGGTGCGCGAGCATCCGGTGGACTGGTTCTGGGTCCACAAGCGCTGGCCGCCCGAAGTCTATCAGTCCTTGGGATCGCTCGACCGACGATAGGGACCGGCGTAGGCCTCCGTCCGGGTCCGGCGTCGGTCGGGCCCGAAATAGGTCGCGCTGCGGATGAAGGAGCGCGGCCGCAGGATGACGGCCTGGACCCGCCCCAGCAGGGCCTGGGGATCGACCGGCTTGGTGATGAACTCCGTGACGCCGGCGTCGCGCGCCTCGGTCACGCGGCGGCGGTCGGAATGCCCCGTCATCATGATGATCGGCAGGTAGGGGTTGGGGCTATCCGGTGCATTGCGCACGGCGCGTGTGAAGGCGACCCCGTCCATGGGCGCCATCTTGAAATCGACGATGGCCATGTCGGCCGGCCGTTCCGCCAGGGCTTTCAAGGCCGCCTCGCCGTGGTCGACCTCGCGCACGCGGGTGACGCCGATGGACTTCAGCATGGCGCAGACGATGGCCCGCATATTGGGGTTGTCGTCAGCCAGAAGGATGTCGAGCGATTGAAGGGCGGACATGGAAAACCGCGACGGCTCAGGCGTCGCGCAACGCCTTCATATATTCCAGCGGCCCGGCATAGGCCTCCTGCCGCTCTGTCGACCAGTAGCGCAGGGCCGCCAGGGGAATGGCGACGCCGCTGACCGCGCAGCGAACGAAGGCGCCGGGCTGAAGAACGGCGAACTCGCCGTCGCCGAAGTGCAGCAGGGCGGAGGAAGGGGAGGCGGGCGTGGACATGGGCGTGATGAATGGCACGGCCGCTCGCGCGAGACGAGAGGCGAATCGCTGTCATTTGACGGAAGTCGAATTTCAGGAGCCGATCATGACCGCTTCCCGTTCCCGTCTGGCGGCCGCCGCGCTTACGACGGCCGTCGCGACCACACTGATTGCAGCGCCCTCGACCGCGTCGGAGCCGTCGTCGGCGCGACCGACGATTCGCGACCTGGGCCGAGCGCCGGGGATTCTGACGCCCGGTCCCTTGAACGCCGTCACCGATGTGGCCGGAGTGCGGGTCGGCCAGGTCACCCTGCGTTCGGGCGACAGCGTCCGCACCGGCGTCACCGCCGTCCTGCCGCATGGCGGCGACCTGTTCCGCGACAAGGTTCCGGCCGGGCTGTCGGTCGCCAACGGCTTCGGCAAGCTGGCGGGGGCGACCCAGATCAGGGAACTGGGCGAGATCGAGACGCCTATCGTCCTGACGAACACCCTGTCGGTGGCGCGGGGGATCGACGGCGTCCTGGACTGGACGCTGAACCAGCCGGGACATGAGGACATCCGTTCGGTCAACGCCGTGGTGGGCGAGACCAACGACGGGGGCCTCAATGATATCCGCGCGCGCGTGGTGACGGCGGCCGACGTGGTGCGCGCGATAGAGACGGCGACGCCGGGACCGGTGGAACAGGGCGCGGTCGGCGCCGGGACCGGAACCATCGCCTTCGGCTTCAAGGGCGGGGTCGGCACCAGTTCGCGCAAGCTGCCTGACAGTCTCGGCGGCTTCACCGTCGGCGTCCTGGTTCAGTCGAACTACGGCGGGGTGTTGAGCATCGACGGAGCGCCGGTCGGGGTGCGGCTGGGCCGCTACTATCTGCGCGAAGAAGTCGAGGCGGAACGCGCGGACGGCTCCATCATGATCGTGGTGGCGACCGACGCGCCCCTGTCGGACCGCAATCTGGAGCGGCTGGCGAACCGCGCCTTCGCCGGTCTGGCGCGGACGGGGGCGGCCTTCTCCAACGGGTCGGGCGACTACGCCATCGCCTTCTCCACGGCCGAGAGCGTACGGCGAACGCCGGAGCAGCGAGCCGGGCGGGCGAGCGTGGCGGACTGGCCCAACGACCGCATGTCGCCTTTGTTCGTCGCCGTGGCCGAGGCGACCGAGGAGGCCATCCTCAACTCCCTGCTGAAGGCGCAGACCACGACCTCGGTGATCGACGGTGACGGTCGAGGCGCTGGACGTCGAGGCGGTGAAGGCGGTGCTGAACGAGGGACGCTAGGCCGTTCTTCCCCCATGCGTGGAGAAGGAAATCAGAACAGATCGCCCTGGCTCGGCGGCGCCGCTTTCGGACGCGAGGCGGGTTTGGGCGCCGGACGCGGCGTCGCGCCTTCGCCGTCGATGGTTGCTTCCCTGGCGCCGTCGCCGAAGACGATGCGCACGGCCTGGCCGGGCGACAGGACGGCGGCTGAAGCGATCATGGCCCCGGCCGCATCCTCGATACGGGCGAAGCCGGGCTTCGGTCGCTTGGGATCGAGCGTGGCGAGGGCGCGCGACAGGGCGGCCAAGCGGGTTTCATCCCGCTCCAGTCGTCGCTTCATCGCCGGGCCGAAGCGGTCGGCATAGGCCGCCAGCCGGTCGCCGCGTCGTTCGATGGCGCGTTCCAGCAGGCCTTTCGACAGGCGTCCGGCGACGACGGCCAACTGCCGTTCATGCACGGCGACATTGCGGTGCAGACCAGAGCCCAGGCGGCTGGCGGCCAGGTCCAGCCTTTGTTGCGGCAGGGCCAGCAGGTCGTCGGGCCGGGCGGGCAGGCCGCGCGCGGCGGCGCGCAGGCGGGTGCGGCGGTCCTCCAGCATCCGGGCTCCGGCGCGCGACAGCCGACCGTCCAGGTCGGTCAGCGCCCAGCGCAGGTCGGCCAGAACGGGCGTCGCGATTTCGGCCGCGCCGGTCGGCGTCGGCGCGCGTCGGTCGGAGACGAAGTCGATCAGGGTGGTGTCCGTCTCGTGCCCCACGGCCGAGATGATGGGAATGCGGGCCTCGGCCACCGTGCGGGCCAGGGCTTCGTCGTTGAAGCACCACAGGTCCTCGACCGAGCCGCCGCCGCGCGCGACGATCAGCAGGTCGGGGCGAGGGATGGGCCCGTCCGGGCGCATGGCGTCGAAGCCGCGAATGGCGTTCGCCACCTGGCCGCTGGCGGCGTCGCCCTGGACCACCACCGGCCAGACGATGACACGGCAGGGCCAGCGTTCAGCGATGCGGTGCAGGATGTCGCGGATCACGGCGCCGGTCGGGCTGGTGATCACGCCTATGGTCGCCGGGAAGCCGGGCAGGGGCTTCTTGCGCGACGGTTCGAACAGGCCCTCTTCGCGCAGCCTGGCCTTCAGCCGCTCCAACTGGGCCAGCAGGGCGCCCGCGCCCGCCGGCTCCATGGTCTCGATGACGATCTGATAGGAGGATCGCGCCGGATAGGAGGTGATCTTGCCGGTGACGATGACCTCCAGCCCTGTTTCCGGCTGGGCGCCCAGGCCCCGGACCACGCCCTTCCACACCACGCCGTCGATGGCCGCCTTGTCGTCCTTCAGCGTCAGATAGACATGGCCGGAGGCGTGGCGGTTCACCTTTGAGATTTCGCCGCGCAGCCGCACATGGCCGAAGCGCTCCTCCAGCGTGCGCTTCAGCGCGAAGCTGAGCTCCGAGATCGACAGGGGCGGATTATTGTCCCGGGCGGCGGGCGGCGGGGCCGCGCCCTCGAAGGCGTAATCGTCGTCGGAGGTCATAGGCGTACCTTAGCTCCGACCGCTCGGCGACAGAAGGCGTCAGCGTCACGGAACGACGGATACCGGCATACGTTGATCGCGGGTGACGGCTACGTCTCAGGAAGCGCAGATGCTTGACGACCCGGAGCCAGAGGAAGACCGCGAACGCGACTTGGCGCGCCGTAGTAGAAATCCCGTGCTCGGTCCTTGGCTGATCGTCGGTCTGCTCCTTCTGGCGGGGGGAGGCGCCTATGTCGCCTTCGCGCTCTTTCCTTGATCACATGGAGCTTTTCCGATGATGCGCAGCCTGCTTATCGCCGCCTCGGGCGCGGCGCTGCTAGTCGCCTGTTCACAACAGCCGTCCTCGAAGACGGAGACCGAACCGGCCCGGAGCGAGGCGCCGGCTTCCATGCCGTCTCCGGTCGCGACGCCCGCGACGCCTGCAGGTGCCATGGCCTTGGGTCTGACGGCGGCCCAGTTGGAAGAGGCGGATCTCGTGTCGCCGACGGGCGCGGACCTGGGCGACGTCCAGCGTGTCGACGTGGATGGAGCCGGCGTCATCACGGGTCTGATCATCGAGCCGACGGGCGCGGGCGAACGCTGGGTCCGCCTGTCGCTCGACGGTTTGAAGACGAAGGCGGACGGCGACGGTCACGACATCGTGGCGGACATGACGCTGGAACAGTTGAAGGCCATGCCCGCCTGGACGCCCTGATCGAGAGCGGACTTCGCCCATGATGTCCGCAGGCGCTTGACCCCGGCGGCGCGGACGGTCATTCCGCGACCATGAACATTCTGCTCGTCGGATCGGGTGGGCGCGAACACGCCCTGGCCTGGAAAATCGCCCAGTCGCCGCTGGTCGCGCGGCTCGTCGTCGCGCCCGGCAATCCCGGGATGGCGAAACACGCCGAGCTTCGTCCGGAGCTGAAGGCGACCGACGCCGAGGGCCTGACCGCCCTGGCGAAGGAGATGCAGGCCGACCTGGTCGTTGTCGGCCCCGAATCGGCCCTGGCGGAAGGTCTGGCCGACAGGCTGGCGGCGGCGGGGATCCCCTGCTTCGGCCCGACGGCCGAGGCGGCTCAGCTGGAATCCTCCAAGGCCTTCTCCAAGGCCTTCCTGCAAAGACACGGCATCCCCACCGCGGGCTACGGCGTCTATGAGGACGTGGCGGCGGCCAAGGCGGCGCTGGATCAGTATTCGGCCCCCTATGTGATCAAGGCCGACGGCCTGGCGGCGGGCAAGGGCGTGGCCATCAGCCCCGATCGCGCCGACGCCGAGGCCGAGATCGAACGCATGCTGGGCGGCCGCTTCGGTTCGGCCGGATCGCGCGTGGTCATCGAGGAATTCATGGAGGGGGAGGAGGGCTCCCTCTTCGCCCTGTCGGACGGAACGCGCGCGGTCCTGTTCGGCGGCGCCCAGGATCACAAGCGGGCCTTCGACGGCGACATGGGGCCGAACACCGGCGGCATGGGCGCCTATTCCCCCGCGCCGGTCTTCACGCCTGAACTGATCCAGGCGGCGAACGACCGCATCGTCCAGCCGACGATCCGCAAGATGGCCGAGGAAGGCGCTCCCTATCGCGGTGTCCTCTACGCCGGACTGATGGCGACGCCCGAAGGGCCCAAGGTGGTCGAGTTCAACGCCCGCTTCGGCGACCCGGAATGCCAGGTCTTGATGATGCGGTTCGACGGCGACGTCGTGCCCCTCTTGCTGGCCTGCGCCCAGGGCGACCTGTCCAAGGCGCCGCCGCCGGCCTTCAAGCCCGGCGTGGTGATCACTGTGGTCCTGGCGGCCAAGGGCTATCCCGACAGTCCGCTGGAAGGCTCGGTCATTCGCGGCGCCGACCAGGATTTCGGCCCCCACGTCCAGGTCTTCCATGCCGGAACCCGGCTGCGCGAGGACGGCGCCCTGACGGCGGCGGGCGGGCGCGTGCTGAACGTCTGCGCCTATGGCGACGACGTGGCCCAGGCGCGCGAACGGGCCTATGAGGCGATTGCGAAGATCGACTGGCCCGGCGGTTTCCACCGGACAGACATCGGCTGGCGGGCGCTGGAGCCGCGCTGAGGCGGCTCCGCGAAACTCAGGTCATTGCAAACAGCAGTCGACCTTCGCCCATGCGTTCGCGCAAGGGAACCAGGTCGGCGTGGGACACCGAGAAGCAGCCGTAGGAGCGCCCCAGCTTGCCCTCCCGCGCCAGGAAGGCCGGGTCGGCGTAGTCCGCGCCGTGGATGATGATGGCCCGCTCGCGCGCCAGGTTGTTGGAATACTCCAGCCCGTCCAGCAGGACGTTCGGTCCCTGCTGACTGCCCCAACTCGCGCCCGCCGTGGCGTAGGCGCCGATCGAGGACATGTGGCTGTCCGGCTCGTTCGAGAAACGCTGGGCGTAGCCCGAATGCGCCGGGTCCGAGCCGCGCCCGTGGCTGGTGCGATAGGAGGTGACCCAGCCGCCTTCCAGATCGACCTCGTACAGGCGCTCCGATCCCGAGAACTTCTGGAAGTCGACCAGATACATCCGGTCGCGCCTGCTGATGCGGTGACCGTGGGTGTCCATGGCGGCGCGTGCGCGCTCCACCAAATCCTTGCGGACCAGACCGTGGGGATCGATCATCGTCCCGGCGTCAGCCATGTGGACCTGGGGCGCGGGAGCGTGATCCGGAACGCGGGACAGGGTTGGCGCAGCGCCGACGAGCGGGATGCTGGAGGTGGTCGCGGCGGAGGAACACCCCGCCAACAGGGCCGAACCGCCCAGGATCAAGCCACGTCTGGAAAGCCGCATGCGACGCCCCTCGCACGTTAAACAACTGTGTCGCCTTGTTTCACAAAGGGACGTAACGGCGCAACCTGAGCCTTGGCGGACTGTCGAAAGGGGCATAGAAAAATCCCCAGTACTGGGAGGGTTCAATGAAAAAACTGGCTCTGATTGTGACCGTCGCCGTTCTGGCGGCGACTTCGGCGCAGGCGCGGCAAGCGTCTGCCCCGGCTGCTGTTTCGGCTGAACAGCCGACCACGTTCGTCCAAGTGGGGCGACTTTTGGCCGATCCGGCCAGCGGTCGGGTGCTTCGTGATAAAACTCTCGTGATCAGAGGGAACCAAGTCGTCGAAATCCGCGACGGCTTCGTCGGCGACGGCCAGGTGGTCGATCTGCGTAGCGCCTTCGTCCTGCCCGGCCTGATCGACAGCCATGTTCACCTGACCGGCGAATCCAGCCCGACCTCGCGTCTGGACGGCGTGACCCAGTCCAATGCGGCCCAGGCCATGATCGGCGCCCGCTACGCCCGTCGCACGCTGAATGCGGGCTTCACCACGGTGGCGGATCTGGGCGCGGCCAATGAATCCATCTTCGCCCTGCGCGACGCGATCCGCGCGGGCGACGTGCCCGGCCCGCGCATCATCGCCGCCGGCTCGGCCGTTTCGGTCCACGGCGGCCACGGCGACGTCAACGGCTATCGCGACGACATCCTGCACCTGCTGTCGCCCGAAAGCATCTGCTCGGGCGCGGAGGACTGCCGTCGCGCGGTGCGCCTGCAGGTGCGCGCGGGCGCCGACATCATCAAGATCACGGCCACGGGCGGGGTCCTGTCCAATACGGCTGCGGGCCTGGCACAGCAGTTCACCGAGGACGAACTGGCCTCCATCGTCGAGGTCGCCCACCGTATGGGGCGTCAGGTGACGGCCCACGCCCACGGCGTCGACGGCATCAACGCCTTCCTGAAGGCCGGCGGGGATTCCATCGAACACGGCACCTATCTGGACGACGAGTCCATGCGCCTGTTCAAGCAGCACAACGCCTGGCTGGTGCCGACCCTGATGGCCGGCGACTATGTCTCGCGCATCGCCTCCAGCCCGACCAACTTCTTCACGCCGGCCCAGACGGCCAAGGCGCTGGAAGCCGGGCCGAAGATGCTGGACATGGCGCGTCGCGCCCATACGGGCGGCGTTCGCATCGCCTTCGGTACGGACAGCGGCGTCTCGGCCCACGGCGACAACGCCCAGGAGTTCGCCCTGCTGGTCCGCGCCGGCCTGACCCCGCTGGAAGCCATCCAGGCGGCCACCGTCGGGGCGGCTGAACACCTGCGCATCTCCAATGAGGCCGGTCGTCTGGCTCCGGGCATGCCCGCCGACCTGATCGCCGTCTCGGGCGACCCGCTCAACGATGTGACCGAACTGGAACGCGTCCGCTTCGTCATGAAGAGCGGCAAGGTCTTCCGCCAGGACTGACCTCTTGACTATCGGGCATGGCCGGGGGGCGCACGGCGCGCTAGAACCCGGCCATGAACGCTCGACACCTGATCCTCGCCCTGGCGAGCAGTCTGCTGGTCGCGGGATGCGCCTCGACGCCGCGCATCGCGGTGACGGGGCCGTCCGCCTTTGCGGCCGGGACGGCGACCTATCGTCTCGCCGACGGCGAAGCCGGTGAGCCGGCGGCCGATGCTGTGCGGCGCGCCCTTTCGGCGCGGGGCTGGCGCGAGACGGCGGATCGCCCCGCCTGGCAGATCGAGGCCTCCTACGCCGTCCGCCCCCAGAAGACCGGCGTCTATACGGACGAAGGCGCGCGCCAAGGCGAATGGACGACCGCGCCGGTGACGCCGCAATGGTGGAGCGCGGGCCGCAAGGCCCATGTGCTGATCCTGACGCTCAACAGCCTGGGAGAGGCGCAGAACCTTCGTCGCGTCGAGGCTCGCGCCGTGGTCGCCGACCGCAAGGCTGAGGCGACGCTGGAAGCGTTGGCCCAGGCGGTCGCGGCGGAATTGCCGCCCGCCGGTTGAGGTTTCAATCCTCGGTCTCGATGACCTGGGGCAGGGTCAGGACGAAGATCGCGCCGGGATCGCCGGCCTCATAACGGACATGGCCGCCGTGGCGCTGCGCCACAGTGCGGACGAAGGCCAGGCCCAGGCCGGAGCCTCGCGCATCCGCGCCGCCGTGGCCGAAGGGCTGGAACAGACGTTGCATCGCCTCTTCGGACAGTCCTGGGCCCCGGTCGCGGATACGTAGAATGCAGACGGGACGACCCTCTTCCTGGCCGGCGTCCAGGGTGCAGTCGATCGCCTGTCCGGGCGGCCCGTATTTCAGGGCGTTGTCCAGAAGATTGGTCAGCAGCCGTCGCAGCAAGGACGGATCGCCCTGGACCAGATGCTCCGCTTCCCCCTCTGGCGTGCGGATGGCGACGCCTTTCGCCGAGGCCTGGGGCCACAGAACGTCGGCGGCGTCCATCAGGACCTGCCCCAGGTCCAGGATCTGGTTGCGATAGGCCTGGGTCTCGGCGCGCGCCAGTTGGACATAGGCTTCGGCCAGGTCCAGCGTCTGGCGGGCGTAGGCGGCGATACGCTTCTCGAACGACGGATCGGCGCGGTCCTGGCGGCTGTCCAGCAGGGTCAGGATCGAAGCCTGTGGCGCGCGCATGTCATGGCTGAGAAGCTGCATGGCCTGTTCGCGCTGGCGTTCCGCGACGCGGAAACCGGTCAGGTCGGCGAAGCGGACGATATGGCCCAGGGAACGGCCGTCGGCGTCCGCCAGGGGTGCCGAGGCGACCTTCAGCACGCGCCCGTCCGGCGTACGGATGTCGCCCGTATCCTCTTGCTCGTTCAGGACGAAACGTCGCCAGACCGGCTCGCCCAGGCTGAGGAAGACGGCTTCGAGATGCGGGTGCTCCGTCTCGTCCAGGGCGAAGGTTTCAGTCGCGCGGTCGTTGGCGATCAGGATGCGCCCGTCCTGCGCCGCGACCACGGTGGCGTCGGGAAGACTGCGTAGGGTGTCGGCGATGAAGCGTTCGGCGTCGCGCTGTTGTTTCAGGGCGGCGCGCAGGGTGTCGACCTGTCGGGCCACGACGTCCCCGTGAAGCGGAGCTTCGGGCGCGGGGTCAAGGAAGGGGGCGACGGGCTCCGCCTGACGATAGGCCTCGACCTCGCTCTGCAGATAGGCGGAGGCGGCGGCCAGGCGGCGCCAGCTCCAGAAGGGATAGGCGACGGCCAGCCCCGCCACGGCCGCGGCCGGCGGAAACCACAGGCCCAGCGCCAGGAAGGCGACGGCCGACCCGGCCAGAGTCATGAGGATCAGGCTGGCGCCCAGGACCATGTTCGCCAGGGGGCGCAGGATCAGGAAGCCTCCGACCAGAAGGGCCAGGGGCAGCAGGGACAGGATCAGGACCCAGGGCGGCGAGATCGTGCGAGGGCCGCCGCCTTCCAGCAGGGTCTGCAGCAGAGCAGCCTGAATCTCGACGCCGGGGCTCAGTTCGCCGTGGGGCGAGGCAGGGGTGGCGTAACGGTCGCCCAGGCCGGGGGCCGTGGCGCCGACCAGCACCAGCCTGTCCTTCAGGAAGTCGGCCGGGACTTCCCCGTTCAGGACGTCGACGAAGGACAGGGTGCGGTAGGACCCGGGAGGCGCGCGATAGGCGATGGCTTCCGGCGCGGCGGAGATCAGGGCCTGGCCCAGATCGGGATCGGCGGCGGGCGGAGGCGGAACCTCGGCGCTGTTCGCCGCCATAGGCAGGATGAGTTGGGGCCAGGTCCGCGTTCCGGCCTGCATGTAGAGCGGCAGTCGGCGCACTACGCCGTCGCCGTCGATGATCATGTTGACGTGTCCCAGGCCCGCCGCCGCCTGGACCAGTTCGGGCGCGGGTCGGGTTTCCTGCCACGGCGCGCCGTTTTGGCCGGGCGCGTCCACCAGCAGGGGAAGATGGACATCGCGGGCGCGGGTCAGGGCTGCGGCCAGGGCCGGGTCGCCGTCCTCGGGCTCCGTGAACAGGACGTCATAGGCGACGGCGCGCGGATCGGCGGCGGTCAGGCGGTCGATCAAGCGGGCATGGGTCGTGCGCGGCCAAGGCCAACGCCCCAGGGCGCTCAGGCTGCGATCGTCGATGGCGATGATGACGATGGAGTCGTTCGGCGGCGCGTCCGTCGTCCGGATCAGGGCGTCGTAGACCAGGTTGTTCGGCCGGTCCGCCGCCTGGCTGAAGGCCAGCCAACCCACCAGCGCGGCGGTCAGCAGGGCGACCGCCGCCCATTCGATCAGGGCGCGGCGACCGGTCAGGCGCGCGCCGATCCTCGCCCGCGCCGTCACGGCTTCAGCGCCCGATGCGCAGTTGCTGCGGTTCCGACCAGGCCTGCAGCAGTCGCCCGAAGCGATGGCGCGAGCCCTGGACGCGCCAGGAATAGACGCCCGGCGGCAGGTCGGTCAGGGTGAAGGCCTGCTCCACCACGCCGGGCTGGTCGACCAGGGGCGGCCCGTCCGCCTGGCCGTCTTCGCCCTCGCGCCAGAGCTGGAAGCGGAACTCGGCGGCGCCTTCGCCCTCGGCTTCCCAGCGGAAGCGATAGAGACGGCGTTGGCCCAGGGCTTCCGACGTGCCGACCAGGCCCCCGACGCCGTTCCGCGCCCGGATGAAGCTGTAGGTGGTGGCCCGTCCCTCCATGCCGTCGCCGGACAGGGCGCTGAGGCGCACGAAGTAGGCGCCGTCGGCCAGATCTCCGTAGTTCAGGCGGGGGTCGCCACCGGCCCCTTGGAGAGCGCTGTCCGTTTCCGCAAAGGCGTCGATCATGCCCGCATCGGTCGCCAGGCGACCGCGATAGCGGGCGGCGCCTTCCAGAGGGACGATGTCGAACACGGCCTGTCGCTCCGACAGGACGGCGTCGGGCCGCGTCAGGGCAGGCGCGGGCAACAGGGGCGCCAGGCGCAGGACGCCGGCGGAGGCGGACACGCCCTGATCCTTGACCGCTAAGGTTTCCTTCACGCCCGCGCCGACCGCGACCACGCCTTCCGTGACCTCGGTGGCGGAACGGTCGGCGTCGTCGTCGAAGGAGACGCGGAACTCGGTGCCACGAACGGCCGAGACGGAGACCGGGGTGCGGACGACGAAGCCGCCCGGCCGCCGTCGCGGCGTCACGCGGGATTCGGCCCGCCCGGCCTCCACCGTCACGGCGTGATCGACGGCGCCGTTCAGGGCGTAGCGACGCAGGCGCGACAGGCGCACGCGGCTGTTGGAGGGCACGACCACATGGCTGCCGTCCGACAGGGCCAGTCGGAGGAAGGCGTTGGCGCCGGTGGAGACGACGGCGTCCTCGGACACGGTCTGCCCCTGTTGTGGCGGCGCGGTGCGTCCGCCCTGGGTCAGGGTCACGGCGCCGCGGAAGCCCTCGATGCGAGCCTGATCCGGGTCGGCGCGCAACAGGGAGATCGGAATGGCCAGATGGCGGCCGATGGCCAGACGGCGCGGATCGGCCACCCGGTTGTCGCGCTGAACCCGGCGATAGTCGGTCGGCTGATTCAGATAGGCGGTCGCCAGATCGATCAGGGTGTCCCCAGGCTGAACCACATAGTCCAGGGTCTCAGGAACAGAAGCGGCGGCCGGCCGGGTCTGGGCGAAGGCGGGCGTGGTCGAAAGCAGCGCCGCCGCAAGGCCGGCGATGATCGCCCGGTTCCGATTCATGTCCTCGCCTCTTACGCGTGCGCCCCTTCGGGCAAGGCGTCGCCGTCGACGGAGTCTCCGCCGATGCGCTCAAGGCGGTATCCGTAGCTGTAAATGGGCGTCAGGCGAAAGCCCTGTTCGGGGCGAAGGTCCAGCTTGGTGCGGATGCGCGAGATGTGCATGTCCAGCGAGCGGCTGTTCAGATTGGGTTCGTTGCCCCAGACCGTCTCGAGGATATAGGTCCGCGACAGGGCCCGGTGCAGGTTGCGGAACAGCAACTGGGCCAGGGCGTATTCCTTGGCCGTCAGCACCACGGTCTTGCCGTTGCGCGCGACCGAGGTGGCGGCGTCGTGGAAGACGGTGTCGCCGTGGACTTCCGCGCCCGGCGCCGACGGGCGGGCGTAGACGCGCCGCATCAGGGCGTTGATGCGGGCTTCCAGAACGGCAGGGGACAGGGGCTTGGCCAGATAGTCGTCGGCTCCGGCGTTCAGGCCCGCGACGATGTCGTCGTCCTCGACGCGGCTGGTGACCAGCAGCATCGGCGGCGGCGGTTTCAGATTGCCGCGCGCCCAGGCCAACACTTCCAGGCCGGAACGGTCCGGCAGGTTCCAGTCGACGATCAGAAGATCGAAAGTATCCTTGCGAAGGGCGGAGATGAGCGCTTGGGCGCGAGAAAATTGCACGGACCGGTATCCGGCGGCATGAATTACGCCGGAAATGGTCTCCAGCTGGACTGGATCGTCGTCTAGGACTGCAATCTTCATCTTACTGAACGCTCCGAGGGGATACGGCGACCATATCCCGTAACGTCGGAATTAGGTGCGAAGACCAAGGCGCTGAATGTAAAATTGCGTCACTTTCGGAAGGATTCCTAAAGTGGATTCAATCCACTTGCGGAAGTTGCAGAGACGTCAGCAAGAAGCGGCGAAACGCAGTTTCATCCTCGAGGCGGGCGAGAACCGGCCAGGCGACGACCTGATCGCGCCATTCGGGCGGCAGACGAACCCAATCCTTTTCCGTGGTCACCAGGCCGGCGTCGAACAGGGCGGCGCGTTCCTTCAGGAAGTCCATGTCGCGCGGGCTGAGGGCGGCATGGTCCGGGAAGGGGACGAAATCCTTGAGGTCGCATCCCGCCGCGATCAGCGAGCGCTCGACCTTCCAGGGCTTGGCTATGCCGGCGAAACCGACCTGGGGGCCGGACGGCGGGGCGACGGCGGGTTCCAGTCGGGCGATGAAGACAGGCAGGTCGCCGAAGACGGCGATCAACTCCGGATCGACCGATCCCATGTCGGCGGGCGCCAGGACGATCACGGCGTCGGCGCGGGCCAGGCCGGCCTTCAGGGGTTCGCGCATCGGTCCGGACGGGAAGACCGAGCCGTCGCCGAAGGGCCATTCGTCGTTGCGGGTCTCGCCGTCCACCACGATCAGGCTGAGGGCCTTCTCCAACGCAGGGTTCTGATGGGCGTCGTCCAGGACCAGGGCGGCGGCGCCCTCGGCCACGGCGGCGCGAGCGCCGGCGACGCGGTCGCGGGCGATCCAGGCAGGGGCGTCCTGGGCCAGCATCAGGGGCTCATCGCCGACGTCGGCGGCGGCGTGGACCGCGAGGTCGACGCGGACGGGGCCTTCCAGGCGGCCGCCGTAGCCGCGCGACAGGGCGACGGCCTCGACGCCGCGTTCGCGGAGCAGGCGCAGAACCTCGCGCGCGATCGGCGTCTTGCCCGATCCGCCGACGGTCAGATTGCCGATGGAGACGACCGGCGCGCCCGGATCGACGGGCCGGGCGCGGGCGATCTTCCGCGCTGTCGCCCCGGCCCATAGCCAGGAGGCGGGCTTCAGCAGCAGGCGGGTCATGGGCGCGTGCCGACGGTCGCGGCTGTACCACCAGCGGGGCGTGTTCAGCTTCATCGGCGGCGTCCGGCGAGGCCGCGCGGGGCGGCGGGCAGGTGGGCCTGAAGCGCCAGCCACAGCCGATCCAGACCGGCGGCGGCCTCGGTCGCCGCCCGGCGCGCACGTTCGCCCATGTCACGAGCGGCGTCCGGATCGGCCAGCAGGGGGCCGACCACGCCGGGCAGTTCGGCGGGCGAGAGGACGGAGACCAGGCCGCCCGACTGCTTCAGCATCCGGGTCACGGCGGTCCAGTTGCTGGCGTCCGGCCCGGTGACGACGGGCTTGCCCAGCCGCGCGGGCTCCAGCGGGTTGTGACCGCCGACCGAACCGCCGCCCAGGGCGGGGGCGAAGGAGCCGCCCATGACGATCACGTCGCCCAGCCGCAGGAACAGGCCCAACTCGCCAAGCGTGTCAGCCAGATAGATGTCGGTCATGTCCGTGATCGGCTGACCCAAGCTGCGTCGGGCGAAGCTGTAGCCGTCGGCGGCCAGGTTGCGCGCGATCTCCTCGCCGCGCTCCGGATGGCGCGGCACGACGATCAGGAACAGGCGCTCGGCCAGGTGATCCAGGGCGCCGACCACGGCCATTTCCTCATGTTCGTGGGTGCTGGCGGCCACGACGACCGGACGATCGTCGATCAGGGCGGACAGACGGCCGAACTCGCCCTTGTCATAGGGCAGGGGCTCGCCGGAGAGTTTGAGGTTCACCTGGCCGTCGATGCGGGCGCCCATGGCGGCCAGCCGCTCGGCGCTGGCCTGGTCCTGGGGCCAGACGTGGGCGAAGCAGGCGGTCAGGGCGCGCGCCATGCCGGGCGCCTTGCGCCAGCCCTCCACGGTCTTGTCGGTGATGCGGGCGCTGACCAGGGCCAGGGGAACGCTGCGCTTCTTCGCCGCCGTCAGCAGATTGGGCCAGAGTTCGCTCTCGACGAAGACGCCGATGGTCGGCCGCCAGTGGTCCAGGAAGCTCGCCACGGCCGAGGGGGCGTCCACCGGCGCGAACTGATGGATGACGCCGGGCGGCAGGCGCGTGGCCAAAATCTGCGCCGAGGTCAGGGTCCCGGTGGTGACCAGGACGCCGACGTCCGGCCGGTCCTTACGGATGCGCTCGACCAGGGGCAGGATGGACAGGGCCTCGCCCACGCTGACCCCATGAATCCAGATCAGGGGGCCGGCGGGCCGGGCCGCACCGGCCAGCCCCAGGCGTTCGTCGACGCGCGCCGGATCCTCCTTGCCCTTCTTGACCCGGGCGTCCAGCAGGCGCGGCGCCAGGGGCTCCAGAAGTCGGGTCAGAAGGCGATAGGCGATCAGGGCGGGGCTGAAGATCACGTTTCGACGCGCTCCAGACCCGTCAGGGCGTCGGCTCTTTCCTCGACGGCGTTCAGTCGCGCGGTCCAGTCGGCCGCGACCTCGGTCAGGTCGGCGCCTTCGGGATAGACGGCCTTGTCCCAGACGATCGCCCCCTTGCCGAAGGGCAGGGGCAGGACGGCCTGATCCCAGCTCTGCAGCCGGATCGCGGGCCTGCACGACAGGCCGATGAACAGGACGGGCGCGCCCGAAATCCTGGCCATCATGGGCAGGCCTTCCGCCATCTTGCGGGCTGGGCCGCGCGGGCCGTCAGGCGTGATGGCCAGGCCCCCGACCTTCAATTGCTTCAGGCCGTCGCGCAGGGCCTGGGTTCCGCCCTTGGCCTGCTTGGACTTGTCCTTGTTGGCGGAAGAGCCGCGCACGGCGGGGATGCCTAGCCGCCCCACGGCCTTGGTGAAGAACTCGCCGTCAGGGCTGAGCGAAACCAGGCCCTTGATCGGTTGCGCCCGATCCATGGGCCAGCAGGCCGGCGCCAGCGCCAGACGGGAATGCCAGAAGGCGCACAGGACGCCGCCGCCGTCGCGCCAGACCTCCTCGGCGACCTGTGTGTTCTCATGGGTCCAGCGGGTGGTGGCGTAGCAGAACCGCATCCACTCGGACAAAATCCAGGCCATGGCGGTCTGGACGGCCGGATTGCGCAGCGGCCTCATGCCCCGGTCTCGTCGGGCAGGGCGACCAGGGGCGGAAGGGCGGCGGGATCGACGTCCAGAGACTGTTGCCGCGCCAGGCGGGAATAGAGGCCGCCCTGGGCGACCAGGGAGTCGTGGGTTCCCTCCTCGACCACGCGGCCGGCTTCGATCACATAGATGCGGTCGGCGTTCTTCACTGTCGACAGGCGGTGGGCGATCATCAAGGTGGCGCGGCCCGCCATCAGGCGGTCGAGCGCGGCCTGAACCAGGGCCTCGCTTTCGGTGTCCAGGGCGCTGGTCGCCTCGTCCAGCAGAAGGATGGGGGCGTCCTTCAGGAAGGCGCGGGCGATGGCGATGCGCTGACGCTGGCCGCCGGACAGGCGGGCGCCGGCCTCGCCGACACGGGTCGCATAGCCGTCGGGCAGGGCGGCTATGAAGTCGTGGGCGGCGGCGGCGCGCGCGGCCTCCACGATCTGCTCCGCCGTCGCGCCCCGACGGCCGTATGCGATGTTGGCCGCGATGGTGTCGTCGAACAGGAAGGGCTCCTGTGTCACCAGGGCGATCTGGTCGCGCAGGGAGGACAGGCTCAGTTCGCGAATGTCGCGGCCGTTCACCGTCACCCGGCCCTCGGTCACGTCATAGAAGCGCGGCAGCAGGCTGAGAATCGTCGACTTGCCTCCGCCCGAGGGGCCGACCAGGGCGATGGTCTCGCCCGGCGCGACGTGCAGGCTGACGTCGGTCAGGGCGGGCGCCGCACCCGCCTCGCCGGTCCGGTAGGAGAAGGAGACATGCTCCAGGGCGGCCGTCACCGGACCGGGCTCGAGAACCGCGGCGTCGGCCGCGTTGCGAATCTCGGGCTCGATGTCCAGGGCGGCGAACAGGCGTCTGGCCGCCGTCAGGCCTTCGCTCAGCACGGTGCTGAGGTTGGTCACCTGGCGCAGGGACTGGCCCGCCATCAGCAGCATGCCGATGAAGGAGGCGAAGGCGCCGACCGTCATCTGACCCTGGCTGGCGCTCCAGCCTGCATAGGCCATGACGGCGGCGACGACGCTGTAGGCGACGATGTCGCTGGCCGGACCAGAGAAGGCGCGGCTGTCGGCGCCCTTGATGACGTGGCGCTGACGGCGGTCGATCACGGCGCCGACATTGGCCTCCTCGGCCTCTTCGCGGTTCTCGATCTTGACGACCCGGACGCCGTCCAGGTTCTCCATCAGGGCGCTGGACAGGGCCTCGGTCTCGATCATGGCCCCGTGGGCCGCCTTGCGCGACTTCTTGCCGAAGCGCCGGATGATCCAACTGACGACGGGCACGCCCAGCAGGACGATCAGCGTCAGAGGCAGGTCGATGAAGCCCATGGCCACGATGACGCCGACCAGCATCAGGATGTTCTGGGTATAGTTGACGATGCCGGTGGTGAAGGCCTCGCGCACCAGGTTGGCGTCGAACAGGACGGAGGAGACGAAGGTTCCCGAGTGCTGGCTGCGCAGGCGCGACAGGTCGGCCCGGATCATGCCGGAGAACAACTGCTTCTGGATGTCGCCCACGACGCCGTGGCCCAGCCGGTTCACCAGGGCCGACTGACCGGCCATGGCCAGGGACCGGATCACGGAGATGACGATGATGAACAGGGGAACGGCGATCAGCACCATGTTCCCCGGCACGGTCACGACGCCCCAGATGCTGACCGGGCCCTTGTGCGCGCCGAACAGCAGGTCGATCGCGGGTTCGAGGAATTTCAGCAGCAGGGCCGTCAGCCCGCCCGACACCGCGGCCAGCAGCATGGAGAAGAAGAAGGCCGGCTTGTGATGCGACAGATACTCCCGCCAGATGCGGGCGAGCAGCGGACGCAGAGGCTCGCGGGCCTGGGGGCTTGGGGCGGGAACGGTCATCAGCCTTCGGTCGAACGGCGGGGCGGCGGAGTCAAGCGGGCAGAGCGATACGGCGTCATCTGTTCCTCGTCCGGGAGCGGGTGACGGCGGCGGCAATCGGCGCTATCTGGCGGCCATGGGGCGCTATGATCTGACTACGCCGTTCGGCCGTTTCAAGGCGCGCTGGTCCTATTTCTGGAAGGATCACGCCTTCCTGCGCCTGTCCTTCACCAACGCCCACTGGCTGGGACCGGACCTGGTGCGGACCAACCAGCCCTCGCCGGGGCAACTGGTCTGGTGGGCCAGGCAGGGCGTGCGCACTGTCATCAACCTGCGCGGCGCCCGGGACGAGGCCTATTACTGGCTGGAGAAGGACGCCTGCGAGCGGCTGGGCCTGACCCTGATCGACGCCCCCCTGGATTCGCGCGACCCGCCGGAAAGGGACCGCATCCGCCGGGCCAAGGCGCTGTTCCAGACCATCGAATATCCGGTCCTGATCCACTGCAAGTCGGGGGCGGATCGGGCGGGCATGATGGCGGTCCTGTATCGCCATTTCCATCTGGGCGAGCCCATTTCGGCGGCTCTGTCGGAACTGGGCAAGCGCACCCTGCATAGCCGCGAAGGCTTGACCGGCGTCCTGGACTACACGCTCGAAAAGTATGTCGAGGAGATCGAACCGACCGGTCTCAGCTTCGAGGAGTGGGTCGAAAGCGACGCCTATGACCCCGGGGCGATCCGGGCGGAGTTCAAGGCCGGATGGTGGGGCAAGCTGGTCGTCGATCGCCTGTTGAAGCGCGAATAGGCTCAGCCCCAGGGGCCGCGCCGGTCTCCGTTTTTTTCACCGGTCAGGGCGTTTTCGGCGTCGCGCCGAGCCTTCCTGTCGGCTTCCCACTGCCGGAACCAGCGCGCATAGCCGCGTTCGCGCTTCAGAACGACCAGCCACAGACCCAGCATGCACAGCAGGGAGATCAGGCCGAAGACCTGCTCTCCATCCAGGGTCTGTCCGAACAGGGTCATGACGGGCGCTCCGGGTTGGGCATGGCGACGATCACGCCGGAACCCTCCTGAAAAAGCAACAGGAGGCTGACGCGATAGCGCGCCGCCTCCCGTGCGGTTCCCGTTTTCGTCCTGCGACGAAGCGCGGGATCAGGCGTCGGTGCGCGGATCAATCAGCTTGTGCGCGTGCAGGATGAAGTAGCGCATGTGGGCGTTGTCGACCGTGGCCTGGGCGCGGGCCTTCCAGGCCTGCTTGGCTTCGTCGTAGCTGCCGTAGGCGCCGACGAATTCGACCTGGCTCAGGTCGCGGAAGACGGGCTCGGCCGGGTGGCGCATCTCGCCGCCGATGACGAGGTGAAGCAGTTGGGCGTCGTGGGCGTCGGCCATGGAGAGGGGGTCCATTGCTGAAAGGGATGATCAGATGGCGAGCGGGATAGGCGCTGTACGCCTGACGATCAACGGGTGAAGGGCCGGTGCGGCGCATATAAGGCTGGTTTGACGCGGATCGGGCCGGTTGAAACGCCAGGGACGGCCCATGTGGTCGCTGACCTTGGCGCCCGCTTCTTCAGCGATCAGGGCGCCGGCGCAGACGTCCCAGTCCCATTTGGGGCTGATGGCGATGGCTGCGTCGAAGGCGCCCGCCGCCACCAGCGCCATGCGATAGGCCAGGGCGTTGCGCTTGCTGAACCGCATCTGAGGCCAGGGCTCGGCCCATTCGCGGGCCTCCATCAACCGGGCGTCGGCCAGGAGTTCGGCGTCCTCCAGGTCGTCGGTGTCGGAGGCGGTGATGCGGCGGCCCTGCAGCCGGGCGCCCCCGCTCAGGCTCGCCTCGAACATCTCGTCCATCATGGGGGCGTAGATGGCGGCGGCCACGGGACGGCCGTCCTCGACCACGGCGATGGGGACGCACCACCAGGGCTTGTTCTTCATGAAGGCCACTGTGCCGTCGATGGGATCGACGACGAAGATGCGTTTCTTCGTCAGGCGCTCGGCGCTGTCGGCGGTCTCTTCCGACAGCCAGCCGTAGTCGGGACGCGCGCCCAGCAGGCGGTCGCGCAGCAGTTCGTCGACCGCCAGGTCAGCGCTGGTGACGGGCGAGCCGCCATCCTTGGACCAGACCTTCAACCCCGCCTCGCGGTGTTCCAGGGCCAGGCGTCCGGCCGCGCGCGCGGCGTCGCGGATCAGGTCCAGATCGTCGGTGAAGGCGTTCATTTGCCCGCGATCGCCACCTTGTCGAACAGCAGGGAGGGGCTGTTGAAGGCGCCGCGGAACTCCAGGTCGGAGCCGCGCTGCAGCCGGGCGTAGAGGTCGATCAGATTACCGGCCACCGTCACCTCGTTGACCGGATAGGCGCGCTCGCCCTTCTCGAACCAGAAGCCGGACACCCCGGCGGACCAGTCGCCGGTGTTGCCGTTCAGCGAAGGGCCGAACATGGAGGTGATCAGCAGGCCGGTTCCCGCCTGCGCCATCAGGGCGTCCAGATCGCCTTCGCCCGGGGCCAGGTGCAGGTTGTGGGTCGAGACGCCGGCCGGTCCCGCCAGACCGCGCGAGGCGTGGCCGGTGGAGGCCAGACCAAGCTGGGCGGCCGAGGCCGTGTTCAGCAGCCAGGTGGTCAGGACGCCGTCCCGCACGATCTCACGCCGCTCGACCGCCACGCCCTCGTCGTCGAAGGGGGTGGAGCCCAGGCCGCGTGGACGGAAGGGGTCGTCGATCAGGTCCACGCCCGACGGCAGGACCGCCTGGCCCAGCCTGTCCTTCAGGAAGGAGCTGCCGCGCGCGACGGCCGGGCCGGATATGGCGCCCAGCAGGGGCGACAGCACCTGGGTGGCGATGCGGTTCTCGAAGATGACCGGGGCGGCGCCCGAGGCGATCTTGCGCGCGCCGACGCGCGCAATGGCGCGTTCGCCCGCCTTCAGGCCCAGGCTCCGGGCGTCGGGCAGGTCGGACAGATGCCGGACGGTGCGGCTTTCGCCGCCGCGCTCCATGGCGCCGTCCTTTTCGGCGATGACGCCGACGCCGGCGGAAAAGGCGCTGCCGCGATGGCGGCCGTCGAAGCCGTGCGAGGTGACCAGTCGCCATTCGCTGGTCGACCAGGCGGCGTGGCCGCCTTCGGACTTGGACACGCCCGCGACCGCCAGGGCGGCGGCTTCGGCTTCGGCGGCGACGGCCTCCAGGGCCTCGGCCGTGCGCTCGCTGGGATCGAACAGATCCAGGTCGGCGTGGGGCGCGGCGGCCAGCCGGTCCTGGGGCGCGAGGGCGGCGTAGGGGTCTTCCGGCGCCAGGCGGGCCATGGCGACGGCGCGTTCGACCAGGCGGGCGCGGGTCGCATCGGACAGGTCGGACGCCGACACCGTCGCCTGGCGACGGCCGATGAAGACGCGCAGGCCCAGGTCGCGCGCCTCTTCCTGTTCGACCTCCTCCAGGGCGGCGTTGCGCACGCCGACGGACAGGGTGGCGCGGCGGGCCGATACGGCCTCGACGGCGTCGGCGCCAGCCTTCAGCGCGGCGGCGACCAGATCATGGAGCATGTCGGGGGAGGGCGTCTTGTCGGACATGCCCCGATATGGCGGACGCTTATCCTTATCGCAACATCGACGATCAGATGACGGACCAGGCGATCAGGCTGACGGCCGCCACCAGCAGGGCCAGCCAGGTCAGCATCATTCCGGTCGACCGGCCGAAGGACGGCCCGCGCTGATACAGCAGGCCCAGGGCGTGGATCACACGTCCCGCGAACAGGACTCCGCCCACGCCATGAATCAGGAAGGCGGGCGCCCCGACGAAGGCCAGGAGGATCAGACCGCAGATGCCCGCCGGAACATATTCGGCGGCGTTGGCGAAGGCGCGCGTGGCGCAGACCAACTCCCGCACCCCGCCGTCGCCGAACTCGACCATGTGTTGCCGACGTCGGCGCACCACCACGCCCGACAGGACGAACAGCAGGAGGATCAGAAGCCCTCCCCACAGGGCGGCGGCCTGGATCGACGGAACCATGCTCAGTTCTCCCGGCCCACCGGATACAGGCGATAGCGCTGATCATAGAAGGGCGTGCGTTCGTAGAACCAGGCCAGGCGCGCGTCGCCGTCGGCGGCGAAGGCGGGCTCGGCCGCCAGCTTGGCCTCGAACTCGGCCTTCAGCGCCGGATCGGCGGCCAGCATCTTCTCGGCCAGGGGGGCGATGGCGTAGGCCTCGATGTATTCGACGCGGTTCAGCACCTCGGGGAACATGCCCCAGGCGAAGAAGCTTTCCGACGACTGCGGTTCCAGCAGCAGGACGGCCACGTCGCCCATCGGCTGATCGGTCGGCACCCGCACCGAACCGACGGGGAAGGTCCAGTCTTTCGCTTCCGCGCGGACTTCGCCGACTGTGATCGGCACATGGCCTTCGTTGGTGCGGCCCGAGACCTTGGGATCGATCAGGCGCAGCATGTCGACGGCGACCGTGCGCGGCGCGGCCAGGGTCTCCATCTGCACGCCATGCGTCTTCAGGCGCTCGATGATGTCGGCGCGGTAGGACGGCACCCAGTAGGCGGTCGGGCGCTTCAGCGTCAGGGTCGGGTGCGAGCCGTAGAAGGGCACCTGCCACAGCTCCGGGTCCGGCTGGCCCAGCCAGCGCAGTTCGGGACGACCCGAGGCGACGCTGTCATAGGTGTCGTAGAGGATGCCCTTGAACGGACGGATGCGGGTCGGCTGATCGTCGCCGTCGAAGTTGGCGGGCAGTTCGGCGGGGCGCAGGGCGCGATCGGCGCTGATGGCGGCGCGCAGGCTTTGCGACTTCTCGGCCAGCAGCTTCAGCGCCTCCTCCAGGAAGACATAGGTTCCCAGCACCCGCTGTTCATGCGGTTTCAGGCTGTGGTTCTCGATCAGGATGGTCGGGACGTGGGCCGCCGAGCCCCAGCCGTTCGAATAGCGCTCGCCCAGACCGCCATCGTTCATGCCCTTCTTCGGGTCGCGGTCGTCGATGGCGAAGACCAGTTCGCCGGGGATGTGGCCCTGGGCCTCCAGGGCGGCGTTCATGTCGGGCTTGAAGGCGTCGTCCAGCCATTGGGCGATGGCCGGGCTGCGGCTCCAGACGCCGTCCTCGCCGTTGTAGCCGTAGGTGACGTCGTATTGATAATCGATGCCGTCGGTGACGTGGATGTCGACGTAGAGGTCGGGCCTGTACTTGTGGATCAGGCCCATGACGGCCTGCATCTCGGCCTGGTCCAGCTTCATGAAGTCGCGGTTCAGGTTCTGGTTGGTCGCCGTGTGGCGCCAGCCCTGATTGCGCGGTCCGCGCTGGTTGGGGCGGGAGTAAGGACTGGTGCGCTCATGTCCGTCCACGCTGAGGATCGGGATCAGGATCAGGTTGGCCCGATCCAGCAGGCCGTCCTTGCCGTAAAAAGCCATGTCGCGCAGCAGCATCATGCCCGCGTCCTTGCCGTCGATCTCGCCGGGGTGGATGCCGGCCTGGGCCAGCAGGACGGGCTTGGACGGGTCCAGGGCCGCGCCGTCCTTCGACGCGATCACCACATAGATGGGCCGACCTTCCGGCGAGACGCCGAACTGTTCGATGCGGATCAGGTCGCTGGCCGCGTCCAGCCGGTCGAACCAGGCGCGGGTATCGGCGTAGGAGGGCGAGAAGTCATGCGCCGCATCGGCCTCGAAAGCCGTGGCCCAGGGATCGGAGGCGTCGCGCAGCAGGGCCTTGGACGCGCCGTTCCACGCGGGCGCAGGCGGCAGGAAGGTCTGATCCCAGGGGGCGACATTGGAGGCTGAGGTCGGGGTCTGGGACATGGCGGGGCTCACGCAGGCGACGAAGGCGGCTACGGCCGCCGCAACAAGATAATCAGGGCGCATGGCCTTTCGTGGGCGCATCGTCATCGTCTGGCAAGTCTCGGCCAAGGTTTCAGCCTGCGGTTAGGGCGGGCGCCCAACCGCCGACAGCCAAGGCTGCGGCCAGGGCGGAGGCTGACTTGGCCACGCCCCACAGGCTGTAGATCAGGACGACGATCAGGGCTCCCGTCGCGACCCGGCGCCAGGGAGCGAAGGCTGCGGTCGCAGTTCCGACCACGAAGATGGCGACGCCGGTCCACAGGGTCACGGAACTGGCCACCTTGGCGAAACCGGGGTTCATCTGGCCCAGGATGACGACCATGACGGCGACGATCAGATTGGCGGCCAGGATGCAGCCGAACACTAGCCTGCGATGGGCCCAGAAGTGGGCGTCCAGATCGAGGCGTTCATGCGCTCCCTCGGCCGAGACGCGGGGGAAGGTCACGCTGGCGGCCACATAGAATGTGGCGGCGATGCTCAGGCTGACCAGCAGCAGGAAGGTGTTGAAAGGCGCGCCCCGAAAGATCACCCAGGCCTGGTTCCAGAAGGTGACGATGTCGATGGCCACGAACAGGGCCAGGGCGGGGGTCAGCCAGCCGAAGCGGATACGCTCGCGCTCATGCAGGACCCGCGCGAAACCGCCGACCAGTTCGGCGACGGACAGGCCCAGCAACAGGCCGTAGAAGCTGAAGAAGAATTCAAACGCGCTCAACGCCGCCCCCCGGAACCATGGCGAACGGCAGGCTAGACGGATCGCGCGCGGGCCGCCAGCAAAAGGAAATCCCCCGGCCCGTAGGCCGGGGGAAGGGGATCAGGCCGGGAACTCGACGTCGTTCATCTGTCCGACGGCTCTGTTGTACTGGTCCACGACGCGTTCGCGGTCGGAATCGTCGGGATCCTGCTTGTAGTCGCGCCAGGCGCCGACCATGCCGGTCAGGTAGTCGGAGATCAGCTTGTACTCTGTCCTGTTGCCATCGTCGGCGGCCAGGGCGGCCTCGCTCTTGCGCAGTTCGGCCATGGCGGCTTCCAACTGCGGCAACAGGCGGTCGGCCTCGGGGATGTTCTTCTCGATCACGGCGCTGCTGAAGTGGTCGGCCAGTTGCATGGCGGAGACCAGGTTGGCGGCCTCGTTATGGCCGGCCTTGCGATAGTCCTCGATGCGCTTGGCGTCGCGCGCGCGCAGGTACTGGGTCAGGGCCACGTCCAGTTCGTCGATGCCGGCCAGGGTGTTCTGATAGGCGGTCATCAGCGCGGCGTGCGCGGCCTTGCCCTTGGCCAGGTTGTCGTCGCGATAGCCGCGCGATTCATAATAGGGATCCAGCGTCTTCCATTGGGCCAGAAGCGCGTCGCCGTTGGCGATGACCTTGTCGGCGGCCGCATCGGCAGCGGCGCCGGCGGATCCGCCGCGCAGGGCGCGACCTTCCTTCAGCTTCTCAAGCGCGCCTTCCAGGGTGGAGATGTTCTCGGGGAAGGACAGGGAGTCGGAGGCGCTGGCGTTGGGCACATCCATCTTCTGATAGCGGTCGAAGTTCTCGCTGACGCCCCAGCTGTCGTCGATCAGCTTGTTGAAGGCCTCGGTATAGGCGCCGAACTTCTCTTCGGTCGATTGACCGCCGACGGCCGCGGCGGCGTTCTCGAGCGGGTTGCCGCCCTTCTTGCCGTCCGACTGGCCGCAGGCCGCGACCGAAAGTGCGGCGGCGCACACGACAACCAGCGCGACGCCGCCGCGCTTCATCGATGAATTCATATGGTTTTACTCCCCAGGACTCGGCGAGCACAGGCGTCGCCATTCAGCAGTCGGGGAGGTCAACGCACGGAAACGGTCTAGGTTCTGCCGTTTTTCGAGAACTTGCGTCGCTTATTGTAACTTAATGTAAATAGCGCGCCCTAGCGCCATGCGGCGTCCAGAGGCGCGCCCGGCTCGTCCAGGGGGCCGACAGGCAGGTCGTGTTCGCGCCGGACGGCGGCGATGGCTCCGGGGTCGATGCTGGCGAAGACCTGACGGAAGTCTGCGACGTACCTGGCCCGCGACTGTTCGACTTGGACCTTCCAGTCGGCCTCGCTCACGCCGTCCGGGCGTCCGCTCCAGAGAGGCTGCCGAGCTTCGAAGGCGATGGCGCGCTCGGCCATGTCTTCCCAGGCCTCGACGTCGGAGGCCAGCCATTCGTTGACCGTGCGGCCCAGGTCCTCGTTGATCGCGGCGCGCAGGGGGCGAAGATCGGGCTGAGCCTCGGCCCAGGCCGAGGTGCGAATCTGGAAGACATAGAACCAGAAGGCCGCCTGCAACCGATCGCCGCGCGCCCACAGGCCGTTCGCCGCCTTGGCGATCTCGAACGGGGACTGCGCCGAAACATCGGCCAGGACAGCCTCGGGCCGAACGCTTTCTACAGCGTGCGTCTCATCCCGGGGCGCCGCGACGGCGGGCGACGCCGCCAGGGCGCCGAGCAGAAGGATCAGGCCGAGGTTGCGCATGCTTCAGTTCTTCTTCCAGATCGGCGCGCCGTCGCCGGGCAGGCCCAGGGCGGCCCATTTCTCGGACACCCGATCCACGATGTCCTGGTCCATGCGGATCTCCTCGCCCCATTCGCGCTTGGTCTCGGGCTCCCACTTGTCGGTGGCGTCCAGACCGATCTTCGACCCCAGACCGCTCTCGGGGCTGGCGAAGTCCAGGTAGTCGATGGGGGTGTTCTCAATCACCGTGATGTCGCGCGCCGGATCCATTTTGGTCGAGACGGCCCACATGACGTCCTTCCAGTCGCGGGCGTTGATGTCGTCGTCCACCACGATGATCCACTTGGTGTACATGAACTGCCGCAGATAGCTCCAGCAGCCCATCATCACGCGCTTGGCGTGGCCGGGGTAGGCCTTCTTCATCGACACCACGGCGATGCGGTAGCTGCATCCCTCGGGCGGCAGCCAGAAGTCGGTGATCTCCGGGAACTGCTGACGGATCAGGGGGATGAAGACCTCGTTCAGGGCCTCGCCCAGCACGGACGGCTCATCCGGCGGACGGCCGGTGAAGGTGGTCAGATAGATGGGGTCTTTCCGCATCGTAATGGCTGATAGATGGAAGACCGGGAACTTCTCGACCGAGTTGTAGTAACCGGTGTGGTCGCCGTAGGGGCCTTCGTCCTCGAACTCGTCCAGCAGGACATGGCCTTCCAGCACGATCTCGGCCTGGGCCGGGACCATCAGCGGTACGGTCTTGCAGGGAACCAGCTCGGCCTTGGCGCCGCGCATCAGGCCGGCGAACTGATACTCCGACAGGGTCTCCGGCACCGGGGTCACGGCGGCCAGGATCGTCCCCGGATCGGCGCCGAGCACGACGGCGCAGGGCAGGGGCTCGCGCTTGCCCGCCTTCTTGTGCCGGGCGTAGTGCTGGGCGCCGCCGCGGTGGGCCAGCCAGCGCATGATGGCCTTGTCCTTGCCCAGGACCTGCATCCGATAGATGCCCAGGTTGAAGTCGTCCTCGCGGTCGTCCGACGGCCCCTTGGTCACCACCAGACCCCAGGTGATTAGGGGCGCCGGCTCGCCGGGCCAGCAGCCCTGGATGGGGAGCGAGGTCAGGTCGATCTGATCGCCCTTCAGCACCACCTCCTGCACCGGGGCCTTCTTCACCGTCTTGGGCCGCATGGACATGACGGTCTGGGCCAGGGGCAGCATCTCCATGGCGTCGCCCAGGCCGCGCGGCGGCGTCGGATTGCGCAGGAAGGCCAGCAGTTCGCCGACTTCGCGCAACTCGCCCGCCGTGGTGCGTTGCTTGCCCTCCAGCGTCACGCCCATCGCGACGCGCTTCACCGTGCCGAACAGGTTGGCCAGGCAGGGGATGGGGCTGATCGAGCCGTCGGGCATGACCGGCTTCTCGAACAGGACCGCCGGGCCGCCGTTGCGCAGCAGCCGGGTCTGGATCTCGGTCATCTCCAGATGTGTGGAGACGGGCTCCGACACGCGCACCAGTTCGCCGTCGGCTTCGAGGGTCGCAAGAAAATCGCGCAGGGACTTGTAGGCCATGCGCTGACGCTTAGGCGGCAATCGCCTGGCTGTCACGCCGTCCGAAGGTGCGATCGATCGCCACGACGATCAGGCCGACAACCAGGAAGAAGACCAGCAGCCCCGCGAAATAGACCATGACCTTGCCCAGCCCCAGCTTGTCCACGTCCGTGAACCAGTAGGGCCACCAGCCGCTTAGCTTGCCGTGCAGCAAGGTCCAGCCGCCGTAGATCAGCACCGGGACCAGCCATTTGGCCGGATCGACCCAGCGCAGCCGGCCCTTGGGCGTGAAGGCCAGCCAGTCGATGACGAAGGCGGCGGGCATGACGTAGTGAAGCAGGACGTTGCCCACCAGCGCCCAGCCTTGCGGGGCCCAGATGCCCGCCAGCAGGAAGTGATAGACCACCCCGACCACGACGATGAACATGGCCACGGCGGCGCGGACGCCCTCGCTGAGAGCCCAGCGCCCGATCCGGCTGTTCGGCGCCACGACGGGCGCTGTCAGGGCCAGGGCCACGAGAATGTTGGACAGGATGGTGAAGTAGCTGAAGAAGTTCAGCGTCAGTTCGCCTGCGCCCATGTGCGGATTGCCGCTGATCGTCAGCCGGTACTGCAGGCCCAGCGCGAACCAGGCGACCAGGGCGAAGACGGCCCGATAGAGACGGGCCGCCATCAATAGGCCGGGGTGTCCGACACCAGCGCCCAGACCGGCAGGCGCAGGGCGCGGGTGGCGGCGTCCAGCCGGGCCGAATCCAGATGCTCGCGTCCCGCCTCGACCCGTCGCAGGGCCTCGGGCGTCAGGTCCACAGCCGCCGCCAGTTCGTCGAAGGGCACGCCTCTCTGGTCGCGCCAGCGTCGGATGCGGGCGCCGACCACGGCATCCATCGGATCAACTCCCGGAAAACCCAGAACCGAACCCATGGCGTCCTCCCTGACGCGGGGCGTCCTCAGGACGCCGTCTGATCAGGCATCCTGATCCCATTGGAAGGCCTCGTCCAGCCAGTCGCCGATACGGCCGTCGGGACGGGCCAGGGCGTGGATGCGCGCCATTTCATCCGCCGACAGTTCAAAGTCGAAGATGTCGAAATTCTCGGCCGCCCGGCTTTCCCTGGCGGTGCGTGGAATGGCGATCACGCCCTGCTGGATGATCCAGCGCAGCACGACCTGGCCGTTGGTCTTGCCGTGAACCTTGGCGATCGCGCCGATCACGGCGTCGTCGGCGATCCTGCCCTGGGCCAGGGGCGACCAGGCGGTGATGGACGAGCCCAGTTCGCGCGCGGTCTCGATCAGGGTCTTTTGCGACAGATAGGGGTGATACTCGACCTGGTTGGTCACCAGAGGCGCCGTCGACAGGGCGGCGGCCTGGCGGAACAGCGCCGACGGGAAGTTCGACAGGCCTATATGCTTGGTGAAACCCTGTTCCTGGGCCTCGTTCAGGGCGCTGATCGTCTCTTCCAGCGACGGGATCGGCTTGGGCCAGTGCAGAAGCAGCAGGTCCGGCGTCAGGCCCAGGCTGATGGCCGATTCCTCGGCCTGACGCAGCAGGGCGTCGCGGTGGAAGTGCTCGACCCAGATCTTGGTGGTGACGAAGATCTCCTCGCGGGCCACGATCCCCTCGGCCACGGCGTCGGCGATGCCGTCGCCCACGGCCTTCTCGTTCTTGTAGATCCAGGCTGTGTCGATGTGGCGATAGCCGATACGCAGGGCCTCATGGACCATGCGCCGCGCGTCCTCGGCCTCCAACTGCCAGGTGCCGAAGCCGAGCAGGGGGATTGCGACGCCGGAGGGCGCGACGGTCGGCTGGTCGGAATAGGGCATGGAAGGCTCCACTGGCGTTGAGGAGCGCTCGATATAGGCGCCGGATCAGGCCTCGCCATTCTCCAGCCAGTGGAAAATCCGGTCCCACAGGGGCTCCATGCCCTTGCGGAAGGCGCCTTCGTGGCCGATGCGCCGAACGCCGAAGTCGCCGGGCGCATGGACGCTGATCTCGGACGGAGCGTGAGGATAGACGCTCAGCAGGTCGCGCGCGGTGTTCGGCGTGGCGATGGGGTCGTCGGTGAAAATCCATGACCGGATCGGGGCGGTCACCGCCTCATAATGATGCGGCCGCAAGGTCGTCTCCAACTCCTTGGAGAAGTATTCCCGCTTCAGGCACCAGCGCCGCCAGGTGGCGAAGACGCCGCGTGGCAGGTCGGTCCCGGCCCACAGGCCGCCGCCCTTGATGTAGCCGTGCCGCATCAGGCTGAACGGCCCGAAGCCCAGCCAGAAGAAGAGCTCCAGCGGATTGTAGCTGCGGTGGTGCCCGCCCCACCATCCGGTCCCGACCGAGACGAAGGCGTGGCGGTCGATCCGGTCCTGATTGCTCATGAAGCCCAGGAAGTGCCCGCCGACGCTGTGGCCGACATGGACGACGCGCAGGCCCGGTGCCGCCCCGATCAGGGCGTCCAGGGCGGCGGGCATGTCCAGCCGGCCCCAGTCGGGATAGTCCATCGCCATGGCTTTCAGGTCGTCGGGTCGCGACCCGGCTATGCCCCGGAAATCATAGGTCAGGACGGCCGCGCCCCGCTCGGCCAGACGCTGCGCGAACCGCTCGTAGAAACCCTTGGGAAAGCCGGTCCCCGACGACACCAGCACCGCAATGCGCGGCTCGGCCGCCGAGATAAGCCGCATTGACAGCGGATAGCCGTCGGCGGCCGGGGCGGTGAAGTCGCGCGTGACGAGATCGTTCATAGGTCCGTCCTGTTTGGAAACGAACTCTAGCCGATTGACGCGGCGTCAGGTCAAGCGGTCGTGGCGACTTCAAGCGTCGTGCCCACCGGCGTCAGGCTGCGCTGCATTCGGAAGGTCCCCGACCAGTCGCCGTGGATCACCCAGCGCCCGGCAATACTGTTTCCGTCCGCCGATATAGAACCGACATAGTCGATGGAATGGTGCTGACCGCCCCCGTCGGGGAATTTGGTGAAGACCAGCTGCCCGTCGAAGTGATGGCCTTCAATCCGCGCCGGAATGGGCGAGGCGTCCGCAGGGCCGAGGGCGTCAGGTTCAAGGGTGGAACCCGAAACCTCGCCGCCGGCGTCGCGAATCCGGGCCTCGAACGGCGTGGGTGGCAAATCGTCGTGCGGATTGAACTCGGCATCCACCGGGTAAAAATAGATGCCGGTCCAGCGGCCGGAAAGGTCGGTCATGTCCCGTTCTCAATGAGCCAGATCAATAGGCCAGCGCATTGCCGTCCTTGCGCATCTCGGTCGCCGCGCCGTAGGTCCAACGGCCCTGTTCGTTGACCTGCTTCATCACGTTCTGATAGCCGCCGAAGCCGCCGTCGGGCGGGCCCAGGTCCCAGCCCATGGCGGTCAGCTGCTGCTTGGTGGCTTCGGGCACACCCGATTCCAGGTGCAGCTTGCCGACGCCCTCTGCCGGCTGGCCGGTCGGTTCGGACGAGCCGTAGTGCTGCCAGCGCGGGCTGTCGCCGGCCTCCTGCGGGTCGAGGCCGTAGTCGACCATGTTGATGATGATCTGGGCCTGGCCCTGGGGCTGCATCCCGCCGCCCATGACGCCATAGGCCATCCACGGCTCTCCGTCCTTGCAGGCGAAGCCGGGGATGATGGTGTGGAAGGGCCGCTTGCCCGGCGCATAGACATTGGGATGGCCGTCGGTGAGAGAGAACAGCTCGCCCCGGTCCTGGAACATGAAGCCCAGGGTGCCGCCGTCAGGACCGTCCGGCGTCAGGCCCGAACCCATGCCGCGATAGTTGGACTGGATCCAACTGACCATCATCCCGTCCTTGTCGGCCACGCTGAAATAGGTGGTGTCGCCCTGGGTCGGGGCGTCGCCGGGGAAGACGCGGTCCATGACCCGGTTCGGGTTGATCAACTTCGCCCGCTCGGCGGCGTAGGTCTTGGAGTTCAGCCAAGCGGTCGGGGCCTTGGCGAACCGCTCGTCGGCGAAGTAGCGGGCGCGGTCCTCGAAGGCCAGGCGCTTGGCCTCGGCCTGGTGATGGATGGAGGCGGCGGACTGGAAGCCCATGGCCTTGAGGTCGAACTGCTCGCAGATGTTGAGAATCTGGTTGGTCGACAGGCCCTGGGTGTTCGGCCCCAGCGAATAGACCTCGACCCCGCGATAGGTGGTCATCAGCGGCTCGACCCACTCGGTGCGGTGAGCGGCCAGGTCGGCGCGGGTCATCCAGCCGCCGATGCGCTTGAAATAGCGCTTGATGTGGTCGGCGATCACCCCGTCATAGAAGGCGTCGCGCCCGCCCTCGGCGATCAGGCGCAGGGTGCGGCCCAGGTCGGGGTTGGCGAAGACCTCGCCCGTCTTCGGCGTGCGGCCGTTAGGGCGCCAGACCTTCTTGCGGTTGTCGTTCTCCTCGATCAGGGCGGCGCTCCGGTCGAACCCGGCCATGTTGCGTTCCAGATACCAGGCGATGACCTGGGGCACGGGCACGCCCTGTTCGCACAGTTCGGCGACGGGGATCAGGACGTCCTTCCACGGCAGCTTGCCGTAGCGCTGGTGCGCGCTCCACCAGGCGTCGACCGTGCCGGGCACGTTGACGGTCACGGCGCCGTACTTGGGCAGGTAGCCGTCCACGGCCTTCGAGCGCGCGGTGGCCAACGACAGACCACGCGGACTGTTCCCCGAGCCGTTGAAGCCCACGACCTTCTTCTGGGCGGGGTCCCACATCAGACAGAAGGCGTCGCCGCCGATGCCGTTGGCGGTCGGCTCCAGGAAGCCCAGAGCGGCGTTGATGGCGATGGCGGCGTCGATGGCCGAGCCGCCGCGCCGCAAGGTGTCCAGGCCGATCAGGGTGGCGGCGGGGTGGGCCGTGGCGGCCGCGCCGTTGGCGCCCCAGACGGTGGAGCGGCCGACGAACCTGGGTCCGGTGATCCGGTCGCCGATTCCGATGCCGGCGTAGGGATCGTGAGCGGGCTGGGGCGGAGGAACCGCGCCGGTCGCTTGAGGGGAGGGGCTTCGGCCCGTCGTCGCGGTCTGGGCTGCGGCCTGACCGGCCAGAAGCGCGCCCGCAGGCAGGGTGGACAGGAAGGTGCGGCGACGCATGACGAAATCCCCCGAATACTGACGCAGCTATCAAGACCGCCGACGGTCGTCGGGGCAAGCGGCGGCGGTGAAACGGGCAAAGAAAAAGGGCCGCGCCCGAAAGGCGCGGCCCTGATTCCGTGGAGAGGAGACGAGTCCTACTCGATGTCTTCGTTCAGCAGGCCGACCTTGTAGAAGCCGTTGCCTTGCAGGGTGTTCATGACTTCCATGAACTGGTTGTACTTCACTTCCGGCTGGGCGCGGACGAAGACGCGCTCTTCGCGGCAGTCGGTGGTCACGCGCTGAGCGGCGCAGACGTCGCCCGGCAGGGAGGCGATGGTGGTTTCCTTCTCCGCGATGAACAGCGAGCCGGATTCCTGGATCGTGATGTAGACCGGTTCCTTGGGCTTTTCAGCGCTCGGCTCCGGCGGAGTCGCCGGCGGCAGGTCCAGCTTGATCGAAACGGTGGCCATCGGCGCGGCGACCATGAAGATGATCAGCAGCACCAGCATGATGTCGACGAACGGCGTGACGTTGATGTCAGCGTTCTGTTCGATCGTTTTGCCGCCCTGGCCCGCGGGACCGGAAAGTTTAGAGCCCATACGCCGTCGTCTCCATCAAGGCCCGCATTCTCTGGCGAGCAGCACTCAAAGGTATGGCTCGTCTCTTGGCGTTCCGAGAGCGGCTTGTAAAGCCGTCTTGCATGACGAATTCACGTCAATCGGCAATAAGTTTGCAAGATCCTTCGTTTCGCAGTTGCGAGACGACTGGTTTCAGCCCTTGGCCAGCTTGAGGAAGCGGTCCGCCAGAGCCGGGTCCTCCTTGAAGGCTCCGGTGAAGCGGGTGGTGATGGTGGTGACGTGGCGGTGGTGGACGCCGCGCGTGGTCATGCACTGGTGGGCGGCGTCGACCATGACAGCCACGCCGCGCGGCTGCAGATGCGATTCGATGGCGTCGATGATGTCGTTGGTCAGGGTTTCCTGGTTCTGCAGGCGACGGGCGTAGATTTCGACCACGCGCGCCAGCTTGGAGATGCCCACGACCTTCTCGCCCGGCAGATAGGCGACCCAGGCCTTGCCCAGGAAGGGCGCCAGATGGTGCTCGCAATGGCTTTCAACCTCGATGTCGCGCAGGACGACCATGTCGTCATAGCCCGTCACGTCCTCGAAGGTGCGGCTCAGCTCCTTGCCGGCGTCGGCGTCATAGCCGTCGAACCATTCGCCATAGGCGTCGACCACCCGCTTGGGCGTATCGATCAGGCCCGGACGCGCGGGATCGTCGCCGGCCCAGGCGATCAGGGTGCGCACGGCCTCCAGGGCCTGTTCGCGCGACGGACGCTTGGTCGCCTCATTGGCGACGAGAACGGGCTTGGCGGGCGTGGTGGACATGAAAAGGAACCGAGACGGAAAAGGGGAGGGCTTAGCTGTAGCTGTTATATGCGATAGTCAGGCCGCTATATGGGACGGTCCGTCCGTCCCGCAAGAAAACTCGCAAAAGACTGTCACCCATGCCGTTGCACATCCACGACACCCTTCGCCGTGAAAAGCGCGTTTTCACGCCGCGCGATCCGAACCGGGTGACGCTCTATGTCTGCGGTCCGACGGTCTATGACTACGCCCATATCGGCAACGCCCGCCCGCCGGTGGTGTTCGACGTCCTGGTCAGGCTGCTGCGCAGGGAATACGGCGCGGACAAGGTGATCTACGCCCGCAACGTCACCGACGTGGACGACAAGATCAACGCCAAGGCGGCCCGGGAAGGCGTGCCGATCGGCGAGATCACGGCCCGCTATGAAGCCGCCTATCTGGCCGACATGGGCCTGCTGAACGTCAGCCCGCCGGACATCGCCCCGCACGTCACCGACTACATCGAGGCCATCACGGCCCAGATTCAGGCCATCATCGATTCCGGCTGCGCCTATGCGGCGGAAGGCCACGTCCTGTTCGACGTCGCCTCCTATCCGTCCTACGGAGCCCTGTCGGGGCGGAACCTGGACGACATGATCGCCGGCGCCCGCGTCGAGGTCGCTCCCTACAAGAAGAACCCGCACGACTTCGTCCTGTGGAAGCCGTCCAAGGCGGACGAGCCGTCCTGGCCGTCGCCGTGGGGCGAAGGGCGTCCCGGCTGGCACATCGAATGCTCGGCCATGATCGAGCAGACCCTCGGTCTGCCCATCGACATCCACGGCGGCGGCATCGATCTGGTCTTCCCGCACCATGAGAACGAGATCGCCCAAGGCGTCTGCGCCCATGGTCACGCCCACGGCGATCAGGCCCACGACGAATACGCCCGCTACTGGATGCACAACGGCTTCCTGACCGTGGACGCCGAGAAGATGTCCAAGTCGATCGGCAACGTCCTGCTGCTGCATGACCTGGTGAAGGCCATGCCGGGCGAGGTGGTGCGCTGGGCCCTGCTGAGCGCCCACTATCGTCAGCCGCTGGACTGGAACCAGACCCTGCTGGACCAGAGCCGCAAGAACCTGGATCGCCTTTACGGCGTCCTGCGCGACGCCGACGCCGCCTTGGCCGATTTCGACGAGGCGACGCTGGAAGAGGCAGAGATGGAGCTGGCCGAGAACGCGCTGGATCCGGTGCTGGATGCACTGGAGGACGACCTCAATACGCCGGGGGCCATCGCCCAGTTGTTCGGGCTGGGGAACGCCCTGCGCGACCTGCTGAACGATGCGGAAGCCGACATCAACGACGTCGCCATGGCCCGCTGGACGCTGCAGGAGGCCGCCGGCCTGCTGGGCGTTCTGGCCCTGACGCCCGACGAATGGTTCGAGGGCGGCGATCCTGCTCTCAAGGCCGAGGTCGAGGCCCTGCTGGAGCAGCGCGCCGCCGCCCGCGCCGAAAAGAACTGGGCCGAGGCCGACCGTATCCGCGACCGCCTGAACGAACTGAACGTCGTCGTCATGGACGGCCCGCAGGGCGCGACCTGGCGGGTGAAGGGGTAATCCTTTTTCCTTCTCCCCTTGAGGGAGAAGGTGGCACGTCAGGGCCGGATGAGGGGTGCCGGCGCGGCGCTTGAAGCGTTGTGGATCAGGCGTCTCGCCCTGAATTTGGACGTGAGATGCTCACACCCCTCATCCGTCAGGCTTTGCCTGCCACCTTCTCCCACAAGGGGAGAAGGAAGATTCAGCGCCCTTTTCTGATCAGCTCGTCCGCCAGGACGTCCGTCAGATAGCCGTCCGCCACCCGGCCGTTGGCCTGCTGCCAGCGGCGTAGCGCGGCGCGGGTGTTGGACCCGATGACGCCGTCGACGCCCTGGGTGTCGAAGCCCATGCGCGTCAGGGCGGTCTGAGCGCCGACGCGCTGTTCGCGGGTCAGAGGGCCGTCGTTGGGCCAGGCCGTGGTCAGGCCCGGCTTGCCCTGAACCCCGTCGGCGATCATGCCGATGGCGAGCGCATAGCTGACCGAGTTGTTGTAGCGGCGGATGACGTAGTGGTTGGGCAGGGCCAGGAAGGCCGGGCCCTTGGCGCCTTGCGGAAGCAGGATGGCCGAGCCTTCCGCCGCCTCGGCCCCGTCGAGTGCGGCTCCGTTGGCCAGGCGCACGCCGCGCGCGGCCCAATAGGACCATGGATGCTTGGGGCCCTCGGCCTCGGCGTAGTCGAAGCCGGTCGGCAGGACGACCTCATAGGCCCAGCCCTGGCCGCGCTTCCAGCCCGCCTGGGCCAGCAGATTCGCGGCTGAGGCCAGGGCGTCGGCGTCCGAGCCCCAGATGTCCACCTTGCCGTCGCCGTTCTGATCGACGCCCAGCTTCAGATAGTTGTCCGGCATGAACTGGGTCTGGCCCATGGCGCCGGCCCAACTGCCCTTCAGGCCGCTGCGGGCGCGGCGGCCGTCCACGACGATGTCCAGCGCGTTCTTGAGCTGTCCTTCGGCCCAGTCCCGACGACGACCTTCATAGGCCAGGGTGGCCAGGGAGCGGATGACGTCGAAGTCGCCCTGGACCTGGCCGAAGGCGCTTTCCTGGGCCCAGACGCCGAGCAGGATCTCCGTCGGGACGCCGAATCTCTGGGTCACTTCCCACGGCACGCGATCCTGGCGCTGGCGGGCCATGGCGATTCGCGCCGGAGCCGTGGCGTTCTGGATGTAGACGCCGGCCGGACGCGAGAATTCGGGCTGGTTGCGATCCAGGCGGATGACGCTGGGATTCGGCGTGACGCTCTGCAGTTCGCGGGAATATTCCCACTTCCGGTCGCCGCCGTGCCGGTTCAGGAAACCCTGTTTCCAGGACTCGAAGCTCGCTTGGTCATAGGCGTCCGACAGGTCGGCTGAGGCGGGCGGGGCGGTCGGCGTCGGGGTGGCGGGCGCCGGCTCGACCACTGCGGGCGGCAGGGGCTGCGGCTGGGGCGGGGTCGGAACCATGGGCGCGCAGGCCGCGACGGAACCGATCAGCAGGAGACGATAGGCGATACGCATGAGCACAGGCTAACGCCCCCGAATTCCACGACCAATCACAAGCGCGCGAAGCCGAAAGGGGTTTCCGAAAAAAGGGTTAAGGTCGTGTTGACCATTCTTGAAAGCTTTGCTTTAACGAACGCGGTTTTACATTTTTTGACCCTTGGACACGGCCTGGTGGCGGAGGGGCGACGCGCCGGACGTGCATGTCCGGAGACCCTCCGTTCAACTCGGAGGCCAGGCCTCCAGCGGGAAACCCCACGCGGAATGTTGACGAAAGGCCGGGGCCTCTCTATACGCACCGCTCCGCCGCAGGTTCGCCCGCGGCTCTTTTGTTTTACCGCCCTCACGGGCCTCCAACCGGGACGTCCGACCATGAAGGTCCGCAGCTCGCTCAAGTCGCTCAAGGGTCGCCACCGCGACTGCAAGATCGTTCGCCGCAAGGGCGTGGTCTACGTCATCAACAAGACGGACCCGCGCTTCAAGGCCAAGCAAGGCTGATTGAACGCCATGGCGCGCCCGCCGCGGCGCGCCGACGTTCTATCCACAGGGCCGCGGACCTTGTCCGCGGCTTTTTCGCGTTCGGCGTTGAGCCTTGCGCTGCGGCGTGATTATTCGCTGTCTTCCCTGTCGCCCTGCGGGTCTTCGACCGGCTTGAAGGCGGCTTTCCCGTTTCAATTGTTTCCTCGCCGCTCAATCGGCCTTCGATTGCTTGAGTTTCGGAGCTTCCATCATGGCTGACGACGCCGCCGCCTTCGACAATCCCGACGTCCTGACCGCCACGGCCCAGGGCCGTCTGCGTTCGATCATCGAGCGCCTGGAGCGCCTCGAAGAGGACAAACAGGCCGTCATGGTCGACATGAAGGAGGTCTTCGCCGAGGCCAAGGGCGAGGGCTATGACGTCAAGACCCTGCGCAAGGTCATCCGCATCCGCAAGCAGGACAAGGCCAAGCGCCAGGAGGAAGAGGCGATTCTCGACCTCTACCTGTCGGCTCTCGGCGAGGTCTGAGGCGATCGGGCTTGAAGCGCACGCCCTTCAAGCCTCCCCGCGACCGCCCTTCACGCTCCAACAGCCTGAAGGGCGGCGACGCATCCAAGCTGCGCTCCGGCGGACTAGCCCGAGCCAGCAGCCTCAAAGCCGGCGGCGCCGACAAGCTGCGCTCAAGCAGTCCGAAGGACGGTAGCGCTCCCAAGACTCGCTCAAGCAGTCCGAAGGACGGCAGCGCTCCCAAGACTCGCTCAAGTAGTCCGAAGGACGGTAGCGCTCCCAAGCTGCGCTCAAGTAGTCCGAAGGACGGTAACGCCCCTAAAAAGAAGCCTTCGCTGTCTCCTTGGGAGCAGCAGAAGGAAGCCGCCAAACGTGCGGCTCTGAACGCCCTGAAACGCGCCCGCCGTTCGGCAGAGAAGGCCGGCGTTTTGCTTTCCGAATGGGAGGGCGACTTCCTCGATTCGGTCGGAGAGCGCATTCAGACCCACGGCCGCGCTTTCGCCGACCCCGAAAAGGGCGCGCCCGGGCAGGCCCTCTCGGCGATGCAGGGCCGCAAGCTCAAGGAAATCACCGCCAAGGCCAAAGGCGAGGCGCCGAAGCGGCGTTGGGCGCGAAAACCGGCGCAGAGCGAGGAATAGGCCCAGCCGTCAGGTCGAGGGTTTCCGCACGAAGGTTCCGACTCCGCCCAACTCCAGGCCGCCGACGTCGCCCTTGGCGTCCTGTTGGAAGACCACGGACGAGGTCCCCAGGCGAGGATGAGTCCAGCGCCCGGAGAAGGCGTCATGGCTGCGCGGCGTCAGGGTCGCGCGATGCAATGGGCCGAAGGTCAGCTCCAGCCCGGCGTCGGTCGCGATGACCGCGACCTCGCCGTAGAGCGGGTCCGTATAGACGCCCGCATAGTCTTGTAACGGGCGCGACGGCGAGGCGCCCGTCGCGACGGAGGCCGCGTCGTCTTCGTCCTCGCCGTCGGCGCGGGCGCGTTCCAGGAACAGAGCGCTCCAGTCGTGCCTGGGGGAGCCCAGGTAGAGGTCGAGCAGGCGATACATGACGGCCCGACTCAGGTCGTGACCTTCGGCGTTGGTCAGGATGACGAAACCCAGCCTGGCTTCGGGGACCAGCACCATTTCCGACTGCATGCCGTCCACGCCGCCCGTGTGCTGCAGAATCTGTCGCCCCTGATAGTCGAAAAGGGCCCAGCCCATGCCGTAGGCGTTGAAATGGGTCGTAGGGAACAGGGGATCGTTCGCGGTCGGCGTCGTCACCTGGGCGCTACGCGTCTGGCGCAGCAGGCGGGCGGCGACGAGGGGCCGCCCGTCCGCCTCACCGTCAGCGAGTTGGAAGCGCAGCCAGCGCGCCATGTCGCGGGCGCTGCTGTTGATCGAACCGGCGGGCCCCAGATTGTCCAGGTTCATGCGCGGCATGACGGTGGTCGAGCCGTTTTCGATCCAATGCGGAGAGGCCAGATCGTCCATGCCTTCCAGGGCGGAGATGCTCGTGCTGCTGCGGCTCATGCCGAGTGGGGACAGCAGCCGGTCATGGACCAGGTCGTCCCAGCTCTTTCCAGCTGCCGCCGCGGTGGCCTGCCCGGCGACGATATAGCCCAGGTTGTTGTAGTCGTAGCGGCTGCGGAACGGCAGGCGCTGGGGCAGACGGCGCATCCGGCGAATGATTTCGGTCCGGTCTAGGCCCGAGCCGTGCCACAGCATGTCGCCTCGCGCCAGGCCGTGACGATGCGTCAGCAGGTCCCGAATGGTGATCTCGCGCGTGACCCAGGGGTCGAGCAACTGGAAATCGGGAAGATAGCGGGCGACGGGAGCGTCCCAGGCCATTCGTCCGGCCTCGATCTCCGTCGCGATGACGGCGGCGGTGAAGGCCTTGGTGTTGGATCCGATGGCGAAGACGGTGTTGGCGTCGACGGAGGCCTGTTCGCCCAGACGGCGCACGCCGTATCCTTCGGCCAGGACGACCTGATCGTCGCGGACCACGGCCACCGCCATGCCCGGCACGCCCCATTGCGCCATGGCGTCCACGACATAGGCGCGCAGTTCGCCTGCTTCCTGCGACGGTTGTGCGCCGGCGGTCAGGGGTGGCAGCAGGGCCAGCGCAAACGCGATCACTCCCCAGACCCGCATCCGTCTCCTCCCGAACCTTGTTCGATAAGGTCGGTTTCAGGCGGGATTGGTCAAATGAAATATAGTCAAGGTAGGACGCGGCCAGGGCTCGGAAGCATAGGCGCCGGGCTGAGGCTTGAATCTCAGCCCGCTTCCTTGATCTGTTCTTCCAGACCCTGTTCGCGGACCTTGCGGTAGAGGGTGGAGCGGCCGATGCCCAGGCGGCGAGCGATTTCCGACATGTGGCCGGAATAGACCTCGATCGCGTGCTGGATCAGATCGCGCTCGATCTCCTCCAGGGTGCGGACGTGGCCGCGTTCGTCGGTGATGCGCACAGGGCTGTCGTGGGCTGCGTCATCGCTTGCGGCGACCGGGCGCACGACCTCGCTGGTCGAAATCGAGGCGGCTTCCAGCGGCACGGCCACGCCCGAGATGGCGGGGAAGTCGTGGGGCTGCAATAGCGGCGAATCGGCCAGGACCAGGGCGCGATAGACGGCGTTTTCCAGCTGGCGGACGTTGCCGGGCCAGTCATAGCCCTGGAGTAGGGCCAGGGTCTCGGGCGAACAGCCGGCGACGCGCTTGCCCTCCTCGACGTTGAAGCGGGCGATGAAGTGCTCGACCAGGGCCGGAATATCCGCGCGCCGTTCGCGCAGGGCCGGGGCCTCGATGGGGAAGACGTTCAGGCGGTAGAAGAGGTCCTCGCGGAAAGCGCCCTCCTTGACCTGCTGGGCCGGGTCGCGGTTGGTGGCCGAGACGATGCGGACGTCGACCTTGACCGGGCGCTTGCCGCCGACGGGATCGACCTCGCCTTCCTGAAGGGCGCGCAGCAGCTTGACCTGCATGTCCAGCGGCAGTTCGCCGATTTCGTCCAAGAACAGGGTGCCGCCGTTCGCCTCGACGAACTTGCCGGCGTGCTTTTCGTGGGCGCCGGTGAAGGCGCCCTTCTCGTGGCCGAACAGGATGGACTCGACCAGATTGGCCGGCAGGGCGCCGCAGTTGACGGCGATGAAGGGCTTGCCCGCCCGATCGGAGGCGCCGTGCAGGGCGCGGGCGATGACTTCCTTGCCGACGCCGCTTTCGCCGGTGATCAAGACGGGAATGGTGGACTTGGCCGCGCGCTGGCCCAGGGCCTTGACCATGCGCATGGGTTCGCTGTCGCCGACCATGTCGTCGAAGGAAGAGCGGCCGGCGGCGCGCTTCTTCAGCCGTCCGATCTCGGCGGTCAGTTGGGTCATCTGCAGGGCGTTGCGAACGCCGACCAGAAGGCGTTCAGGTCCGACCGGCTTGACGAAGAAGTCCTGGGCGCCGGCCTGCATGGCCTTGACCACGGTCTCGATGCCGCCGTTGGCCGTCAGGACGATGACCGGCGTGGCGACGCCCGCCGTGCGCATCTCGGCCAGGGCCTCCATGCCTGACAGGCCCGGCATGACCAGGTCCAGCAGGACGACGTCGGCGCCGCCGCCCTTGGTCAGACGGTCGATGGCTTCACCCCCCGATTCCGCATGGACGACCGCATAGCCTTCGCGGTCCAGCACCGCCTGGATCAGGCGGCGCTGCGTGGGATCATCGTCGACGACCAGAACGGTCTTGGCCATTGTGAACACACCCTTGAACATCACCGATAGCGGCCGTCCTCATTGTGCGGGAGCGGCTCGTTTCATGACGACCATATAAGGCAGGGGGTGAAGATCGGGTTTCAGAGAACTGAGTCAGGGGTTAACGAACGGGCGGCGTCGGGCAGGTCTCCTGCGGGGTCATGCGGGCCGTCCGGCCGCCCAGATTCAGGTCCGGCCAGGGCGCAGCGACCGGGGCCAGGTCCGATGATTTCAGCAGTTCGCGGAAATCCCCGCCGGGCAGGCCGGGGCAGGGCCGGATATTATAGTCGCCGCGATGCCTCCACCGTCCATCCGCGTCGAGCGCGAACAGGGCGATGTTGAAGCGGGTCGCCATCAGGACCTCCTCGCGCCCGTCGCCGTTCAGGTCGCGCAGCACGGCGACGCAGCCGTCCGACCGGCCGCAGGCGTAGCGAGGGTCGTCGCCGGGTATGGGGGCGTCGAACCCGGCGGGCAGGATGGTTCCGGCGGGCCAGGCCTCGATGGTCGGCTTGCGCGGCGGGACGGCGGCTCTTTCGACATCATAGCGAGACTCGGCCGCACGCGTCTGTTTCGCCCGGCGCGCGATCTCCGCGTTCGGCGATCGGGTCAGGTCCAGCAGGGCGTCGCGTCCGACGACGCCGGCCTCGAACTTCAGGAAGGCGTAGTCGAAGTCGGCGGGGCTGACGGCGCCGCGCTTCAGCCGGGCGGTCTGATCGTTCACCGACAGGCGGGCGGGGTCCAGCAGGGGGCTGAACAGGGACAGGACGACCAGGACGCTGAGGACCGCCGCCGCCACATTGGTCCGCTCCAGCGGCTTCATCCAGGCGGTCTTGCGCCAGAAGGGACTCAGGGCCGCCCAGCCGTAGCCCAGGGCGTAGACCACGCCGATCAGGGCGCAGGCCGAGGCGATGATGCGGTCCGGCGTCAGGCCGTGCTGACCGATGCGTAAGGAAAGCCCCCAGATCGCGATCAGGACCAGGGGCGTCAGCAGGACGGCCGCGACCCGGGCCGCCAGCCGCAGGACGACCGGCGGCAGATTGTCTTCACGTCCGTCCTGGTAACAGGCGTTGATCAGGATGATCAGGGCGGCGGCCGTCGACAGGACCAGGGCGGTCGCGCTGCCGGTCCGCCATAGGCCTTCAAAGCCGGTGAAGGGCAGGGCGATCAGGAAGCCGGCGGCCAGGACGGCGATGACCGGCAACAGCCAGGACAGCAGCATCAGGGCCACGGTCCGCACGCCCCGGATCAGGCCGCCGCGCACGTCCGTCAGTTGCACGGCGACGGCGAAGACCAGGCAGGTGACGGGGATGGCGAACCATTCCTCGGTGATCAGATCCTCCAGGAAGCCCAGGCCGATGACCTTGAACAGGGCCGCGCCCAGATGCAGCAGCAGCCAGAAGGCGCCGGTGAAACCCAGGGACAGGGCCAACTGGACGCCCGCCTTCCATGCCGTGTCGAAATAGTCGTCGAAGTCCGCGATCCAGCGCCGCGCCGCGACCGCCGGAACGATCAGGTGATGGGCGATGAACAGGGCCGCTGCCGAGAAGGCTAGGGCGGGAAAGGTCAGGAAGGGCGGATGAAAGCCGTAGTCTCGCGCCTGCCGCGCCACGTCGTGCCATCCCAACAGGGCCAGGACCGCCGCCGCGACGACCGCCCAGAGCGCCAGGAAGCGAAGCGGCAGCCGTCCGATCCCCGCCAACAGCATGACCGGCGTGAAGCCGCAGGCCAGCAGCAGGCCGCCGAACAGCGGCGGTTGGGTCGCCGGCCAACTCAGGGCGTCGGAGGGCGAGGCGGCGCTGTAGAGCAGATAAAGCAGGAGCCCCTGGACCAAGCCCGCGACGATGCGCGCCGCCGCCAGTCCCTTGGCGCCCTGGAGCGAGGTCCGGCCGGTCAGATCGTGGAACGGGTCGGTCATGGCGTGGTCCCAAAGGCTGCGAGCGCAGGTTGGACCGGGGCGACCGCGATGTGAAGTCTCAGTCCGATGCAGGACGCGAAGCCGCCGCCAGATAGCAGCCTCTTCTGGCGGCATGGATGTGGATGGTCTGGATCAGGGGATCGGCCAACCGCTCGTCGAGCCAGGTTGCGGCTGCGGCGCCTTCGACCACTTCGGCGTCCGTCATCATCCAGTCGCGATCATAGGCGCGCAGGGACAGCAGGCGAATCTGCAACAGGGCGGGCAGAACGCCGACAGCGGGCGCGGCCTCGACGGCGTTTTCACGAACGAAGATCGGGCCGGTCGCGCGAAAGGGAGATGTCGCCGCCGTCACGTGGGCGTGGTTCAGCAGGATCAGACCTTCCCCCGGTTCGGCGTCGATCAGGGAGACGCGGCAGGGCGCGCTGTTCGGCGTCTGCGCGAACATGCGGCGGGCCCCGCGTTCCGCCAGCGCGGCGTCGTCCAGGGCGAGCCAGGACTGGAAGGAAGAGAGCGGCAAGGGGGTGATGCGGAAGGTCATGCGCCGTCATGGCGCGGCCGCCGAGACATGTCTGGCGTCTTTCGGACGTTGCGTCCTCGACGCGGCGTCCCCACAACAGAGGCATGAACGCGCCCGTCAAGACGACCGACTTCGCCGACGCCCCCCTGTGGGACCTGTCAGACCTCTACGCCTCGCGCGAGGACGCGCGGATCGACGCCGATCTGGAAAAGGCGCGCGATCTGGTCGGGCGGATGAACGCCTTCCAGGGGCGGCTGGTCGGACAGAGGGGTGATGCGGCGGCCCTGGGCGCGGCCCTGGATCAGGCGATCGATCTTTATGAACAGGCGGCGGACGTCATGGGCGGCCTGGGCGCCTACGCCTTCCTGGCGGCGTCCACGGCGCGCGACGACGCGGCCGCTCAGGGCTTCGAGGCCAATGTTCGCGAGAAGATGACGGTCATCGCCACGCCGACCGTCTGGCTGACCCTGGAGATCAACCAACTGGAAGAGGCCGAGGTCGAAGCCGCCTTGAAGGCGCATCCCGCCGCCGCGCGCTGGACGCCCTGGCTGCGCCGGGTTCGGGCCATGAAGCCGCACGAACTGTCGGAAGAGCTTGAGACCTTCATCGCCGAACGCGGTCCGATCCAGGCCCAATGGCCCCGCCTGTTCGACGAGACCCTGGCCGCCTTGCGGGCCGAAGCGGGCGACGACAGCCTGACCCTGGCCGAGGGGCTGAACCGTCTGACCGACGCCGACGGCGGCACGCGCAAGGCGGCGGCCGTGGGCCTGTCCCAGCCCTTCTCCGCCCAGGCGCGGACCATGGCCATGGTCCTGAACACCGTCGCGGCCGACAAGGCGCTGGAAGACAGGCGGCGCGGTTTCGCCCGCCCCGCCGACAGCCGCCACCTGGGCAACGAAGTGGACGGTGAAAGCGTGGACGCCATGGCCGAGGCCGTGGCCGCCGCCTATCCCCGCATCTCGCACCGCTATTACGCCCTGAAGGCGAAGGCCATGGGCAAGACGCGTCTGGCCCATTGGGACCGCAACGCCCCGATCGAGGCGACGCCGGCGCGCCGTTATGACTGGAAGGAAGGCCGCGAGGTCGTCCTGGCCAGCTTCACCGACCTGGGCGGCGACTTCGCCGAACGGGCGGGCTGGTTCTTCGACCGGCCGTGGATCGACGCCCAGGCGCGCGCGGGCAAGCAGTCCGGCGCCTACGCCCACCCGGTGACGGCGGATCGGCACCCCTATGTCTTCCTGAACTGGATGGGCGACCGGCGCGACGTCCTGACCCTGGCCCACGAACTGGGCCACGGCGTGCACCAGACCCTGGCGGCGGGGCAGGGCTCTCTGCTGGCCGACACGCCCCTGACCCTGGCGGAAACCGCCTCCATCTTCGCCGAGGGCCTGACCTTCGACCGGCTGCTGTCCGAGGCGACGCCCGAGGATCAGCGCGCGCTCCTGGCCGGACGGATCGAGGACGGGCTGAACACGGTGGTGCGCCAGATCGCCTTCCATCGCTTCGAGACCCGTTTCCACGACGAGCGCGCGGCGGGCGAAGTCCCCGTCGAGCGTATCCGCGAAATCTGGATGGACGAACTGACGGCCAGCCTGGGGCCGGCGGTCGACCTGGCCGGTTATGAGGACTGGTGGACCTATGTCGGCCACTTCGTCCACTCGCCCTTCTATGTCTACGCCTACGCCTTCGGCGACCTGCTGGTCGCGGCCTTGATGGAGACGCGGGCCAAGGATCCGGCGGGCTGCACGCCCCTGTATCGCGATCTGCTGTCGGGCGGTGGCGCGCGCACCTATGTCGAGGCGCTGAAGCCCTTTGGCCTGAACCCGCGCGATCCGGCCTTCTGGACCATCGGGACCAAGCGGCTGGAAGGTCTGGTGGATCGCTTCGAAGCCCTGGGCTGAGCCGGGCCGTTGACAGGGGCGGTCCGGGCGTAAAGCGTGGCGGGATGTTCAAAGCGTTCCGCACCGCCTCCGCCGCCGCTCTCCTGCTGACCCTGCCGACGGCGGGGCTCGCTCAAGCCCCGTCTCAGGTTCCTGCGCAACAGCCCACGGCCCAGCACCGCGCCCTGGCGGCGGGCTACAAGGTCCTGACGCTCTGCAGCGCCCTCCACACGGCGCGCGCCGCCGGCGCGGAGCGGACGCCGCAAAGCGTGGAGGCGAACGAACTGGTCGGCGTCTACCCCGAGTTGCAGTCCCTGGTCGGGACCATGAAGGCGGAGATGAAGGGGGACCTCGTTTCCGTCGCCTGGGACGAGGCGGCGCCGCCCCGTGTCGCCACCTGGACCGAGGGACGCGGCTGCGTGATCGAACCCATGGGTCATGTCGCCGGACAGGGGACGACGCGCGCGCCCCTGGCGCGACGGACCTCGGCGCCGGACCTGCCGAGCGGACCGGTTCAGGGGGATGCGGCGGCTCTGAAGGCGACGCTGGACCGGGCCCTGGCCCAGGGGTTCGGGGCCGGAACCAACACCACGGCCGTCGTCGTCCTGCAGAACGGTCGCCTGGTCGCCGAGACCTATGCGCCCGGTTTCGGGCCGAACACGCCCCAGCGCACCTGGTCCGTGGCCAAGAGCTTGGCGGGAACCCTGATCGGCGCCGCCGTCCAGCGCGGCGAGGTCGACGTCAAGGCGCCGGCGGCCGTCCCCGACTGGCGGCGACCGGGCGATCCGCGCGCCGCGATCACGCTGGAGGCCCTGATGCGGATGTCGTCCGGCCTGACCAGCGACACGGCGGGTAATCGCACCGACGCCCTCTATTTCGGCGGCACGGCCGTGGACGAGCAGGCGCCGGGCTGGCCCCTGCTGGCGCCGGTCGGGACCGTCTATCGCTACGCCAACAACGACACCCTGCTGGCCGTCATGGCGATTGCGCCGACCTTCGCCGCCCATCCGCCTGCCGAACTCTTCGACCGCCTGGGCATGACCCATACCTGGGCCGAGACGGACTGGCGCGGGAACTACATCCTGTCGAGCCAGGTCTGGACGACGGCGCGCGACCTGGCCCGCTTCGGCCAGCTCTATGTCCAGGACGGGATATGGGAAGGGGAGCGCATCCTGCCCGAAGGCTGGCGCGCCTTCGTCTCGGCGCCGACGGGGCCGCAGCCGCCGACCGGCGACTTCGGCTACGGCGCGACCTTCTGGATCATGGACCGCTCGGAAGGCGTGCCCGCCGACGCCTTCGCCGCCTTTGGAAACCGGGGCCAGTATGTGGTGATCGTGCCCAGCCGACAGGTCGTCGTCGTCCGTCGCGGAGAGGACCCGGCGGGCAAGGGCTTCGACATCGCCGCCTTCACGCGCGAGGTCCTGGCGACGCTTGATTGAGCCCGCCCCTTGAGCGTTCCGCCCTGACCGTTATAAAGCCTGCCGAAATCTCGACTCTTTTCCGGAAGACCGCCATGGCCGACCCGCACGCCGACACCGCCTCGCAAGACTACGTCCACGGCTCGATGGAGATCTCGGAACAGGTCTCGACCTGGCATCTGTTCATGTTCCTGGCCAAGTGGGGTTCGCTGGCCACGGCGGCCGTGCTCCTGCTGCTGACGGTCTGGTTCGCGGTCGGCGCCGGCTTCATCGCCGGCCTGATCAGCGCGGTCGTCCTCTATGTCGCGGGCTTCTTCGTCCTGCGCACCAAGCCCGGCCAGCACTGAGCCGCGCAGCCGCCTCGGCGACGAAGATAGAAATCGGAAGCCCGCCGGACGCCCTGTCTGGCGGGCTTTTTCTTTCATGCTTACGCAGGGTGATGCGCAAGATTTGACCGAGTGCGGTCCTTCATTGTGCGCTGCGCGCAAGATAATTACGCATTTGCAGCATTTTCGGTTTTGACGAACCCTTCCTTCCCGTCCTAACGTTCTCCGGACCTAGGGGACCAGGGAGGGATTCGCTTGGCTGTCGCCATCGCCGTGACCCGCGAACGCCGTGAAGGCGAAACGCGCTGCGCCGTAACGCCCGAAACGGTGAAGAAGCTGATCGCCCTGGGCGCGACCGTCTCGGTCGAGGCCGGGACCGGCCTGGGCTCCTCCATTCCCGATGACGACTATGCGGCGGCCGGGGCGACGGTCCGGCCCGACCTGGCGACGGTCCTGGCGGGGGCGGACGTCCTGCTGAAGGTTCGCGGCCCGACGGCGGCCGAGATCAGCGCGCTCAAGCCCGGCGCCGTGGTGGCGGCCATGCTGGACGCCTATCGCGAGAAGGCTGGGGTCGAAGCGTTGAAGGCGGCGGGCGCCACCGCCTTCGCCATGGAATTCGTGCCGCGCATCACCCGCGCCCAGGTCATGGACGTCCTGTCGTCCCAGGCCAATCTGGCGGGCTATCGCGCGGTGATCGAGGCGGCCTACGCCTACGGCAAGGGCTTCCCGATGATGATGACGGCGGCGGGCACGGTCGCCCCGGCCAAGGTCTTCGTCATGGGCGTGGGCGTGGCGGGCCTGCAGGCCATCGCCACGGCGCGGCGTCTCGGCGCGGTGGTCACCGCCACCGACGTGCGCCCGGCCACCAAGGAACAGGTTGAAAGCCTGGGCGCCAAGTTCCTGGCTGTCGAGGACGAAGAGTTCAGGAACGCCCAGACGGCGGGCGGCTACGCCAAGCCCATGTCGGCGGAGTATCAGGCCAAGCAGGCCGTCCTGACCGGCGAACACATCAGGAAGCAGGACATCGTCATCACCACGGCCCTGATCCCCGGCCGCGCGGCGCCGGTGCTGGTCAGCGCCGAGCAGGCGGCCTCGATGAAGCCGGGTTCGGTCATCGTCGACCTGGCGGTCGAGGCGGGCGGCAATGTCGAGGGATCCAAGGCGAATGAGGTCGTTACGACGGCCGGCGGCGTGCAGATCGTCGGCTGGACCAACCTGCCCGGCCGGATCGCCGCCGACGCCAGCGCCCTCTACGCCCGCAACCTGGTCGCCTTCCTGGGCCTGATGATCAAGGACGGCGCCCTGGCGGTGGACCTGGACGAGGAAATCCTCAAGGCCGCCGTCGTGACGCACGGCGGGGCCGTCGTGCATGAGGGCGTGAAGGGATGATTCCTCTTCGTCTACGAAACGCGCTGTCGGTCTTCTCGATGGTCGCGATTTTTGGCGGTCCTATTTTCTGCGTCTTTGCGTTGGGAGTGGGCTTCGTGGAGGATAGTTCTGGTCAAGCGTTTGGCAGGGGGCTCACGAACATTGCTCCGATCTTTTTCGGAAGCGTGCTCAACGGTGGTTTCCTGAGAGTGCTCATCAGCATTGATGCTCGACTGGAGCAAAGGGTCTGATCATGGAACACGTCGATCCCACTGTCTTTCGTCTGGCGATCTTCGTCCTGGCGATCTTCGTCGGCTACTACGTCGTCTGGAGCGTGACGCCGGCCCTGCACACGCCCCTGATGGCCGTGACCAACGCCATTTCCAGCGTTATCGTCGTCGGCGGCCTGATCGCCGCCGCGGCCATGAGCGCCCAGGCGGGCGGGCCGAACGCCTGGATCGCCAAGGGGGCGGGCGTGGCCGCTGTGACCCTGGCCAGCGTCAACATCTTCGGCGGCTTCATGGTCACGCGGCGGATGCTGGCCATGTACAAGAAGAAGGAAAGGCCCAAGGCCTCGTGATCTTCTCGCCTGTCCTGTTCGCCTTCTACGTCTCCTGGGCCGTCACCGGCCTGGGCGTCGCCCTGTGGATCTGGAGCTGGGTCAGGGTCAAGGACCCGATCGGCCGTCTGCGGTTCCAGGACTGCGGCGTGGTGCTGGTCTTTTCCGCCGTCCTGACCCGGATCGTGATCCAGGATCGGGAGATGACCGTCTTCGACTGGGCCATGATAGTGCTGGGGCCGCTGTTCATCGCCGCCGCCCTGTGGCGGCTGTCCCGCACCCAGAATCTGAGCAAACGATAAGAGTAACCGTATGAAGACCTCGCTGATTTTCGCTTCCGTCCTGAGTCTGGCCGTCGTCGCATCGGTCGGCGCCGCCTCGGCCCGACAGACCCAGGAAGTGGGCAAGAACCCCTATGGCGGCCTGCACTGGTCGGTCGCCGCGCCTCAGGGCGCGACCTGGGCGCTGGAGTGCGGCTTCGCGCCCGTCACCGTGCGCGGCATCCACATGAACCGCATCAACCACACGGGTTCGGGCCACATGGCGGGCCGCCTGCCGGGCGACAACGGCAGCTGCCGCCTGACCAAGACCGGCGGCGAAGGCCCGGTGGGCGTCGCCGTCGTCAAGAACGGCAAGGCGACGGCCGCCGGATCGCGCGACGCCACGCCGGCCGTCGTCAATGTTTTCTGACACCAACCAAAACTGACCGAACCCCGGGGGAGGGGAGACGATGAACGCATCCATAGCCGCATTGGCCTATCTGGCGGCCGGGGTCCTGTTCATCCTCTCTCTGCGGGGGCTGTCCAGCCCGGAGACCAGCCGCAGGGGCAACACCCTGGGCATGATCGGCATGGCCCTGGCCGTCGGCGTCACCCTGCTGACCCTGGGGACGTCCGGCGCGCTGGATCCGCTGACCCTGGCCCTGATCGCGGGCGGCGTGCTGGTCGGCGGCGGCGTCGGCGCCGTGATCGCCAACCGGGTGCCGATGACGGCCATGCCGCAACTGGTCGCGGCCTTCCACTCCCTGGTCGGTCTGGCCGCCTGTCTGGTGGCGGTGGGCGCCGTCTACGCCCCTGACGCCTTCGGCATCATGACGGCGAGCGGAGGCATCAAGACCCTGTCGATCGTCGAACTGTCGCTGGGCGTGGCCATCGGCGCCATCACCTTCACCGGCTCGGTCATCGCCTTCGCCAAGCTGGACGGCCGAATGAGCGGGGCGCCCATCCTTCTGCCCGCCCGTCACCTGATCAACATCGGCCTGGCCCTGGCCCTGGTCTTCCTGATCGGCATCCTGATCGGCACCGGCGGCACGGCGACCTGGGCCTTCTGGGCCGTCTTCGCCCTCAGCCTGATCCTGGGCGCGACCCTGATCATCCCCATCGGCGGGGCGGACATGCCCGTCGTGGTGTCCATGCTGAACTCCTACTCCGGCTGGGCCGCGGCGGCGCTCGGCTTCACGCTGGAGAACATCGCCCTGATCATCACGGGCGCCCTGGTCGGGTCGTCCGGGGCCATCCTCAGCTACATCATGTGCAAGGGCATGAACCGCAGCTTCGTCAGCGTCATCCTGGGCGGCTTCGGCGGCGGGGACGCGGCGGCGGGCGCTGGCGGCGGCGCGGTCGAGACGCGCCCGGTCAAGCAGGGCTCGGCCGAGGACGCGGCCTTCATCATGAAGAATGCGTCGAAGGTCATCATCGTCCCGGGCTACGGCATGGCTGTGGCCCAGGCCCAGCACGCCCTGCGCGAAATGGCCGACAAGCTGAAGGAAGAGGGCGTTGAGGTGAAGTACGCCATCCACCCCGTCGCGGGCCGGATGCCGGGCCACATGAACGTCCTGCTGGCGGAGGCCAACGTCCCCTATGACGAGGTGTTCGAGCTGGAGGACATCAACTCCGAGTTCTCGACCGCCGACGTGGCCTTCGTCATCGGCGCCAACGACGTGACCAACCCGGCCGCCAAGACCGACCCGCAGTCGCCCATCTACGGCATGCCGGTTCTGGACGTGGAGAAGGCGGGCACGGTCCTCTTCATCAAGCGCGGCATGGCGGCGGGCTACGCCGGCGTCGAGAACGAGCTCTTCTTCCGCGACAACACCATGATGCTGTTCGCCGACGCCAAGAAGATGGTCGAAGGGATCGTGAAGGCGCTGTGAGTGCAGTGGGCAGGTCTCGGAGCCTCGGTCTTGTCCTGCTGTCCGCGGCGTCGGTCGCGGCCTGTTCGGCCATGATTCAGGTCCATATCAGCGGAGGGCTGGAGCAGCCGGTAGCGACCTTCGGCGTCGACCCTGCGAACCCCGAGAAGGCCTGCGTCGGCGGCCTGGCCGTACATGAGACGTCCAACGCCATGATGCGCCCGGTCTGGACCATCAGCGCGCGTGGGCGCGACTGTCGCGCGCTGAAACAGGTCGTCTACGGCCAGGCGCCCGAGGGGTTCGGCACGGACGTGCCCGCCGCGCCGCTCAAGCCCGGTGTCCGCTATGTCGTCGTCGGCTACGGCCTGACCGGAGGGTTGAGCCGCGTTCCCTGGCGCGGCGGCGGCGACTTCATCTTCGAGAACGGCCAGTGGCGGCCGGCGCCGGAACGATCGCCCTTCCCACGCATGGACGCATCGGGCGAAGCGGCCCATTAGCGGACGGATGCAAGGCGAGACGGATTTCACCCTGGAGGAAGTGGTCGGCAACCTGTCGCTGGCCCGTCTGTCCGGCGGCGGCTGGGGCCGGGTGATGGGCGAGGTCGGGGCCGTTCCAGCGCCGGGCGAGAGGGTCAGCGCCTATCGATTGCTGACGCACGAGGCGGCCGAAGACTGGCGCGCGGTCGAGGTCGAGGAGTTGTGGACCGCCTATATGGGCGCCGCCCTGGCGCTGGAGACGGCGACCGAGACAGGCGTGCGCCATTCGACGATCGAGGCCGGGTCCGGCGCCTGGGCGCGCATCCCCGCCGGCGGCTGGTTGCGGATCAGACCTCTGGGCGACTGGTGTCTGGCGGGACGGATCGGTCCGATGCAGGATGACGGCCTGTCCTGAAGGGAGAGGCGCCATGTCTGAACCCAAGACCCAGCCGACCGACGCCTCGGTCGAGGATTTCCTGGCCGCCGCCGAACCGGCGCGGCGACGCGAGGAAGGCCGTATCCTGTGCGACCTGATGCAGGAGGTGACGGGCGAGGCGCCGGTCATGTGGGGGCCGTCCATCGTCGGCTTCGGCCGTTACACCTACGTCAACTCGACCAAGAAGCCCGCCGACTGGCCGCGCATGGGCTTTTCGCCGCGCAAGGCGGCTCTGACCCTCTATCTGGCCTCGACGCCGGAGACGGAGGCCATGCTGGCGCGCCTGGGGCCGCACACGACCAGCGTGGCCTGTCTCTACATCAAGCGTCTGGACCAGGTGGACATGGGCGTCCTGCGCGACCTGTGCGTCGCCAGCCGGGACGAGATGGACCGTCGCCATCCCTGACCGCTTGTCGAGGGCGCGCGGAGGCGTATAGCGATTGACCATGCGTAACCTGTTGATCGCCGCCATCGCCCTGTCCGCCGCCTGCGCCATGGCGCCCCTGGCCGCCGCGGAAACCCCGGTCCAGCCCGTGGACCTGCTGTTGACCTCGGCCACGGTGGTCGATGTCGAGAAGGGGACGACGACGCGGGATCAACTGGTGGCCGTGCGCGGCGGCGACATCGTGGCCGTGGCTCCGGAGGGAGAGGCGAGCCGCTATCGTGCGACGCGGACGGCCGACCTGGGCGACCGCTACGTCATGCCGGGCCTTTGGGACATGCACGTCCACTTCGGCGGGGGCGCGCTCCTGATCGAGGAGAACGCCGAGCTGATGCCCCTGTTCGTCGTCAACGGCGTGGTGGCGGTGCGCGACGCGGCGGGCGACTTGGCGCAGCAGGTGCTGGACTGGCGCGACGCCCCGCCGACGCCCGACAGCCCCCGCATCTTCACCTCCGGTCCCAAGATCGAGGGCATAGCCCCCGTCTGGAAGGGCGTGATCGAGACCGGCAGCGAGGCGGACGTGGACGCGGCGCTGGACCGGCTGCAGGCTCTGCGCGTCGACTTCGTCAAGATCACCGACAACACCCTGAAGCCCGAGCTCTTCCTCTACGCCGTGCGCGAGGCGAAGAAGCGGGGCATGAAGACCTCGGCCCATATCCCGGCCAGCATCACCGTGCTGGAGGCCGCCGAGGCGGGCCTGTCCTCGATTGAGCATCTGGACTACGCCATGAAGGCGGGCTCGCGCGACGAGGCCGCCATCGCCGCCGACTATCTGGCCGGCAAATACACCTACGCCCAGACCATGCGGCGGTACGCGGACACCTTCGACGTCGAGACGGCGCGGCGGGTGTACGCCCGGTTGCGGGAACTGGGCACGGCGGTGTCGCCGACCCTCTACGGCTCGACCACCCTGGCCAACCTGGACCTGGACGACCACTCCCACGACGAGGGGCTGGCCTATGTCGGGCCGGGCATGCGCGCCACCTATGACTGGCGCATCCAGCGCGCGGCCCAGGCCACGCCGCAGCAGGTCGAGGACCGGCATTTCGTCAAGGAGGTGACGTCCCGCACCCTGCCCATGCTGCGCGACGCGGGCGTGACCATCCTGACGGGGACGGACGCGGGCTTCCTCAACTCGTTCAACTATCCGGGCTTCTCGCTGCACGACGAGTTGGAGCTCTACGTCAAACTGGGCCTGACCCCGCGCGAAGCCCTGATGGGCTCGGTCGTGGACGGGCCGCGCTTCCTGAACCAGGGCGAACGCTACGGCGCCGTGGCGGCGGGCAAGTCGGCGGACCTGCTGGTGCTGGAGGCGAATCCGCTGGAGGACGCGGGCGCGACCCGGCGTATCGCCGACGTGGTGCTGCGCGGCCGTCTGATCACGGCCGAGGACCTGGAGCGGATGCGCGGCGAAATCCGCGCTCGCGTCGTCGCTCGCAACGCGGACTTCAGGCCTTCGCCAGCTTCCTGACCCGGAAGGCGACCCAGATCAGCAGTAGGCCGAACAGAACGGCCCAGGCCGCGATCAGCCAAAGCAGACCCATGGCGCCCGCGCCCGGCATGAAGACCAGGATCAGACCCAGGATCACCGAAAGTGCGCCGGCCGCGCCCAGGGACCACTCGTTGGCGATCTCCTTCCTCAGGCGGACGGCGCCGATGATTTCCAGCACGCCGCGCATGATCGACCAGAAGCCGATCAGATAGACCAGGACCAGGGCGGTCAGGCCAGGCAGGGCGAAGGCCAGGACGCCGGCCAGGATGCTGACCACGCCGCCCAGGGCCAGCCACCAGCGCGGGGCGAAGCCGCCGCCCCGGACGGCGGCGATCAGGGCCAGGACCCCGTCCGCCACGGCGTAGATCCCATAGACCAGGATCAGGGTCAGCAGGCTGATCTGCGGCCAGACGAAGGTCAGGGCGCCGAAGGCGACGGCGGCGATCCCGCGCAGCAGCAACAGCCACCAGGACCGATGAAGCGCGGAACGGACGAGGCCTTCCAGCGAAGGCGCGACATGAGGCGTGGACATGGACGGCGATCCTTCAGCGAGGGCGTAAGGCCACGCTTCGTGGAACGTCGGCGCCGGGTCGGAGGTTCCGCCGCTCGCCGAACCGTCGTCAGCAGCAGCGGAACCCGCCCGCCCCGCCGAACCGCCTTTGCTCGTGCAGGCGGAAGAAGGCGGTGCGGTCCAGGGGCGCCTGGTCGGGATGGGTCGCCGCCGCATGGGCGACATAGGCGTCATAGTCCGGCTGGCCCACCATCAGCCCGGCCGTGCGCCGGGCGTCCCGGCCCCAGCGGGTCAGGGCGTCGCGGCAGGCGCAGAACAGGTCCGCGCCGCCGCTCGGGGATGCGGGCCTAGGCACGGGCCGCGTCCATGGCTTCGTCGGCCAGGGTCAGCTCGTGCTCGGCCGGGGTTTCGACCACGGTGGGCTGGTCGCTCTTCATGGCCTTCAGACAGGCGCCGACGCCATAGACCAGGACTGTCGCCACCACGAACAGGAAGCCCGCCGTCAGGGCCGAGTTGACGTAGTCGTTGACGATGACCCGATGCATGTCGCCCAGGGACTTGGCCGGGGCCAGGATGTCGCCGGCGGCCAGGGCGTCCTGATACTTCCGGGCATGGGCCAGGAAGCCGATCTTCACGTCGGTGTGGAACAGCTTCTGCAGGCCTGCGGTGACGGTGCAGATCAGCAGCCAGACCGCCGGAACCGCCGTGGCCCAGGCGAACCTCTGCCGCTTCATCTTGAACAGGACGACCGTGCCCAGGACCAGGGCGCAGGCGGCCAGCATCTGGTTGGCGATGCCGAACAGGGGCCACAGGCTGTTGATCCCGCCCAGGGGATCGACCACGCCGGTATAGAGGAAATAGCCCCACAGGCTGACCGTCAGGGCCGTGGCCACGACATTGCCGGTCCAGGACTGGGTCTGACGCATCTTGGGCACGGCCATGCCCAGCAGGTCCTGGATCATGAAGCGGCAGACGCGGGTGCCGGCGTCGACCGTGGTCAGGATGAACAGGGCCTCGAACAGGATGGCGAAGTGATACCAGAAGGCCATCATGGCCTTGCCGCCGATGACGCCGGACAGGATGTGGGCCATGCCGACGGCCAGGGTCGGGGCGCCGCCCGCGCGCGACAGGATGGAGTGTTCGCCCACGTCGCGGGCCAGTTGCTCCAGCTCGGCCGGGGTGATGTGGAAGCCCCACTGGGCCACGGCGGCGGCGGCCGAGGCCGCATTGTCGCCGATGACGCTGACGGGGCTGTTCATGGCGAAGTAGACGGCCGGGTCCAGCACGGTGGCGGCGATCAGGGCCATGACGGCGACGAAGCTTTCGCACAGCATGGCGCCGTAGCCGATCATCGGGATCTGATTTTCGTTCTCCAGCAGCTTGGGCGTGGTGCCGGACGAGATCAGGGCGTGGAAGCCGGACACGGCCCCGCAGGCGATGGTGATGAACAGGAAGGGGAAGAGGGCGCCGGAGAAGACCGGGCCGGTCCCGTCGATGAAGGGCGTCAGGGCGGGCATCTGCACGTGCGGGCGCACGATCAGGATGCCGACGGCCAGGGCCAGGATGGCGCCGATCTTCAGGAAGGTGGACAGGTAGTCGCGCGGCGCCAGCAACAGCCAGACCGGAATAACCGAGGCGACGAAGCCATAGGCCATCATGGCCAGGGCCAGGGTGGTGCCCGACAGGGTGAAGGCGGGACCCCAGAACGGGTCAGCGGCGATATGGCCACCGCCGATGATGGCCAGGATCAGCAGAACCACGCCGATCACCGAAACCTCGCCCACGCGGCCGGGCCGTAGATAGCGGGTGTACAGGCCCATGAAGACGGCGATGGGGATGGTGGCCGCGACGGTGAAGGTTCCCCACGGGCTCTCGGCCAGGGCCTTGACCACGACCAGGGCCAGAACGGCCAGGATGATGACCATGATCATCAGGACCCCGACCTGGGCGATGACGCCGGGTATAGGGCCCATCTCGGTTCTGATCATGTCGCCCAGCGACCGGCCGTCGCGGCGGGTGGACATGAACAGGACCATCATGTCCTGCACCGCCCCCGCGATCACGGCGCCGACCAGGATCCATAGCACGCCGGGCAGATAGCCCATCTGCGCCGCCAGCACCGGCCCGACCAGGGGCCCGGCTCCCGCGATGGCCGCGAAGTGGTGGCCGAACAGGACGTTCTTCGGCGTCGGCACATAGTCCAGGCCGTCGTTATGGCGCACGGCGGGCGTGGGTCGTTTCGCGTTCAGCCCCATGACCTTTCCGGCCAGATAGCGGGCGTAGAAGCGATAGGCGATGGCGTAGACGCACAAGGCCGCCGTCACGATCCAGACGGCGCTGATGCTCTCGCCCTGGTGCAGGGCGATGACGGCGAGGGACACGGCCCCCAGTATGGCGATGGCGCCGAAGATCAGCGCCGTCTTGAACTTGCCCATGGCGAAGGGTCCCTCCGTGGCCGACTGTGCGCGACCTTTCGCCTTTTCTGGACCCTAAACGGCGACGGCGCCAATCGACAAAAGTCGAAGGGCGGCATGGATCCTTCTCCCCTTGAGGGAGAAGGTGGACGCTGCAGGCGCTCGGATGAGGGGTGTCAGCGCGACGTTTGTGAAGGGGCAGCGGGGCGGCGAGGTCAGAATTTCAAGTGACGCCGCCGACACCCCTCATCCGTCTCGCTCTCGCGAGCCACCTTCTCCCACAAGGGGAGAAGGGTTAAGGTCCGACCACCCGCACCTTGCCCGCCGCCACGGTCGCGCGCTCACGCGCCTGATCCGTATCCGCTCCTCGCGCCAGGGCCACGCCCATACGGCGGCGCTCGAAGGCTTCGGGCTTGCCGAACAGGCGCAGGTCGGCGGTCGGGACCGACAGGGCCTCGGCCACGCCCTCATAGACCACGCCCTCGGCCTCCAGACCGCCGTAGACGACGGCGCTGGCGCCGGGCTCGCGCTGGGTCACGTCCACCGGCAGGCCCAAGATGGCGCGGGCGTGCAGGGCGAACTCGCTCATGACCTGGGTCGCCAGGGTCACCAGGCCGGTGTCGTGCGGACGCGGCGAAACCTCCGAGAACCAGACCTCGTCGCCCTTCACGAACAGCTCGACGCCGAAGACGCCGAGACCGTCCAGGGCGTCCGTGACCTTGGCCGCGATCTCCTGCGCCGCCGTCAGGGCGGCCTCGCTCATGGCCTGGGGCTGCCAGCTTTCGACATAGTCGCCCTTGGCTTGGCGATGGCCGATGGGCGCGCAGAAGTCGGTCCGCACCGTGCCGTCGCGCAGCGACCGCACGGTCAGCAGGGTGATCTCATAGTCGAAGTCGATCCGGCCCTCGACGATGACCCGGCCGCCCGCGACCCGGCCCGAGCCTTCCGCATAGGCCCAGGCGTCGGCGACCTGATCGGCGCGTTCGACATAGGACTGGCCCTTGCCCGACGACGACATGACCGGCTTGACGAAGCAGGGGAAGCCGACGGCCTCGGCGCCCGCCGCCAGTTCCTCGGCCGAGCCGGCGAAGGCGTAGGGGCTGGTCGGCAGACCCAGCTCCTCGGCGGCCAGACGGCGGATGCCCTCGCGGTTCATGGTCAGCTGGGTGGCGCGAGCGGTGGGGATGACGCGAGCCATACCCGCCGCCTCGATCGCCGCCAGGACGTCGGTGGCGATGGCCTCGATCTCCGGCACGATGATGTGCGGGGCCTCGGCCATGATGACGCCGTTCAGCACCTGAGGGTCGGTCATGGGGATGACGTGGCTGCGGTGCGCCACCTGCATGGCCGGGGCGTTGGCATAGCGGTCGACCGCGATCACCTCGGCGCCCAGGCGCTGCAGCTCGATGGCCACCTCCTTGCCCAGCTCGCCCGAGCCGAGCAGCATGACGCGCGTGGCGTGGTCGGTAAGCGGCGTGCCGATCTTCATGGCGTCAGGCTCCGTTGGCGGGTTCGATCAGGTCCCAGGCGTTGCCGTAGAGGTCTTCGAAGACCGCCACCTTGCCATAGGGTTCGTGACGGGGCGTTTCGCGGAAGACGACGCCGGCCTTCAGCCAGGCGGCGTGGTCCCGGTCGAAGTCGTCGGTCTCCAGGAAGAGCCAGACCCGGCCGCCCGCCTGATCGCCGATCCGGGCGATCTGTTCCGGCGTCGCGGCGCGGGCCAGCAGCAGGGAGGTCTGGCCGCCTTTCGGCGTCACGCGAACCCAGCGCTTGCCGCCGCCCATGTCGGCGTCATCGCTGAGGTCGAAACCCAACTTGCCGACATAGAAGGCGACAGCCTCGTCATAGTCGCGGACCAGCAGGCTGACGGCGCCGAGCCGGCTCATGACGCCGGAACCGCATAGAGGCGGCGGAAGGCGTCCAGGGCTGCGCCGTGATAGATGGTGGCGTGGCTCTCGGTGGGGCGAGTGGTGAAGTCCCATTTGACGCCGGGCAGGGCGTGGTCGCGCAGGTTGGCGATCAGGACGTCCATCGGCGCCTGCATCATCTCGCCCTCGTCGCCGAGCGTCAGGATCAGGGTGCGCGGATCGTTGGAGTGGTCGCGCAGATGGGCGCCGGACTGCCGCGCCAGCTTGCCGCCGTCCCACCACAGGCTGGGGCTGACGGCGACATAGGCGTCGAACATCTGCGGTTCCTTCAGGAAGGTCTCGACCACGAACAGGCCCGCCAGGGACTCGCCCATCAGGGCCGTCTCGCCGCTGGTGCGATAGCGGACTTCGATGAAGGGCATGACCTCTTCGCCGACGAAACGGCGGAAGCGGTCGGATTGCCCTTGCGTCGGATAGCGGGCGATCAGTTCGGGATTGTCGGTGGGCAGGGCCAGCTCGTTGCGGCGGTCCATCGAGGCGATGCCCACGACGATGACGTCGCGCGTCGTTCCGACGATGGTCCCCAACTGGGCGATGCCAGAGATGTGGTGGAAGTCCTGATCCTGCCCGCCGTCCAGCACATAGAGGACCGGATAGGTCTGGCTGCTTTGGGCATAGCCGGGCGGCAGCCAGACGTTGATTTCGCGCGTCTGGTTCATGACGGCGGAGGGCAGGGCGTAGGACTGGCCGATGACGATGGGTGTCTCGACCGCCATGGGGGCGGTTGTCTCGGCGAAGGCAGGCGCGCCGCCCGCCATCGACAAGCCGAGGCTCAGGGCGAGGGTGAGGCGGCGCATGGAGCTTACAGCCGGGCCTTGGCGGCTTCGACCACGGCCTCGGCGGTGATGCCGAACTCGCGGTAGAGGACTTCGGCCGGGGCCGAGGCGCCGAAGCCGGTCATGCCGACGAAGCCGCCGTCCTCGCCGATGAAGCGTTCCCAGCCCTGCTTGATCGCGGCTTCGACGGCGACACGGACGGTGCCGCGGCCGATGACGGCGTCCTGATAGGCCTTGGGCTGCTGCTCGAACAGGGCGAAGCAGGGGACCGAGACGACGCGGGTCGGCACGCCTTCGGCCTCCAGCGTCTCGGCGGCCTGCAGGGCCAGGGCGACCTCGGTGCCGGTGCCGAACAGGGTGACCTTGGCCACACCGTCAGCGGCCTTCAGCTCATAGGCACCCTTCCTGGAGAGATTTTCGCCCGCGTCTGTCAGGCGGACGGCCGGGGTCTTCTGGCGCGACAGGCACAGGGCGGTCGGCGTGGTCTTGTGCTGCAGGGCGACCTGCCAGCACTCCAGCGCCTCGACCGTGTCGGCCGGACGCATGGTCAGCAGGTTGGGAATGGCGCGCAGGGCGGCCAGATGCTCGACCGGCTGGTGGGTCGGACCGTCTTCGCCCAGACCGATGGAGTCATGGGTCAGGACGTGGACCGCGCGCACGCCCATCAGGGCGCCGAGGCGGATGGCCGGACGGCTGTAGTCCGCGAACGCCATGAAGGTGCCGCCGTAGGGGATGACCCCGCCGTGCAGAGCCAGGCCGTTCATCGCCGCGGCCATGCCGAACTCGCGAATGCCGTAGTTCAGGTAGCGACCGGCGTAGCTCGGCGCGTCCAGGATCTGCGTGTCCTTGACGAAGGTGTTGTTCGAGCCGGTCAGGTCGGCCGAGCCGCCGACCAGTTCGGGGATGGCGTTGAACACCGTCTCCAGGGCCTCGCCCGAGGACTGGCGCGTGGCCAGGGCAGGCTGGGTCGAGACCAGTTCCTTCAGCTTGGCGTCCAGGGCTTCGAAGGCGCCGTTGGGCAGGTCGCCGGCCATGGCGCGGGTGAAGTCGTCGCGTTGGGCGTGGTTCAGCAGACGGCCTTCCCAGGCCTTGCGGGCCTTGCCGCCCTGCTTGCCGACCTTGGCCCAGGCGGTCTTGATCCCTTCCGGCAGTTCGAAGGGGGCGAAGGGCCAGTTCAGCGCCTGGCGCGTGGCGGCGATCTCGGTCGCGCCCAGGGCCGCGCCGTGGGTCTTGTGGCTGCCTTCCATGGTGGCGGCGCCCTTGCCGATCTTGGTCTTGCAGGCGATCAGCGTCGGCTTGTCCTGCTTGGTCGCCCAGGCCAGGACCTTCTGGATCTGCTTGTGGTCGTGGCCGTCGACGGCCTTGACCGCCCAGCCCGAGGCCTTGAAGCGCGCCAGTTGGTCGGTAGCGTCCGACAGGGACACCTTGCCGTCGATGGTGATCTCATTGTCGTCCCACAGGACGCACAGCTTGTTCAGCTTCAGACGGCCGGCAAGCGCAATGGCCTCCTGCGACACGCCTTCCATCAGGCAGCCGTCGCCGGCGACGACCCAGGTGCGGTGATCCACCAGATCCTTGCCGAAGCGTGCGGCCAGATGCCGTTCCGCGATGGCGAAGCCGACCGAGGTGGCCAGGCCCTGACCCAGCGGACCCGTGGTGGTCTCGATCCCGGCCATGTGACCGTATTCCGGGTGGCCGGCGGTCTTGAAGCCCCACTGGCGGAAGTTTTCCAGCTGTTCGCGGGTCGCGTCCTTGTAGCCGGTCAGGTGCAGCAGGGCGTAGATCAGCATCGAGCCGTGACCGGCCGACAGGATGAAGCGGTCGCGGTCGGCCCAGTCGGGACGGCCAGCGTCGAACTTCAGGAATTTCGAATAGAGGACGGTGGCGACGTCGGCCATGCCCATCGGCATGCCGGGGTGACCGCTCTTGGCCTTCTCGACCCCGTCCATGGCCAGGACGCGGATGGCGTCGGCCATCTGTCGCGGGGAGGGTTTGGCGAAAGCGGCTTGAGCGTCGGTCACGGCAAGGCCTTTATGTCGGGAAACAGAATAATGCGGCGCGGCGCCGCTTTACCCCGGCGCGCTCAGGGGTTCTATACGGAATCTCATGGAAAGGACCGCAATGGACGCTGTGACGGCCGCAAAGACACGCATCGACAAGGCCCTGGCCCTGCTGGAACGCAAGGTGCTGGAGCTGAAGGCGCGCCCGGCGTCCGCTCCGCCCGTCGCGGACGACGACCTGTTCGCGCCCCGTCCGTCGAACGCGGGCGACCTGGTGCGCATCGCCGAACTGGAGGCCGCGGGTCGCGAGGCTGCCGAGGCTCTAGGTCGCGCCGCCGAGGCCGTGCGCGACGTCCTGGCCGAGCAGGAGGCGCGCTGATGGCGACCGTGAACCTTGAAATCAACGGCCGTAGCTACGCCGTCGGATGCGCCGACGGCCAGGAGAAGCGGGTCCGCCTGCTGGGCCAGCAGTTCGACGGCCATGTGCGCCAAGTCGCGTCCGACGTGGGCCAGGTCGGGGAACTGCGCCTCTTCCTGATGGCCGCGCTTATGCTGGCCGACGAACTGCATGACACCCGTCAACGCCTGGAAGAGGGACGGGGCCCCGTGGATCAGGATGGTCCGCAGAAGGCTCCGCCGCCCCCGTCCGGCGACGGCGTGGCCGAAGCCCTCAACGCCGTCGCCGCCCGGATCGAGAAGATCTGTCAGGGACTCTGACCTCTCGGCCCTCAGCGGGGCCGAGGGCGATCAGTCCGCGTGCTTCAGCACATAATTGGCCAGGACGCGCTGGACGTCGGCGATGTCGACGCCCCGCCCGAAGGTCTTCTGGAAGACGTGACCGCCGGACACCGCGACCTTCATTTCCGAATCCATGTCCAGGGTTCCGGCCGTCTCGACGCTGAAGTGGCTGATCTTGGAATAGGGGATGGAGTGGAACTCCACCTTCTTTCCGGTCACGCCCTGCTTGTCGACCAGCAGGAGCCGCTTGTCCGTGAAGACGATCAGGTCGCGCACCAGCTTGTAGGCGTGCTCCACCTTTTCGCCGGGGATGAGGATGTGGGTCAGTTCGGCGGCGACGCTCTGGGCGTCCACGGCGTTGGCGTTGCCCATCAGGGCGTTCAGCAGGCTCATTCGGCGCGATCTCCATGCGCATTGATGTCGGGAGATAGTTCGCAATCGGGACCATGGTTGCAATCGCGAAAGCGACGTGCGCGGGCCATTGTTGAAACGCCTCGGACCGCCTATCTTGTCCGACGGCGGGTCCTGCTGCGGCTCACGTCGAAGACAACATATCCTTCTGACCTTAATTCACTCTACGGGATCTGTCCCTGTCCGGGCTCGAGGGCTTGGGCATACGGAGCCCACCTGGCTACCCAGGTCGAGAGGATTTAAACGCTCTTCACGGTTCTCGCGGCGCCGCCACCCTCATTCTTTTTTGCGCTATCGCTCGGCCCGCGGGGCCTCGCGGCTTGAGCGCGGTTGTGCGCTATTGCTCGCCGCGCGGCGGCTTGCTGCTTGAGTGTGGTGCTTCGTGCATTCATCTAGCGACGAGAATGGCGGTAGAGAGCCCGTGATGACCTCCAAACACGAACTCCGCGCCTCCATGCGCGCCCTGCGCAAGCGGCTGGCCGAGGTCGACAACGAGGCGGCCGAGCGCGCAGCGGGTCACGCCGAGGCCCTGCCGTCCGGCGAAACCGTGGCCCTCTATCGCGCCATGGGATCGGAGCTCGACACGGACGCCCTGGCCGTGGCCCTGCATCAGGCGGGCCGTCGCCTGTGCCTGCCGGTGGTGATCGAGCGCGACGCGGCCATGATCTTCCGCGCCTGGGCGCCGGGCGAGCCGCTGGAGCTGGACGCGGCGGGATGCCCCGCGCCTCTGCCGCTGAGCGAGGTCGTCGCGCCGGACCTGATCCTGACGCCCTTGCTGGCCTTCGACGCCCACGGCGGGCGGTTGGGGCAGGGCGGCGGCTACTACGACCGGACCTTCGCCGTCATGCCGGGCGCTCTGCGCATCGGTTTCGCCTATGCGGGACAGGAGGTCGAACGGCTGGCGCTGGAGCCGCACGACATGCGCCTGCATGGCGTTTTGACCGAGACCGGCTATAGAGCCTTCCCATGAGATTGGCGTTTTTCGGCGACGTGGTCGGCAAGTCCGGCCGGGATGGACTTTCGGATCATCTTCCGGGGCTGAGGCGCGACCTCAGGCTCGACTTCGTGGTGGTCAACGCAGAGAACGCGGCGGGCGGTTTCGGCATCACCGAGAACACGGCCAATGAGATCTTCGCCGCCGGCGCTGACGTCCTGACCCTGGGCAACCACAGCTGGGACCAGCGCGAGGCCCTGACCTATATCGTGCGCGAGCCGCGCCTGATCCGTCCGGCCAACTATCCGCGCCTGATGGACGCGCCGGGCCGAGGCGCCGACGTCTTCGTCACCGCCGACGGCCGCCGGGTCCTGGTGATCAACGTACTGGGCCGTGTCCACATGGACCCGATGGACGATCCCTTCAGCGCCGTGGAGCGCGAACTGGAGGCTGCGCCCCTGGGCGTGGTCGCCGACGCCGTCATCGTCGACATGCACGCGGAGGCGACCAGCGAGAAGATGGGCATGGGCCACTTCTGCGACGGCCGCGCCAGTCTGGTGGTCGGCACCCACACCCACGTCCCGACCGCCGACGCGCAAATCCTGCCCCATGGCACGGCCTATCAGACCGACGCCGGCGGCTGCTGCGACTACGACTCCGTGATCGGCAACGACAAGGAAGAGCCGCTGCGTCGCTTCACCACGCGGCTTTCCGGCGGGCGCTACACCCCCGCCAGCGGCCCGGCCACCATCTGCGGCGTCTTCGTCGAGACGGACGACCGCACCGGCCTGGCCAAGCGGGTCGAGCCGATCCGCGTCGGCGGCCGTCTCAGCCAGGCGGTGCCGCAGGTCTGAAACCTGTCGGCGATTGCTGGCGGAGCTTTAAATGAGGCCAAGGAACGGCGCTTGACGAGATAAACGGCTAATGTAACCGAGAGCATGATCATCAATGACGGGAGCGATGATGTCACGCGTCGGATACAGCCTGCTCTTTCTTCTCCTGGCTGCGGAGCCGGCCGCGGCGGCGATGCCCGAGTATGGTGTCGGGTCCATCTTTTTGGAGGCCTACGCCTTTACCAAGATGATGTTCTTCTTGCTGGCCCTGATGGGGGCAGCTTGCTTGGCTGTGTCCGTCCGTGCTTGCCTGAAGCAGAAGCATTCTAAGGAAAATCTGCCGATCTTCCTATTCGTGCAGTGGGCGGCGCCCGTGATCGGCCTTTTAGCGACGGCCTATCTCGTTTTGAATCTGATGATAGCCATGACGACCAGCGGGACGACGACCCCTATGGCCGTCATGGCTCCATCCTTGGCGGAAGCCTTGCTGGCGATCATCTGTGGCCTGCTGGTCAGTTTTTTCGCGACGTGCGGCGCTTTCCACGTCCGGATACAGTCGATTGATCCGCCTCAGGCCGATCCGCCGGGCTGATCCGTTCTCGCCCGCAACCGCAACCTCATGGGGCGGCTGCTGCGCAGGGTGACCTGGTGGATAGGGCGGGGTTCGACCGGGGTCACGGCCTCCACATCCGCCGCCTTCAGGATTTCAGCCAGGGCGATCACGGCCTCCTGCATGGCGAAGGCCGCTCCGATGCAGATGCGGGGACCGCCGCTGAAGGGCAGCCAGGCGTAGCGGTCGATGGTCTTGCGGTTTTCAGGCAGGAAGCGCTCGGGGCGGAAGGCGTCGGGTTCGTCCCACAGCTTTTCGTGACGATGGATGACCCAGGGCGCGATCAGGATGCTCTGGCCCGCCTTGACCTCATGTCCGCCGATCTCGTCGTCCGCCACGGCCTGCCGGATCATGGCCGGGGCGGGCGGGAACAGGCGCATGGCCTCCTCGATCACGGCTCGATGCCAGATCAGGTCGCGAAGCGAAGCGGCGTCGCGGTCCCAGGCGTCGGCCTCGGCCTTCAGGATGTCCGCGATCCTGCGGTCGCGGCTGATGAGGTGCAGGGTCCAGCCCAGGGTGCGGGCGGTCGTCTCGTGCCCGGCCAGGATGAAGGTCAGGATGTTGGAGGCGACCTCGTGGTCCGACAGGCCGGAGCCGTCGCCTTCCTCGTCGCGGGCGCTGAGCAGGGCTGTCAGCAGGTCGTCGGGCGCCTCTCCCTGCTCCAGGCGGACACGCCGGCGCGCCACCAGGGCGTCGACTCTTTCCTTAAAGAAGCGAGCGTCCCCGCCGGCCGCCACCCGGCCGAGGCGAGGAATCCAGTCGGGCGCCTTCAGCGCGTCGAGGGGGCTGATCCGCGCCCCGACCGCCAGAAAATGGTTCAGGGCCTTCTCGAAACCCGCCGCGTCGCCGTCCAGATCATCCGAGAACAGGGTCGCCGACAGGATGTCGAAGGTCAGGCCGCTCATCTCGCTGTCGATGTTCAGGACGCGGGCGCTGTGGTGAGGCAGGCCCCAGCCGTCCACACGACGGCGGCAGACCCTGTCCATGGCCTCGACCGTCCGCACCGTGTGGGCGGGGGTGAACAGAGGCGCCATGATGCGTCGGGCGCGCCGCCACTGGTCGCCCTCGGTCAACAGAAGGCCGTCGGCCAGCATGGGACCCAGGACCCGTCTCTGCAGGTCGCCCTTCACATAGTTGGCCGCGTTGTCGGTCAGGACATGACGGACGCCCGCCGGGTCGCTGACCACCAGGGTCCGGCCTAGCGGGGATGCGCCGTCGACATAGAGTTCGCGGAAGTGGGCCTCGCCCCAGATCTGCAGAGGATCGCGCCAGCTCTGCCACAGGAACAGGGGCAGGCTCATTTTTTCCGTTCGGCGCGGCGGCGTCCAAGGGCGGAAGGTCGAGGCGGCGGCGGTCATGGAGCGCTCCTTCTCAGGTTCGCCCATAGTTATTGACTATGATGTCAAAATAAAGGGCCTGCGACGATCAGGCCGCCATTCGCCTGGTGCGCCTGGCGCCCAGCAGGCTGCAACGCAGGGCGTTCAGTTCCGCGGCGCGGGCGGCGGGAGAATGGGTCTCGATCACGAAGGCCTGGGCCGCGCGCGCCATGGCCAGGCGTCGGGCCGGATCGACGACCAGGCTTTCCATCGCGGCGCCGAGATTGTCCGCCGTCAATTCGTCGACATAGAGGGCGTGCGGGCCGCTGGCTTCACGCAGGCCGCCGCGCCCGGACGAGATCAGCGCGGCGCCCGCGGCGTGAGCTTCCAGCGCGGTCAGGCCCAGCGGCTCGCTCCAGGTCGAGGGCGTCAGGGCGATGGCGGCGCGCTTCATCACGTTGCGGACATCGCCCAGCGAAGCGGAACGCAGAACCTGCACGCGCTCTCCGTATCGTTCCAGCGGCGCGACATGGGGCTGGGCCCAACCGCCGTGCATCTCCCAGTCGTTCAGCATCAGGACGGCGCGCCAGTCGGGATGGCGGTCCAGGATGTCGGGAAGGGCGGCGCAGATCAGGTCGACGCCCTTTTCCTGCATGGCGCGCCCGGCGAAGGCGATGACCTTGTCGCGATCCTCGACGTCGCCGCGCCACAGTTCGGCGTCGATCGGATTGGGAATGGCGTAGGCCCGATCCGCCAGTTCGGGGAAGTCCTGCAGGAAGATGCGGCGTTCGGATTCGCTGACGAAGACCAGACCGTCCAGCTTCTGATAGCGAGACTTGTAGCGCCACCGATTGATCGGATTGTTCGAGGTTTTCAGCGCATTGTGGCGATACAGGATGCTGACGGCGCCGGGGATCGAGCCTGCGATCTTGGTGGCCTGGCTCGTCTGCTGGTGGAATTCGATCAGGTCGGGTTCATAGGCCCCCAGGGCGTGCCGCAGGGCTTTCAGCCTGGCGCTGCGACCCCGGGGCAGGATCTCGACCGTGAAGTCGCCGTAGACCTCTGCGCCTTCGCAGCAGAAGACCTTCACTTCGCCCTCGTGCGCGCAGGCTCCCGCCAAGGTGCGCACCACGGTTTCCATGGAGTTCGGCCGCACCTCGCAGAAGCAGCTGCCGGGCGGCATGACGATGGCGGTCTTCATCTCGGCTTTCCCAACACGGCCTTTCGCCCCCATAGCGAGGGGGATCAGACGAGTCTATCGCGCCGCAATACGCGCTTCGAGCGCGCGCAAGCGTTCTTCCTCCGCCTTCAGATCATTGCTCAGCTGACTTTTCAGAGCAGGATCAGAGGCGGCGGACATCAAGGCGCGGGTCTCCTCGACCGCGCGACGCCGTGTTGCGACGAGTTGCGACAATTTGTCGCCCTCGGGCGTGGCTGCCGCAGCCGCGCCTCGGTCAGAGGCCTGGCTCTGCTCTTCTTCCGTCGTCTTGAGGGCGGCGGCCTGACGTGCGGCCGCTGCGTCGCGCAAGGCGTGCTGGACCGGATCGCCGCCCTCGAAGTCGCAGGCGGCCAGCAGAGCCGCGCCGGCGACGACGAAAGCGACGGCGCGCAGGCGCATCAGCCTTCGATCCAGTTCGGCATCCAGCCTTCGTGGATCTCGCGCAGGTGGGCGACGGGGATGCGGTAGAGTTCGCCCTTCGGACCTGAGGAGGCGAAGTCCGCGCCCTTGGCGGCGCCGACGACCGAGGCGTGCAGCCCGGCCTCATGCGCCTTGGCGATCAGGGCATGGGCGTCCGAGACGGCGACCAGATAGCGGGCCTGGTCTTCGCCGAACAGGAAGCCGTGGGCGTGGGCGGCGCTGGAGGCGTTCAGCTCAATGCCGACGTCGGACGCCAAAGCCAAGTCGGCGGCGGCGCCGACCAGACCGCCGTCCGACAGGTCATGAACGACCGTCAGCTCGCCGGTCTCGATCAGACCGCGCACGAAGTCTCCGGTCTTGCGTTCCAGCTTCAGGTCCACCGGCGGCGGGGCGCCGTCTTCACGGCCCAGAACCTCGCGCAGATAGATGGAGGCGCCCAGCTCGCCGTGCGTCTGGCCGATCAGGACCAGGACATCGCCCTCGACCACGCCGCCGAAGCCGGTGACCACGTCATAGTTGGTCAGCAGGCCGACCGCGCCGACCGTCGGGGTCGGTGGAATGGCGACGCCGTTGGTCTCGTTATAGAGGCTGACGTTGCCGCTCACGACGGGGAAGTCGAGCTCGCGGCAGGCCTCGGCCATGCCGTCGGTGGCGCGCACGATCTGGCCCATGATCTCGGGGCGCTGCGGGTTGCCGAAGTTCAGGTTGTCAGTGATGGCGATGGGACGCGAGCCCACGGCCGTCAGGTTGCGCCAGGCCTCGGCCACGGCCTGCTTGCCGCCTTCATAGGGGTCGGCCTGGACATAGCGCGGGGTGCAGTCGCTGGTGACGGCCAGACCCTTGTCCGTGCCGTGAACGCGGACCACGCCAGCGTCGGCGCCGGTCGACGAGTCCTGCAGGGTGTCGGCCATGACATGGCGGTCGTACTGTTCCCAGATCCAGCGCTTGGACGCCATGTCGGGGCAGGCGATGACCTTGATCACCGCGTCGTTCCAGCTTTCCGGGGCCGGAACCTCGGCCGGGTCGAGGCGCGGCTGCAACTCGGGCTGGACCCAGGGGCGGTCGTACAGGGGCGCGTCGTCGAACAGCGGGGCCAGCGGCACGTCGCAGACCACCTCGCCGTGATGCTTCAGCACCAGATGGCCGGTGTTCGTGGTCTTGCCGATGATGGCGAAGTCCAGGCCCCACTTCTGGAAGATGCGATAGCCGACATCCTCGAAGCCGGGCTTGAGGACCGCCAGCATCCGCTCCTGGCTTTCCGACAGCATCATCTCATAGGCGGTCATGCCGGTTTCGCGCTGGGGCACCTTGTCGAGGTCCAGCTCGACGCCGACGCCGCCCTTGCCCGCCATCTCGACCGACGAAGAGGTCAGACCGGCCGCGCCCATGTCCTGGATGGCGGCGACCGCGCCCGAGGCCATCAGTTCGAGGGTGGCCTCGATCAGCAGCTTCTCGGCGAAGGGGTCGCCGACCTGGACGGTGGGGCGCTTGGCCTCCGACTCGTCGTCGAACTCGGTCGAGGACATGGTGGCGCCGTGGATGCCGTCTCGGCCCGTCTTGGAGCCGAAATAGACCACGTCGTGGCCCGCTTCCGGCGCGGCGGAGTAGTAGATCTCATCGGCGCGGGCCAGGCCGACGCACATGGCGTTGACCAGGATGTTGCCGTTGTAGCCCTTGTGGAAGTTGGTCTCGCCGGCGACCGTCGGCACGCCGACGCAGTTGCCGTAGCCGCCGATGCCGGCGACCACGCCCGAGACCAGGCGCTTGGTCTTCTCATGCGAGGGATCGCCGAAGCGCAGGGCGTTCAGCAGGGCCACCGGGCGGGCGCCCATGGTGAAGACGTCGCGCATGATGCCGCCCACGCCCGTCGCCGCGCCCTGATAGGGTTCGATATAGGAGGGGTGGTTGTGGCTCTCCATCTTGAAGATGCAGGCGTCGCCGTCGTCGATGTCGATCACGCCGGCGTTCTCGCCGGGGCCGCAGATGACGCGCGGTCCCGTGACCGGGAACTTCATCAACTGCTTCTTGGAGGATTTGTAGGAGCAGTGCTCGGACCACATGACCGAAAACACGCCCAACTCGACCTGGTTGGGCTCGCGGCCCAGCCGGTCCAGAAGGACCTCATACTCGTTTGGAGCCAGACCGTATTCAGCGGCCAATTCTGCGATGGTCTTTTGCGGAGCGCTCATGGGCGGGGCTTCTAGCCGGGTCTGAGCCTCCTGTCAGCCCGTCCCTTCAGCAGGGGCGTTCAGCGCGGCCGCTCGATCCCGCGTTTCAGGCCGAAGACGAGGATGACCGCCGCCACCACCAGCAGGAAGGCAGCGCCCAGGGCGGTGAATCCAAGCAGGGGATTCCTCTCCTGTTCCGCCACGAAGGCGCCGACCAGACCCCATGCGATCGGCAGGGAATAGGTCATGGTTCTCAGATAGAGCGTGACTTCGATCGCGATCAGAAACACCACTGCGATCGCGATGACGGCCCATCCGGTCGGCGAGACGAAGGCGGGCAGGGCGTCGAAGGCCGTCGCCGTCGTGATCAGGTTCAGCGGCGCGGCGATGGTCAGCCACCCCGCCAGCGCCGACAGCGGCCAGATCAGGAACCAGCGATCCCGATCCATGACCCCTGTCGTGCGGATCGTCTTGCCCAGGGCCAGCAAGGGAACCAGCAGGGCCAGCAGGGAGGCGAAGATGACCACGACGCTCGCCGCCTTCAGGTCGAGGGCCGCGACGACGATCCACAGGCCGATGCCGGAGAAAGCGACGACGGAAGGCCAGCCCATGCGGTTGATCAGCACGCTTTCGCCTGTCTGAGGCAGGGCCTGACGTCCGGCGTAGATCAGCAAGCCCAGATACAACAGCCCCCAGATCGAGAAGGCGTAGCCCGCGACCCGCAAGGTCTGGTCGCCGGCCGCGGCGAACTCGGCCTGGCTGAGGCCGAAACCGGTCAGACCCTGGATCACAGGGACCGCCACGGCGAAGACGGCCGCCGCCAGAACGGCTAGGCGTCGGGTCCGCTGGGCGGGGGTGGGGCGTTCGATGGCGGTCATGGACGACGTCTCCGGCGCAGCTTCACCGTCATCTACGCGCCGGACGCCGATTTGGTTCACGCGGCGCCCGGCCCGGAACCGGGAAGGCCTCGTCCCGCTTAGAATTCAGCACCCACGCAAACCCAGGAAACCGATCATGGCCGATCCCGACGATCTTCCCGAAGACGAGGCGCTCGACACCGAGGAGGTCGAGACCAACCGCGCCCTGGAACAGGGCCTGGGCGTCGGCGCCCGCGAACTGGCCGCTATCGGCGAGTCGGGCGCGGAGGGCACGCTTGAACGTCCGCAAGATGAAGACGACGAACTGGCCGAGAACGCCCTAGACGTCGGCGATGCAGGTCGCAGCGCAAGCGTGCTGGACCGTCACGATTAGGTCTTGGGCTTCTCGTCAGTGTCGGTGTCGTTGATCGAGACACGGACAGTCCCGTCGTAGGAGAAGGTCCGTAGTTGCTTGGCTTCGGTGCCGGTGTTCACGACCGCGGAGTACATGCCCACGGGGACAACGGTGGTGGCGACCCCGATCTGGATGGCGTCGTACCCCTGGCCGACCAGTTCAGGCGCCGCGGTCACCAGCAGGTAGGATTCATTCTGGCGGGGGCGAAACTGCACGGAATAGACCGGACCGCGATAGAAATACTCCTCCCGTTCGAATGTGCGGGTGACTCGCCCTTGCGCATCAAGAACTTCGACGTTTGGCGCGAATATGCGCATCGCTTCCAAGGTTGAGCCGACATTCAGCGTCTTGTCCTCGAAGTCGGTGGGAAGCGCATAGACCACGTAGGGGACGGATCGACCTGCCCGGGTCAGGCAAGGGGTATCCGTTCCGATAGGCGAAGCCACCAGATGGACAGCCCGCTCCTTGTCCGGCGTCAAGCTGAGGGCGCTCGAGAGATCAGGGGCGGCGGAGCAGTCCATGCGGGCATAGGCGAGCATCGCCGGTGGAGGCGGGGCGGCGGTAGCACAGGCCGAAACCATCGCCCCATACAGGCTGATCACACCGACGGCGTGAACACGCGTCATATGAGAGCCTCCTATTGCAGAAGGCGGGCGGCTGTGTCGGCCACCTGGTTCAGCGCGTCTTCGATGCCGGCGGCCAAGCGCGCGGGATTCTCCAGCAGCTCGGCGCGATTGCTAAACGCATATTGGGGATTCGGAGCCAGGGTGACGACCCCTTCGGCTGGCGTCAGCGGATTGTAGACGATGATGTTCTCCATCAAGGTGGAGCGATCAGACACCTTCACCAGTCGCACCTCGGCGCCTACGCTGGGACGAAAGGGCTGGCCGGCTCCCGATGACAGGTAGCCGTAGTGGGTCACCGATACATCAAGGTAGGCGTCGACGCCGGAGGCGTCCGGATAGGCTTCAAGCAGGTCTCGCTTTTCGCGAGTTGAGCCCGACAGAGGGGCGACGGTGTAGCCCTGTGTCGACAGAGCCGAAGCCATCCGGCGCTCCAGCCGCTCTTCCGCGTCGAAGTCAATGCTGACCAGAGCATCGTTCACGGCGTCTTGACGGCTGGCCTGGATGCCTGCGTCCACGAGCGCGCCGATCAACCCGAAGTTGGAACCGACCGACGCGACCTCATAGGCTATGGCCTTTTCAGGCAGCGCGTCGTCCATCATCGTGATGGACTGCACATTGTGCGCCGCCCGATCGTAAGGTGTGGCGACATAGGGCGACGCGCACGCGCCCAGCGACAGGATCGCGGCGATCCCGAGAATTTTCTTGATCATGAAAGCCCCCTTGGCTGCCCGAACAGATGCCGTGCAGTCGTATGGGCGTCAAGATTGGAAAACGACGTTCGGCCCTAGGCGGCCGCGTAGATGCTCTGGAACAGGACCGCCCCGTCAGCCGAGCCCAGTTCGGCTTCGAAGGCGCGGTCGGGGTGGGGCATCATGCCCAGGACGTTGCCGCGTTCGTTCTGGATGCCGGCGATGTCGGCGACCGAGCCGTTCGGGTTGTCGACATAGCGGAAGACCACCTGGCCCTCGCCTTCCAGGCGGGCCAGGGTTTCGGCGTCGGCGAAGTAGTTTCCGTCGCCGTTGCCCTGGGTCATGACGACTTCGCGCTGACCCTGATAGCCGGAGGTGAAGCGGGTCTGGCCGTTGGCGACGGTCAGACTGATCGGCTTGCACACGTATTTCAGGCCGCTGTTGCGCAACAGGGCGCCCGGCAGCATCCCGGCTTCGCACAGGACCTGGAAGCCGTTGCAGATGCCGACCACAGTGACGCCGTCGTCGGCGGCCTTCTTGACCGCCTGCATGATGGGAGCCTGGGCGGCCATGGCGCCGCAGCGCAGATAGTCGCCGTAGGAGAAGCCGCCGGGCAGGACGATCAGATCGAGGCCCTTCGGCAGCTCGGTCTCGGCGTGCCAGACCATCTGGACCTGTTCGCCAGTGGAACGTTCGACGGCGACCTTGCAGTCGCGGTCGCAGTTGGAACCGGGGAAGACGATGACGGCTGCGCTCATGGCCGGGCCTCCTAGCACCCTTCGCGAAGAATGTCAGGCGTCGCTTTGTTGTGTCCTGCGTCCCGTCAGCCAGGCGACCGCCCAGACCGCGAAGCCGCCCAGGGTCAGGGCCACGCCGACCCAGCCGGTCGAGGTCCAGCCCCAGCCTGCGGCCACGGCCATGCCGCCCAGCAGCGGACCTATGGCGTTGGCCGTGTTGAAGGCGGAGTGATTCAGCGCGGCGGCCAGGGTCTGGGCGTCGCCGGCCACGTCCATCAGCCGGGTCTGCAGGATGGAGCCCAGGCCGCCTCCGCCGCCGATCAGCAGGACGACGATCAGCATGGACCAGAGGTGAGGCGCGGCGAAGGGATAGAGGGCCAGGGCGGCCGCGCTCCACAGCAACAGCCCGCCGGCTGCCGCCATGCCGAATCGGTCGGCGGCCCAGGCCCCGAGGAGATTGCCGGCCGTCATGCCGATCCCGAAGACGGCGAAGACCCAGGGCATGACCTCCGGGCCCACGCCCGTCACGGCCTTCAAGGTCGAGGCCAGATAGGCGTAGACGGCGAACATGCCGCCGAACCCGACGGCGCCGACGCCCAGCGTCAGCCAGACCTGGCTGCGCTTCAGGGCGCCGAGTTCGCGCAGGGGCGTGGCCTCGGGCCGGGCCGGGTCGCGCGGGGCGAAAAGGACCACCAGGGCCATGGTCAGGACGGCCAGCAGGCTGACGATGGCGAAGGTCCAGCGCCATCCGAAGGCGTGGCTGACGGCGTTGGCGATCGGCACGCCGATCACCGTGGCGACCGTCAGGCCCAGCAGAATGGTCGAGACCGCCCTGGTCCGGAGCCGAAGCGGCACGAGCGAGGCCGCGACCAGGGCCGCCACGCCGAAATAGGCGCCGTGCGGCACGCCGCTGAGGAAGCGGAAGGCCAGCATCCACTCATAGGTCGGGGCCAGGGCGCTCAGACCGTTGCCCACGGCGAACAGGGCCATGAAGCCGATCAGCAGCAGCCAGCGCGGCAGGCGCGCGCCCAGCACGGCCAGGATCGGCGCCCCGACCACCACGCCTGCGGCGTAGGCGCTGATGACATGGCCGGCCGTGGGTTCGTCGACCCCTAGTCCGGCCGCGAAGTCGGGCAGGACGCTCATGGCGGCGAACTCGGTCACGCCGATGGCGAAACCGCCCATGGCCAGGGCCAGCAGGACCAGGGCGACCTTTCCCCGGGCCGCCACGCGATCCGGCGCCGGGCAGGGCAGGTCGTCGAGGCAGGGGGCGGCGTCGGCAGGGGCCATGATTATCGCAGTGCGGCAAACGGGAAGGGTGCGCTGCAAAATAGGCCACGCGCCGTCCGCATCAACCGCGGCTGTTCGCCATCGGCCTCACGATATGTGTCAGGCGCCGGTCAGGCCTTGGCGAATCCGGGGGTGGGACACGGACAGGCCCAGCGACTGGGCGGCGTAGAGCTCCAGCAGCATCCGGTCGTCCTCGTCTTCCAGCGGCAGCCAACGGGCGGAGACGGGCTTGCGCGTCATGGCGGGGCTGGGCGACGAGGCGCGACGAGGTCCATGGGCGCCGATCTTTTGCGACAGCCGCACCGACGGGGCCAGCAGGCGCACCTCCTCCACATGGGGCGGACTGCCCACCAGGATCGGCTCCTCGTCCTGATAGAAGACATAGAGGGCGTCGCGCACCGGCAGGCGCGCCCGCGTCAGGGGATGCAGCGGCTGGTCCAGCAGGCGGCGGAACAGGTCGGGCATGGCCGACAGCCGGGTTTCATGCGTGTCGGCCATGCGGGTCGTCATCAGCCCAGGTTCTCGTAGGTCGCGGTGATCGAGGCCTTGGCCAGGGTGTGGAAGTGCAGGTTGAAGCCGAAGACGGCGCCGGAATTGTCCTCGGTCACGTCCAGCCGGTCCACGTCCACGGCGAAGACTGTGAAGATGTAGCGGTGCGGGCCGTGGCCGGCGGGCGGGGCTGCGCCGCCGAAGCCGAGCAGGCCGAAGTCGGTACGGCCCTGTACGGCGCCCTGGGGCAGGCTCGAACCGTCGGCGGCGCCGGCGCCAGCCGCCAGTTCCGTCACGGCGGCGGGGATGTTGGCCACGGTCCAGTGCCAGAAGCCCGAGCCCGTCGGGGCGTCCGGGTCATAGCAGGTGACGGCGAAGCTTCGGGTTCCCTCGGGCGCGCCCGACCAGGACAGCTGCGGCGAGGCGTCCCCCAGGGCTTTCACCTGGGCGTCGGGCAGGACGTCGCCGTCCGTGAAACCGGTCGAGGAAAGGGTGAAGGTCATAGGCGGCGCTCCCGTTTGATCACTGTCCTGTGCGGAACGGTCGGGGTTCGACGCCGTTGCCTTCCCACGGACAGTTCCTAGCTAAGCTTCATCGACGTTCTAAAGCGCGGAGAGCCGGATGCTGCAATCCCTTCTCGACCGTACCTTCCTGACGCGTTCGATCCGCGTGCGTCTTCCCGACGGGCGGACGCTGTCCGCGGGACCGGGCGAACCCGAACTGACGGCGGTCGTGACCGGGAACAAGGCGGCCTTGGCCATCGCCGCCAATCCAGAACTGGCCCTGGGCGAGGCCTTCATGGACGGGACCTTCCGGATCGAAGGCGGCGACATCTACGACTTCCTGCAACTGACGACCTCGCAACTGGCGCTCCGCCCCCGGTCGCCGCGCCTGACCCTGATGCAGCGTATCCGGCGCGGTGCGGAACAGGCCAACGACCGTCTGCACGCCCGCAACAACGTCCACCACCACTATGACCTGACGGTCGACTTCTATCGCCTGTTCCTGGACCAGGACCTGCAATACTCCTGCGCCTTCTTCGAGACGCCGGACGCGACCCTGGAACAGGCCCAGATCGCCAAGAAGCGGCGTCTGATCGACAAGCTGCTGCTCCAACCGGGGCAGAGCGTTCTGGACATCGGGTGCGGCTGGGGCGGGCTGGGCCTGTCGATGGCGGAAAGAGGCGGGCGCGTGACCGGCGTCACCCTGTCGACCGAGCAGCATCGTACAGCCAATGCGCGGGCGGCGGAGCGCGGCCTGGCCGATCGGGCCGATTTCCGGCTGCAGGACTATCGCGACCTGAGCCAGACCTTCGACCGCATCATCTCGGTCGGCATGTTCGAACATGTCGGGACGCCCAACTATCAGGAGTATTTCGACACGGTGGCCCGTCTTCTGGACGACGACGGCGTGGCGGTGATCCACTCCATCGGCCGCAAGTCGCCGCCCAGCCGCACCCAGCCCTTCATCCGCAAATACATCTTCCCCGGCGGCTATATCCCGGCCCTGTCGGAGGTCCTGCCGGCCATCGAGCGTTCGGGCCTGTGGGTCACGGACATGGAGATCCTGCGCCTGCACTACGCCGAGACGCTGAAGGTCTGGCGCGAGCGCTTCCTGGCGCGGCGGGACGAGGCCCTGACCATGTACGACGAGCGCTTCTGCCGGATGTGGGAGTTCTATCTGGCCGCCAGCGAGGTCGCTTTCCGCGAACTGGGCCACATGGTGTTCCAACTGCAGCTGACGAAGAAGCAGACCGCCGTGCCGCTCAGCCGGGACTATCTGTGCGAATAGCGCCTCAGCCGAAGGCTGGATGGTAGCGCACGTCGCCTGATCCCTTGATACCGCCGAAGGCCAGGGCCATGAAATACTCGGGCGGCGGGCCGGGATAGGTCAGGTGCGGGTCCTGAACAAAGCCGAAGCGGCCATAGTAGGCGGGCTCGCCCATGACGACGCAGCCGCGCGCACCGCCTCGGCGCAGCTCGTCCAGTCCCGCTTCGATCAGTCGGCGGCCGATGCCCTGGTTCTGGCGATCCGGCGCGACGGACACCGGACCGAGGCCGAACCAGTCGCCCTCGCCAGGCCATTCGACGGGAGAAAAGGCGGCGTGGCCGACCACCTGGCCATCGACCTCCGCCACCAGCGACAAGGTCAGGGCGCCGGCGTCGCGCAGAGCGCCGATGATGCGCGGCTCGGAGCCGTCGCTGTGCGGATGGCCGTCAAAGGCCGCCGCCGTCAGAGCCTGGATTGCGGCCCGATCTGACGGACTTTCGGGGCGGAGAATCATTCAGACGGCTGGGGTTGGATGGGCGGCGGCGGATAGCGGTCTATTGCGGACGGGGAGAGCAATCTGTCCGATGAACACAGGTGGCAGACATATTCCGCATTCAACATCCGGTCGAAGGCTGAGTAGGCTTTCAGTTCGGTGTCGAGGGCCTTCAGGTCGCCGAAGCCGCACCCTCCTGAGACTATCGAGGCGCCCTCGCTCGATAGGGCGACGTGCCGGACGAAGATGGCCGGGTGGGCGGGATGGTCAGGTCTAGTGATCAGGTAGAGGGCTGATGCTCGATCATCACGGTATGCCGACGTTCCGCGATCATATTCTTCAGCGATGATGGCGGGCGTGCGTTTGATCTCGGCGGCCAAGGCGTCGAAGCCCTGGGAGCAGTCCAGAAACGCCGAGCCGAATTGCCGAACCGGCCGCTCTTGCGAACAGCCGGCCAATAAAAAAGCCGCCCCGATCAACAGGGCGGCTCTCATCAGGCGATCTCGATCCGGTAGCCCTCGATGACCGTATTGGCCAGCAGGGTCTCGCACATGCGCTTCACCTCGGCCTCCTTGTCGGCGACGCCGTCGTCGAGGTCGAACTCGATCAGCTTGCCGACGCGGGCGCCCGAGACGCCGGCCCAGCCCAGACCCTGCAGGGCGCCTTCGACGGCCTTGCCCTGAACGTCCAGAACGCCGGGCTTCAGGAAGACGTGAACCTTGACCTTGGCCATTAGTGCAGTCCCCCTTGGATCACGGTCGGCATGTCCTTCATGATGCCGAGGCGGCGGGCCACCTCGGTGTAGCTTTCGATGACGTCGCCCAGGTCGCGACGGAAGCGGTCCTTGTCCAGCTTCTCGCCGGTGGTCGAATCCCACAGGCGGCAGCTGTCGGGGCTGATCTCGTCGGCCAGGATGACGCGGGCGAAGTCGTTCTCCCACACCCGGCCGAACTCGATCTTGAAGTCGACCAGGGTGATGCCGACGGCGCCGAACATGCCCGACAGGTAGTCGTTCACGCGCACGGTCATGGCCAGGATGTCGTCCAGTTCCTGGGTCGTGGCCCAGTTGAAGGCCGTGATGTGCTCTTCCGTCACCATCGGGTCGTTCAGCTCATCCTTCTTGTAGTAGAATTCGATGATCGAACGGGGCAGGGGCGTACCCTCTTCCTGGCCCAGGCGGGTGGCCAGCGAGCCGGCGACGATGTTGCGGCAGACCACTTCCAGCGGAATGATCTCGACTTCGCGGATCAGCTGCTCGCGCAGGTTCAGGCGCTTGATGAAGTGGTTGGTCACGCCGATCGAGTTCAGGCGCGACATGATGAATTCGCTGATGCGGTTGTTGATGACGCCCTTGCCTTCGAGCGTCGCCTTCTTCTGGGCGTTGAAGGCGGTGGCGTCGTCCTTGAAATACTGGATCAGCGTGCCGGGCTCGGGTCCTTCGTAAAGGATCTTGGCCTTGCCCTCATAGAGCTTCTTGCGCTTGGTGTTCATCAATCGGGTCCCGAGGGGGAAGGAAACGGACAGCCTCAAAACGAAAAACGCGCGGCCCCGGCGACGACGGGCGGCGCGATCCTTGAATCGACGGCGGCTATATAAGACCGCACGCCCTTTAGCCGAAGGGCGTCTGTGACACAAATATCGTCCTGTGACGCGGCGTCAGCCTTGCGGCGGCGAGTCCGGTTGCGTTCGCGTGCAGGGGGGCTATAGACGGCGATGCGGACCCTCAATTCCTTCCGCGACTGGAGTGACCACGCGCATGACGACCTTCGAAGATCGGGAAAAGGGCTACGAGACCAAGTTCGCCCTCGATCAGGAACAAGAGTTCAAGGCCATCGCGCGTCGCAACAAGATGCTGGGCCTGTGGGCGGCTGAAAAAATGGGCCTGTCGGCAGAGAGCGCCGAGCAATACGCCGCCGCCGTCGTCCGCTCCGATTTCGAGCAGCCGGGCGATGAAGACGTTTTCCGCAAGGTCGCCGGCGACTTCAAGGGCTCGGGCCTGACGGTGTCCGAAGGCGAGCTGCGCATGAAGATGGACGAACTGGCCTCGGTCGCGCGCGAGCAGATCCGCGCCGGCGAATAAGGCTTCGGTTTCGACCGAACGAATTCAGAAGGGCCGCGACCGGCGAGGTCGCGGCCCTTCTTTCGTTTCCGCTCGGCCTATTTCGGCATCAGCACCGTGTCGACGACGTGAACCACGCCGTTCGACTGGGCCACGTCGGCCTGGGTGATGGTCGAGGTTCCGCCCCGGGCGTCGGTGACGGTCCACTTGCCGCCGCCGGCGTCCTTCAGGGTCAGCTTCTCGCCCTGGACGGTGGTCAGCGTGGCCGTGCCGCCGTTGGCCTGGGCCTGGGCGGCGATGTCGGCGGCGGTCAGACGGCCGGGCACGACATGATAGGTCAGCAGCTTGGTCAGGGCCGCCTTCTGGGCGGGCTGCATCCAGCCTTCGCGCGTGGCGGCCGGAATCTTCTCGAAGGCGGCGTTGTCCGGCGCGAAGACGGTGAAGGGGCCGGCACCCTGCAGGCGTTCCGTCAGACCCGCGGACTGAAGCGCGCTGACCAGGGTGGTCAGATTGGCCGCTTTCGAGGCGTTGGCGACGATGGTCTCGTTCGGGTTCATGGCTGCGCCGCCGACCATGGGCTCGGCGGCGGCGGGAGCGGCGGATTCGGCGGGGGTCGCTTCGGCCGGGGCCTTCTCGACCTTGGATTCGTTATTGCCGCAGGCGGCGAGGCCCAGAAGGGCGGCGGCCGAAACGGCCGCGAAAGCGGTCGTGCGCGTGATCGTCATGATGTCTCTCCATCGAAGGCCGCCTGGCGTGGGGCCGGGCGGCGGGATCGGAGAGAATTACGGTTAAGGCCGCCAAAGGATGCGTCGTCGATCACGTTTTTCGGCGCGCGCCGTGATCAGTCCGCGAAGACCACCGTCTTGCCGCCGTGCATCAGGATGCGGTCGTGCAGGTGGTGAGAGACGGCGCGGGCCAGGACGCGACGCTCGATGTCCCGTCCCTTGCGGACCAGGTCTTCCGGCGCGTCGCGGTGGCTGATGCGCTCCACGTCCTGTTCGATGATGGGGCCTTCGTCCAGGTCGGCGGTGACATAGTGGGCGGTGGCGCCGATCACCTTCACGCCCCGGGCATGGGCCTGATGATAGGGCTTGGCCCCCTTGAAGCCGGGCAGGAAGGAGTGATGGATGTTGATGCAGCGTCCCGTCAGCCGGGCGGCCAGATCATCGGACAGAATCTGCATGTAGCGGGCCAGGACCACCAACTCGGTCCCGGTCGCCTCGATCAGGCTCAGCAACTGGGCCTCCTGCGCGGCCTTGTCGCCCTGCATGGGCAGGTGGTGGAAGGGCAGATCGCCCAGGTCGACATGGCCGATCATGTCGCGTGGATGGTTGGAGACGACGGCGGTCACCTGCATCGGCAGTTCGTCGATGCGCCAGCGATAGAGCAGGTCGGCCAGGCAGTGATCGAACCGCGACGTCAGGATCATCACCTTGCGCGGCTCTGGCCCACGCAGTGTCCAGTCCATCTCGAACCGCGCCGCCAGGGGCGCGAAGGCGAACCGTAAAGCTTCTTCGGAATCCTTCTCGGCGGGCTCGAACACCACCCGCATGAAGAAGTAGCCGCTCATGGCGTCGCCGAACTGTTGGGCGTCGGAGATATTGGCGTCCCGTTCCAGCAAGAAAGCAGAGACGGCCGCCACGATGCCATGGCGGTCAGGGCAGGAAAGGGTCAGAATCATCTGTCAGGCGGTTTATTGAGAAATGAAGTCGCTCAATATGGCCCAGCTTTTCGCCTTTGCCGACAGAGATATTGCGTGTGCCGGGCTGGTGGACGGCAGATCGATCAGGGCGACGCCGTTCAGATCGCTCAGGATGCGACGCCCCAGCTTCGCCGCCAGCCCGCCGTTGAAGGCCACGGCGCGCAGGCAGGGCAGGCGGGCGACCAAACCGCGCAGGTCGGCGGCCTCGGGCGAGCGAATCGCGGCGTCCAGACTGCCGGAGCGCTCGGCCGAGGCGATGACGTCCCATAGGCCGACCCCGCGCGCCTTCAGTCGCTCCAATCGCGCTTCATAGAAGAGGGCGGGCAGGTCTTCGCCTAGCAACTGGCCCATCAGGGGCCAGAAGGCGTTGCGCGGATGGGCGTAGTACTGGGCGGCTTTCAGGGAAGCGTCGCCGGGTAAACTGCCCAGGATCAGGACGCGCGCGCGGTCGTCGATGATCGGACCAAAGCCGATCTTGGGCATTCAGCGAACGGGCGGATCGTCGCGGAGCCAGCCGGTGATGGAGCGGCGAGCGCTCCCGGCGTAGGCTGCGACCGGGGCCACGGAATGGTTGCGCGGCGTCTTGAACACCGTCCAGACGTTGAAGCCCGGTTTGAAGCCACGAACCACGTCCCCCGCTTCATCGTGGAACAACAATTGACCGCCCCAGTCAGGCCGCCAATCCTTCGCCAGACCCAGCGTATAGGCGGCGCGGCGTTGACCCTGGTCCGTATCGTCGTGCTGGGTCAGGAAGTCGCCCGGTCGAAACCAGGTGGCCTGGGCGTCGATCTTGGTGACGCCCGCTTCGCCCGTCACCGCCTTGGCGAAGTTCATGAAGGGCAGGTCGTTGAAGAACTGCAGCAGGGCATGAGTGGCGTGGCCCGGGTCGCGTCCGTTCAGGAAGGCGGTGATGATCGGATAGGCCAGGTAGATGAAGGAGAAGCCGGTCTGTCCGTCCGCTAGAGCGCGTTGCATATGGGCGGCCAGGGCGTCACGCCCCATGGCCGCCATCTCCTGCGGAGAAAACAGACGTCCGCCCTCCGGCGTTCTGAGCGACAGATGCCAGGGCGTATCGTGCTCCAAAGCCAGGGCCAGCCATTCGGCGCTTTCGGCCTCTAGCAGGTCCGGCACCTGCACCATGCCGTCGCGCGCATAGGCTTCCGCATAGTCCCTGGGGTCCAGCCGGGGGTTCAGTCGGATCGCGCGCTCGGCCACGGTGTCAGCTTCCGAACACGCGTTGGAACACCACGTCCACGTTCTTGGTGTGGTAGCCGAGGTCGAAGAGGGCCTCCAGTTCGGCTTCAGGCAGGGTGACGCGGGCGTCGTCCTTCAGGAAGTCGATGAAGCGGCCCTCGCCGCGCCAGACCTTCATGGCGTTTTCCTGGACCGCGGCATAGGCGTCCTCGCGCGACACGCCCGCCTGGGTCAGGGCCAGCATGACCCGTTGCGAGAAGACCAGGCCGCCTAGGCGGTCCAGGTTCTTCTGCATGTTCTCGGGATAGATGTTCAGGCGTTCGATCACGCCGGCCAGGCGATGCAGGGCGAAGTCCAGGTGGATGGTGGCGTCCGGACCGATGCCCCGCTCGACCGAGGAGTGGCTGATGTCCCGCTCGTGCCACAGGGCGACGTTCTCCATCGCCGGAACGACGGAAGAGCGCACCAGACGGGCCAGGCCGGTCAGGTTCTCGGTCAGGATCGGGTTGCGCTTGTGCGGCATGGCCGACGAGCCCTTCTGGCCCTTGTCGAAGAATTCCTCGGCTTCCAGGACCTCGGTGCGCTGCAGGTGGCGGATCTCGGTGGCCAGGCGCTCGATCGAGGAGGCGACGACGCCCAGGGCGGCGAAATAGGCGGCGTGGCGGTCGCGCGGGATCACCTGGGTCGAGACGGGCTCGACGGACAGGCCCATCTTGTCGGCGACATAGGCTTCAACTTCCGGCGAGACGTTGGCGAAGGTGCCGACGGCGCCCGAGATGGCGCAGGTGGCGATCTCCTCGCGCGCGGTGACCAGGCGACGACGGGCGCGCTGGAACTCGGCGTGGTAGCCGGCCAGCTTCAGGCCGAAGGTCACGGGTTCGGCGTGGATGCCGTGGCTGCGGCCGACCGTGACGGTGTACTTGTGTTCCTTGGCGCGGGTTTCCAGCGCCGCCAGGACGCGATCGACGCCGTCCAGCAGCAGGTCGGTCGAGCGCGCCAACTGCACCGCGAAGCAGGTGTCCAGCACGTCCGAAGACGTCATGCCCTGGTGCAGGAAGCGGGCTTCCTCGCCGACGATTTCCGACACATGGGTCAGGAAGGCGATGACGTCGTGCTTGGTGGTGCGCTCGATCTCGTCGATGCGGTCGGCGTCAAAGGTCGCGTCCTTGCCGTTGGCCCAGATGGCCTCGGCCGATTCCTTCGGAATCACGCCCAGTTCCGCCATCTTGGTGGCGGCATGGGCCTCGATCTCGAACCAGATCTTGTACTTGGTCTCTTGCGACCAGATGGCGACGGCGTCGGGGCGGGAATAGCGCGTGATCATGGACGCGTCGTGTCGGTCGCGAAGGCCCGTGAGTCAAGGTTCGCCATTGACTTCGGCGCCTCTTGTCCCAGATAGGGCGGATCAGAGGACGACCTCTCCCGTTACGGGCTGGACGCCGGGACGACCCGGCACGCCATGCAAGGGAGATTGTCGTGGCCTGGATTCTTCTGCTTCTCGCCGGTCTGTTCGAAATCGTCTGGGCCTTCCTGATGAAGGCGTCGGAGGGTTTCACCAAGCCCTGGCCGACCGTGGGCACCATCGCCTTCATGATCGTCAGCTTCGGCCTTCTGTCCATGTCGATGAAGAGCCTGCCCCTGGGCACGGCCTACGCCATCTGGACCGGCATCGGCGCGGTCGGCGCCTTCGTCGTCGGCGTGGCGGTGCTGGGCGAGGCCCTGACGCCGATGCGCGTGGGCGGCGTCCTGCTGATCGTCTCGGGCCTGGTTGTGCTGAAGCTCTCCTCCAGCCATTGAGGGGGCAGCCATAGATGGGGTTCGCCCCCGCCGGAGACTCGCCATGGAACTGATCATCGGACCGCGCCTCTATTCCACGTGGTCCCTGCGGCCCTGGCTGGTTCTGAAACGGGCGGGGGCGGACTTCACCGCCCGCGAGGTCTCCTATCGCACCGAGGAGCAGAAGGCCGAGCTGCGCCGCCTGTCCCCCTCCGGCTTCGTTCCCCTGCTGAAGGTGGACGGTGAGACGATCTGGGACACCTTGGCCATCAGCGAATGGGCCGCCGAGCACTATCCCGACGCGCACCTGTGGCCCGTCGATCCGACCGCGCGGGCCCTGGCCCGCTCTGCGACGGCGGAGATGCACTCCGGCTTCCCCGCCCTGCGCGACCTGTGCGGCATGGGGCCCGATCATCCCTTGGCGGGAGAGGTGCGTTCGACCGCGCCGTCCGATCCCGCCCTGGATCGCGACCTGGGCCGGCTGGTCGTTCTCTGGCGTCAGATGCGCGCCCGGTTCGGCGTGAACGGGCCGTGGCTGTTCGGAGACTGGTCGATCGCCGACGCCTTCTTCACCCCGGTCGCGGCGCGGGTGCGTCACTATCAGATCGACCTGGGCGCCCACGGCGATGTGGACGGGACGGCGCGGGCCTATGTCGAGGCCTTGCTGGCCCAGCCCGATTTCCAGGCCTGGGAAAAGGACGGCTTGGCTAACGTCGCTTAACGGCGGACGAAAACCGACGATTAAGGAGCGTCGTTACATTCTGTCCCTCGGCGGCGAGACGCCGCGGGGGACGGATGCATGCGCACCATCAGCAGAAAGACCGACTGGAGCCGGACGGCGCGGGCCTATTTCATCGCGGCCCTGGCCATGGCCTTCATCTGGGCCCTGTTGCTGTCCAGCCTGGGCTGAGGCTCAGCGGGCGCCGCCCGGAACCACGGCCTCGGCCACCTGCAGGGCGGTCGTGACCGGCTGGGGCGGCGGGGCCACATAGTCCAGGCGGATCGGCACGGCCTTGGCGCCGGACGCTACGGCGTCCAGGGTGTTCACCGGCGCGCCCAGCATACGCTGATAGATCCAGTAGGCCGCCACGACCTTTTCCACATATTCGCGCGCCTGGGGCACGTCGATCGTCTCGATCAGCAGCAGGGGGTCGGCGTCTGCGCCCAGCTTGCGGATCGCCGCCAGCATCGGACCCGGCCCGGCGTTGTAGGAGGCCACGGCCTTCAGCAGATCGCCCTGGAAGGACTCGATCTGGAACAGGCGGTTCACATAGTCCTGGCCCAGCTTCAGGTTGGTCGCGGGGACATAGAGGCGTTCCGGGTTGCGGACATAGCCCTGGTCCCCGGTCATGTAGGCGGCGGTCGCGGGCATGACCTGCATCATGCCGTAGGCCCCGGCGCCGGATCGCGCCCCGGCGTTGAAGTCCGTCTCCTTGCGCGCGATGGCGTAGACGAGCGCCTTCTCGATGGTGAAGCCGCCCTCGGGCAGCAGTTCCGGCATCGGATAGCGGGCCGCGTCGATGCGCGCGGCGTCGGACTGGGCGGCGCGGCCGGGGGCCACGGTGCGGTACAGCCCGGCCCACAGGCGGCGGGCGCCGTCGTCGACGGCCGTGCGCAGGCCGTCGCGCGCCGACTGCTCGGCGTCGTTGCGGCGGCCGACCTCGTACAGGGCGACCGTGCGGCGGGCGGTCTCGTCGGCACGGATGAAGTCGCTGAGTTCGCGGGCGTCGACGCCGGTCGGTTCGGGCGTATAGGCGGCGTGGCGCAGGCTCGCCTCGGCATAGGGACGCGGTCCCTGGCTCTCGATCGTCGGCTCCTCGCCCAACTGGCGCAGGGCGACCTGGCCGTAGAAGGTGGCGGGCCAGCGCGCGGCGAGGCGCAGATGTTCGGTCACGCGATCCTGGCGGCCCGACTGGGCGGCGGCGCGGGCGGTCCAGAAGGCGGCGCCGGCGCGAACCCAGGGGTCCTCGGTCGGGTCCTGGGCGACGCGCTCGAAGGCGCGATAGGCGTCGGCGAACTGGTTCATCCGCCAGGCGGCCAGGCCGGCCGTCCACCAGTCGCCGATGTCGGAGCCCATGTGATAGGCGCCGGGCAGGTCGTCGTTGTTCAGGGCGACGCGCGCCGCCTTGGCCGGATCGGTGACGCCGCCGTCGCCCGTTCCGGTGACGCTGGCCCAGGTGCGGGCCAGGAAGCCGCCGGGACGCTTGGGCTCGGGCGCGCCGTCGGGCAGGCGACGCATGGCCAGGGTATAGACCCGCTGGGCCATGGGCAGGTCGGAATAGGTCTCCAGCCAGGCGGCCAGTTCGTCATAGGTGGCGACGTGGCTGGGATGGAACAGGCGTTCGAACTCGACCTGACCCAGCAGGACGCGGTCCTTGGCCTGACGCGCGGCGTCGCGGGCCATGTCCAGGTCGCCGCGACGCAAGGCGTCGAAGGCGGTGGTGTAGCTGAGGCGATCCTCGCTGCTCAGGGCCGTGGGCGTCGAGAGGCTGTTGCTGGAACCGGCGGCGGCATAGGCGCGCGCGGTGTCGTTTTCATCGACGTCCGTAGCGGCGTGGGCGGCGGTCGCAACTGTGGCGCAGAGCGCGAGAGCGAGCAGGGACGCACGACGCGTCCGACGGAAAAGATACATACGCGGCGGCCCCCTTCATCGGCGCCGTCCCGTCTCGATTCGGGATTCTGCAGCGCTCTGCGGACTGGTCTCCAAAGGCCCTAGATGCCTGAATCAGGCCGGGGGCTCAAGCTTTTCGCCCGACAGGCGAGCCGACAAATCGAGAATGTCTTTCCAAACCAAGCCCTTGGCCTGTGGTTGGCGCAGCAGGAAAGCGGGGTGCAGGGTGGCGATTACGGGGGCCGAGACGTCGCCGTCCGGCGAACGCCATTCGCGCCATTGGCCCCGGGTCCGCATGATTCCCTCCTCGATCTTCAGCACCGACTTGGCCGCCGCCGCCCCGACCAGCAGGACGGCCCGGGGACGAAGCAGGACGAAGGCGCGGTCCAGGAAGGGGGCGCAGACGGCCTGTTCCAGCGGGGTCGGGGTGCGGTTGCCCGGCGGGCGCCAGAAGACGGTGTTGGTGATGAAGGCCTGATCCAGCAGGTCCGCCGCCGCCAGGATGCGGTCCAGAAGCTGCCCCGCCTTGCCGACGAAGGGCTTGCCCTGGATGTCTTCGTCCGCGCCGGGGCCTTCGCCGACGATCATCAGGGCGCCCTTGGGATCGCCGCGCGAAAAGACCGACTGGCGCGCGCCCATTCCCTTGAGGGGGCAACCCTCGAAGGCGGCGATCGCCTCGGCCAGGTCCTCCATGCTGTTCGCCTGTGCGGCGGCGGCGCGGGCCTCGGCCACTGCGTCCGCGGCGTTCGGCGCGCGCAGGGGCGTGACGACGCCCGACGAAGCAGGGGAGGGGGCGATGGACAGGGGCGGAGCGACGAAGACCGTGCGGTCGACCGGCTCGTCCAGATAGCAGGCGTCCACGCCTGCATCCCGCCAGAAGGCGAGCAGGGCTTCGGTCGCGGCGATGTCGGGCGTCTGGAGCGTCATTCGCGGACAGGGATAAGCCTTGACCGCCGCCACGTCACCTCACGATAAGACGGATAACCACGACGATAACAAGGATTCAGGGGATCATGGGCGAGCAAGCCATCGAAGGCGGCGCGATCAACGCGTGGCAGGAAGCCGTCATCGACAAGCTCCCGCCGGCGGAAGCGCTGGAAGGCGTCGAGCGCGAGGTCATGGAATATGACGTCGTCATCGTCGGCGGCGGCCCGGCCGGCCTGTCCGCCGCCATCCGCCTGAAGCAGCGCGCCGAGAAGGACGGAAAAGAGATTTCCGTCGCCGTTCTGGAGAAGTCGGCCGAGATCGGCGGCCATATCCTGTCGGGCGCCGTGATCGATCCCAAGGCGCTGAACGAACTCTTCCCCGACTGGAAGGAACGCGGCGCGCCGCTGGAGACCCCGGTCAAGACCGACAAGTTCCTGGTGCTGGGTCCGCAGGGGCAGGCCTCGCTGCCCATGTTCGCCATGCCGCCCTTCATGCACAACCACGGTTGCTACATCGCCTCCCTGGGCAATGTCGCCCGCTGGCTGGGCGAGCAGGCCGAGGCCCTGGGCGTCGAAGTCTATCCCGGCATGGCCGCCAGCCACGTCGTCTGGGATGAGCCTTCGGGACGGGTGAAGGGCGTCGTCGCCGGCGTCTTCGGCATCGACCGCGAGGGCAAGCCGACTGGCGAGTTCCAGCCTGGTCTGGAACTGCACGGCAAGTATGTCTTCATCGCCGAGGGCGTGCGCGGCTCCCTGGCCAAGACCATCATGGCCCGACATGACCTGACGGCCAGCTCGGACCCGCAGAAGTTCGGCATCGGCCTGAAGGAGCTGTGGCAAATCCCGGCCGAGAAGCACCAGCCGGGCCTAGTCCAGCACACGACCGGCTGGCCCCTGGACGACAAGACCGGCGGCGGGTCGTTCCTGTATCACTTCGGCGACCGCTACGTGTCGGTCGGCTTCGTGGTTCACCTGAACTACAAGAATCCGTTCCTGTCGCCGTTCGACGAGTTCCAGCAGTTCAAGCACCATCCGGCCATCGCCGAGCATCTGGAGGGCGGCACCCGCATCTCCTACGGCGCGCGGGCCATCACCGAGGGGGGCTTCCAGTCGGTGCCCAAGCTGGCCTTCCCCGGCGGCGCCCTGATCGGCTGCTCGGCCGGCTTCGTGAACGTGCCCCGCATCAAGGGCAGCCACAACGCCATGAAGACCGGCATGCTGGCCGCCGACGCCGCCTATGAGGCCGTGATCGCGGGCCGCGAGGGCGACGTGCTGGAGGCCTATGAGGCCGCCTACAAGGCGTCGTGGGTCTATAAGGAACTGAAGGTCGTTCGGAACGCCAAGCCCATGCTGTCCAAGCTGGGCACCATGATGGGCGGGGCGGTTTCCATGTTCGACATGTGGGTCAACCACCTGACGGGCGGCTTCTCCTTCTTCGGCACGATGCGGCACACCAAGACGGACGCGGCCTCGACCGGCCTGGCCAAGGATTTCAAGCCGATCAAATATCCCAAGCCGGACGGCAAGCTGTCGTTCGACAAGCTGTCGTCGGTCTTCATCTCCAACACCAACCACGCCGAGGACCAGCCGGCTCACCTGAAGCTGCTGAACCCGTCCGTGCCGGTCGAGGTCAACCTGCCCAAGTACGGCGAACCTGCCCGGCTTTACTGCCCGGCGGGCGTCTATGAGGTGCTGTACGACGAGGACGGCCGCTCGAATCCGCGCTTCCAGATCAACGCCCAGAACTGCGTTCACTGCAAAACCTGCGACATCAAGGACCCGTCGCAGAACATCGTCTGGACCACGCCGGAAGGCGGCGGCGGCCCCAACTACCCGAACATGTAAGGGCGAGGGGTTTCAGCCCCTTGCGGGCGGCGGGGAAAGCGTGAAGGGTCCGTCCATGCGCTTCGTCTCCTGCCGCTCCGCCCTGTTCGCCGCCGCCTCCCTGGTCGCCCTGGGGGCGGCCGCGCCGTCTCTGGCTCAGGATACGCCGGATCCGGCGCCTGCGGCCCAGGAGGCGCCTGAGGCTCCGGCGGCCGACGAGCCGATGGGCCAGGACCCGGAGATCATCATCGCCGAGGCTCCGGAGGAGCCCAAGGTCGATCCCATTCCGGCGGAATGGTCCCCCGTGCCGACCGACGCCCAGGGCCATAGCGCCTTCGGACTCTATCTGGCGGCGCGCAACGCCCTGACCAGCGGCGAGGCCGAGGCCGGCGCCGCCTATCTGAACCGGGTCTACGCCCTGACGCCCGAGCAGCCGCGCGTGCGCGAACAGGCCTTCACCGCCGCCCTGCTGGCCGGCGACCTGGACGACGCCGCCCGCATCGCGCCGGTCGGAGAGGGGGCGACGGCGGTCATCGTCCAGGCCGGCCGTCTGGTCGGCGCGGTCCAGGCCTTCGCGCACGGCGACGCGCGCCGCGCCGACGCCATGCTGGCCGCCGCGCCGGTGGGCGAACCGCACCGTCGCGCGGGCCTCTATGTCCAGGGCTGGATCGCGGCGGCGGCCGGGGATTGGGACCGCGCCCTGGCGACGCCGCCTGTCGACCTCGATCCGATCAGCGTCCTGCTGATGCGGGCCAATCGCGCCCGCCTGCTGGAGCTGCGGCGTCGCTATGACGAGGCCGACGCCGAGTGGCGCGACCTGACCAGCCACGCCCTGGCCTCGCGCCTCTTCCGCCTGCCCTACGGCGAATTCCTCGAAAGGCGCGGCAAGCGGGACGAGGCACTGGCCCAGTACGATGCGGCCCTGACCGCCGGCGCCGAGGACCGTTCCACGACCGAGGCGCGGGCGCGCGTCCTGGCCAAGGGACGGCCGCCCGCGGCTCTGTCCTTGCGCCAGGGGGCCGCCCTGGCCATGCGCACGGCCGCCGACCAGATCATCGCCCAGCGCGGGCTGGAGTTCGGCGTGGTCTATCTGCGTCTGGCCCTGAACCTGGAGCCGGACGACCAGACCCGCCTCTACATCGGTCAGACCCTGCAGAAGGCGGAACTGGAAGCCGCCGCCCGCGCCATGCTGGCCACCGTGGGGCAGGGCGATCCGGAACTCTATTCCGCCTCTCGCGTGCAGCGCGCCCTCAGCTTCGAGAAGGCAGGGCAGTCGGAAGACGCCCTGGCCGAACTGCGCCGCGCCGTGGAGGCGCAGCCCGGCGATCCGGCGGCGGCCTATCTTCTGGCCGGGCAACTGGTCCAGATGAAGCGCTTCGAGGAAGGCCTGACGGTCTTGAACGGGCCCCAGTTGAACACGGCCGGCCAGGGATTCGAGGTCCACTTCCTGCGCGGCGCCGCCTATGAGGCACTCAAGCGCTATCCTGAGGCCGAGGCCGAGCTCTGGGCCGCCCTGCAGCAGCAGCCAAACAATCCGACGGTGCTGAACTACCTGGGCTATCTGTGGGTCGACAATGGTTCGCGGGTCGAGCAGGGGGCGGAGATGATCGCCCGCGCCCACGCCGCCGATCCGGACGACGGCAACATCCAGGACTCCCTGGGCTGGTCCCAGTACCGCCGGGGTCAGTTCGACGCGGCGGTCGAGAACCTGGAGCAGGCCGTGGCCAAGGAGCCGGCCAACGCCGAGATCAACGACCACCTGGGCGACGCCTATTGGGCGGTCGGTCGCCAGCGCGAGGCGGGCTTCCAGTGGAACCGCGTCCTGACCCTGGACGTGGAGGCGGACCGCAGGACCGAGGTGGAGGCCAAGCTGCGCGACCGGCTGAACCAGGCGCCGTCAGGCGATGCGGGCGGGGGCGATGGGGCGGCGGACTGACGTCGTGACCCTGCACGGACTGGCCCCGGCCAAGATCAACCTCTTCCTGCATGTCGGACCCGTGGCGGGCGACGGCTATCACCCCCTGGCTAGCCTGGTCGTCTTCGCCGACGTCGGCGATGCGGTGACGGTCGCTCCGGCCGAGCGCCTGTCGCTGGAGGTGACGGGGCTGTTCGGCGCGGCCCTGGCGGGCGAGGGCGACAATCTGATCCTGCGGGGCTTGCGCGCCCTGGGGCAGGCGGCGGAGATCGGCACGCCGCCCGTGGCGGTGACCCTGGACAAGCAGTTGCCCATCGCGGCGGGGCTGGGCGGCGGCTCGGCCGATGCGGGAACGGCCATCCGTCTGGCCGCGCGACTCCTGGCCCTCGATCTGGACGAGGCGGCGCTGGAGGCGGTCGCGGGCGTGGTCGGGGCGGACGGCCCCATGTGCCTGCGCGCCCGTTCGGCCTGGGCGACGGGCCGGGGCGACGATCTGAGCGATGAGCCGCGCCTGCCGCCGCTGCACGCCGTCCTGCTGAACCCCGGCCTGCCGTCGCCGACGGGTGCGGTCTATCGCGCCTATGACGACGCGCCCGCGGGCGGCGCCGACCGTCCCGAAGCGCCCGCCGACTGGTCGTCCGCCGCCGTGATCGACTGGCTGGCGCATCAGCGCAATGATCTGGAGGCGCCCGCCCTGCGCGTCACGCCGGGCATAGGCGAGGCGTTGTCGGCCATGAACGCCGCGCCCGGTTGTCGCCTGACGCGGATGTCGGGCTCGGGCGCGACGGTCTTCGGCCTGTTCGACAACGCGGCCGCCGCGCAAGGCGCGGCGCGCGCCCTGGCGCGGCCGGGTTGGTGGGTGCGGCCCTGCCTGTTGGGAAATCCCGTCTCCGGTTGAGTTTCCGGCGCGCCCGCCCTAGGGTCCGCGCTCAAATTTTGCGCTGCGAAAACGAGCCGCCGTGACGACCGAGCCCCTATCCTTTCAGGACCTGATCCTGACCCTGCACCACTATTGGAGCGAGCAGGGCTGCGCCATCCTGCAGCCCTATGACATCGAGGTCGGCGCCGGCACCCTGCATCCGGCGACGGTGCTGCGCGCGCTGGGCCCCAAGCCGTGGAAGGCCGCCTACGTCCAGCCTTCTCGTCGTCCCGGCGACGGCCGCTATGGCGAGAACCCCAACCGGCTGCAGCACTACTACCAGTATCAGGTCATCCTGAAGCCGAACCCGGACAACCTGCAGGAGCTCTATTTGGGCTCCCTGGCCGCCATCGGCATCGACCCCAAGCTGCACGACATTCGCTTCGTCGAGGACGACTGGGAAAACCCGACCGTCGGCGCCTGGGGCCTGGGCTGGGAGGTCTGGTGCGACGGCATGGAGGTGACGCAGTTCACGTATTTCCAGGGCGTCGGCGGCATTGAGGTCGACGTGGTCTCGGGCGAACTGACCTACGGGCTGGAGCGTCTGGCCATGTATGTCCAGGGCGTCGACAACGTCTATGACCTGAAGTTCAACAAGGCCAAGAACGGGGAAAAGGCGCTGACCTATGGCGAGGTCTTCCTGGAGAACGAGCGTCAGCAGTCCGAGGCCAACTTCCACGGCTATGATGTCGCCGCGCTGAAGCGCCGCTTCGAGGACATGGAGCGCGAAGCCGCCCACTTCCTGACCCTGAAGGGGCCGCAGGGCCAGCCGCTAGTCCTGCCCGCCTATGACCAGGTGCTGAAGGCCTCGCACCTGTTCAACCTGATGGACGCCCGCGGCGCCATCGCCGTCGCCGAACGCCAGAGCTACATCGGCCGCATCCGCGACCTGTGCAAAGCCTGCGCTCTGGCTCAGGTCGAACACGAACGCCAGTCCGCATGACGGTTGACGATCAGGCGCAGGCTCCCTTCCCCCTTGATGGGGGAAGGGCCGGGGATGGGGGTGTCCCCCCCGTCCGCCTGCGCCCTCGTCATCTGAACGGCGCCGTCGGCCGCGCTCGGCGCCTGCGGCGCGACATGACCTTCCCCGAGCGCATTCTCTGGGACGAATTGCGACGCCTGAAACTGAACATCCGTCGTCAGGCGCCGATCGGCCGCTACATCGCGGACTTCGTTCATCATGACAGCCGTCTGATCGTGGAAATCGACGGGCCGTTGCACGAAGAACTTGAAGCCGTCGCCTATGACGCCGAACGCACCGCCTGGCTGGAAAGCCAGGGCTTTCGCGTGATCCGCTTTTCCACCAAACAGGTGACAGGCGGCCTGCCGGACGTGGTCGATGCGATCCGTTCGGCCGTGCTGTCACCCCCATCCCAACCCTTCCCCCATCAAGGAGGAAGGGCCCTCTGGCGCGCCCGTGATCAATGGGTGCGGGACGAAAACTGATGCCCCAGCTTCTCCTCGAAATCTTCTCCGAAGAAATCCCCGCCCGCATGCAGCAGGGCGCCGCGCGCGACCTGGAACGCATGACTTCCGATCGTCTGAAGGCCGCCGGCTTGGCCTGGGACGGGTTGAACGTCTTCGCCGGGCCTCGCCGCCTGACCCTGGTGATCGACGGCCTGCCCGTCGCCACGCCCGACCGCAATGAAGAGCTGAAGGGGCCCAAGACCTCGGCCCCGGCCCAGGCTCTGGAAGGCTTCCTGCGCAAGACCGGCCTGACGCAAGACCAGTTGGTCGAACGCGACGGGATCTGGTTCGCCGAGATCAGCAGTCAGGGCCGCGCGACGACCGAGGTCGTGGCTGAAAGCGTTGATCAGATCATCCGCAGCTTCCCCTGGCCCAAGTCGATGCGCTGGGGCACGGGCACGCTGCGCTGGGTGCGCCCGATCAAGCGCATCATCGCCCTGTTCGACGGGGCGGTCGTTCCGTTCGAGGTGGACGGCGTCCAGTCCGGCGATGTGACCGAGGGCCATCGCTTCCTCGGCAGCGGCAAGCCGTTCGCGGTCAAGGACTTCGCCGACTATCGCGCCAAGCTGGAAAAGGACTACGTCCTGCTGGACGTGGCCGACCGCAAGCTGCGCATCCTGGAAGCCGCCAAGGCCGTCTGCGCGGCCAAGGGCCTGGCCCTGGTCGATGACGACGGTCTGCTGGACGAGGTCGCCGGCCTGGCCGAATGGCCGACGCCGATCCTGGGCGACATGGACCCGCAGTTCCTGTCCCTGCCGCCCGAAGTGGTCCGCCTGTCGATGAAGGTGCACCAGAAGTATTTCGCCGTGCGCGAGCCGGGCAAGGACGGCCTGGCCCCGCACTTCGTCGTCGTGGCCAATGTCGAGGCGACCGACGGCGGCAAGGCCCTGGCCGCCGGTAACGCCAAGGTCCTGTCTGCTCGCCTGAGCGACGCGGAGTTCTTCTGGACCGAGGACCAGAAGGTCGGCTTCGACGCCTGGAACGCCAAGCTGAAGGACGTCACCTTCCACGCCAAGCTGGGCACCCTGGCCGAGCGCGTCGACCGCATCGCCGCCCTGGCGCGCGAGATCGCCCCCCTGGTCGGCGCCGACCCGGCGCAGGCCGAGCAGGCCGCGCGCCTGTCCAAGGCCGATCTGGCTTCGGGCATGGTCAGCGAGTTCCCCGAACTGCAGGGGATCATGGGCGGCTACTACGCCCGTCTGGCGGGCTATCCCGACGCCGTGGCCGACGCCGTGCGCGACCACTACAAGCCGCAAGGTCCGGGCGACACCGTCCCGACCGCCCCGGTCACGATCGCCGTCGCCCTGGCCGAGAAACTGGACACCTTGGTCGGCTTCTTCACCATCGACGAAAAGCCCACGGGCTCGAAAGACCCCTATGCGCTGCGCCGCGCGGCGCTGGGCGTGATCCGGTTGGTGTTGGAGAATGGGGTGCGGCTGAGTCTGTCGTCTTTGGCGCAGTTTGGCTTCACCTCTATTCTTGACCAAGCTGGACGGAAGCACCTCGCGCGCTATCCGTACAATGGGTCCGAGGCATTCACCGACTTCATGCCTGGTGACGTGTATCAAGGCCGGGAGGCTGTTGTGGCCAAGGCGGCCGAAGGTGTTCTCGTGCTTGCGAATCCCGCTTCGCTAGGCGCAGGGAACGAAGACGGTCGCGGTTGGACCTATTCGCCCGTGCCGACGCCAGACGCGTTTGCGGCAGACCTCACCTCCTTCTTCGGCGATCGCCTGACCGTCCTCCTGCGCGATCAGGGCCAGCGTCACGACCTCGTGGCCGCCGTCTTCGCTCTGGGCGACGACGATCTGGTGCGGATCGTGCGTCGGGTGGAGGCGTTGGCCGCCTTCCTCGCCACGGACGACGGGGCCAACCTGCTGGCGGGCTACAAGCGGGCCTCGAACATCCTCAAGGCCGAGGAGAAGAAGGGGCCCTTGCCGGAGGGCATGGTTCAGACCGGTCTGGCGGGCCAGCCGACGGAGGAGGTCGCCCTGGCCCATGCCGCCGCTGCCGCCGCTTCCGCCGTGGACGCCGCCCTGGAGGCCGAGAACTTCGCCGCCGCCATGACGGCCCTGGCCGCTCTGCGCGCGCCGGTGGACGCCTTCTTCACCGCCGTCATGGTCAACTCCGACGTGGCCGAGGAGCGGGAGAACCGCCTGAAGCTGCTGGGCCAGGTGCGCGGCGTGATGAACCGCGTCGCCGACTTCGGCCAGATCGCGGGCTAGGCGGCTCAAGCCGCCGAAGGCCTAGGCGCCGCCTTCTCCCTCCCCTTCTGGGGAGGGTGGCTGGCGCGCAGCGCCAGACGGGTGGGGCGCTTCGGTTATTCAAGCGCCGCGCCTGTACCGCCACGCCTTCCCCACCCGGTCGCTGCGCGACCACCCTCCCCGAACGGGGAGGGAGAGGCGTCTTCGATACATCCTCCCACGGATTGTTACGCTCTCGGCCTCGCCTTCGCAGGTGCAGCGCGCTAGTGAAGTCCCCCGTAAGCGGGACTCACCAAATCCCGCCACAGACCACGGCTCAGGGACGGCAAGATGACCAAGTGGGTGTATGGTTTCGGCGGAGGCTCCGCCGACGGTGACGCGTCGATGAAGAATCTTCTCGGCGGCAAGGGCGCGAACCTGGCCGAGATGTCTTCCCTCGGCCTGCCGGTGCCGCCAGGCTTCACCATCACCACCGAGGTCTGCACCTGGTACTACGCCAACGGAGAGACCTATCCCGCCGACCTGGAGACTCAGGTCCAGGCGGCCCTGGCCCAGGTCGAGGGCGTGGTGGGCAAGACCTTCGGCGACGCCGCCAATCCCCTGCTGGTCTCGGTGCGCTCGGGCGCCCGCGCCTCCATGCCGGGCATGATGGACACGGTCCTGAACCTGGGCCTGAACGACCAGACGGTCGAGGGTCTGGCCGCCCTGTCGGGCGACCGCCGCTTCGCCTTCGATTCCTATCGCCGCTTCATCACCATGTATTCCAACGTGGTCCTGGGCATCGGCCATGATCAGTTCGAGGAAATCCTGGACGATCACAAGGACCGCCTGGGCGTCGTCATCGACACCGATCTGACGGCCGAGAACTGGGAGAAGGTGGTCGCGGACTACAAGGCCCTGGTCGAGCAGGAACTGGGCAAGCCCTTCCCGCAGGACCCGAAGGACCAGCTGTGGGGTGCGGTCGGCGCCGTCTTCGAAAGCTGGATGAACGACCGGGCGAAATTCTATCGCCGCATGCACGACATTCCCGAAAGCTGGGGCACGGCCGTCAACGTTCAGTCGATGGTCTTCGGCAATATGGGCGAGACCTCGGCGACGGGCGTGGCCTTCACCCGCAATCCCTCGACCGGCGAGAACAAGCTGTACGGCGAGTTCCTGATCAACGCCCAGGGCGAGGACGTGGTGGCGGGCATCCGCACGCCGCAGTCCCTGACCAGGGCCGGACGCGAGGAGATGGGCGAAACGGCCCTGTCGATGGAAGAGGCCATGCCGACGGTCTTCTCCCAGTTCGTGGACGTGACCGGGCGGCTGGAAGGCCACTATCGCGACATGCAGGACATCGAGTTCACGGTCGAGCAGGGCCGTCTGTGGATGCTGCAGACCCGCAACGGCAAGCGTACGGCCAAGTCGGCGTTGAAGATCGCCGTGGATCTGGCGCACGAGGGCGTCATCTCCCACGACGAAGCCGTGTCGCGGGTCGAGCCGGCCGCCCTCGACCAGTTGCTGCACCCGACCCTGGACCCGAACGCCGCCCGCACCGTGGTGGCCGCCGGCCTGCCCGCCTCGCCGGGCGCGGCGACGGGCAAGGTGGTGTTCGACGCCGACGAGGCCGAGCGCCTGGGCCAGCAGGGCGACGCCGTCATCCTGGTCCGCGAGGAAACTAGCCCCGAGGACATCCACGGCATGCACGCGGCGCGCGGCATCGTCACAGCGCGCGGCGGCATGACCAGCCACGCGGCCGTCGTGGCGCGCGGCATGGGGCGCCCCTGCGTCTCCGGCGCCGGTGAAATCTCGATCAATGAGAAGGCCGGAACCTTCATCGCGCGCGGCCGTGTCTTCAAGGCGGGCGAGGTCATCACCATCGACGGCGGCAAGGGCGAGGTCCTGGACGGCGCCGTGGCCATGATCGAGCCGGAACTGACCGGCGACTTCCAGACCCTGATGGCCTGGGCCGACGAGGTGCGCCGCCTGAAGGTCCGCGCCAACGCCGAGACGCCGCTGGACGCCCGCACCGCGCGCGGCTTCGGCGCCGAGGGCATCGGCCTGTGCCGCACCGAGCACATGTTCTTCGACGACACCCGGATCGCCGCCGTGCGCGAGATGATCCTGGCCGACGACGAGCAAGGCCGCCGCGCCGCCCTGGCCAAGATCGCCCCGTTCCAGAAGTCGGACTTCGTCGAGCTGTTCACCATCATGAGCGGCCTGCCGGTCACGGTCCGTCTGCTGGACCCGCCGCTGCACGAGTTCATCCCCCATTCGGACGCCGACATCGACGCCCTGGCCGCCGGTTCGGGCCTGGACGCCGAGAAGCTGAAGCGCCGCGCCCGCGAACTGCATGAGACCAACCCCATGCTCGGCCACCGCGGCTGCCGCCTGGGCGTGGCCTATCCGGAAATCTACGAGATGCAGGTCCGCGCCATCCTGGAGGCGGCGCTGGAGGTGAAGGCGGCGTCGGGCGTGGCCCCGATCCCGGAGATCATGCACCCGCTGGTCGCCCTGGGTCTGGAGATGAAGTACCTGCGCGACCTGACCGACCGCACGGCCGAGGCCGTGTTCGGCGAAGCGGGCGATCGCGTCGAATACCTGGTCGGCACCATGGTCGAACTGCCGCGCGCCGCCCTGCGCGCCGCCGACCTGGCCGAGCACGCCGAGTTCTTCAGCTTCGGTACCAATGACCTGACCCAGACGACCTTCGGCATCAGTCGCGACGATTCCGGCCGCTTCCTGCAGGCCTATCTGGACAAGGGCATCTTCGAGAACGACCCCTTCGTCCGTCTGGACCAGAACGGGGTGGGCGACCTGATCCGCATCGCCGAGGAGCGGGGCCGCACGGTCAAGCCTGGCATGAAGATGGGCATCTGCGGCGAGCACGGCGGCGATCCGTCCTCCATCGCCTTCTGCGAAGAGGTCGGCCTGGACTACGTCTCCTGCTCGCCCTACCGGGTGCCGATCGCCCGTCTGGCCGCCGCCCAGGCGGCGCTGTCGGCCCGCTCCGGCGTGGAGCGCGAAAAGGACCGCTAGGGCGAAATCGCTTCAGGCTAAAAGGCGGCCTGAAAGACAGGAATGAGAAGGCGATCCTGCAGGGTCGCCTTTTTCATGTCCATAACCTGACAATATTAGCAGAACGACGTGTGTGCCTTAGTTCTCACACGTCATAGGTGCTGTCGTTTTCGGTATGGAACGAGAAGATGGGTCTTACCATTTAGAGGCTGCTGGATGGGGCCGGTGAACAAAAGAAGTCACCGCATCTAGGAGTATGAAAAATGCGTAATCTTATTCTCGCCGCTGCTGCCGTCTCTGTTCTTGCGACGCCTGTGTTTGCTCAATCGAATCCTGAGCCGCGCGGCTATGGCTCGCTGGGCTATACCCACGTTGATGGCGACGCCGCTTCGACCGGCGCCGTGACGGGCCGTCTGGGCGTCAACCTGAACCGCTTCCTGGCCGTCGAGACCGAGGCTTCGGTCGGGGTCAAGAAGGACGACGTCACGATCAACGGCGTTGAAGGCAACATCAAGCAGGAGTGGGACGCCGCCGGTTACGTCGTCGGCAAGTACCCGATCGGCGACAAGCTGGAGTTGTTCGCACGCGGCGGCTACGGCCACACCGAGCTGAAGCGGAACGTCGACGGCGCCAAGGCCGACCTGGGCGGCGACAGCTGGAACTACGGCGTGGGCGCCAACTACTACCTGGACGGCGTCAACGGTCTGCGCGCCGACTGGACCCGTCGTGACTACCGCGACAACGCGGGCGAAGCCGACGCCTATTCGGTCAGCTACATCCGTCGTTTCTAAGATCGTCAGCTATTGAAACGACGAAGGCCCGCTCCGAAAGGAGCGGGCCTTTTCGTTGGCCGATTGGAAGAGGCCTGAGCGGTCAGGCCACGTCGGGCGCCAGGGCCCAGCGCAGTGAGCCTTCGCCGAAGGGGCGGATGAAGAAGTCGCGATAGCGTTCGAAGACCTCGATGATCTTGGCCTTCAGGTCCTGGGCGACGGATTCGCCGCGTTGGCGTTTCAACGCTGCGACGCAATTAATCACGATGTCCTGATGGGCCGAACCGCCCATATGCTGAAGCACCGTCGCCACATCACAGGCCAACGGATCGTCCAGTTTTTCCACCCAAGGTGACGCTGACTGAGTCATGCGGGCCACACCCCCTGTTTCACGACACGCGTAACCGATTGCAAAATTATACGAACAGTGCAAGCGCCGCTGGAAATAATGATTCCAGAAACCCTCGGTCAGCCGCGTTTTCTGACGAAGACCGTGCCCGCCGAATAGCCTGCGCCGAAGCTGCAGATCAGGCCCGTTTCGCCCGGCGCGAAGCCGTCGTGGTGCAGGTGGAAGGCGATGATCGACCCGGCCGAGGAGGTGTTGGCGTAGTCGTCCAGGATGATGACGTTCTCGCTCGGCTCCGGCTCGCGGCCCAGCACCTTCTTGCCGATCAGCTGGTTCATGTTGATGTTGGCCTGGTGCAGCCACAGGCGCTTCAGGCCTTGCGGGTCCAGGTCCAGTTCGGCGGCGTGGTCCAGGATCATCTCCGAGACCATGGGCACCACTTCCTTGAAGACCTTGCGGCCCTGCTGGACGAACATCTTGTCGGTCAGGCCGTCTGACGACACGGGCTCGTGCGCGTCGGTGGGCAGGGCGGCGCGGTTCAGGAAGCCGAAATTGTTGCGGATGTTGTTCGAGAAGCTGGTCTTCAGCTTCGTGCCGACAATGTCCCAGCCGCTCGGTCCGGCCTGATCCTCGGCCTCGATGATGACGGCGGTGGCCACGTCGCCGAAGATGAAGTGGCTGTCGCGGTCCTTGAAGTTCAGGTGGGCGGAACAGATTTCGGGGTTCACCATCAGCACGGCCTTGACCGAGCCCGAGGCCACGAAGTCCGCCGCCGTCTTGACGCCGAAGGTGGCCGAGCTGCACGCCACGTTCATGTCGAAGGCGAAGCCCTCGATCCCCAGGGCCTGCTGCACCTCGATGGCCATGGCGGGGTAGGGGCGCTGCATGTTTGACGCGGCGCAGATGACGGCGCCGATCTCGCTGACCGGCTTGCCCCAGGCCTTGATGGCGTCCTCAGCCGCCTTCACGGCCATCTCGGCCAGGATCGACAATTCGTCGTCGCCGCGCGCGGGCAGATTGGGCAGCATCCGCTCGGGGTCGAGGATGCCCGACTTGTCCATGACGTAGCGCGCCTTGATGCCCGAGGCCTTTTCGATGAAGGCCTCCGACGACGGCGTCTTGGCTTCCAGTTCTCCGGCGGCGATGGCCTCGGCGTTCTCGGTGTTCCAGCCTTCCGCCCAGGCGTTGTAGGCGGCGACCAGTTCGGCGTTCGAGATCGACTGCTCCGGCGTGAACAGACCGGTGGCGGAGATGACGGCTTTTTTCACTGTGTAGTTCCCTGACGCTCGGCGCGCGGCGCCTCGCTGCGTGAGGGAACATCAGGTTCCCGGCGCTCGACAAGTCTTATGTCGGCGCCTCGCGGCGAAGTTCGGGCGTCGGGCGAACGGACGAGTCCGTTGCGATGACGAACCCCCTCAATAGGCCGGTGGAAGGCTCCGGTCGAGGCTGGCCTTTATGCCTCTCCACCATCTGTTGATCCGGCCGCGCGGCGGGGCGGGCAGGGGGTGGTCGCGCGCGGCGATCAGGGCCTCGACCAGGTCCTCGGCCTCGCACGGCCAGCCGCCCGGCGTGACATAGACCGGATAGCCGATCAGGGCGGCGTGGATGACGCTCTGCAGGCTGGCGCGACGGGTGCGGCGCTCGAAGCTCAGCCGATCGTCTGTCAGGCCCCAGCCCGCATAGAAGGGGCGGCCGTAGACGCTGACCGGCTTGCCCCGCATCAGGGCCTCGAACCCGGTCAGGGAGGTCAGGGTCGCCAGCCGGTCGCAGGTGTTCAGGCAGTCGACGATGTCCAGGTCGTCGGCCGAGGCGTCGACCTCCTCCATCGCCGCATGGTCCAGCAGGCCGGGGCGGTTGCCCGCCGTCACGTCCGGGTGGTTGCGATAGATCAGGAAGGCGTCGGGATGATCCGCCCGTGCGGCCTTCACCAGGCCCGAGTTGGTGCGCAGGTCCGGCCCGCAGCCCATCATGATCGAGCGGTCGTTCTCGACCTGACCCACGACCAGCAGGATCGGCCTGTCCTTGGGCCAGTGCGCCGGAACGCCCGCGCCCTTCAGGTTGTATTTCGACAGGCCCGCCTCGACCACGCGAGCGCGCAGGGCTTCGGCCCGCGCCGCCTGATCCGGCGACGGCTCGCCTGCCTCGATCAGGCTTTCCAGGCGGCTGGGCCGGGTCGGGTCGTAGTAGACGCCCTGGTCGTCCAGGGCGACGGACAGGGCGCCGAAGAAGTCGGAGCCCAGGCCGCGGGAGCGGATGAAGCCGTCCTCCATGCGCACGACCGGCCCCTCGAAGGCGTCGGCGGCGGCGCGGATCTGCAGGGTCTCCTTGCCGGCCCACCAGATCAGCTTTCCGCCCGTGGCTCGCGCATGGGCGACGGCGGCGGACGAGCGCCAGAAATAGCGGACGCGGCCCTTGGGGCTGTTCAGCAGGCGGCGCACCGGCGGCCGCTTGGCCGGGGCGAAGCCGACGGCGGCCCAGTCGCCTGCCAGCCGGTCAGCCCGGTCGCGCAGTGCGATCAGCCGCTCCAGCGCCTGTTCGGCCTCGCACCGTTGGCCCGTCACCGGATCGACATAGCGGGTGTAGGCGATCAGGGCCGCCGCTGCGACCTGCTCTAGATCGCGCGCCTCGCCGCGTCGCCCGGTCACTACCGCATCCGTCGTCAGGCCCCAGCCCGAATAGAAGGGCGCGCCGAAGCAGCGCACGGGTAGGTCGCGCAACAGGGCCTCGAAACCAAGGGCCGAGGTCACGACATAGACCGCATCCACCGCCGCCAGCAGGTCGGCGGGCCGCACATCGCTGTCGATCAGGGTGACGCCGTCCAGTTCGCTGGCCGGGATGCAGCCCTGCTTGCGCCCCGCCGCCACGGCCGGGTGGCGCTTGACGATCAGCTGGGCGTCCGGCTCGTCGCGCCGGGCGGTCGCGAGCATGTCCGAGAAGCTCTGTTCGGTGGCCAGTCCATAGCCGATGGAGGCGTCGCCGAAGGTCTGGTCCACGATCAGCACGCGGCGGCCGGGTTTCAGCAGGGCGGCGTCCAGCGGTTCGCCCATATTGGTCTTGGACACGCCGGAAGCGGCGATACGCTCGATCAGGCCGCGCGCGCGGGTCTTCATGGCGTCATCGCACCAGTCGGGCGCGGTCTGGATCAGCTGCTCCAACCGACTGGGCCGGGTCGCGTCGTAATAGACGCCCAGATCGTCGATGATCAGGCTGAGGCTGGTCGCTCCGCTTTCGCCCAGGCCGACCGAGCGCAGGAAGCCGTCTTCCAGAGCGACATAGGGTTTGCCGCTCTTCTCGGCCCAGCGCCGTCCCGTCGCCGCCGTCGGCTTCATGCCCCAGCCGATGACGGCCTCGGTGCGCACGCCCGGAAGGGGCGACAGATCGTAGTCGGGCAGAAAGGTCGCCAGGAATGGGACTTTCAACACCCCCGGCGCGCAAACCCAGGCGCGGGTTTTCTCGGTCGGCGGCGAGGGTGCGGTCATTCGCCGTCTCTAAGGTCTGCGGAGTCGTCGCGCCAGCCTTTCGGGCCTGTGGAGCTTATCTGTCCCATTCTGGCACATCTCCGTAGAGGCCGGCCAGGAAGTCGATGAAGGCGCGGACGCGGTTCTCGGACCGCGCCCGGCCCGCCGTCAGGGCGAAGACGGCGATGTCCGAGGCGCCGGCGTACTGCGGCAGGACGGTCTGCAGCCGCCCGTCGCGAAGTTCGTCTCCCACGTCCCAGGTGGAGCGAAGCGCGATCCCGGCGCCGGCGAGGACCAGTTCGCGCGCCACCTCCGACGAATTGGTCCGCACCCGGCTACGGGCGCGGAAAACGACAGGGCCGTCGGGACCTTCCAGCCGCCATGCGGACTGGTTCTCGGCCGCCAACTGGGCGTGGCCCCGCAACTCCTCCAGGGTGCACGGCGCGCCGTGTTCGGCCAGATAGGCGGGGGCGGCGCACAGGACGCGCCGGTTGGGAGCCAGGCGGCGCATGGCGGGATCGCCGGCCTCATAGCTGCCGATACGCACCGCTACGTCCACGTCCTCGGCCATCAGGTCGACGAAGGCGTCGGTCAGGTTCAGTTCCAGGGTCAGCCGGGGATTGGCGTCGAGGAAGGGCTTCAGCAGGGGCGCCAGCCGTCGTCGCCCGAACGACGTCGGGGCCGAGACGCGCAGCAGGCCGCGCGCCTGGGTCGTGCGGCGCGATACTAGGGCTTCCAGGTCCTCGACACCGTCCAGAAGCTGCGCCGCCCGGTCATAGACCAGCCGCCCCGCCTCGGTCGGGGCCATCCGCCGCGAGGTCCGCTCGATCAGGCGGACGCCCAGTCGATCCTCCAGCCGCGCCAGGCGTCGCGAGGCCACGGCGGGCGACAGGTCCAGTCGCCGGGCGGCGGCCGACAGGCTGCCTTCCTCCAGGGCGCGGACGAAGATCTCATACTCGGCCAGCATGGCGGCGCCTCATCATTGCTATTTATGCAAAGATAATGACCGATCTTCGTCGTGGATAGCCGTTGTCCGTATCGCTAGGGTCGCGGTCGAAGGAGAACCCGCCATGTCCACGACCTATGTCCGCCACGGAAGCCTGAGCGTCGCCGCCGAACTGGACGCCTTCGTCCGCGAAGAGGCCGCGCCGGGAACGGGCGTGACGCCCGAGGTCTTCTGGGCGGGTGTCGAGGCCCTGCTGGCGGAGCATGCGCCGAAGAACCGCGAGTTGCTGGCGCGCCGCGACCAGTTGCAGGCGCGGCTGGACGACTGGCATCGCGCCCATCCGGGCCTGCCGGACCAGGACGCCTATCAGGCCTTCCTGCGCGACATCGGCTACATCGAGCCCGAGCGAAGCGACGCCCGCGCCGAAACGGCCGATGTCGATCCCGAGATCGCAAGCATGGCCGGGCCGCAACTGGTCGTGCCCCTGACCAACGCCCGCTATCTGCTGAACGCCGCCAATGCGCGCTGGGGCAGCCTGTACGACGCCCTCTACGGCACGGACGCCCTGGGCGAGGCGCCCAGGGGGGGCGGCTATGATCCGGAGCGCGGGGCCAAGGTCATCGTCCGCGCCCGCGCCCTGCTGGATCAGGCTGCGCGCCTGGCCGAAGGCAGTCATGCCGAGGCGGTCGGTTATCGCGTCGAGGGCGGGCGGCTGGTTGTCGCCCTGTCCGGCGGACGGACGACGGGCCTGGCCGATCCGATCGCCTTCGTCGGCCATGCGGGCGAAGCGTCGGCGCCCTCCGGCGTCCTGCTGCGTCATAACGGCCTGCACCTGGAGATCGTCGTCGACCGCGATCACCGCATCGGCCGCAATGATCCGGCGGGCGTGGCCGACGTCATGGTCGAGGCGGCCCTGTCGGTCATCGCCGACGCCGAGGACAGCGTCGCGGCCGTGGACGCGGAGGACAAGCGGCTGGTCTATTCCAACTGGCTGGGCCTGATGCGCGGCGACCTGTCGGCCGACTTCGTCAAGGACGGTCGGACGATGCAGCGGCGGATGAACGGCGACCGCGTCTATAGGGCGGCGGACGGATCGAGCCTGTCGCTCAAGGGACGCAGCCTGCTGATGGTCCGCAACGTCGGCCTGCACCTGACGACCGACGCCGTTCTGGACGGGGAGGGGCGCGAGGTTCCCGAGAGCCTGATCGACATCGCCATGATCGGCCTGATCGGCCTGCACGACCTGAAGCGCCCGGCGGATCAGCGCAACAGCCAGGCCGGCTCCATCTATGTCGTGCGGCCCAAGATGCACGGCTCGGAGGAGGTCGCCTTCGCCGACGCCGTCTTCGGCGCGGTCGAGAAGATGGTCGGCCTGCCGCCGCTGACGATCAAGATGGGCATTATGGACGAGGAGCGTCGCACCAGCGTCAACCTGGCCAACTGCATCGCGGCGGCCAAGGGGCGCGTGGCCTTCATCAACACCGGCTTCCTGGACCGCACCGGCGACGAGATCCATTCGGCGATGGAGGGCGGGCCGGTGGTCCGCAAGGAGGCGATCCGCAACACCGGCTGGATCAAGGCCTATGAGGATCGCAACGTCGACATCGGCCTGAAGGCCGGACTGGCCGGTCGGGCCCAGATCGGCAAGGGCATGTGGGCCGCGCCGGACCGCATGGGCGAGATGTTGGCGACCAAGGCGGGTCATCCGCGCGCCGGCGCCTCGACCGCCTGGGTCCCGTCGCCGACGGCGGCAAGCCTGCACGCCCTGCATTATCACGAGGTCGACGTCTGGAGCCGTCAGGCCGAGATCGCGGAGCGCGCGCCGACCGGCCTGTCGCCGCTGCTGACCCCGCCTTTCGCGACCGAGGCGCCCTCCGCCGACGAAATCCGGCAGGAGCTGGACAATAACGCCCAGGGCATCCTGGGCTATGTCGTGCGCTGGATCGACCAGGGCGTCGGCTGCTCCAAGGTGCCGGACATCCACGACATCGGCCTGATGGAGGACCGGGCCACCCTGCGCATCTCCAGCCAGCACCTTGCCAACTGGCTGCGCCACGGGGTGACGATCGAGGACGATGTCATGGAGGCGATGAAGCGCATGGCCGTGGTGGTCGATCGCCAGAACGCGGGCGATCCCGTCTATCGCCCCCTGGCGCCCGCCTATGACGGCCCCGCATGGCGCGCCGCCTGCGACCTGGTCTTCAAGGGGCGCGAGCAGCCGAACGGCTATACGGAGCATCTGCTGACCGCCTGGCGTCGTCGGGCGAAAAGCGGCGGATGAGCGACGTAAAAGCGTCGGTATCCCGAAATGAAACATTTTCTTGCCATTACCGAACGGTGCTCCTAGAAGCCCGGCGTTAACGTTTCATTTACCTCTTGCCGCCGGATCGGGGAGATTTCGCGGAAATATGTGCCAAAACGGGATGGCACAGGTCTTGGAACGCTGACCGAGGGTCCCCTTCGTCGTGAAGGGGGCGGCCGCAGAGCGCGGCTGGTGGGAGGCGAAGATGGGCTGGAGTTTCGGCGCATCCAGAATGTGGGCGCAGGGCGCGGCGGCGGCCGTGCTGGCGGGTTGTCTGGCGACAGCCGGCGCGGCCCATGCGGAAACCGTGGAAAGCACGAGCGGCTTCGACGTCATGGTGACGGGCCGGATCGTTTCGGACTGCGTGCTGACCGGCGGCGCCGATTTCGATCTGGGCGAACTGACGGGCGGCGAGGTCGTCAAGGCCAACCTCGGCCTGCGCTGCAACCTGCCCTTCGACCTGACCTTTGAATCCCAGCGCGGCGGTCTGGCCCATATCGCCAAGCCGCGCGGCGAGGGGCCGTTCGCCGGCCTGCTGCCCTACACGCTGCGCGTGGTCGTTCCCACCCTGGCGCCCCAGGCGGGAACCATGAGCGCGAGCTATTCGAGCGCCGACCTCATCGCTCGCCGGACCCTGTCCAGCGGCGAGGCCGTGGCGGCGGGCGGCGGCGAGATCGAGTTCCGCATGCAGCAACCCCAGGGCGCGGGCCTCCTGGCTGGAGAGTATTCCGAAACATTGAATGTGACGCTTCAGCCAAGAGTATAGATTTCACAACCACAAAATCTGCAAAGCCCGCTATCCGATGAAAATCGGGTTGCGGGCTTTTAATTTAATTTGAATAAATCGTGTCTGAATTTACCACGAAAAGAATGATTTTATTGAGAAAACATCGATTTTACGCATTGACTTGTTTTTTTACATTTCGTTTACTCCTCACCAGATCGAGGGGGTTACTTCATCTCGGTCGATCGAATTGATCTGAACCTCGCTTGGAGAAACACTATGAAAAAGATCGCTACCCTTCTGGCCGGCGTCGCCGCCGTCGCCCTGACCGCCTCGGCCGCCTCGGCCGACACCATCAACCGCGGCCAATTCGGCGGTAACGGCGCGCTAGCCGTTAACGTCCAGGGCGGCACCTTCCTTGGTGACATCGCTGCCCTTGCGAACCGCATCAATGCCCAGAGCGGCGCCTCGCCGATCTCGGCCTGGCACGCCTTCGGCGGCTCGCAGGGCAACAACGGCACCGCCGCCAACCAGGACGGCGCCACCTTCACCCTGAAGGGTGCGGTGACGACGGACTGCGCCTACTACTCGGGCAGCAGCACCTCGCAGACGATCGACTTCGGCACGATCGGCATCTACGCCTCGGACAACACCGGTCCGGCCGCCGCCTTCGACATGACCGCTCCGGCCAACGTCACGATCGACAGCAACCTGGCGGGCTGCAACACCTCCAACACCGTGACCCTGTCCAAGTCGGACATCCGGGGCCTGGTGAACAACAGCTCGGCCGGCTACGACAACAACGTCTTCCAGGCCAACCTGCCCTTCTCGGTGACCGCCAACTACACGGCCGGCGCTGTGGGTGTGGCCGGCGCCGCTTCGCCGACCTCGCTGGTTCTGGCCTCCGGCTCCAACAGCGTCAGCGCTCAGCACGGCGCCTGGAAGTCGGCCATGGCTCTGAACGTCAACATCCCGGTTCCTTCGAAGTCGCTGCTGGCCGGCAACTATGAAGGCGACCTGACCGTCAACATCGCCGCCTTCTAATCGCGACAAGACGACGACGGATGACGCGCGGCGCGGCCCAGGCTGCGTCGCGCGTTTTCTTTTCAGTGATCATTGGTCTTTACAGTTGGCAAGACTTTTCGCGCTTGGCGCGAAGTTTGCGATCCGTTGGATGAACGCCCTAGGGCGAGCAGAAAAGGGACACCGTCCGGCGGGACGGGCTGGAAGGGGAAGCGTGCAGCGATGATGCGACGGAAAAAGCACTTTTCGTGGGGCGCGCGGATCGCCTCTGGCGGGATCGCCATGCTGGTGGGCCTGCTGTGCATGACGGCGGCCTGGGCCATGCGCGTGTCGCCCATGGTGTCTGAACTGACCACGTCCGGCGCCGGCTCGGCGGCGCGGATCGAGGTAGGCAACGTCGGCTCGGCGGCCTTGCCGTTCGAGACGCGCATCACCCGCATGGACGTCGACGCCGACGGCAAGATCGTCGAGACGCCGGCCGACGACGACTTCCTGGTCTTCCCCCCGCAGGGTCTGGTGCCGGTCAACGGACGCCAGGTGGTCCGCGTCCAGTGGATCGGCGATCCGAGCATCGACGTGTCGCGCGCCTACTACCTGTGGGTGCGGCAACTGCCTGTGGCGACCGACGCCAAGGCCGCTGAGGGCGGAGGCGCGGTTTCCGTCCAGGTCCTCTATACGATGAAGGCCCTGATCGTGGTGGCGCCTCCCGGCGCGGAGCCCAAGGTGGAGGTGGTCTCGGTGACGCCCGCCATGGTGACGCCGCCGGCGCCGGAAATCGATCCTTCCCTGACGGGCGGCCAGGCCGCGCCGCCGCCACCGGCGGAGCCGGGCGTCGAGATCGTCGTCGCCAACAGCGGTAAGCGGTATGCGCTGATGAGCGGCGCCACCTGGGTGCTCGAAGGCACTGACAAATCGGGCCAGCCCTTCCGCCGCGAATACAACAGCGACGAAGTCTCGAAGACCGTGGGCGTGGGCTATCTGGCGCCCGGCGGCGCGCGACGCACCTTCAAGGTGCCGACGGGGGTCGAGCTGGACCCCGCCAAGCCGGTGAGCCTGCGGTTCGCACGATGAACGGCGAGGGGGAGGGGAAGATGCGAACGGCGGTATCGCGCATCGCACTGATCGCGGCGCTGGTGTCGGCCTCGGCCGGCGCCGTGCGCGCCCAGGATGCAGGCCAGGAACCTCAGGCGGCTGAAGCTCCCGCAGCACCCGCTGCGGCTCCGCAGACGGCTTCGGCCGATCAGACCGCGCCGACTGCGCCGCCGCGCCCGAACATCAATCCCTATGATCGCGACATCGCCATGACGGTGCCGTTGAACTTCAACCGGCGCGTGCTGGGCGAAATGCCCGTCGTCCTGACCAGGGACGATCGTTTCATCGTCGACAGCGAGGGCTTCAAGCGTCTGATCGACCCGCTTCTGACGCCGGAGGCGAAGGCGGAACTGGCGGCGCGGCTGGCGGGAATCTCCTCCTTCGCGCCCGAGGAGATCAACGAGACCGGCATCCGGCTGGAGTATGACCCCGATCAGCTGGCGGTTCTGGTCCTGCGGATCGATCCGACCAAGCGGTCGATGGAATCCCTGTTCCGCGGCGGCAGACCCGACGAGCCGGGCAGCGCGCCCGAGAACTTCTCGGCCTATCTGAACAGCAACCTGCTGGTGCAGCGCCGTCAGTCGGACGGGGACGTCAACACGCCCAGCGTCTATTTGAACGGCGCGGTCCGGTACAAGAACCTGGTGTTCGAGGCCGACGTTCAGGGCCGTGAAGACCTGTTCTCCGGCGACTACGAAGTCGATCGTCGCTACGCCCGCTTCGTCTATGACCAGCCGGAGGAATTCCGTCGCTGGTATCTGGGCGATATGGACCCCGAGACCCGGGGACGGCAAGGCTATGTGCAGATGGGCGGCGTCGGCGTGGCGCGGCAACGTCAGCGGTTCGAGGCCTTCCGCAACAATGTCCTGGCCGGCGGGCGACAACTGGTTCTGCAGGAGGCCTCGACCGTCCGCGTCCTGCGCAACGGCGTCTTCGTGCGGGAATTCCGGCTTGATCCCGGCCAGTACGACCTGTCCAACCTGCCGCTGGAAACCGGTTCCAACGACATCCAGCTGGAGATCCAGAACGAGTCAGGCCTGCGCGAGACCGTCGCCTACAGCGCCTATCTGGACGCCATCGATCTGGAGCCCGGCGACTACGAGTACGGCGCCTATCTGGGCGTGACCAACACCGGTCTGTTCGGCTCGCCGGACTATAGCGACGGCGAACTGGCCTTCACAGGCTATTGGCGCAAGGCTTTCGAGAACCGTCCGGCCATAGGCATCGGCGTCCAGGCGTCGGAGCAGGTCCAGAACCTGACCGGCCAGACCCAGTTCATCCTGCGCAACGGCGCTCGCGCCCGCATCGACGTATCCGCCAGCAACAGCGATCGCGGCGCGGGTTACGCCTACGCCCTGAGCTATGACCATGCGGTCGATCGCGGCGACACCTTCGACAGTTGGACCGTGGTGGCGGATTTCACGTCCGAGGATTACGCCAGCCTGGGCAACGCCACGGCGCAGAATCCGATTTCCTGGATCTTCACCGGCGCCTATTCGCACCGGTTCTCGGCCGATTGGCTGGCCAACCTCACGGCCTCCTATCGGATGAGCCGCAGCGCCTTCATGGATGATTCCTACAGCGTCGGCGCGACGACCACCTATCGCATCACGCCGCAGTGGGGCGTGCAGTTCGGCGCGGAATATACGGACTACGGGTCGACCTTCGGCATCAACCGCGACGGCTTCGGCTTCACCTTCGCCCTGATCTGGTCGCCGCGCTACGACCGTCGCGGCGAGGCGCGCTACAGTTCCGCCCGCAACAACGGCAGCGTCCGCTTCCAGCAGTCGACCGAGAACCGCGTCGGATCCTGGGGCTATTCGGTCCAGTCCAACTACGACGACGGGCCTGGCTCTGTGTCTGGACAGCTGGACTATGTGGGCAACCGCTTCGACGCCAGCCTGTCGCACTACGCCTTCGGTCAGGATTTCAGCAGCATCGGGGACGAGCAGGTCACCACCCTGCGCCTGGGCAGCTCCATCGCCACGGCGGGCGGCAAGGTGGCGGTCGGACGCAACATCTACGACAGCTTCGCCATCGTCTATCCTCACCGGACCCTGAACGATCACCGGGTGATCGTCGGCGAGTCCTTCGAGCGTGGGGAATATGTGTCGCGCAGCGGCGCCTTGGGGCCGGCGGTGTCCAATACTCTGACCTCCTATGTGAACCAGTCGGTGCGCTACGACGTGCTGGACGCGCCGCTGGGGTACGACATCGGCGAAGGCATCCTGCGGGTGCGCCCGGCCTACAAGAGCGGCTACGCCATCCAGGTGGGCAGCGACGCCTTCATCTCGGCCCTGGGCCGGATCGTCGGCAACGGCGGCCGCCCGGCCGCCCTGCTGTCCGGTCGCGTCCGTCCGGCGGACGAGCCGAACGCCGAACCCGAACTGTTCTTCACCAACTCCGTGGGCCGTTTCGCGGTCCAGAAGTTGAAGCCCGGCAAGACCTATCGCGTCGAACTGTTCACCAGCCCGTCTGCAGGCTTTGAGTTCACGGTTCCGGCCGACAACGAGGGCCTGCTGGACATGAAGACTGTGACCCTGCCGATCGACGTGCCTGAAGAATGACTGGAAGGAAGACGAGCATGATTTCCGCAGCTCTGAGAAACGCCGCCCTGGCGTCCCTCTTCTTCTTCGGCGTCCTGGGCGCCGGCGGACAGGCGGCGGCGCAGGCCAAATGCGCCCTGACGATCGATTCCACCTCGGATCAGTGGGTCATCCGCTACAATCCGCTGGAGGACGACGTGGCTGTGCGCGAGTTCGACCTGACGCTTCGCAACAGCGGCGGCACGCCCTGCAACGGACGCATCAACACCTCGCTTCGCGGCGAAGCCTATGGTCTGACTTCACCGGGATCTTCGGTGCGCGTCCCCTACGGCATGCGCGACCAGCAGTCCGGCGCCAACATCACGCCGACCTCCGGTCAGTCCAACATCAACTCGGGCCCGCAACTTCAAGTCCCCAGGGAAGGGCAGGTCGTGGCGAAGATCCAGGTTGCGGTGAATCCGCCCGCCAATCTGGGATATGGGCGCTACACCCAGACCGTCTACATCTCCCTGCGCGCCGCCAACGGAGAGGTGCATGCAGAAGAGCCGATCGTCCTGGTGCTGGAGGCGGCGCCCGCCGCCATCATCGGCCTGAAGGGCGAGTTCACCCGCCAGGGCGGAACGCCGACGATCGATCTGGGCCAGTTGACCCAGGGCGTCCGCACGCTGAACACCAGCGTCTATGTGCACAGCACGGGCGGCTATCGGATGTCCGTCACATCCCAGAACCAGGGGCGGCTGCGTCAGACGGGCACAGCCTGGTACATCGACTATGGGCTGAAGCTGGGAACGCGGCCGGTCAACATGACCGCGCCCTACAGCTTCGACGTGGTGTCGAGCCAGGCGCGCAACGACGACTATCCCCTGACCATCAGCGTCGGCGATACCGCCGGGAAGCGGGCTGGGGACTATAGCGACATCCTGACCTTCACCATCGCGGCCATCTGAGGACGCCTCTGGCGACTGACGAAGGAAAACGCCCCGCCGGTCGATCCGGCGGGGCGTTTCTTGTCTAGGGCGTCGATCCGATCAGATCGGCTGGATGGTCAGGGCCAGGATCAGCGGCTCGTCCAGTTCCACCTCGTCGAAGCGATAGGCGACGCTGCGAATGGTGGCCATGTTGGAATGGCGCAGTTCCTGAATGCCGGACTTGGACAGCTCCAGGGCGCGGTCGCCATAGATCATCCGCGCCTTTTCCTTATCGGAGAGAGGGCGGTAGTGGGCCGAGACCGTGAACCCGCCGGGGCTGTTGCACGCCTCGACGACGGAGCCCGTGCGGCCAGCTTCGGCCATGACGGTTTCCGCCGGGCGCACCCAGCAGGCGACGGGCACGGTGGCCCGCAGCCGGTAAGAGTGCCCGGCCGTGGATGCGGCCGACGCGCCGGTCGCCGTCGCCGCGACCATGGCGCCTGCGGCGATGGCCAGAAGCGCGCCGCGTTTTGCCAGCTTCAACTTCCTCATGACGTCCTCGTCATCCTTGATGTCGAGGGTAAGATACTGGCGGCGTCTTAAGGTAAGGCGATCAGATAGACTTAGCGGCGATTGAACGTCTATCGTAAACTATCGCTAACCTTAATGTCCGGCGACAGGCGTGAAAAAGGGCGCGACCTGGAAGGCCGCGCCCTTTTCAGGCGGAGGGAAGGGGGCGGAGCGTCAGGTCTTGGCGCCGGCCCGGCCGCGGCCCAGTTCACGATTCAGCCACAGGGCCAGCAGGGTGCAGATCGCGCCCGACAGCAGATAGCCGCCGCCGGCGACCAGGCCGAACTTGCCCGACAGGGCCAGGGCCGCCAGCGGGGCGAAGCCCGCGCCGAACAGCCAGGCCAGGTCCGAGGTCAGGGCCGAGGCGGTGTAGCGGTTGGTCAGGCTGAAGCTGGAGGCGATGGCGCCCGAGGCTTGGCCGAACGACAGGCCCAGCAGGACGAAGCCCAGGATCATGTAGGCCAGCTCGCCGACCGGTCCGCCGTCCAGCATCTGGGGCGCGAAGCCCGAGAAGGCGGCGATGCCGGCGGCCGTGACGGCCAGCAGGGCGCGACGGCCGTAGCGGTCGGCCAGCCAGCCCGAGGCCAGGATGGCGGCTAGGCCGAAGACGGCGCCGACCAGTTCGATCATCAGGAAGCGGGCGGGCGATTCCTCCGTGTAGAGGAAGACCCAGGACAGCGGGAAGACCGTCACCATGTGGAACATGGCGAAGCTGGCCAGGGGGGCGAAGGCGCCGATGACGATGCCGCCGCCTTCCTCGCGCACGGCCTTGCCGACCGGGGTGGGGTGCAGCTCAAGCGTTTCGAAGGCGGCCTGGAAGGCGGGCGTCACCACGATGCGCAGGCGGGCGAACAGGGCCACCACGTTGATGGCGAAGGCCACGAAGAAGGGATAGCGCCAACCCCAGTCCAGGAAGTCGGCGGCCGTCAGCTTGGTCAGGAAGTAGGCGAACAGGGCGCTGGCCACCATCAGGCCGAAGGGCGCGCCCAGCTGCGGGACCATGGCGTACCAGCCGCGACGGTTCTCAGGCGCGCTGACGGCCAGCAGGGAGGCCATGCCGTCCCAGGCTCCGCCCAGGGCCACGCCCTGGCCGATGCGCAGGACGATCAGCATGACCGCCGCCCAGTGGCCGACCTGGGCGTAGCTGGGCAGGAAGCCCAGGCAGACCGTCGACAGGCCCAGCAGGAACAGGGCGATGGTCAGCTTGGTCCCGCGTCCGAAGCGTCGGTCGATCTCGATGAACAGGGCCGTGCCGAGCGGGCGGGCGATGAAGGCCACGGCGAAGACGGCGAAGGACAGCAGGGTCCCGCCCAGCGGTCCGGCATAGGGGAAGACCAACTGCGGGAAGACCACGACCGAGGCGATCGCATAGACGAAGAAGTCGAAGAATTCCGACGTGCGGCCGATGATCACGCCGATGGCGATTTCGCCCGCGTCTATTTTGCCGTGTCGTGCGTTGATGTGGCTGGCGTCCCGCTCGAGGGGCTCTGAAGAAGGCGCGCCGCTGGTGGCGTTCATGACCGATGACGTTCCCTGGACCCGGGCGCGACACGCGCGCCGACACGGTAAGAATGACGAAGGCCGCCATTTGCTCCCGATCCTCGTCGGGGGGGATAGGACGGATTGTCCAATGTCGTCCCTCGACCGGCGGCGCTACGGGCCGCGCAACATGACCGAGCCAGCACCCAATTTCCGGACAGGAGCCCTCGTGCGCCGCCTGCGACCTCTCCTGCTGTTGCCCCTCCTGGCCCTGTTGCCGGGGTGCGAGGCCGTCGTCCTGTCGCCGGCCGGCGACATCGCCGCCCAGCAGCGCGACCTGCTGGTCATGTCGGTCGTCCTGATGCTGATCATCGTCGTGCCGGTGATGGCGATGATCGTCTTCTTCGCCTGGAAGTACCGGGAATCGAACAAGAAAGCCCGCTACGAGCCGGACTGGGACCACTCGACCCACCTGGAGCTGGTGATCTGGGCCGCGCCCCTGCTGATCATCATCTGCCTGGGCGCCATCACCTGGTCGGGCACCCACCTGCTGGACCCCTATCGCCCGCTGGACCGCATCCACGCCGACAAGGGCCTGGCCGCAGAGGTGCAGCCGCTGCAGGTCAACGTGGTCGCCATGGACTGGAAGTGGCTGTTCATCTACCCGGAATACGGCGTCGCCACGGTCAATGAACTGGCCGCCCCGGTGGACCGGCCGATCCGCTTCCACATCACCTCGACCGGGGTGATGAACTCCTTCTACATCCCCGCCCTGGCCGGCCAGATCTACGCCATGCCGGGCATGGAGACCAAGCTGCACGCCGTTATCAACCGCCCGGGCGAATACGTCGGCTTCTCGGCCAACTATTCCGGCGACGGCTTCTCCAACATGCGCTTCGCCTTCCACGGCCTGGACCAGGCCGGCTTCGATCAGTGGGTCGCCGGCGTGCGCGCCGCCGGCCAGGGCCTGGACCGCGAAACCTATCTGGAGCTGGAGAAGCCCAGCGAGAAGGTGCCGGTCATCCACTACGCCTCGGTCGACGCAGGTCTGTTCGACGCCGTCCTGAACATGTGCGTCGAGCCGGGCAAGATGTGCATGGGCGAGATGATGGCCATCGACAAGAAGGGCGGCCTGGGTCTGACTGCCGTCCACGCCACCTGGCCGCTGGTCTATGACAAGTACGCCCGTCGCGGCGACGCCGTCTTCGGTTCGGGCGAGTCCTACGTCATGGCCGTCTGCACCCCGCTGGAGGCCGAAAAGGCCGCCGTCGACGCGGCCCGCCGTCGTCAGGAGCTGGCCGTCCAGTTGGAGCGTTCCGCCCCGGTCGCCCGGGTGACGGGCGCCGGCCTGGCCCGTCCGGGCCAGCCGATGGAGCTGGCCCAAGAACGGGTTCCGGCCGCTCCGTCCGCCGTTTCCGCCTTCGCCGCCGCGTCGCAATCCTGAGCGCCTGACCGACATGTCTATTGATCACATCGCATCCATGATCTTCGGCCGGCTGGACTGGAACGCCCTGCCGTTCCACGAGCCCATCCTGGTCGCCACCTTCGCCGTCGTGGTGCTGGGCGGCCTGGCGACGCTCGGCCTGATCACCCGCTACAAGCTGTGGGGCTATCTCTGGACCGAGTGGTTCACGACGGTGGACCACAAGAAGATCGGGATCATGTACATGATCCTGGGTCTGGTCATGTTCCTGCGCGGCTTCGCCGACGCCCTGATGATGCGCCTGCAGCAGGCCATGGCCTTCGGCGGGGCCGAGGGCTACCTGAACGCTCACCACTACGACCAGATCTTCACCGCCCACGGCGTGATCATGATCTTCTTCGTGGCCATGCCCCTGATCACCGGCCTGATGAACTATCTGGTGCCGCTGCAGATCGGGGCGCGGGACGTCTCCTTCCCCTTCCTGAACAACTTCAGCTTCTGGATGACGACGGCGGGCGCGGTCCTGGTCATGGCCTCGCTGTTCATCGGCGAGTTCGCGCGCACCGGCTGGCTGGCCTATCCGCCGCTGTCGGGCATCGGCTACAGCCCCGGCGTCGGGGTCGACTACTATATCTGGGCTCTGCAGATCGCCGGGGTGGGGACCACCCTGTCCGGCATCAACCTGATCGCCACCATCGTGAAGATGCGCGCGCCGGGCATGGGTCTGATGAAGATGCCGGTCTTCACCTGGACCTCGCTGTGCGCCAACGTCCTAATCGTGGCCTCCTTCCCGGTGCTGACCGCCGTCCTGGCCCTGCTGTCGGCCGACCGCTACATCGGCACCAACTTCTTCACGAACGACTTCGGCGGCAATCCGATGATGTACGTGAACCTGATCTGGATCTGGGGCCACCCCGAGGTCTACATCCTGATCCTGCCGCTGTTCGGCGTCTTCTCCGAAGTCACCTCGACCTTCTCGGGCAAGAAGCTCTTCGGCTACACCTCTATGGTCTATGCGACGGTGGTGATCACCATCCTGTCCTACCTGGTGTGGCTGCACCACTTCTTCACCATGGGCTCGGGCGCCAGCGTGAACTCCTTCTTCGGGATCACGACGATGATCATCTCGATCCCGACAGGGGCCAAGCTGTTCAACTGGCTCTTCACCATGTACCGCGGCCGCATCCGCTTCGAACTGCCGATGATGTGGACGATCGCCTTCATGCTGACCTTCGTGGTCGGCGGCATGACGGGCGTCATGCTGGCGGTGCCGCCGGCCGACTTCGTCCTGCACAACTCCCTGTTCCTGATCGCCCACTTCCACAACGTCATCATCGGCGGGGTGCTGTTCGGCCTGTTCGCCGCCATCAACTTCTGGTGGCCCAAGGCCTTCGGCTTCAAGCTGGACAAGACGTGGGGGCTGGTCAGCTTCTGGTGCTGGGTGGTCGGCTTCTGGGTCGCCTTCATGCCGCTCTACGTCCTGGGCTTCATGGGCGTGACGCGCCGGATGCGGGTCTTCGACGATCCGGCCTATCAGATCTGGTTCATCATCGCGGCCGTGGGCGTGGTCATCATCGCTGTCGGCATCCTGGCCATGCTGATCCAGTTCGCCGTCTCCATCATCAATCGCGACAAGCTGCGCGACGAGACGGGCGATCCCTGGCAGGGCCGCACCCTGGAATGGGCCACCTCCTCGCCCCCGCCGGACTACAACTTCGCCAAGACGCCGATCATCCATGACTCCGACGCCTGGTGGGACATGAAGGCGCGCGGCTACCAGCGCCCGACCGAAGGCTTCAAGCCCATCCACATGCCCAGCAATACGGGCGCGGGCGTGATCCTGTCGGGTCTGGCCCTGGTCGTGGGCTTCGCCCTGATCTGGTACATGTGGTGGCTGGCGGCGCTCGGCTTCTTCGCCCTGATCGCCTACGCCATCTTCCATACCTTCAACTACAAGCGCGACTACTACATCCCGGCCGAGACGGTGCAGGCGACCGAGGACGCGCGCTCCAAGGCCCTGGCGGCCGCAGCGTCGCAGGGGTGATCCGATGAGCCACGCTTCCTCCCTGAACCCCGACTACGTCGACGAGGCCGGCCGGCCGATCTACCACCCGGTCGAGGAGCCGCATCACCCGGAAGGCCACAGCACCATGCTGGGCTTCTGGATGTATCTGATGAGCGACTGCCTCATCTTCGCGATGCTGTTCGCCGTCTATGCGGTGATCGGCGGCAACTACGCCGCCGGCCCGTCGCCCAAGGACCTGTTCGACCTGCCGCTGGTGGCGCTGAACACCTCCATGCTGCTGCTGTCGTCGATCACCTACGGCTTCGCCATGCTGGCCATGGTCAAGAACCGCACGGCCCAGATGCAGACCTGGCTGGCGATCACCGGCGTCTTCGGCCTCTGCTTCCTGGGGATCGAGCTCTATGAGTTCGCCCACATGATCCACCTGGGCGCCACGCCCCAGCGCAGCGGCTTCCTGTCGGCCTTCTTCTTCCTGGTCGGCACCCACGGCCTGCACGTCACCTTTGGCTGCATCTGGCTGGTGACGCTGATGGTGCAGGTTTGGCGCAAGGGCCTGATCCAGGCCAACAAGCGCCGGCTGATGTGCCTCAGCCTGTTCTGGCACTTCCTGGACGTCATCTGGATCGGCGTCTTCACCTTCGTCTATCTGTTCGGGATGCTGCGATGAGCGCCGAGGCCCACAACGAACACGCTGTCGATCATCATCACGACGATCACCACCACGGCGACGACCACGATCATGGCTCGTTCAAGACCTATATGATCGGTTTCCTGCTGTCGGTCGTGCTGACGGCGATCCCGTTCTGGCTGGTCATGACCGAGGCCCTGGCGCCCCAGACGACGGGCCTGATCATCACGGCCTTCGCCGTGGCGCAGATCATCGTCCACATGATCTTCTTCCTGCACATGAACCATAGGTCCGAGGGCGGGTGGAACATGCTGGCCCTGATCTTCACCATCGTGGTGGTGGTGATCGCCGTCGCGGGTTCGGTCTGGGTGATGTATCACCTGAACACCAATATGATGCCCGTCCACGACATGCAGACGATGGGCTGACCCCGCGCGGGAGACGCCCTTGCCGCCTTCGCCTGACAGTCCTGCTCCAAAAGGCCGGTTCCGGCTGGCGGCGGGGGCCGTGGTCTTCGCCGTCCTGTTCGCCGGCTTCTCGGCCCTGGGCGTCTGGCAGGTCCAGCGCCTGGCCTGGAAGCAGGATCTGATCCGCCAGGTCGAGACCCGCATCCACGCCGCGCCCGTCGCCGCGCCCGCGCCCGATCAAGTCGTCACGCGCGCCGCCGACCAGTATCGCCGCGTCGCCGTCAGCGGCCGTTTCGATCATGGCCGCGAGACCCTGGTGAAGGCGGTGACGGATCTGGGGCCGGGCTACTGGGTCCTGACCCCGCTGGCGACCGATCGCGGCTTCACCGTCCTGATCAATCGCGGCTTCGTCCCGGCCGAACGCGCCGCGCCCGCCGCGCGCGCGGAAGGCCAGGTCGAAGGGGCGCGCGACGTCGTCGGTCTTCTGCGCCTGACCGAGCCCAAGGGCGGCTTCCTGCGCGCCAACGACCCGGCGGGCGACCGCTGGTTCTCGCGCGACGTGGCGGGGATCGCCGGGGCGAGGGGCCTGTCAGGGCCGGTCGCCGCCTATTTCATCGACGCCGACGCCGCGCCCAATCCCGGCGGCTGGCCGCGCGGGGGGCTGACGGTCGTGCGCTTCGCCAACAGCCACCTGATCTACGCCCTGACCTGGTTCGGCCTGGCGGGCCTGTGCGTCCTCGGCTTCTGGCTCTTCCGTCGCGAGGAAGTCCGGCGACGGGGAGGGGGCGTCTGATGGCCCTGATGCGCGTCCTGCGCGGTCTGACCGGCCTGGACGACCGGGACGAGGCGCCGGTCTCGCCCGGCGCGGCCGGGCGGCGCAACATGCTGCTGCTGATCCAGTTGCGCTGGCTGGCGGTCATCGGCCAGGTGGTGACGATCGCCGTCGTCCACTGGGGGCTGAAGATTCCCCTGCCTCTGGGCATGCTGCTGCTGGCGCCGGCCGGGCTGGCCCTGATGAACGTGGCCAGCGCCCCCGTGACCCTGCGCCGCCATACGGTCACGGACCCGGAACTGCTGCTGGCCCTGTTCGTCGACGTGGCGGCCCTGACCTGGCTGCTCTTCTTCAGCGGCGGTACCGGCAATCCCTTCGCGGCCCTCTATCTGATGCAGATCGTCCTGGCGGCGGTGCTCCTGCGGCCCTCCTACGCCTGGGGCTTCGTCCTGATCACCAGCGCCTGCCTGGGCCTGCTGGCGGTGTGGCGCCTGCCCCTGCCCCTGCCGCCCGGCGCGGACGAGAGGCTGGGCCTCCTGCAGGCCGGGGCCCTGGTCAACTTCATCCTGATCGCCGTCCTGCTGGTGGCCTTCGTCACCCGCACGAGCAAGAATCTGCGGGCGCGCGACGCCTATCTGGCCGAGGCGCGGCAGCAGGCGGCGGAGCAGGATCACATCGTCCGCATGGGCCTGCTGGCTTCCGGCGCGGCGCACGAACTGGGCACGCCCCTGGCCTCGCTCTCGGTCATCCTCAGCGATTGGAAGCGCATGCCGGCGCTGAAGGCCGACGCCGATCTCAGCGCCGACATCGTCGAGATGCAGGCCGAGGTCGAGCGCTGCAAGACCATCGTCACCGGCATCCTGATGTCGGCGGGCGAGGCGCGGGGCGAGGCGCCGACCGTCACGACCCTGGGCGGTTTCCTGACCGAGATCACGGCCGAGTGGCGCGAGAAGTCGAACGACGCCATGGCGGTGATCCTGCGCGTCCCGACGCCCCTCGACCCGCGCATCATCGCCGATCCGGCCCTGAAACAGGTCTTCAGCGCCCTGCTGGACAACGCCCATGAGGCCGGGGCCGAGCGCATGGTGGTCGCCGCCGCACTGGACGACGACCTGCTGTCGGTCGAGTTCAACGACGACGGCCCCGGCTTCTCGCCCGAAATCCTCGAGCGCCTGGGCCAGCCCTATCAATCGACCAAGGGACGGGCGGGGGCCGGGCTGGGCCTCTTCCTGCTGGTCAATGTGATGCGCAAACTGGGCGGCGGCGTCGTGGCCGCCAATCGACGCGACGGCGGCGCCTGCGTCCGCCTGACCCTGCCTCTGGAGGCTTTGGCTCCGAAATGACCGACACCGACGCCCCCCGCCGCCTGCTGATCGTCGAGGACGACGAGGCCTTCGCCCGGACCCTGCGCAAGTCGTTCGAGCGACGCGGCTACGAGGTCGTCTCGGCCCGCAGCCACGAACAGCTTCAGGACCTGCTGAAGGTGCATCACCCGCAATACGCCGTGGTGGATCTGAAGCTGGGGGCGGCCTCGGGCCTGACCTGCGTCCAGACCCTGCACGCCTTCGACCCTGAACTGGTGATCGTGGTCCTGACCGGCTTCGCCAGCATCGCCACGGCGGTGGAGGCCATCAAGCTGGGCGCCCGCCACTACCTGGCCAAGCCCGCCGGCACGGACGAGATCGAGGCCGCCTTCGCCCGTCAGGACGGCGACCCCGACGCGGCCCTCAGTGCCCGCCCGACCTCGATCAAGACCCTGGAATGGGAACGCATCCACGAGGTCCTGGCCGAGACTGATTTCAATATTTCCGAGACCGCGCGGCGCCTGGGCATGCACCGCCGCACCCTGGCCCGGAAGCTGGAGAAGCGTCAGGTGACGTGAGGCGGCGCAGCGCCTCTCAGTGCGCGCCGCGTCCGAACAGCTTCAGGCCCTGGTGCAGCAGGACGGCGATCAGGCCGCCCAGGATCAGGCCCAGCACGGCGGACAGCAGGGCCGTGATCGTCCAACCGGCCACGCCGCCCAGAGGGCCCAGGGCGCCGCCGACCGCATGGGCCAGGTGCTCGATCGGCTCGGCCGGCCAGGCCAGGCCCAGAGTGTGCGAGCCATGCACCAGGATGCCGCCGCCGACCCACAGCATGGCCACGGTGCCGATGACGGACAGGGCGGAAAAGACGCCCGGCATGCCCTTCACCAGTCCGCGTCCGATCGCCTGGCTGGACCTGGACGGACGCTTGGCCATGTGCAGGCCGATGTCGTCCAGCTTCACCAGCAGGGCGACCGCGCCGTAGACGGCCACGGTCATGGCCAGGGCGACGACGATCAGCACGCCCGCCTGGGTCGCCAGGGGCGCGTCCGTCACATCGGCCAGGGCGATGGTCATGATCTCGGCCGACAGGATCAGGTCGGTGCGCACGGCGCCGGAAACCGTGGCCTTTTCCAGATGGGCGGGGTCGTCGCTGACCGGCTTCTCTTCCGCCTCGTGGCCGCCGAACATCTCCATGACCTTCTCGGCGCCCTCGAAGCACAGATAGGCGCCGCCGCACATCAGCAGGGGCGTGATGGCCCAGGGGGCGAAGGCGGTCAGCAGCAGGGCGACCGGCAGGATCAGCAGCAGCTTGTTGCGGATCGACCCCACGGCGATCTTGCCGATAATCGGCAACTCCCGGCTGGGCGACAGGCCGGTGACGTATTTCGGCGTCACCGCCGCGTCGTCGATCACCACCCCCGCCGCCTTGCTCGCCGCCTTGCCCGAGGCCGCGCCGATGTCGTCGACGGAGGCGGCGGCCAGCTTGGCGATGCTCGCGACATCGTCGATCAGGGCCATGAGACCGGAGGGCATGGGACAGCACCGAGAAAGGAAAGGGGATTCAGAATCCCTTCCTGCCCGCGCCGACGCCCCTTGGGAAGGGCCAAGCTTCGTCTCGAACGCGGCGCGTTCATGCTGATCGACCCGAGGCTTCCACGACTGGGCCTCCGCAACGGCGGCGCCGAATGTCGAGCGGGCGTCTAGGAAGCGACTCAGAAGTGCATGCCTTGCAGGCGGATGGACGCAGCGCCAACTCTTCGCTGCACGATCACTTCGAGTGGGACGACAGCATCGCGGCGAGCCGTATCGTGGTCTGACGTCGCAATCGCCCGTCCAGGTTGTCAGCGGATAGGTAGAATCCGTTTGAAGGGGAACTTCTTAGATATCGGCTACATCGCGCAGTCGCACGCCGGAGAAGTTCACCGCACTCAATGCATCAAACATCGCGCGGTCGCAGATGGGAGGCGCTCCCATGCGATCCTGGCGGAAGATATGGGCATCTCCCACAAGATCTTGTTTGAACACCAGGCTGGCTCCGCCGACGAGGCTGTAAAGTTGCTCGTCCTCGCCGGTCTGATAATTGTGATCGAGCTTGATCCTCACGCGAGAGGCCGCTTCATCCAGGGCGTCGATCCTGCGCAGCACATTGCCTAGGTAATACTGAGGGCCGGAGCTCCCGTCAGCAAGGCTGAAGTCGCATGCCGCAAATGCAAACGCCTCAGCATCCATCTGCTCAAACAGTTGCTTCAAAGGCTCAGACACAATCCATATGCCAGCGAACTCTTCCAGATCGCGCGGCATTCCGCCCTTCTCCGGTACATGAACCAGGCGGGGGCGCTCCGGATACTGATCTGGCGTTCCGTTAGGACGCGAGACGACGTTCATCCCCGGATGGATCAGCTTCTCTTCGTTGGCGATTTCTATGCCGGCAACCCTGCCGTTACCCAAGAAGCCGGCGTCGACTAGAAAAAATTCGCCCTTATGAGGTGCAGCTTCGACTGAAATTTCGATGGCGGTCAGCTCGGTTACGAAACGGGGAAGCAGTTGAGCCGATGCTAGCCGACCTTCCGAACACCAGCTAGGGGCGGTTAGCCGCCGTCTAACTGAAACGACGAAAGCCTGCCCTCCGAAGAGAGCGGGCCTCGATAGCTAAGCATGGCTACTGCTCAGTGTTGCACGCGGCGGTGCGTGGCGCCGCGGCCCTAGCCAGAACCGGGCGTTCAACCAGGAATATCGGGGATTCAAGCGCTGCCTTCTCCTCCAGGACCGTTGCGCGTTCAGTCGCCTCCGAGGCGGAAGCGCAATCCAGCCTCAGCATCTCCGCCGACTGGCTGGCACCGACTATTGAAGGCGAGGCCTTGGCCTGCGCGTTCAGGACGGTTTTCGCAGACGGGCTCCACAGGCGCCGGTGTCCCCATTGAAGCGACCGTGCGGGTTCCGCACTGGAACGCATACCCCTTCGCCGCCTCGTCATGGTTGCAGTTTGCAAAAGCGTCGGGGCTCAGACCTTCGGGCAGCTTGTCACCCATTGCGCCCGCAAGCATTGATCGCACCCGCGCCTGGCACTGGGCCAGGGGTTCATCCTTGCGGATGAAGGGGCTGCACTGCGATCGCTCCCAGCCATAGGGATCGGCTAGCGCCTGTGCGGGCAATGCTGGAGCGTTGGCTGCAGGGGAGGCTTCCGCTGCAGCAGGAGGGGGCGGCGCGTCGGACCAGGTGAGGGCGGGGCCCGTCTGTTGGAGAGCCAGGACGAAAAGCAAGGCGACAGGCATTCTGCACTCTCCAGGGGCAAATTATTTTACAATGCGCCGCCAATCTGGCGGGTCTTCGCACTATGGGTCCAACTTCCGCATTTAATCCAGCAAAATGGCTGCGGCGATTTGGCTACTCCGGAACAAAGCATCCCCTGCGCAGGTAGACTCCTGTTCTTCACGGGCGCAAGGTGGGCCTATCGTGGGCTGACGGTATCGGGCGCTCGCGGCTGGAAGAGATCGGTAGCGTGCGCCGCAAACTCCCGCCGGTAAGGTTCGGGAGGAATCCGTGACCTATTTCTGTTTTGTTGAATCGATCATCCTCGGCATCCCGCACATGGAGCCGCTGGACGCTCAGACCGATGAGGAAGCCGTCGTCGAGGCTGAGGCGCTTCTGAAAAGCCACTTCAGCGGGATCGCCGCCCATGTCTTCCTGGGGGAGGAGCGTGTGATCAGCATCCGTCAGGATCAGACTATCCCCGGATAGACCCGTTCGACATCGAGAGAACCCAACGGGCTCAGCCCACAAAACGCATGCCAGCGATCAGACCGCCGATCATCTGGCGACCCTCCTCGGCGGCAAGGTTGGGCCGGTGGCGATCCTCTAGATCGCGGTCGAGCGCTCCTGATTCTCTCGCAAAGGCCTCATCAGGGCCGACAGGTTGATTATCCATGCCCGTCGCCCGACCCGGAGGCGACCCCTGCTGCCGGATTTTGAGGATGGCGAGTCAATTGCTCTGTCTTTGTTCTCGCTCTGCATCAAGCACGGACAGCATGGGGGAGCGCCAAAGTCTCACGGCGCCGTCTTGTTCAAGACGCACCACGGCCCGAAACGTGGCCCAAACATCTGAAATGTAAGGAAAGACGATGGTGGGTGATCACAGGTTCGAACTGTGGACCCGCTGATTAAGAGTCCCCTTATCTAGTTTGAATTTATTGCGCTTTTTCCCAAACCGAAGGGAAAAGAGCCGATGCCCAATCAATACGTTAGCAGGAGAGTCCAAACCGACTCAGACCCTGACTTGCTCGATTTGCTTGGGCCGATTGGACCGCCTGAAACGCAAAACGCCGCCCCGGCTGCAACCGGAAGCGGCGTTGAATGCGATGACATCTTGGGCGACGTCGGTACGGACTATAACGATGTTCCTGTTGCAAAGAAAGAGACGCCTGTCTCTCCGCTCGACCGGCAACTGATCATAACGCGCTTCGCCAATGAGTACGCGAAGCAGCAGACACGGGTAGGCACCACGCTTCGGCTGTTCGCTGACCTGATCGATGGGACCCGCGCCACATCTAAGAAATCTCTGCCTTGGCTGAAGCTGGCCCGGTTCGGAGACGTTCCTAAGCTGCCAGGTGGGTCTCTGCGCCATGACGCCAACTTGGAGACAATCGACGGGGTCGAGGGTGATTATGACGCTGGCGTCGTCACCCTAGATGAAGCGGCCAAGCGCCTACGTGCGGCAAACCTAGCAGGTATCCTGTACACCACGCCGTCGCACACGCCTGAGGCTCCCCGCTGGCGCGTCCTGTGTCCGACATCAGAAGCCCTGTCGCCTGATGAGCGGTACGCGTTGATGGCGCGCGTCAATGGTGCTCTTGGCGGCATCCTCGCAGGCGAGTCCTTCACCCGATCTCAGTCCTACTATTTCGGGGCGGTCGGGAAGGGCGAGTATCACACCGTGGGATTGGTCGAGGGCCGCCCCGTTGATATGGCCCTCGAGATTGTCGCTCTAGACAAAGGCGGCGGACCTTACGTCGATGTTGAGGATCTGCTGGCCGGCATCGAGCCGATCCAGCCTGTGGCGCCAGTTGCTGACCTCGATGAGGATGATGATCTAGAAGCTCTCCTATTCGAAAGCAGAGTGGACCGGATCAATGCCGCTCTTGCTTTCGTACCCGCAGACGATCGTGACGAATGGCTTCGCATCGGGATGGCGATCAACGCCGCGTCGAGCGGCTCTGAACGCGGCTTCGAGGTATGGGAAGCTTGGTCGCAGGGCAGCGACAAGTACGATGCGAAGGATCAACGAAAGAAGTGGGACTCGTTCGGGCACCGGAGCGGAAAAACACTCGGGATCGGCTCGCTGTTCGATCTAGCCAAAGCCTATGGCTGGAACGCTACGCTGGCTGAGGCGCCGAAGCCGGCCACACCGTCTCGCCTCACCTTCCTGTCGCCTGCCCAGTGTGAGTCCACGCCGTCGCGTGGCTACGTGCTGAAAGGAATTCTGGCCCCCGGCGACGTCGGTTGCATCTTTGGCGCGCCTGGCGCCGGCAAGTCGCTGATCAGTCCCCACATCGGCTACGCCGTGGCGCAAGGCCGTGAGGCGTTCGGGATGCGGTCGAAGCCGGGCCGCGTGTTCTACATCGCAGCTGAAGATCCGCACGGGATGCGGGGCCGGGTGACGGCGCTAAAAATGAAACACGGTGACGCCGCAGACTTCACCTTGGTTGAGGGTGTCAGCGACTTGCTGGCCGAGGATAGCCCGGACCTGGCGGCGATGCTGGAAGCCATTCAAACGCAGCGTCCGGCGCTCGTCTTCCTCGATACGCTGGCGATGGCGTTCCCTGGCCTTGAGGAGAATAGCGCCGAGGCCATGGGGCGCGTCGTCGCTGTGGCGCGCGGCTTGGCCCAGTGGGGCGCGGCCGTCGTCCTGATCCACCATGACACCAAGGCGGAGGGGAAGACGCCGCGCGGGCATAGCTTGCTGAATGGCGCGCTCGACATGGCGATGCACGTCAGCCGGGATGATGTCGGAGTCGTCCGGGGCAACCTGACGAAGAACCGCAACGGCTCCTGTGATCGCGACATGGCGTTCATCATCGAGACGCGGACGCTCGGCGTGGACGAAGACGGCGACCCGATCACTGCCGCCCTGGTCGGGGAACTGGCCGCAGGCACGGCGCCGAGGGCCGACAAACTGTCACCCAGTGCTCGCGCTGCATTGGACATCCTGACCGTTCTTGAGGCGGACAATGCGAGGGTGTCCGGGGACTGTCCGCCCTTGTCCGGCGTGTCCGAGCAGGAGTGGCGGGAAGCCTGTATTGCCGGCAGGGCCGTGTCCGGGTCCGAAAAAGAGGACACACGGCGAAGGATGTTCACAAGGGCATGTCGCGATCTGGCCGGACAAGGTCGGACAATTATGCTCGGCGACCGCGTGATGGTGAACAAGGTCAACCAGATCAACGGCTTTGACGATGGTGGGGATGGGTTCGATGATTGATCGGACAACACTCGGACAAGGCCGGACACGGGTCGGACAAGCCCCCTCGCCATGCTGTCGACTGACCGGACAGACACGGACAACCCCCTTAAGGGGTGTCCAGATGTCCGGGTCGGCAGGCGCACCTATTCCCATATTCGATCTGGAGCGTTCCCCGCCGTCCCTGTGGATAGCGGGGGCAGTGCAAGGGCGTACCCGGCTTTGGCTTGGCGCCGAGACTGATTCGCCCTCATTGCTAAATGTGCCGGCAAAGCAAGAGACCCGCCGGGGGCAATCCGACGGGCCTCGATCTGCGCAGCGTCGGCTGGCAGGAGCGGCGTCCGGGGGAGGTTTCGAAGCCTTCCCCGGACGACCTATAGGTGCCCATAACCTGACACCCACGCAAGCAGCTTCGATCACCCTGATCGTGCTTGCCGTGGAAAACCCGGTGCGGGCCACCACGCGGCCCTTCGATGGGGCGCACATTGATCCCATCAGTGGAACCGGGGGTCCCTTTGGGGGGCGCTACCAATGCGGGGGCAAAGGACCCCGGTATTTCGCGCGCTGCAATTTTTCTGAAACCCATTTCCGAGGTCCAGCATGACTGCGCTCGACCACAGTGACCACATCGTGGACCTACTGGCGCCTATTGCCGTCGCCCATAGCGACGAGTCTGCGCCGTCACGCGTCGCACCGATCGCAACGACGGCCGCCCTTTGTGAGATCCGTTGCTCCAAAGCGGACTTGGCCGCGTTCCTCGGCATCACCGCGCGCAGGATCAGCCAGTTGGTCGAGGACGGCGTGGTCAAATCGGTTGGCCGCGGGCGTGACGCTTTCAATGTCGCCGATGCAACGCGCACCTACTGCGCCTTCTTAAGCGACAAGGCGCGGGGGCGACTGGGCGAAGGCGACCCATTGAAGGAACAGAAGATCAGGCAAGCGAGCGAAGCAGCTGACCGACTGGCCATGCAGAACGCCCGTGATCGGGGAGAGTTGGTGTCCGCTGCTGCGGTTGAGGCCGAATGGGGAGCTACCCTGCGCGGCGTTCGGGCTGCGATGCTGGCCGTCCCAGCGCGCGTTCACTCGCGCGTGCCTACGCTTACGGCGCACGACCTGGCCGAACTGGATCGGGAAATCCGCGACGCCCTTACAGAGATCGGGGAGGGCAGGGCATGACCACGACGCTTGACCGGGTCCGCACGAACGCCCTGCGCGCCCTGATCCCGCCGCCCCGCCTGAATTTGGCCAACTGGATCGAGTCCGAGATGCGTCTACCGGAGGGCGTCAGCGCCACGCCGGGCCGCGTTCGCCTGTGGCCTTTCCAACGGGGCATTGCAGACGCCATCTCTGATCCGGGCATTGAGCGGGTGACGCTCATGAAGTCGGTTCGCGTGGGTTTGTCGACGCTGATCAGCGCGACCGTCGCCAGCTACGTGGCAAATGAACCGTCGCCTATCCTGGTTCTGCTGCCGACTGAAGATGACGCCCGCGACTTCGTCGTCAGCGACCTTGAACCGATTTTCGAGGCAACGCCGGCATGCGCTGGCCTGCTGTCCGACGATAGCGAGGAGGGCGGACGCAACACCCTCATGTCTCGCCGGTTCGCGGGGGGCTCGCTGAAGGTTGTCGCGGCCAAGTCTCCTCGTAACCTGCGCCGGCACAATGTCCGCATCCTCCTGATGGATGAAATTGACGCCATGGAGTCCACCGCCGAGGGCAACCCGCTCACCCTGGCCGTGAACCGGACCTTGTCGTTCGGCAACCGCAAGATCATCTGCGGGTCGACGCCGACCGATGACCTGACATCGAACGTGGCGCGGCTATATGCGCAATCGGATCAGCGTGTGTTCGAGGTCCCATGCCCGTCATGTGGCACCTTCGCTGAGATCCTATGGCGACACATCGAATGGGAGAGGGGGCGGCCGGAGACCGCCGCATTCCGTTGCCCGCACTGTGAGGATTTGATCGAGGAGCGGCACAAGCCGGCCATGATCGCCGCCGGCACCTGGCGAGCCACGCAGCCCGAAGTTCAGGGACATGTAGGCTTCAAACTCAACGCCCTTGTGTCGACGTTGGCGAACGCGTCGTGGGGCAAGTTGGCCGCCGAGTTCCTCGCGGCGAAGGGGCAGCCGGATCAGTTGCAGACCTTCGTGAATACCATCCTAGCCGAGACGTGGCGCGAAACAGCCGACGACCTGGATGAGACCAACTTGGCGGCGCGTGCTGAACCGTTCGGGTTGGAAGCGATCCCAACTGAGGTGCTGTTCCTTACTGTCGGCGTGGATGTGCAAGACGACCGCTTTGAACTGACCTACCTCGGCCATACACGCGAAGACACGGTGCTGATCCTCGGCTCGTCCGTCATTTGGGGGCGGCCGACCGATGACTCGTCGTGGGCCGAGTTGGACGACGCGCTGAAGGCAACCTGGCCACATCCCAACGGCGGCACGTTGCGCGTGGATGCGACCTTCATCGACAGCGGCGACGGCGGCGTGACCGATCAAGTCTATGCCTTCGCCAAGCCTCGACTCTCGCGCCGCGTGTTCGCCATCAAAGGCGTTGGCGGGTTCGCGCGACCGATCATTGAGCGATCGCAGGCGAAGAATATTACCCTGATCCTGGTCGGTGTGGATTCGGCCAAGGCGCAACTGATGAGCCGGTTAAAGCATGGGACTGGTATCCGCTTCAGTGCGTCCTTGGACGCCCGCTTCTATGAAGAGTTGACGTCTGAACGGCGCGTGGTCCGCTACAGTCGTGGGCGTCCAGTTCGGCGCTTCGAGCGTATTCCAGGACGCCGGGCCGAGGCGCTGGACTCGACGACCTACGGCATCGCCGCGCGTCAGATGATCAGCACGAACCCAGATCAAAGGGAGGCTGAGTTGGGGACGGCCGGCATAGTGAGGCCAGTCGTTCGGCGGGCACCCCCGCGACCTGGTTCGCTGCCAGCGTATCGGATCTGAGCGTAGACTTGATGAACTGCGTTCCGCCCGGCCATACTCCCCTAAAGGGAGGGCTGAATGGCTGATCATAAAGAAAACGGCTGGCCGCGAAATCGATTCACTGGCCCCGGCGGTGGTTTGTTCACGGGTCCCGGCGGCGGTTTGTTCACGGGTCCAGATGGTGGGGCATTTACAGGACCCGGTGGAGGACTGTTCACTGGCCCCGGGGGAGGCCTCTTTACAGGACCCGGTGGCGGACTATTCACCGGGCCGGGCGGTGGCCTCTTTACAGGACCCGGTGGCGGCTTGTTCACAGGCCCTGGTGGAGGTCTTTTCACGGGTCCTGGGGGTGGTTTGTTCACGGGGCCAGGCGGGGGACTCTTTACTGGTCCCGGCGAACCATACCGAAGCATTGTTCCTCCGATCCCGCGCTTTATCTCTGAATTGCGAAAACGCGGGATGGATCGGGCAGCCGATATTTTGGCTCGGGCGCATAGGGTCGAGAGCTAAAGTCCGCCGCTTCAGTCCAGCTTGAAATCGGTGGTGAATGTAACTCTGGACTCAGTCGGTGTGCCATCGACAGTGCGCGGGCTGAGGCGTCCACTACGTGCAGCCCTTAGAACGGCTTGGCCGAAGCCTGCCCCAGCGGGTGTTTCATCGACGATGCGACAGTCTGAGAGTGAGCCGTTTCCGCTGAATTTGCAGCTTACCGTCGCTGCCCCTTGGGTAATCCCGCGGGATTGCGCCCGCTCGGGGAACTCGGGGCTCACCTGGCGCGACCATTGGACGTCCGTGATTTCCGTTGGGGTGTCCGCTTTCGCGGCAGCGGTCCTCTTCGCTTCGATCACCTCGAGCAGCAGGTCGATCGGCTCTTTGGTGTAGTCGGCGTCAGGATCTAAGCGCTTCGAACTGCGCCAAGATGTGCAACTTGCCGAGAGGTCCTGACCTTCCCCGCATCGCGTCCAATATCCGGAATAGAATGTGGACAGGGCGGCATAGGTCCCCTGAGTACGCCGACCCGTAGGCTCTATCGAGAAGCCTTGATCGTTGAGCAAGTTTTGCAGGCCTCGAACAAGGGAGCGATCCATCTTGTCGATATCGATGACGACTCGACGCCACACTTGGCCATCAATGGTGCGTGGATTGGTGCGAGGCACCCCACAGGCGTCTAGCGCCTGATTGATCGCTACCGCAGAGCCACCCAGCGGGATGTTGAACTGGTGGGGCGTGCCGGAGAAGTCTTCGTACTCGAGCACCATCCTGGAGCCTGAGGCCATCCAACGTGCCACCTCTCCTGGCGCGTCGGCAAACAACCCATCCTTAGAAGTTGAGGAATCCCACACATCTTCCTGAACTTCACCACCATCGATCCGGTAGCGGACGTTTGCATCGTCGTCACCGACATAGCCGCCTAGGAAGTATGTTTCGAGGAGGTCGCTTTTGCAGCGAACTACCATGGCGAACCCGCGACCGCGTACTGATGCTGTCACAGTTCGCTTGTCGCTGAAGGCATCGGTTGACGACTCTACTCGCCACGCTTGGGCCTGCGCTCCTTCCGCCGCCGATAGCGCGGCGAGGGTGATGGCGATGAAAACTGGTGCGACGTGATTCATGTGCCCTTTATGGGCGAACGTCGTCATTCGAGCAAATGCCGCCGGGTGGGGGCTTATCTCTACTTTGTAGATATTTGTCTCTATTAAGCAGACTTAAATATATATTGACGTCGCGAATTGTATTCGCTCATTATGTTTGTATCGCAACAGCAGTTGCGGTCGCGGTCGAAGGCGGTTTAGAGGGGGGGAGGTGTCTAGCTATGGCCAGGCGCTGACGCGGGGCTTTGCCCGCTGCTGTTCCTCGGCAGTACTTCGAACGCGTTAGTGTCTGGCCACCAGCGTCGAAGACTGTTGGTCAGATTTCACAATGAGGAATCTATGACCGCAAGCACCTATTCCCCTTCGTGGGATCAGATGAACGCCATGGGCGAGGCTGAGGCTACGTACCTAGTTCGCGAGGCAGTTGAGACGGAAAATCCCTGCCTAATCGTGGCTCGTATTCGAGCAATGATGGGTTCGGCTTCTGAGGACGGCCGAGACGTCGGTTTCATGTTTTACCTGGCGCACGCAGCAATGCGCGGAATCCGAAATGGTTGACCTGCCGCCACCGCCAGTCTTCCTTCGAATGGAGCAGATGGTGGCGCGGCTCGCCATCAGTCGAAGTACAATTTACAGATTGATCAAGGAGGAAAGCTTTCCTCGCCAGATAAGAATCTCGCACAGGGTTGCGGTTTGGATTGAGTCTGAGGTTGACGCTTGGATGATGTCGCATAGCGAACTCAGAGATTTGCCGGTGAAGCGCCGCTCTCGCCGCTAGGTTTTACCGGGATGCGTTGAGGCGTCGCATTCGATTGCGGCGTGCGACCGTGTCCATTCGGGCGTGGGCTGAAGTCAGCGACAAGCCTTCGCCAGTCGGGGAAGAACTTCTCGGCCTCCTCCTGCAGCTCCGCGTGCAGTTGCGCGTAATCCCAATTCGCCATTGTCGCTCCGATTGTTCGAGATGAGCGCCGCACAGCAGGGAAGCCTGTGCAGCGCTCGCCTCAACTCCAACCCGCGAGAGGCGGGTCAATGGCCTAGCACCGTGCGCTGCAGCGCCGCTCCTGTACCGTAGGGCTGCGCGCCGACCGCGATGTACGCGGCGCTTGATGCCTTCTCATGCCGGCCAGCATCATCAAGCAATATTAGCTTGATTTATGTTCGGCCTATTTTCAATAAATATTGACTCTTCTAGCCAAAATTCCCAATCAATGGGGCATGGGTCGTGATAAGAATTCAAAAATCTTAAGTAATGAGACAGATGTCTCATTCAATGAGATTTCTGTCTCATTGCAGTTGAACGTGAAGGCGGCTGCCACACTACTAACGGCGGTGGCGGCTTTTGCGGTTCCGTTGGCGGCGGTGATCGATCGACATCTGACGGCGGCGAACGACGGCGGGGTTACAATCCAGCCCAATGATCGGCCAGCCTTCCATGCGGACTTTGCTCGTACGCTCACCACTTTGGCAGTGGGCCGAGGTGTCGCTTACGGCCTTGAAGTTGGGCAGGCTTTTGCACTGCTGGCCGAAGACGTCGACGCCCACGGGACGGTATTTGAAGAAATTTCCCGTATCCTCGAACCGCACTGTCAGATTGCCGCCTTGGCGGTGGCCCATGTAGCGGGACGCGCCTGATGGCGGACAGCGGCCGCGACGTCAAACTCGTAGTCAAGGCCGAGGACAACACGGCGCCGGGCCTGCGGAAGGCTGAGGCCGCGTTGCAGCGCTTCGCGTCGGCCGCGCAGAAGGCTCAGGCTCGACGGGCGGCCCGCTCCACGGCTGACGCGGCCGTGGCCAAGGCTGCTGCCGACTACGAGCGGGCCACAGCTGAGGCGACGAAGTTCGGTCGCCAGCTGAAGCAGATCGAGAACTTCCAGTGGACCAATGAGGTCGTGGAAGCGCCGGAGCGTCTCGCAGAGAACTTCGAGCGTGCCCGCGAAGAAGCACGCCGCACCAAGATTGAACTCGAGCAGGCCCGCGCCGGGGTGGCGCGGTTCACGCAGTCGGGCAACGGGCTGGCGACGCTCGAGGGCCGCATGGCCTCGATGGCGACCGAGACTGCTCGGACCGACGGTGCGGTGGATCAGCTTGCTGCCGGGCTGACGCGCCTCAACGGGGTCCAATCGACGGCGGCTGCACGCGCCAATGCGACCGCTGGCGCCCTGCGCAATCAGGCGCGGGCCGGAGACCTCGCCAGCAAGATCACCAACGCCTATTCGACGCGTCAGGGCCGCGGGCCGCTTGGCCTTCGTCCCTACGAGTTGCAGAACCTGGGCTACCAGGTCAACGATCTGATCACGCAGATCGCCAGCGGCACCAGCCCGATGCAGGCGTTCGCGCAGCAGGGCGGCCAGATCGCCCAGATCTTCCCTAAGGCGACCGGCGCCATCATCCGCTTCATCCCGGTCATCGCACTGGCCGGCGCCGCGCTTGCACCGTTCATCAGCGCCATGAACCGGGCCAACACCGAGGCGTCGCGGCTCACCAACGTCGAGCGCATCCTGAGCACCTCTGGCAACGCGGCCCAGTACAGCGCGCCCCGACTGGCCGCGTTCGCCGCACGTCTCGAGGAAATCGGCGCCACCGCCGACGAAGCCATGGCAATCACCCGGGACGCGGTGCGCCGAGCCGTCGACCCCGCCTATCTGGACCGCTTCGCCAAGGCGGCCGGCGACATGGCGAAGGTGCTCAAGGTCGACGTCAAGACGGCGGCCGAGGACGTGATGAAAGCGTTCACCGGCAACGCCGATGCCGTGCTGGCGCTGGACGACGAACTCGGATTCCTCACCGAAGCCGAGCGCAAACACATCGAGCAGCTGCGCGAGTCCAAGAAGGACGCCGAGGCCCGCACCCAGGCCTTCGACATCTTCGCCAAGAAGTACGGCGACACGGCCGCCCAGATGAAGGGACCGTGGTCGCAGATCCTGGCCGACTTCGGGGCCGCGTGGCGGTCGTTCGTCGACTGGGTCAACTTCATCGACTGGACGAAGGCCAAAGCTGAGATCAACGCGCTGTTGAGCCTGGTGCAGGAACTCACCTCGGCCTTGCCAGGCGCCCGCGCTCGCACCGTGGATGTGGTCGCTGACGACGTGGCGAAGGCATACGGCCGCGTCATGCAGAACGAGGCGACGAAGGCCCGGCTGCTCGCCCAGGGCAACCGCATGGGCGCCGCTCAGATCGACCGCTCCATCCAGCAGGATCGCGGCGTGATCGCGCTTGGTGAGACCCGGCTCGCCGGGATGAGCCTGATCAACGGCACCAGCGAACTGACGCGGCCTCGGCCGGTTGCTGACACGACGACCCGGCCGCCGGCCGCCGCCAATCGCAACGCCGGGCGGGGTGCCGGCGACGCCGAACGCAAAGCCAAAACACAGAGCAGCTTCCTTGCGTCACTGCTGGCTGAGAACGACGCCCGCGCTTTCCAGATCAGCCTGCTGGATGAAGCCGAGCGTCAACAACTGGTGCTAATCGCGCTCCGTGAGAAGGAGAGGGCTGCGGCGGAAGCCGGTTTGACCCTGACCGCTGCGCAGAGGCAAGCGATCACCGACGGCGTCACGCGGCTCTACGACGAGCAGAAGGCGCGCGAGGCGATCAAGACCATCGATCAGGCTCGCCTCGAACTGACGAAGGCGCGGGGTGAAGTCGAGACGCGCGACGCCTATGTGCAGCGGCAACTGGCGGCCCAGATGGTCGGCGCCACCGAGGAGCAGCGCCGGGTTTACGGCGAGATCCTCGGCCAGATGTACGACATCGAGGAGTCCAAGCGGCGTCAGGTTGAACTTGAGAAGGGTGTCTCAGACCTTGAGGCGCAGCGCGCCGAGTTGCAGCGACAGATCCTGTTCGCTCAGGAGACCGGCAATGAAAGCGGAGCGGAGCGCCTACAGGAGCAGCTGACGGCCGTGAACACACAGCTGCTGACGGCCATTGACAATATGCTGGCTTTCTGGCGCGCGACCGGAGGACCGGAGGCTCAAGCTGCAATACTGGCACTGGAAGGTGCCCGCGATCGAGTGCGGGGGATTGGCGGCACCTCTGTAGTGACCGGCAAGCAGATCAATGACGCTTTCGCGGGGCAGGCCGCTTCAGCCATCGACCGCTTCTCGCAGAACCTCGCTGAGACTGGGGACCTCTTCGGCTCGCTGAAGGATGCCTTCCTGCAGTTCGCCGCCGACTTCCTGCGGCAGATCGCCATGATGATCATCCAGCAGATCATCCTCAATGCAGTGTCGGGCGGGACAGCTGGCGGCGGCGGTGCGGGTGGGGCAGGCGGCTTCGTCGCAAAGCTGTTCGGGTCCAAGCATACCGGCGGACTGGTCGGCCATGGCGGCGGCTTCCGTGCCGTGAACCCGGCCGTCTTCGCTGACGCTCAGCGCTACCACTCCGGCGGGCTCGTCGGGAATGAAGTGCCGATCATCGCCAAGCGCAATGAGGAGGTGCTGACCGAGGATGATCCCCGGCACCGTTTCAACGGCGGTGGTGCTGCGCAGGGCATCATCAACAAGATCATCAACGTGCTCGATCCGGGTGACGTGATGGAAGCCAGCTTGGCCACGGAGCGCGGTGAAAAGTCGTTCTTGAATTTCATCACGCGCAATGCCTCGGCCGTGAAGGCGGTGATCGGATGAACTTGAGCCTCAGCAACCTCCTGCGTCCGTTCGCGTTGCGCGCCCGCTCGGCACCAACTGTTCGACGGTACGATGCCGCTTTAGGCCAACCGTGGGGCGATCAACCGCGTTTTGGCCGCGTGGCCAGCGAGACGTTGACGGCGGTCAGCACGGTTCGTGCGCGCGCTCGCCATGCCTACGCGAACGACCCTTATTGTCGAGCGGCCGTCGAGGCTTGGGTAACGGCTCTCGTCGGTGCCGGCGCCCGTCCGACGTCCGCCCATCCTGATGCGGATGTGCGTGCCATGATCGGCGGCGCCGTGGACGACTGGGCTGATGTCGCAGACTTGGCCGGACGTACGGATTACTGGGGCCTTCAGGCTGACCTCGTTCGCGCCATGGTGCTGGACGGTGAAGCGCTGGCTCTCATGATCAACACGCCAGAGGGTCTGCGGCTGCGGCAGATTCCGGCCGAACTGCTGGACGAAAGCGAAACCCGCGACCTGGGGCAGGGCGTTCATACGGTCGGTGGGGTTGAGTTCGACAGGTACGGTCGCCGGGTCGCCTATTGGATTAGGCCTGAAATTCCCTCCTCAATCTACGCCGCCTGGGCGCCGCCCGAGCGGATTGATGCACGCGATGTGCTGCACATCTTCAAGGCAATGGGACCGGGACAGGCGCGCGGCTTGTCATGGTTGGCGCCCATTCTGTTGACGGCGAAGGAAGTCGACAAACTACAGGCGGCGCTCATCACTGGTGCGCAGGTCGCAGCGATGATGGTCGGCTTCGTCAAAAACACGATGAAGACGAGCGACGATCTCGTCAGCGCAGGCATGGCCTACACTCCTGGTCCGGTCGAGTATCTCGAGCCTGGGACGGTCAAAAATCTCGGCAATGATCAAGACTGGGTCACCGCAACGCCGCCGCCGCAATCGCAGCATGGCCTTGGTTTTTTGTCAGCCCAGCTTCGGGCGATCGCAGTCGGCGTCGGTGTTCCCGCCCATTTGGTCAGCGGTGACCTATCGAGCGCGAATTATGGATCACTTCGAGCCGATCTAATCGCCTTCAAACAGCGCGCTGAACAGGTTCAATATGCCGTGCTCGCGCCTCAGCTTTTGAGGCCTGTCTATGCACGCGCCGTCACCGCGCTTGTTTTTATGGGCGAGATCGACGCGCGCGATTTCGAGACGGCAACGCGCGATTGGACGCGCGCGGAGCATTTGTTCCCGGCACCGCCCTGGATCGATCCCGCCAAGGATGCGGCGGCTGAGCGCGACCTGGTCGCAGCCGGTTTTAAATCGCGAAGCCAGGTGATTGCCGAGCGTGGTTGGTCTGCTGCCGCGGTTGATGCCGAAATCGCCGCAGATCACGCGCGTGAAAGGGCCCTTGGACTGTCATTCGGTGCCACCGCCAGCGCCGCCTCTCGACCTGCCACAACAGAGGAGTTGGTCAACAATGCCGACGCTTGAACTAGAGGTGCGACGGGCGTCGTTCGCGCCTTCTACATGGAACGCGGAGGCGCGGACGGTTGAGGCGGTCATCTCAACCGGCGCCGACGTTGAGCGGCGCGACGCCAAAGGGCCGTATATCGAACGACTGGACCTCTCCGGCATCGACCCGGCGTCCCTGATCGGCCTGCCAATCCTGCGCGACCATGCGCAGTCTGTCGGCTCGACAGTTGGCGTCATCGCCGCCGCACGCCGCGAGGGCGGCGACCTTGTGGCGCTGATCCGCTTCAGTGCTGCCGTAGACGCTCAGGACACCGTGACGAAAGTCGCTGAGGGCGTCCTGCGCGGTGTCAGCATTGGCTACGGCCTGACTCATATCCGCGAGACGACCGAAGCCGGTCGCCGCGTTCGGACCATCACCCCCAAAATCCGCGAAGCCTCGCTGACGCCGATCCCGGCCGACGCTGCTTCACTCATCAGGAGCAATACGGATATGCCTACCCCAATCGTGCAGGACGTCCCCGCCATCGTTGCCCCGCCTGCCGTGGTGGCCGCTGGCGCCGTTGAGACCCGCGCTGCGGTCAACGCACAGATTCGCGCCATGGCTGAGACGGCAGGCCTGGATCGCAGCTGGGCGGACGCCCAGATCGACGCGGAGTCGGACATTGGCGCCGCGCGTGCCGCTGCCTTCGAGGCAATGGCGGCCCGTTCCGCGCCGGCCGCCGGCATCCGCGCGCACGTCGGTGCCTCGCATGAAGATCCGACCGTGATCGCCGAGCGTCAGGCCGAGGCGCTGGCGCAGCGCATGGGCGGGGCGGAAGCGTCGGAAGCCGCTCGCCCCTATATCGGCCTAGGCTTCACCGACTACGCGAGGCAGGCGCTGGTCCGAGCTGGTGAGCGCGTTGATAACCTGTCAGCCGACGCCATTCTGACGCGCGCCATGCAGACGACCTCGGACTTCCCGCTGCTACTTGAACAAGGCGGCAACCGGGTCTTGTCGACTGCCTATGCAGCAGCAGAGTCGCCGCTGAAGGCGATCGCCGTCCGTCGCGAGGTTTCGGACCTGCGTGACGTTACTGTCGCCAAACTGGGCGAAGGCTCCGGCCTGGAGAAGGTCAGCGAAGCCGGCGAAATCACCTATGGGTCGTTCGGCGAAGGCGCTGAAAGCTACAAGGTCGAGACGTTCGGTAAGTTGTTCAACCTGTCCCGCAAGCTGTTGCTGAATGACCAGTTCGGAGCGTTTGGCGACGTCATGCGCCAGATGGGCCAACTGGCCGCCGCGGCCGAGGCCAGCGCCCTGGTCGGGATGCTGGCCGCTGGCGCTGGGGCAGGCCCGGCAATGAGTGACGGTAAGCGCCTGTTCCACGCTGACCACGGTAATCTCGCTGCAACGGGCGCTGCTCCGTCGATCGCGACCCTTTCGGACGCTCGCCTTGCCCTGCGGTCGCAGAAGGGCTTGGACGGTGTGACCCCCGTCGGCGTGACCCCGACATACTTTGTCGTCGGTCCAGCGCTGGAAACGGTCGCGGAGCAACTGTTGGCGACATTGGCTGCGACCAAGTCGGCGGACGTGAACCCGTTCAGTGGTACGCTGCAACTGATTGTCGAGCCGCGCATCACTGGGCTCGACTGGTACATCTTCGGGGACAAGGCTAACGCCCCGGTCCTTGAAATGGCCTACCTCGCCGGAGCGTCCGGTCCGCAAATCCTATCGCGGGACGGTTGGAATACCCTCGGCCGCGAGTATCGCGTCACCTTGGATCTAGGCGTTGGCGCGACTGACTGGCGCGGCGCCTATCGCAATCCGGGCGCTTGATCATGACCTTGGCCGAGCGTCTGGCTGAAGCGGAGGCAGCCCTTCATGGGCTGCTGACCGGCCGCGCAGTCGTCCAAGTGACTGACCAGTCGGGCGAATCCATCAGATACGCCCAGGCGTCGGCCCCGAAGCTGCAGGCCTATGTCGCTCAGCTTCGGGGAGAGGTCGCGGGCGCTCGCCGGACTCCCTCTTCATATCGATACATCACAAAGAAGGGCTACTGAGCCATGGCTACCAATCACGTTCAGCGGGGCAAAACCCTGACCATTCCAGCCCCCGTAGCCGTCCAATCCGGCGGTGTTGTCGTCGCTGGCGCCATTATTGGCGTTGCTCAGGGTGACGCCGAGGCCGGCGCTCTGGTCGACGTTCAGGTTGATGAGGTGTGGGACCTGCCCAAGGTCGCAGCGCTCGCCATCGGCTTGGGCGACGTTGTGTACTGGGATGCGGCTGCAGGCCTCGCAAACAAGACCTCGGCCGGCAATACGAAGCTGGGGGTAGCCACCCAAGCGGCGGCTAATCCGTCGGGGACGGTGAGGGTTCGCCTGAGCGGTTTCTGATCGATAGTAGATGAGGGGTCAGCTTTTATAGGGCTGGCCCCATTTTCTTGCCGGGCATTGATTGAGACGACTGTCACGGCAAGTGAGACAACTGTCAAATATGGTGTGACAACTGTCTCAGTGCGTTGAAATCCTTGCAAAATGTCGATTGTCGAAGCATAAGGTCTTTCAACGGGCGCCAAAGTGCGCGAACGGAAGCGAGAGCCACAATGCCGACCTTGCTGACCATCGAAGAGGCGGCCGAACGTCTGGCTGTCCCGTATAAATCCCTGCGCCGCGCCGCCGTGCAGCATGGCCACCTGATCCGCATTGGCCGCGCCATCCGCATCGACGCTGACATGCTGCCTGACCTAGTCGCGCGCTGTCGCCAGCCGGTGGGGCAGGGCTGATCTCGTGAAGGCACCCGCGACTTTCAAACAGGCTGACATCACGCGGGCGGTTAAGGCTGTCCGCGCCATGGGGCTTGAGATTGTCGCTACCGTCATCGGTCCGGACGGTTCGATTAGACTTGAGCACGGGCCTGAAGTGGCGAAGAATTCGAGCGACGCCGCTGAAGCGGCGCTGGCCGGATTCATGAAGACACATGCGCGTTAAGCTATCGGGCGTTCACACGACGACGAAGGTCCTCGCCGACGGGTCCCGCCGCAAATACTACTACCTCGGCAAGGGTGGTCCGCGCCTAGAGGGCGAGCCCGGTTCGCCGGCCTTCGTCGCCAGCATCCACACGGCTAGAGAAGCGCTGAAGCGCGTTCCGCCGAATACGCTCGCGACGATCCTGGACGCCTACCGCAGTTCGGTCGAGTTCAAGGACAAGAAGCCATCGACCGTGCGCGACTACACGCGTCACCTCAAGGCCATCGAAGCCAAGTTCGGCGCGCTGCCGATCGCTGCTCTAGGTGCACGACAGATCCGGCAAGTCTTCAAGTCATGGCGCAGCGAGATTGAGGCCGAGTCCGGCGCCAGAACGGCTGACTACGTGTTTCAGGTCTTTGCCGCTGTCCTCGCATGGGCGAACGATGAAAGCCTGATCGAGCATCATCCGCTGAAGCGCATCGGGCGCCGATATAAAGCCGCTCGCCGCGACAAGCTGTGGTCGCGTGAAATCGAAGCCTACTTCATGAGCAGCGCGCCGTCGCATCTGCGCTTGCCGCTTCTTCTGGCGCTATGGACCGGCCAACGTCAGGGCGACATCCTGAAAATGACCTGGTCCGATTACGACGGACAGTCGATCCGGGTGCATCAGGACAAGGGCGGCGAGAAGGTGCTGATCCGCGTCGGCGCCCCGCTCAAAGCCGCCCTTGATGCTGAGAATCTGGCCGCTGCTGCGAAGGCGAAGAAGCGTGACCGGCAGCAGTCGCCATTCATCGTCACCAATCTGCGGGGTGCCGCCTGGACGAGTGACGGGTTCAGAACCTCATGGGGAAAGGCCGTCAGCGACCTAGAGATCGAGGGCCTGACCTTCCACGATACGCGAGGGTCAGCCGTCACTCGGTTGGCTGAAGCGGGGTGTGAGGTGATCGAGATCGCGTCGGTGACCGGGCATAGCCTGAAGTCTGTCGAGGCGATCCTGGATGCGCACTATCTGAGTAGGTCGCAGCGCATCGCAGACAACGCCATAGCCAAGCGCGAAAACGCCGAAAGCTCCAAACCGGACTCCAAACCGAGCCCAAACGCTGATAGCCTGCAAATTGAGGAAGCGCGGTAAAGCCTTGAACTAGCAAGGAAAGACGATGGTGGGTGATCACAGGTTCGAACTGTGGACCCGCTGATTAAGAGTCAGCTGCTCTACCAACTGAGCTAATCACCCATACCGTCGTCTGCGCCCTTGGTGTGGCGCCGGTCCTTCGCGGCGGCCGTTGGCCTCCCGAAGGGCGCTCCTCATACTCAGGATGGCGGGGGCTGACAAGGCTGAATCCGGCATTTTCTAAAGTTTCTTCCGCGCGCTATGGTCGCGGCTGGAATCAGCCGCCGACAGACGCGGTGTATGGGGGAGTATGCGTTCATGGCTTTCTGGAATCGTCGGCGCTCGATCGACGCCATGCTGGCCCCGCATGACGGGCCGGCCCTGAAGAAGACGCTCAGCTGGCCGCACCTGATGGCTCTCGGCGTCGGCGCCATCGTCGGCACCGGCATCCTGACCCTGATCGGGGTCGGCGCCGGCCTGGCCGGTCCGGCCGTGCTGATCAGCTTCGCCCTGGCGGGCCTGGTCTGCGCCTGCGCCGCCCTGGCCTATGCCGAGCTGTCGACCATAATGCCCGCCTCGGGCAGCGCCTACACCTATTCCTACGCCGCCCTGGGCGAGATCTTCGCCTGGGTCGTGGGCTGGAGCCTGATCCTCGAATACTCGCTCGTCGTCTCGGCCGTGGCCGTGGGCTGGTCGGGTTACGCCGTGCCCTTCCTGGCCGGGTGGGGGATCGACCTGCCCCTGGCCCTGACGGTGGGACCGCACGTCGAGGGCGGGCTGATCAACCTGCCCGCCGTCTTCATCATCGCCGTGGTGACGGGCCTGCTGCTGCTGGGCACGCGTGAAAGCGCCACGCTGAACGCCGTCCTGGTGGTCATCAAGATCGCCGCCCTGATCGCCTTCGTGGCCATCGCCCTGCCGAACTTCGACGCGGCCCACTTCACCCCCTTCATGCCCAACGGCTTCGGCGCGCCCTTCGTCCAGACGGGGGTCATGGCGGCGGCCGCCATCATCTTCTTCGCCTTCTACGGCTTCGACGCCATCGCCACGGCGGCCGAGGAGACCAAGAAGCCCGAGCGCGACCTGGCCATCGGCATCGTCGGTTCCATGGTGGTCTGCACCATTCTCTATATCGCCGTCGCCGCCGCCGCGATCGGCGCCGCCCCGGTCGCCAGCTTCGCCGACAGCCCCGAGCCCCTGGCCCACATCATGCGCGGCCTGGGTCAGGGCGTTGCGGCCCAGTGGATCGCCGCCGCCGCCGTGGTGGCCCTGCCGACCGTGCTGCTGGCCTTCCTGTTCGGCCAGAGCCGCATCTTCCTGGGCATGGCCCGCGACGGCCTGCTGCCCAACCGCCTGGCCAAGATTTCGAAGCGCGGCGTGCCGACCGTGGTGACCATCTTCACCGCTGTCGTCGTGGCCTTCCTGGCCGGGATCATGCGCCTGGACGAACTGGCCTCCCTGGCCAACGCCGGCACTCTGATGGCCTTCATGGCCGTGGGCGTCAGCCTAATCGTCCTGCGCCTGCGCGAGCCGAACCGCGAGCGCAAGTTCAAGGCCCCGCTGTGGCAGTTGGTCGGCGGCATCGCCATCATCGGCTGCATCACCTTCTTCTTCAGCCTGAAGGCCTCGACCCAGCTCTATTTCCTGCTGTGGAACCTGTTCGGCCTGGTCATCTACCTGGTCTGGTCCTCGCGTAACGCTCGCTTGGCCAAGGAAGGCTCCGGCTCTCACCTGGCCAAGGAAGGCTGATGGCGCGTCGTGATCTGACGGGGGCGGTGGACTTCACCGTCCTCGAGGCCATGACCGGCGGCATGGACGACGTCACCGAAGAGGTCCTGGGCCTCTTCGTCCAGCAGGCGGCCCTGTGGTCGAGCCTGCTGGACGCCTCGTCCGAAGGCTGGCGCGACGCTGTCCACACCATCCGGGGCGCGAGCGCGGGCATAGGCGCCCGCGACCTGGCCGCCATCTGCGCCGAGGTCGAACATGGGGAACAGGCGGCGGCCCCCGCCGGCATGGAACGGGTCCGCACGGCCCTGGACGCCGCCCTGTCCGACGTCGCCGCCTACCGCCACGAACTGGCGCTCAGAAGCCTGAAGGTCTGAACCATGCTTCCTTCTCCCCTTGTGGGAGAAGGTGGGGCCGAAGGCCTCGGATGAGGGGGGTCGGCGCGACGCTTGAATCCAGCGTCGCCCAGCCGACCGCAGTCATCAACTGGACGCTCGGGCCCTCACACCCCTCATCCGTCAGGCTCCGCCTGCCACCTTCTCCCACAAGGGGAGAAGGGGTTATTGCGCTACACCTTCGGCTGCTTGAGCGCATTCTCCCACAAGGTGGGAAGGGTCTTGTCAGCCCCGCGTTTGGTCCCAGGACGCGAACTCGTGGGCGATGCAGCGGTCGATCAGCAGGCGCCAGACCGGCTCGGCGATGTCGGGCGACAGGCCGGCGGGCTCGGCCGCCTTCAGCACCTTGGCCACCACGTCGTCGATGCGCGCCTGATCGAAGACGGCGTCGCGGTTCGGCTTGATGCGGGCGGCGGCGTCCATGTAGCGCTGACGCTCGGCCAGCAGGGTCACCAGGGCGCGGTCCAGAGCGTCCACGCCCTGACGCACGTCGAGCATGGTGGCGCAGTCTTCCGGCGCCTTGCGGTCGTCGATCGTCACGCTGCGGGGCGCGGTCATCAGGTCAGCCGACAAAGGCGCGCTCCAGGACATAGTCGCCCGGTTCGGCGTTGGAGCCTTCCTTCATGCCGTAGGATTCCAGCAGCTCGCCCGTCTCCTTGATCATGGCCATGGAGCCGCACAGCATGACGCGGTCGCTGTTGGGCGAGAAGCCGATGGGCAGTTGCAGGTCGGCGAAGACGTCGCCCGACTTGATGCGGTCGGTGATGCGGCCCGGCGTTTCGAACCGTTCGCGCGTGACGGTCGGGTAATAGGTCAACTGCGCCCTGGCTTCGTCGCCGATCAGCGGGTCGTCGTGAATCTCATGGCTGAAGAAGTCGCGATAGGCCAGGTCGTCCACATTGCGCACCGTGTGGCAGACGATGACCTGCTTGAAGCGCGAATAGGTCTCCGGATCGCGCGCCACCGACAGCCAGGGCGCCAGGCCCGTGCCTGTGCCGATCAGCCACAGGCGCTCGCCGCCGGTCAGGGCGTCCAGCACCAGGGTCCCGGTCGGCTTCTTGCCCATCAGCACGCTGTCGCCCGCGACGATCTTCTGCAGGCGCGAGGTCAGGGGGCCGTCCTCGACCTTGATGGAGAAGAACTCCAGCTCCTCGGCCCAGAAGGGGCTGGCGATGGAATAGGCGCGCAGGACGGGCTTGCCGCCGTCTTCGCCCGGCAGGCCGATCATGACGAACTCGCCCGAGCGGAAGCGGAAATCCTCGGGGCGCTTCACGCCGAAGCTGAACAGCTGGTTGTTCCAGTGGCGGACCCACAGGACTTCCAACTCATGGAACGGACTGGCCTTGACGGGCGGCGCGGAGAGGGAGGCGTCGGACATGGCGTTCTACCTAGGCCGTCGCGGCCGGTTGCGAAAGTCTCGCGAGGGTCGCAGCGGGACAAGAATGCGGATGACGGCGAAAGATTCCGCCTCTAGCTTCCCCGGCCATGCGCACATTTCTTCTCGCTTCGACGATCCTGATGGCTGCGACCTCGGCCTTCGCCCAATCCACCCCCCAGCCCGCCGCCCCGCCCGCCGCCACGGCCCCGGCCTCCTCGATCCTGACGGTCGAGCGGGTCTTCGCCAATCCGTCCCTGGCGGGGCCGGTGGCCAAGGGGGTCAGCCTGTCGCCCGACGGCGAACTGGTCGCCTTCCTGCGTTCGCGGGACGACGACGTGGACGTCCTGGACCTGTGGGCCGCGCCGGTGAAGGGCGGAGAGCCGTTCAAGCTGATCGACGCCCGCGCCTTGGTTCCCGACGCCGGCGAACTGTCCGAGGCCGAGAAGGCCCGGCGCGAGCGGATGCGCATCAGCCAGCGCGGCGTGGTCGAATATTCCTGGGACGAGCAGGGTCGCTACATCCTGGCGCCGCTGGAAGGCGACGTCTTTCTGGCCAACCGCGCCGACGGCGCCGTGCGCCGCCTGACCGAGACGGCGGCGGACGAGATCGACGCCAAGGTCTCGCCCAAGGGATCCTTCGTCAGCTTCGTGCGCGATCAGAACCTCTTCCTCGTCAACCTCGAGACCGGGGCCGAACAGGCCGTCACCACCGAAGGCAAGGACCTGATCACCTGGGCGACGGCCGAGTTCATCGCCCAGGAAGAACTGGACCGCGACACCGGCTACTGGTGGAGCCCCGACGAACGCTACATCGCCCTGCAGCGTACGGACGAAAGCACGGTCGACGTCATTCCGCGTCTGGACATCACCGGCGGCGGCGCCTCGGTCATCTCGCAGCGCTATCCGCGCGCGGGCCGTCCCAACGCCGTGGTCGAGCTCTACATCCAGGACGTGCAGGCGGGCCGTCGGGTCAAGGTCGACCTGGGCGCCGACAACGACATCTATCTGGGCCGGGTGAACTGGGCGGCGGACGGTTCGGTCGCCTATGTCCAGCGCCTGTCGCGCGACCAGAAACGTCTGGATCTGCTCAGCGTCGACCCGACCACGGGCGCCGGCCGCGTGATCGCCAGCCAGACCTCGAACGCCTGGGTCAACGTCACCCATGACTTCAAGGCCCTGAAGGACGGGAACTTCATCTGGTCCAGCGAGGAGAGCGGGTGGCGTCACCTCTATCTCTACAACAGGGACGGCCGTCAGCTTCGGGCGATCACGCGCGGCGACTATCCGGTCAAGTCCCTGGCGGGCGTCAACCAGGACACGGGCGAGGTCTTCTTCACCGCCTCCATGCGCGACGGCAAGGAATACCCGATCGAGCAGCAGCTGTTCCGCGCCGGCTACAGGCGGACGGCGGCGCCGGCCGAGGTCACGCCGCGCGGCGGCTGGTGGAGCGCGTCGGTCAACAACACCGGCACGGCCTATGTCGGCAACTATACCGACGTGAACACCCCGGCCCAGTCAGCCCTCTACGGCATGGACGGCAGGCGCGTCCGCTGGATCGAGGAGAACCGGCTTCAGCCCGGCCACCCCTTCTGGCCCTATGCCGAACGCCAGCAGAAGCCGACCTTCGGCACGCTGCAGAGCCACGGCGAGACCCTGGTCTGGCAGATGACGACGCCGCCGGGCTTCGATCCGTCCAAGCGCTATCCGGTGGTCATGCAGGTCTACGGCGGCCCCTCGGGCGGCGGGGTCAAGAACGGCTGGCAGCCGGCGACCAACCAACTGCTGACCGAGGCCGGCTACATTGTCTTCCGTCTGGACAACCGGGGTGAGGGCGACCGTTCGGCCGCCTTCAAGCAGGCCCTCTACCTGAAGATGGGGCAGCCCGAGATCGAGGATCAGGTGATCGGCGCCGACTATCTGCGCTCTCTGCCCTACGTCGACGCCGACCGCATCGCCATGATGGGCTGGTCCTACGGCGGCTTCATGAGCCTGATGGCTCTGACCGAGCCCAAGATGGGCCTGGCCTCGGCCCTGGCCGGCGCCCCGCCCACGGAATGGAGCCTCTACGACACGGCCTACACCGAACGCTACATGTCGACGCCCCAGGGCAATGTGGCCGGTTACGCCGCCTCGGACGTGCTGGGCCGTCTCGATCGCCTGACCGGCCGTCTGTTGCTGCTGCACGGCATGGCCGACGACAACGTCATCTTCGAAAACACCACGCGGGTGCTGAACGCCCTGCAGGAAAAGAGCATCCCCTTCGAGACCATGCTCTATCCCGGACAGCGTCACGGCGTTCGCGGCAACGACCGCCAACTCCACCTGTGGCGCACCTACCTCGACTTCCTGGACCGCACCATCGGCACGCGGGCGCCCACAAACTGACGCCCATAAACTCCTCCCTCGCTTGGCGGGGGAGGGGGGCCACCGAAGGTGGTGGAGGGGGCGAACTTCAGGTGCGTCGATTTCCTGTGTGGGGCGGGGCGGCGTGAAACGATGAAGGCTGGGCTCTCGCAGCCGCTCCCTCCACCCCGCTGCGCGCGGTCCCCCTCCCCCGTGAACGGGGGAGGAGTCAGAAGCGTCTAATCAATCCCGATAGTTCAGCGCCGGGGTGCGGTCGCCCAGCAGGGCGCGGTACTGGAAGTCGGGGCCGCGGCGGCGTTCGAACTCGGTCTTGGCGGCCTGGACGGTGTCCGGGCTCTGGAACAGCTCGGCGGTGGTCAGGGCCAGGGTCTTGGCCGCCAGGTGCGCGCCCTTCAGGCCGATGGTCGTGCCCGCCGCCACCACGTTCTGCCAGGAATGGCCGGCCGAGCCGGGGACGAAGGTCGCCGTCGACAGGCCCACCGTCGGCGTGACCCAGGACACGTCCGACACGTCGGTCGAGCCGCCGAAGTCGCCGCCGATCACGGCGTCCTCGATCTGGCCGACGGAGGCCAGGTCGGGCTTGGTGGTCAGGGTCTTCTGGATCTCGGTCGCCAGGGCGATCTCCTCCGGCGTCCACGTAATGCCGCCGACGCTGCGCAGGTTGCGGTCCATGACCCGCATCAGGACCTCGTTCGGCAGCATGGAATAGACGCCGCCAATGGCCTCGAACTCGACCCGGGTGCCGGTGCCCAGGGCCGCGCCGTCGGCCGCCTTCTTCACCCGGTCCAGCACGTCGCGGACGATCTCAGGGTCGTTGTGGCGGACGTAGTAATAGGCCTCGGCATAGGCCGGGACGACGTTGGGCGCGCGGCCGCCGTCGGTGATGGCGTAGTGGATGCGGGTGCGGTCGGGAATGTGCTCCCGCATCATGTTGACCATGTAGTTCAGCGACTCGACGCCATCGAGCGCCGAGCGGCCCTTGTCCGGGGCGGCGGCGGCGTGGGCGGCCGTGCCGTAGAAGCGGAACTTGCCCGAGACATTGGCCATGGTGTCGCCCTGGCGGGCGCTGTTGACGTTGCCGGGGTGCCAGTGGACCGAGACGTCCACGTCGTCGAACAGGCCGTCGCGGACCATGTAGACCTTGCCTGATCCGCCTTCCTCGGCTGGCGTCCCGTAGACGCGCAGTTCGCCCTTGATGTTGTTGGCGGCCATCCATTCCTTGACCGCTATGGCCGCGTGGACTGAGGCCGCGCCGAACAGGTTGTGTCCGCATCCGTGGCCCGCGTGGCCGCCGGCCGATTCCTGCACCGGGTTCAGGGTCTGGGACAGGCCGGGCAGGGCGTCGTATTCGGCCAGGATCGCGATGACCGGGCCGTCGCCGGTCTTGAAGCTGGCCAGGAAGGCGGTCGGCTCGCCCGCGATCCCCGGCGTGACAGTGAAGCCCGCCTCGCGAAGCTGGCCCTGCAGCAGGGCGGTGCTCTGCGTCTCCTGATAGCCCAGCTCCGCGAACTTCCAGATGTCCAGCGCGGCCTGGTCCAGGGCGGGCTGGTTGCGGTCGACCGCGCCGGTGATCTGGGCCTGGGCTCGGGGCGACAGCTCGGCGGCGGCGACCGGCGCGGCCAGTCCCGCCAGGGCGGCGGCCAGGGCCAGGGCGCGCATCGAAACAGGTTTCATCGGGAACTCCAGTGCAGGCGGACTCTGAAAACAGGAAAGGGCGGGAGACAGCCTCGCCTCCCGCCCGAAAGACCTCAAGACCCGATCAGAAGGTCTTGCGGATGCTGACGTGCCAGTAGCGGCCGTAGGGCTGGTAGACGGTGCCCACATAGCCCGCGCCCGCCAGGGGCGGCTGCTCGTCGGTGACGTTGCGCAGGCCCACCCGGACGGCGGTGTCGGCCAGCAGGCCGTCGTCGAACTGATATTCGGCGTAGATGTTGGCGGTCAGGGTGGAATCCACCGTCCAGTAGTCCCCGGCCGAGTTGACCAGGCCGCTGTCGTACAGGGACGAGATGTACTGGGTGAAGGCGCCCAGGGTCAGGTTCTGATAGCGCCAGCTGCCCGACAGCGACCATTTCCACTCCGGTCGGCCCAGGTCGCCGATCATGTCGCCCATCCGCCCGCCGAAGGTGATGGAGGGGGCGATGGCGCCGGACTCCTTGGCGTCCGACAGGGCCTTCATGCCCGGTGACATCTCCAGATAGTATTTCAGCAGGTGGGAGACGTTCAGGTTCAGGCTGAAGTCGCCGGCCTTGGTGCCGCGCAGGCTCCACATCAGGCCCAGGTCCAGGCCCTCGACCGTCTGGGGCTGCTGGTTGGTGTAGGCGTCGGTGATGTAGAGGACCTCGCCCGCCGCAGCCAGGCCGGTGCCGGCGAAGATCGCCTGGTCGGCCGCCGTCGGATCGGCGCGCACGACGTTCGGGTTGGAGCCGCCGCTCTTGCGCAGCAGATAGTCCAGGATCAGGGCGTTCTGGCCCCGGAACAGGCCGACCATCCCCGTCTGCTCCACCTGCCACCAGTCGGCGGTGAAGGTGAAGTTCCCCAACTGCTCGGGCAGGAAGCGGGGCTGGATCACCACGCCGACCGAGGTGGTTTCTGACTCCTCGGGCTGCAGGTCCGGATTGCCCGAGCGCCGCTCGGCCGTCAGCTTGCGGACGTGGTTGGTGTTGATGTTGGCGAACTCGCTGACCGCGTTCGTGGGGCTGTAGGAGGCGCCGCACTGGTTCATGTTGGTCATGCCGGTGGCGGCGGCCCCGCGTTTGATCAGGGCCTCGCAGTAGATGTAGTCGTTCGAGCTGTTCGACCGGGTGATCACCGTGGCGTTGATCTGCTCCAGGTTCGGCGCCCGGAAGCCCTGGGCCCAGGAGGCGCGGATGCGGAAGCCGTCGACCAGGTCCCAGGCCGCCGCGACCTTGGGCTTGGCCACGTCGCCGAAGTCGGAATAGTTCTCGAACCGACCCGCGATCTGGACTTCCAGGTTGTGGACCAGGGGAATGTTCATCTCGGGCGAGACCAGCGGAGCCGCGAACTCCAGATAGGCCGACAGGACGTCGCGCTCGCCGTAGGTGTCGGGGTTCTCGGAGGAGTTGATCAGGTCGCTGTAAATCGCGCCCGACTTGTCCGTGTAGCGGATGGTTCCGTCGATGCGGCTGTCGCGGTCGTCCAACTGGCTCTCGGTGCGGGCCTCGACCCCCGCCGCCACCCCGACCGGGCCGCCGGGCAGGGTGAACAGATCGGGGCGCGAGACCTTGAAGTCCCACAGGCCCAACTCGGTCTTGGTCTTGCGGACCATGTCGACGCGGATGGCGTTCAGGGCCGCCTCATTGGAGGGCGTCGAGTCGCCGTAGCGCGGATGGGTCGGGTCGCCGCCGTTGAAGAAGTTGTAGGCGTCGGGCGTCGACTTGGCCGCCCATTCGGCCAGGCGCGTCGTGGAGATGTTGTCCGACACGTCCTTGGCCGAGGCTTCTGACCACAGCAGGGCCGATTCCCAGTTCCAGCCGCGCCACTCGCCGCGCAGCCCGCCCAGGATGCGGTACTGCTCATTGGTCACGTCGACGTTGATCGGCCCCATGTCGTTGAAGCGGTAGCCGGTCAGCAGGATGTCCCGCTTGAACGGGTTGTAGAAGTTGGCGCCGGGGATGGTCATGACCACCGACGACAGGGTGTTGATCGGCGCCTGGCGCGCATGGGACTTGGCGTAGTAGCCGCCCAGTTCGCCAAAGGCCTCGACCGCGTCATTGATCTTGTAGCGGCCGGTCAGGAACAGGTTGAAGCGGTCGATCTCCGGAATGACGGTCAGGTCTTCCAGGGCGGTGTCGCCGCGCAGGCTGGGATCGACGGTCGTCGTCTTCTTCAGGCACAGCCCGCTGCCGAGCGAGGCCGCGCAGCCGGCCAGGCTGTCGGGCTGGATGGTGAAGGTGGTGAACTGCTGGCCGCCATAGGTTCCGGTGGCGCGGTTCGCCAGGGTGAATTGGCCCCAGGGCGTCAGGGTGGAGACCCCGTTCAGCGAAGCGTTGTTCTCGAAGCCCGTCCCGGCGAACAGGGGCCGCTTGTCGTCCGAGGCCGTATAGGCCTGCTCCAGCGTCGTCAGTTCGTCGCGGTGGTCGTAGTTGAAGAAGAGGGAGAGGTTGCCGCGCCCCTCCGCGACATCCGTGCCGCCGTAGAGGGAGAAGTTGAACTCCCGCATGCCCGTGCCCTCGGCGCCGCCGTACTGGCTCGACACCGTCCAGTCGTTCATGTCGTCGCGCAGGACGGTGTTGACCACCCCGGCCACGGCGTCGGCGCCGTAGATGGCGGCGGCGCCGTCGCGCAGCACCTCCAGGCGCTTCAGGCCCGACACCGGAATGGCGTTGGTGTTGTAGGTCAGGACCGGCACCAGGTGCTCGTTGGCCTGGCTGGTCGGGTGGCCGACCACGCGGCGGCCGTTCAGCAGGACCAGGGTGTTGCCGATGCCCAGGCTGCGCAGGTTGACCGAGCCCGTGTCGCCGCGGGCCGAGTTGGAACTGGCCGGCAGGTAGGAGGAATTGAAGGTGACGTCGCCCATCTGCGGGATGGTGCGCAGCAGTTCGTCGCCGGACGTGGCGGCCGCCGCCAGGATCTGCTCCTCGCCCACCACGGTGACGGGCAGGGCGGCCGTCACCTTGGCGCCGCGGATCTGGGTGCCGACGACGACGATGTCCTCGACCTGGGTGGCCTGGGCGTCGGTCGCTTCCTGGGCCGCGGCGGCTCCGGCGGCGCCGAACAGGGCGGTGGTGGCCAGCATGGCCGTCCTCAGGCTTCGACGGGCGAAGGCGGTGCGCATGATATTCATCCCCTTGGTGGTCATCGAACTCGGTATCCCCCCGATGCTCGCCCCGGCGACGGCCGGTTCTTGAATGCGGTGCGAGGCCGGTCCGCGAGCGGCGCGTCTGACGCGAAGCAACCCGCACGCGGAACATCTTCCTCTTTTTGGACTAGAAACCGACACATTCCCCGGCGTCAACCGCTTAGGGTTAAATATTGCTGTTATTCAATATAATGAGCAAACTAATCACTCAATTCCGCCCTTGAGTTCGTCGTTTTAGCAATGCTATCGCTCAATTCAGATGTTCTGGCTTGTAGGCTGAGCTGTTTCGGGCTCTCCGCTTCGGATTTCGAGCGAGGCCGATTGTGACGGGGGTGTTCATGCGTTTTGGTCTGAAGACGACGGCGGTCGCGGCGGCGGCCCTGCTGGCGGCGCCTCTGGTCGCCCTGCCGGTTCTGGCCCAGGAGGCGCCGGCCCAGATCCGGCCCTCGACCGGCAGCGGCGGCGACATCGTCAACTACGGCCAGATTCACAGTCCGGTCGTCGGACGCGGCGGCATGGTGGTCAGCCAGAGCGATCCGGCCACCCGCGTCGGGGTCGAAATCCTGCGGCGGGGCGGCAACGCCGTGGACTCCGCCGTCGCCGTCGCCTTCGCCGAGGCCGTGACCCTGCCGCGCGCGGGCAATATCGGCGGCAGCGGCTACATGGTCGTGCACATGGCCGCCACGGCCGATCGTCCGACCCAGGACATCGCGGTCAACTATTACGGTACAGCGCCGGCGGCCACGACGCCCGAGCTGCTGTTGGGCGCGGACGGCAAGTTCGACCGCAGCAAGCCGTCCGGCTTCATCAACGTCTCCGTCCCCGGCACAGTCATGGGCATGTGGGAGGCGCACTCGCGCTTCGGCTCCCTGCCCTGGGCCGAACTGATCGCCCCGGCGATCCGCCTGGCGGAGGAGGGCTATGTCCTGTCGGACGGAGAGGCGGACGCCACGGCGGGCCGCGCGCGGGTCCTGGCGACCGACCCCGGCGCGCGTGAGGCCTATCTGAAGGCGGACGGCACGGCCTACCGGGCCGGCGAGGTCTTCCGTCAGCCCCTGCTGGCCGAGAGCCTGCGCAAGGTGGCGCGCGGCGGGGCGGACGAGTTCTACAAGGGCGAACTGGCGCGCCAGATCGTGGCCGGAATTCAGGCGCGGGGCGGGATCATCACCCTGGCGGACATGGCCGCCTATCGCGCCGACGTCACCGCCCCGATCTGGAGCAGCTATCGCGGGAACCGTATCGCCTACATGCCGCCGACGGCCTCGGGCGTCAGCGTGGCCGAGGCGCTGAACCTGCTGGAGCATTTCGACCTGAAGGCCATGGGCTGGGGCAGCGTCGACGGCCTGCACCTGATCTCGGAGGCGATGAAGATCACCTCGTCCGACCGTCGCCTGATCGGCGGCGCGCCGCAGTGGGATACGCCCGCCCGGGGCCTGGCCAGCAAGGAGTTCGCCGCCGAGCGGGTCAGGCTGATCGCCATGGACCGCTCGCTGAAGGCGGCCGACATCCCCGAGGGCAACCCCTATCCCTATGAAAGCCAGGACACGACCCATTTCTCGGTCGCGGACGCTCACGGGAACGCGGTGTCCAACACCTACACCCTGTCCAACTCCTATGGCGCCCATGTCGCCCCGGTCGGGACCGGCATCCTGCTGAACAACCACCTGGACAACTTCTCCTGGGGCACGCGGGACGAGCCCAACTCGCCCGCGCCGGGCAAGCGGCTGGGATCGACCATCACCCCCATGATCGTCTTCAAGGACGACAAGCCCTGGCTGGTCACGGGCACCCCGGGCGGCGGCTACATCATCGCCACCATGGTCCAACTCGTCTCCAACGTCGTCGACCACAACCTGAACGTGGCCGAGGCGGCCATGCGTCCGCGCCTGAACCAGGGCGGCGGCGACAGCCCGCTGGAGCTGGAGGGCGGCTTCTCTCCTGACGTGGAGCGACTGCTGCGCGAACGCGGCCATACGGTGCGTCCGTCGATGACTATGGGCAGCACCCAGTCCATCATGGTCGAGGGAGATCGATTCCTGGGCGCGGCCGACACCCGTCGGCCCGACGCCCTGGCGCTCGGGGTCCGGTGATCCGGGCCTCGGCGGTCCAAGGTTTCTAGGGGGAGTTCAGGATGATGTTGCGCAAGATTCTGCTGGCGAGCGCCGCCGGCCTGGTTCTGGCCGCGGGGGCGGCTCCGGTCCTGGCTCAGACCTCTTCTTCGGCCGCGTCTTCGACCGCGACTGCAGCGCCCGCGCCGGGCGAATGGAGGAACGGCCTGTTCGGCGTGCGGGTCGACCGGCAGAAGGGCAAGGCGACGGTGCGCCTACCCGCACCGGGCGCGGACGGGGTCCTGGGCCGCTACCTGTATCAGCCGGGCCTGTCCGCCGGGGTGGGCATGGATGGCATGGGTCTGGACCGCTCGGGCCTGGGCCAGACCCAGGTCGTCGCCTTCCGCAAGGTCGGCAACCGCGTCTTCGCCGAGTTCGAGAACCACCGCTTCCGCGCCCAGAACGCCGACGCCGATCAGGTGAACGCGGTCGCCGCCTCCTTCTCGCCCTCGGTCGTCTGGTCGGGCGAGGCGATCGAGACGGGGGCCGACGGTTCCGTGACGGTCGACATCTCCGGCTTCCTGGAGCGCGACGCGATCAACGCCGTGGGCCGCCTGAAGCGGGCGCGGCTGGGCGCCTTCAAGGCGGCGCCGACCCTGGGCTATCTCGACGCGGACCAGACCCTGGTCTTCCCCGACAACGTCGAGTTCCAGACCGTCCAGACCTACACCAGCGACGAACCGGGGCCGGAGCTGTCGCGCGTGACGCCGGAATCCCGCTCCGTCACCCTGGCCGTGCGCCACTCCTTCATCCGCCTGCCGGACGATGGGTTCCGCCCGGTCCTGCATGATCCGCGTTCGGGTACCTCGGCCCAGGTGACGGTGACCGACTTCGCCGCCGACCTGGATCAGCCGGTGGTCAGCCGCCTGGCCCGCCGCTTCAGGCTGGAGAAGACGGACCCCGCCGCCGCCCGCTCGCCGGTCAGGAAGCCGATCGTCTTCTATGTCGATCGCGCCGCGCCCCCGGCCATTCGCCAGGCCCTGATCGAGGGCGGGAACTGGTGGGCCCAGGCCTTCGACCGCGCCGGCTACATCGACGCCTTCCGGGTGGAGGTCCTGCCCGAAGGGGCGCACCCGATGGACGCCCGCTACAACATCATCTCCTGGGTCCACCGTGAGACGCGCGGCTGGTCCACCGGGACCAGTGTCAACGATCCCCGCACCGGCGAGATCGTGCGCGGGGTGGTTCAGCTCGGCTCGCTGCGCGACCGCCAGGACAAGATGATCTTCGAGGGCCTGGTCGGCGCCGCCCGCAGCGGCACGGGGGCCGAGGACGATCCGGACCGACTGGCCTATCACCGCCTGCGCCACCTTTCGGCGCACGAGATCGGCCACGCCCTGGGCATCTCCCACAACTTCGCCGCCTCGACCTTCGAGGGCCGGGCCTCGGTCATGGACTATCCGGCGCCCTGGGTGATCGCAGACGGCGACCGGCTGGACTTCAGCCAGGCCTATACGACCGGGGTCGGGGCCTGGGACCGCTATGTGATCGACTGGCTGTACGGCGACGCGCCGGGCCAGGACCCCGCCGCGCGCCGCGCCGCCCTGGCGGCCGAGGTCCAAGGCAAGGGCTATCGCTTCGTCAACGACGACGACACCCGGCCCCTGGGCAGTCTGCAGCCCTATGGCGCCATGTGGGACAACGGGACCGATCCGACGGCCGAGTTCGCCAACACCCTGGCGGTGCGCCGCATCGCCCTGTCGCGCTTCGGCCTGGCCAATCTGCCGGCCGGCGCCCCGGCCTCGGACCTGCGCCGGGTGATCGTCCCCATCTATCTCTACCACCGCTACCAGACCACGGCGGTCGGCCGGCAGGTGGCCGGGGTGGACTACGGTTACGCCGTCAGCGGCGACGGCCATGAGCGGGCCGAGGTCGTCCCCGCCGACAAGCAGCGCGCGGCGCTGGAGGCCCTGATGCAGGCCCTGTCCCCGGTCGAGCTGGACCTGCGCGACGACCTGATCGACCTTCTGTCCTCGGGCCAGTCCGGCAACGCCGACCGCCAGACCGAGATCGAGCTGTTCGAGGGCCGCACCGACGCGGTCTTCGATCCGTCGTCGGCCGCAGCGGCGGCGTCCGAGGTGGTGTTCGAGACCCTTCTGGCGCCCGCGCGCCTGAACCGTCTGGTCGAACAGCAGCGCCGCGATCCAGGCCAGCTGGGCCTGGCCGAGGTGCTGGACCGGGTGGCGACGGCCGTGGGCTCGACCGGAAGCCTCAGCCCGCGCCAGGCCGAGCTGCGCCGCGTCGTCCGCGCCCGCTACGCCGCCTATCTGGCCGCCCTGATCCAGGGCAAGGACCTGTCGTCCACGGCCCAGGGGGTGGTGCGCGACAGCGCCCGTCGCTTCGGCGAGCAGTTGAAGCGCTGCCGCGGCGACCGTCTGGAAACGGCCCAGTGCGCCTATCTGGCCGAGGTCCTGACCGGTTCGCCCGAGGCCCTGAAGGCGCTCAGCGAAACCCTGCCGGTCGCCCAGCCCGTCCCGCCCGGCGCCCCCATCGGCGGCGGCGACTGGAGCTGATCCCGGTTCGCGCAATCCAAGGGGCGCGGGTCATCCCGACCTGCGCTCCGCGATTGCGCCGGGTCGGGGCAGGGGCCATAGTTCGAGCCATGCAGATGGCGGTTCACTTCCAGCGATAGCGTCCGTGCGGGCTTGACGCCCCCGAGCGGCGCGCCTCCCGCAACCGGTCTTCGCCGGTCGCCTGGGGCTGCGCGTTTTCCTGAACCAGACCATTCCGCGGCCTCCCGGCGACGACCGGGCGCGGCCGCCTGCAAGAGATCTTCATGACCCAGGTTTTCGAAAGCCCCTTCAAGGGCCGACTGTTGTCTGAACAGACGACCAATCCCAACATCCTCGTCGGGCGCTACAGCTATTACTCCGGCTATTATCACGGCCACGGTTTCGACGACTGCGCCCGTTTCCTGATGACGGAGCCGGGCGTGGACCGGCTGATCGTCGGCGGCTTCTGCTCCATCGGCAGCGGCGCGGCCTTCATCATGGCCGGCAACCAGGGGCACCGGTACGACTGGGTCAGCTCCTTTCCCTTCTTCTACATGCCGGAGGTTCCGCATTTCGCGGGGGCGGTCGACGCCTTCCGACCGGCCGGCGACACGGTGATCGGCAACGACGTCTGGATCGGCAGCGAGGCGATCATCATGCCGGGCGTGACCGTGGGCGACGGCGCCGTGATCGGCACGCGGGCCCTGGTGACGCGCGACGTGGAGCCCTACGCCATCGTCGGCGGCAACCCGGCCAGGCTCATCCGCAAGCGTTTCGACGAGGCGCGGATCGCCATGCTGCTGGAGATGAAGTGGTGGGACTGGAGCGACGCCTGGCTGGCCGAGGCCATGCCCATGCTGACCGGCGGCGACATCCCGGCCCTGCACGCCTTCTGGCGGGCGCGGGTCGAGGCCTGACGGGCCGGGGCTGAAGACCCAAGGGCGGGGTCGGACGGCGTCGCCGCTCGGTCCCGCCTTTTCCTGACCCGACGCGGGCGGGGGGAGGTGCAATCGCGCGCGGCAATCGGTATGAGGCGAAGATGATCCGTCGTCTTCGCCCCGTTCCGTTCGCCCTCGGGCCTGTCCACTTCGTCGGCATCGGCGGCATCGGCATGAGCGGCATCGCCGAGATCATGCTGAAGATCGGCTATCAGGTGCAGGGCTCGGACGCCAAGGCCAGCGCCAACACCGAACGGCTCGAGAAGCTGGGCGCCCGAATCTACATCGGCCACGACGCTGCCCATGTGACCGAGGGCGTCTCGGCCGTGGTCTATTCGACGGCGGTCAAGTCGGACAATCCGGAACTGTCGGTGGCGCGCGAGCGCCGCATCCCCCTGGTCCGCCGGGCCGAGATGCTGGCCGAACTGATGCGGCTGCAGTTCTCGGTCGGCGTCGGCGGCACCCACGGCAAGACCACCACGACCTCGATGGTCGCGGCCCTGCTGGACGCCGGCTCGCTGGATCCCACGGTGGTCAACGGCGGCATCATCAACGCCTACGGCACCAACGCCAAGGTCGGCGACGGCGACTGGATCGTGGTGGAGGCGGACGAGAGCGACGGCTCCTTCCTGCGCCTGAAGTGCACGGTCGCGGTCATCACCAACATCGACCCGGAACACCTCGACCACTACGGCGACTTCGACGCGGTCAAGAAGGCCTTCTGCGACTTCATCGAGGACATTCCCTTCTACGGCTTCGGCGTGGTCTGCCTGGACCATCCCGAGGTGCAGAAGCTGGCGGCGCGGATCGACAACCGCCGCCTCGTCACCTACGGCCTGAACCCCCAGGCCATGGTCCGCGCCGACAATGTGCAGATGTCGCCCGACGGCTCGCGCTTCGACGTGGTGATCCAGGGCCAGGGCCTGTCCGCGCTTGAGGAGCCGACCCGGATCGAGGGCCTCTATCTGCCCATGGCCGGCTGGCACAACGTGTCCAACTCCCTGGCCGCCATCGCCGTGGCGCGCGAGCTGGGCGTGGACGACGACTCCATCCGTCAGGGCCTGGCCGGCTTCGGCGGGGTCAAGCGCCGCTTCACCACCACGGGCGTGGTCGACGGCGTCCGCGTCATCGACGACTACGGCCACCACCCGGTCGAGATCGCCGCCGTCCTCAAGGCCGCTCGTCAGGTGGTCCAGTCGGCCGACAACCCCGGCCGCGTCATCGCCGTGGTCCAGCCGCACCGCTACACCCGCCTGCGCGACCTGATGCAGGAGTTCTCGACCTGCTTCTCCGACGCCGACAGCGTCCTGGTCGCGGACGTCTATCCGGCGGGCGAACAGCCGCTCGAGGGCGTCGACAAGCACGCCCTGGTCGAGGGCGTCCGCCGCTACGGCCACCGCAATGTCGCGGCCCTGGAAAACGCCGCGGTCCTGCCGCGCGTCATCAAGGACGAGGCCCGGCCGGGCGATCTGGTCGTCCTGCTGGGCGCCGGGGACATCACCTCCTGGGCCTATGCCCTGCCGGCGCAGCTCGAAGCCCTGGGCTAATCCTTAGCCCAGGTAGCGGGCGATCATCGCGCCGAACATGAAGCAGAGCAGGCTGGTCATGGCGAAGGCCGTGACGAAGGCCCCCAGCCATTCGACGCGGCCCTGAAGGCGCAGGGTCTCGGTCGGGTCCAGCAGGCCTGACCGGATCTTCTTCATGTCGCCTTCCAGCGCCAGCATGACGACGGCCATGCCGCCCAGCAGCGGCAGCCAGGCCGTCAGCAGGGTCGCCAGCGATCCCGCCGAGGCCCGGCCGGAACTGAAGCGGGCGATGAAGCCCTGAAGGACCGCCTGATGGCCCAGCGGCAGATAGACGAAGAGCAGAAGGCCGATCGCCGCCAGATAGAGCAGGGCGTAGACGGTCCGCTGTCCCAGGCTGATCGGCACGGCGGGCGGCGGCTCCGTCGGCTCTGAAAAGGCGTCCGGCATGGCGGCGCCGCTCAGAAAATGGCCAGCCTGCCGCTTCTTCTCGATGTGCCAGAACCAGCGATAGGTCCCGGCGTGGCACAGAGGCAGGAAGAAAAGCGCCATCAGCACGGCCAGGACGCCGTTGAAGGCCTCCTCGAACGTCAGGCTGCGGCCCATGCCCTCCGCCGCGAACAACAGGCCGATGCACAGGGCGCCGATCCCGATCACGCCGGGCGGAACGATCACCAGGATCAGCAGGATGGAGCGAAAGGGCTCCGCCAGATCGGGCAGGAACCGCTTCCCCTTGCGTGTCGGCGTGGTTCGGGGCATCGCAGCCTTATCGCACATCCATCGTGCGCCGCGAGACCCGAATGACGACCTGGACCCAGACCCTTCCCGCCGTGCGGGGCAAGCTGCTGCTGAACGAGCCCCTGGCTCCCTACACCTGGTTCCGCGTCGGCGGGGCGGCGGACGCCCTCTTCATTCCGGCGGACGCTGACGACCTGGCCGACTTCCTCAAGGCCGTTCCCGACAGCGTGCCGGTCACGGTGATCGGCGTCGGCTCCAACCTGATCGTGCGCGACGGCGGCGTCGAGGGGGTGGTGATCCGTCTGGCGGGCCGCGCCTGGGGCCAGGTGACGACCGACGGCGTCACGGTCACGGCGGGCGCGGGCGCGCTCGATAGCATGGTGGCGCGGGCCTCGGCCAAGGCGGGCATCGCCGGGCTGGAGTTCTACGCCGGCATTCCCGGCTCCATCGGCGGCGCCCTGACCATGAACGCGGGCTGCTACGGCTCGGAGACCAAGGACGTCCTGGTCTCGGCCTGGGGCCTGAACCGCAGGGGCGAACGGGTCGAGCTGGCCCTGGCCGACTTCGGCTATACCTACCGCCACTCCAACGCCCCGGCGGACGTCATCTGGATCGAGGCGACCTATCGCGGGACGCCCGATGCGCCCGAGGCCGTCGCCGCCCGCATCAACGAGATCACCGAGCGTCGCGAGAAGACCCAGCCGATCCGTGAGAAGACCGGCGGCTCGACCTTCAAGAACCCTGAGGGCCATTCCTCGTGGAAGCTGGTGGACGAGGCGGGCTGGCGCGGCAGGCTGCACGCCGAAACCGGCGGCGGCGCCAAGTTCAGCGAGCTGCACTCCAACTTCATGATCAACCCGGGCGAGGCCACCGCCGCCGACATCGAAGGCCTGGGCGAAACCGTCCGCGCCGACGTCCTGGCCAAGACCGGCGTCCAACTGGACTGGGAAATCAAGCGCATCGGCCGGAAGTAAAGCCATCTCCTCCCCTGCGAAGCGGGGGAGGGGGACCACCGAAGGTGGTGGAGGGGGCGAGGATCGGGCTGTGTGTTCCGGGTAGCGGCAGGCGACGGCGAGATAGCTTCAGCGTCGCGGCTGTGGTCGCCCCCACCACCACGCTTACGCGCGGTCCGCCTCCCCCGCAGGCGGGGGAGGAGCTTAGGGAGCCTTAGGCCCGCAGGGCCTCGACGCCGGGCAGGACCTTGCCCTCCATCCATTCCAGGAAGGCGCCGCCGGCGGTGGAGACGAAGCTCATGTCCTCGGCCGTGCCCGCGTGGTTCAGGGCCGCGACCGTGTCGCCGCCGCCGGCCACGGCGACCAGCTTGCCGGCCTTGGCCAGTTCTGCGGCGTGCCTGGCGGCCTCGACCGTGGCCTTGTCGAAGGGCGGAACCTCGAACACGCCCAGGGGGCCGTTCCAGATCAGGGTCTTGGACAGGTCCATGGCGCGGTTCAGACGGGCGACCGTCTCCGGCCCGGCGTCCAGGATCAGGTCGTCGGCGGCGATGCGGTCCAGGGCGCGCACGCCCGACTCGATCCCCGGCTTGACGCCCTTGGCCACAACGACGTCGACCGGCAGCAGCAGTTCGCAGCCCTGACGGCGGGCTTCCTCGATGATCTCGCGGGCGGTGTCGGCCAGGTCCTTCTCGCACAGCGATCCGCCGACATCGACGCCCTGGGCGAACAGGAAGGTGTTGGCCATGCCGCCGCCGATGGCCAGGTAGTCCAGCTTGGCCACCAGGTTCTTCAGCAGGTCCAGCTTGGTCGAGACCTTGGCCCCGCCGACGATGCCGATGACCGGCTTCTGCGGGGCGCCCAGGGCGGCGTCGAGGGCCTGAAGCTCGCGCTTCATGGCTTCACCGGCGTAGGCGGGCTTGAGGCGAGCCAGGCCCTCGGTCGAGGCGTGGGCGCGGTGCGCGGCCGAGAAGGCGTCGTTGACATAGAGGTCGCCCAGTTCCGCCAACTGGGCGGCGAAGGCCGGGTCGTTCTTTTCCTCGCCCTTGTGGAAGCGGACGTTCTCCAGCAGCAGCACGCCGCCGGCGTCCAGGTCGGCGATCGCCGCCTTGGCCTCGTCGCCCACGCAATCGTCGGCGAAGCGCACCGGGCCGTGCAGCAGCAGCTCCAGCGGCTCGACCACCGGCTTCAGGCTCATCGAGGCCACGCGCTCGCCCTTGGGCCGGTCGAAGTGGGCCAGCAGCACCACCTTGGCGCCGGCTTCACGCAGGCGATGAATGGTCGGCAGGGCGGCCTTCAGACGGGTGTCGTCCGTGACCTTGCCGTTCTCCATCGGCACGTTGAAGTCCACGCGGACCAGGGCGGCCTTGCCGGAAAGATCGGAAACGTCGTCGAGGGTGCGGAAGGTCATGATTGCGTCCGAGCATAGAGAATGGCTGACGTCTGAGGATCGATGGCGCGGACCACATCGGAGGTCCAAACGAACTCGATCTCTTCTCCGTTTACGTCAGGGGAAACGTTGAGGGTCGTGTGTTCCCACTCGTCCCCCATGTCGCGGCCATAGGCGCTATTGAACGCTCTAAGGGTGCGTCCATCGGTCAGCACCAGCAGCGTTAGCTGCCCGCCGCGGGCTTTGAGCAAATTGACCAGCTCAAAGCCGCGACCTGGGACAAGATCGCCCGGTCCCTGATCCTGGTACCGGGCGGTCTTCATCAGAGGAACTTCGCCATCACCAGGGCGGTGTCGGCCATGCGGGTCGCGAAGCCCCACTCGTTGTCGTACCAGCTCAGGACGCGGGCCAGCTTGCCGTCGATGACCTGGGTCTGCGGCAGGGCGGCGGTCGAGGAGGCGGCGATGTGGTTCAGGTCCGACGAGACCAGGGCGTCGGTCGTCGTGAACAGGACGCCGTTCATCGGGCCGTCGGCTGCGGCCTGCAGGGCGGCGTTGATTTCCTCGACGGTCACGTCGCGGGCGGCGACGACCTTCAGGTCGACGACCGAGACGTTCGGGGTCGGGACGCGGATCGACGAGCCGTCCAGCTTGCCCTTCAGTTCCGGCAGGACCAGGCCCAGGGCCTTGGCGGCGCCGGTCGAGGTCGGGATCATGGACAGGGCGGCGGCGCGGCCGCGGTACAGGTCCTTGTGCATCGTATCCAGCGTCGGCTGGTCGCCGGTGTAGGCGTGGATGGTGGTCATGTAGCCGCGCTCGATGCCGAACAGGTCGTTCAGCACCTTGGCCACCGGGGCCAGGGCGTTGGTGGTGCACGAGCCGTTCGACACCACGATGTCGTCGGCGGTCAGGGTCTCATGGTTGACCTTGAAGACGATGGTCTTGTCGGCGTTGTCGGCGGGGGCCGAGACCAGGACGCGCTTGGCTCCGGCCTTCAGGTGGGCCGAGGCCTTGTCCTTGGAGGTGAAGATGCCGGTGCATTCGAAGGCGATGTCGACCTTCAGCTCGGCGTGCGGCAGGTTGGCCGGGTCGCGCTCGGCCGTGACCTTGATCTTGCCGGTGCCGACGTCGATCCAGTCCTCGCCCGAGGTGATCGTGCCGGGGAAGCGGCCGTGCACCGAGTCATAGCGCAGCAGGTGGGCGTTGGTCTCGACCGGACCCAGGTCGTTGATCGCCACGACCTCGATGTCCTTGCGGCCGTGCTCGATGATCGAGCGAAGGACAAGGCGGCCGATGCGGCCGAAGCCGTTGATGGCGACGCGAACGGTCATGGGGAGGTCTCCTGAGCAGGGCGGATGGTTTTCGGCGGCCTTAGTGGGACGGAGCGCGCGCGGTTGCAAGCCCGTCGCCGTAACAAGGTGTGATAGCAGGTTACGCAAGCCCGCGCCCCGCCTCGCCGAAACCTCGCTGAGGAGGCGTCTCTCCTGTCAGGTCGCCAGGGATCAGGCCGCCAGGCGCCAGTTCGATCGGGCCGGGGCCGCCGGCGCGTGGAACTCGTCCCACAGGGCGTCTTCATCCGTATAGCGGCCGGCCGAGGCGCAGATGACGTCGACGACCTGTTCCTCCTGACGGTCCCAGATGACGGCCAGGTCGCTTTCGGCCTCGCAGGGCACGATCATGTAGCGGTCGGCCATGGCCTTGCGGGCGGTCTTCTGGACGGTGGCGGTGCGGGTGAAGGCCATGTCGGTCGTCTCCTGAAGCGATTGCCTCTTGCTGATGTTCGGAGCATGAGACAGCATTGCGTCAAATTCGGACGTAGGCCTGTGGAGGAAATCGACGTGCGGCACGACAAGGCGGCGATGATCATCGATCTGGCGCGGGGCATGGCCGCCAGCGCCGAAGGCCTGTCGCTGGCTGACATGCAGACGCAGCTGGGCGCCGGACGCCGCACCACGGAGCGGATGCGCGACGCGGTCCTGATGCTGTTTCCCCAGGTCGAGGAGATCAGCGATCCCCCGTCCAAGCGCTGGCGCATCCGCGGCGGCCTCTCGGCCTTCGAGCAGGCGCCGACGGCGACCGAGATGCTGGAACTGACCAAGGCGGCGGCCGGTCACCGCGCGGCGGGCGAGGCGGCCCGGGCCGCGGCCCTGGAAGGTCTGGAGCGCAAGGTGAAGGCGGCCATCCGCTCGACCACCCTGAACCGGATGGCGCCGGATCTGGAGGCCCTGGTCCGGGCCGAGACCATCGCCGTCCAGGCCGGGCCGCGCCCGACGGCGGACGAGACGGTCCTGGCCGAGATTCGCGGAGCCGTCCTGGCCGAGCGGCCGCTGAGCTTCATCTACGCCCGGCCGGGGGCGGAGGCGCGGACCCGCAGCGTGGCCCCGTGCGGCCTGATGTTCGGCCGCGCCAACTATCTGGTGGCGGCGGACCGGGAGAGCGGGCGCATCCAGACCTTCCGCCTGGACCGTATGAGCGCGGTCGAGGCGGGCGAAGGGACGGCCCGTCCGCCGGCGGACTTCGACCTGGGCGCCTTCGCCGGCCAGTCCTTCGGCATCTATCAGGACGAGATCGAGGATGTGGTCCTTCGCATCGCGCCCGAGGGCGCGGACGAGGCGCGCGGCTGGCGCTGGCACCCGACCCAGACCCTGACGGAGGAGGCGGACGGATCGGTGACGGTCCGGTTCCGCGCCTCGGGCATGCGGGAACTGGCCTGGCACCTCTTCACCTGGGGCGAGCAGGCGACCATCCTGGGGCCGCAAAGGCTGAAGACGGCCATGGTCGAGGCCCTGGCGGCCGCGGGCCGCGCCCTCGAACGGGCGCAAATCTGAGGAAACCGTAAGGTGACGGCCGGCGTTCGGCCTTTCTAAGCTGCGCCGTAGCTATTGTCCGGAGACGTCCCGCTTGCGCCTGAAAGCCCTGACCCTTCCCCTACTGGCCGGCGCCGCCCTGCTGTCGGCCTGTTCGACGACGGCCGCGCCCAGGAGCGCCTGGAACTTCGCCTATGCCCCGGCGGTGACGGTGACGCGAGAGGGCGAGACCCTGACGGTGGACTATGAGTTCAGCCGCGTCGCGCCGGTCTGGGCCTTCATGGATTCGGCCCTGATCGCCGACGTGCGGGAGCCGTGGCGGCCGCGTCAGTGGACGGTCGAGACGCCCGGCGTGGTCATGGAGCGGCGCGGTCATTACGACATCATCCGCAGCCTGGACGGCGGTCCGGTCCCCAGCCGCGTGCGCTTCACCGTGCGGCCCAAGGCGGAGGAACTGGAGGCGGAGTACAAGACCCTGGTCTTCTCGGATGGGGCGGTCGCCCTGCCGACCCGCCAGATGGACGTCTTCGCCCTGGCCTCGCCCGAGGCGGCCGAGACGACGTCCAGCGACCTGAACGGGGTGAGCGTCGACGGGGGGCCGTCGCGCGTGACCTGGCGGGACCGGGACGGCGCGGTGCTGTTCAACGGCGAACGCCATGCCGAACTGACCACCACGGGCGAACGCTCCTATGTCCTGCTGGGCGAGGCGCGGCTGACGCCGGGCGAGGGCCTGACCACGGTCATGGACCCCAACCTGCCGCCCTGGATCGGAGAGAAGATCCGCGACTTCGCCCCGCGCGTGGGCCAGTTCTACGCCCACCGCCTGGGACAGCCCGGCGCGGGCGGGGACAAGCCCGTGGTCATGGTGTCGTGGAACGGCCCGACCGAGCGGATGAGCAGCATGGGCGGCAGCGTCCTGCCCGGCCTGATCGTCATGTCGTTCGAGGGCGTGGGCGTGACCCGGCCGAGCGCGGAGATGGAGCAGGTCTCGCGCTGGTTCATCGGCCACGAGAGCGCCCATTTCTGGCTGGGCCAGACGGTGCGTTATGAGTTCGCGCGCGACTCCTGGATCACCGAAGGCGGGGCCGACCTCATGGCCGTGCAGGCGTTGAAGACGCTGGACCCCGCCTATGACGCCCAGAAGGCCCTGCAGGAAGAAGTCGACGACTGCGCCAAGCTGAGCCAGGGGCGCGGCGTGGCCGGCGCCGGCGACCGGGGCGAGCACCGGGCCTACTACGCCTGCGGCGCCGTCTTCGCCATGACGGCGGCGGCCGCCCAGCATGGGCGCGACGGCGGCGACTGGTTCGACTTCCTGCGTCCTCTGCTGGACGCCAATCGGAAGGACGGGGTGCTGACGCGTCCCGAATGGCTGGCGGCCCTGACCCGGGTCTCGGGCGATCCGAGCCTGGCGGCCGACATCGAGCGGATGTTGGATCAGGGCGTCGCCGACCCGACGGCGGAGATCGCCTCCCTGTTCCGCCGGGCGGGCGTGCCGCATGTCGTCGAGAACGACCGGGTGATCTTGACCTCCTGATCGTCGATCAAGGCTATTTGATCCGGATCAAGGGCGGAATCCGCTCGTCGGGCGTTTCATGTCTGCGCGCCAGAGGAGGCCGTCATGACCTGGTCCAGCCTGATCGTCTATGTCGACGACGAAGCCGACAACACCCATCGCATCCAGCAGGCCTGTCGCCTGGCCCAAATGGAGGGCGCCCATCTGATCGGGGTGTCGGCTTGTGCGCCCGAGACGCCCCTGGCCGACGCCTACGGCGCGGGCATCCTGCTGGGCGAGGTGCTGACCCTGCAGCACGAACGCGCCGAAACCGCGCTGCGCAAGGCCGAGGACCGCTTTCGCGACATCGCGACCGGGGCGGGCCTGTCCTGCGAATGGCGGGCGGAGGTCGGCGACCCCACGGCCCTGCTGACCCGTCACGCCCGCGCCGCCGACGTGCTGATCGTCGGGCGGGACGCGGCGGCCGAGAGCGGGTGGCGCGCGCCCCATCCCGCCGACCTGGTCATGCGGGCTGGGCGGCCCGTCCTGGTCATGCCGCCCGTCCCGGCGCGGCCTCTGGACGGCGCTCCGGTCCTGCTGGCCTGGACCGACGGCCGTGAAAGCCGCCTGGCCGCCCAGCTGGCCCTGCCCCTGATGCGGCGGGCCGAGGCGGTGCGGGTGCTGGAGCTGTGCGACCCCATGGACGTCGAGGGCGCCCGGGCCCGCGTCGCCGACGTCGTCGCCTGGCTGAAGCGCCACGACGTCAGGGCCGAAGGCGAGGCGCGCGCCCACGACGACCGCTCCACCGGCCGCCGCCTGATCGACTGCGCCGAGGAGATGCAGGCCGGCGTCGTGGTCAGCGGCGCCTGGGGCCATGCCCGGATGCGCCAGTGGATCTTCGGCGGCGTGACCCAGACCCTGCTGAACGACTGCCCCGTGGCCCTCCTGCTGGCCCACTGACGCAGAACAATCCTCCCCTGCGCAGCGGGGGAGGGGGACCGCCGAAGGTGGTGGAGGGGGCGAGACCTAGAGGCGACGGTTGCTCTTCCGACTCGGGAAATCGACGAGAGACGGCTGCGTTACGGTCGTAGCCGCCTTAGCTAGGCGAACGGATAGGGGCTGACCGATTTCGACCAGTCGTCCACCGTCAGGGCGCGGCCCACGGGCGGAGCGGCGCGTTCGGCGCAGGGGTGGCGTTCACACAGTCGGCAGGCCGGGCCGATCGGCGTGACCTCCGGCTTCTGCAGGTCCAGGCCGCGCGCATAGATCAGGCGGTGGGCGTGCTTCAACTCGCAACCCAGGCCGACGGCCAGGTCCTGGCCCTCGGTGAAGGCGTCCTGGCCCTGGCGGTCCACGGTGCGGGCCAGGGTGAACCAGCGCCCGCCGTCAGGCGTCTCGATGATCTGGGTGACGATGCGGCCGGGGGTTCTGAACGCCGAGTGCAGCCGCCAGCGCGGGCAGGCCCCGCCGAAGCGCGAGAAGGGAAAGGCGCCGGACGCATAGCGCTTCGACACGTTCCCTGCCTGATCCACCCGCATCAGGAAGAAGGGCACGCCGCGCGCCGTGGGGCGGGACAGGGTGGTCAGCCGGTGCGCCGCCTGTTCGAAGCCGACGCCGAACCGCGCCTGGAGCCGGGCCAGATCATAGCCCGTCTCCTCCGCCGTGCGCTGGAAGGCGGCGTAGGGCATGAGGACGGCGGCCGCCAGGCTGTTGGTCAGGGAGGTCTTCAGCAGGTTGCGCGTCGGCGCATCGGGGGCGTTCGCCGTCTCGGCCATGGTCTGAAGCGCCTGGCCGTGCTCCATCAGCGCCAGCTGGCTGACCACGGCGAAGGCGCGCGAGGAGGGGCCCAGGGCGTCGGACAGCAGCAGCCGCCCCCGGTGGGGATCGAAGCGGCGGGTCCATTCCACCATGACCTCGGCCGGCAGGGTGCGGACCGTGAGGCCGTGCCGGGCGAACAGCCGCCCTCTAGCCAGGGCCTCCAGGCTCTCGTCCGGGGCGGGCGCTTCGGCCCGCAGGGCGTCGTGCAGGGCCTCGCCCAGGGCGTCGAGGTCGGGGAAGTGGTTCTGGCGCGCCTGGACGTATTCCCGCACCCATTCGGAGGGGCTGTCGGTCGGGGCTGCGCCGCCGCCGGCTTCGCTCTCGGCCCGGTCGCGCACCCGGCGATCCGAAAAGGCGCGATACAGCCTCAGAACGGCGTCGGCCGCGGCGGGCTGATCCTCCGCCAGTTGCATGATCTCGTGGCGGGGCACGGCCAGGCCCTGGAACAGGGGATCGGCGAAGACCTCGGACAGTTCGGCTTCGGACGCCGGGCCGCCGGACTGACCCAGGTTCCTCAGGTCCACGTCATAGGTTTCGGCCAGGCGCAGCAGCAGTTGGGCGGAGACGGGGCGCTGATTGCGCTCGATATGGTTCAGATAGGAGGGGGAGACCCCCAGGTCCGCCGCCATGGCCGTCTGCGACAGGTCGAGATCGCGCCGCAGCCGCTTGAGGCGGCCGCCCAGGAACAGCTTGCGATCGGCGGCGGCGTTCATGGCGCGATCATGTCACGATATGACTAATCTGCAAGGGTCATGATGTGACTGTTTGACTTGAAATGAAGCGGTCATGGTGTGTCAATCATGACGTCGGCGTGATTGTTTCATCGGGACGGCGGCTCCGGCCGCGCTTTATTTGAGCCCGAGACGATCATGACGACCTTCGCTGACCTGGTTCCCTCGCCCAAGGGCCGCTTCGACGGCATCGAGCGCCCCTATTCGCCGGAGGACGTCCTGCGTCTGCGCGGTTCGGTGCCGATCACCTATTCCCTGGCCGAGCGTGGCGCCAACCGTCTGTGGGAGCTGCTGCACAGCGAGCCCTACATCAACGCCCTCGGCGCCGTGACCGGCAACCAGGCCATGCAGATGGTCCGTGCGGGCCTGAAGGCCATCTATCTGTCGGGCTGGCAGGTCGCGGCCGACGCCAACACCGCCTCGGCCATGTACCCCGACCAGTCGCTCTATCCGGCCAACGCCGCGCCGGAACTGTGCCGCCGCATCAACCGCACCCTGCAGCGCGCCGACCAGATCGAGCACGCCGAGGGCGGGGCCAAGCGTGACTGGTTCGCCCCCATCGTCGCTGACGCCGAGGCCGGCTTCGGCGGCCCGCTGAACAGCTTCGAGATCATGAAGGCCTTCATCGAGGCGGGCGCCGCCGGCGTTCACTTCGAGGACCAACTGGCCAGCGAGAAGAAGTGCGGCCACCTGGGCGGCAAGGTCCTGATCCCGACCCAGGCCCATGAGCGCAACCTGATCGCCGCCCGCCTGGCCGCCGACGTTTGCGGCACGCCGACCCTGACGGTGGCGCGCACGGATGCGGAATCGGCCCAACTGATCACCTCGGACATCGACGAGCGGGACCACCCCTTCATCGACCGCGAGAACCGCACGCCGGAAGGCTTCTATCGTCTGAAGCCGGGCACGGGCCTGGACCACTGCATCGCGCGCGGCCTGTCCTACGCCAAATACGCCGACCTGCTGTGGTGGGAGACCTCGCACCCCGATCTGGACGACGCCAAGAAGTTCGCCGAAGCCGTCCAGAAAGAGCATCCGGGCAAGCTGATGGCCTACAACTGCTCGCCCTCGTTCAACTGGGAAGCCAAGCTGGACAAGGAAACCATCGCCAAGTTCCAGCGTGAGCTGGGGGCCATGGGCTACAAGTTCCAGTTCGTCACCCTGGCCGGCTTCCACAGCCTGAACAACGGCATGTTCGAACTGGCCACGGGCTACCGCGATCGCGGCATGGCGGCCTATTCCGAGCTGCAGCAGCGCGAGTTCGCCAATGAGTCCATCGGCTACACCGCCACGCGCCACCAGCGCGAGGTCGGCACCGGCTACTTCGACGACGTCGCCACGGTCATCTCCTCCGGCCAGTCCTCGACCACGGCCCTGAAGGACTCGACCGAGACGGCCCAGTTCCACGCCGCCTGAGTTCCACGCCACACAGGAAAGGAAAAGACATGGAACCGCTGAGCAGACCCCAGGCCATCATCGACTTCTGTCTGGCCCCCCTGGGGCTCGACGGATCGGGCGAGGGCGAACGTGAAGTGCGCCGTCGGCTGGAGCACGTCATCAAGACCTTCCAGTCCAAGGCCTCGCGCCCCCTGACCGTGGACTTCTCCAACATGCCGAGCCAGGTCATCAACGAAGCGGCCCACGGCTACGAATAGGGGAGGGGAGCGCGCGCCTCAGGCCGCCTGAAAGGCGGTCTGGGGCGCCGTCGCGGCCAGTTCCTGCACCAGGGCCGTCAGGGTCTCGACATTGAACGGCTTGGCCAGATGACGGTCGGCGCCCGCCTCGGCGCCGGCCGTCACGTGTTCGGGCAGGGCGTTGGCCGTCAGCATGATGATCGGGACGCGCGGCCGTCCGGCCTCGCTTTCCAACCGCCGCAGCTCCCGCGTGGCGGTCAGGCCGTCCATGACCGGCATCTGCATGTCCATCAGGACCAGGTCGAAGCGCGAGCGGTCGAAGGCCTCCACCGCCTCGGCCCCGTTCTCGACCGTGACCAGGTCGAAGTCCATCGGGTCCAGGATCATCTCGATCAGGCGGCGGTTGGTGGGGTGGTCGTCGGCGGCCAGGATGCGAAGGCGTCGCGGCGTTTCGGCGACTGCGTCGACCGCAGCGGGGGCGGCGGGCGTCGGCGCCTCCGGCTCGGCCACGATGCGCAGCGGCAGGGTCAGGATGAAGGCCGCGCCTTGTCCCGCCGCGCTTTCGCACGCCAGGGCGCCGCCCATCATGTCCGCCAGCTCGCGACAGATGGCCAGCCCCAGGCCCGAGCCGCCGAAGCGGCGGGTGATGTCGCCGTCGGCCTGTTCAAAGCGGCCGAACAGCCGGGCGCGGGCTTCCTCGCTGATGCCGATGCCGGAATCGCGCACGACGAAATGCAGGTCGCGCAGTCCGGCCTGGACCGTCAGGCTGACGAAGCCGGAAGAGGTGAACTTGACCGCATTGGACACCAGATTGGTCAGGACCTGCTTCAGCCGCACCGCGTCGCCGCGTACCCAGATCCGGGCCTCTGGCGAGATATTGACCGAGAAGTCCAGGTGCTTCTCGCGCGCGGCGGAGGCGTAGAGGCGGCCGGCCTCCTCTACGGTGGCGGCCAAGTCGAAGGGCTCGTCGCACAGTTGCAACCGGCCGGACTCGACCCGGGCCAGGTCCAGGATGTCGCTGAGCAGGGCCTGAAGCGTGTGGCTGGAGGCCTGGATCAGGTCCAGCATCTCGCGCTGGCGCGGATCCAGCGTGGTGCCGGACAGGGTCTGGGCCACGCCGATGACGCCGTTCAGGGGCGTGCGGATCTCGTGGCTCATGTTCGCCAGGAAGCGGCTCTTGGCCAGGTTGGCGGCGTCGGCGGCGTCGCGCGCCTCGGCCAGGTCGGCCGCGTCGCGCTTCATGTCGGTGATGTCGGTGCAGACGGTGACGGTGCCGCCCCCGGCCGTCTTGCGGTCCTGGACCAGCAGCCAGCGGTCGCCGATCCTCTGTTCCATGGCGCCGGTCGGGTGGCGGCGGTGCGCCATGCGCTCCTCGATCCATTCCTCGGCCCGACCTTCGGCGCAGGGATAGAAGCCGGAACGCGCGCCCGCGCGCAGGATGTCGACGAAGGGAACCCCGACCTTCAGCACTGACGCGACCTCATGGTTCACGGCGGCGAAGCGGCGGTTCCAGATCAGCAGGCGGTCGTCCGAATCGAACAGGCCCAGGCCGTCGGGCATGGCGTCGATGGCCTCGCGAATCTGACCCAGCGAACTGTGGCGCGCCCACCAGACCATGCCGCCCAGAAAGGCCGCGATCATGGCGAGAAGGACGACGCTGACCGCCAGCCAGACCGTCATCGTGGCTTCGGCCGCGCCGCCGTGCGGCATGTGGGCGCCGGGCACGGGGTGCAGGGCCACTGCGCTCATGGCGGTGAAGTGCAGCCAGCAGACCCCCAGGGCGCCGAGGGCCGCGCCCAGGAACAGGCGCTTGACCCCCATCCGGCGCGGCAGGGCGCCGGCTCCGCCGATCAGGGCCATGCCGCCCGTGATCCCCAGGACGATCAGAGGAATGTTCCAGTGGATGACGGCGTCTTCGATGCGCAGGGCCGCCATGCCGATGAAATGCATGGCCGCCACCCCGGCGCCGCAGGTCAGGGCGGCCAGGACATGGGCTAGCCGGCTGTTCTCGACCAGGGCCAGGTGGATGGCGGCGGCGAAGGCCAGGACGATGATGATCAGGGACCCCGCCGTCAGCGGTATGTCGTAGCGGATCTGAACCCCGACCTCATAGGCCTTCATGGCGATGAAGTGGGTGGTCCAGACGCCCAGTCCCGCCACCAGGGGCGTCGCGATCAGATAGGCCCGCCGCGACCGTCGGGCCACGTGCCGCGCCCGACTATAAAGAGACAGGGCCACCAGCAGGCTGAAGGCGCAGACGAGGACGGCGAGCGGTAGGATCCGCCAATCATGTTGCTGAACCAGGCAGTTCAGTATGGTGTTCACGTCGCAAGCCCTCCGGACTGATGCAGACTGCCGCAAATCGGTGAACAAACTAGGCTATGCGCGAGGTTCGGTTGCGGGCGGCCGTCGACACGAGTCGCGCTTAGAATATCCGCAGTCGCTGAATAATGGGATAACGTCGCTTTCCATGCCCTATGAGCATTCGCCGTCGCCGGTCGCTCCGACCGCCTCGTCCCGTCTGTGGACCGCAGGCGCCAGCGGAGGCGTGGCGATCCTGGTCATGGCGGCCCTGGCGGTGATGAAGCCTGAACTGGCCGGATGGCTGGCGGCGGGCGGGGCGGCGGTGGCCGTGGCGACCTGGCTGGTGAACCGTCGACCCCCGGCGCCCCTGAGCGTGGCCGAGATCGAGGCGGCCGCGGCGGGCGACCTGACGCCGGACGCCAGCCTGCTGGCCGACGTCTTCGAGGCCCTGGGCGACCCCGTCCTGATCGTCAGCGGCGGAGAGGCCGACGACATCGCCGGCCGCCGCATCGTCCTGGCCAATGCGGCGGCGCGCGAGCTGTTTCGTCTCGGCGGGGCGGGCGGAGCCCTGCTGGTCTCGGTGATCCGCGATCCCAAGGTGCTGGAGGCGGTGGACGAGGCCCTTTTCGGCGGCGTCGGCGGCACGGTCGACTATGTCGGGGGCGGGGCGCAGGAGCGGCACTGGCGGGCGGTCGTGCGTCCTCTGCCCGCCCGCGACGCCTACAGCTGGGGCGCGGGGGCGATCGCCCTTCTGGCGCTGCGCGATGAGACCGACGCCCGGCGCATGGAGATGATGCGCGTCGACTTCCTGGCCAACGCCAGCCACGAACTGCGCACGCCCCTGGCCTCGCTGTCCGGCTTCATCGAAACCCTGAAGGGCCACGCCAAGGACGATCCCAAAGCACGGGACAAGTTCCTGGACATCATGGCCATCCAGGCCGACCGCATGGGCCGCCTGGTCGCCGACCTGCTGTCGTTGAGCCGGATCGAGTTGAACGAGCACATCGCGCCCCAGGGACGGGTGGACCTGTCGCGGGCGGCCTCCGACGTGGTCGACGCCGTCAGCGTCCTCTCACGCGAGCGCGGCGTGACCATCCGGGCGGACCTGGGGCAGGGCGGGGCCTCTGTCTCCGGCGACCGCGACGAGATCGTCCAGGTGATCCAGAACCTGATCGACAACGCCCTGAAATATTCCAGCAACGGCGGGACGGTCGAACTGACGATCGAGCGCGACCGCACCCTGGACGAGGCCATGACCGCCCGCATGGCCGAGGGCACGCGCCTGTCCCTGGCCACCCCGGACCGCGAGGCGGGCCAGCGCTACGCCGTGGTGACGGTGCGCGACCATGGGCCGGGCATGGCGCGCGAGCACCTGCCGCGCCTGACGGAACGCTTCTATCGCGTCGAGGGCCAGAAGAGCGGCGAGCGTCAGGGCACCGGCCTGGGCCTGGCCATCGTGCGGCACATCATCATCCGCCACAGGGGCGGGCTGACGGTGGACAGCGCCCTGGGCCAGGGGGCGATCTTCGCCGCCTGCTTCCCCGTCGCCCCTGCGCGAACGATGGAATCCACAGGCGGACCTACGCCGTAACAGAACTGTCACGCAGCCGTCGTAATCCGCTCGCCAATCGCAGGCAGTTTCCGGGCCGAAACGCACCGGACCCGGCGCGTTCTGATTCACGCGCGCACGGACCCGGATGCTCTGGATTTTCCTGTTACTGCTGATCGCCTTTTCCGTGCTGGCCTATCTGGGCGGGCGCGGCCTGGCGGCGCGTCGCGGCGCCGGCGTCCGTTCGCACTCGCGGCCCGGACAGCACGGCTTCTACGCCCTGATCTGGGTCGGCGTCCCGGCCCTGGCCGTCCTGGCGGCGGCCTCCATCTTCTCGACCCCGCTGGAGCGGCAGATGCTGGCGGCCGGCGCGCCGGACAGCGTGACGCAGCTGGAGCCCTTCCGTCGCGAGGCCTTCTTCTCCGACGCGCGCCGCATCGGCCACGGGCTTGAGGCCCAGCAGATCTGGCCCGCCCCCTTCGCCGAGGAGCTTCCGGCCGAGGGGCGTCGCGCCCATCGCATCCAGTCGACCCTGAACTGGGGCGGGGGCGTCGCCGCCCTGATCGCCGCCGTCCTGGGCGGCCTGTTCGTCTTCACCCGCATCCGTCCGGACCTGCGCGCGCGTAACAAGGTCGAGGGCTGGATCAGCGTCGTCCTGTTCGCCTGTTCGGCCGTGGCGGTGCTGACGACCGTGGGCATCATCTTCTCCCTGGTGTGGGACAGCCTGCGCTTCTTCTCCTCCGTGCCGATCACGGAGTTCCTGTTCGGGACCAAGTGGAGCCCGCAGATGGCGATCCGCGCCGACCAGGTCGGCTCGTCCGGCGCCTTCGGGGCCGTGCCCCTGTTCGCGGGCACCTTCCTGATCATGATCATCGCCATGCTGGTGGCGGGTCCGATCGGTCTGTTCTCGGCCATCTATCTGTCGGAGTACGCCGGTCGCCGCACCCGCGCCGTGGTCAAGCCGCTGCTTGAGGTCCTGGCGGGCGTGCCGACCGTGGTCTACGGCTTCTTCGCCGCCCTGACGGTCGGACCGGCCTTCCGCGTCTTCTTCAACTCCATCGGCGCCATGCTGGCCGGCGGTCCGCTGGACGGGCTGGGGCAGTACCTGTTGCTGGTCCAGAACCAGATGGCCCTGGTGGCGGGCGCGGTCATGGGGATCATGCTGATCCCCTTCGTCAGCTCCCTGTCCGACGACATCATGAACGCCGTGCCGCAGTCCCTGCGCGACGGTTCCTACGCCATGGGCGCGACCAAGTCCGAAACGGTCAAGAAGGTGCTTCTGCCGGCCGCCCTGCCGGGCATCGCCGGGGCCTTCCTGCTGGCGATCTCGCGCGCCATCGGCGAGACCATGATCGTGACCATGGCCGCCGGCCTGGCCGCCCGCCTGACGCTGAACCCGCTGGAGACGGTCACGACCGTCACCGTGCAGATCGTCACCCTGCTGACCGGCGACCAGGAGTTCAACAGCCCCAAGACGCTCGCCGCCTTCGGTCTGGGCCTGACCCTGTTCGTCGTCACCCTGCTGCTCAACATCGTCGCCATGCGCATCGTGCAAGCCTATCGGGAACAGTATGACTGACGCCGCCTCTCCCTCGACCGGCGTCAGCCCGCGCACCCAGCGCCTGAAAGCCCGCCTGCGCAGCCGCTATGGGCGCGAGACCCGCTTCAAGTGGTACGGCCGGGCGGCCATCGGCTTCGCCCTGGTCTTCCTGGTGATCCTGCTGGGCAGCATCATCATGCAGGGCCGCACGGCCTTCTACACCCACAGCGTGACCCTGCCGGTCTACATGGACGCGTCGCGCATCGACCGCTCCTATCCGCAGGGCGCGAACTTCGAGCAGATCGTCGCCGAGCAGCAGTTGCGCCGCCTGGGGGTCCAGGACGACGCCCAGGGCTCCAAGGCCGCGGCCATGAAAGCCCTCTTCTCCTCGGAGCTGAAGTTCCAGGCGGCGAACATGATCGCGCGCCAGCCCGGCCTGCTGGGCCAGACCGTGCCTGTCGTCGCGCCGTTGTCGGACGACGCCGACCTCTATCTGAAAGGCGAGATCACCAAGGCCACGCCCGAGGATCAGCGCCGCGTCAGCAACGAACAGATGGCCTGGCTGGACCGGATGAAGGCCTCTGGCTCAATCCGCGCCCACTTCAACACCGCCCTGTTCACCAAGGGCGACTCGACCCAGCCGGAACTGGCGGGCCTGCTGGGCGCCGTGGTCGGTTCGGCCCTGATGCTGCTGGTCACGGCCCTGATCGCCATTCCGGTCGGCGTCGGCGCCGCCGTCTGGCTCGAGGAATATTCGCCGCGCAACCGCATCACGGCGATCATCGAGGTCAATATCAACAACCTCGCCGCCGTGCCCTCGATCGTCTACGGCCTGCTGGGTCTGGCCCTCTTCATCAACTTCATGCACCTGCCGCGCGCCAGCCCCCTGGTCGGCGGTCTGGTCCTGGCCCTGATGGCCCTGCCGACGGTGATCATCGCCACGCGTTCGTCGCTGAAGGCCGTGCCGCCCTCGATCCGCGAGGCCGCCCTGGCCATGGGCGCCAGCCGCACCCAGACGGTGTTCGGCCACGTCCTGCCCCTGGCCATGCCGGGCGTCATGACCGGCGCCATCATCGCCATGGCCCACGCCCTGGGCGAGACGGCGCCCCTGCTGCTGATCGGCATGATCAGCTTCGTGCCGGGCGTGCCTCACGCCATCGACGAGCCGGTCGGCGCCCTGCCGTCCCTCATCTATATCTGGGAGAACGCGTCGGAGCGCGCGTTCCACGAGCGGACCGCCGCCGCCATCCTCGTGCTCCTCGCCTTCATGATCGTCATGAACGCCGCCGCCATCCTGCTGCGTCGGCGCTTCGAACGCCGGTGGTAATCCTATGAAGTCCCGTATCTTCCGCGCACCCGAAGGCCAGGCCGGAGGCGGTTCCGCCGCCGAGGCCGGAACTCCCGGCATGGTCGCCCCGACCGTCGGCGCCCACGCCTCCGCGCCGCTCGGCCCGGTCAAGATCGCCGCGCGCGACGTCAGCGTCTTCTACGGCGAGAAGCAGGCCCTGTTCGGCGTCTCCCTGGATATTCCGGACAAGACCGTCACGGCCCTGATCGGCCCGTCGGGCTGCGGCAAGTCGACCTTCCTGCGGACGATGAACCGCATGAACGACACCATCCCCGGCTGCCGCGTCACCGGCGAGATCGAGATGGACGGCGGCGACATCAACGACCGCAAGATCGACCCCGTGCTGCTGCGCGCCCAGGTCGGCATGGTGTTCCAGAAGCCGAACCCCTTCCCCAAGTCCATCTACGAGAACGTGGCCTACGGACCCAAGATCCACGGCCTGGCCTCGTCCAAGGGCGAGATGGACGACATCGTCCAGAAGGCGCTGAAGCGCGCCGGCCTGTGGGACGAGGTCGCCGACCGCCTGCACTCGCCGGGCACCGGCCTGTCGGGCGGTCAGCAGCAGCGTCTGGTCATCGCCCGCGCCATCGCGGTCGAGCCGGAAGTCATCCTGATGGACGAGCCCTGCTCGGCCCTGGACCCGATCGCCACGGCCAAGATCGAGGAACTGATCGACGAACTGCGCGAGCGCTACTGCATCGTCATCGTCACCCACTCCATGGCCCAGGCGGCCCGCGTGTCGCAGCGCACGGCCTTCTTCCACATGGGCAAGCTGGTCGAGACCGGCGACACCGAAGAAATCTTCACCAACCCGCGCGAGCGCCGCACGCTCGACTACATCACCGGCCGCTTCGGCTGAGGACCCGACGATGAACCAGCATACGGTCAAGGCCTACGGGGACGAGCTGAACCAGCTGACGGCCGAAGTCGTCCGCATGGGCGGCCTGGCCGAGGCCCAGGTGGCGGACGCCATCGAATCCGTGGCCCGTCGCGACGTGGCCCTGGCCAAGGCGGTGATCGAGCGCGACAGCCGCCTGGACGCCCTGCATCGCGACATCGAGAAGAAGTCGATCCGCCTGATCGCCCTGCGCCAGCCGGTGGCCTCGGACCTGCGCCGGACTCTGGGCGCCATGAAGCTGGCCTCGGATCTGGAGCGGACCGGCGACCTGGCCAAGAACATCGCCAAGCGGGCCCTGATCCTGGCCGAGGGCGAGCCGATGCAGGTGCTGACCCGCTCGATCGAGCGGATGGGCCGCCTGGTCTCCACCCGCCTGCGCGACGTGCTGGACGCCTACACGGCTTCGGAGGTCGAGCGCGCCCAGTCGGTGTGGAGCACCGACGACGAGGTGGACGAGCACTACAACGCCCTGTTCCGCGAACTGCTGACCTATATGATGGGCGACCCGCGCACCATCACGGCCTGCACCCACCTGCTGTTCATGGCCAAGAACCTGGAGCGGATCGGCGACCACGCGACCAATATCGCCGAGACCGTCTACTATGAGATCACGGGCGAGGACCTGCTGGGCGAACGGCCCAAGGCCGTCCCCGGACCGGGCGAGGAAGCCACGCCCACCCCCCATCTGTCGCCGACCGACTCGGCGGCGGACTGACCGCCTGCCTGCTGCAAGCTGACGACTTCGACCGACCGGAGAGCCTGACGTGCAACCCTATATTCTGGTGATGGAAGACGAGGACGCCCTGGCCACCCTGCTCCAGTACAATCTGGAAAAGGAAGGCTATGACGTGACCGTGGCCGCCGACGGGGAGGAGGGGCTGCTGCAGGTCGACGAACGTCTGCCCGACCTGGTCCTGCTGGACTGGATGCTGCCCAAGCTGTCGGGCATCGAGGTCTGCCGCCGCCTGCGCGGACGGCCAGAGACGCGCAACATGCCGATCATCATGCTGACGGCGCGGGGCGAGGAGACGGACCGCGTGCGCGGCCTGGACACCGGCGCCGACGACTACATGACCAAGCCCTTCTCGATGACCGAGCTGACGGCCCGCATCCGCGCCGTCCTGCGTCGCATCCGTCCGGGCCTGGCCGACGACCGCATCAACCACGCCGACATCGTCATCGACCGCGTCGCCCACCGCGTCCGGCGCGCGGGCAAGGAGGTCCACCTGGGCCCGACCGAGTTCCGCCTGCTGGACCACCTGATGAAGCATCCGGGCCGGGTCTTCAGCCGCGAACAACTGCTGGACGCCGTCTGGGGCTCGGACGTCTATGTCGAGGCCCGCACCGTCGACGTCCACGTCGGCCGCCTGCGCAAGGCGCTGAACGTCGAAGGCACGGTCAACCCGATCCGCACCGTCCGCTCGGCCGGCTATTCGCTGGACCTGAACAACTAGGCCGGGCGCGCCGGCGACGGTCGGCGCGTTAAATTTCGGTCATCCGCATCTGTAGCCGGGTCGCGCCGCCTCATGATGAGAAATCATGGGGAGAGGGGCCATGCCTGACGCAGTCATAGCCATGTTCGGATGGGTCGGCGCCGTCGCCCTGGGCGGTTTTCTGGCGGCGATCCTGATGAAGGGCCGCGTGCAGTGGGCCTGGCTGATCGCGGCCCTATTGCTGACGGCGGTCTATGACGCCGTGCTGACGCGCGGCTACGGCCATATCCCCCTGTCGTTCGGTTCGTCGGACTGGAACTGGGAGGGCAAGGCGATGGCCGTCCTGCTGTCCCTGGTCGTGGCCGGCCTGCCGATCATCGGCTGGCGGCGCGCGGGCCTGACGCTGAAGCAGGATCGTCGGGGCCTGACGGGCGCCCTGGTTCTGTCCGGACTGTTGGTCGCCCTCTTCCTGGGATTGGCGCTCTATTTCCCGGGGCAGGGGTTCGATCTCGACAGCCTGGCCTTCCAACTGACCATGCCGGGACTGGACGAGGAGCTCTTCTATCGCGGCGTGCTGCTGCTGATGCTGAACGAGGCCTTCGGCAGGCCGGTGCGCATCCTGGGCGCGCCCATGGGCTGGGGCGCGGTCTTGTCGTCGCTGGCGTTCGGCCTGACCCATGCCCTGGGCTATGCGGACGGCGGCTTCACGTTCGAGCCGTTGCTGATGGTCTCGACAGGAGGAGCGGCCCTGCTGCTGGTCTGGCTGCGCGAGAAGACCGGCAGCGTCCTGCTGCCGATCCTCCTGCACAACTACGGCAATGCGATCTTCATGCTGGTCTAGGACCCGGACCCATGGACGGGCCTAGGCGACCGGCTGTTCGATCTCGCTCGGATCGATCTCATAGACGGTCGAGCAGTATTCGCAGGTCGCGCGAATCTTGCCGTCCTCCTCGATCATTTCGGCGCGGTCCTCCGCAGGGAAGGACTGCATGACCGCGACGATCCGCTCCTTGGAGCAGCGGCAGACGGCGGCCAGGCCTTGGGCGCCCTCCAGCCGCACCCCGTCCTCGTGGAACAGGCGGAACAGCAGGGTTTCCGGGCTGATGGTCGGATCGATCAGCTCGTCGTCGCCCAGGGTGGCGAACAGGGCGCGAGTGCGCTCCCACACCTCCTCGGTCGAGCCGCGGGCCTCGTCGCCGGCGATGACCTGAATCATGGCCCCGCCCGCGCGCCAGGCGGTCCCGACCTCGGTCGTCGCCTGACCCACGGCCAGACGCACCTTGGTCGGCACCTGCTCCGACTGGGTGAAGTAGTGCTCGGCGCACAGCGACAGGCTCTCGCCCTCGATCGGGGTGATGCCCTGAGTGCGTTCGAAGTCCTCGCCCCGGTCGATGGTCATGATGAAGACCCCCTTGCCCAGCAGGGTCTGTGCGCCGGGCCGGGCGAAGCCCTCCGAAGCCTTGGCGACCTCGTCGGGATCGAAGCGGCAGAAGCCGCGCAGGGTCCCCGCCGTGTCGTAGTCGGCCACGACATAGCGCACCGGGCCGTCGCCCTGGGCCTGGACGATCAGCCGCCCTTCGAACTTCAGCGCCGAGCCGACGATGGCGGCCAGGACGCAGGCCTCGCCCAGCAGGGCGGCGACCGGTTCGGGATAGTCGTGGGCCGACAGGATCCTGTCCACGACCTCGCCCAGGCGGACCAGGCGGCCGCGCACGGGCCAGCCCTCGATCTGGAAGGCGGCGGCGAGGTTGTCGGTCAGCGAGGCGGCGGGCGCGTGATCGGTCACGGCGGTGATCCTGAAATCTGGAGGCGAACTGTCGGAAGCGGCGCAACATAGGGAGGCCTCGCCCGCATTGTAAGGGGCGCGGAACAAGGACGCAGGACCGGGGCGAAGCCTTGCAGCTTGGCCGTTTGTGAAGGAACCTCCGGGCGTCCGGTTCGCTCCTGTCATGACGACGACGTTCCGTAGAAAAGAGGTTTCCCGCCGATGGTTCAGCAGTTCAACGCCGTGGACGAGGTCCGCAAGCATCCCGGGATCGCCGTGGGCGTGGTCGCCGTCCTGGCCGGGATCGGCCTGGCGACCATCCTTCTCAATCAGCGCACCGGTCCGACCCGGTACGAGCGCATCCGCGAGCGGATGAGCCCGCGCGGCTGGTTCGACGCCGAGGCCCTGCGCCAGAGATTCGACGACATCGCGCGCGGCGTCCGTCACGGCGCCGACGACCTGGGCCACAGGGCGGCCGACCTGGGCGGCTACGCCGGGGATCGCGCTGGACGGTTCGGCGACGAGGCCCGGGCGAGGGCGGAGGAGTGGCTGCGCCGCTCCCGCAAGAAGACGCGCAAGCCCATGCGCCGCTACGCCAAGCAGGCCCGTCGCTACGCCGAGGACGCCGGCGACTTCGCTCGCGATCACGCCAAGGAGGGCGGCGCCCTGCTGGCCGTGGCCGCCATCGCCGCCGCCGTGGGCGCGGCGGCGCTCGAGAACCGTCGCCGCGGCGGCATGGGCAAGCTGTGACGCTTTTGGAAAAATCGTGCGGAAAGGGGCGCTGAGGCGCCCCTTTTTATTGCTGCAACTGCGAAGGTCGGCTAGGTGCGGGGCATGACTTCGCCCGTTTTCATCTTCGACTTCGATTCCACCCTGGTGCGCGTCGAGACGCTGGAAGCGCTCGCTGACATCGCCCTGTCGGACGCGCCCGACGCGGCGGCGCGCAAGGCCGAGATCGCCGCCCTGACCGACCAGGCCATGAGCGGCCAGGTCGCCTTCGAGGACGCCCTGCGTCGGCGGCTGGAGCTGCTGTCGCTGAAGCGAAGCCATGTCGAGGCCCTGACGGACCGCATCCTGGACGAGGCCACGGCCTCCATTCGCCGCAACCTCGACTTCTTCGAGCGTCATGCGGAGCGGGTCTACATCCTGTCCGGCGGCTTCCGCGAGGTGATCGCCCCCCTGGCCGAGCGGCTGGGGATCGCTCCGGATCACGTCCTGGCCAACGACCTGGTCTATGACGACGAAGACCGGGTCGTCGGGGTGGACGAGGCCAACCCCCTGTCGCGCGCCGGCGGCAAGCCCGAGGTGATCCGGGCGTTGAACCTGGCGGGACCGGTGGTCATGGTCGGCGACGGCTGGACCGACGCCGAGGTCAAGCTGGCCGGCGCCGCCGACCGCTTCCACGCCTTCACCGAGGTGGTCAGCCGCCCGAAGGTGGTCGAGGTCGCCGACGCCGTCGCCGCCTCCCTGGACGAGGTCCTGTTCGTCGAGGGCGTGGCCGGGCGCTGGTCCTATCCGCGCAACCGCATCCGCATGCTGCTGCTGGAGAACATCCACCCCGCCGCCGTCGAGCGGCTGGAGGAGGCCGGCTATTCCGTCGAGACGGTCAAGGGCGCCCTGGACGAGGACGACCTGATCGAGGCGATCAAGGGGGTGCACGTCCTGGGCATCCGCTCCAAGACCAACGTCACCGCTCGCGTGTTGGAACAGGCCGACCGCCTGCTGGCCGTGGCCGCCTTCTGCATCGGCACCAACCAGATCGACCTGGAGGCCGCGGCCGCCCATGGCGTGGCGGTGTTCAACGCCCCCTATTCCAACACCCGCTCGGTGGTCGAGCTGGCCATCGGCCTGACCATCGTCCTGATGCGCGACGTGGCCGACAAGTCGGCCGCCATGCACAGGGGCGAGTGGAACAAGTCGGCGACCGGATCGCACGAACTGCGCGGCAAGACCCTGGGCATCATCGGCTACGGCGCCATCGGCAGCCAGCTTTCGGTCCTGGCCGAGAACCTGGGCATGCGGGTGGTCTTCCATGACCTGTCGGAACGGCTGGCCCTGGGCAACGCCCGGCGCATGCGCTCCCTGGATGCGCTGCTGGCCGAGGCCGACGTGATCAGCCTGCACGTCGACGGCCGCAAGGAGAACAGCCTGATCATCGGCCCCGCCCAGTTCGCCAGGATGAAGCCCGGCGTCCTGTTCCTGAACCTGGCGCGCGGTCATGTGGTGGACGTGGACGCCCTGACCGAGGCCCTGCGGTCGGGCCGGGTCGCCGGCGCCGCCGTCGACGTCTTCCCGGAAGAGCCGCGCACCAATTCCGACCCCTTCGACAGTCCCCTGCGCGGACTGAAGAACGTCATCCTGTCCCCGCACATCGGCGGCTCGACCGAGGAGGCGCAGGAATCCATCGCCGAGTTCGCGGCCGAACGCCTGCTGGGCTACATGAACCGGGGCGACACCACCTTCTGCGTCAACCTGCCGAACGTGCAGTTGGCCGAGGTGTCGCGGGCCCACCGCCTGCTGCACATCCACCGCAACCAGCCCGGCGTCCTGGCCGAACTGAACCGCGCCCTGTCGGACGCGGGGCTCAACATCCTGGGCCAGCACCTGAAGACGGACGAGCGCACCGGCTACGTCATCACCGACGTCGATCGCGACTACGACCCCGAGGTGCTGAAGGTCCTGCGTGACCTGCCGGGCACAGTGCGGTTCAGAATGCTTCACTGATCGCTGTTCAGCTTCCCTTGGGGCATCTTGCGCTGACGGCAAAGCGGCGCATCCTCCCGATAACGACCGCATACTGACGGTCGAGGGAGGAACACCGATGTCTCGTCTTCTTCGCGGAGCCGCTCTGGCGGCCCTGACGCTGGCCGCCGTTTCGGCCGCGGGCGCCGCCGGGGCGCAAACCTACAACCGCCTGGTCGTCTTCGGCGACAGCCTGTCGGACAACGGCAATCTGCGTCTGGCCAGCGGCGGGACCACGCCCGCCTCACCGCCCTACTGGCAGGGCCGTTTCTCTAGTGGGCCGGTCTTCACCGAGCGCCTGGGCTTCAACACCGCCAACTTCATGGGACCGGTGACGGGCAGCATCAACTACGCCTTCGGCGGCGCGCGCACCGACAGCCAGGCGTCGCCGCCGGGAATGCGCGTCCAACTGGCCCAGTATCAGGGACGGGGCGGGACCTTCGGGGCCAATGACCTGGTCAGCATCCTGGGCGGCGCCAACAACATCTTCCAGGGCCTGCCGGCGGCGGGCGCTTCCGCCAATCCGCAGGGCGCCATCGCGCCGGTCGCCCAGTCGGCGGCGACGGACGTCAACTTCATCGTCAACGCCGTGGCCCAGGCCGGGGCGGGGACGGTTCTCGTCACCAACCTGCCGAAGCTGAGCCTGACGCCCCAGTTCCGGAACACCCCGGCGGCGCCCCTGGCCGACTACGCCGTCACCACCTTCAACGGCGCCCTGCTGACGGGTCTGGCCACTACGGCGGCGGCGCGGCCGGGCACGAACATCATCATGATGGACCTGTTCAAGGTCGGCGACGTCATCGCAGGGAACCCCACGGCCTTCGGCGTAAGCAATGTGACCCAGGCCTGCTTCAACGGCGTCACGGTCTGCGCCAATCCCGACGACTACTTCTACTTCGACGGCGTCCATCCGACGGCCAAGGGTCATGCCGTGATCGCGCGCCTGGCGACCGACTACCTCTACTACGGCGACCTGGGCAGCCAGACCGCTGTCCTGGGCGAGACGGCCTGGCGCCATCGCGAGGACGCCCTGGACGGCTCGACCGCCGCCCTGTCGGGCCGCGAGGCCTGGACGGCGGGCACGGCCATCTCGGTCGGCGCCCTGGCGGACCGGACCAAGACGGACGCGCGCGGCGCGATCGGGGAGGCCAAGTCCGACGGCTACGGCGTGCGCATCGCCCTGGAGAGCGGGACCGAAAGCCTGCGCTTCGGCCTGGCGGGCTCCTATCGCAATGCGGACGTCGACGCCGGCGCCCTGAACGCCGAGGTCGACAGCTTCGGACTGGACGTCTACGGCGGCTGGCGGTCGGGGAACCTGTTCGTCAACGCGGCGGCGGGCGTGGCCCAGGACGACTTCGACGACGTCAGCCGTCTGACCAGCCTGGCGCCCATCGTCCACACCGGTTCGACCCGGGGCGTCTCGACCGGGGCGCGGGTGCAGGGCGGCATGTGGTTCGACATGGGCGGCTTCGGCGTCTCGCCGCGCGCGGCCCTGGCCTGGATCAACAGCGACGTGGACGGCTTCGACGAGCAGGGGCCGGCGGCGCAGTACGCCTACGGCGACCGTTCGGTCCAGGCCCTGACGGCCGAGCTGGCCGTCCGCGCCGAGGGCGGAAGCGACCGCGTCCGCTTCTATGTCGAGGGCGGCTACCGCGACAGCCTCAGCGACGACAGCGACGCCGTGCGCACGGGCATCGCGGGCAATCCCGCCCACGTCCTGGCGCGCGAGGTCGAACTGCCCTTCGGCGGCCAGTTCCTGGCGTCTGCGGGGCTGGAGGGCAGGGTGATGGACCGCCTGAAGGTCAGCATCGGCTACAAGGGCCGCTTCGGCGACCAGGCCGACAGCCACATGGGCGCCGTGCAACTGACCCTGCCGCTGTAGGCGCGCTTTACGCACACGAACTCCTCCCCTGCGAAGCGGGGGAGGGGGACCATGCGAAGCATGGTGGAGGGGGCGAAGGATCGGGCGCCGGTTTCTGCGTTTGGGGCGACGCGGCGATGGAAACAGATTGCGCGTTGCATCTGTGGCTCGCCCCCACCACCACTCCGTGGTCCCCCTCCCCCGCAGGCGGGGGAGGAGTTCGCCGCACCCTTGAGGGGGGGCTTTGGCGGCAGTTCCCCCCGTGCGACGCCGTGTCGCCCCTTCGGCGCCCCATTCAGGTCCCGGTGTAATTGCAAAGGACGGTCAAATCGGCCGTCGGCGATCGACTATCTCGCCATCCACGCCGCCTGTCCGGCGTGATCATGACGGCTTCTCCTGCTCAGCATGAGCGTCAGGAGCTGTGTCCGCAGCATGCGTTTCATTCCCACGGCCGCCCGGCCGTATGTCGTTCGTTTCGGCCAGACCGGCGTCGTGGCCGCCACCGCCCTTCTGGCCATGGCCGCCGCCCCCCTGGGCGCGGTCGGGGCGCCGCCGCCGGCCGACGACCTGTCGGTTCCCGCCCCGCCGCCCGTCACGGCGGTCGCTCGTCCCGCCGGGCCCGTCACCCGCAAGATCGTCTTCGAGGCCCCGTTGAAGGGCTATCGCATCAACTCCCCCTTCGGCCTGCGCAAGCTGTCGATCGAGGCCAAGGCCCGGGCGCACAAGGGCGTGGACATCGCGGCGCCCAAGGGAACCGGCGTCTATGCGACGGCCGAGGGCCAGGTGGTGCGCGCCGGCTACCAGGCTGGCGGCTACGGCAACTTCATCGAGGTGAAGCACCCCAACGGCATGAGCAGCCTCTACGGCCACCTCAGCCGCATCGACGTCCACACGGGCAAGGTCGTCGCGGCGGGCGAGCGGATCGGCCTTGTCGGCTCCACCGGCTATTCGACCGGCCCGCACCTGCATTTCGAGGTGCGCCGCGACGGAATCCAGGTCAATCCGGCCAAGGTCGTGGGCCAGAGCTTCAACGTGAAGACCCGGATGCCCGATCTGCCGCCCCCGGATCATGACGAATTCGTAATGTAAAACTCCCTTTCCATGGCGCCCGCCTCGCCGCTAGATTTCGTCTCCAAGACGAAGGGCGAAGACATGACAGCGGCTTTGAGGCTGGACGGGGTCAGCAAGAGGTACGGCGCCTTCCAGGCGGTGTCGGACCTGAGCTTCGAGGTCGAGAAGGGAAGCATCTGCGGCTTCCTGGGGCCGAACGGGGCGGGCAAGACCTCGACCCTGCGGATGATCCTGGGCCTGCAGCCGGCGACCAGCGGCCGCATCGACATCCTGGGCGAGGATGACGGGCGCAAGGTGCGCGACCGCATCGGCTTCCTGCCGGAGGAGCGCGGCCTCTACAAGAAGATGACGCCGGTGGACGCCATCGCCTTCTTCGGCGGCCTGAAGGGCCTGCCCCTGCCCGAAGGCCGCCGTCGCGGCCGCGAGATGCTGATCCAGATGGGCCTGGGCGAGGCGCAGAAAAAGAAGATGAAGGAGCTGTCCAAGGGGATGGCCCAGAAGGTCCAGTTGATCGCCTCGGTCGTGCATAAACCCGAGTTCGTGATCCTGGACGAGCCCTTCTCCGGCCTGGACCCGATGAACCAGCAGGGGCTGGAGGCCATGATCCGCGCCCTGGCCGCCGACGGGGCGACGGTGCTCTTCTCGACCCACGTCATGCAGCATGCAGAACGCCTGTGCGACAAGGTGGTGCTGCTGGCCCGGGGCCGTAAGGCGTTCGAGGGCACGGTGGACCAGGCGCGGGCGACCTCGCCCCGCTTCCTGGAGCTGGAGGGCGCGCTGGACCTGAACGCCGTGGCGGCCCTGCCGGGCGTCGACGGCGTCGAGACCCTGGCCGAAGAGGGCGGGGTGCGATCCCTGCGGGTCGGCCTGACCCCGGGCGCCGAGGCCCAGGCCGCCCTGCGCGCCGCCTTCCTGGGCGGGCTGGACGTCCGGCGCTTCCAGATGAAGGAGCCGACCCTGCATGACGCCTTCATCGCCCTGACCGGCGACCATCCGGACGAGGACCAGTCCGTCTCCAAGAACGACACGAAGGCGGAGGCCGCCCGATGAGCCGCATGCTCCTGATCGCACGCCGCGAATTCCTGGCCTACGCCAAGACGGTCGGCTTCTGGCTGTCGCTTCTGGCCTTCCCCCTGTTCGCCGTCCTGGGCGGCGCCCTGCCGGCCCTGATGAAGCACGCCGAGCCGATGCGCGCCGTCGCCGTCGTCGACGAGACGCCCGCCGGCTCCGGCGTCGCCGAGGCCGTGCGCCAGGCCCTGGCCGCCGAACAGACCCGGGCCGACATCGCGGCCCTGCGCATGGCCGCCGTGCCCGAGGCCGGACCGGCCGGGGGCGATCGCGTGCGCCAGATCGCCGAGCGCGACGGCTTCGCGGCCGGACTGGCCGCCCTGAAGACCGAGGCGCCGCGCGCCGCCGAGGGCTTCAAGACGCCCAGGCGGTCGTTCGAGCTGGTGAAGACCCCCGCCGACCTGGCCGCCGCCGCCCCGGGCGAGGCGCGCGACGCCCTGGCCCGCCGCTATGTCGGCGACGACGCGCCCAAGGCCGAGCGCCTGAACGCCGTGGTCTTCCTGACCGAGGCCGAGGGCAAGCCCGCCGCCCGCGTCTGGGCCCATCGCGCCACCGACGACGTAGTCGAGGACGCCGTTCGCGAGGCCCTGAAGGGCGCCAACCGCAGCCGGGTCTTCGTCGCCGGCGGGATCGACCCCGCCGTCGTGACCCAGGCCGAGCGCTTCCGTCCCGAGGTGTCGGTCTTCTCGCCCCGCGCCGTGTCGGGCGGCGAGGTGTCCTTCCGCGACAAGCTGCCGGTGGTGGTGGGTCTGGCGGTCGGCTTCATCCTCTGGTCGCTGATCATCACCGGCGCCTCCATCCTGCTGAACAGCGTGATGGAGGAGAAGTCGAACAAGATCCTGGAGGTCCTGCTGTCCTCGGCTTCCGCGACAGAGATCCTGGCGGGCAAGGTGCTGGGCGTGGCCCTGCTGACCCTGGCCATCCTGCTGGCCTGGGGCGGCATCGGCGCCGTCGGCCTGATCGCCGCCATGCCCGAGATGGCGCGGGACGTCGGTTTGGTGCTGCTGACCGACGGCCTGTTCGTCTACTTCCTGCTGTTCCTGGTGGGCGGCTATCTGATGTATGCGGTGCTGTTCGCGGCCATCGGCGCCTTCTGCGACACGCCGCGCGACGCCCAGACCCTGATGGGGCCGATCATGATGGTGCTGATCGTGCCGATCCTGGTCATGCAGATGGCGATCCGCACCCCCGACGCCATGGTGGTGAAGATCATGAGCCTGATCCCGCCCTTCACCCCCTTCGTCATGGCCGCCCGCGCCCCCAGCGGACCGCCCCTGATCGAGATCGTCGGCGGCCTGGTCGGCATGTTCCTGTTCGCCGCCGTCATGGTCTGGGCGGCGGGCCGCGCCTTCCGCGCCGGCGCCCTGTCCGACGTGAAGCTGAGCTGGAAGAGCTTCATCGGCGCCGTCGCGGGGCGGTGAGGGCGGCAACCGACCTGCATCGAAAATCCTTGGGCCTTGCATGAAGGATGGACCCGACGCACCCATAGGGCGGGCTTCGATCCTTTCAGGAGAAGCAGGATGATGCAGACGATGAGCCGCCGGACGACCGGCCTTTGGCGTCTGGGGCTGTGGGGCGGAATCGCAGCGATTCTGGCGGCGCCGCTGATCGCCATGCGCTTTACCGACGAAGTGGCCTGGGGCGCCGCCGACTTCCTGTTCGCGGGCGTGCTGCTGGTCGGGGCCGGACTGATGTTCGAACTGATCGCCTGGCGGACGCGCAGCCTGCGGTTGCGGCTTCTGCTGGGCGGCCTGCTCCTGGGGGCCGTGCTGCTGATCTGGGCCGACGCGGCCGTCGGCGTCTTCTAGGGTTTCAGGCAAAAGAAAAGGCCCGCTCCGGTCATCCGGAGCGGGCCTTTGATCTTTTCAGCCGCAGGCCGGTCTTAACGACCGCGGGGCTTCGGGGCCGGCAGCAGGCCTTCGCGCTGGGCGCGCTTGCGAGCCAGCTTGCGGGCGCGGCGGACAGCCTCGGCCTTTTGACGGGCGCGCTTTTCCGACGGCTTTTCGAAGTGCACGTGGCGCTTCATTTCGCGGAAGCTGCCTTCACGCTGCATTTTCTTCTTCAGGGCTTTCAGCGCCTGATCGACATTGTTGTCGCGGACAAAAATCTGAACCAGGGGTCTCTCTCCTTTGGCCGCCCGCCGCGTCCTTTCCAAGGGAGACGGGCAGACAAAACAAAACCACGCCCGAGAGGAGGCCTCCCGAGTGAAGGCGCGCTGATACATGATCGGCGGGGCCGTGTCCAGATCGTCGCGCCCAATCGTGATGGCTCGAAACGCCCGCCGGATGGGCGTATCCTGCCGCCCATGACCGAGACCGCCGAGACTGCTCCCAAAGGCGATTGGGCCGAGCGCACCGAACAGGCCGTTCTGGACGCGGCCCTGGAACGCGCGCCCGTCCTGGGCTGGAACGCCCGCCTGACCCGCGCCGCCTGCGAGGCCAGGGGCCTGTCCCTGGGGGATCAGGAACTGCTTCTGCCCAACGGCCCGCGCGACCTGGCGGCCCTGCTGTCGCGCCGTCACGACGCCCGCGCCCTGCAGGCCCTGGAGGCCACGCCCGCCGCCACGATGAAGATTCGCGAGCGAATCGCCGCCGCCGTCTCGGCCCGGATGGAGGCGGGCGCCCAGGACCTGGAGGCCTGCAAGCGCTGCGCGGGCTTCCTCAGCCTGCCGACCAATGTCGACCTGGGCTTCAAGCTGGCGTGGGAGACGGCCGACCACCTGTGGCGCTGGGCCGGCGACACGGCCACGGACCAGAATCACTATTCCAAGCGGGCGATTCTGGGCGGCATCCTGATTCCCGCCCTGACCATGCGCTGGTTCGACGGCCGCGAGGCGGCCGAAGCCTTCGTCGCCCGCCGCATCGACAACGTCATGGCCTTCGAGAAATGGAAGGCCGGCAAGGATTTCGACGCCCCGGTGCGCACGATCACCGACATGCTCGGCCGCATGAGATACGGCGCGAAGGCGTAACTCCCTCTCCCATCGGGAGAGGGGTCAGAGGATGCGATTCACGTGCGCCATCTTGCGCCCGGCGCGGGCTTGGCGCTTGCCGTAGAGGTGCAGGCGGGCCTTGGGTTCGGCGGCCAGGGCGGGCCAGTCCGCGACCTCGTCGCCCAGCAGGTTGGTCATCTCGATGCGGGCGTGAGCCTCGGTCGGGCCCAGGGGCCAGCCGACCACGGCGCGGACATGCTGTTCGAACTGGTCGCAGACGCAGCCGTCCTGAGTCCAGTGGCCGGTGTTGTGGACGCGCGGGGCGACCTCGTTCACCAGCAACTCGGGCTTTCCTTCGGCATCGGGTCCCATGTCGAACAGCTCGATGCCCATGACGCCGACATAGTCGAGGCCGTCCAGTACGGCGGCGGCGATCTGTTCGGCGCGTTCCTGGGTGGCGGAATCGACGGCGGCGGGGGCGGTGGTGGTCTTCAGCACCCCGTTCCTGTGGACGTTCTCGCCCAGGGGATAGACGGCCACGACGCCGTCGCGGCCGCGCGCGGCGATGACCGACAGTTCGCGCTGGAAGACGGCGGCGGCCTCCAGCACGGCGGGGAGGCGGCCGATGGCGTCGAAGGCGCTCGGGGCGTCGGCGGCGTCGCGGATCCAGACCTGGCCCTTGCCGTCATAGCCCTCGCGCCGGGTCTTCAGCAGGGCGGGCAGGCCGAGCGTTTCAACGGCGGCGGTCAGGTCGTCCAGAGTCGTCACGGCGGCGAAGGCCACGGTCGGAGCGCCCACGGCGTTCAGATAGGTCTTCTCGTCCACCCGGTCCTGGGCGACGGACAGGGCCGTCGGCCCCGGCGCGACCAGGGCGCCGGCCTCGGCCAGGGTCTCGACCGAGGCGGCGGGGACGTTCTCGAACTCGAAGGTGACGACGTCGCACAGGCGGCCCAGGGCCTGAAGCGCGTCAGGGTCGTCATAGGGGGCGGTGATCTGGGCGCGGGCCACGCGGGCGGCGGGGCAGTCGGGTTCGGGGTCCAGGATCACCACGTCGAAGCCCAGGCGCGAAGCGGCCTGGGCCAGCATCCGTCCCAACTGGCCCCCGCCGAGGACGCCGAGGGTCGATCCGGGGGGCAGGGGAAGCTGGGGCAAGTCAGTCCTCGACGGTTTCGGCGACGGAATCGGTCTGGGCGGCGCGGAAGGCGGACAGGCGCTCGGCTAGGCCGGGGTCCGACAGGGCCAGGATCTGCGCCGCCAGTATGCCGGCGTTGGCCGCGCCCGCTTCCCCGATGGCCAGGGTCGCGACCGGCACGCCGCCGGGCATCTGGACGATGGAGAGCAGGGAATCGAGACCCTTCAGCGCCTTGGACTGGACCGGGACGCCCAGCACCGGCAGATCGGTCATGGAGGCGGCCATGCCGGGCAGGTGGGCCGCGCCCCCGGCGCCGGCGATGATCACCTTGTGGCCCCTGGCCTTGGCGGTCGTGGCGAAGTCATAGAGGCGCTGGGGCGTGCGATGGGCGCTGACGACCTTGGCTTCCCAGGCGACGCCCAGTTGGTCCAGGCGTTCGGCGGCCAGCTTCATCGTGGGCCAGTCCGAGCGGCTGCCCATAATGATAGCGACAGGCGGCGTGGAGGCGGTCATGCGCAAAGGCTCCCCATGCGGAAAGCGGCCCGTTACAGCACACGCGTTGCGCCCGCAACCGAGGTCGCTAGAATCCTTGTCGTCGCGAGGGCCTGAGTCGCCCGGGACGGCGACAGCGGAGCCCTGACTTGACCGACGTGGCCGAACCGACTGCAGAGACCGATCTGCACGCCGAGATCGAACGGCTGCGCGCCGAAGTGACGGCCCTGACCGAGCGGGCCGAGCGGGCCGAGGCCCTGGCCGACCACGACGTGCTGACCCCGGCGCTGAACCGACGCGGCTTCATGACCGTGCTGGCGCGGAACCTGGCCTATTGCCGTCGGCACGGGGTCGAGGCGGCCCTGCTCTATCTCGACATGGACGGCTTCAAGGGAATCAACGACGGCCTGGGCCACGCGGCGGGCGACGCCGCCCTGCTGGCCGTGGCCGAACTGCTGCTGGAGAACGTGCGCGAATCCGACGCCGTGGGCCGCCTGGGCGGGGACGAGTTCGCCGTGGTGCTGATGAACGCCGGCGCCGACGAAGGGCGCGAGAAGGCGCGGCGGCTGGCCTCGGCTCTGGAAGATGAAGGCTTCGACTGGCAGGGCGCGCGCGTGGCCCTGGGCGGGTCCTTCGGCGTGCGCGCCTACGCCGGACAGACCGACGCCGAGGTCTGGCTGTCTGAAGCCGACGCGGCCATGTGGCTGCGGAAGAAGGCGCGGCCCGAGGCGACGCGCTGAGGAATTGAAAAGGGCGCCGGATCGACCCGGCGCCCTTTCCTCCATGGCGCGATTCTAGCCGTTCAGCAGGCTGCTGCGGCGGCTGTACAGCAGATAGACCGCCACCCCGATCACGTTCCAGACGACAAAGTTGATCTGGGTCGCGGCCGGCAGGCTGAAGAACAGATAGATGCAGCCCAGGATGGCCACTGGCCCGACCAGCCACCAGACCGGGGCGCGGAAGACGCGCGGGCGGCCCGGCTCGCGACGGCGCAGCACCATCAGACACAGGCCGACCGAGGCGAAGGCCACCAGGGTTCCCGCATTGGCCAGGGCGGCCAGGTCGCCCAGGGGGATGAAGCCGGCGATGATGGCCATCAGCACGGCCGTGCCCGCCGTGACGCGCACCGGTCCGCCAGACCGCTCCGACACATGGGCCAGGCCGCGCGGCAGCAGGCCGTCGCGCGCCATGACGAAGAAGATGCGGCTCTGGCCGAACATGAAGGCCAGGATGACGGTGGGCAGGGCCACCACGGCGGCTCCTGCGATCAGGGTGGCCCACAGGTCCGAGCCGACGGTGCGGATGATGTGGGACAGGGGCTCGGGCGACTTCATGAAGTCGGTGAAGGGCATGGCGCCCAGGGCGGCGACGGCCACGGCCATGTAGATGGCGACGCAGGCGACCATGGAGCCGACGATGCCGATGGTCAGGTCGCGGCCGGGGTTGCGGGTCTCCTCCGCCGCCGTGGCCACGGCGTCGAAGCCGTAGAAGGCGAAGAAGATGATGGCCGCCGCCGCCATGACCCCCATCTGCGCCCCGACCCCGTGCGAGAAGCCGTAGGGCATGAAGGGCTTCAGGTTGTCGGCGTTGAAGTGGGGCAGGGCGATGACGACGAAGGCGATCAGGGCGGCGATCTTGACCACGACCAGCACGGCGTTGATCGAGGCGCTTTCGCGCGTGCCCGCCACCAGCAGGGCGGCCACGGCCCCGACGATCAGGACGGCGGGCAGGTTGACGATTCCGCCCTGGGACGGGGCCGAGGTCAGGATGGCGGGCAGGCCCAGGCCGATCCCCTCCATCATGCCCGAGAAATAACCGGCCCAGCCGACGGCCACGGCCGAACAGACGACGGTGTATTCCAGGATCAGGCTCCATCCGACCATCCAGGCCGCCCCCTCTCCCAGGGCGGTGTAGGAATAGGTGTAAGCCGAGCCCGAGACGGGGATCATCGACGCCAGCTCGGCATAGGCCAGGGCGGCGCAGACGCAGACGATCCCGGCGATGACGAAGGCCAGCATGACGGCGGGGCCCGCCCGTTCCGCCCCCACCCCGATCAGGGTGTAGATGCCGGTGCCGACGATGGCGCCCACGCCCAGGGCCACCAGGTGCGGCCAGGACAGGGTCTTCTTGAGTCCATGCTCGGAGGGCGGCGCCTCCAACGACGGCATGGCGCGTCGGCGTGTAATGAAGTCCATACATCTCCCCCGAGAACGGGCGGTCGACATCCGGAAGGAAGTTCGCAATTCCGTCGGCAGACCGCATGAAATATCGCCATGAACCCTAAGGGCGCATGGAGGATGCGCTGGGAAATTCCTTCCAAGCAGCGCGTTTGGCAGCGTCTCGACTGGATGATAAATTCAGTTTTGGCGCAGAAACAACGCCATCACGCGTCTTTTGACCGAAAAATGGGCAATTCGAACTTGCGGGTCGTTTTTCGGCGCTCCGGTGAATTTTATTCCGGCAAGGCGGCAATATCCGAAACTCCTCTCGGTCGCTAAGTGGTAGCGAATTGAATACGGGAGAGCGGCGCTATTCAGCCGCCGGGGCGAGGGGCCCCGATCTTGGGAGGGACGACGGCTTGCAGACGACGGGTGGAATTCGTGCGGTTGCAGACGGTCTGGGCCGCGGCTTGGGCTGGGGACTGGGCGCGGTTTGCGCGGCGGCCCTGATGCTGGCGGCGACGCCGGCGGGGGCGATCTCGGGCCATGCTCAGACGCCGGCCCAGGCGTCCGCTCAGGCCTCGGCGCCGGCCGGTCGTGCGACCCTCAATCCCGCCCCGGCGCGACGCGCCGACGAAGGCTTCGGTCCCTATCCGCTGATGGTGATCCGGGGCGCGACCCTGATCGACGGCACGGGCGCGCCGCCCATGGGGCCGGTCGACATCGTCATCCAGAACGACAAGATCACCGACATCATCCAGTCCGGCTGGCCGGGCATGCCAGAGCGCCAGAACCGTCCGCCCCTGAACGCGGCGCACGAGATCGACGCGCGCGGCATGTACGTCATGCCCGGCTTCGTCGACATGCACGCCCACGGCGGCAGCCCTCAGAAGGCGCCGGACCTGGAATATGTCTACAAGCTGTGGCTGGCCCACGGCGTGACCACGGTGCGCGGCGTCAGCCTGGCGTCGCAGGACATCGCCGTGTCGGAAAAGGCCCGCTCGGCCCGCGGCGAGATCGTCGCCCCGCGCATCTACAACTATCAGACCATCGGTTCGGGCTGGTCGCGGGGCCGCATCCGCAATCCGGAAATGGCGCGCGAATGGGTCCGCTGGGGCAAGGCCAACGGCATCGACGGGATCAAGTTCTTCCTGCGCGGCGATGAAACGCCCGAGGTGGTCCTGGCCGCCATCGACGAGGCCAAGAAGAACGGCATGGGCACGGTGGCCCACATCGCCCAGCCGGGCGTGGCCCAGTTGAACGCCCGCGACCTGGCCGAGGCGGGCCTGGGCACGGTGACCCACTTCTACGGCCATTTCGAAGCCCTGCTGGGCGGTCGCCGCATCCAGAACTACCCGACCGACTACAACTTCTACGACGAGCAGAAGCGCTTCGGGGAAGCGGCCGAGATCTGGAAGGAGGTCGAGCCGGGCACGCCCGAATGGTTCGAGTACCTGGAGGAGCAGAAGAAGACCGGCGTCGTCTTCGATCCGACCATGACCATCTACGCGGCCTCGCGCGACCTGATGCGGGCCCGCAACGCGCCGTGGCACGAGCTGTACACCCTGCCGTCGCTGGCCGACTACTTCCAGTCCACGCGCGACAACCACGGCAGCTATTTCTTCGACTGGACGACCTCGAACGAGGTGGCCTGGCGTCACTTCTACGAGCGCTTCATGCGCCTGGTGAACGACTACAAGAACATCGGCGGGCGGGTGACGGTCGGGTCCGATTCCGGCTTCATCTGGAAGCTCTACGGCTTCGGCTACATCGAGGAGCTGGAGCTGTTGCAGGAGGCGGGCTTCAACCCGCTGGAGATCGTTCGCGCCGCCACCATGGACGGGGCGACCACCCTGGCCGAGCCGACCGGCCAGGCGCCGACCTTCGGCGTGGTGCGTCCGGGCATGAGCGCCGACCTGGTCATCACGTCTGAGAATCCGCTGGCCAACTTCAAGACCCTGTACGGCACCGGCCATGAACGCCTGAGCCCGGAAAACCGCATCGAGACGGTGGGCGGGGTGCGTTGGACGGTCACGCGGGGCGTCGCCTACGACGCGCCCGCCCTGCTGGCGGACGTGCGGGCCATGGTCGAGCGCCAGAGGCGCGAACGCGGCGAAGCCCCTGCGGGAGCCGCGTCGGGACGCTGATCATCGAATTCGTCGGCGCGGGCAGGAGGAGATCGCGCCGATGTGAAAATCAAAAATAAAGAGGGGACCACATGAGACTGTCAGCCTATCTGAAGACCGGAACCATGATCGCCGGCCTGGCCGTCATGGCGACTGCGCAGCCCGTCTGGGCGCAGGAAGCCCCGGCGTCCGCCGCCGAGCAGGAGGAGACGGTCAGCGCCGTCGCCGACATCGTCGTCACCGGCTCGCGCATCCGCCGTCCGAACGTCGAGGCCTCGACCCCGGTCAACGTCGTCGACGCCCAGGAAATCGAGAACACCGGCGTCACCAACCTGATCGACGCCATGGCGCGCCAGCCTCAGGTCGGCCTCGGCAGCTCGGCGGCCAGCACCACCAACTCGGTCGCGGGCCAGGGTCTGGCCACGCTGAACCTGCGCAACCTGGGTTCCAGCCGGACCCTGGTCCTGGTCAACGGCCGCCGTCATGTGGCCGGCTCCAGCGGCACCAGCGCCGTGGACGTCAACACCATCTCCAAGACCACCATCGCCCGCGTCGACACGGTGACGGGCGGCTCCTCGGCCGTCTACGGCGCCGACGCCGTGGCCGGGGTGGTCAACTTCATCACCAAGCAGGACTTCGACGGCGTCGCCTTCCAGTCGCAGTACGGCTCGGCCGACGGCCCCAGCACCTACTTCGGCTCGATCGCCGTGGGCCGGAACTTCAACGACGGCCGCACCAACATCATGGGCGCCGCCACCTACGACAAGACCGAAGGCCTGTACCGTCATGAGCGCGACTACGCCATGAGCGGCCTTGCCTACATCCCGAACCCGAACAAGAAGAGCCCGAACGACGGCCTGCCGTCCTTCATCATGGCGCGGGACGTCTACACCAACATCACCAACGACTCCTTCACCCCGGTGATCGTCACGCCGATCGGCGCGAACGCGGCCTACAGCCTGACCTTCACGCCGGACGGCAAGCTGGTTCCCTTCGATCGCGGCCAGATCACGGTGGACGGCGCGGGCCGTCCGCAGAAGTTCTCGATCGGCGGCGACGGCTTCAAGTTCCGTGAAGACGCCCTTCGCACCCCGGTGGAGCGTTACGGCGGCGAACTGCAACTGCGCCACCAGTTCCAGCCCACGGGCGGCTTCATCACCGAGCTGAACCTGTTCGCCGAGGGCAAGTATTTCCACACCGAGGCCACCAGCCAGCGCGAAAACGGCACCTTTGCCGGCGACGTGCCCGGCACGGCCACCGGCAACGCCTATCGCATCCAGGCCGACAACGCCTTCCTGCCCGACGACCTGAAGACCATGCTGACCACGGCCGGGGTGACGCAGTTCGACATCACCCGCAACGACCGCGACTTCGGCATCCGCACCTACGAAAGCGTCTACGACACGACCCGCTTCGTGACCGGCTTCGACGGCGCCTTCGCCAACGGCTGGCGGTTCGAGGCCTATATCAACTACGGCCAGACCAAGTCGGAGTTCACCAACTTCGACCGCCTGCAGAAGGAGTTCTACGAGTCGATCGACGCCATCCGCGAGAACGGCCAGATCGTCTGCCGCAGCGTCGACGCCCGCAGCCGCGGTTGTAAGCCGCTGAACCTGTTCGGCGCCGGCATCGCGTCGCAGGAGGCCATCGACTACTCCTACATCTACACGGTGCGGAACGATATCACCCGCCAGTGGAACGCGGTGGCCAGCGTCAACGGCGAACTCTTCTCCTATCCGTCGCTGTTCAGCGGAACCAGCCTGCCCGTATCCTTCGCGGCCGGCGTGGAGTGGCGCAAGGAATACGCCCGCTCGGTGCCGGACATCCGTTCGCAGAAGGGCCTGATCTTCCAGAACGCCCAGCAGATCACCGAGGGCCGCTATGAGTCCAAGGAGATCTTCGGCGAGATCAACCTGCCGCTGCTGGCTGATGTTCCCTTCGTCCAGTACCTGGATCTGACGGCGGCCTATCGCTACCAGGACTACACCACCACGGGCGGCGACAGCAGCTACGGCGTCGGCCTGGAATGGACGATCAACCGCGACATCCGCTTCCGGGGCAACTACGCCAAGGCGGTGCGTTCGCCGAACATCAACGAACTGTTCGGCGGCGGCAGCGAAGGCTACAACCTGATCGACGATCCGTGCGACGCGACGCGCCTGAACCTGGGCAACGCCTCTTCGAACCGGAAGGCGAACTGCGCGGCCCTGGGCCTGTCGCCGAACTTCGTCCAGTCGACGGCGACCCGGCCGGTGGTCAGCCAGGGCAACCCCGCCCTGAACCCGGAAGAGGGCGAAACCCTGACCCTGGGCGTAGTGCTGACGCCGTCGTTCCTGCCGGGCTTCGCCCTGACGGTCGACCACTACAGCATCAAGATCAGCGACGTGATCGCCTCGCTGGGCTTCCGCAACATCATCAACAACTGCGTCGACAGCCCGACCCTGAACAACCCGTTCTGCGCCAGCGTGTCACGGGGTTCGGACGGCAACATCACCCGGGTTCTGAACCAGGTGCTGAACGTGGCCGAGTACACCAACTCGGGCTGGGACATCACGGCCTCCTACCGCACGGACCTGGCCAAACTGGGCCTGCCGGACTACGGCTCGCTGTCGTTCAGCGCGACGGGCGGCCTGCTGGACGAGCTGACCTACGATCCGGTTCCGGGCGATCCCAGCGTGCGTGACGAGCAGGCGGGCGAACTGCCCAATCCCAAGCACCGCATGAACTTCCGCGTCACCTGGGACTACGAGAACCTGTCGGTCTCCTACGCCAACCAGTACCTGGGCAGCATGGTCCGTAGCAACCAGGATCCGGCCGGCGCCTACGAGCCCTACAAGGCGCCGTCGTGGGTCACTCACGACATCCGCGCCGAGTATCGCTTCGACAAGTTCTCGGTCTTCGCCGGGGTGAACAACTTCACCAACGAGGAACCGCCTCAGACGCCCTTCACCTGGACGGGCACCTCGCTGAGCAGCGGCTTCAACGGCAGCATCTACAACAACCTGGGCCGTTACGTTTACGTCGGCGTGAACGCCAAGTTCTGATCCATGTCAGGAGAAGCCGCCCGGCGACGGGCGGCTTTTTCCGCATCCGAGGCGTCGCAGAGCGTCCCGAAAACTCCGAGGGGGGAGACAAGATGAAGACCCTGATCGCAAACAGCGCCGTCGCCGCCGCCCTGGGCGTGCTGCTGACCGGCGTCGCCCTTTCGCCTGTCGCGGCTCAGACCGCCCAGGCCGCCCAGGCCCAGGCCGCCGTGGCGCCGCCGCAGACCGACCTGGACCGCCGCTTCCGCGCCATCGCGGATGAGGAATACGCCTGGCGTCAGAAGGAAATGCCGTCGCGCTCGTCCAAGCCGACCACCCTGCCGGACGTCAGCGCCGCGACCCAGCAGCGCCGACTGGCCTACTGGACCGACGTCCAGAACCGGCTGAAGGCCATTTCGCCGGACCAGCTCTCGCCGTCGGAACGGACCAACTACGCCGTCTACAAGCACCAGATCGACAACTACGTCGATGACGGCCGCCACCGCTTGTACGAGATGCCTTTCACGGCCGACAGCTCCTTCTGGTCGTCGCTCTCGGGCATGGGGAACCAGACCTACGTCACGGTCGAGGACTACGAGCGCTACCTGTCCCAGCTGCGCGACACCCCGCGCTACTTCGACCAGCAGATCACCAACATGCGGGCCGGCCTGGCGCGCGGCTTCACCCAGCCCAAGGCCTCCCTGGTCGGACGCGACGTCTCCATCACCGCCGTGACCGATCCGACCGATCCGCGGCAGAACCCCTTCTACAAGCCCTTCATCGACATGCCGGCGATGATGTCGGAGGCGGACAAGCAGCGCCTGCGCGCCGCCGCCGTCGAGGTGATCCAGCAGCAGGTCACGCCGTCCTATCGGACCCTGCTGACCTTCTTCCGCAACGAATACATGCCGGGGGCGCGCGATACCCTGGGGGCCAACCGCCTGCCGAACGGCGAGGACTTCTACCAGACGCAGATTCGCCAATACACCAGCGTCAACCTGACGCCGGACCAGATCCATCAGATCGGCCGGGGCGAGGTCGCCCGCATCCGCGCCGAGATGGAGGCGGTGATGCGCAGCACCGGCTACACCGGCAGCTTCGCCCAGTTCCTGAACTTCCTGAAGACCGACCCGCAGTTCCAGTACGAGAAGCCCGAGCACCTGCTGTGGCACGGCGCCTGGGTCATCAAGAAGGTGGACGGCAAGATGGGCCAGTATTTCGGCCTGCGTCCGCGCGACACCTTCAGCCTGGTGCCCGTGCCGGACAGCATCGCGCCCTTCTACACGGCCGGTCGCGGCGGCAACGGCAGCTGTCTGCTGAACACCTACGACCTGCCTTCGCGGCCCCGCTACAACATCCCGGCCCTGACGGTGCACGAGTGCAACCCCGGTCACGCCTGGCACGGGGTCCTGCGCCGCGAGCACGCCAAGCTGCCCGAGTGGCGGTCCCAGGCGGGCATCTCGGCCTTCGGCGAGGGCTGGGCCCTCTATACCGAGAAGCTGGCCGTCGAGATGGGCATCTATGAAAACCCCTACGAGGACTTCGGCCGACTGAACTACGAGATGTGGCGCGCGGCGCGTCTGGTCATCGACACCGGCCTGCATTCCAAGGGCTGGACCCGCGACCAGGCCATCGCCTTCCTGTCCGAGAACACGGCCCTGTCGGACCATGAGATCGGCACGGAGATCGACCGCTACATCACCTGGCCGGGCCAGGCCCTGGCCTACAAGCTGGGCGAGATCGAGATCGTGCGTCTGCGCCGCGAGGCGGAGCGCCAGCTCGGTTCCTCCTTCGACATCAAGGCCTTCCACGACCATCTGCTGGCCCTGGGCGTGGCCACCATCCCCTCCATGACGGCGGAGATGGAGGCCTTCATCGCCGACAGTCGGCGCACCGCGACGGCCGCGACGGCCGCGACGGCCGCGACGGCCGCCAACGGGGCCTGAACGGCGTTCGCGTCGTCATGACTGGACCGGCCGACGTCGCCCTCCAACGGCGTCGGTCCGACCGCCTGCCGAATCCATTGCGGATCGGCAGGCGGTTTGACATTCTCGGGAAGGGTATTTGAGTGGGAAATGGGCGCGTGAGTGTATCGGACTACAGGCTGGATGACGCGGATCGGCGGATCCTGCGGGTCCTTCAGCAGGACGGGCGGATAACCAACCAGGACCTGGCGGCCGCCTGCAACATGTCCGCCTCCTCCTGCTTCGAACGGGTGAAGCGCCTGCGGGAGCGGGGGGTCATCGTCGGCTATACGGCGCTGATCGATCCGCGCTTCGTCGAGCGCGAGCTGCTGATCTTCATCGAGGTCCTGCTGGACCGGACCACTTCGGACATCTTCGACCAGTTCGCCGAACGCATCCGTCGCTCGCCCGAGGTGCTGGAGTGCCACATGGTCGCCGGCGGCTTCGACTATCTGGTGAAGGTGCGGATGAAGGACATGGCCGGCTATCGCGCCTTCCTGGCCGACACCCTGATCATGATGCCGGGCGTGCGCGAAACCCGCACCTACGCCGTCATGGAAGAGGTCAAGGACTCGACCGTCATCCCCGTCTGAGATTCATCGTCTGAGGTTCATCGTCTGAGGTTCATGTCCCTCTTCCCGGCGGGAGAGGGAAGGCCGTCAGGCGATGATGTCGGGCAGGATGCGATCCTCGATCTTCACGATCTCGTCGCGCAGGGCCAGCTTCTTGCGTTTCAGCCGGGCGATCATCAGCTGATCCGGAATGGGCATATGGCCCAGGGCCTCGATCGAGGCGTCCAGATCGGCGTGCTCCTGTTGCAGAGCCTTCAGCTGCGTCCGCAGCTGTTCGTCCTCTTCGGACAGGAAGGGTTGGTCGTCGTTCATGCCTTGCCCCGTAAGCCCCGTTTTTATAGCCGAGCGCCGGTCAGGCGGAAAGTCGTTCAGCCAAGGTCGATAGGGCCGGACGCGGCGTGACGCGGTCCCAGAGGCGGGCCGTCGACACCAGTCCGTCCAGCACCGGGCGCGGCCCGCCGGACGGGGCGGGGGCCAGACCCTCCAACTCGACCATCAGACGACGCTCGGCGTCCAGCTCCAGCGCCTTGACCTGGACGCGCAGGGCCTGGCGGGCCTCGTCGTCGATGTCCGGCACAGGCGCCTTCAGGGTGCGGCGCATAGCGCGAAGCGGGGTCGTGATCACCCGGTCATAGGCGCGGGCGGCGTCGCAGGCGGCCTCGATCGTCTCCTCGTCCGGGCGGCGTCCCTCGACGGCGGCCCAGGCGCTCCAGAGCAGCAGGGGAACATTCTGCTCGTGAAAGTCCTGCAGGCTCAGGCAGGCCTCGGCCACGCCCGGCCGGCCATAGGCCTTCACGGCCCAGTCCCAGAAGGCGCTCATGCCTCGCCCGCGCCCTTCAGGCCGCTCCAGCGGCGCACGGGCGCCCAGTCCAGGCCGAACAGGTCCAGGGCGCGCCCGACCGACTGGTCCACCATCTCGGCGATGGAGGCGGGCCGGGCGTAGAAGGCGGGCAGGGGCGGGGCGATGACGGCGCCCATCTCGGCCAGGGCCGTCATGGTCCGCAGATGGCCCAGATGCAGCGGCGTCTCGCGCACCATCAGCACCAGGGGGCGGCGTTCCTTCAGCGTCACGTCGGCGGCGCGCGTCAGCAGGGTGGAGGTCACGCCCGTGGCGATCTCGCCCATGGTCCGCACCGAACAGGGGGCCACGATCATGCCCAGGGTGCGGAAGGAGCCGGAGGCGATGGAGGCGCCCACGTCGGTCAACCGGTGGACCACGTCGGCCCGTCCGGTCAGGTCGTCAGGCGTCAGATCCGTCTCCTGCGACAATGTGAGCAGGGCGGCCCGCGTGACCACCAGATGGCTCTCCACGCCCAGTTCCCGCAGGGCGTCCAGCACCCGCACGCCGTGAATAACGCCGGAAGCGCCAGAGATTCCAACGGCCAGGCGCGGGGGCGTCGGCCTGCTTACGGTCGTGTTCAAAACATCGGCCATTTCTGCATCCACATTATCCGCGTTCGGAGCGGCCGGAGGTCACCGCAATGTGATTCCACAGCCGATCGTTCCGGGCGCTCAGTGTAGTGGTCCCTAAGACATGGAGGCGCAAGCCATGACCATCGAGGCTCGTATTCGCGAACTGGGAAACCGTCACCGCTCGCTGGATGAGACCATCCAGCAGGAGATGCGCCGACCCACCGCGGACCCGACACACCTCAGGGAACTCAAGCAGAGAAAGCTCAGGCTGAAGGAGGAGATCACCAGTCTCGAAACCCGGGCCCACTGACCCGATCATCCTGAAAACAGAAACGGCCCCGAAGATTTCTCTTTCGGGGCCGTCGTCATGTCCGGGGTCCGGCGATCAGTCGTCGTCGCGCGAACCGAAGACCGATTCCGCCGTCGGCTCGGCGCCGGGACGGACGCGTTCCTCGGGAACGAAGTCGGGCTCCTCGGCCTCGACCGGGGCCTCTTCGATCGACTGCAGGGCGGCGCCGGACTTGAGGTCGTCCTTGGCCTTCTTGTCGGCGGCCTTGCGGACGACTTCGTCCAGCTGCAGCTGGCCGACCAGGCCCAGGGTCACGGGATCGACCGGCTTGATGTTGGCCGAGTTCCAGTGGGTGCGGTTGCGCACGCTCTCGATCGTCGACTTGGTGGTGCCCAGCAGCTTGGCGATCTGGGCGTCGGTCACTTCCGGGTGGTTGCGAACGAACCAGGCGATGGCGTCCGGGCGGTCTTGGCGACGCGACACGGGCGTGTACTTGGGGCCGGACTTGGTCGGCTTCAGCAGTTCGGCGTGGCGGCTGACCACGGCCTTCATGCGGTAGTTGGGGTCGGCCTGGGCCTTGTCCAGCTCGTCGCGGGTCAGCTGACCGTTGACCATGGGGTCGGCGCCGCGGATGTCGCGGGCCACGTCGCCGTCGGCGATGCCGCGCACTTCCAGCGGGTGCAGGCCGCAGAAGGCGGCGATCTGCTCGAACGAGAGCGAGGTGTTGTCCACCAGCCAGACCGCAGTGGCCTTGGGCATCAGGATGTCGGTCATGGGGCGTGCGTCCCGGCGTCTGCGGCCCGGAAACCGGGCGTTTGAAACAACGGCGCCCGACCTTTCGGCCGGGCGCGAGACATTCCGTATAGGCCCATTCGCGGCAAAAGAAAACGTTGTCCGACTGCGCCATACAGCAGCGGTTCATCCTGGGTGTTGAACATAGAGGGGCGAGGCGCGTTGTGCGCCCCGGAAGACTTAACTTTGGAGAGACGTCCGTGAAGCAGTTCGTCATCGCAGCCGCAGGTCTGGTCATGGCGACCGGCGGTGTTTCCTTCATCAGCGCCGGTTCGGCCGAGGCCCAGGCCGTGGCCTACGGCGCACCGCGCGGCTCCTACGCCCAGACCTGCAGCGGCTCCTATGTGAACCGGGGCCGCCTCTATGCGGACTGCCGCGACACGCGCGGCGCCATGCGTGAAACCTCGATCGAGCTGGCTCGTTGCTCCAGCGAGGAGATCCACAACGACAACGGCCTGCTGGTCTGCGGCCGCAACCGCGGCGACTATGAGGACAGCAACCGCCCGGGTCGTCCCGGTCGCCCTGATCGTCCCGGCGGCGGTTGGGGGGGCGGCAACGGCGGCGGCTGGGGCGGCGGCTCCGGTTCGATCACCGTCTACCGCGACGCCGACTATCGCGGCCAGTCGCAGACCTTCAACAGCGAGATCCGCAATCTGCGCGACTATGGGATGAACGACGCCATCAGCTCGGTCCGCCTGTCGCGCGGCTCATGGGAGCTGTGCGAGCACGCCGACTTCCGCGGCCGCTGCGAGGTCGTGCGCGGCGACATCCGTACCCTGCGCGATCTGGACTTCAACGACCGCGTCTCCTCCCTGCGTCCGGCGGGTCGCGGCGGCGGCCGCTGGTAAGCCGCTCAGGCCTGAAAGGAAATGGGGCGGGAGGCTTCGGCTTCCCGCCCTTTTTCATGCCCGGAATCGGCTCTGGATCAGGGAATCAGGACGATCTTGCCCACGTGATCGCCGGCTTCCAGCCGGGCGTGGGCGGCGGCGGCCTCGTCCAGGGGGAAGGTCGCCTCGACCTGAGGCCGGATCGCGGCCGAGACGATCCAGGGCCAGACCGTCGCCTCCACCGCCGCGGCCAGGCGGGCCTTTTCGTCGGCGCTGCGGCTGCGCAGGGTCGAACCGGTCAGGACCAGGCGCTTCAGCATGATCCGCATCAGGTCGATCGGGGCCTGACCGCCGGTCAGGGTCGCGATGACGACCCAGCGGCCGCCGGGATTCAGGGCGTTCAGGTTCAGCTCGGCATAGGCCGCCCCGACCATGTCCAGCACCACATCAGCCCCGCCCGCGGCCCGGATCGCCTCGGCCAGGTCCACGGCGGTGGCGTCCAGGCTGACGTCGGCGCCCAGGGCGCGCGCGGCCTCGGCCTTGGCCGCCCCGCGCGAGGTGGCGATGACGCGGGCGCCCGCCGCCTTGGCCGCCTGGATCGCCATGACGCCGATGCCGCTGGTCGCCCCGTGGATCAGCAGGGTCTCGCCCGCCTTCAGCCCGCCGGCTTCGAAGACGTTGGCGAAGACGGTGAAGGCGGTCTCCGGCAGGGCCGCCGCCTGGACGAAGTCGAGGCCTTCCGGGATCGGCAGGGCGTGCCGCGCGTCGACCACGGCGTATTCGGCGTAGCCGCCTCCGCCCAGCAGGGCGCAGACCCGGTCGCCGATCCGCCAGCGCTCGACGCCTTCGCCCGCGGCCTCGACCTCGCCCGCGATCTCCAGGCCCAGCAGGTCCGAAGCCCCAGGCGGCGGGGGATAGAGGCCCATGCGCTGGACGATGTCGGGCCGGTTGACGCCGGCGGCGCGCACCCGCACGCGGATCTCGCCGGCCGCCGGGGCGGGCAGGGGCCGCTCCCCCGGACGCAGGGCCTCGGCTGGACCCCGGCCGCCCTCGATCTCGATGACCCTCATTCCGCTCTCCCTTGCATTCGACGCCGTTCGAGCGCTTTCATAAGGGTTGGTTCGGTCGCTGGCCACGGAGACGAGGATGTCGTTCGAAGAACTGGAGCCCCGGCCGGGTCGCGGCGAGGCCCTGGCCGGCCTGGGACGCGAAGACCTGGATCTCTACGCCGTCGAGGAACTGCATGAGCGGATCGTCGCCCTTGAGGCCGAGATCGCGCGGTCCCGCGCGGCCATAGAGGGCAAGGCTTCCAAGCGCAGCGCCGCCGACGCCCTGTTCAATTTCCGCTGACGACCCTCTCCTCGCCGGCGACAGTTCGTGGCATGACGATTGCAGTACCGGTCCGCACACGGTCGTTCTGACCGTTTTCCAGACGGACGCGCGTGACATTCATGGGTAGGACCGAAGTGACGGCCATTGACGCTGACGCCCTGGGGGCGCGTTCGCGCACGACAGAAGTGCTGGATTTCGCGCGTTCCGAGCTGTTCGACCGCACCTTCCGCGAAGGCATGGAGCTGGTCGAGGAGACGGCCGCCTATCTGGACGGGGACGGGCGGCAGGATTCGCGCCTGCTGTCGCGCGCCGCGGCCCTGGCCTACGCAGGGGAAAGCATGAAGCTGACCACCCGGCTGATGCAGATCGCCTCCTGGCTGCTGGTCCAGCGCGCGGTGCGCGAGGACGACATGACGGCGGCCTCGGCCTGCGAGCCGCGCTATCGCCTGGCCGAGCGCAAGGTGGAGGCCTCGCCCGGCCGTCAGGAACTGCCCATCGCCCTGATCGAATACGCCGTCCGGGCCGAACGTCTCTATGACCGTGTCCAGCATCTGGACCGGCGCATGTATGTGGACGGCGAGGACGACACTCCGGTCAATCCGGTCCAGAACCAGCTCGACCGCCTGCGCGCCGCCTTCGGCTGACGCCCCTTATCCTCCCCTGCTCGGCAGGGGAGGGCTAGGTCGTAAGGATCAGGGCGCGATGTCGTTCGGATCGATCGGCGCGTCGGCCACCACGCGCGGCAGGTTGACCGCGATGCCCAGGGCCTGGGCCAGCTTGGCGTCCCGCTGATAGACGTCCTCGCGGAAGGCGACGCGGCCCTGGCCGTCGACGAAGGCCGTCCAGTAGAGCAGGCGCACGCCGATCTCGCGTCCGGTGGTGACGCGGGTGGTCTCGCGGCTGTCCTGGGCCGTGTCGAACTGGGCCAGCTTGGCCGGATCGGGCTGCAGCAGCAGGCGGGCGAACTCGACCGCGTTCTGCACGCGGACGCAGCCGTGGCTGCGCTGGCGCACCGACAGGTTGAAGGCCGCCTTGGACGGGGTGTCGTGCAGGAAGATGGCGTAGCTGTCGCGCAGCTCGAACTTCACATAGCCCAGGGACGAACGGGGACCGGCGCGCTGCACCACCCAGCCGTCGCTGTTCACATACATGTCGTTGGCGGCCAGATAGCCCGGCCCCTTGGGCAGGATTTCGCGCCGGGCGATGCCCATGGGCACGGTCCAGGGCGGATTGGCCACGACCGAGGCGAAGGGCTTCTCCAGGCTGGGGGTCTGGTTCTCGGACGAGCCGACGACGACGCGGTTGGAGTGAACCGGCTTGCCGTCCTTCCAGTAGACCATGATGGCGGCGGCGGTGTTCACCTCGATCCGCTCGGGCTGGAGCTCGCGCTTCAGCCAGCGGCGGCGTTCCAGGTTCAGGGCGATCTGGCGGGCGCGGTCCTCGGCCGAGGCGCCGAGCGAACGCTGGGTCGCCGGGCCCAGGCGGCCGTCCGTCCCCAGGCCGTGACGGACCTGGAAGCTGCGCACCGCCTGCTGCAGGTCGGAGCCATAGGCCAGGTTGCCTTTCAGGCGTTCGCCGGCGGCGGCGGTCAGGTCCCCCTCGGCCACCAGTCGCGCCACCAGGGCGGGAATGCGGGCGTCGCTGGCGCCCGGCTCGATGGTCGGGCCCGGGCGGAAGGCGGGCCAGCCGCCCGCCCGGGTGATGCGGCGATAACGGGCGTAGCCGGCCGACAGATTGGTGTAGCCGAGGTCCGTCGGCGCCAGGGTGTCGAACCACTGGCTCAGCCGGTTCGCCGATACGGCGTCGGTCAGGCCGCGCGGGATGTCGACGCTGTTCTTCTGCATCTCCCACAGCTCCTCGACCGTCTCGGGGCGGACGCGCCCCTCGGCCAGGACGCGGGCGTAGGTCACGGCGGCCGCCGTGGTGCGGATCTCGGCCGTCTCGCGGTCGGCGGCCAGGCCGACGAAGTCGAAGAAGTCCCCGACGGGCAGGGCGTGGCGCTCGGCCCCGGCGGCCACTTCCTGAAGGACGCGCAGGCGGTCGGCGGTCCAGATCGGCTTGCCGCCGGTCAGTTCATAGACCTTGCGGACGTCGGCCTGGACTGCGGCGGGCAGGCGGGCGGCCTGGGCGTCGAAACCGGCGATGAAGACCTGGGGATCGACTGAGCGTTGCTGGGCCGCCGCGCTGCTGCCTGCCGCCAGGGTCAGTGTCGTCGTCGCGACGCCAAGGCCCAATTCCCGTCGGTTCATGTCTTCTAACTCTTTAGTCCGATCCGGCGGCGAGCCCATCGCCCGCGCCCCAGAGGAACGAACGCGGCCATGTTATCGGCGTTCCGGCCAAACAAAAAGCGCCGGCCCAAAGGACCGGCGCTGATGTGGCGAATTCGTCGCAGCCCGTGGTCGAACGCCCCCAGGGCGCCCGATGGGCGAACGGCTTACTTCTTGATGAAGCCGCCGAACTTGTTGTTGAAGCGCGACACGCGGCCGCCGCGGTCCAGCAACTGGGCGTTGCCGCCCGTCCAGGCGGGGTGGGTCGACGGATCGATGTCGAGCGACAGGGTGGCGCCTTCCTTGCCGTAGGTCGAACGGGTCTGGAAGGAGCTGCCGTCGGGCTTGACCACCGTGATGAAGTGGTAGTCGGGGTGCGTGTCCGCTTTCATAGATCTGATCCGTCTCTGCGCGACGACGATGCCGACCGTCACTGCGCGTAAATAGAGAATCCCGCCGCGAAGGCGACGGGAACGAGCGGCGGCGTTTACACCGGGGGGCGTTCCGGGGCAAGAGCGCCGTCATGACCCATGCTGATCCCCAACGTCACGCCCAACCCGCCGGCCAGGCGGCCGGCCGCCCCGGCGCCGGCGCGCTGCTGGCCGAACAGATGGACGAGGCGGGGGGCAAGCGGGCCAAGAGCCGCAACATCCGCCCCCTGGCCCGGCTGCTGCCCTTCCTGGGACGGCACAAGCTGGACGCGGCCATCGCCGGGGTCTGGCTGATCGGCTCGACCGTGGGCTCCCTGGCCCTGACGGCGACGGCGCGCGGCGCCATAGACCAGGGCTTCGAGAACGGCGGGCGTCATATCGACCTCTGGTTCCTGATCCTGGGTCTGAACGCCGTGGTCCTGGGGCTGGCGACGGCCTTCCGCTACTTCTACGTGACCAAGACGGGCGAGCGGGTCATCGCCGACCTGCGCACGGCCCTGTTCCAGCGCATCCTGACACTGGATCCGGTCTTCTTCGCCCACATGCGCACCGGCGAGGTCCTGTCGCGCCTGACGACGGACATCCAGCTGGTCGACACCCTGCTGACCACCTCGGTCAGCTACGCCCTGCGCAACTTCCTGACCCTGATCGGCGGCGTGGTCCTGCTCTTCTTCGTCAGCCCCAAGCTGACGGGCTTCGTCCTCCTGATCGTGCCGGTGCTGATTGTGCCCCTCTTCCTGTTCGGCCGCGTGGTGCGCCGCCTGACGGTGAAGTCGCAGGACACCTTCGCCGGGGCCGTGGGCTTCGCCGGGGAAAGCGTGGACGCCATCGAGACGGTCCAGGCCTTCGGGCGTGAAAGGAGCGCCATCGGCCGCTTCGGTGCCGCGGTGGAGGAGGCCTTCGGCGTCTCCCTGAAACGGATGCGGGCGCGGGCGGTGATGACCGCCATGATCATCGTCGTCATGTTCGGCGGCGTGACCCTAGTCCTGTGGCTGGGCGCGCAGGACGTGATCGCCGGGACCATGACGCCGGGCGCCCTGCTGCAGTTCGTCCTGCTGTCGGTCTTCGCCGCCGGGGCCGTGGGCGCCCTGGGCGAAAGCTGGGGCGATGTCCAGAAGGCCGCCGGGGCCATGGAGCGGATCGACGAGCTGATGCGGGCCGTCCCCGCCATCGCCCCGCCGGCCAACCCGGTCGCCCTGCCGCAGCCGCCGCTGGGCGAGGTGTCCATGTCGGCGGTGGACTTCGCCTACCCCGGCCGTCCCGACCTGCCGGCGCTGAAGGGCTTCAGCCTGACCGTGCGTCCGGGCGAGACCGTGGCCCTGGTCGGTCCGTCGGGGGCGGGCAAGTCGACGGTCTTCCGCCTGTTGCTGCGCTTCTACGACCCGCAGTCGGGCCTGGTCTCGGTGGACGGCGTCGACGTGCGCGCCGCCGATCCGGTCGAGGTCCGCGACCGCTTCGCCTGGGTGTCGCAGGAGGCGCCGCTCTTCTCGGGCTCGGCTCTGGAGAACATCCGCTTCGGCCGGGAGGCCGCCTCCCTGGACGAAGCCCGCGCCGTCGCCGCCGAGGCCCAGGCCCTGGGCTTCATCGACGCCCTGCCGGAAGGTTTCGACACCCCCCTGGGCGAGCGCGGCAAGAGCCTGTCGGGCGGCCAGCGCCAGCGCCTGGCCATCGCCCGCGCCCTGGTGCGCGAGGCTCCCATCCTTCTGCTGGACGAGGCCACCAGCGCCCTGGACGCCGAGAACGAGCGCCTGGTCCAGGCCGCGCTGGATCAGGCCATGGAGGCCCGCACCACCCTGGTCATCGCCCACCGCCTGGCCACGGTCCTGCGCGCCGACCGCATCGTCGTCATGGACGGCGGCAAGGTGGTGGAAGAGGGCACGCACGCCGAACTGACGGCTCGCGGCGGTCTCTACGCCCGCCTGGCCCAACTGCAGTTCCAGGGAACCTAGGGTTCTTTCCTCCCTGTCGCGAAGCGATGGGGAGGTGGCGCGGCGGCGCAGCCGACGTGACGGAGGGGGCGACTCCACGGCTCACGCCTGCGCCGCCCCCTCCACCGCTTTGCGGTCCCCCTCCCCACGCGTGGGGAGGAAAGCCGGCATTGTCTAACGCGCCCCGACCGCCATCCCCGGAAAGTCGCTGAACACCGCATCGACGCCCAGGTCGCCGAAGGCCTTCAGATAGGCGTCCAGGTCGCCGTGGTCGGCGGGGCCTTCGCCCCGGCGCAGTTCCAGGGGCAGGAAGGCGTTCTCGGCGCGGAAGGTCCAGACCACGACCTTCAGGCCCGCCGCATGGGCGTCGGCGACCAGGGCGGTCGCGGTCAGACTGCGCCCCGCCTGATCCCGGGGCAGGATCATCCCGGTCTCGACCCCCACGGCGTCGGCATAGGCGGCGACGGCGCGCAGGCCTTCCGGCCTGCTCATGGCGGCGTAGGTCAGGTCGGGGCGATCGACCGGGCCGCCCGCCGCGCTCATCAACTGCAGCAGGGGCGCGTCGATGCGGGTCTTCAGCCGCTCCAGGGGGCCGACCTCGAAACACTGGATCAGGATGGGCGCATCCGCCCCCGTCAGGCCCTGACGCTCCAACGTCGCGACGAAGGTCTCCTCCATCGGCAGGCCGATGCTCGCGAAGTAAGACGGGTGCTTCAGCTCCGGCGCCACGCCGATCACGCGGCCGACCCGCGCCCCTTCCTCGCGCGCCAGGGCCACGACCTCGTCGAAGGTCAGGATGCCGTCCCGGCCGTCGAAGGCGGTGTTGCCGGGGCGCAGCAGGGGCAGGCGCTCGCGGGCGCGCAGGGTCTTCAGCTCGGCCAGGGTGAAGTCCTCGGTGAACCAGCCGACCGTCTCGACCCCGTCGATGACCTTGGTCGTCCTGCGATCCGCGAACTCGGGCCAGTCGGCCACGTCGGTCGTGCCGCCGATCTCGTTCTCGTGGCGCACCACGAAACGACCGTCGCGGCTCATGACCAGATCGGGCTCGATGAAGTCCGCGCCCTGTTCCACCGCCAGCCGATAGGCCGAGGCGGTATGCTCGGGTCGCTCGCCGGACGCCCCGCGATGGGCGATGACCTGGGGCGACGACAGGGACATGGCGGGGGTTCCGCTGAGAAGAAGGGCGAGGGTCAGGATGAGACGGATCATGCCGCGAAGCTAGGGCGCTCGCGCGACAGCTTCATGATCACGCCTTCTTCTCCTCCCCTGCGCAGCGGGGGAGGGGGACCGCGCGCAGCGTGGTGGAGGGGCGAAACTCGTGCGCCGGTTTCCGGGGCGGGGGCGGCGGTGAAAACCGGGTCAGCGTCGCGGATGGAGCCGCCCCCTCCACCGCTCCGCGGTCCCCCTCCCCCGTGAACGGGGGAGGAGATAAAAGCGTCACGCCCCCTGCAGGATCTTGCGCAGCTGCGGCTGAAGTTCAGGGTTGGCGGCGACGATCTGCTTGCCCTGCTTGGGGTCGCCGTCGATGTCGATGGTCGTCACCAGGCCGCCGGCTTCGGTGACCAGCAGGATGCCCGCCGCCACGTCCCAGGGCTGCAGGTTGCGCTCGTAATAGGCGTCGAAGCGGCCGGCGGCGACCCAGGCGAAGTCCAGGGAGGCGGCGCCCAGGCGGCGAATGCCGGCGACGCGCTGGCCCACGGCGTGGATGTCCTTGATGGCCTGGGCGTGGCCGGTCTTGCCGATGAAGGGCAGGCCGGTGGCGATCAGGCTCTCGTCCATCATCTTGCGGCCCGCGATGCGGATGCGCTGATCGTTCAGGTAGCAGCCCTTGCCCTTCTCGGCCCAGAACATCTCGTTCATGACCGGGTTGTAGGTGACGGCGGCCACGATCTCGGACGAACCGTCGGGGTGGCGACGTTCCAGGCCCACCGTGATGGCGAAGTGGGGCATGGCGTGCATGAAGTTGGTGGTGCCGTCGATCGGGTCGACGATCCAGGTGTGCGACTTGTCGGTGCCCTCGACCATGCCGCGCTCCTCGCCCAGGAAGCCGTAGCCGGGGCGGGCCTTCAGCAGCAGTTCGAACAGGGTCTGCTCGGCCTTGACGTCGGCGGCGGTGACGAAGTCGCCGGGTCCCTTGCGCGACACCTGGAGGTGCGCGACCTCGCCGAAGTCGCGAAGCATCGGGCGGGCGGTCTTGCGGACGGCGTCCATCATGACCTGGAGCAGGGCGGAAGCGAGGGCCATAGGCGTTCTCCTGGTCCGTCGATCCTTGAAAGGCCTGTGGCCCGGATGGACGGAGAAGCAAAAGGGGCGCGGACCATCCGCGCCCCTGCAGTCTTGTCTTACAGCGCCCGGCCTTGACCGGGAAAGACGGTGTTTTTTAGTCCGCGCGGCGGACGTACTCGCCCGAGGTCGTGTCGACGATGATGCGCTCGCCCGCTGACATATAGGGCGGGATCATGATGCGCACGCCGTTGTTGGCGATGGCGGGCTTGTAGGAGGAAGAGGCCGTCTGGCCCTTCACGGTCGGCTCGGTCTCGGCGACTTCGAGAACCACCTGTTCCGGCAGCTCCAGGCCGATCGGGCGGCCTTCGTGCATCTCGATGACCACCTTCATGCTCTCTTGCAGGTAGGGGATGCGGTCTTCGCCGACCCAGTCCTTCTGCAGTTCGATCTGCTCGAAGGTGGCGTCGTCCATGAAGACCAGGCTGTCGCCGTTGTCGTACAGATAGGAGAAGTCCTTCTGCTCGAGCGTGACGCGCTCGACCTTGTCTTCCGAACGGAAGCGCTCGTTCAGCTTGTTGCCGGTCTCGAGGTTCTTGGCCTCGACGTTGGCGAAGGCGCCGCCCTTGCCGGGCTTGACGTGGCTGGCCTTGGTGACGACCCAGAGGCCGCCGTTGTGCTGCAGGACCATGCCGGGCTTGATGGTGTTGCCGTTGATTTTCATTGAAACCGCTGGGATCGAAAGGGCAGGGGGCGGCCCGGCCGCTTGACAGGCGGGCGCGCGAAATCGCCGCGAGCCGTAGAGGAAGCGCGGAAAAAGGGCAATGGGGCGCTGATGGCGTCAGTCGATCTCCTTGCCCTCGGGCGGGGTCAGGTCGGCGGGGTCCAGATCATAGTCCAGCAGGTCGCCGGGACGGCAGCCCAGGGCGGCGCACAGCCGGGCCAGGGTGCTGAACCGGATGCCCTTCACCTTGCCGGAGCGGAACAGCGAGAGCTGGGTCTCGCTCAATCCCACCTGGGCGGCCAGGTCGCGAGCCTTGATCCCCTTGGCGACGATCAGGGCGTCCAGGGTGACGCGGACGGCCATCAGATCATCTCGTCCAGCTCGGCCTGGACGGCTCCGGCCTGATCCACCACCCGGCCCAGCAGGAACAGGGCGCCGCCGATCATGCCCAGGGTCATCCCCGCCACGTCGAAATACAGATAACCGCCCTTGGCGGGGTCGATCAGCCGCAGCAGGTTGGTGACGACGAAGACGCTGATCACGCCGCCGAAGCCCAGCGACAGGCCGACGCGGCGCAGGGCGGAGGCCAGGGTCGGCTGGATCAGCCTTCCCCGCGCCAACTGCCCCATGGCCCGACCGATGAACCAGACGCCCATCAGGTAGAAGGCGGCGGGCGAAGCCCAGATCAGGTCGCCCGCGGCGCGACGGGCGAAATCCGGCGGTCCGTCGCGAAGCCAGACCATGGCCGGCGCGATCACATGCATGAGCAGCAGCAGCCCGCCCACGCTGCACACCATGAAGACCGCCAGCCAGCGGTACTGGCCGCACAGGCGGCGAAAGCGGTCGAGGTCGCGGGTCACGGGGCGCTCCAAATCTGTCTCATCTTTAATCTTGACTTAAAGTTCTGTGCTTCGCAACTTTATCTAAGACTTAAACGAAATGGAGGCTCCGGTCATGGCCGGAATGATAGAGACGCAAGGGCTGACGCGGCGCTTCGGCGCGCGGACGGCGGTGGAGGCGGTGTCGATGACCGTCCCGGATCAGGCCGTCTACGGCTTCCTGGGCCGCAACGGCGCGGGCAAGACGACGACGCTGAAGATGCTGCTGGGGCTGATCCGCCCGACCGCCGGAACGGCGCGGATCGACGGGATCGACGTCGCCCGCGACCGCATGGGCGCGGCGCGCAAGGTCGGGGCCCTGCTGGAGGCGCACGGTTTCTACGGCAATCTGACGGGGCGCGAGAACCTGGACCTCAGCCGTCGCCTGCTGGGTCTGCCGGTCTCCGAGATCGACCGCGTGCTGGCGGTGGTCGAGATGAAGGCCGACGCCGGGCGCCGGGTCGCGGGCTATTCCCTGGGCATGCGGCAGAGACTGGGTCTGGCGCGGGCCATGCTGGGCGCCCCGCCGGTCCTGCTGCTGGACGAACCGACCAACGGCCTGGACCCGGACGGCATCGTCGAGATGCGCCGCTTCCTGCGCGACCTGCCCGCCCGGACCGGCGCGACGGTCCTCCTGTCCAGCCACCTGCTGGGCGAGATCGAGCAGATCGCCGGCCATGTCGGCGTGATCCACCAGGGGCGGCTGGTGCTGGAAGGCGAGTTGTCGGCGCTGAAGGCGGCCGGGGCGCCCGAAATCCATCTGCGGGTGGACGACCCGGGCCGGGCGGCGGCGGTGCTGGCCGGATACGACCTGACCGTGACCCGGACCGACGAAGGCCTGACCGCGCGGCTGCGTCCGGGCCAGGACCATGACGCCGCGACCGCCCGCCTGAACCGCGCCCTGGTGGAGCAGGGCGTCGCCGTCTTCGCCGTCGTCGCGCGCGAGCATTCGCTGGAGACCCTGTACCGCCGGGTCACGGAAAACCCCCAACCCCTTTCGGAGGCCGCATGACGCCGCCTGTTCTCTCCGTCCTGTCCGTCGAGGTTCGCAAGCTGAACCGCTCCCTGGCCCTGCTGCTGGCCGCGGCGGCTCCCGGCCTGATCGCCGTCTTCGGCTTCTTCATGGTCCTGCGCGGCAAGGAGGCCTCGTCCTGGGACATGTGGATGACGAACGGGTCGGCGATCTGGGCCTTCTTCATGATGCCGATGAGCGTGACGGCCCTGACCGCCCTTGTCGCGCACATGGAGCACGGGCCCAGGTCCTGGGATCATCTGCGCGCCCTGCCGATCCCGCGCTGGGGCCTGTACGCGGCCAAGGCGGCCTGCGTGATCGCTCTGACGGCCCTGATGAACGCAGGCGTCCTGGCCCTGTCGTCGACCTCGGTCTGGCTGGCGGGGGTGATCAAGCCCGCCGTGGCGCCGACGGGCGTCTTCGACTTGGCGAACTACGCCCGGATCCTGGGCCTCATGCTCGTGGCCGGAACCCTGATGATCGCCATCCAGTTCTGGGTCGCCCTGCGTTTCGCCAGCTTCGTCCCCGCCCTGGCCGTGGGCATAGGCGGGACCTTCTTCGCCGTGGTGGCCACGGCGGCCAAGCAGGGCGTCTTCATGCCCTGGCAGATGCCGGTCAACATCCTGGCGACCGAGGCCTGGCGGATGCAGACGGCCCTGGGGCTGGGCGGCGGACTGGGCCTGGTCGTCCTGATCCTGGCCGTGGCCCATCTGGCGCGACGCGAGGTGCTCTAGGCCCAAGCAAAAGGGGCGGCCGACATCTCGACCGCCCCTTCATTCCATGACCTGCGTCCGGAGGTCAGCCGCCGGTGGCGGCGCCGTCCGTGACGATCTCCTTCATGGCCGACTGCAGATAGTTCTGCGCGCCCATCAGCTTGATCAGGCTGTGCTGGTTCTCGAGGAAGTCGATGTGCTCCTCGGTGTCGGCCAGGATCTTCATCAGCAGGTCGCGGCTGACGTAGTCGCGGGCTTCCTCGCACTGGGTGACGGCGGCGGCGGTGGCTGCGCGGCTGTCGATCTCCAGCTTCAGGTCGGCGCCCAGGCATTCGATCGGGTCTTCACCGACCTTCAGCTTGTGCAGGTCCTGCAGGTTGGGCAGGCCGTCGAGGAAGAGGATACGCTTGATCAGCATGTCGGCGTGCTTCATCTCGCCGATCGATTCTTCGTAGATGACGTTGCCGAGGTGGCTGAGACCCCAGCTTTCGAACATGCGGGCGTGCAGGAAGTACTGGTTCACCGCCGTCAGTTCATTGGTCAGAACCGCGTTCAGGGTGCGGATGATCGCCGGATCGCCCTTCATGGTCTTTCGCCTTTCATTCTCAAACGCGGAACGGACGCCCGAACGGCGTCCAGACTCGATCCGCAGCCTGTCGAAGAGGCTTTTAACACGGTCGGACGGCGTTTGATTATTTGCGAGTACTTATCACTGCATTGATAGTGCGAGTGATTTTCCTGTGCGGCGGGCGAAGGACGCGTGGTTCGCCTATTCGGCGGCCAGGGCGAAGGCGGCCTGGGTTTCCTGGATCATGTCGCGCATCTCGCACACGCACTTGGCGCACTGGGGCGAGCATTGGTTGGCGGCGAAGATGTCCTTGGGACGGGTCGCGCCGGCCTCGATGGCTTGGGCGACGTCACGCTGGCGAAGGCCGTTACAGTTACAGACGTACAAGGCGAGGCGGCCCCGGCGAAAACTGAGAATGGCTCGCTATAGCATTTATTAAGGCGAGTGCAAATCGTTCGCATGGGGATGCGACATTGACGCCCGGCGCGCGGACGGGCAGGGCGGGGGAATGGCTCGTCAACCCGTCCTTCCGCCCCGCCCGCCCTGCCAGCTCTACCTGATCACCCCGCCGGCGATCGAGGACCTGGACGCCTTCGCCGGCCTGCTGGAGCAGGCCCTGTCGGCGGGACCGGTCGCGGCCCTGCAGATTCGCCTGAAGGACGTCGGGGACGATGTCGTCCGCGCCGCCGTGGCGCGGCTGGCGCCCGTGGCGCAGGCCCACGGGACGGCGGTGATCCTGAACGACCGGCCCGACCTGGCCCGGGCGACCGGCTGCGACGGGGTTCATGTGGGTCAGGACGACGCCTCGGTCGCCGAGGCGCGGCGGATCATGGGGCCGGACGCCATGATCGGCGCCACCTGCCACGACAGCCGCCACCTGGCCATGGAGGCGTCCGAGGCGGGCGCCGACTATGTGGCCTTCGGCGCCTTCTTCCCGACGGACACCAAGGAAACCACGCACAGGCCCGACCTGATCGAACTGACCATCTGGCAGGAGACGATGGAGGTCCCCTGCGTCGCCATCGGCGGGATCACGGTCGACAACGCCGCCCAGGTCGCGGCGGCGGGGGCCGATTTCGTCGCCGTCAGCGCCGGAATCTGGAAGCATCCGGAAGGGCCGGGCGCGGCGGTGCGCGCTTTCGACGCGGCCCTGGCGAACGCCTTCTGACTTCAGAGGATATTTAGAAAAAGCCGGTCATCATGGGGGCGACAGTCGCGTAAGTCGGAACCCAACATGACCCTGAGCCGTGCGCTCGACAGGCCGGAAGACCATTCCGAAACCGCCTTGGCCGAAGGCGGGAGCACGGCGTCGAACGTCGCCTTCTTCCGGCAGCCCCTGGCGCCCATACTGACGGTGGTCGGGGTCACGGTCCTGGTGGTCCTGGCCATCGGCTTCGCGCGCACCAACGGCCTGATCGCCGCCCTGTGGGGCGCGGGCGGCCTGGCCATGGCGGTGTGGCTGCGCGGCGGGCGCGGCCTGGCCTACGACATGGGCTTCGGCGGCCTGATCGCCGTGGCGGTGCTGGCGGGCGAGTTCCTGGTCGGCAACGGCCCGGTCATGTCGGTGATGTTCACCGTGCTGAACCTGCTGGAGATCGTGCTGGCCGCGGTCCTGGCCCGGCGTTTCGTGCCGGGCTTGAGCGTCAACTCGGTCCAGGGCCTGACCCGCTTCCTCTCCGTCTGCGCCGTCGCCTCCCTGCCGTCGGCCGTGCTCAGCGCCTTCGCCGTGGACTCCCTGACCGGGGTCGACTTCATCGACAACCTGCGCATCTGGTGGTTCGGCCACGCCCTGGGCTTCGCCGTGATCGGAACCCTGGGCCTGGCGATCCGTCGTCGACATCTGGCCGTGTTCCGCCAGCCGGTCCGCCTGATCGAGGGGGCGGCTCTGCTGGGCCTGATCGGCGGAGCCTGTTACGCCATCTTCTCTCACCTCAGCCTGCCCTACGGCTTCCTGCTGATGCCGGTCCTGCTGACCATGGCGGTGCGGTTCCGCGTGGCGGGCATCGCCATCGCCCTGGCCCTGGTGACCATCATGGCCATCGGCGGGACCATGGCCGGACACGGCCCCTACCACAGCTTCGATTCCGAACATCGCGCCCTGCTGGCCCAACTCCTGGTCCTGCTGGGCTACATGCCCATCCTGATGGTGGCGGCCCTGCTGGAGGAGCGCGACCGCCTGGCCGACCGCGCCCGCGCGGGCCGCGAACGCGCCGAACGCGCCTCGGCCGCCAAGTCCCGCCTGCTGGCCAATGTGGCCCATGAGATCAAGAGCCCGGTCGGCGGGGTCATCGGCATCGGCGAACTCTGGGCCGGCGGCCACCTGGGTCCGACGACGGCCGAACAGGTCGACATGGCCCAGATGCTGGTCAAGACCGCGCGCCAGGTCGAAACCCTGGCCCATGACCTGCTGGACGTGGCCCGCGCCGAGGCCGGTGCGGTCAAGGTCGACCTGCGCCCGACCGACGTGGCGGGTCTTCTGGAAGACGTCCGCCGCAGCCTGCTGCTGAACCCCGAGGCCAAGGGCGTGGCCATAGAGGTGGTGATCGAGGAGGACGGCCTGATCGCCCTGGCGGACTCCGACCGCCTGGCCCAGGTGGTCGGCAACCTGGCGGGCAATGCGGTCAAGTACGGCGGCGCCGGCGGCAAGGTCCGCCTGCGCGCGGCCTGGGCCGACGCCCGGGTCCGCATCGAGGTCATCGACAAGGGGCCCGGCCTGTCGCTGGAGAAGCAGGCCCAGCTGTTCGAACCCTTCAACCGCCTGGGGCTGGAGCGGTCGAGCATAGAGGGGCACGGCATCGGCCTGGCCCTGGCCAAGCGCCTGACCGAGCTTCAGGGCGGCGAGATCGGCGTGATCTCGGCGCCGGGCCAGGGCGCGACCTTCTGGGTCGAACTGACGGCGGCTTGACCTGCCGGGGGCGGGCGCCCAAGGTTTCAGGCATGAAGACGATGCTGATCGCCGCCGCCCTCCTGACCGCCGCTCCGCTCGCGGTCCAGGCCCAGACACCCGGCCAAACCTCGGCTCAGGGTCGCGCCTCGCCGACCGCCGAGGAACTGACGCGGATGCTGAACGGCGCTCCGCCCGCGCCCGCCCGGCCCGCGACCGCCGCACAGGCCCCGACCGCCGCCCCCGCGCCGACGCGCCCCGCCGCCGTGACCCCGGCCCAGCCTCAGAGCCGGACCCCGGCGCCCGCCGCGACCTCGCCGCGCCCGACCGCAACGCCCGCGCCCGCCGCCCGTCCTCAAACCCAGGCTCAGCCTCCGGCGGCGGCGCGCCCGGCTCCGGCTGCTCCCGTTACCGCGCCCGTTACTGCGCCCCGACCCCAGACGCCGCCTGCCCAGGCTCCGGCTGTTCAGACGCCCGCCGTCCGCGCCCCCGCGACCCCGGCTCCTCGTCCTCAGCCCGCTCCCACGCCGCGTCCCCAGACCGCGCCGGCTCCGACGACGCCCGCGCCGACCGCTTCCGCCGCTCCGGCCCCGGCTCCGGCCGCGCCTGCGGCCCTCAGCGCCGCGGCCCGCGCGGCCCTGCCGTTCACCGTGGACCTGCCCGCGGGCTTCCAGCTGTTCGAGAGCCGCGCGGCGCCGGGCTCGCACGTCTATTCGGCGCGCAAGGCGGGCAAGACCTATCTGATGATCTATGTCGGGCCGTCGTCGCAGTTCCCCATCTATGACGGAGAACAGGTCACGGCGGCGGGCCGGGTCTCGGTCGTCGTGACCGAGGGAACCCGCCGCATCGCCATGGAACACCTGTTCCAGCAGTCCCGCGATCCGGCCGAGATCCACGTCTGGCTGATGGGCCTGGACGGCGCCGACCGCGACGAGGCCGAACGCATCGCCCAGACCCTGGACCCGAAGTAGGACCTATTTCTCCGACCAGACGGCCAGGTCGTTGCCAGACGGGTCGCGGAAGTGGAAGCGGCGCCCGCCGGGGAAGTCGAAGATGGCGTGGGTGATGTCTCCGCCCGCCGCCTCGACCTTGGCCTGCATGGCCTCCAGGTCGTGGGCGTAGAGGACGGGCAGGGGCTTGGGCGTCATGGCGTCCGGGGTGAAGCCGCCGTCCAGCCCCTCGCTGAAGGCCGCATAGGCGGGGCCGTAGTCCTGGAAGCTCCAGCCGAAGGCCTGGGCGTAGAAGGCCTTGTGCGCGGCCAGGTCCGTCGCCGGCAGTTCGAGATAGTCCAGCTTGCCGTCTTCGCGCATGGCGACTCTCCTGAAAGAAATGGAGGCGGACGCTTGCACGAAGGCCGACTCTGCGCAAACCTGCAAATGGTTCGCAAATGCAGGAGTCGTCCCATGATCGTCCTGAGCGCCGGATGCGGCTCCCTGGCTGCGCTTATGCGCCGGGAAACCAAGGCCGAGACGCGGCCTGAAACGACAAGGGCGCCGGTCGAAACCGACCGACGCCCCCGCCTCATGTCCATGAACGGCTCGGATCAGCGCGCCGTCTGGGTCTCGCCCGCGCGCCAGACGCGATAACGCACCTCGACGTCCGACGGGGCGTAGACCACCACCGGCAGGCGCGAGTTGTAGCGGATCAGCGGCTGCTCCTGCGTGGTCACGAAGGCCTGGCGCTCCGACCCGGGCGGGCAGGCCATCAGGGTGCTGGCCGCGTTCCCCAGCGCGGGCAGGACGTAATAGTCATAACCCCAGCCCTCGGCCGTGCGGGTCTCCAGGCGACCGCCGAAGAACTGGCGGTTGCAGTCGACCGTCTGGGTCTTGCCCAGGATCAGCTCGACCTTCAGCGCGTCTTCGTCCGACCGGCTGGGCAGGTTGACGACATGCCGGGCCTGGCCCGCCGTGGCGGCGGGGAAGGCCTTCAGGGCGTCGGCCTGCTCCGAGGAGGGGGCGGTTTCAGTCATGGCTTGAGCCGTCGCGCAGGCCGACAGGGTCAGGGCGGCGACGCCCGCGAAAAGGATGGAGGGGAGTTTCAAGGGGGAGGGTCTCCACGATCTAGAGAAAGCGTGACCGTGGAGAACGCAGACCGGTCAGACCAGTTCCACCGCCATGGCCACGGCCTCGCCGCCGCCGATGCACAGCGACGCCACGCCCTTCTTCCCGCCGCGCGCCTGCAGCGCCGCCAGCAGGGTGGACAGGATGCGCGCGCCCGAGGCGCCGATGGGGTGGCCCAGGGCCGTGGCGCCGCCGTTGACGTTCAGCCTGGCGCGGTCGATGCCCAGTTCCTGTTGGGCGATCATGGCGACGACGGCGAAGGCCTCGTTGACCTCCCACAGGTCCACGTCCTCGACCGACCAGCCGGCCTTCTTCAGGGCCTTCTGCATGGCCGGGACGGGGGCGGTGGTGAACAGGCCCGGCTCATGGGCGTGGGCGGCGTGGCTGACCACACGGGCGACGATCGGCAGGCCCAGGGCCTTGGCCGTGCTCTCGCGCGTCATGACCACGGCGGCGGCGCCGTCGGAGATGGAACTGGCGTTGGCGGCGGTGATGGCGCCGTCCTTGGTGAAGGCGGGGCGCAGGGTCGGGATCTTGGCCGCGTCGGCCTTGCCGGGCTGCTCGTCCTCGCTGACCGTGACCGGGCCCTTGCGGGTGGCGACCTCGACCGGAACGATCTCGGCCTTGAAGGCGCCCGAGGCGATGGCGTTCTTGGCGCGGGTCAGGCTCTCGATGGCGTACTCGTCCATCTGTTCGCGGGTGAACTGGTACTGGGCCGCCGCGTCCTCGGCGAAGACGCCCATGGCCTTGCCGGGGGAGTATGCGTCTTCCAGGCCGTCCATCATCATGCTGTCGACGATGACGTCGTGGCCGATGCGGGCGCCGCCGCGGTGCTTGTTCATCAGATAGGGGGCGCCGGTCATCGACTCCATGCCGCCCGCGACGATGACCTCGGCCGTGCCGGCCAGCAGGGCGTCATGGGCCATCATGGCCGACTGCAGGCCCGAACCGCACATCTTGTTCACCGTCGTCGCCTCGACATGCTTGCTCAGGCCCGCGCCGATGGCCGCCTGACGCGCCGGGGCCTGGCCCAGGCCGGCGGGCAGGACGCAGCCCATGAAGATCTGCTCGACCTTCTCAGGGGCGACGCCGGCGCGCTCGACGGCCGCCTTGACGGCGGCGGCGCCCAGGTCGGTCGCCTTGACCGTGGACAGGGCGCCCTGGAAACCGCCCATCGGGGTGCGGGCGAAGGAGCAGATGACGACGGGATCGGCAGCGGCGGTCATGACAGGCGTTTCCGTGGATGAATCGTTTGATGGGGGATTAGGGGAGGCGAAGGCCCGCTGGCAAGCGGCGCCTCACAGCAGCTTGCGGCGTTGGCGGGCCAGGGCCAGGGGGCGGCCGTCCGCGCCCCAGGCGATCGCCTCGTCCATCGACCAGCCCAGGCCGTGGTCCAGCAGCCGGTATTCGAAGAAGGCCCAGCCGTCGGGCGCCGTCTCCGGCGTCGGATCGGCCAGGATGTCGTAGCGCAGGTCCACCGTCGTCATCATCGGCGGCGCCTTGAAGGCCGTCCAGGCGGGCGGATAGAGGGCGTCCAGCAGATAGGCCAGCCGCAGCTCGTCCAGCGGCGCCCCGTCCCGGGTCCGCATCCACACCCGCTCCACGACCGGCTTGCCCTCGTTGCCGCCCAGGATGTTCGGCCCTCCGTCGAAGCGATAGTCGACATGCTGCGAGAAGCGCGGGGCCAGCGGCCCGCTGATGCCCGGCGCGTCCTTCAGGCTTTCCAGCGACGGCGGCGGGGCCGACAGCGGGCTCAGCGGCTGGGCGGTCTCGGCGTCGGCGCCGTATGTGGCGGCGGCGTGGTGGGTCAGGCGCGACCCCTGACCGGCCTCGACCACGGCGTAGGCGACGTTGCGCCCGCCGCGCAGCAACCGGGGACGGAAATGGATCGGCTGGCCGTACTTGGCGGCGGCCAGGTACTGGACGCTGAGGCTGCGCAAAGGCGCCTTGATCTCCAGCCCCTGCCGCATGGCCCCGGCGCACAGGGCCGCCAGCAGGCCGCCGAAGGGAAAGCCCGCTTCGGGCGGGGCGCTGATCGGGCCGTTGGAGAATTCGCCGGACAGATGGGCCGACAGGCCCTCGTCAGAGGGCGTCAGGGTCAGGGCGTCATGCAGGGGGCGGGGCAGGGGATGAGGCAGGGGGGCGGCTTCGGTCATCGGTTCACTTGAACGGCGGTCGAAAGAGGCGGGCGGAAACTGACGCGTCCCCGCCCGCAAGTCGAGGAATGCAGAAACCGGAGGAGGGGAGCCGCCAGTTCGTTGCGAAAGAAAACTGACAAACTGCGTGGCGATTGGCAACCCACTTGTCAAAAGCCTGACGCGGGGTCACTTTCATTTTATGGGACGCACCGCCGACTATAGCCGCCAGAGCTGCTCGATCGCCGCCACGCTGGAGGTGATCGGCGACCCCTGGACCCTGCTGGTCATCCGCGACGCCTTCAACGGCGTGCGCCGGTTCGAACAGTGGCAGGACCGGCTGGGCGTGGCCCGCAACGTCCTGGCGGCGCGGCTGAAATCCCTGGTGCAGCACGGCGTCCTGGAGCCCCAGCTCTATTCCGAGCGCCCGCCGCGCAAGGAGTACGTCCTGACCGCCAAGGGCAAGGACCTGTACGGCGTCCTCGTCACCCTGCACGCCTGGGGCGAGAAGCACGTCTACGGCGACGCCGACAGCGGCATCTCCATGGTCCACAAGACCTGCGGCCACGACCTCAAACCCCGCATCGCCTGCGGCCATTGCAACGAGATCGTCAAACCCCGCGACATCGCCCTGACCTGGGCAGAAAACCGCCCGACCGTGGGCGACGTCATGCCGAAGGACGAGGCGGCCTAAGGGCTGTCGGAAGGCAGGCCTATATGGAAGCTCTCCTACATATCGCAGGAATAATGGCTGGGGTTGCCTTGCTGCTGTGGCTTCCTCTGACCTTTTTCGTCGGACTTCTCTTGTTTTCCGAGCTTAAGGCAGAAGAGAGGAGGGCTTGGTATTGGGCGTTCCCGATTTTCATTAAACGAGATCAGCTCGCCCCGCATGGCGTTAAGTTGCTAAGCCTCTACCGCTTCCTCGTGTTCGGCTTCCTCGTTATTTGGTCGGTAGGCATGATTTGGGGGCTGGTCTCCCAACGAGCCGCTTCATGAAATCTGCAATGGGTCGATTTCGGTCCTGAGCCTTGGCGCTGAAAGCGGACATTGGCCGTCAGGCCGGAAACCGGCCGCGGTCGACTAAAGGGTGACTAGGGGACGGATCGCCAGTCGATGACGGGCTCCCGCTTGCGTTCGTAGAATTTCTTTTTCTCGGTAAGGCCGTAGAAAAGCGTGCCGTGGATGCCCACGACCTTCTTTTTGTCGACCTGCCGTTCCTAGATGCGCGCCATAATGGCGGTTGCAGTCTCGGATTTGGCTCGACGAAAGAAGTCTTCCGAAAATTCTATGTCTTGACCCTTGCCGGGAAAGATCGCGGAGAACTCCTCGTCCGTGGCCGCGAAGATTGAATAGCTGGCGTTGATTGCACCATCTATCACCTGGATGTTTTTCATATTCAGCATGGCCTCCGGCGAACCCGTCTACCTTGGCCGCGCATTCGAATCCAACACCTGCAACGGGCGGCTTCGATCTTTTGGCCGCCTCGTCACTTCTCGGCGCCGAGCCTCTTCAACTGTTCCGCAGCATTGAGGTTCGCCGGATCGAGCACGAACGATTGGCGGTAGTTTTCGATGGCGCGAAGCCTGTCGCCGGAACGGGCGTAGACCTCGCCCAGGCTGTCGTAGGCGTTGCTGCTTTCCGGGTAGAGGGCGACGATGAGCTTCATCAAGGTCAGGGCCTCGGCGATCTTGCCGCCGGACAGCAGGCGATAGCCCCAGCTGTTCAGTTCGCTCTCGGGCAGAGCGGCCAGGCCGTCCCGCGCCGCCAGTTCCCGCGCGATCGGCTCGGCCCGATCGAAGCCTTCCGCTTCCAGCCGCTCGCGCAGGGCGGTGGTTCCGCTCAGCGTCATGCCGGGAATGAAGCGGGCGGCGAGGGGATCGGCCATCTCTTCAGGATAGGCGCCGGCCAGATTGCTCAGGACGATCACCGCCACGCGGTCCTTCTGGTAGACGAAGAAGGCGGAACGACCGCCGCCCATCATCCCGACGGAGGGATGGTCTGCACGCTTGGCGATCACCCAGCCGTTGGCCCATTCCCCTGTCCGGCCGTCGTTGAAGCGCCCCGGCGCCCAGAGCGCGTCCAGCGTCGCCGGATCAAGAATCTCGCCGGCCTGAAGCGCGATCAGCCAGCGCGCCAGATCGGTCGCCGTGCTGTTGAGGCCGGCGGCGCTGCGGGTATAGGGCGGGAAGAGTTCGTGCACGTTCTGAAGGCGGGCCGGGGCGTCGCCGGCGGGGCTGCTGAAGCGATAGCTGTCGGCCTTGCCTGGAACGACGTCGAGCGAGTCCCCGAAGCCGGACCGGCTCATGCCCAGCGCTGCAAACACATCCGCGCCCACGACCGCCTCGAAGTCGCGGCCGCGCGCCCGCTCGATGATCCATTGCAGCAGGACGTAGTTGGTCTGGTTGTAGGAGAAGCGTTCGCCCGGAACGGATCGCAGCGGCAGGTCGGCGAGGGCGGCGAGGGCGCCGGGCCTGTCCTGTCCCACATAGCCGCCGCCCGGCGTGAGGATGTCCGGCAGGCCCGACATATGCGTCAGCAGTTGGCGCACCGTGATCGGACGCCAGGCGTCGGGCAGGTCCGGAAGATAGGTGGAGACCGGCGCATCAAGGCTGACCTCGCCGCGCTGGACCAGCTTCATGATCTCGACCCCGGTAAAGGTCTTGGTCGCCGAATTGATCGAGAAGACGGTGTCCTCGGTCACTGGAACAGGGGTCTGCAGATTGGCCGCGCCATAGGCGCCGGAGTGGACGATGCGTCCATCCTTCACGACCGCGACCTGCATCCCCGGGATCGAACGAAGCTCCATCTGGCGCCGAACCCAGGCGTCAAGTTCAGCGGCGGTCGAGGACTGCGTCATCGACCTGGCCAGGACGTGGACCGGCGCGCCGATCAGCCCGACTGCGATCGTTACGGCGAGGACAAGGCGGTGCAACGACATGGCGGCTCCGATCAAGAGAGCCGCCAATGATCATCTTGCCTTCCCCGTCGCCAGTGAAGCTTTGGTAATCCGCAGGTTAGGGGCGCCGCTGTCTGGGGGCCGGACTCTCGAGACGTCGGGAAGGCAGGGAGAGCGGACTGTCGGCTACGGGTGGATTGCCGATCCGGAATGCGGATGCGAGACTTAGCCAATGAATGCTTCATCAGATTCAGCCTTGGCGGCAGTTCAGATGATCTTCCTGGCCGGGTTCTTCTTTTGGTGGGTCTACCTGGCAGGCCTCGGACTCGGCATCGTCGCCTTGGTGCACGCGATCAGGCTCCGCCGAGTTGCGGCTTTCACGATAGGATTGCAGTTCGCGCCGCTGATGGCGTTGTTGATCCTGTTCGCACTGGCTTTCGTCGGTCTGGCGGTGGGCCAAGCCATTCATGCGTTCTTCGCGAATACCATTGCAGTTACCGGTCTTCTGGCTGGACCAGTCGCCACCGTCTGGCTGATCTTCGCGATGGTCACATCGCGCGCCGCGAATGCCAGCGCGGGCCCGTAGCGTCCAATGTCCGCAACGGGTCGATTTCGGGCCTGAGCCTCGGCGCCGAAAACGGACCTTGGCGCTCGGGGTGGAAAGCGGTTGGGGGCGAGGGCGGCCGAGGGGAGGGCGACGGCCCTCTCGGGCTAAGCCTCGTTTCGATTTTCGGCCTTCGCCAAGAGGACCTTTGTCGTCGCCCAGGTCAGCGGCAGGCCGACAACCACCATGAGGCCGAGCAGGCCGAACTGACCGCCCCATTCCGGCGGAAAACGGTCTCGGAACAGCCAGAAGGTCACGATCAATCCCAGCCCCAGCGTGGTCGCATTGGATTTCGGAACGACGAGCGCCGTCTTGCATCGCGAACATGGAAACGGCTTGCCGAGGTTCCATTGCGTCCGCCCCAGGGGGCACGGTCTTCGCACAGCTTGGGCATGTGGGGCCTAATCGCATCGTGTCCTCAAGGCGGGTGAACGATGAGATATAACGGCAGGGCGCTCGCGGACAATGCGGGCCGCGCTGGCGGGCCGTCGCGTTTCGCGGAACCGCCGCCTGGCTGAATCTCGACCGCACCCGCCTGATTTCCAACGAAAAGCGCGTCATGGCGTTTGACAGGCCTATTTGTACAACATATTGCGCAATATATTGTACAAATAGGAGCGGCGATGTTTTCTCGGACCTTCATCTCCCTGTTGGCGGCCGCTGTCCTGGCGCCGGGATCGGTATTCGCCCAGGCGGCGGACCTCAAGATGCTGGATCAGCAGGCGCAGCGAGAGGTCGTCTCTCGCCTCGAGGCGACGCTGCAGCGAAACTACGTCTTCCCGGATCGCATTCCCGCCATATCGGCGGAGCTGGGCCGGCAGGTCCGGTCCGAACCGGTCGACGCCGACCAGTTCGCGGACAGCCTTTCGCGAGGCATGATGAAGGCGAGCCGGGACTTGCACTTCTCGGTGGCCTTCGACCCTGACGAGGTCGCCGCCAGCCGTCAGGCCAAGGCGAGCGGAGACGCGACGACCCAGGCGCGGCGCGACGTCGAACGCGCGGCCAACTTCGGTTTCCGCGACGCGCGGCGGCTGGACGGGGGGCTGGCCTACATCCGCTTCGACTTCTTCGCCGACCCCCAGTACGCCCAGGACGCGGCGGCGGGGGCCATGCGCTTCACCGAGGGCGCCAAGGGGATCATCTTCGACCTTCGCTACAACAACGGCGGCGTCCTGGAGATGGCGCAACTGCTGATGAGCTACCTGTATCCGGCCGGCAAGGAACAGGAGTTCTTCGACTACAACTACACCGAGGACGGCAAGAGGGTGGCGCGGGGGCAATGGAACCTGGCCGCCGTGCCGGGCCAGAGGTCAGGCGATGTTCCCGTCGTGGTCCTGACCGGATCGACCTCCTTCTCGGCCGCCGAGTGGATGGCCTTCTCGCTGCAGCGGCTGGGCCGTGCGACCGTGATCGGCGAACAGACCGCCGGCGGCGCCCATCCGGTCACCCGCGTGCCGGTCGACGACCGGTTCATGCTCCAGGTGCCGATCGGCCAGATCAGGGACCCGATCAAGGGACAGGATTTCGAGGGCGTCGGCGTGACGCCCGATCTGGCCGTGCCGGCCTCCGGCGCCCTGCTGGCGGCGCAGAAATTCCTGTTGCAGAGCCGGGCCGAGGCCGGCGACGCGGAGGCCGCATGGTCCCTGGTCCCAGTGGAGTTCGCCATCGCCGGCCAGGTCCCGAGCGCCGCGGACCTGGATGAGGCGGCCGGCGCCTATGAGAGGCGGACCCTGGTCCGCACCCCGACCGGCCTCGCCTATCACTGGCGCGATCGCTTCGTTCTCGCGCTTGATCCGATCGGGAAGGATCTGTTTGCAGTTCAGGGATCGGATGACTACCGGTTCCGGCTGGTGCGCGCGAACGGCGCCGTCACGGGACTGGAGCGCGTCGACAAGTCTGGCGAGACGACCGTCTATCGCCGCCTGAATTGAGGGAGCCGTCGGGCGAATGATCGAGTTGAACCGCACCTTCCTGGGCCGTCTCAGCGAGCAGTTGAGCGAACTGATCGAGCAGCAGTCGGCCGAGGTCTTCAAGCGCGCCGGCCTGGTCATTCCGGTCAAGTCCTCATCCCTGATGGGGGCCATCGCCCTGCTCGGCCCGGTCTCGGTCGCCGATCTGGGGCGGGCGCTGGACCGGTCGCACCAGCTGATCCAGCAGAAGATCCCGAAGCTGGCGACCCTGGGCCTGATCGTCCGTCAGCCCGACCCCCAGGACCAGCGCGTGATCCTGATCGCGATCACGGACAAGGGACGCGAGCAACTGGCCCTGCTCGACAGCCTCGATGGAGAGTTCGAGCGCGCCTACGCCGAGATGGAGCAGGACGCCGGTCCCGTGTTCGACGGGATCAAACAGGCCATCCGGTCCCTGCAGGCGCGGCCCTTGGTCGAGCGGATGGAAATCTGAACGGCCCGAGGCCATTCAGTTTCCGTCAACTCTCCGCCGTTAACTTTTGGGCCATGTTCCTGTCCCTGACGTCCAGGATCGCCGCCGTGGGCGCCCTGGTGGTGATCGCTTTGCTGGCCCTGGTCGCGTCCCTCGTCGACGCCTCGCGGCAGAGTCGCGAGAGCTTCCGCTGGGTGACGCACTCCGCCCAGGTGATCGAGGCCATGGAAGAGACCATGGCGGGGTTGCGGGACGCGGAATCCGGCCAGCGCGGCTATGTCCTGACGCGCGATCCCGGCTACGCCCAGTCCTTTGACCGTCGGGTCGCGGACTCGCTGCACGCCTTCTCGGACCTGGTCGAGCTGACCAAGGACAACCCTGCCCAGAAGGCGCGCGTCCAGGCCTTCGGCGGCCTGTTGTCGGAACGGACGGAACTGCTGCGTCAGCCGCTGGACCTGGCGCGCCAGGGCCGCTTCGACGAGGCTGAGGCCGCCATCGCCGGCGGGCGCGGACTGGATTCCATGGGCCAGGTCCTGTTGGCGTCGCAGGAGTTCCTCAGCGAGGAGCGTCGGTTGCAGGCCGAACGGATCGAGGCGGCCGAGCGACGCCTGGAGTGGGGCAAGCGGCTGGCCCTGATCGGCGGGCCGTTGATCGCCCTGTTCTCGCTGTCGGTCTCGGTCATGGTCATTCGCGGCATCCGGCGCCCCGTGCGGGTCATCACCCGCGCCATGACCAGCCTGGGCGCGGGCGATCTGGATCAGCGCATCACCGACCGCATGGGGTCTCGCGAGTTCAACCGCCTGGCTCAGGGCTATAACCAGATGGCGGATCGGGTGGCGGCGGCCTCCAGCGATCAGAGGCGCAGCGAGCATGAACTGAAACAGGTTCATCACGAACTTCTGTCCAGCAGTCAGGTCCTGCGTGAACGAGGCGAGGTGATCGAACTGCTGGGCGGCATGGCCCACCGGATGCAGGCGGCCCGCACCGAGGCCGAGCTGGCCCAGGTCATTCACGCCTTCGTGCCGCGCGTCCTGCCGGGCCTGCCGGGCGTGCTCTACGCCTACAACAACTCGCGCAACCTGCTGGTCCCGATCTCGACCTGGGGCGAGCATGGGGGCGACGGCGACGCCTTCGGGCCGGATCAGTGCTGGGCCCTGCGTCGCGGCCAGAGCCACTTTGTCGGGGAGCCGGGGGCGGACATCGTCTGCGACCACGTTGGCGACAAGGATCACGCCTATCACTGCGAACCCCTGCTGGCCTCGGGCGAGGTCATCGGCGTCCTGCATCTGGACGGGGTGCTGGACGTCGAGAGCGGCTTCCGCATCAAGGTCCTGGTCGAGAACATCGCCTCGGCCATGGTCAATCATCAGCTGCAGCGCGACCTGAAGGAACAGACGATCCGCGACCCGCTGACCGGCCTGTTCAACCGTCGCTACATGGAAGAAGCCCTGGCGCTGGAGGTGGCGCGATCCGCCCGGTCGGGCAGCCCCCTGTGCGTGGTCATGTGCGACGTGGACCACTTCAAGCGCTTCAACGACGAGTTCGGCCACGACGCCGGCGACCTGGTGCTGCAGGCCGTCGCCGCCGAACTGGGCCACCGCTTCCGCGACGGCGACATCGTCTGCCGCTACGGCGGCGAGGAGTTCACCGTCATCGCCCCCGGCACGACGCCGGAAGCCCTGCTGCAGCGGATCGAGGCGGTGCGTCAGGCCATCGCCGGCATCTCCCTGCGTCAGCGCAATCAGGCCCTGGGCAGCACCAGCATGTCCTTCGGCGTCGCCAGCTGGCGGCCGGGCATGGACCGCGAGGGCCACGCCGCCCTGCAGGCGGCCGACGCGGCCCTCTATCGCGCCAAGAAGGAAGGCCGCAACCGGGCCGTCCTTCATGTCGAGGAAGCGGCCTGACGCCTCAGTCCGCCTTGCGCACGTAGCGGTTCAGGAAGGCCAGATAGGCTTCCTGGGCGGTGACGCGGTTGGCGCGGCGCTGGAAGCCGTGGCCCTCGTCGGGGAAGACGACGTATTCGACCGGCACATTGTTGGCGCGGACCTTCTCGACCAGTTCGTCGCTCTCGACCTGCAGCACGCGCGGGTCGTTGGCGCCCTGGACGACCAGCAGGGGGCGACGGATCTTCTCTGCGTGGAACAGGGGCGAGATGGCGCGGTGGCGCTCCGCGTCCACGGCCGGGTCGCCCATCTCGTCGAACAGGGCCACGCGCTGCGCGCCCCACCAGGCGGGAATGGACTGCAGGGTCCGCACCCAGTTGGTCACGCCGAAGATGTCGATGCCGGCCTCGAACTTCTCGGGATGGAAGGCCAGGGCCGCCGCCGTGATGTAGCCGCCGTAGGAGCCGCCCATGACCGCCACCTGATCGTCGGCCACCCAGTCCTGGGCGCGCAGCCAGTCGCCGCCGGCGACGATGTCGCGCAGGTCGGCCTCGCCGTGCTTCTTGTCGTCCATGTGGAAGAAGGTCTTGCCGTAGCCGGACGAGCCCCGGTTGTTGGCGCCCAGCACCGCATAGCCGTGATTGACCAGGTGCTGGACCATGGCGGAATAGCCGCGCCGCGTCTGGCCGCCCGGCCCGCCGTGGACCAGGACGACCGCCGGGGCCGGATGGGCCGCCGAGGCGCCCTTGGGCCGATAGAGGACGGCCGGGACCATCACCCCGCCTTCGCCCGGATAACGGACGATGGTCGCCTCGACCAGGTCGCTTTCCTTGATGGCCGGGTTCAGGGCGTGGGTCAGGCGGCGCGCCTGTCCGGTCGCCAGGTCGGCGACGAAGATGTCGGCGGGCGAGGTGTCGGACACGACGGTGAAGGCGGCCAGGCCTGCGCCGGGGTCGAAGCGGACGCCGGTGATGTCGCCCTGGGGCAGGCCGGTCAGGCGCACCGGCGCGCGGGTCTGCGCGTCCTCGATGGTCAGCTCGGTCGAGGCGTCGGCGTTGACCGCCGTCACGCGGTATCGACCATTGGGCGAATAGGAGACGTACATGACGTCCCAGTCGGCCTGGGTCGTCCGATTGTGGGCCTTGTTGGCGATGTCATAGGCGTAGGCCTGGGCGAACTCGCCGTCCTGATTGCTGGTGTAGATCAGGGTTGCGCCGAACGGGCCGAAGCCGCTGACCTCATAGGCGACGTCGCCGGTATGCGGGGTGATCAGATAGGGCTCGCCGCCCGCCTGCAGGTCGGCCAGATAGATGTCGGAGTCGGCGCTGGTGTGCGACTTGGTCAGGGCGACCAGGCGTCCGTCGCCGGAGACGGCGGCCACGTCCATGCCGGGGTTCTGGAAGATCAGCTTCCGCTCATAGGTCGCGGCGTCATAGGCGTAGAGGTCGAAGACCTGCGCGTCGCGCTCGTTGCTGGTCAGCCAGAAGGTCTTGCCGTCGTCGCTGAAGCCGACGAAGCCGGCCTTGAGCTTGTCGCCCGGCGTCAGGTCGCGCAGCGTCCCGTCCGTCTCGCGCACATAGACGTGGGTCAGTTCGTTGCCGCCCTGGTCCGCCGCCACCAGGACGCGGCGACCGTCGGGGAAATAGCTCTGGGCGATGGTGGCGTTGGTCGTCGAGGCGGTCAGCGGCACGGGCTCGCCGCCTGCGACGGGCAGGGCGTAGGCGTTGAACACCCCCGTCTTGTCCGACGAGATCAGGACGTGGCTGCGTCCTTCGGAAAAGGCCAGGCCGTCCGGGTTGGCCATCGAGAAGCTGGTCGTCTCGAAGAACTGGGCGGCGGTGTAGGGCGTGACGGCGACCGATGCTGCCGGCGCTGGCGCGGCCGCTTCAGTCGCGGCGAGAGCCGGAACGGCGGCGACGAGCGCCAGGACGGAAACCATGCAGGCGAAGGAGCGCATTCGGGGCCTCTTGAGATGCGTGATGACCTAGGGAGGCTGAAGCATGGCCGTATGGATGCGGCCTGTCTCGAAATTAATGAGCGTCGTTACGCCGCGTCGGGCGCGAAACGACGAAAGCCGGCCGCGTTTGTGCGCGACCGGCTCCCGTCATCCCTTGACGCACACCACCTGACGCAGGGTGTGGACGACCTCGATCAAGTCGGCCTGGGCGGCGATGACGGCGTCGATGTCCTTGTAGGCCATCGGCGTTTCATCGATCACCGCGGCGTCCTTGCGGCACTCCACGCCCTGGGTCGCACGGGCGTGATCCTCCAGGGTGAAGCGGCGCTTGGCCTCGGTCCGGCTCATGGCCCGGCCCGCGCCGTGCGAGCAGGTGCAGAAGCTGTCCGCATTGCCCTTGCCGCGCACGATGAAGGACTTGGCCCCCATCGATCCGGGGATGATGCCCAGCTCGCCGTCCCTGGCCGACACCGCGCCCTTGCGGGTCAGGTAGACCTCCTGGCCGAAGTGCTTCTCCTTCGAGACGTAGTTGTGGTGGCAGTTCACCGCCTCCTTCGTCGTCGTCAGATCGGGCCAGATCGCCTTCAGCACCCCCAGCACCTGCTCCATCATCACCTCGCGGTTGGCGCGGGCGTACTTCTGCGCCCAGGACACCGCGCGGACGTAGTCGACGAAGCCGTCCGTCCCCTCGGGGAAGTAGGCCAGGTCCTGGTCCGGCAGGTTCAGATGCCAGCGCCGCGCCTCATGCTTGGCCCGCTCGATGAAGTAGGTCCCGAAGCGGTTGCCCACCCCGCGCGAGCCGGAGTGCAGCATGACCCAGACGTCGCCCGCCTCGTCGAGGCACAGCTCGATGAAGTGGTTGCCCGTGCCCAGGGTGCCCAGGTGGCCGTAGCCGCGCGGGTGCCCCGCCTTGGGGTGGCGCTCGATCACGGCGTCATAGCCCGCCTTCAGTTCCGCCCAGCGGGTCGCGGCGGCGGCCGGGGGCTCCGACTGCCAGGCGCCCTTGTCGTTGCGGCCGCCGTTGTCCGTGCGGCCGTGCGGAACCGCCGCCTCGATGGCGGAGCGAACGCCCGACAGGTCGTCGGGCAGGTGTTCGGCCCGGATCGAGGTCCGCACCGCCATCATGCCGCAGCCGATGTCCACGCCCACGGCGGCGGGGATGATCGCCTTCAGCGTCGGGATCACCGAACCCACCGTCGCGCCCATGCCCCAGTGCACGTCGGGCATCACCGCCACGTGCTTGTGGATGAAGGGCAGGGAGGCCACGTTCTTCAGCTGTTGCAGCGCCGCATCCTCGATGGGCACGCCCCGGGTCCACGCCTTGATCGGCGCGCCCGGACTTTCGATCACGTCATAGCCAGGCATGGCCGACGTCTCCTTTTCTGTCTGTCTTCGATCCTTCCGGACCGGCGCGAAAAGGGACCCGCGAATGCAAGAAACCCCTCCGGCCGGAAGCGGGAGGGGTTTCTGGAAATCCGAAGTCGATGGACCGACGTTCCTTCCCTAGGCCTCTCCCACGCGCGCGCCTTCGCCCTGGACCGACAAGCGGTCTCGGGTCTTCGGTGCGTTCATGGCGATGGCGTGGGTGAACATGGGTTTCTCGTTTTCGGAGCGGGGCGGATACACCCTCCGTCGTCGCCGCGCCAGTCCAAAAAGGATGCTGCCGCTTTATGGCGGCGAGTCTGCTAGGACGGCGGGGTGGCGCGATCCGAACGACTTCTTGACCTGTTGAACGTCCTGCGACGGCATCGCCGGCCGGTGAGCGGCCGCGCCCTGGCCGAGGAGATGGGGATCTCCCTGCGCACCCTGTACCGCGACATCGCCAGCCTGCAGGCCCAGGGGGCGGTGATCGAGGGCGAGCCGGGCGTGGGCTATGTGATGAAGCCGGGCTTCATGCTGCCGCCCCTGATGTTCACGCCGGAGGAGATCGAGGCCCTGGCCCTGGGATCGCGCTGGGTGGCGGAACGGGCTGACGCCCGGCTTCGCGACGCGGCCCTGAACGCCCAGGCGCGGATCGCGGCCGTCCTGCCGCCCGACCTGCGCGAGGAGATGGAGGCCTCGGCCCTGCTGATCGGGCCGGGAGCGCCCATCCCGGCCGACGCCGTCGACCCGGCCCTGCTGCGCAAGGCGATCCGCGTCGAGCGCAAGCTGAGGCTCAACTATCGCGACGAGGCGGGGGCGGCCTCCGACCGGGTGGTCTGGCCCTTCGCCCTGGCCTTCTTCGACCGGGTGCGGCTGCTGCTGGGCTGGTGCGAGCTGAGACAGGATTTCCGCAGCTTCCGCACTGACCGCATCCTGGAGGCCGAGGTGCTGGAGGTTCGCTATCCGACCCGCAAGGCGGCCCTGCTGAAGACCTGGCGGGAAATGTGCGACGAGCGCGGCCCGCCGAGATGATGCTGACGGAAACTGGCAGCAGTCCGGTCTAGGTTCCCCTTCTGTTCAGACGGATGGAGGGCCTCATGATCGATATCGACGACATTTCCCGGGCGAACGTCTCCGAGGCCGACATTCCGCTGAGCGTGGCCGATCCCGACGCCAGCGCCCGCTTCTACGCCGGGCTGCTGGGCCGTCGGCCGGTGCGGGCGGGGCCGGATCACGCCGTCTTCCTGCTGGCGCCGGGCCGGACGCTGAGCCTGTGGCGCGGCCGGGGCGCGACCCAGGTGGACCTGCGCATGCCGGCGCCCGCCGCCGTGGACGAACTGCACATCGACTGGTGGGACCGGGGCGCGCGCATCCTGCTGCCGCCCATGGACATGGACTGCGGCCACGGCTTCGTGGCGGGCGACCCGGACGGCAACCAGCTGCGGGTCTATGCGGCGGCCTGAGCGGGCCTAGACGGCGACGGCGGCGGTCGAGCGGATGAAGCCGCCGCCCAGAACGCGCTCGTCGTCGGCTGGGTCGTAGAGGACGCAGGCCTGGCCGGGCGCGACGCCTTCCTCGCCCTGATCGAAGATCACCTGAACGGCCTCATTTGCGAAAACCAAGCGGGCCGGCGAGGGCTGGCGGGTCGAGCGGACGCGGGCCAGGACCGGGACGCCGTCGCGGGCGGCCTCCTCGATCGTGGCCTGATCGCCCAGCCAGTTGGTTTCCTCCAGCGTCAGCGAGGCGGTCAGCAGGGCCTCGCGCGGGCCGACCACGACCTGGCGCTGGTCCGGGTCCAGCCGGGTCACGAACAGGGGCTCGCCCACGGCGACGTTCAGGCCCCGGCGCTGGCCGATGGTGTAGTCGGTGATGCCCGAGTGGCGGCCCAGCACCCGGCCGTCCATGTGGACGATGTCGCCGGCCTCGCGCCCCTGGGGCCGCAGGCGGTCGATCAGGGTGCGATAGTCGCCGGTCGGCACGAAACAGATGTCCTGGCTGTCCGGCTTGGCCGCGATGCGCAGGCCCAGGGAGGCGGCGACGCCCCGCACCTGGGGCTTCTCCAGGTCGGCCAGGGGGAAGCGCAGATAGTCTAGCTGCTCCTGCGTCGTGGCGAACAGGAAGTAGGACTGGTCGCGTGAATGGTCGATCGCCTTGCGCATCTGCGAGCGGTTGCCGACGGGCGAGCGGCGGACGTAGTGGCCGGTGGCCATGGCCTCGGCGCCCAGGTCGCGGGCGACATCCAGCAGGTCGCGGAACTTCACCGTCTGGTTGCAGCGGATGCAGGGAACCGGCGTCTGGCCCTTCAGATAGGAGTCGGCGAACTGGTCGATCACCGCGTCCTTGAACCGGCTTTCGTAGTCCAGGACGTAGTGGGGAATGCCGATGGTCTCGGCCGCCAGGCGGGCGTCGTGGATGTCCTGACCCGCGCAGCAGGCGCCCTTCTTCTTCAGCGCCGCGCCGTGGTCGTAGAGCTGCAGCGTCACGCCCACGACGTCATAGCCCGCCTTGTGCAGCAGGGCGGCGACGACGGTGGAATCCACCCCGCCCGACATGGCGGCGACCACGCGGGCGCCGACCGGCAGGCCGACGGCCTGTCGCGCGCTCTCGATCGCGGCTTCCATGTCGGCCGGAGACGACATAGGGGCGATATCGGGAATGGGGCAGGCGGGGTCGAGGACGGTCATGCCCGCCATATAGAGGGGCAAGCGCGCCATTTCGAGGCGCAGCCGTTCTATCTCCCGCCTGATCTTGCGCCGAAGGGCGGGGTCAGGCGCCCAGGCCGACGTCCGGACGGTCGGTCCCGGCGGCGGGCACGAGCACGGCCAGGGGCGGAGAAGAGGAAGCGGAGCGGGGCGGCAGGTCCTCGATCCCGAAGGCGGCGGCGCGGGCGGCGACCCTGTCTATGCGGGCCTGCAGCCCTCGCACGGCCCGGCGATCCCTGGGATCGGCCCGCGTGATGTCCGTGCGCAGGCTCAGCAGCTCGCGCGTGCAGTCCGCCAGCGACGTCAGGGGTTCGGCGACGGGATCGGCGGCCTTGGTCTCCAGCGAGGCATCGGCCGGCGGCTGTTCGGCGGCGGCGGCCGCCTCGGCCTTCAGCGTCCGCCAGATGCGCAGCCAGGACGAGGCCTCGGAGGCGCGGCCCGACAGGACGGCGTGATTCAGGCGGATCAGGGCGCCGCGCGCCATGCGGTCGAGGCAGGGCGGCTCGCCGTCGATTTCGGCGTCCAGATTGAAGTCGGCGTCGCGGTCGGTCATGGCGGTCCCTCCGGTTTGAAGGGACAGGTTGGGGCGATCCTGCGTCAGGATCGGACGTAGACGCGCGTCGCCCCGCCGGCCGCAGGAATCGCCCCGCAGAGTCTTGCGAATTTCCTTCGGGGCGCGGGTATCGTTTCCAGCTGGTTAACCGTATCTGGGGCATAGGGGCGGGCTAGTAGTCGGATCGTCCCATGCGCGCGCCCCTGAACACCCTCCACGTCGCCGTCCTGATGGGCGGCCTGTCGTCGGAACGCGAGGTTTCGCTGTCCTCCGGGCGCGGGTGCGCGGACGCCCTGGAAGGCCAGGTCGGCAAGGTGACCCGGGTCGACGCCGGCCGCGACCTGGCCCAGGTCCTGACGGCGTTGAAGCCCGACGTGGTCTTCAACGCCCTGCACGGCGCCTGGGGCGAGGACGGCTGCGTCCAGGGCGTCCTGGAGACGCTGAAGATCCCCTACACCCACTCCGGCGTCTTGGCCTCGGCCCTGGCCATGGACAAGGACAAGTCCAAGTCCGTGCTGCGCGCGGCGGGCGTCACCGTGCCGGGCGGCGGCCTGTACGACCGGCATGAGGTCGCCTCGCGCCACGTCATCGATCCCCCCTATGTGGTCAAGCCGAACGCGGAGGGCTCCTCCGTCGGCGTCTATGTGGTGCTTGAGGGCGCGAACCGGCCGGTGGCCGAGGTCGGTGAGGACAGCTGGACCTACGGCGACCTGGTCATGGTCGAGCCCTTCATCGCGGGCAAGGAGCTGGCCGTCACGGTCCTGGGCGAGGCGGCGGGGCCGCGCGCCCTGACCATCACCGACATCACCCCGACCAAGGGCTTCTATGACTATGAAGCCAAGTACGCGCCGGGCGGCTCGCGCCACGTCCTGCCGGCCGAGCTGCCGGCCCATGTATTTGACAAGGCTTTACGTCAGGCGGAGCTGGCCCACGCGGCCATGGGCTGCCGCGGCGTGTCCCGATCCGACTTTCGTTATGACCTTGTTAACGACGTCCTCGTCTTGTTGGAGGTCAACACCCAGCCCGGCATGACGCCTACCTCGCTCGTTCCCGAGCAGGCGGCCTTCGTCGGAATGGATTATCGCGAATTGGTTCGGTGGATGGTGGAGGACGCCTCATGCCCGCGGTAGTGCGCGGCGGTCGGCGCCAGGGAGCGGCGAAAGGCGCCGGTCGTGGCGGTCGCAACGTCCAGGGCGCGGCAGGCAAGGCCGGGCCGGGCAAGGTCGCGGCCATCGGCCGTATGGACCTGTCGCCGCGCGCCGTCGTCATCTCCATCGTGGCGGGCGTCGTGGTGCTGGGCGCGGTCCTGGCCACCGGGGCGCGGGCCGAGCGCATCTCCAACTCCGTCTCCGACCGTTTCGACGCCCTGACGACGGGCATGGGGCTGAAGGTCCGCAAGCTGCACGTCACCGGCGCCTCGCCCGAGGCCCAGGCCGAGATCCAGCGCGCCGTCGGCGTGACCGCCGACCAGCCGATCGTCAGCCTGGACCTGAAGGCCGTGCGCGACCGGGTCCAGGCCGTGGGCTGGGTCAAGGAGGCGCGGGTGGTGCGCCTGCTGCCCGACACCCTGATCGTGGACGTCAAGGAGCACGACCGGCTGGCCGTCTGGCAGACCGGCGGCCAGGCCTATGTCATCGACAGCCGGGGCGAGGTCATCCAGGGCGCCGATCCCGGCCGCTATCCCAAGCTGCCTCTGGTCGTGGGCAAGGGGGCGGACCTGACCGCCGCCGAAATCCTGCCCCTGCTGGCCCAGCGTCCGCGCCTGATGGCGCGCATCGACGCCCTGGTCCGGGTGGACGAGCGCCGCTGGGACCTGCGGCTCAAGGACGGCAGCCTGATCCAGCTGCCCGCCGTCGACCAGGATTCCGCCCTGATCCGCCTGGACGCGCTGGACCAGCGCGAACGTCTTCTGGACCTGGGCTTCGCCCGGGTCGACCTGCGTACGCCCGAGGAGGTCGCCGTCCGGCCCTCCGAAGGCGCCGTCTGAACTTCATCGGGATAGTCACGCCATGACCGGACGCCGCCGAGACACGACCACGGAACAGGGCAGGGGCGCGCCGCGCGCGCCCGCCGTGGCCGCGCTCGACCTCGGCCAGTCCAAGGTCGCCTGCTTCATCATGAAGCCCGAGGGCGTGCGCCACGCCGACCGCACCATCCGCGTCGCGGGCGCCAGCCATGTCCAGTCGCGCGGCGTGCGCGGCGGGGCCATCGTCAACATGGACGAGGCCGCCCAGGCCATCGGTCATGCGGTCGAGCGCGCCGAGCGCGCGGCGGGGACGCCCGTCTCCGGCGTGGTCGTGACCACGGCCATCGGCCAGATGGCCAGCCACAGGGTCCAGGCCCGAGTGTCGCTGGGCGCCCACCCGATCACCGACGGCGACCTGGCGCGGGCCATCGGCATGGCCCTGGCCCAGATCCGCCTGCCCAATCGTCGCCCGATCCACGTCCTGCCCATCGCCTGGTCGGTGGACGGGGCGCGCGGGGTTCATGATCCGCGCTCGATGCGCGGCGGCTCCCTGGGGCTCGACCTGCTGGTCGTCTCCATGTCCGAGGGTTCCTTCGGCGCCCTGAGCCACTGTCTGGAGCTGGCGCACCTGGACCTCCAGGGCGTGGCCGCCGCGCCCGTCGTCTCCTCCCTCGCCGCGCTGGAAGAGGATGAGATGGAGCTGGGCGCCGTCTGTATCGACATGGGCGGAGGCTCGACCTCGGCCGCCGTCTGGGGCGGGCGAAGCCTGCTGCACATCGAATCCCTGAACGTCGGCGGGGATCACGTCACCGCCGACATCGCGCGCGGCCTGTCGACCTCCAAGGTCGGGGCCGAGCGGCTGAAGACCCTGCACGGCTCGGCCATGGCTTCGGCCAACGAGGACCGCGAGATGCTGGAGGCGCCGCCGCGCGGCGAGGACGCGTCCGCCGGCCCCGTCATCGTCCCGCGCGCCATGCTGAAGACCGTCATCGCGCCCCGCGTCGAGGAGACGCTGGAGCTGCTGCGCGACCGGCTGAAGCACGCCGGCGTGGGGCTGGAGCCCGGCGCGGGCCTGGTCCTGACCGGCGGCGCCAGCCAGCTGAACGGGGTGCGGGAACTGGCCGTGCGCGTCTTCGACCGCCCGGTCCGCCTGGGCCGCCCGCAAAGGGCGCCCCACCTGGCCGACGCCGCCTCCGGCCCGGCCTTCTGCTCGGCCTCGGGCGTGCTGCTGCGCGCCGCCTACGGCCCGCGCGAGGCGGTCTCGGCCCGCAAGCTGATGTCGCGCCAGATCACCGCCGCTGACGCCCCCAAGGTCCACCGCGGCGGCATGGTCGCCCGCGCGGCCGGCTGGTTGCGCGACAACCTGTAAGAGGCTCCACAGCGTTCCAGGTCTCGCCTCAATCCTGAGGACGAGCGTCGTTTTGTCGCCGCCGATCTCGCCGGGGGAGGGCGGCGTAAACCATTTCGGCCGCTCGGATTCGGCGAGTTATTAACCTTTTGTCATTCAAGAATTTTCGTAATGAGTTGTTTTTAAAGGAAAAAATATCATCATTTCAAGGATGTGGGCGAACGGGAATTTTCCTGCCCCCCAAAAGCCTCGGGTGTGACCTGATTGTGACGCTCTGGCGTCAAATGTGTTTGCATTGTGCTGTTCAACTTGCTCCAACGCGCGGCGCGGCCATAAAGTCGCGACACAGCGCTCTGCAAATTGTTGCGGGGCTTTGGATTAATTGTTGGGGAAGTCACGCTAGTGAACACAATCACCAAGGAACGCCTGCTGGGGTCGACCATTGTCGCGGGTTTGACCGTCGGCATGATGGCGATCGCGCCGGCCGCCTATGCCCAGGCGAACAACACGAACAATCAACAGCCCAAGACCTCCGACCAGGCCACGCAGGTCGAAGAAGTCGTGGTCGTCGGTTCGCGCCTGCGCCGTGACAACTACAACTCGCCGTCGCCCGTTCAGGTGGTGACCCGCGACGAAGCGACCCTGGCGGGCTTCGCGTCGACGACTGAGGTCCTGCAAGGCACGGCCGTCACCGGCGGCGCTTCGCAGATCAACAACGCCTACGGCGGCTTCGTGACCAACGGCGGCCCGGGCGCCAACACCCTGTCGCTGCGCGGCCTGGGCGCCGAGCGCACCCTGGTGCTGCTGAACGGCCGTCGCGTGGCTCCGGCCGGTTCGCGCGGTTCGGTCGGCTCGGCCGACCTGAACGTTCTGCCCTCGTCGATGGTCGAGCGCGTCGAAGTCCTGAAGGACGGCGCTTCGTCGGTCTATGGTTCGGACGCCGTGGCCGGCGTGGTGAACATCATCACCCGCAACAACATCGACGGCGTCAGCATCGAGGGCCAGTACAACGCCCCGACCGACGCCAACGGCGCAGGCACCTCGAGCCGTCTCTCGATCGTCGCCGGCACCTCGGGCGACCGCTGGCACCTGTCGGGTTCGGTCGAGCGTTACAGCCGTTCGGAACTGCGTCTGAAGGACCGTAACTTCACGCACTGCAACATCGACGGCTTCACGAACGGCCAGGACTTCATCGACCCGCTGACGGGCCGCTCGAAGTGCTATCCGATCACGGACACCGGCTCGAACGGCGTGACGATCAATACGATCGCCACCGGCAACACCCAGCGCATGATCTACGGGGATCCGTCCTATGCGCGCGGCGCCGGCGCTCCGGATGACTTCTACTACGCCAACCGCTGGCGTCCGAACTCGGCCGTCACCACGGGTCTGGTCGGCTTTGAAGCCGTCGGCGGCTTCGAAATCGACGACACGGGTGAGTTCCTGGTCGCCACCAACCTGAACATCCGCGACACCTTCGAGCCGCGCATGCTCGAGGAATCCCTGATCTCGCCGGTTGACGTCTCGACCTTCTACATCGAAGGCGCCTACGATCTGCAGGCCCTGGGCAACGCCGAACTCTACGGCGAACTGCTGATCAACCGTCGCGAATCCTCGCAGACCGGCTACCGTCAGCTGTCGCTGGACTACTACAAGGGCAACCTGCTCATCCCGCAACACCTGGGCTTCTCCACGGTCGGCGCCAACGGCGGCCTGAGCCCGACGGCGGCCAGCGGTTCGCCGTTCGCCAACGCCAACATCGGCGTGCGCGCCTTCATCGGCTTCGGCAACGACACCACCGAACAGACGGTGGACTTCGCCAAGTCGCTGGCCGGCATCCGCGGCGACTTCATCATCCCCGGCTGGCGTTATGACGCCTATGCGAGCTACACGCGTTCGCGCGCCGAATACCGCTTCGAGCAGTTCATCACCAACCTGATGCAGAACTCGCTGGATGTGGTCGTGGCTCCGACGGGCATGGACCCCCGCCTGACCCGCACCGGCACGCTGAGCAACGGCACGCAGGGCACCGTGACCTGCCGCGTCAACCTGACCAACCCGACCCTGGGTTGTATCCCGGCGCCCTTCCTGACCAGCCAGACGATCGGCGGCAAGCTGCCGGAAGACTGGAAGAACTATATCTTCCGTCCGATCACCGGTACGACCGAGTACATCGAGAAGGTCGTCAGCGTCGGCTTCGACGGTCCGCTCTTCAAGCTGCCGGCCGGCGAAGTGTCCGCCTTCGTGGGCGCCGAATGGCGCGAAGCGGAGATCGATGACACGCCTGCCATCGACATGCAGACGGGCAACATCTTCAACTTCTCGACGGCCACGCCGACCCGCGGTTCGGAATCGGTCTGGGAAGTGTTCGGTGAGCTTGAAGTGCCGCTGCTGGCCAACGTCACCCTGGTCGACTCGCTGACCCTGAACGCCTCGGCGCGCTACACCGAGTATGAGAACGCAGGTTCGGACACCACCTATAAGGCTGGTCTGGTCTACTCGCCGACGAACTGGCTGACCCTACGCGGCACCTACGGCACCTCGTTCCGCGCTCCGGCGCTGTTCGAACAGTTCCTGGGCGCCACCTCGGGCTTCCAGGCCGCTTCGCTGGACCCCTGCTCGGAACTGACGGCCACGGCCAACGCCAACCGTCGCGCCAACTGCGCCTCGCAAGGTCTGGGCATCGGCTCGAACTACGTCGCCAACCAGAGCGTTCGCGTCTTCACCCTCGGCGGTGCGGAGAACAACCTGAAGCCGGAAACGTCCGACAACATGACGATCGGCGTCATCCTGCAGCCGCAACTGCCCTCGGGCTGGGGCGAGCTGTCGTTCGCGACCGACTATTACGAGATCAAGATCGAAGACAGCGTCACTCGTCTGGGCGCCGGCGCGATCCTGACGGACTGCTTCAACTCCGACCCGTCGGAGTTCAACGCCAAGGCAAAGAACTGCGCCTTCATCTCGCGCGCTTCGAACAACAACGCCCTGACGGTTGAAAGCAGCTACATCAACATCGCCACGGACTCGATCAAGGGTCTGGACTACACGCTGCGCTATCGTCGGGACATCGGCCCTGGCTCGGCTCTGTTGAACCTGGGCGTGACCCAGATCACCGAGACCTACAGCCAGACCCTGCCCACCGACACCATCCGCGACCAAAAGGGCCGGATCGGCGTGCCGGAGTTCTCGGCCTATGCCGACCTCAGCTACTCGTGGGACAAGTGGCGCGTGCGCTACGGCGTCGAGTGGCTGCAAGGCATGAACGACAACGACTACTACCTGCGTGAGTTCAACCAGGACCTGTCTGCCGACGGCTACAACTTCGATGTGCCGGACTACTGGCTGCACTCGATCTCGGCTCAGTACCGCGCTGACGAGTGGACCGTTACGGCCGGCATGCGGAACATCTTCAACGAAGATCCGCCGGAAATCTCGAATGGCCTGTACAACCGGATCGGCAACGCTCCGCTGTACTCGGGTTACGACTATGTCGGCCGCCAAGTGTTCGTGAACGTCACCAAGACCTTCTAAGCACTTAGACGACTGAAAAAGACTGAGGCGGCGGGTTTCCACCCGCCGCCTTTTTCTATGCGCCGTTCAGCGACGGCGACGGGCTTGAAAGGCTGAAGCGGTCGCGTCTCGTCGGCGTCGGATCCGCGAGGCCCGCCGCCTCCAAGCCCCCCCAAAAAAGAACGGGTGGAGCGCATCTTGATCCAGGGACGTCATGCTGAGGCTGAGGCCGTGGGAGGGGCGTCTGAAGCGACGCGGGGCTGGTCGCTCCGATGTGCCGACCGCATTATTGGGGCAGGTTCCGCAGCCTAGCGCGGCGGTCGGACACGGGAACGAGGCAGGGCCCATGAAAAAACCGCCCCAGCCCGAAGGCTGAGGCGGCTTGCCGATCAGGGGAAGGGCGGGCCTTAGAGGCCGGAACCGCCGCAACCGGTACGCAGGTAGCTGTCGATGTAGCCGAGCTGTTCCGCCATGATCTCGCGGGTCCAGGCCGGGCCGTGGGCGTAGTCCTTGATCAGGTGGTACTGCACGTCCTGACCACTGGTGCGCGCACGGGCGACATAGAGATCCGAGTGGTCCTGGGTGACCGTGCGGTCGCGCTCGCCGGTGAAGACCATCATCGGAATCTGGATCTGATTGGCCCGTGTGATGGGGTTCAGACCGTTGACGGTGTCGCGCTGGGCTTCCCGCGTATACGGGTTCTGGAACATGCTGGACCGGATCTTCGTCAGGTCGGACACCCCGGCACCGGCGATGGCGCACTTGTAGATGCCTTCCGGACGAATGCCGGCCACCATGGCCGCATAGCCGCCGTAGGAGAAGCCGAACATGGCGATGCGGTCGCGCTGGGCCACGCCCTGCTGGACCAGCCACAAGGCGCCGTCGTCCTTGTCGTCCTGCATCTTCTGGCCCCACTCGTTATCGCCGGCCATCCACAGGCGTTTGCCCCAGCCGTCCGAGCCGCGATACTGCGGCTGCAGCACGGCGTAGCCGCGCGAGGTCATCATGGCGCGCCAGGAGGAATAGTCCCAGGTGAGCTCGTCGCGCGCCCAGGGACCCCCGTGGGGCATGATGACCGTGGGATAGGGGCCGGGGCCGAAGGTCGCGGCGGGGGGCTTGCTGAGGAAGGCGGGGATGTCGAGACCGTCCCTGGCCTTGTAGTAGACCAGCTCCGTCGAGCCGATCGAGGCCGGGTTGATCTGGGGATAGGGCTGCCCCAGCGGGGTCAGCTGGCCGTTGCGGAAGATGGAGTAGGCGCCGGGATCGTTCGACGCGCCGGCCCAGACCACGACGGTGCCCCAATCCTGCGACGCGGCCATGACCTCCATGTAGCGGTCGGTGGCGTAGGAGACGGTGCGCGTCGCGCCCGTGGCCGGGTCCGTGACCTGAAGCGGGTGCTTCTCGACATGCAGAGCCTGCTCCAGACCGGTCACGAGGGCTTCGTAGCCGGGAGCGATCGGGTACTCGGTCTCACGAGGACCATTGTAGACGAAGGAGCGCACTTCGCCGAAGTTGGGGCCCTGAACGCGATTGATGCTCATGCCGGAGGCTTCGAACAGCGGGTGTTCGAAGACCACTTCGCCCAGTTGGCGACGCGCCACGTCGTATTCGAAGATCGCGGCCTTATCCCGGTTACGGTTCGAGATGACGTAGGCGATGTTCGGGTCGGTGCTGAAACCGGCGACGGAGAAAACTTCGCGGTTCTTGACATGGCTGCGGAAATGCTCGTCCCAGCCGCCGGCGGCGTTGCGGAACTGGGTGGCGATGTAGAGGCCCTCACCGTCCCGATCAGCGACGTTGCGCATGCGCAGTTCGCCGGTGAGGTCCGTGGAATAGCCGATGACGCGTTCGCTGGAGCGCTGGACGCGTTCAGCGCGGTTGGTCCGCACGTTGAGGCGCAGGACGTCGCCGTTGATCTCGATCAGGATGTTGTTGGGATCGTTCGGCAGGGAATCCAGAACCGAGGGGCTCTGGGTCTTGAGGAACTCGGCCTCGTCGTTCGAGCGCGGGCGGAAGGAGTCGATCGGGTCGCGCCAGGTGCGGCCTTCCAGATCGGTCAGCAGGAACTTGCTGAGGAAGGTCTTGATGACGGCGCCTGCTGCGACGTCATAGGGCTGCCACATGGTCACGCCCAGGACGTCGTTCTTCACGAAGCTCACGCCTCGGATCTTCATCTGCGAAGCGCCGATCACCGTTGGTTCGCGATCCAGATGTTCAGCGTCCCAGACCAGGATCACCTGATCTTCGCCGCGGGCCTGCAGGGCGGCGATATGCTTGCCGTCCGGAGAGACGGTGAAGCTGGACATCCGGGGAAGGGCGGCGAAGTCTTGAATGCTCGGCGCGGCGACATTGGCCGCGATCGCCGGGGCCGGAGCGCCGGCGGCGTCCCGCGCGATGGCGGATGACACGCCCATGCAGGCGAGAGCCGCGACCAGGGCGGCGGTGGAAACGAGACGCATTGTGATTGGTAGCTCCCCTGAGCCGACTCTCCCAACATGATCGGCCCTTCAGTTGGCGCTAATCAATCAAACCCCGGGGGGCTCCGCAATGGAAATGAAGGCGGAAAAGCGGCGAAGTCCTGATAAATCTGCGGTTAAGCTGCAGGAAGCGGCTTCCAAACATTCCGACTCACGCTAACCGGGGTAACACTCCGTTAACGTAAAAGGGGTTTTCCTTAACGCGCTCATAACCAATGCGATTCGGCGGGGATTTCGCTTTGGGGACAACGGGGCAGGGTCGGAAGGTCGGATTAGAATTATGTCTCTCTCGCTGGTGAAGCCGCAACACACGGAACTGAAGCCCCGGATCGTCGTCTTCGGCGTCGGCGGCGCGGGCGGAAACGCCGTCAACAACATGATCGACGCCGGCCTTGAAGGGGTCGAGTTCGTCGTCGCCAACACCGACGCCCAGCACCTGAGCTTCGCCAAGACGGATCGCCGCATTCAACTGGGCGAGACCATCACCCAGGGCCTCGGCGCCGGCGCCCACCCCGAAGTCGGCATGAACGCCGCCGAGGAGAGCGCCGACGAGATCCACGCGCACCTGGACGGCGCGCACATGGTCTTCATCACCTGCGGCATGGGCGGCGGCACCGGCACCGGCGCGGCCCCCGTCATCGCCAAGTGCGCCCGCGACCGCGGCATCCTGACCGTCGGCGTCGTGACCAAGCCCTTCACCTTCGAAGGCCGTCACCGCATGCGTCTGGCCGACTCCGGCGTCGCCGAGCTGCAGCGCTATGTCGACACCCTGATCGTCATTCCGAACCAGAACCTGTTCCGCGTCGCCAACGAACGCACGACCTTCGCCGACGCCTTCGGCATGGCCGACCAGGTCCTGCACTCGGGCGTGCGTTCGATCACCGACCTGATGATCCTGCCGGGCCTGATCAACCTCGACTTCGCCGACGTCCGCGCCGTGATGTCGGAAATGGGCAAGGCCATGATGGGCACGGGCGAGGCCACGGGCGACGACCGCGCCCTGCTGGCGGCCCAGAACGCCATCGCCAACCCCCTGCTGGACGAAACCAGCCTGAAGGGCGCCAAGGCCGTCCTGGTCAACATCACCGGCGGTCTGGACATGACCCTGCTGGAAGTGGACGAGGCCGCCAACGCCATCGCCGCCGAGGTGGACGGCGACGCCAACATCATCTTCGGCGCCGCCTTCGACCCGGCCCTGGACGGCAAGATCCGCGTCTCGGTCGTGGCCACCGGCATGGACGAAGCCGTCATCCAGAAGATCGAGCCCCAGGGTTCGGCCTTCGGCGACCGCCGCGCCGCTCCGACCGCCGCCGCGCCGCGCCAGCCGGAAGTCCGCATCGAGCCGGTCCGCGAGCCCGCCCGCGCCGCCGAGCCCGCTCCGGCTCCGACCTATGAGGCCCCGGCCGCCCGCATGGCGCCCGAGCCCCGTCCGGAACCCGTCATTCACGACGCGCCCCGCAACCTGGAGCCGATCGTCGATCCCTGGGTCGAGGAATATGAGTCCGGCGCCGGCCGCGCCCAACCCGCCGCCGCTTCGCAGGTGGAGCAGGGCGACCTCTACTTCGACCGCACCCCGGAGCAGCCGGCCCGTCCCGCGCCGCGTCGCGAGGAGCCTGTCGCCGAAGAGGAATACTACGACGAGCGCGATCACCGTCGCAGCGGCTGGAGCCTGTTCGGCCGCAAGCGCCAGCAGCCGCAACAGCAGCAGCCGTCCTACGCCCCGCCGCCGTCGTCGAACCGCACGACCCAGCAGCTTCGCCAGACCCAGTCGACCCAGCCGACCCAGGACTATCAGGCGGGCCAGGCGGAGGACGACGATCTCGAAATCCCCTCCTTTCTTCGCCGCCTCGCGAACTGATCGGAAGAAACCCTGATGGAAACGCCCCGGAGCCCGGCTCCGGGGCGTTTCTGCATTTCAGGCGGCCTTGAAAGAAGCCTGTCGAGGGCGGGTCCTGTTTCCAGACCGAAACAATCCGAAACCCGACTTTCATTTCGAGCTTGAGCCCACGTGGTTAAAGGACAGGCGAGGCGAACTCCGCGCGACTGACGCGGAATCGCGCAACGAGAGAGTTTCAGCTTGCCGGTCCGCAACGACCATCACGAACAGACCATCGTCGCCCCGGCCATCTGCGCCGGCGTGGGCGTCCACACCGGTCGCCGCGTGCGCCTGGTGGTGCGTCCGGCCGCGCCGGGCGCGGGCGTCGTCTTCGTGCGCACGGACGTGACCGACCGCGACAACCGCATCCCCGTCACGGGCGAGGCGGTCGTGGACGCCCGCCTGAACACCATGATCGCCAACGCCGACGACGTGCGCCTGTCGACGATCGAGCATCTGATGGCGGCCATGGCGGCCCTGGGCGTGTCCAACGCCGTGGTCGAGGTGGACGGGCCGGAACTGCCGATCCTGGACGGCTCGGCCCTGCCGTTCGTGCAACTGCTGGACCGCGCCGGCTTCCGCCGTCAGGAAGCCCCCGTCCGCTACATCGAGATCCTGAAGCCGATCCGGGTGGAGGAGGGTGACAAGACCGCCGCCCTGCTGCCCTGCGACCGCTATGAGATGCGGTTCGAGATCGACTTCCCGACGCCGGTCATCGGCAACCAGGTGGTGGACTTCGTCGTGGACGAGGCGACCTTCCGCGCCGACATCATGGCCGCCCGCACCTTCGGCTTCGCCCATGAGGTCGAGGCCCTGCGCCAGGCGGGCCTGGCCCGCGGCGGCAGCCTGGAGAACGCCGTGGTCATCGACGGCGACCAGATCCTGAACCCCGGCGGCCTGCGCATGGAACGCGAGTTCGTGCGCCACAAGGCCCTGGACGCCATCGGCGACCTCTATGTCCTGGGCGCGCCCCTGCTGGGCCGCTACGAAGGCTACAAGGCCGGTCACGCCCTGAACAACAAGCTGGTCCGCGCCCTGCTGGCCCAGCCCGACGCCTGGCGCGAAACGACCCGCGTCCCCGACTTCGCCCTGGCGGGGTGAACGCGCTTTCCTTCTCCCCTTGTGGGAGAAGGCGTCATGCGGAGCATGACGGATGAGGGGTGGCGACGGCGCCCTTAATCGTCTGGGTTCCGTTTCAATGCTCGGTAATCCCGCGCACAGTGCTCACACCCCTCATCCGAGCGCCTCCGGCGCCCACCTTCTCCCACAAGGGGAGAAGGATCAGGTGAGGCATATCGCCGAGATCAAACGCCCGAAGTCCGGTTCTCCCGCCAGATAGGCGCGGCGGTTCGAGTAGAAGCGGGCCGGGTCGGCGCGGGTGTCGTGGCCGGTCCAGGCGGCGTCGGCGACGCCGGCCTGTTCCAGTCGCCACAGGACGAAGCCGGGCAGGTCGAACAGGCGCTTGTCCGGGGCGGCGCCCGGAATGAAGAAGCGTTCGCTGCCGGGGTCGTGATGGCCAAAGCGGTCCTGGTAGTCGGCGCCGACCTCATAGCTGGCCTGGGCGATGCAGGGGCCGACGACGGCGACCATGCGGCGCGGATCGGCGCCCAGGGCCTGCATGGCCGTGACGGTTGAATGGACGACGCCGCCCAGGGCGCCCTTCCAGCCCGCGTGGGCCGCGCCGATCACGCCGGCCTCGGCGTCGGCCAGCAGAACGGGCGCGCAGTCGGCGGTCAGGACGGTCAGGACCGGCCCCTTCACGCCCGCGACCACGGCGTCGCCGTCAGGACGCTCGCCCGCCCATCCGCCCTCGGCCACGCGGGCGACGGCGGAGTGGATCTGATAGCAGCCGCACAGGTCGTCGGCCCCGCCGCCCATCCATTCGGCGACGCGGCGGCGATTCTCGGCCACCAGGGCGGGGTCGTCCTGGGAGCCGACGCCCGTGTTCAGCCCGGCGTAGAGCCCTTCCGACACCCCGCCTTCGCGGGTGAAGAAGCCGTGGCGGATCCCCGCCTTGTCCAGCAGGGGGTGTGCGACAGGGTTCAGGCTCATCCTTCAAATCCCGGCAGGGCCAGCGAACGGGGCGAGAAGATCGCCGCCGCCTTGAACAGTTCGCCCATCTGGTCCGGCGCGGTCAGGCGGTCCAGCTGGCGCTGGATGACCGGGGCGGCCTCGGGGCGTCCCTGCATCAACCGCTGGGCGCGGGCTTCGATCCCCAGGGCTTTCAGGAAGGCGCCCTGGCCGACGCAGCCGGTCACGTCGGCGCCGCTGCGGACCGCCGCCTCCAGCACCAGGGGGAAGTCGGCCCATTGCGTCAGGTCGGCTTCGCCCGGCGTCGTCAGGGGATCGACCTTGGTGTGGCGCCGCAGCCCCTGCAGGGTGTCGCCGGCGCCCGGCCTGGCGCGGCCGTAGTCGATCAGCAGGGCCGCGCCGGACGCGGCTCGCACCAGGGTCGCCAGGTCGCGGGCGAAGGCGGCCTGCTGCTCTGAAATCTCGACGACCTGACCCGGCTCGACCCCATATCCGGGGCGCTCGAACCCGCCCGATATGGCGACCAGACCGAAGGTCAGTTCGTCGTCGTCGGTCACGCCGATGCGGCGTTCGGCCCAGCCGCCCTCGGTCTTCATGAACTGACGCGCGGGCATGCAGTCCAGCACCTCGTTGCCGATCAGGATGACGGGGGCGTCGGTCTCGATCTGATGCAGGGCGCTGAGCCAGCGGGGGTGGACGTCGGTGTCGGCCAGGCGGCGCGACTGCTCGGCGCGCAGGGGCGCGCTGGGCTCGATCAGGATCAGGTCCACGGCCTGAAGGAAGCCGGGAACCAGGCGGGCGGCGCGCAGGGCGTCGGAGATCAGCGTCCCGTCCCCTGGGCCGACCTCGACCAGGCGGATGCGCTCGGGTTCGCCCAGCCGGCTCCAGACCTCGATCGCCCAGAGGCCGATCAGTTCGCCGAACATCTGGCTGACCAGGGGGGCGGTGATGAAGTCGCCGCGCTCGCCCAGGGCCGGGCGGGTCGCATAATAGCCGTCCCGCGGATCATGCAGGCAGCGCGTGACATAGTCCGCCACCGTCATCGGCCCGGTCAGCACGATCTCGCGGACCAGGCGGTCCTTGAGGGTCTCCGTCATGACGCCTCAGGCCTCCGCGACGACCGGCTTCCTGAGGGCGCGCCAGATCAGCCAGGCCCCGGCGATCATCATGGGAACGGACAGGATCATGCCCATGGTCAGGCCCAGGGGCAGGTTCTCCAGCCCGGCGTCAGGCTGGCGCACGTTCTCCAGCGCGGCGCGACAGACGCCGTAGCCGAACAGGAACAGGCCCATGACGAAGCCCGGCCGCTTGAACATCCGCCACTTCCAGATGGCCAGCGACAGGACGGCGAAGAGCAGCAGGCCCTCGAGGCCCGCCTCGTAGAGCTGGCTGGGGTGGCGGGGTTCATTGCCGGCGGGGCAGAAGCCGTACATCTGTTCGATGCGGGCGTTGCAGAAGCGGATGGCCCAGGGAACCGTCGTCTCGCGACCCCACAGCTCGCCGTTGATGAAGTTGGCGATGCGGCCGAAGAAGAGGCCCAGCGGCGCGACCGGCGCGATCAGGTCGCCCAGGCTGAGCGGATTGACCGTATGACGCCGCGCGAAGAGCAGGCAGGCGACGACCACGCCCAGGAAGCCGCCGTGGAAGCTCATGCCGCCGGTCCACAGCTGAAGCAGCTCCAGCCGCTCGCCCCAGCCGTCGCCGGTGAAGAGTTGGGCGAACATGGCCGGCTTGTAGAAGAGGGCGTAGCCGAAGCGGCCGCCCAGGATGACTCCGAGCGTGATCCACAGCACCAGGTCGTCCAGTTGCGGTCCCGTGACGGGCGGGTTGCCCGGCGCCCACAGGCGCTCCGTCTTGGCCAGGCGCGAGGCGTACCACCAGCCCAGGACGATCCCGGCCACATAGGCCAGGGCGTACCAGCGGATGGGCAGGGGCCCCAGATGGATCAGGACGGGATCGAATTCGGGAAAGGGCACAGGGCCTCCGTCAGCGCCGTTTCGGGTCGCCCACCGTCTAGCAAGCAAGACCGCATTCGTCGCGCGCTTTTCCCGCGAAGCAGTTTATAGGCCGGATGGACGGAAAGGTTTGGTTTACCCAAATCAATGCACCGTTAACCATGTTCGAGCCCTCCGGGCCCGTGACTATCGAAGAGGCCGCCATGCAGACGCGCAACCCCATCCTCGACGAGTTCGCCAAGCTGACCACGGGCGCCATGGGCCTGGCCCAGGCCGCCGGCGACGAGGCCAAGGCCGCCTGGCGCGCACAGACCGATCGCCTGGTCGCGGAGATGGATCTGGTCCGTCGCGACGAGTTCGACGTGCTGAAGGCCGAGATCGCCGCCCTGCGCGCCGAGATCGCCGAACTCAAGTCTCAGAAAACGCCTGCGAAAAAGGCCGCCGGGGGATCGTCCACAACAGCGAAGCCCGCAGCGGACGCAGCCGGTTGAGCCGAATCTGCGAACACGTTTACCGTTCCTTTGCAGGTCGTGAGTCGCGGCCCCTCGAGTTAAGATTGTGAACCCCTGATGGATGCAGCCCGGCCCGAAGAGGTCGACGTTCCCTACGACCCGCTGGATGTCGTGGAGCACGTTCTCAATGCGGAGAACCTCCCGTTCGACCGCACGGACGACGGCGACCTGGCCTTCGCCCTGGCGGGCGACTGGAAGGACTATGAGCTGTGGTTCGCCTGGCGTCCGGAGGGCGACTGCCTGCAGCTGTGCTGCGCCCTGGACCTGCGGGTCATGAAGTCGCGCCGCGCCGCCGCCTATGAACTGGTCTCCCTGATCAACCAGCGCACCTGGCTGGGGCATTTCGAGATCTGGCCGGACGAGGGCGAGATCGTCTTCCGCCACTCCCTGGCCCTGCCGCACAGCGAGCGGCCGACCCTGGCCCAGGCGGCCTCCATGATCGACGCGGCCATCGAGGCCGCCGACCGTTATTATCCGGCCTTCGACTTCATGGTGCGCGGCTCCAAGAAGGCGCAGGAGGCGATCGACGCCTGCCTGTTCGAGACCGTGGGCACGGCCTGACATGGGACGCCCGGTCGTTCTGCAGGGCGTGGGGCGGCTGGGTTCGGCCATCCTTGAAGGCTGGCTGAAGACCGGGGCCGTCGATCCCGCCGACCTGATCATCCTGACCCCGTCCGAAAAGCCCGTCGCCGAGGCGGCGCGGGCGCGCGGCGCGCGGATCAATCCGCCGCTGGAGACGCTGGGGGAGGCTCGCGCCTTCGTCATCGGCGTCAAGCCGGCCAAGTGGCTGGAGGCCTCGCGGCCGGTCCTGCCGCACCTGGCGCCTGACGCCGTGATCGTCTCGGTCATGGCCGGGGTGAGGGGCGAGACGATTTCCCAGGGCTTCGAGGGTCGTTCCGTCGTCCGCGTCATGCCGACGACCGGCGTGGCCCAGGCCCAGGGGGTGGCGACCCTGTGGGCGGCGGATGCGGCGGCCCGCGCCGTGGGCGAGGCCCTGTTCGCCCCCATCGCGGAAACGGTCCATCTGGACGACGAGCCGACCCTGCACGCCGCCACGGCTGTGTCCGGCTGCGGCCCCGCCTATTTCTTCGCCTTCACGCGCGCCCTGGCCCAGGCCGGGATCGAGGAAGGCCTGTCGCCCGAGGCGGCCGTCCGCCTGGCCCGCGCCACCCTGCGCTCCGCTGCGGCGGGCGTGGAGGGGACGGAGGCGCTGGACGCCCTGATCGACCGCGTGGCCTCGCCCGGCGGCGTGACCCAGGCCGGCCTGATCGCCCTGAACGAAAACGGCGCCCTCGACCGTGCGGTCGAAAGCGCCGTCCAGGCGGCCGTGGCCAAGTCCACCGAACTGAGCGGTTAAGGCGCCTTTTCCTCCCGGCGGGAGAGGGGAGGGAGGTTGTCGCCTACTCCTCCCCCGTTCACGGGGGAGGGGGACCACGAAGTGGTGGAGGGGGCGAGCAGCAGCTGCAACGCTCAGCTTGTTTCTACCGCCGTCGCGTCTGGACTTGGAAATCCCAGCCCGAACCTTCGCCCCCTCCACCATGCTTCGCATGGTCCCCCTCCCCCGCAGGCGGGGGAGGAGTCAGGCTGTCAGCCTATCAACGCATGGTGTAGCGGCCGTCCGCCAGGCGGCGGGCCAGGCGGTCGTAGGCGCGCTGGGCGTCGGTCCAGGTGGTGGAGCCGCGCGCGTCGGCCAGGGTCGGGGTGTAGTAGTCGAACTTCACCGGCTGGACCTCTCCCGAGGCCAGGGTGACGGTTCCCTCGACAGCGGCGCCGCCGATCGACAGGCTGCGCATGCCGTCCAGGCCGGGCTTGTCGCCCATCTGCTGCATGGTCGGGCGGTTCGGCTTCAGATCGGTGATCGTCAGTTCGACGCGGGCGCCGTCCAGGGCGTTGCGCTGGACGAGGACGCGCTCGACCGTGCGGCGCATGTCGTCGACCTGTTGATCGACATCGCGCTGGCCGAGTTCTGCGGCGGTCTTGGCGAAGTCGGGGCTGACGGTGACGACGACGGCGGAAGGTTGGGCCGCGGCGGCGCCGGAAACGGCGAGGGCGGCGGCGAGCGGCGCAAGGAAGGCGATACGACGCATATTCGGACTCCTGATTCCAGGCCCCCCTGGAACACCCGACAAGATGGAGATGATTTTACAGTCACGCCAGAGGGGCGCGGCGAATTATCCCGGCAGGCGAATCGAGGCCTTGAGCCCGCCGAGGTCGCTGCGGCCCAGGGTGATGTCGCCGCCGTGGCCGCGCGCCACGTCGCGGGCGATGGCCAGGCCCAGGCCGACTCCCTTGCTGTTCTGATTGCGCGAGGCGTCCAGACGGGAGAAGGGGCGGAAGGCTTCCTCGTGCATGTCGTCGGGAATGCCGGGGCCGTCGTCCTCGATGGCGATCTCCACCCCGCCGGAGGGCAGGGGCCGGGCCGAGAGCCGCACATGTTCGCCGTGAGCGGCGGCGTTGCCCGCCAGGTTGGCGATCGCCCGACGGAAGGAGAGGGGACGGACGGCGATGTTCAACTCGTCCGGGGTCTCGACCGTCACCTCGGCGCCGACGCGGCGGGCGTCGTCGGCGGCCCGACGCAGCATCTCGGGGACGGCGACGGACTGGATCGCCTCGCCCGCCTCGCCGCGCGCGAAGGCCAGGTATTCGTCGATCATGTGCTCCATCTCGTCCAGGTCGCCCTTCATGGCCTCGGCCCGCTTGAAGGGCGGGGCCAGGGCCAGTTCCAGACGCAGGCGTGTCAGGGGCGTGCGCAGGTCGTGGCTGACCGAGGCCAGAAGGGCCGTGCGCTGGTCGATATGGCGCTGGATGCGGCCGCGCATGTCCAGGAAGGCGGTGGCGGCGGCCCGCACCTCGCGCGCGCCGTGCGGCTTGAAGCGGGGCACGCTTTCGCCCCGGCCGAAGGCCGCGGCGGCGTCGGCCAGGCGCTCGATGGCGCGCACCTGGTTGCGGATGAACAGGACCGCCACACCCAGCAGCAGGACGGTGGCGATCATCAGCCACAGGACGAAGATATGGGCCTGGGTCGCCACGGCCCGCTCACGCGGGGCGATGACGCGCAGGACGCCGCCGGGCTCCTGCACCCGGATGTCGACATAGGCGGGGTAGCGGGTGGTGTCGAACCAGAAGGGCTGGTCCAGGCGCGAGGACAGGGCCTTCTCCAGGACGCGGTCGACCACGCCGATGGCGCCGCGCCTCTGTTCGCTGGGCAGGACGGCGCCGTCCTGGAAGGCGATGGAGAGCTGCATCGACCGCTCGGCCCGGTCGGCGATGACGGCCAGGTTCTGGGCCGTCGGCTGGTCGCGATAGCTTTCGGAGGCCCAGGCCACGTCGCCGGCCAGGCCGTCGGACAGGCGGGCCGTCACGACCTGCCAATGGGCGTCGAAGAAGGCCCAGGTCACGGCCCCCTGCATGATCAGGACCGGCAGGACGATGATCAGCAGCGACCGGCCCCACAGGGAGGACGGCACGCGACGCTTGATCATGCGCGCCCAGACGTTGAGAGGCGGCAGCCGCATGGCCGGGATCAGTCCGGCGCCAGCATGTAGCCCACGCCCCGCACGGTCTGCAGATAGCGCGGGTTCTTGGGGTCGGCTTCCAGCTTGCGGCGCAGGCGCGTCACCTGGACGTCCACGGCGCGGCCGGTGATGTCGGCGGTGTCGGGCGACAGGTTCATGCGTTCGACTGGGGCATGGGCGTGGATGGCCAGGGTCTTCAGAAGCTGGGCCTCCGCCTCGGTCAGGCGCTGGAGGGCGCCGTCGCGGGTCAGTTCCAGCCGCTCCATGTCGAAGACCGCCTGGCCCATGCGAATCTCGCGCGGGGTCAGGGGCTTGCCGCCCGTGCGGCGCAGGATGGCCTCGATCCGCAGCGCCAGTTCGCGGGGATCGAAGGGCTTGGACATGTAGTCGTCGGCGCCGCGCGACAGGCCCTCGATCCTGTCGCCCGGATCGCCCTTGGCCGTCAGCAGCAGGACCGGGGTCTTGGACAGGGCCGCCTGGCCGCGCAGCCAGCTGGTCAGGTCGAATCCGCTTTCGCCCGGCATCATGACGTCCAGGACGATCAGGTCGAACTCGATCAGCTCCACCATGCGGCGCGCGGCGCCGGCGTGGGCCGCCCCGGTGACGCGATAGCCCTCGCGCGTCAGGAACTCTTTCAGCAGTTCGCGGATTCTGTCGTCGTCGTCGACGACCAGCAGATGACGGCCGGCGCCGGCCGCGGCGACGGGTCCTGAGCGGCCGAAGGAACGTGTGTCGGTCATGCTTTAGTCGATCCTGCCTTAAGCAAGGCGTTGACGAAGGCCGGAGAGAAGGGTGTAACCGGTACAGACCCGCAGGAGACGTTATTCAATGGCCTTCGTTCCTTTCGACGATCGTGACGGCTGGATCTGGTTTGACGGGGAATTCGTTCCCTGGCGAGAAGCGAAAACGCACGTTTTGACCCATGGCCTTCACTACGGCTCGTCGGTGTTCGAGGGTGAGCGTATGTACGGCGGCGAAATCTTCAAGCTCACGGCTCACAGCAAGCGCCTGAAGCGCTCGGCGGAACTGCTGGACTTCGAGATTCCGTACAGCGTGGCCGAGATCGACGCGGCCTGCAAGGAAACCTGTGAAAAGAACGGCATGACGGACTGCTACATCCGTCCGGTGGCCTATCTGGGCGCCGAGCAACTGAGCGTTTCCTCGCTGAACAGCAAGGTTCACCTGGCCATCGCGGCCTGGGAATGGCCCAGCTATTTCGACCCCGAGGTCAAGAAGAAGGGCATCCGTCTGGAGTGGGCCAAGTGGCGCCGCCCCGACCCGGCCACGGCTCCGTCCACGGCCAAGGCCGGCGGCCTCTACATGATCTGCACCATGTCCAAGACGGCGGCCGAGAAGCGCGGCTTCGCCGACGCCATGATGCTGGACTGGCGCGGCTATGTCGCCGAGGCCACCGGCGCCAACGTCTTCTTCGTCCAGAACGGCGCCCTGCACACGCCGCGCGTCGACCACATCCTGGACGGCATCACCCGCCAGACCGTGATCGAGATGGCCCAGGCCAAGGGCATTGAGGTCGTGATCCGCGACATCCTGCCGGAAGAGCTGTCGAACTTCTCGGAGTGCTTCCTGACCGGCTCGGCGGCCGAGGTCACCCCGGTCAGCGAGATCGGCGACTATCGCTTCACGCCGGGCGAACTGTCGCTGACCCTGATGGACGACTACGGCAAGCTGGTTCGCGGCCAACTGTAGGACGCCTCGTCTTTCCTCCCCACATGGTGGGGAGGGGGACCACGAAGCGGTGGAGGGGGCGACGCGACGGCTGACGGCCTTGCGCCTGACGGATTGACGTCTGCCTCGCCCCCTCCGTCTCGTCGGCTGCGCCGTCGATCCACCTCCCCATGAATGGGGAGGAGAAAGAGGTCGCACGCACCACCTCTCCCCCCGTGAGCGGGGGAGGAGTAGTAAGGCATGATCAGGCGGAGGGGGCGTCCTCCGCCTTTTTCATGCGCTCGGCCTTGCGATGGGCCTGAGCCCGCTGGCGACGGCGCCATCCCAGCCAGGCCAGGGGCGCGATCACAAGCAGCAGCGGCAGGGCCGCGGCCAGCACCATGATCAGCGCGGCCAGGGTCGACATGAACAGATGAGCGACCTGGCCCAGGGCGTCGGTCACGGGCCTGAGGGCGCTGTCGGGCGCCAGTTGTCCCGCCGCGCGATAGGTCACGTCCAGTTCGGAGGTCTGCACCCGCGTCCGCATGACCGCCAGAGCAGAGCGTGTCGCGTCCAGCTCGCCCTGGACCCGCGCCAGTTCGCGCTCGACCTGCAGCAGTTGCTCCAGAGGTCCGCTGCGGGTGGCCAGAAGCTGTTGCAGCCGGTCGCGCAGGGTTTCCGTGGCCCGCATCCGCGCCTCGGTGTCGATCAGTTGCCGGGTCAGATCCTCGCTCTCGACCGCCTGTTCGGCTACGCGGCCGCCCGCCCCCTTGGCCTCGCCGTCCAGGGCCGCGCGGAAGCGGGCGACATAGGCGGGCGTGGCCCGCATCTCCAGGCTGGCCTGGACGGAATCGCGACCGACGCGGCTGGAGTTCGAGCCGATCACCTGACAGGCCGAGGCGCCGGCGGCGATGCAGGCCTGTTCGTGCTTCGCCATGAGCGTCGTCGCCGCCTCGGCCGGCAGCTCCAGCCCGAAGCGGTAGGCGTAGGCGATGCTGGGCGCGACGATCGGCGTGGCGCCGCCGGCCGCCGTGGCCGGCGCGGACGCCGCCGTATCGGCAGGCGCCGCCGCCTCCACCAAGGCCACGTCCGCCGACTCGTCGGCCTGCTGTCGTCCCGCCGGTTGACACCCCGCGAGCAGGACGCTCGCCGCGGCCGCCCAGACCAGTTCCTTGCGCATCCGGTTTCTCCCCGTTGGTAACGCAACCGTGATCAGCGGCTCGCATAACGGCGAAGTTTGGACGAAGCCGAGGCTTTGACGCGGCAGGACGCCGCATGCGCTCTTGACCAGAAGGCGCGGGGTGGCGTTCAAGCAGGTTTCAAAGGCGGCCCTCGGCCGTCGGTCGCTCGCGGAGCCGCCTTTTTCCATGTTCAGCCTTCTGAACCTGCAGAGCCTGTTCGGCCTGATCGTCATCATCGCCGTCTGCTGGGGGCTGTCGGAAAACCGGCGGGCCTTCCCCTGGAGGCTGGCCGTCGGGGCCGTGCTGGTGCAGGCGGGGCTGGTGCTGGCCACCTTCGCCATTCCCGGCTCCCAGGCGGTGCTGGACGGGGTGAACAATGCGGTGAAGGGGCTGGAGCTGGCGACCGAGGAGGGGACGCGGTTCGTCTTCGGCTATCTGGCGGGCGGGGATCAGCCCTATCCGGTCCAGAACGACGCGGCGCTGTTCACCTTCGCCTTCAAGGTCCTGCCGCTGATCCTGGTGATCTCGGCCCTGTCGGCCCTGCTGTGGCACTGGAAGATCCTGAAGTGGATCACCCTGGGCTTCGGCTTCCTGTTCCAGCGGACCATGGGCCTGGGCGGCGCCTCTGCCCTGGCGGTGGCGGCCAACGTCTTCCTGGGCATGATCGAGAGCCCCATCGTCATCCGCGCCTATCTGGACAAGCTGACCCGGTCGGAGGTCTTCCTGATGATGGTGGTGGGCCTGGCCACGGTCGCGGGATCGACCATGGTGGCCTATGCGACCATCCTGGCGCCGGTCCTGCCCAATGCGGCCGGCCACGTCCTGGTGGCCTCCATCGTCTCGGCCCCGGCGGGCATCCTGCTGGCCCGCATCATGATCCCGGAAAAGCCGGGCGAGGGCGGGGCGGTCGCCGACTACAACTCGGCCCTCAAGTACGACAGCGCCGTGGACGCCATCGTCAAGGGCACGTCCGACGGCCTGATGGTGGTGCTGAACATCTCGGCCGTGCTGATCGTCTTCGTGGCCCTGGTGGCCCTGGCCAACGTCGTCCTGGGCGGCTTTGTCGTGGCGGGGGAGCCGCTGACGGTGGAGCGCATCCTGGGCGTCCTCTTCTCGCCCGTCGCCTGGCTGACCGGGGTGGAGTGGGCCGACGCCCAGAAGGCCGGCTGGCTGCTGGGGGTCAAGCTGACCCTGACCGAGTTCGTCGCCTTCATCGAGCTGGGCAAGGTCCCGGCCGGGGAAATGACCGAGCGGACCCGGATGCTGATGACCTACGCCCTGTGCGGCTTCGCCAATGTGGGGTCGGTCGGCATCACGGTGACCGGCCTGTCGGTCCTGATGCCCGAGCGCCGCGAGGAAGTCCTGGGCATGGTGTGGAAGGCGCTGCTGGCCGGCTTCCTGGCCACGCTGATGACCGCCTGCATCGTCGGGGCCCTGCCGGCCTCGGTCTTCGCCAGATAGTTCTCCAAGAGGGATCGACCGGATGAAGCTCTATACGTCTCATCGCGCGCCCAATCCGCGTCGCGTCCGCTGGGTCATGGCCGAGAAGGGCGTGACGGAGGTCGAGTTCGTCGAGATCGACCTTCTGGCCGGGGAGCACCGCACCCCCGCCTATCGGGCCAAGTTCGGCGTGCCCCACGTCCCGGCCCTGGAGCTGGACGACGGGACCTGCATCTCCGAATCCATCGCCATCTGCCGCTATCTGGAAGCCCTGCACCCGGAGCCGAACCTGTTCGGCCATGATCCGAAGGAGCAGGCCCTGATCGAGATGTGGACGCGGCGGTGCGAGATGTACCTGGCCAATCCCATGATGCTGAACGTGCGCTTCAGCCACCCGGCCCTGGCGGCCCTGGAAGCGCCCCAGCCGCAGGTGGCGGAATACAGCCGCGTCGGGGCCGAGAAGTTCATGCGCACCCTGGACCAGCGCCTGGCCCAGCATGAGTTCATCGCCGCCGACCGCTTCACCATCGCCGACATCGTCGCGGCCGTGGGCCTGGATTTCGCGCGGTTGATCAAATACCGGCCGCCGGAGGAGCTGACGAACCTGGCCCGCTGGCTGGAGGCCTGCCGGGCCCGTCCCGCGGCGAAGGCGGGCGCCTGACGCCTGAGGCTTTGGGGGAGGGCGGCTTTTCGGAAGCGGCCCGCCATGCCAAGCTGAGCGGCATGAACAGACTCCTGACGACCACGCTCGCCCTCGGCCTCATCCTGTCCGCCGCCGCCTGTACGGACAGCCGCCGCGCGCGCAACGACGCCACCTGGAGCGACCGCCCCGCAGACATCACCTGCTGGACCTATGGCGTCGAGACCTTCAAGGGCCGCTCGACCGGCAAGGTCGAATACAACGACGGCGGCCGCATCGCCTTCGTGGACGCCGCCAACGGCCGCTACACCACGGTCGACGGCGAGTGCCGGGTGGTTTACGCGGCGCCCTCGAAATAGCGGCGCCTAGCCCCGGGGCGTGAACTTCCGGATCACGCCGGAGAAGGTCATCAGCAGGCGCTCGCCGGTGGTGATCTGGCCGCGCACGAAGATCAGGCTCTTGCCCGCCTTGGTCACCTGGCCGGTGGCCTCGATCAACTCGCCGACATAGGCGCCGTCGATGAAGGTGGAGTCCAGCTGGACCGTGACGCCGGAGGCGCCCTCCATCTCCTGATAGGCGATCTGGAACATGGCGATGTCGGCGAAGGTCATCAGGCAGCCGCCATGCATCCGGCCGCCGGCGTTCATGTGCTTCTGCTCGGCGCGGAAGGCGCAGCGCATATGGCCGTCGGGGTCCAGCTTGCCGTAGAAGGGGCCGACCACCACGTCGAAGGTGTCGTGCAGGTCGTAGGTCTGCCAGCCGGCGAACTCGCCTTCTGTTATGGTGATTTTCGCGACCATGCCGATTACGCCTTCTTTCCGATCTTGCGCTGCAGCATATAGACCCGATGAACGATCCAATCGAAGCGGCCATTTTTGAAAAACTGGCCAAGGCCGACCCCAAGAACGTCGGCGGCAAGAGCATTGAACCGGCCGAGGTGGCCAAGGAACTGCAGCCCGAGCAGTGGCAGCGCATGCTGCCCAAGGTCAAGGCGACGGCGCTGGGCCTGATGCGTCAGGGCAGGCTGACCATCACCAAGAAGGGCAAGGCGGTCGATCCCAACAACTTCCGCGGCGTGATCCGCCTGCGCCTGCCGACCGAGGCCGAGACGGCCGCAGCCCTGGCGGCCCTGCCGCCGGTCGAAACCTCGGATGACGATTTCGACTGAGCCGGACAGCGGCCTGGACGACCTCCTGGCCGAGATCCGCGCCTGCCGGGCGTGCCTGGGCCAGTTGCCCCACACGCCGCGCCCGGTGGTCATGGTCGCGCCCGAAACCCGCCTGCTGATCTGCGGCCAGGCGCCGGGACGCAGGGTGCATGAAAGCGGCCGGCCCTTCACCGATCCGTCCGGCGACCGCCTGCGCGACTGGCTGGGGGTGGACGAGGCGGTCTTCTACGGCGATCCGCGCATCGGGGTGGCGGCCCAGGCCTTCTGTTTTCCCGGCACGGACCCGAAGGGCGGCGACTATCCTCCGCCGCCCCGCTGCGCCGAGCTGTGGCGGCCCCGCCTGCTGGCCGAACTGCAGAAGGTCGAACTGACCCTGCTGGTCGGCGGCTACGCCCAGGCCTGGGCCCTGGGGGCGGCGACCAAGGCGAACATGACCGAGACGGTGCGGGCCTGGCGCGACTACGCCCCCGCCATACTGCCCCTGCCGCACCCGTCGTGGCGGAACACGGCCTGGCTGAAGAAAAACCCGTGGTTCGAGACGGAGATTCTGCCCTACCTTCGCCGCAGGACGGCGGAGATACTGGCCCCATGATCCAGCGTGCGACGGCGGCGGCCCTGGCCGCCCTCCTTTCCCTGACCCTGTCCGCCTGCGCGACGCCGCACCTGCAGGCGCCCCAGACGCCGCCCGCCGGTTTCGTCGGCCCGCACGTGGAGGAGGGGAGCCTGGGGCGGGGCGTCTTCGTGGTCCGGGACGGGGCGAGGCTGCCCTATCTGCGCTGGAGCCCGGCCGAGGCGCGCGAGCCCTGGGCTGTCGTCGTCGCCCTGCACGGGTTCAACGATCACTACGCCTCCTTCCGCCTGGCCGGGCCGTGGTGGGCCGAGCGGGGGATCGAGACCTGGGCCTATGACCAGAGGGGCTTCGGCCTGGCGCCCGGTCGCGGGGAGTTCGCGCCCGAGACCCTGACCAGCCAGGACCTGAGGGACATCGTGGCCATGGTGCGGGCGCGTCGGCCCCATGCGGTGATCGCCGTGGCGGGAGAGAGCATGGGCGGCTCCTCGACCATCTCGGCCTTCGGATCGGAGACGCCGCCGGACGCGGATCGCGTCATCCTGCTGGCGCCGGGGGTCTGGGGCTGGTCGAGCCAGAGCCCGCTGAACCGCGCCGCCCTGTGGACGGCCGCGCGCCTGATGGGCGCCAAGACGGTGGAGCCGCCGGCCTTCGCCGTGCGTCGCATCCGGGCCTCGGACAATACGCTGGAGCTGATCCGCAACGGGCGCGATCCCCAGTCCATCCTGTCGACCCGGTTCGACGCCATGTACGGCCTGGTCGACCTGATGGAGACGGCGACCGAGCGTCTGGGCCGGGTCGAGAAGCCGACCCTGCTGCTGTACGGCGCCCACGACCAGATCATCACGCGCGGCCCCATGCGCCACGCCCTGGAGCAGGCGGGCGAGCGGCCCGGCCTGCGGACGGCCTACTACGCCGACGGCTGGCACATCCTGAACCGGGACCTGCAGGGCGAGACCGTCTATCGCGACGTCGAGGCCTGGCTGCGCGATGCGGCGGCGCCCCTGCCGTCGGGCGCGCCGCCGGTCCTGCCCGCCCTGCGCGCCGATCCCAAGGCTCGCTGATTTCAGGGCATGCCGGCTGAAGCGGAGCCCCGCCTTTCCTGACGTGGAACAGACACGCTTGCCGTTTGGTCAACCCGGGCGTATCTCCACGCGCATAAAAAGTACCCAGGAAAGGCCTGTCATGGGCAAGACGCTGTTTGATTCCCCTTCTTTCGCGAACCATGAGGGCGTCCACGCCTTCCATGACGTGAAAACCGGCCTCAAGGCCATTGTCGCCGTCCACTCGACCGCGCGCGGCCCCGCCGTCGGCGGCACCCGCATGTGGAACTACGCCTCCTCGGCCGAGGCGCTGGAAGACGTCCTGCGCCTGTCGAAGGGCATGAGCTACAAGAACGCCGTGGCGGATCTGGAGATGGGCGGCGGCAAGTCGGTCATCATCGGCGACAGCCGCACCCAGAAGAGCCCCGAGCTGTTCCAGGCCTTCGGCCGCTTCCTGAACGGCCTGGGCGGCAATTATTACGCGGCCGAGGACGTCGGCACCTCGGTCGAGGACATCGCGGAGGCCCGCAAGGTCACGCAATACGTCCTGGGCCTGAAGGACGGGCCGGAAGCCTCGGGCGACCCGAGCCCGGTCACGGCCGAGGGCGTCTTCCGCTCGACCCTGGTGGTGGCGCGCCGCCTGTTCAACCAGGACGACATGACCGGCCTGACTGTCGCCCTGCAGGGCGTGGGCCACGTCGGCGCCTATTTGGCCGAGAAGCTGCACAAGGCCGGCGCCAAGCTGGTCATCACCGACGTCAACCAAGCCAACCTGGAAGCGGTGGCGGCCAGGACCGGCGCCGAGATCGTCGCCCCCGACGCCATCTATGACGTCGCCGCCGACATCTACGCCCCCTGCGCCCTGGGCGCGACGCTGAACCTGCAGACCCTGGACCGCCTGAAGGTCAAGGCCGTCTGCGGCGCCGCCAACAACCAGCTGGCCACGGCCGACATCGGCGACGAACTGTTCCGTCGCGGCGTCCTCTATGCGCCGGACTATGTCGTCAACGGCGGCGGCATCATCAATGTGGCGGCCGAGATGAACGCCCGTCAGTCGGGCGGCGCCTTCGACCCGGCCTGGGTCGAGACCAAGCTGTCGCGCCTGATCGAGACCTTCGACGAGATCCTGGACCGTTCGGCCGTCGAGAAGACGCCGACGCACCTGATCGCCGACGCCATCGCCGAGGCCCGCATCGAGGCGGCCGCGGAGAAGAAGGTGGAACTGCTGAAGGCGGCTTAAGCGCCTGAGAAGCGAACGAAGGAAGGGGCTGCGGGGCGTTCTCGCAGCCCCTTTTTTTACCCTTTCCCGATGGGAAAGGGTGAGGGGGTTGTCCTGTCCGTCGGCGCAAGCCGTTGCGTCGACGATCAGTCACGGCCTTCGGCCGACTTCCCCCGCGAACCCTTACCCTTTCGCCCGGCCAATCGCTTCGCTCTTGGGGGCTCAAGCCCTCTCCCATCGGGAGAGGGAAGCCTGGCCTGTAGAAACGGGGATTCCTTCAATCTTTAACGCCTCTTAACGCGGCGTTTACCATCCAGGCGGCAGTTTCTGCCTAGCGGGCGTCGTTCGTTCCCGCGTGTGTGCATGGGCGGGACGCGTGGGCGGCTTCACGGCGGCGTTGCAGAAGTTCGGAATCGGCCGTCTGGCCGCGGTTCTCGGCGTGGCCGCGGGCGTGGCCGCCGTGCTGGTCGCGGTCATGCTGCGGGTGGGGCAGGCCCCGGACGCCCTGCTGTACTCGAACCTGGACCTGCGCGAGGCGTCGGAAATCGGCGCCGCCCTGGACCAGGCGGGCATCAAGTATTCGTCCAAGGGCGACGGCTCGACCATCTTCGTCAGCCGCGACGAGGTGGGCACGGCCCGTCTGATGCTGGCGGGCAAGGGGCTCGTGACCTCGGGCAGCGTCGGCTACGAGATCTTCGACAACCAGTCGGTCCTGGGCCAGACCGAGTTCCAGCAGAACCTGAACGAACAGCGCGCCCTGCAGGGCGAGCTGTCGCGCACCATCATGTCGATGCGCGGCATTTCCTCGGCCCGCGTCCACATCACCATGCCGCGCCGCGAGATGTTCCAGGCCGCCGCCATCGATCCGACCGCGGCCGTCGTCGTGGGCCTGTCGGGGCGCGACCTGTCGGCCGAGCAGGTGCGGGCGATCCGCAACGTCGTCGCCTCGTCCGTGCCGAACCTGAAGCCGGACAAGGTCACGGTGACGGACCAGGCCAACCGCACCCTGGCGGCCGGCTCCGAGGACTCGGGCTTCACCTCGGCCACGGCCGAGGCGGCCAAGGCCACGACCGAGGCCCAGCTGCAGACCCGCATCAAGGACATCGTCGAGGGCGTGGTCGGCGCCGGCGCCGCCCGCGTCCAGGTGACGGCCGACATCGACCACAGCCGTTCGACCACCCAGGAGCAGAAGTTCGACCCGGACGGCCAGGTCGTCCGCTCGACCTCGACCAACGGCTCGCAGTCGCAGGACACGACCGGCCAGGCTGACGGCGGCGTCACCGCCACCAACAACATTCCCGGCGGCCAGGCTCCGAACACGACGCCGATCGGCTCGACCAACTCGGAAAACACCGAGACGACCAACTACGAGATCTCCAACACCACGACGACGACGGTGAAGGAGCCCGGCGAGGTCAAGAAGCTGTCGGTCTCGGTCGCGGTGGACGGCAAGTACACGCCGCCCGCGAACGGCAAGGGCGAGCCGACCTACGCCCCGCGCACGGCCGAGGAAGTCCAGCAGATCAAGACCCTGGTCGCGGCGGCCGTCGGCATCGACGAGACGCGCGGCGACAAGATCGAGGTGGTCAACGTCCGCTTCAACCGCGAGCCCTCGGTCGCGCCGGGCGAGGAGCAGGGCTCCTCCATGTTCGCCTTCGACAAGAACGACATCATGCGCGGCGTCGAGCTGCTGGTCCTGCTGGTCACGGGCCTGCTGCTGATCTTCTTCGTGGTGCGGCCGCTGCTGAAGACGGCGACGGGCGAGGCGGGGCCGGGCGGCAAGGTCCGCATCGGGCCGGACGGCGTGCCGATCACGCCGGTTGACGCCCAGATCGTCGGCGGAACCCTGCCGGGCCAGCCGCAGATGCTGGCCGGTCCCAGCGAGATGGACCAGCGGATCGACATCGCCCGCATCGAGGGCCAGGTGAAGGCCTCCTCGATCAAGAAGGTCGCCGACTTCGTGGACGCCCATCCGGAGGAATCGACCGCCATCCTCCGTTCCTGGGTGCATGAGGGCGCATGACCCGGCTCGTCGCCAAAAAGGGAGCGATCGACGACGCCCGCAAGCTGACGGGGCCGGAGAAGGCCGCCGTCGTCCTGCTGTCGCTGGGGGAGGAGCACACCGTCCTCTGGCAGCAGCTGGACGACGAGGAGGTCAAGGAGGTCTCGCAGGCCATGGCCGGCCTGGGCAGCGTCACGGCCACTGTGGTCGAGGAGGTGCTGGTCGAGTTCGTGTCCGGCATCGGCGGCTCGGGCTCGCTGATGGGCTCCTACGAGCAGACGCAACGCCTGCTGGCCTCCTTCATGCCCGGCGACCGCGTCGAGGCCCTGATGGAGGAGATCCGCGGACCGGCGGGCCGCACCATGTGGGACAAGCTCGGCAATGTGAACGAGGCCGTGCTCGCCAACTATCTGAAGAACGAATACCCGCAGACGGTCGCGGTGGTCCTGTCCAAGATCAAGCCTGACCACGCCTCGCGCGTGCTGACGGCCCTGCCGGAGGACTTCGCCCTGGAGTGCGTCCAGCGCATGCTGCGCATGGAGCCGGTCCAGCGCGACATCCTGGACAAGATCGAGCAGACCCTGCGCACCGAGTTCATGTCCAACCTGGCGCGCACGTCGAAGCGCGACAGCCATGAGCTGATGGCCGACATCTTCAACAGCTTCGACCGCCAGACCGAGGCCCGCTTCATCGGCGCCCTGGAGGAACGCAACCGCGACGCGGCCGAGCGCATCCGCGCCCTGATGTTCGTCTTCGAGGACCTGTCGAAGCTGGATCCGGGCGGGGTGCAGACCCTGCTGCGGGCGGTGGAGAAGGACCAGCTGGGCCTGGCGCTGAAGGGCGCCTCGGACGCCCTGCGCGAGATGTTCTTCTCCAACATGTCCGAGCGGGCTTCGAAGATCATGCGCGAGGACATGGACTCCATGGGCCCCGTGCGCCTGAAGGACGTCGACGCGGCCCAGATGACCATGGTCCAGGTGGCCAAGGACCTGGCGGCGCGCGGCGAGATCATGCTGGCCGGCCAGGGCGGCGATGACGAGTTGATCTACTGACATGACCTCCGCACCCGCAAACGCCCGTCCCTTCGTCTTCGACACCGAGTTCGACGCCTCGGGCGAGGTCGTCAGCCCGTCGGCCTGGCGCCCGGTGAAGCGCTCCTACGCCCCGGCCGAGGTCGAGGCCCTGGTCGCCCAGGCGCGGCTGGAGGCGCGACAGCAGGCCCTTGCCGAGGTCGAGACCCTGCGCGCCGAGGCCCTGTCCACCCTGGCCCAGACGGCGGCCCATGCGGCCTCGGTCCTGAACGGGGTGGCCGAGACCCATCGCCGCCAGTCGGCCGAGCTGGCGGTCGCCGCCGCCCGGGTCCTGGCCTCCGCCGCCTTCGACCGCTTCCCGCGCCGTCCGCTGGAGGCCGCCATCGAGCAACTGGGCCAGGAGATCGACGCCTCGCCCCGTCTGTTGGTGCGCGCGCCCGACCTGGACGAGGCCAGCCGCGCCCATATCGAGGCCCTGTGCGCCGACGCCGGCTTCAGCGGGACCGTGGCCTTCCGCGAGGACGCCGGGGCGGCCGCCGCCGCCTTCGTCCTGGAATGGGCCGACGGCCGGGCCGAGTTCGATCCGGACGGCGTCGCCGCCCGCGTCTCCGCCGCTCTCCAGGCCGCCCTGGCGGCCGAAGCGGGCCATGCTGAAACCCTCGACAGGAGCGCCTTCTGATGGCCACCGACGACCTTCCGCTGGAGGAATTCGGCGACTCCACGGCCCTGACCCTGGCCGACGACGGCGGCGACAAGTCCGCCTCGGACCTGGCCACGGTCTTCGACGTGCCGGTCAATATCTCGGCCGTCCTGGGCAAGGCCCACATGTCGGTGTCCCAGCTGCTGAAGTTGAACCGGGGCAGCGTCCTGGAGCTGGACCGCAAGGTCGGCGAGGCGATCGACATCTTCGTCAACAACCGCCTGGTGGCGCGCGGGGAGGTCGTCGTCGTCGAGGACCGCCTGGGCGTGACCATGACGGAAATCATCAAGACCGAGGACTCGGGCGCCTGACGGGCCGCCTGTTTTCGGATCAGCGTACTGAAGGAGAAGACCGATGCGGCTTCTGGTGGTGGGCAGGCTCAGCGGACAGCTGGCGACTGCGGTGAAGATGGCCATGGCGCACGGCGCCAAGGTCCAGCACGTCGAGCGCGGCGACCAGGCGACCGAGCAGCTTCGGCGCGGGCAGGGGGCCGACCTGCTGATGGTCGACTACCGTATCGACATCGCCGCCCTGATCGCGGCCAACGACGCCGAGCGCATCCATGTGCCGGTCGTGGCCTGCGGCGTGGACGCCGACGCGCGTGAAGCCGCCGACGCCATCCGCGCGGGGGCCAAGGAATTCATCCCCCTGCCGCCCGAGGCGGACCTGATCGCCGCCGTCCTGTCGGCCGTGGCCGACGACGAGCGCCCGATGATCTCGGCCGATCCGTCGATGAAGGCGGTGGTGAGCCTGGCCGACCAGGTGGCGCGTTCGGACGCCTCCATCCTGATCACCGGCGAAAGCGGCGTCGGCAAGGAGGTGATGGCCCGTCACCTGCACGTCGGCTCCAAGCGGGCGGATAAGCCCTTCATCAGCGTCAACTGCGCCGCCATTCCCGACAACCTGCTGGAATCCGAACTGTTCGGCCACGAGAAGGGCGCCTTCACCGGCGCCGTGGCCCGCCGCATCGGCAAGTTCGAGGAGGCCGACGGCGGCACCCTGCTGCTCGACGAAATCAGCGAGATGGACGCCCGGCTGCAGGCCAAGCTGCTGCGCGCCATCCAGGAGCGGGTGATCGACCGGGTGGGCGGCTCCAAGCCGGTGCCGGTCAACATCCGCATCATCGCCACCTCGAACCGTGACCTGGCCAAGGCCGTGGCCGAGGGGACGTTCCGCGAGGACCTGCTGTACCGCCTGAACGTGGTCAACCTGCGCCTGCCCAGCCTGCGCGAGCGTCCGGGCGACATCAGCGTCCTGGCCGACCACTTCGTGAAGAAGTATGCGGCGGCCAACGGCGTGCCGCCGCGCATCATCTCGGCCGAGGCGCGGCGCGCCCTGATCGGCCACCGCTGGCCCGGCAACGTCCGCGAGCTGGAGAACGCCATGCACCGGGCCGTCCTGCTGGCGACGGGGGCGGAGATCGACGTGGAGGCCATCCGCCTGCCGGACGGCCGTCCCCTGCTGGAGACGGCGGGATCGCCCGCGCCGGCGCCGGTCGCCTCGACCTATGACGTGGGCGTGGCCGGACATGCGGCCCAGGTCGCCGACGCCATGACGCGCAGCTTCGTCGGCCAGACCGTGGCCGAGATGGAGAAGACCCTGATCCTGGATACCCTGAGCCACTGCCTGGGCAATCGGACTCATGCGGCGACCATCCTGGGCATCTCCATCCGCACCCTGCGCAACAAGCTGAACGAATACGCCGACCAGGGCACATCGATCCCGGCGCCCCAGTCGGGCGTGGCGGCGGCCTACGGCGCGGCGGGGTGACGGCCGTGCGTCCGGATCGCCGCACCCTGTTGCTGGGGGCTGGGAGCCTGGGCCTCGTCGCCGCCTGCTCGCGCGAGGTGGCGGCGGTCGAGGCGGAGGTGGAGACGCCGAGCCAGGCCCTGGATCTGGACCTGTCCGAGCTGGAGGAGCGGCACGGCGGGCGTCTGGGCGTGGCGGTCGCCTCGGCGGGCGTGGACGCCGCCTGGCGCGGCGACGAGCGCTTCGTCTACTGTTCGACCTTCAAGATGTATCTGGCGGCGGCCACCCTGCTGCGCGTCCAGGCGGGGCAGGAGCGGCTGGACCGCGCCGTGCCGGTCGTGCGCGCCGACATGATCAACCACGCCCCCGTCACGGAAAAGGCCGTGGGCGGGAGCCTGACGGTCGAGCAGTTGATGAAGGCGACGGTGGAGGTCAGCGACAATCCCGCCGCCAACATCCTGATCCGGGAGATGGGCGGGCTGGACGCCCTGCGGGCCTTCTATCGCGGCATCGGCGACGACAGCACCCGCGTGGACCGGCTGGAGCCGGAGATGAACCGCCAGGACGGCGACAAGGACACCATCACCCCCGTCCAGTCGGTCCGGAACATCAGCCGCCTGCTGGTCGCGCCGGACACGCCGCTGACGCCGCCGTCCAAGGCCCTGCTGATGCGATGGATGACCGACACGCCGACAGGGGCGGGACGGATCAAGGCGGGGGTTCCCGCCGGCTGGACCGTGGCGCACAAGACGGGCAGCGGCGGCTACGGCCCGGTGAACGACATCGGCCTGATCCTGCCGCCGAGCGGGGCGCCCGTGGTCATCGCCGTCTACTTCCACGCCACGAGCGCATCGACCGACGCCCAGCGCGAGGCGGTGATCGCCGATGCGACGCGTCTGGCGCTCAAGGCGCTGGGGCATGGCTGAGACAAGGCGAATCCTGTCATCAGGCGACATGACCTTCGTCGTTCGCCATGGCTGACGCGCCGATCCTGATGAAGGACGGCCTGGCGCGCCCCACCGGGCGCGACGCGCTCGGCTGGCTGATGCGCGGCGACGTCGGCATGGCGGTGGGCGTGATCGCGGTGATCATGCTGCTGATCCTGCCGATCCCGAAGATGCTTCTGGACCTGCTGCTGGCGATCTCCATCGTCTCCAGCGTGCTGATCCTGATGACGGCCGTGATGATGAAGAAGCCGCTGGACTTCGCCATCTTCCCGACCGTCCTTCTGGTCTCGACCCTGTACCGCCTGGGCCTGAACCTGGCCTCCACCCGACTGATCCTGACGCACGGCCAGGAAGGCCACGCGGCGGCCGGTCAGGTCATCAACGCCTTCGGCGAGCTGATGATGGGGGGCAATTTCATCATCGGGGTGATCATCTTCGCCATCGTCCTGGTGGTGAACTTCGTGGTCATCACCAAGGGCGCCACGCGCATCGCCGAGGTCTCGGCCCGCTTCACCCTGGATTCCATGCCGGGCAAGCAGATGGCCATCGACGCCGACCTGTCGTCGGGACTGATCAACGAGGACCAGGCCAAGCAGCGGCGCAAGGAGCTGGAGCAGGAATCCACCTTCTTCGGGGCCATGGACGGCGCCTCCAAATTCGTGCGCGGCGACGCCGTGGCCGGCCTGATCATCACCTTCATCAACGTGATCGGCGGCCTGCTGATTGGGGTGCTGCAGCACGGCATGGCGGTGGGGGACGCGGCCAACACCTATATCCAGCTGACGGTCGGCGACGGCCTGGTGACCCAGGTGCCGGCCATCATCGTCTCGGTCGCCGCCGGCTTCCTGGTGACCAAGGCGGGGGTCGAGGGTTCGGCGGACAAGGCCTTCGTCAACCAGTTGGCGACCAACCCCGTCTCCCTGGGCGTGGTGTCCGGGGCGGCGGGCCTGATCGGCCTGATCCCCGGCATGCCGCTGATCCCCTTCGCCGCCCTGGCCATCGGTTCGGGCTTCATGGCCTGGAAGCTGGGCCGCGAGCGGCTGAAGCCGGCGCCGGCCGAGCCGTTGGAGATGAAGCCCAAGGAGGACGTGGAGGAGCCCATCTCCACGGCCCTGACCATCGATGAGGTCAAGATCGAGCTGGGCTACGCCCTGCTGTCGCTGATCAACGACCTGGAGGGTCGCCGCCTGACCGACCAGATCCGCGCCCTGCGCCGTTCGCTGGCGCAGGAGTACGGCTTCGTCATGCCCAGCGTGCGCATCCTGGACAACATGCGCCTGCCCAACCAGGGCTACGCCATCCGCATCAAGGAGATGGAGGCCGGGGCGGGCGAGGTGCGCCTGGGCCAGCTGATGGCCATGGACCCGGCGGGCCGCCAGGTCGAACTGCCCGGCGAGCACACGCGCGAGCCGGCCTTCGGCCTGCCGGCCACCTGGGTCGACGACGCCCTGCGGGAAGAGGCGACCTTCCGCGGCTACACCCTGGTCGATCCGTCGACGGTGCTGACGACCCACCTGACCGAGATACTCAAGGAGAACATGGCGGACCTGCTCTCCTACGCCGAGGTGCAGAAGCTGCTGAAGGAGCTCCAGGGCGAGGAGAAGAAGCTGGTCGAGGAGATGATCCCGACCGTCGTCACCGTCACCACCCTGCAACGCGTGCTGCAGGCCCTGCTGCGGGAGAAGGTCTCGATCCGCGACCTGCCCGCCATCCTGGAAGGCCTGGCCGAGGCGGCGCCCCACACCACCAGCGTCACCACCCTGGTCGAACATGTCCGCACACGCCTGGCGCGGCAGCTGTGCTGGGCCAATCGGGCCGACGACGGCGCCCTGCCCATCGTGACCCTGTCGCCGGAGTGGGAGCAGGCCTTCGCCGAGAGCCTGATCGGGCCCGGAGAGGACAAGCAACTGGCCATGGCGCCCAGCCGGCTTCAGGACTTCATCCGCGCCGTCCGCGACGTCTTCGAGCGCGCGGCCATGACGGGCGAGAACCCCGTCCTGCTGACCGGACCGCAGGTCCGTCCCTACGTCCGGTCCATCATCGAGCGCTTCCGCGGCCAGACGGTGGTGATGAGCCAGAACGAGATCCACCCCAAGGTGAAGCTGCGGACCATAGGCGCCGTCTGACGGACGCCCGCATTCCCGCTGGACACAGGCTGGGCCGTCGCGGATGTTCTGCGGATGACAGGAACCCTGCCGGCCATGCGGAACTTCGCCGCCTTCATGCGCACGCCGACGCTGAGCCGCTCGATCATCGCCCTTCTGGCGCTGGCCATCATGCTGCTGCTGGCGGTGAACATCGCCGCCTTCGTCATGATCAAGCGGACGGAAGAGTACAACCGCACCGCCGCCCAGATCGAACGCGTCCGCCTGAGCGGCAAGGACGTGCTGACCCTGCTGATCGACGCGGAGACGGGCCAGCGGGGCTATATGCTGACGGCGCGGCCCGAATACCTGAACATCCACGACCGCGCCCTGGTCCAGCTGCCGGAAAGGCTGAACGAACTGGAAGCGGCCATGGGGAACGACCCCGAGCTGAAGCCCAGCCTGGAGAAGGTCCAGTCCCTGTACGGCCAGCGCCTGGAACTGATGCGGTCCACGATCGATCTGACGCGCGCCGGTCGGATCGGCGAGGCCGTCGGCCTGATCCGGGGCGGTCAGGGCAAGGCCCTGATGGACCAGATGCGGGTCGAACTGGCCCGGATCGACGCCGTCCAGGCCGCCCGCCTGGCCGAGCGGACCGCCCAGTCGGAACGGGCGGCGGAGATCACCGCGGGGGTCAACGCCCTGGCCGGGATCCTGATCCTGGTCCTGGCGGGGATCAGCGTCTGGCTGGTGCGCCGCTATGTCGAGGAGATCCGCGCCGCCCAGTTGGAACTGGACCGCGTCAACGCCGGGCTGGAGAACCTGGTTCGGGACCGCACGGCGGCCCTGACCCGGGCCAATGAGGAAATCCAGCGCTTCGCCTATATCGTCAGCCACGACCTGCGTTCGCCCCTGGTCAACGTCATGGGCTACACCTCCGAGCTGGAGCAGGTGGGCAAGATCCTGAACAATCAGCTGGCCCGGTTCGAGGCGAGCAATCCCGAGGCGGTGGACCCGGAGGCGATCCAGGCCGTGCGCGAGGACGTGCCGGAGGCCGTCGGCTTCATCCGCGCCTCCACGGCCAAGATGGACCGGCTGATCAACGCCATCCTGCGCCTGTCGCGCGAGGGGCGGCGCGACCTGGTGCCGGAGGACCTGCCGATGACGACCATGGTCCGCGCCATGGCCGACAGCGTCCAGCACTCCGTGGCGGCCGTGGGCGGGGAGATCGTGGTGGACGAACTGCCCGGCTTCGAGAGCGACCGCCTGTCCGTGGAGCAGATCTTCGGCAACCTGATCGACAATGCGGTCAAGTATCACGAGCCCGGCCGCCCGCTGCGCATCCGGATCGAGGGGAACGAGACGGGCGACGAGGTCGAATACCGCGTCATCGACAACGGCCGGGGCGTTTCAGCCCGCGACCACGAGCGCATCTTCGAACTGTTCCGCCGGGCCGGGAAGCAGGACCAGCCGGGCGAGGGCCTGGGCCTGGCCTTCGTCCGCAACAGCGCCCGGCGCCTGGGCGGGACCATTGATCTTGTGTCGGAGTTGGGCCAGGGCTCGACATTCCATCTCAAATTCCCCAAACGCCTGATCGTGGGTGAAGAAGGAGAGCGCCTGTGAGCCATTCCGTCCGGATCGTGATGATCGAAGACGATCACGGCCACGCCAAGCTGATCGAGAAGAACATCCGTCGGGCCAACATCGGCAACGACATCGTTCACTTCGACCACGGCGACCCGGCGCTGGAGTACCTGTTCCGCGAGGAGGTCCGCAGCGCCGGACCCCTGCTGATCCTGCTGGACCTCAACCTGCCGGACATGTCGGGCACCGACATCCTGGAGAAGGTGAAGCAGGACGAGCGCCTGCGCCGCGCGCCGGTCGTGGTCCTGACCACCACCGACGACAAGGTGGAGATCCAGCGCTGCTACGACCTGGGCTGCAACGTCTACATCACCAAGCCGGTGGACTATGAGGCCTTTGCTGTCGCCATCCGCCAGCTGGGCCTGTTCCTGTCGGTGATGCAGGCGCCGGAGATCTGAACGCCGTGACCGACGCGGGGGGCGCCATTCGCCTGCTCTACATCGACGACGACCGGGGGCTTTCGCGCCTGGTCCAGAAGGAGCTGGAGCGCCACGGCTATCAGGTCGAGTGCGCGCCGAACGCCGACGCGGGCTATGAGGCGCTGAGGACCGGCGTCTATGACGTCTGCGCCTTGGACCACTACATGCCGGGACGGGAGGGGCTGGACGTCCTGCCCGACATCCTGGCCCTGCCGGAGCCGCCGCCGGTGGTCTATGTCACCGGGGCCGAGGACGGGCGCATCGCCGTGGCGGCGTTGCGGGCCGGGGCGGCCGACTATGTGATCAAGGACGTCTCGGCCGACTTCACCGCCCTGCTGCGCTCGGCGGTCGAGGACGCCCTGCTGCGGCGTCGCCTGGAGCGGGAGAACCTGGCCGCCCAGGAAGAAGTCCGTCTGGCCCGCGACCGCGCCGAGGCCATGTTGAGGGAGGTCAACCACAGGGTCGGCAACTCCCTGCAACTGGTGTCCAGCTTCATCTCCCTGCAACTGCGCCAACTGGCCGACGACGGAGCCCGTTCGGCCCTGCGCGAGGCCCAGGTCCGGATCGAGGCCGTGGCCCATGTGCACCGCCGCCTCTACACCTCCTCCGACATGGCCAGCGTGGAGATGCACGACTATCTGGCAGGTCTGATCGGGGAACTGGGGCAGTCCCTGGGGCCGACGCCGGGCGTCGAAGGCGCGGACGCGGGTCTGGGACGGCCCCGCCTGACCCTGAGGGCCCAGCCGATGCGGGTGACGACGGACCAGGCCGTGTCCCTGGGCGTCATCGTCACCGAACTGGTCACCAATGCGGTCAAGTACGCCTATGCGCCCGGCGAGGAGGGCGAGATCCGCATCACCCTGGAGGCCCTGTCTGCGGAGCAGGCGATCCTGGTTGTCGAGGACGACGGGCCGGGCCTGGGCGACGGCAAGCCCAAGGGGACGGGGCTGGGCGGCAAGATCGTCACGGCCATGGCCGGCGGCCTGAGGTCGGCGGTGGAGTTCGACAAGGATCACGCGGGCGTCCGCGCCCGCCTGGTCTTCGACCTTTAGGTCTTTACGCCCCGGCGCGACCGCGCGTAGCGTGACGTGATGAAGCTGCAATTCGGAACGGCCCGACCGGGCCTGGACTATCTGCATCGGCCCGCCGCCTTCGGTCTGGCGGAGAGGGACGGCAAGCTGGCCTGCGTGCGCGTCGATCGCGGGGAAGGCAGCTATTACGACCTGCCCGGCGGGGCGGTGGACGGGGACGAAAGCGAGCAGCAGGCGGTGGTCCGCGAGTTCGCGGAGGAGACGGGCCTGATCGTCGAGCCGGTCGATCGCCTGACCGAGGCCGCCCAGTATTTCCGCAAGACGGACGGGGCGCCGGTCAACAACGCCGGGGGCTTCTGGACCGTGCGCCTGACGGGCTTCGACGCCGCGACACAGTGCGAGGCCGATCACGAACTGGTCTGGCTGGACCCGGTCCAGGCCCTGACGGAACTGCGCCACGAGGCCCACGCCTGGGCCGTCGCCCGCTGGCTGCGCGCGCGCGGAACCTGATCCCGCGACGAAGATTCGGGGAACCCCGGAGCGGGCGAAACGGTTGTTTCCAGACCAGACGCCGTCATCCCGGCGGCGCGGAACAGGAGCTCCCCATGCCTGACCACGACCGTATCGAAGGCGCCGCCAAGACCATCGGCGGCAGGATCAAGGAAGCCGCCGGCAAGCTGACCGGCGACGAGAAGCTGAAGGCCGAGGGCCGCGCCGAACAGGCCGCCGGCAAGGTTCAGAACGCCGTGGGCGGGTTGAAGGACGCCTTCAAGGGCGACCGCCGCAACTAGAAGTTCCTGGCGAAGCGGTCCCAGTCCGTCTGGAGGGCCGCGAGGCTCGACGGCAGGCCCAGGTCCGGGCCGCGTCGGGCCAGCCAGGTCTCGAAATCCTGTCCGCCCGCCGTGGCCTGGGCGATCTCGGCCAGTACGGCGGGAGCGGATGTCCGGATCAGATAGTCGCTGAATACGCGGGCCTGGACATAGAAGAGCCGTTCCAGCGTCGCCGGGGCCGGGCCGGCGCCTGCGGGCGTGAAGCTGACGCCGACGCCGCCCGAACGGGCCAGGTCGGGCGCGACGGAGACGGCGCGGGCTAGGCCCGGGTGGTCGCGCCGCAGGAAGCCGGCCAGATCAAGCAAGACGGGTCGCCCGTCCGTCGGCCCCAGGGCGGGAAGGGTCTCGCCGCGCATCAGGGCGCGGAACTGGTCGCGGCGCTGATCGGCCGTGGCCTCGTCCTCCATGACCACGGCTGCGGCCTCGTCGAGCCAGTCGGGACCGGGACCGCCGTAGTGGCGGGGAGCCTCGGTCTCGCTCGCGGCGGCGTCGGGCCAGAAGGCGGCGGTGAACCAGAGATGGCCCAGTTCGTGGGGGACCATGCCCGCGTCGAGGGCCGCCTGGGCTTCAGGCGTCGGCAGTTGCGACAGGGCGCGTTCCACCACCTGACGGGTCTGGGTCTCGGTCATGCCCTGGGAAGCGGCGAAGCGGCGGGCGCCGGCCTCGAGGCTGCTCCGCGCGGCCTCGTTGAAGCTGCGCGGGGCGGGCCAGGACAGGACGTGCTGGAAGCCCGCCGCCCTCAGTCCGTTCCGCGCCGAGGCCGACGGGGCCATGATCACCGCATAGGGGGCGGGGGCGCCGCTGAAACCCTGGGCGAAGCGAGCCTCAGCGCCCACGGCGTGGGCGGCCAGGCGCCGGGCCTCCGACTCGTCTTCCGCCAGGACCACGCCGCGTCCGGCCTCGACGCAGGCCATGCCGGGGGCGGCGGCCAGGGCGCGGACGCAGGGGGCGGAAGGATCGGCGGCGGCGAGCAGAAGGGTCAGGGCGATCATGGGCGGCTCCGAGGATGGGGAGACCCGAGGCTGTAGAGGGTTTGTATCCGGTCGATGTCGCCTCGGGGCCTTGCCGCCGTCCGCCTGACACAGGACAGATACATGCGGGGGGCATGGGGGAAGCATGAAGCCGAAGGCGGAGATTCTGGTCGTGGACGACGACGCCGGCCTGAGGGCCGCGTTGAGCGACTATCTGTCCGAGGCCGGCTACGCCGTGCGGGCGGCCGATGGGGGACGCGCCATGGACGCGGCCCTGTCGGCGCGGGCGGCGGACCTGGTGATTCTGGACGTCATGATGCCGGGAGAGGACGGCCTGGCCATATGTCGTCGCCTGGAAGGGCGGGCGCCGGTCCTGATGCTGAGCGCCATGGGGGAGACGACGGACCGGATCGTCGGACTGGAGGTCGGCGCCGCCGACTACCTGCCCAAGCCGTTCGAGCCGCGGGAACTGTTGGCCCGGGTCCGGGCCGTCCTGCGACGGCCGGAACCGACGCGGGAGGCGGGCGGACGCCCCATGCGGTTCGACGGCTGGATCCTGGAGGTCGAGGCGCGGCGCCTGACGGACCCCGACGGGCGGGCGGTGGAGCTGAGCTTCGGCGAGTTCGCCCTGCTGGCGACCCTAGCTCAGGCGGGCGGGCGTATTCTGAACCGGGATCAGATCCTGGAGGGGGTGCACGGTCCCCTGACGGAGAACTACGACCGGGCCGTGGACCTGGGCGTCAGTCGGTTGAGGCGGAAGCTGGCGCGGCAGGGGCAGGCGCCCCTGATCGAGACGGTGCGTGGGGTCGGGTATCGCTTTCGCCCGGCGGCGCGTTCGTGAGCAGGGCGATCTCCATTCGGCCCCTGGCGGCGGGGTTCGCGGTCGCGGCGGTCCTGTTGACCCTGATGGTCAGCTTCCTGATCGCACAGGCCTTTCCGGCGTCGCCGCCCAGGGCGGTCACGGTCGCGGAGGCGGTCGCTGCCCTGAAGGGCCAGGGGAGCGACTGGCGTGTGCGGGAGGCGAGGACGGCGCCCTTTCCGGCCGCTCGGGAAGGCCAGGGCCTGGTAATTCAGGCGGGCCTGGCGCAGACGCTGGACCGTCCGTTCGACGCGGTGCGGGTGCGGCTGCTGACGCCGGAGCGGCGCGGCGGGAACCGCCTGGACGAAGCCGAGCCGCCCAGGGAGGCGGTCGAGCGGCTCATGCCCTTGCTGGCCGGCATGGCGACGGCGCCGGGCGCGGCCTTTGCGCCGTTCGAGGCTTCGGTGCGGACGGAGGGCGGCGGGTGGCGCACGGCGACGCCGCTCCGGGCCTGGGCGACGCCCGAGCGTCTGCGCACGACGGCGGCCTTCCTGATCGCGGCGCTTGTGCTGGCGCCCCTGGCTGCGTGGGGCGCGGGGCGGTTGTCCGCGCCCTTCCTGCGTCTGGCCCATGCGGCAGACGGCGACGGGCGGGCCGAGGGCCGGGTCGGCGGGCCGCGCGAGGCCCGGGCGGCGGCGCGGGCGCTGGACGCCATGCGGGACCGGCTGGCGGCGGCGCTGAGGGAGAGGACGGCGGTCATGGCGGCCATCGCCCATGACCTGCGCACCCCGCTGACGGGCTTGAGGCTGAGGGTCGAGGGGCTGCCGCCCGGAGCGCGCGATCCGGCCGTCGCCGACATCGCCCGCATGGAGCGGTTGATCGCCCAGCTCCTGACCTATGTGCGGGGCGAGGAGGCGGCGTGGACGGAGGAGCCCCTGGACCTGTCGGACGTGGCGGCGGATTGCGTCGCCTTCCACAGGGAGGCGGGTCGAAGCGTGGAACTGCGGGCCGGGGGCGAGGTCCTGGTGCGGGCCGACCGGGACCAGATGGAACGCGCCCTGGGCAATCTGATCGACAACGCCGCGACATACGGCGGGGGTTGGATGCGGGTCGGGGTGACGGCCCATGACGGGCAGGCGGCGGTCGTCGTCGAGGACGACGGGCCGGGCCTGGCGCCGGAGCAACTCGAGGCGGTCTTCTCGCCCTTCCATAGGGCCGAGACCTCGCGCAGCCGCGCGACGGGCGGCGCGGGACTGGGCCTGGCCATCGCCCGCTCCATCGTGGAGCGCAGCGGGGGCACGGCGAGCCTGTCCAATCGTCCGAAAGGCGGGCTGCGCGCCGAAATCCGATTGCCGCTGATCGACGCGGCGGGCGGCTAGAGGGCTATCGCACCAGGGCGCGCATGGCGCGGTCGAGACCTTCCAGGGTGAGGGGGAACATGCGCTGCTCCATCGCCTCTCCGATCAGGCCGACCGAGGGGGTGTAGGACCAGTGACGTTCCGGCACGGGGTTGAGCCAGACCGACTTCTCCCACTGCTGGCGGGCGCGCTTCAGCCAGACGGCGCCGGCCTCCTCGTTCCAGTGCTCGACCGAGCCGCCGGGCATGGTGATCTCATAGGGGGACATGGTGGCGTCGCCGACGAAGATGGCGCGCCAGTCGCCGGGGTACTTGTTCAGGACGTCCCAGGTCGGGGTCCTTTCCGTGTGGCGGCGGCGGTTGTCCTTCCACACGCCCTCGTACAGGCAGTTGTGGAAGTAGAAGAATTCCAGGTTCTTGAACTCTGTCCGGGCGGCGGAGAACAGCTCCTCGCAGAGCTTGACGTGGCCGTCCATTGAGCCGCCGATGTCGAGGAAGAGCAGGACCTTGATAGTGTTGCGCCGTTCCGGCCGCATCCGGATGTCCAGCCAGCCCTGGCGCGCGGTGCCGTCGATGGTGCCGTCGATGTCCAGCTCCTCGGCCGCGCCCTCGCGGGCGAAGCGGCGCAGGCGGCGCAGGGCGACCTTGATGTTGCGGGTGCCCAGTTCGACCGTGTCGTCCAGATTGCGGTATTCGCGCTTCTCCCAGACCTTGACCGCGCGGCCGTGGCGGCCGGGGCCGCCGATGCGGACGCCCTCGGGGTTGTAGCCGCCGTGGCCGAAGGGGCTGGTCCCGCCCGTGCCGATCCAGCGGTTTCCGCCCTGGTGGCGCTCCTGTTGCTCCTCCAGCCGCTGCTTCAGCGTCTCCATCAGCTTGTCGAACCCGCCGAGGGCCTCGATCTGGGCCTTCTCCTCGTCGGTCAGGTATTTCTCGGCCAGCAGGCGCAGCCAGTCTTCCGGGACGTCGGTGGTCAGGTCCTCGCCTGCGCCGACCGTCTCCAGGCCCTTGAACACCTTGCCGAACACCTGGTCGAAGCGGTCGTAGTGCTTCTCGTCCTTGACCAGGACGGCGCGCGACAGGTGGTAGAAGGCCTCGACGTCGCGCCCGGCCACGTCCTTGTCCATGGCTTCCATCAGATGGAGCCATTCCTTCAGCGAGACCGGGACACGGGCGTCGCGCAGGGCGGTGAAGAAGGGCAGGAGCATCAGGTTTCCATCTCCAAGGCGGCCCGAAGCCCCACGATGTCCTCGGTGGCGATCGTCCAGAGGATCAGACTGCTGGCTGAGCCGTAGTCATGCGCCAGTCGGTGGCGCAGGCTGATCATGCCTCGCCAGTCCAGATGCGGCAGCCGGGCCTTGAACCCATCCGACAGATGGATCGCCGCTTCGCCGATCATGAGCAGGCGAAAGGCCGTCGCATCGCGGCGGAGCATGTCGCGATCAAAGGCATCCAGGGTCAGGTCCTCGACGTAGAGGCTGATGAGGCGGATCGATTCCCTGATCTCGGCCGACAGGCCCGGATCGCCTCGCTCAGATCGCAAGGCTGTCTCTCAGGGCTTCGGCGCGCACGTGGGGGTTACGGAGGCCGTCGCTGGCCAGAAGTTCGACCCGGCGTCCCAGGATATCGGAGAGATCTTCGGCCAGGCTGTAGAAGCGCAGGCCCATGGGCCGGGCCAGATCGACCAGCAGGTCCACATCGCTGTCGGCGTCGGCTTCGTCTCGCGCATAGCTGCCGAACAGGCGGACATTGACCAGGCCCTGCTCGGCGAGCCAGGGCTTGAGGTCTCGCAGCTTCTGAAGAAGTTCAGCGCGGGTCATGCCGCCAATATAGGCTATCCCCGTCGCAAGATGAACTCGCGGTCGTTCCAGGCGCCGACGGGGTAGTCGTACTCGCCGGCCTTCTCGAAGCCGTAGGCGGCGTAGAGGCGCTGGGCCTTTTCGTTGCCGCTCCAGACGCCGATCCACAGGGGGCCGTCGGTATTGGCCTGCATCCAGTCCATGGCGAGCTGCATCAGCTTCGTGCCCAGGCCCAGGCCCTGGGCCTCGCGGGCGATGTAGAGGCGGCGCAGTTCGGCGTTTCCGGGCGCGGCCTCGGGATGGGGCAGGGTGTTCGGGCCGGTGTTGGCGAAACCCAGGAGGGCGTCCTCGCGTTCGGCCACCCACCAGGCGGCGCCGGGTTCGACCAGTTTCCGGGCGATGGTCTCCGGGCTGAAGCTGGCGTCCAGGAAGGATTCGAGGTCGGCGGGCGGGTAGGGGATGCCGAAACCGGTCACGAAGGTGTCCACGAAGGTCCGGCGGCCCAGCCGCCCCAGGGCGGCGGCGTCGTCGAGGCGGGCGGGGCGGATCAGGGCGTCGGTCATGCCCTGGCCATAGCGCCCGAGGCGGGCGAGGCAAAGCGTCCTCGCGCGGCTGTCATCGCTTGGTGGTTGCAGGGGCGCGCGCCGGGAGCTACCACCATGGTCCAGGGGGCGACGAACAGACGCGCCCTTCAACCGTGCAGGGGGAGATTGAGGGACGCCAAAGCCTTGATTTCACAGGCTGCGCCTCGTGCTATGACTTCTCCCGTTCTCATGACCCGTCCCGAATCCGCCGCACCGAAGCCCCAGGAGGCGCCGACCGTCGTCCCGTCGGCGACGAATGCGGGCGCGATCATCCTGGCCCGCCACGGCGAGCCGGCCCTGTCGCGCAAATGCATGATCAGCTCGGACGAATACCGCGACTGGTGGGGTCGCTACGAGGTCGGCGGCCTGCGCGCGGGCCAGACGCCGCCCCAGGCCCTGCTGACGGCGGCCGAGGGCGCGGGCGCCATCTACGCCTCCACCCGGCCGCGGGCCCAGGAAACGGCCCAGGCCGTGGCGGCGGGCCGCGACGTCCTGGTCGACGCCCTGTTCATCGAGGCGCCCCTGCCGCCGCCGCGCTTCCCGAAATGGCTGAAGCTGTCGCCGCGCTACTGGGGCGTGGTCTCGCGCTTCTGGTGGCACGCCTTCGACCACCACGACGGGCAGGAGACTCGCGCCCAGGCCGAGATCCGCGCCGACCAGGCCGCGCGAATCCTGATCGCCCGGGCGTCGGAAGGCCAGGACGTGCTGGTTCTGGCGCACGGCTATTTCAACCACATGGTCGGCCAGCGCCTGAAGGCGCACGGCTGGCGCCTGGCCCACAACCAGGGGTTCAAGTACTGGTCGCAGCGCCGCTTCGTGAAACGCTGAAGTCTTTCATCGTTGATGCGCCGCGCGGGCGTCTCTAGGTTGCCCGCATCATGACCGACGCCGCCGCTTCCCCCGCCGTTCCCGCCGATCTCAGCTTCGAGGACGCCCTGTCGCGCCTGGAAGGAATCGTCTCCCGTCTGGAATCCGGCCAGGCGCCGCTGGAGGAATCCATCGCCCTGTACGAGGAAGGCGCGCGTCTGAAGGCTCACTGCGAGGCTCGGCTGAAGGCGGCCCAGCTGCGGGTCGAGAAGATCGTCGTCGGCGCCGACGGCCAGGCCAAGGACGTCGAACCGGCCGAGTTCGGCTGATGGCCGATTCCGCCGACATCGCGCCGCAGATCGGCTTCGACGACTTCCTGAAGGTGGACGTCCGCGTCGGCCGGATCATCAAGGCCGAGCCCTTCCCGGAGGCGCGCAAGCCCGCCTACAAGCTGACCATCGACTTCGGCGACGTCATCGGCGTCAGGAAGTCCTCGGCCCAGATCACCCATCACTACACCCTGGACGAACTGCAGGACCGGAAGGTCGCGGCGGTGGTCAACTTCCCGCCGCGCCAGATCGGGCCGGTCAGGTCCGAGGTCCTGACCCTGGGCTTTCCCGACGCCGAGGGTCATGTGGTCCTGGTGGGCGTGGATCGCGACCTGCCGCTGGGCGGGAGGCTGTTTTGACCCTGCTGGCCGCCAATTCGCCGGAACAGGCGGTGATCGACCGCGTCGCCGAGATCGCCGACCTGGTCACGGTCGCCCTGGACCAGCTTCTGCCGCGCGCCGACGGGCCTGAGGCCCGGCTGACCGAGGCCATGCGCTATGCCGCCCTGGGGCCGGGCAAGCGGTTGCGGCCCTTCTTCGCCATTGAGGCGGGGCGGATGCTGGACGTGGAGGAGTGCGCCGTCCTGCGCGCCGCCTGCGCCCTGGAATGCGTCCACGCCTACTCCCTGGTGCACGACGACCTGCCGGCCATGGACGACGACGACGTCCGGCGCGGCCGTCCGACCCTGCACATCGCCTATGACGAGGCGACGGCCATCCTGGCCGGCGACGCGCTGCAGACCGCCGCCTTCGACATCATCCTGGACGAGGACACCCACGACGACGCAGGCGTGCGTTGCGAACTGGCGCGGCGTCTGTCCTTCGCCTCGGGCGCGCGGGGCATGGCGGGCGGGCAGATGATCGACCTTCTGGGCGTGCGCGACGACCTGGGCGGGGTGGCGCGGATGCAGCGCCTGAAGACCGGCGCCCTGTTCGCCTACGCCTTCGAGATTCCGCTGATCGTCGCGCGGGCGGGCGAGGCGGAATGGCACGCCCTGACCAGTTTCGCCCACGACATCGGCCTGGCCTACCAGATCGTCGACGATGTTCTGGACGCGGAGGGTTCGGCCGAGGAGATGGGCAAGGCCGCCGGAGGCAAGGACGCGGCCCTGGGCAAGACCAACTTCGTCACCCTTCTGGGCGTCGACGCAGCGCGACAGAGGGTCGCGCACTTGGCCGACCAGGCCCGTTCCCATCTTGACCTGTTCGGTCACGAGGCCGAAATCCTCAAGGCCAGCGTGGACTTTGTGCTGAAGCGCAGGTCCTGACCCCGTGACTTGGAATACGTCGATCGCGGCGCGTATTCTTCGGGTCAATCATGGCGGAGAGCATGGGGCGATCAGCATCTATTCCGCCCAGATCGGCGCGGCGCGTCTTCGTGCGCCCGATCTTCTGCCGTTCTTGAACGAGGCCCTGGCCCACGAACGAAGTCATCGAGCGCGATTCCGCGCGCTGATGCCGACCCGCCATGGGAAGCCCTGCCGTATGATGTGGATATGGGCCGTGGGCGGCGCAGCGCTTGGCCTGATCTCAGGCGTGCTCGGCCGTGAAGCTATTCTGGCGTGCACGGAGGCGGTCGAGCGGACCGTGCATCGACACCTCGATGACCAGATTCGATGGGCCTCAGATGAGGAGCTTCGCCGCCTTATCCAGGACATCCAGATCGAGGAAGAGAGCCATATCGACTACGCCGTCGCGCAGCGTAAAGGTCGGGGCTTCGGATGGCTCCGCCATGCTATCGCCTGGGCGACCGAAACCTTGATCTGGCTGTCCACGCGAGGCGATTCTGAACGCCTGGCCCGGCAACTGGCTGCCGGCGCTCACGTTTAACAGCTTGCGTCATGTCCATGGCGACGACATGGACACTCGCTTGAATGCCGATCTCGGACTAGATGTCTCTGATGCCTAACACTCCTCTCCTCGACACCGTCACCATTCCCGCCGACACGCGGGGCTTCGACGTACCTCAACTGAAGCAGTTGGCGGACGAGGTGCGGGCCGAGACCATCGACGCGGTGTCCGTGACCGGCGGGCACCTGGGCGCGGGCCTGGGCGTGGTCGAGCTGACGGTGGCCCTGCATCATGTCTTCGAGACGCCGAAGGACATCCTGATCTGGGACGTCGGTCATCAGTGCTATCCGCACAAGATCCTGACCGGGCGTCGCGACCGCATCCGCACCCTGCGCCAGGGCGGCGGCCTGTCGGGCTTCACCAAGCGGTCCGAGAGCGAATACGATCCCTTCGGCGCGGCCCACGCCTCGACCTCGATCTCGGCAGCCTTGGGTTTCGCCGCCGCGCGGGACGCCAAGGGCGAGAAGAACCGCGTCGTGGCCGTCATCGGCGACGGCTCCATGTCGGCGGGCATGGCCTATGAGGCGATGAACAACGCCGCCGAGGCCACCAACGGCCAGCTGATGGTGGTGCTGAACGACAATGACATGTCGATCGCCCCGCCCGTCGGCGGCATGAGCGCCTATCTGGCCAAGCAGGTCTCGGGCGGCGCCTATCAGAACATCCGCAAGGTCGGGAAGAAGTTCGTCGACCACATGCCGCGCCCCTTCCGCGACGCGGCGCGCAAGGCCGAGGAATACGCCCGCGGCATGATCGTGGGCGGCACCTTCTTCGAGGAGCTGGGCTTCTACTACATCGGGCCGATCGACGGTCACGACATGGAGAACCTGGTCCCCATCCTGAAGAACGCCGCCGCCATCACCGACCGCCCGGTGCTGGTCCATGTCGTGACGCAGAAGGGCAAGGGCTACGCCCCGGCCGAGAGCAGCGCCGACAAGCTGCACGCCGTGGTCAAGTTCGACGTGGTTTCGGGCAAGCAGGCCAAGTCCGTCTCCAACGCCCCCAGCTACACCAAGGTCTTCGGGACCGAGTTGATCAAGCATGCCCAGGTCGATCCCTCGATCGTCGCCATCACGGCGGCCATGCCGTCGGGCACCGGGCTGGACCTGTTCGGCCAGGCCTTCCCGGACCGGACCTTCGACGTCGGCATCGCCGAGCAGCACGCCGTCACCTTCGCCGCCGGCCTGGCGGCGGACGGGATGAAGCCGGTCTGCGCCCTCTATTCGACCTTCCTGCAGCGCGGCTACGACCAGGTGGTCCACGACGTGGCCATCCAGTCCCTGCCGGTGCGCTTCGCCATGGACCGGGCGGGCCTGGTCGGCGCCGACGGCGCGACCCACGCGGGCAGCTTCGACATCGGCTTCATGGGCGCTCTGCCGGGCATGGTGCTGATGGCCGCCGCCGACGAGGCGGACCTGGCCGCCATGATCTCGACTTCCCTGGCCATCGACGACCGTCCCAGCGCCTTCCGCTATCCGCGCGGCGAGGGCGTGGGCGTCGACATCCCCGAGTTGGCCGCCCCGCTGGAGATCGGCAAGGGCCGCATCGTCCGCGAAGGGACCTCGGTCGCCATCCTGTCCCTGGGCACCCGCCTGCAGGAATCGCTGAAGGCCGCTGACCTGCTGGCTGCACGTGGCGTCTCGGCCACGGTCGCCGACGCCCGCTTCGCCAAGCCGCTGGACGCCGACATGATCCTGCGGCTGGCGCGCGAGCATGAATGCCTGATCACGGTGGAAGAGGGCGCCATGGGCGGCTTCGGCGGCTTCGTGCTGCAGCTCCTGGCCGAGAAGGGCGCGCTGGACGCGGGGCTGAAGGTCCGCACCCTGCACCTGCCCGACGTCTTCCAGGACCAGGACAAGCCCGAGGTCATGTATGCGGAGGCCGGCCTGAACGCCGAGCATATCGCCGCCTCGGCCCTGACGGCCCTGGGCGTGGACGTCGCGCGGGCCGCGAGGGCCTGACCGGGGGCCTGATCGGGGCCTGAAAACGGGGCGTCAGGCGTGCGCGGCCGCGACTCCTGGTCGCGCCTGTAACTTTGGCGGTTCCGAATCGGTTTCATCCCGGCGAAAATGCCGAGGCGAGCCTTGCTGTGGAGACGTCACGTCCCCAGATTGAGGCTTCCAAACCCCAAAGGACACCCTCTCACCGACGCAGGAGCGCCGATGCCGCATGCCGACAGCCTGATTGTCACCCTAGTCGGGGGATTCGTCCTCGCCTTCGTGTTCGGCATGTTGGCCAATCGGCTGAAGTTGTCGCCCCTGGTCGGCTATCTGGTCGCGGGGGTCGTCGTCGGTCCCTATACCGGCGGCTTCGTCGCGGACACCGAACTGGCGCCACAGCTGGCGGAGATCGGGGTCATCCTGCTGATGTTCGGGGTCGGGCTGCACTTCTCGCTGGCGGACCTGATGAAGGTCCGGACGGTCGCCATTCCCGGCGCCCTGGTCCAGATCGGCGCGGCCACGGTTCTGGGCTGGGGCCTGGGGCGGCTGTTGCTGGGACTCGGCGACGTGGAGGCCCTGTTGCTGGGCTTCTCCCTGTCGGTGGCTTCGACCGTGGTGCTGTTGCGGGCGCTTGAGGAGCGCAAGCAGCTCAAGACCCACGCCGGGCGCATCGCCATGGGATGGCTGATCGTCGAGGACCTGGTGATCGTCATCGCCCTGGTCATGCTGCCGCTGCTGATCATCCAGCCGGGCGAGAGCCTGAGCGGGGCGGAACTGGCCAAGTCCATCGGTTGGACCCTGGTCAAGGTCGCCGGTTTCGTCGGGGTCATGCTGGTGATCGGCGCCAAGGTCCTGCCCTGGGTTCTGGTGCGGATCGCCCACACCAAGTCGCGCGAACTGTTCACCCTGGGGGTCCTGGCCATCGCCCTGGGGATCGCCTGGGTGGCCTATTACCTGTTCCACTCCTTCGCCCTGGGCGCCTTCCTGGCCGGCCTGGTGCTGAACAGCTCGCCCCTGGGGCACAACGCCGCCGAGCGGTCGTTGCCGCTGCGGGACGCCTTTGCGGTGCTCTTCTTCGTCTCGGTCGGCATGCTGTTCGACCCGACCATCCTGGTGCGCGAGCCCCTGGCCGTGCTGGGTGTCCTGGGCATCGTCATCGTGGGCAAGTCGTTGGCGGCCCTGGCCATCACCACGGCCTTCAAGCTGGAGCGGGCGACCAGCCTGACCGTCGCCGCCGCCCTGGCGCAGATCGGGGAGTTCTCCTTCATCCTGGCCGCCATCTCGGTGTCCCTGGGCGCCATGAGCCGCGAGACGCACGACCTGATCCTGGCGGCGGCCCTGCTGTCGATCTCGCTCAATCCCTTCGTTTTCGCCTTCATCGACCGGATGGGCGCGCGCACGCCGCCGCCGGAGAAGAAGCCGGAGCCGGAGGCCAAGGCCGTCCTGGCCGATGTCATGTGAGACAGGAAGAGAGGCCCGGCGAGCGATCGCCGGGCCTCTCCCGCATCAGCGTCCTTACAGGGGGCTTAAAGGACGCCGATCATGCTCGCGACCAGGGGGTGGCGCACGATGTCGCGTTCGGCCAGGCGGACCACGGCGATGTCCGGCACCGCCTCCAGCCGCTCGGCGATGTCGGACAGGCCCGAGACGCCGGGCAGCAGGTCCGACTGATGCGGGTCGCCCGTCACCACCATGGTCGAGTGCCAGCCCAGCCGGGTCAGCAGCATCTTGAGCTGGACGTAGGTGCAGTTCTGCGCCTCGTCCACGACGATGAAGGCGTTGTTGAGCGTGCGGCCGCGCATGTAGCCGATGGGGGCGATCTCGATCAGGCCCTCGGCCATCAGGGCCTTGACCCGTTTCATGCTGAGACGGTCCGACAGGGCGTCGTAGAGCGGCCGCAGATAGGGGGCCAGCTTGTCCTCCATGTCGCCGGGCAGGAAACCGATGGATTCCCCGGCCTCGACCGCCGGACGGGACAGGACGATGCGGCCGACCTTCCCCGCCTCCAGAGCCTCGACCGCCTTGGCCACGGCCAGATAGGTCTTGCCGGTGCCCGCAGGGCCCAGGGCCAGGACCAGGTTGGCGTGATCGACGGCGGTCATCAACTCCGCCTGACCGTCCGACTTGGGTTTCAGCGTCTTCAGATAGCCCTGCTCGCGGTCGTCGTTGGAGGGATAGGGCGACCATCCCGCATGGTTCGGCAATCGCCGGACCTTGGCGTCCTGCGTGAATTCCCGCGAATCCAGCACGCCTTCGCGGACCTGACGCTTGATGGCCGAGCGCTTCGTCATGAACGTCTCCAGGGCAAAGAAAAAGGCGAGCCCAACAGGGTCTCGCCTCGGTCGTCGGTGGGGGAGGAGGGGGCCGGAGCCGTCAGGCCGCCCGGATCGGTCGAGGGATCGTCGCCGCAAGCGCAGACGCGTCGTCCCGGAACCGCTCGCGAACGCGCCATGCGCATTCTCCAGCTACTGGCCGGACCGGGGTTGATCCGGCTTCGGATCCGGGGCCGAAATAGCAGCCTCGAATCGCATCAACACGATGATGCTAGCGTGGTTTATGAAAGCTTAAAGCCTTCGTTTTCTGAAATATAAGGGGTGTTCGGATGAGTGTTTACGACCTGGGCGACAGCAGGCCTCAGCTTCCGCCGGAAGGCGAATACTGGATCGCGCCAAGTGCGACTGTTTTAGGAAACGTGATTCTGCATCCCGGCGCCAGCGTCTGGTTCAACGCCGTGCTTCGCGGCGACAATGATCCGATCACCATCGGCGCCGACAGCAATATTCAGGACGGCAGCATACTGCACACCGACGTCGGGGCGCCCCTGACCATCGGGGCGGGCGTGACGGTGGGGCACAAGGCGATGCTGCACGGCTGCGAGATCGGCGACAACAGCCTGGTGGGCATCGGGGCCGTGATCCTGAACGGGGCGAAGATCGGAAAAAACTGCCTGATCGGGGCCAACGCCCTGATCACCGAGGGCAAGGTCATTCCCGACAACAGCCTGGTCATGGGGCAGCCGGGCAAGGTGGTCCGCGAATTGAACGAGGGCCAGGTCGAGGCCCTGCGCCTGTCCGCCGAGCATTATGTGCAGAACTGGAAGCGCTATGTCCGGGATCTGAAGCCCCATAGGGCCGGATGATGCTTCAGGATGGGACAGGCGGCGGCCACCGTCGAAGCCGGATGTCCTGAAACAAACGATCCTGCGTCGGAATCCCGCCGATCAAAACGGCCCGCGACTTGCATGGAGCCTGTCGAGATCAATGCAGGAGACCGGACCCATGCGGTTGGGGATCAAGAACATGCTGGCGGGCGGCGTCGCCTTCTTCGGCCTGATGGCGCTGGCCGACGCCGCTGCGGCCGGTTGCGGCGCGAACGGCGGGGGGTGCCTTCCGCCTCCGCCGCCGCCTCCGCCCGGTCTGCCGGGCGGTCCCGGCGTCCCGGGAGGACCGAGCGGGCCGTGCTGCCAGCCGCCGCGGCCGCCCGTGCCGCCGGTCACGCCGTGCTGCGCCCCGCCGCCGGCTCCGCCCTGCTGCGGCAGCGGCGGCAATGTGAACGTCAATGTGAACGTCAACGCCAACGCCAGCGCTTCGGCCCGCGCCTCTTCGCGCAGCGCCGCGACGGTGATCGTGGCGGGCGGCGGCGGCGCCTATTTCAACATCGACAACTCCTCCTATCCGACCACCATCCAGGGGCTGAACGTCCAGGGATCGGCCATGCAGTCGGTGCGCGTGCCCTATACGGCGTCGCGTCGCATGGAGAAGCGGGTGGTCATCCAGGCCGTCTGCATCGACGATCGCGCCGTGCCGCACCCCGCGTCCCAGGTCCGTCCGGGCAAGGACGTGGCCATGGATTATGAGGGCGAACTGTATCGCTGCATCGCGGGCACCAAGCTGCAGTGGACCATCGGCGACGAGGCTGGCGGACCGGGCGAGACCCTGGACTGCAACAAGCGCGAAGCCCTGTGGTACGGCCGAGGCGGCGTGCTGGAGTGCCGTCCGGAGAAGGCCGAGCGCGACTGCAACGAGCGTTCGCTGCTGCGCCGCTACGGCGCGGGCGTGAAGGTCCTGACCATGATCCGCGAGGAAACCTACACCGAGTATCGCGAGGAAATGGTCGAGGCCGCCACGGCCAGCGGCATGATGATGCTGGACGGCGGAGTAGGGGGCCGGGTCTTCTGATCGTCTGAACAGAAGGCTCAGCTCGGCTTCACCCGGACTGCTTCAGAAAACGGCCGTCGATCTCCCGTTCGGCCGATAGAAAACTGAAAGGGCCCCGATCCTGCGATCGGGGCCCTTATTTGTCGTCGGAACGACCAGCCTTTACTGGGCCGGGGCGTTGGCCGAGACCACCTGTGCCTTCCAGGCCGTGTCCGACCGCAGGTACTGACGGGCGGCGGCCTGGACGTCGGCGACGGTGAAGGATTCCAGATCGCTGATGTGGGTCAGGATCTGCTCCACCGAGGCCGGTTTGGCGGCGACGTCCGAAAGCTGGCTCAGCCAGTATTCGTTGCCGGCCTGGCTGCGGCGAAGGGTTTCGATCACCGGCAGGCGGGCGCGGTTCAGCTCATCCTCGGTGATCGGCTTGTCGCGCAGGTCGGCGACGATGGCGTCGACGGCCGTATAGAAGGCGCCGATCTTGTCCGGCGCGGTGTCGGCCATGATGGAGACCGAGCCGTAGCCCTTGAAGGCGTCGGACGACGACGAGCCGACGCGCGGCGAATAGGCCAAGGCCTGCTTCTCGCGAATCTCGTCCAGGACACGCAGTTTCAGCACCTCGGTCAGGACGGCGACCTTGCGCGCCTCGGTCCGGTCGTCGACCGAGTCGGTCGTCGGCCAGGCGATGTAGGACAGGGCCTGTTCCGTGGGACCGGTGTGCGTCAGGCGAACCGGTTCGGCGGTCGGCGCGGGGAAGCGGCGCTGGTCCGAACCCGGCAGGGGCTGGGCGGCCGGGGCCCGGGTCGGCAGGGCGGCGAAGGTCGAGGCGACGGCGGCCACCGCGTCCTCCACCTTCACATCGCCGACCATGACGATGTCGATCGGGCCGGAGGCCAGGCCCTGGGTCACGCCCTGCTTCAGTTCGTCCAGGGTGAAGCCCGCGACGTCCTGAGCCGTGGGGAAGCTCTCGCGCTTGTCGCCGCTGGCGAGCAGGCCGGAGGCCTGGATGCCGAAGGCGCCGCCTGGGGTGGCCATCTGCTGGGCGATGATCTGCGGGAAGAGGGCCTTGATCTGTTCAAAGGGGGCGGGACGCAGGCCGGGGTCGGTGAGATAGCCCGTCAGGACCTGCATCTGCAGCAGCAGATCGGCGGGGCGGGTGGCGCCTGACAATTGATAGGCGTCGCCGTCGATCGTGAATCCTGCGCCGTAGATCTTGCCGGTCAGGACGCGGCTCAGTTCATCGGCGGTCAACTTGCCGAGGCCGCCCTGGGTGAAGACCATGGGCGCCAGGGTTTGCGAGGTGAAGCGATCGGCGGGCAGGCCTTCCTCGCCGATGCCGGTGCGGACGCTGACCAGAATCTGCTCGTCCTTGAAGGTCGTCGGCTTGACCGTCAGACGCACGCCGTTGGGGAAGGTCACGATCGTCGCGCCGATGGAGGCGACCTCGGTGCGGGCGCCCGGCGTCGCGACGGCGCCGAAGCTGTCATAGGGCCATTGAAGCTGGGCTTCCTCGGCGCGCGCCTTGACGGGAACCTGACGGCTGGCCGCCAGGGCGGCGGTGACGCCGGCCTCGCCGCCCTCGATCGCTTCGGGCGTCACGACGAGTGCCAGCGGACCCTGGCCTTCGAACACCGATTTGACGGCGTTGCTGACCTGTTCGGCCTTCAGGTCCTTAACCGCGGCCTCGAACAGGGCGAGGTTGGCGGCCGGGGCGGAGAAGACCTTGCCGTCGTTGGTCGCGCCCAGAAGGGCGTTCGCGAGGACCGGCGTGCTGCGGGTGGCGGCCGCCTGGGCTGCGTTCTCCAGCATGGTGCGGGTGTTGGCGATTTCGCGATCCAGTTCTGCCTGGCCGACGCCGAACTGCACCAGGCGGCGCTGCTCCTGCTCGACGGTCTCCAGGGCGCGTTTCAGGCCGCCCGGATTGAAGCTGGCCGAGATGCTGCCCAGATCGACGGTGCGGAACAGGCCGGTCTGGCCAGCGCCGGCGCCGATGAAGGGCGGGTTTTCCGAGCGGGCGATTTCGCCCAGGCGGCGGTTCAGCACGGCAAGGCCGAGATTCTGGATCAGGGCTTCACGGCGTTCGGCGACCGTGTCGGGGTCCAGGTCGGGATTGCGGATCCAGTTCAACTGAACTGAGGACTGGACGCCGGGCTCGACCAGGATGCGGGTTTCGGGCGAACGCGCGGCCACGGTTCCCAGATCGGGATTCGGGCCGTCGGCGGCCTTGGGCGTCCAGTCGGAGAAGGTCGTCTTGATCTTGGCTTCCATCTGGTCGACGTCGAAGTCGCCGACGGCGATCATGGTCGCGCGCGAGGGGCGGTAGTAGGCGTTGTAGAACTCGACGAAGCGATCGCGCGGCGCTGTGCGGATGATGCTGAGATCGCCGATCGGCAGACGGTTCGACAGGCGCTGACCCGGCGCCAGAAGCGCGATCTGGGCTTTCAGCGAACGGAGGCCGGGGGTGTTGCGCAGGCGCTCCTCGCCCTCGATCACGCCACGCTCGGCGTCGATGTCCTCGGCCTTCATCAGGGCTTCGGAGACCTGTTCACGCATGATGTGCAGGGAGGTGTCGACGGTCTCGTCGTTGGTGCGCGGCAACTCCAGCGTATAGGCGGTCTGATCGAAGCTGGTGAAGGCGTTGGTGTCGGCGCCGAAGGCCAGGCCCAGGCGTTCCAGAATCCGGAGCAGTTCGTTCTCGGGCACATTGGTCGTGCCGTTGAAGGCCATGTGCTCCATGAAGTGGGCCAGTCCAAGCTGGTCGTCGTTCTCCATCAGGGAGCCGGCGTCGATGCGCAGGCGCAGCGACGCCTGACCGGGCGGGGTGGCGTTGTGCATGACGGCGTAACGCATGCCGTTGGGCAGGACGCCGAAGCGGACGGCCGGATCCGCGGGAATGTCGCTGGCCGCCTGGGCCCAGGGACGGGACGGCTGGGCGTCCTGGGCTGCGGCCGTCGCTGCGGCTGACGAAGGCAGGGCGACGGCGGGCAGGGCGGCGCCGCTCAGAAGGGCCAGGCTGGAGGCGGCGAGAAGCAGAAGGCGGCGCGGCGAAGTCATGAACCGAAGGCTCCGGATCGTGCGATCCGGCCGCCCGGATCGGCCGCCGCCCTGCACGTCGATTGGCGTGCAGGAAGGTCTGCACGTTTGTCACGATGACAAACGTGCTTGACTACCTCAAGTTACGGAAAGTTAATTTCCGCCACCGCCGTTCCGCGTGACGTAGAAGGTCGCGGCGTTGCCCACGGCGTTGGCGCCGGCGATCACGTTGCGGCCGCTGCCGTTGATCGTGGTGACGGCGTTGGCCCGCACGTTCCCGGCGTTGGTCTGGACGTTGTTGGCGTTCAGATTGCCGCCGCATTCGGAGCAGGCGTAGCCGGTGATCGAGTTGCCGGCGGCGTTGGCCCCGACATAGGCGTCATAGCCCTTTTGTCCCGTAAAGGAGGCCGTGGCCTCGACGCCGCCGGTGTTCACCTGGACGTTGTCGATGTCGACATAGATGTCGTTGTTGCCGACGACGACATTGTTGGCGACGGCGTCGGCGGCGGCCGTGGCGGCGCCGAAGTCATAGGAACTGAGTTCGACGGCGCCGATGATCTGGGCGCTGTTCTCCTGGTCCGTGTCGGCGATCAGGGAGCCGCCCTGATTGTAGAAGACGGCCTGGTTGCCCGTCGCGCGGCTGCGGCCCGCCAGGTTCCAGGCGTTGCCGGCCCAGACGCTGGTGTCGGCCTCGACCACGGCGCCCGAGGAGCGTTGGCGCACCGTCAGATCCTGGTTCGAGGAGGGACCGGTCGTGACCTGAACCGCATTGGCCGCGGCTTCGCTGGAGAAGTCGGTCGGAGCGGGGGCGTAGCGCGGCGAGGCCGTATTGGTCGCGCGCACGTCGCCGTTCATGGTCTGGTTGATCGTGCCCGTGATCGCTGTGCGGCCGGAGCCGGTCGCGCCGCCGGTCAGGGCGGTCGTGTTGCCGTAGGCGCCGGAGGCGATCTGTCCGCCGCCGACCAGCCGGGCGTCCACGCCGGTGATCCGGGACGAGGCCGTGACGTCGCCCTGTCCGACCTGATTGGTCTCGACCGTCATCTGGGCGTTGTTCGCCGTGCCCGCCAGGTAGTTGGCGCGCGCCTGGGTGACGCTGGTCGTCAGGCCGCGGGTGTCGCCGCCCAGGGTCAGGGTCGTGGAGGCCGAGGCGTTGCCGCGCATGTCCTGGGTCGAGCGGAGGTGCATGGGCTGCCCCTCCGTCCCGCCGGCCAGGCTGTTGCCGCTGGCCGCCGTGGAGACGGTCACCTGATCGCTGACGTCGACGACGTTCAACTGCTGCCCGGCCACGACGTCGCCCAGCTGCAGCTGGTTGTTCAGGACCAGGCGCTGCTGGGCGACGGCCGTGCTAGCGGTTGCCGCGCACAGCGCTGTCGCGACGATCGTGCCAGCGAGACGGGTCCGCGCGAGTTTGTCCATTGTTCGTGTCCGTATTGGCGTAGGCGGGGTAGTAGCCGCCGGTCGGGCCGACAGGCGTGTCGGCCAGGGGGTCGTTGGCAGGGTTCAGGCAGACTTCCGGGCCGGGGGCGCCGTAGAGGTTGGCCATGAATTCGACGGTGGCGCGTTCCACCAGGGCGCGGACGGCCAGCTGGACCGGCTCCAGGCCGCTGCTGCCGGCCGAGATGTCGAAGACGTTGCCGTTCAGGAAGTCGAAGACGCCCGCCGAAATCTCGCGGCCGACGATCTGCTTCTGATAGGAGACGACGTCCACGACCTCGAGGGTGGTGGTCTGGACCAGGCGCAGGTCGATCGCGACGTTCATCACGAAGACCTTGCCGGTCAGCAGGCCGGAGCCGCCGTTCTGCTGGACCTCGCCGCCGGCGATGTCGAAGCCGCCCGAGCGGATGTTGTAATTCACCTCGGTGATGCCGCCGACGACATAGAAGTCCGAGCCCGGCACCTGGCCGGCCAGGATGCGGCGGTAGGCGGCGTCCTGGGGCCCGCCGTTCGGCTGGTCGTCGCTGATCAGCTTGTTGTTGGCGTAGCGCAGCTCCAGCTCCGAGACGGAGGTGTCGTAGCGTTCGACGATCCGGGCGCCGGCCTTGGCCAGGGCCGTGTTCGCCATCAGCGAGGCGCCCTGGGTGATCTGGCGGCCGCCGTCGGCGGAGATGGTGCCGGTGTAGTCGCTGATGCGGCCCACGGCCATGCGCGGCGACGGCAGGTTGTAGCGGCGCGCATAGTCGGCCAGGCAGTAGAGCGCGGTCGAATAGGGCGTCGGGTTGGACGTGACCGGCGCATTGCCGATCGGCTTGGCGTACTGGCCCGAGGGACCGGCGCTGGTGCTGACGCAACCGGCCAGCAGGGCGCCGACGGCGGCGACGGCGACAGCCGCGCGAGCGCGCATTGAGATGTTCTTGCTCATGGGAAAACCAGCGATCCGTTCAGAGCCGTCCCGGCGGTGACGTTGCCGGTGTTGGTCTGGGTGGAGTTGACGATGACGGTGTTGCGGTTGCCCTGCACCACCACGTTCAGATTGTTGCCGATGGCGGTGGAGCCGCCGATGTTGGCGCCGCCCTTGCCCGAGCCGGCGTAGCCGGCGGACACGCCCGCGCTCGAGCTGGAATAGCTGCTGGCGCCGGACTGGATGATGCCGTTGACGATCAGACGGTTGCCGTTCTCGTCGCGGGTGGAGCCGGAGTTGTTCCGGGCCGTGGTGTAGCGCGAGGCGCCGTAGCCGGCCTGGAACTGGGCCGCGCCTGCGGAACCGGTCGATTGCGCCGAGGCGGATCCGGCCAGGGCCAGCAGGCTCAAGGCGAGGACCGAGGTCGACGTTGTCAGTCTTTGGGACGGCATGTGAGGCTCCGCAGTATCTTCGCAAACCTCCCCAGCAATGAACGTGCCAACTCGAATTGACCGGTTCGGGGACGGCTTGAGGTTAACGCCGTCTTTCTTCATCAAGGGGCTATGCAAGACCTGGGCGAAGATCGCGGAACCGCCCCGCGAGAGAAGATCCTGAACGCGCCCTTCCTGCCGGCGCTGATCGCGGCCTCCATGCCCGTGCTCTATTTCTTCCAGGAGCGCTTGCCGGATCAGGGACTGTCGATGGCCTTCCGCGCGGCCGACCTGGAGCAGGGGCGGTTCAGCGGCCTGTTCACCTCCATGCTGTTGCACGGAAGCTGGCCGCATGTGGCGATGAACGCCGTCGCGGCCCTGGCCTTCGGCGCGCCGGTCGCCCGTCTGCTGGGGCGAGGCCTGGCGCCCTTGGCCTTCGTCGCCCTCTATATATGCAGCGGCGCGGTCGCCGCCCTGGGATACGGCCTGTGCCATCCCGGGAGCCTGGACCCCCTGGTGGGAGCCTCGGGCGCCGTATTCGGCCTGATCGGCGCGGCGACGCGTCTCATGGGCGGGGGAGGGCGCGTGCTGCCGCTGTTCCATCCGGCGGTGTTGCGCGCCTCGGCGGCGTGGATGGCGGTGAATCTCGTGGCGGGACTCATCGGCCTGGCGCCGGGAGCCGAGGGCGCCCGCATCGCCTGGGAGGCGCACGCCTTCGGCTTCCTGTTCGGCATACTGGCCGTCGGCCCCCTGGGGGCCTGGTTCGGCGCGCGGCCCGATTTGCCACAAACCCGGGTCTGAGCGATGCTTCTCTTCTAGCGGCCGGTCCGCGGCCGCCTCCCGCCATGAAACGGGGAAGGAGCCGCCATGCTGGTCGCCGAGATTCTGAAGGACAAGGGACAGATCGTCTTCACCCTTTCGCCCGAGGCGCCCCTGGCCGCGGCCTGCGCCGAACTGACGGCCCGGCGGGTGGGCGCCCTTGTCGTCTGTGAAGGCGACGAAGTGGTGGGGATATTGTCCGAACGGGACGTCGTCCATGCGATCGCCCAGGACGGGGAGGCGGCCCTGTCGCATCCCACGTCCCGCTACATGACGTCCGACGTCGTATTTGCTGAGCCGACGGAAACCGTGGCTGTCCTCATGGGACGCATGACGGATCGACGGATTCGCCATCTGCCTGTCCTGAAGGAGCGTCGCCTGGCGGGCGTGGTCTCGATCGGGGACGTGGTGAAATGCCAGATCGCGGAGACCGCGCGAGAGGCGGAAAGCCTGCGCACCTATATAGCGGCCGGATAGGCGGCGGACCCGCCGACGATTCCTGTTCTGTCGGTTTTTTGCGGAATCGTCACGAAGGGGCTTGTGGAGTTTGAGGGGTGGCCGTATATCGCCGCCTCGCTCGGCGACGGGCTGGTCCGGCGGGGCCTTGGAGATTGGATTTCCGGGGTTTT
>NZ_JBEPTF010000003.1:0-478938 GCF_040549405.1 Brevundimonas faecalis | reverse complement strand
GCCCTGGCGCAAACTCCGGCGCCGGCTGCGGCCACGGCGCCCGCCGCCCGGGCAGGGCTGGGCGTCAAGGAACTGGCCATGATGGAGCGGGTCGGGGGGGGGGGGGGGGGGGGGGGGGGGGGGGGGGGCGGGGGGGGGGGGCGGGGGGGGGGGGGGGCGGGCCCCCCCCCCCCCCCCCCCCCCCCCCCCCCCCCACGCCCCTGTTCAGGAATGATAATCGACACGCCGCGCATGAAAAAGCCGCCCGAACGACGCCGGGCGGCGGCTTTCCTCGCCAGAAGCGAACGCGGTCTCAGTGCGTCCAGGACTGCTTGCGGTTGGTGGCGAAGTTGTCGGCGTAGGCCTTGATGATGACCGGCGCTTCGTTCGGCTCTTGCAGTCGGAAGGCGATACCGTGGCGTTCGGCGTACTCGACCGCCTCTTCCTTGGTTTCAAAGGAGAGACGAACCTGGCCGTTCATGTCCGTAGTGCTGGTCCAGCCGGTCAGCGGGTCCTGCGTCCGGGCCGACGCCGGTTCGAATTCCAGACGCCAGTCATGGGTCTTGGCCTTACCCGACTGCATCGCGGTTTTGGCCGGGCGATAGATGCGAGCGAGCATGAACAGGAATCCTTCGAAACAGTCTCGGCGGCTCAATAGCCCGCCGACCGTCCCGGGTCCAGCCGTCGATCAGCGGACCGTCAGGCGGCGATGCTCGTCGATCCGGAATCGATCCAGCGGCGCGCGGCGCGCTGGGCTTCGGCCAACTCGTCGTGATCCATTTCCTGGCTCATTTCGCGGCGATAGTCCCGCGCCTCGATCGAGCCCTTCATGGCCGCCAGGTTGAAGATCATGTGAGCCGACACCCGGTCGATCGGGCATCCGTCCAATCCCGTCGAATAGGCCAGGCCCAGTCGGAACAGGGCGTCGCCGTCCATATCCGGCGTAGGCAGCGGCAGGGCCGCGGTCTCGATAGCTTCAGGCGCTGTTTCTTGCGCGTTCATAGCCTTGTCCTCCAGGCCTCGGTCCTTCTGACCCCGCCTTTCGAACCGCGATCAAATACCGCCGGTTTGAAATTAGCGTTAACGCCGCAAAGCCAGGAAATCCGGGGTTCGTCGGCTCCCTATGAAAGCTGACACGACCGTTCAGCCGCAGTTCATGCGCCCGCCCCGACCTTCAGCCCATGTTCAAACGGGCCGCCTGCCTGCCCTTTCACGGCGCCCCGGAGCAAGGAGACATGCAGATGAACCGCCTCACCAAGGCCGCCGTCGTCGCCCTGGCGCTGTCCACCACGGTCGCGCCATTGGCGGCTCAGGCCCAACACCGCGACGATCGCCGCGAATGGAGACAGGATCGTCGGGATGACCGTCGCGAATGGCGCCAGGACCGTCGGGACGACCGCCAGGAGCACCGCCAGGATCGTCGCGAGTGGCGTCAGGACCGTCATGACGACCGCCGCGACTGGCGACAAGATGATCACCGCCGCGCCGATCGCTGGGAGCGCAACAATCGCGACTGGTGGCGGGGCCGTTCCGACTTCCGCGACTATCGCGGCGGCCGTCAGGGCTACTGGTATGCGCCGGGCCATGGCTATTATCGGGTCGAGCCTCGCTACTACGGCTACCGTTGGCGTCAGGGCGGCTATCTGCCTTCGGCCTACCGTGGTTACTACGTCAATGATCCCTATTTCTATGGACTGCGGCCGGCTCCGCGCGGCTATCGCTACGTCTATGCGGGCAACGACATCCTGTTGATCGCGGTCGCCAGCGGCCTGATCGCCAGCGTGCTGCACGACGTCTTCTAGGACGTATCCCAGCGATGCCGGAAGGCCCTGCGGCGCACATGTCGCGGGGCCTTTTCTTGTCCGCAGTCTGCATATTTCCAACAATCGCTGTTCAGCCGGGGTTCATGGCGGAAACGCCAGATTTGCGATCAAGCCGCCCCTCCCAGGCGTGCGAGGAAATGAGACCATGAAACGCTCCTTGATGGTTTTCACAGCCATCGCCAGCTTCATCCTTCCGGCCCTCGCTCCCGTCGCGACCATGGCCCAGGATGAGCAAGTCTCTCCGCGAGAACGTCAGCGTCCGCAACGCGCTCAGCCGCGCGACATGGATGCCTCGCCTCAACAGCGTCGCGACTTCCCGCGCGCCGAGCGTCCGAACCGTCCCGAAGGACAAGCGCGTCCGGAGCGCCCGCAACGTCCGGATCAGCAACCTCGTCCTGAATGGAACCGGCCCGACCGTCCGGAAGGACAGCGTCCGAACCGTCCCGATTGGAATCGCCCCGATCGGCCCGAGGGACAGCGCCCGGACCGCCCCAATCGTCCGGAACAGCCCAACCGACCGGATCGGCCGGATCGGCCTCAGCAGCCGAACCGCCCAGACAGGCCTGACAGACCGGACAGACCAGATTGGAACCGCCCGGACCGTCCCGGCGCGCAACGTCCTGATCGTCCCAACCGGCCAGATCGCCCCGACTGGAACAGACCGGATCGCCCCAACCGCCCAGGCCAGCCGAACCGCCCCAATCGACCGGACCGGCCGAACTGGAACCAGGCTCGCGACTATCGCGATTTCCACAACCGCTGGAACCGCGACCAGTGGCGGCGCGACTGGGATCGTCGCCACCGCAGCGACTGGTGGCGTCACGACAACCGCTTCCGGGGCTGGAACGGCGTGCGCATCGGCTTCTATTTCGCGCCGGGCTACGGCTACTACAGCGTGCCGCGTTCCTACTGGAACCGTCAGTACTATGTCGGCCAGTACCTGCCGGACATTTTCTGGCGCTATCAGGTCAACGACTGGCGGACCTACGGCCTCGGCTATCCGCCTCCAGGGACGCGCTGGGTCTATGTCGACAACGCCATCTACCTGATCGACGAGTATGACGGCTACATCATCGAGGTCGTCCGCGACGCCTGGAGCTGGTAGTCGGCCTGAAACGAAAGAGGCCCCGGAGAGCGATCTCCGGGGCCTTTTCTTAGAGCATCTGACTTTTAATCAGAGGGTCTTACAGACCCAGCTTGGCCTTCAGGATGTCGTTGACGGCGGCCGGATTGGCCTTGCCGCCGGTCGCCTTCATGACCTGACCGACGAACCAGCCGAGGGCCTGGGGCTTCTCGGCCACCGCAGCGGCCTTGTCCGGATTGGCGGCGATGATCTCGTCGATCGCCTTCTCGATGGCGCCCGTGTCCGTGACCTGTTTCAGGCCGTGTTTCTCGACCACCTCGGCGGGGCTGCCCTCGCCGTTCCAGACGTGGTCGAAGACCTCCTTGGCGATCTTGGACGAGATGACGTCGGTCTCGATCAGTTCGACCAGCTGGGCCACATGGGCGGCCGGCAGCGGGTTCTCGCTGAAGTCCTTGCCGTCAGCGGCCAGACGCGCCGAGACCTCGTTGGTGACCCAGTTGGACACCAGCTTGGCGTCCCGTCCCTTGGCCGCGGCTTCGAAATAGTCGGCCTTGGCCTGTTCCGAGATCAGCACCACGGCGTCGTATTGCGACAGGCCGTAGTCGGCCATCAGGCGACGACGCTTCTCGTCCGGCAGTTCCGGCAGGTCAGCCTTGATCTCGTCGATCCAGGCCTGCTCGATCTCCAGCGGCAACAGGTCGGGATCGGGGAAGTAGCGATAGTCCATCGCCTCTTCCTTGGAACGCATCGAGCGCGTCTCGCCCGCCGTCGGATCATACAGGCGGGTTTCCTGAATGACCGAACCGCCGTCTTCCAGGATCTCGATCTGGCGACGCGCCTCGTAATTGATCGCCTGAGAAATGAAGCGGAAGCTGTTGACGTTCTTGATCTCGCAGCGCGTTCCTAGGAAGCCGAAGTCGCCGGTTTCCTTGAACTTGGCGTAGTTGCCGGCGCGGCAGACCGAGACGTTGACGTCGGCGCGCAGGTTGCCCTTCTCCATGTCGCCGTCGCAGGTGCCGAGGTAGATCAGGATGGTGCGGATCTTCTTGACGTAGGCGACCGCCTCTTCCGGCGAACGGATGTCGGGGCGCGAGACGATCTCCATCAGCGCCGTACCGGCCCGATTCAGGTCGACGTAGGACTCGGTCGGCGACAGGTCGTGGATCAGCTTGCCCGCGTCCTGTTCCAGATGCAGACGCTCGATGCCGACGTTGAAGAAACTGCCGTCTTCGGCCTCCACCTCGACCACGCCCTCGCCCACGATGGGGTGATACAGCTGGCTGATCTGATAGCCGGTCGGCAGGTCGGGATAGAAGTAGTTCTTGCGGTCGAACTGGCTTTTCAGATTGATCCGCGCCTTCAGGCCCAGACCCGACTTCACCGCCTGCTCGACGCAGTGCTTGTTCAGGGTCGGCAGCATGCCGGGGAAGCCGGCGTCGACCAGGGACACCTGCTCGTTCGGCCCGGCGCCGAAGCCGACGGCCGCGCCCGAGAACAGCTTGGCCTTCGACGCCACCTGGGCGTGGATTTCCAGGCCCATGACGATTTCCCAGTCGCCGGTGCGACCTTTGATCAGTTTCGAGTTCTCAGACATGCTCACCACCACTTGGCCGGTTTGGCGACGAAACCGGCGGAGTCTTCCAGCGCAGCCGCGACCTGGAACACCGTCGCCTCATCAAGGGCCTTGCCGATGACCTGAAGACCCAGCGGCAGACCGTCGCTGCTCAGACCGGCGGGCACCGAGATGCCCGGCAGACCGGCCAGGTTGGTCGTCACCGTGAAGACGTCGTTCAGGTACATGGTCAGCGGGTCGATCTGCTTGTCGCCCAGCTTGAACGCCGCCGTCGGGGTCGACGGAGTCAGGATGGCGTCCACCTTGCCCCAGACGTTGTCGAAGTCCTCGGTGATGCGGCGACGCACCTTCAGGGCCTTGACGTAGTAGGCGTCATAGAAGCCCGCCGACAGCACATAGGCGCCGATGGTCAGACGGCGCTGAACCTCCTTGCCGAAGCCCTCCGCGCGCGAGGCGGCGTAGAGGTCGTCCAGCGACGAGAAGTCCTCGGCGCGATGGCCGAAGCGCATGCCGTCATAGCGGGCCAGGTTGGACGAGGCCTCTGCCGGGGCTACGATGTAGTAGGCCGGTAGGGCGTATTTGGTGTGCGGCAGGCTGATCTCGACGATCTCGCAACCGGCGGCCTTCAGCCACTCGACGCCCTGTTGCCACAGCGCCTTGATCTCTTCCGACATGCCGTCGATCAGGTATTCCGCCGGAACGCCGATGCGCAGGCCCTTGACCGACTGGCCGACCGACTGGGTCCAGTCGGGGGTCGGAATGTCCAGGCTGGTCGAGTCTTTGACGTCGAACGAGCACATGGACTTCAGCAGGATGGCGGCGTCCGTCACCGTCTTGGTGATCGGCCCGGCCTGATCCAGCGATGAGGCGAAGGCCACCATGCCGAATCGGCTGGCGCGGCCGTAGGTGGGCTTGATGCCGACCGTGCCGGTGAAGGCGGCGGGCTGGCGGATCGAGCCGCCGGTGTCCGAGGCCGTCGCGGCCAGGCACAGATCAGAGGCCACGGCCGAGGCCGAACCGCCCGACGAACCGCCCGGCGTCAGCTCGGCGTCCGAACCCTTGGCCTTCCACGGGTTCTTCACCGGACCAAAGGCCGAGGTCTCGTTGGCCGAGCCCATGGCGAATTCGTCCATGTTCAGCTTGCCCAGCATGACCGCGCCGTCGCGCCACAGATTGGCGGTGACGGTGGATTCATAGGGCGGCACGAAGCCGCGCAGCATGTTGGAGCCGGCCGTCGTCTGCACGCCCTCGGTGCAGAACAGGTCCTTGATCCCCAGCGGCGCGCCTTCCAGCGCCCCGCCCTCGCCCTTGGCCAGTTTGACGTCGGACGCACGGGCCTGTTGCAGCGCCTTGTCCGCCGTCACCTCGACATAGGCGTTCAGCGTCGGATTCGAGGCCTCGATGCCCGTCAGGAAGGACTTGGTCAGTTCCTCGGACGAGAAGGTCTTGGCCTTCAGGCCGTCAAGGGCGTCTTTCAGCGTAAGCTTGGTCAGATCGGTCATGACTTACTCCACGACCTTGGGCACGACGAAGAAGCCGTCGGCCGACTTCGGGGCGTTCGACAGGACCGCATCCACCTTGGCGCCGTCAGTCACGACGTCTTCGCGCAGGCGCAGCGGCTGGGCGACGTTGGAGGTCATGGGCTCGACACCCTGCACGTCGACCTCGTTCAACTGCTCGATCCAGTTCAGGATGCCGTTCAGCTCCTGGGCCAGCGGCTCCAGGCGGTCCTCGGGTGTCTTGATGCGGGCGAGGTGGGCGACACGCCTCACCGTCGCGGCGTCGATAGCCATGGAAATCTCCGAAATTCATCCAGTCAGGGCGCAAGGGAGTCGCCCAGACCGACTCCTGTCGTGGGTTAACCGCCCGATGCGGCTTCGACAAGCGTTCCGCATTGCAATAGAGGACGTGCGTGCCCGTATTCGACCTCACAGACCTGCCCGCCGCCTGCCCGCCCGACACCGCCTGGCTAGGGCTGGATCTGGGCGAGAACACCATCGGCGTGGCGGTGTCCGACACCAGCCGCATGATCGCCAGCCCGCTGCAGCTGATCCGCAAGACGAAATTCACTCAGGACGCCGAGCAACTGATCAAGCTGATGAACGGCCGAAACGTCTCGGCCCTGATCATCGGCCTGCCGCTGAACATGGACGGCACCGAGGGGCCGCGCGCCCAGTCCTGTCGCGCCTTCGCCCGCAATCTGGAGCGCCTGCGTCCCGTCAACGTCGCCTTCCAGGACGAGCGCCTGTCGACCACGGCGGTCGAGCGCTTCCTGATCGACGAACTGGACCTGACGCGCAAGCGCCGCGCCGACGTGGTGGATCGCACCGCCGCCGCCTGGATTCTGCAGGGCGCGCTGGACCGTCTGCGCGCCTGACCTTCCCCTCGCGGAGAGTCGGGCTTATAGCGGCGTCTCGATGACCCATGCCGCTTCCGTCACCGAAACCATCGAGGAACGGCTGTCGCCCTTCCCTCGCGATCACTTCCTCGCCGCCGGCGATCTGAACCCGCCCGCCGCCCTGGCCCTGCTGGATCTCGCCGACGCCTTCGTCGATTTCAATCGACAGTCGGCCAAGGGCGTCGACCTGATGCGCGGCCAGACGGTCGTGAACCTCTTCTTCGAGAACTCGACCCGCACCAGTTCCTCGTTCGAGATCGCGGCCAAGCGGCTGGGCGCCGACGTCGTGACCATGCCTGTCGCCGCCTCCTCGGTGAAGAAGGGCGAGACCCTGATCGACACCGCAGTCACGCTGAATGCGATGAAGCCTGAAATCCTGGTGGTCCGCCATTCGTCCTCGGGCGCCGTGGACCTGCTGTCGCAGAAGGTCGGCTGCGCCGTGGTCAACGCCGGCGACGGGCGTCATGAACACCCGACCCAGGCTCTTCTGGATCTTCTGACCCTGCGTCGCGCCTTCGGAGACGTCGGCGGTCTGACCGTCGCCATCTGCGGCGACATCACCCACAGCCGCGTGGCGCGCTCCAATGTCGCCCTGTTGCAGATGATGGGCGCGCGCGTTCGTCTGGTCGGCCCGCCGACCCTGGTGCCCGGCGACGCCGACCGCTGGGGCTGCGAAGTCTTCCACGACATGAAGGAAGGCCTGGCCGGCTGCGAGGTCGTGATGATGCTGCGCCTTCAGCTTGAGCGGATGGCGGGCGCCCTGATCCCTTCGACGCGCGAATACTTCCGTTTCTGGGGTCTGGACCGCGAGAAGCTGGCCTGGGCCGCGCCGAACGCCAAGGTCATGCACCCCGGCCCGATGAATCGCGGCGTCGAGATCGATTCCGATGTGGCCGACGATCTGTCCGTCTCCCTGATCCAGGATCAGGTGGAGATGGGGGTCGCCGCCCGAATGGCTGTCCTGGCCGCCCTCGCCCATCGCCGCGCGGGAGCCGCCGCATGACCGTCGCCTCCAACACGCTCGCCATCGTCAACGCCCGCCTGCTGGACCCGGCCACGGACTATGACGGTCCCGGCGCGGTCTTGATCCAGGACGGCCGCATCCTGGAGGTCGTCCATGGCCAGGCGACGCAGCATCCGGCCGGTGTCGCCGTCATCGACGCCCAGGGGCGTTGCCTGGCGCCGGGCCTGATCGACATTCGGGTCAAGACCGGCGAGCCCGGAAACGAGCCCAAGGAGACCCTCAAGTCCGCGGGCCTGTCCGCTGCGGCGGGCGGCGTCACCACCATCGTGGTCCAGCCCGACACCCACCCCGTCATCGACGACCCCGCCCTGATCGACCACATTCAGCGGCGCGGCGCGGCCTTGGGCCTGGTCAATATTCGTGCGGCGGGCGCGGCGACCCAGGGCCTGGAAGGCCAACGCATGGCCGAAATCGGCCTGATGCACGAAGCCGGCGCCCTCTATTTCACCGACGGCGACAATGTGGTGGTCAACAGCCGCACCCTACAGCGGGTGATGAGCTACGCCGCTTCCTTCAACGCCCTGATCGCCTGCCGCCCGGCCGAGCCCTGGTTGTCCGAAGGCGCCGTCGCCACCGCGGGCGAACTGGCCACGCGCCTGGGTCTGTCGGGCGCGCCGGCCATCGCCGAACGTATTCAGCTGGAACGCGACCTGGCCCTGGTCGAACAGACGGGCGCCCGCTTCCTGGTCGATCAGGTTTCGACCGAAGGCGCGCTGGAAACACTGGCCCGCGCCCGTGCGCGCGGCCTGGAGGTCGCTGCCTCGGTGTCGATCAACCACCTCTGCTTCAACGAGATCGACATCGGCGACTACCGGACCTTCTACCGGCTGGACCCGCCGCTACGGTCCGAGAGCGACCGTCAGGCCCTGATCGAGGCGGTGCGCGAAGGCCTGATCGACGCCGTCACCTCCGCCCATGCGCCGGAACCGGCTGAAAACAAGCGCCGGCCCTTCGCCGAGGCTGCGCCCGGGGCCGTGGGACTGGAGACCCTCCTGCCCGCCGCCCTCACCCTGCACCACGAATACGGCCTGGACCTGTTGGACGTCCTGCGCCCCCTGACCCAGGGACCGGCTGGGCTGCTGGGCCTCGAGGCCGGCGTTCTGGCCGAAGGCGCGCCTGCCGATCTGGTCCTGTTCGACGCCGGCGCCCCCGTGGTGATCGACGCGGCGACCTTGCGCTCCAAGTCGAAGAATTCTCCCTTTGACGGCCGACGCCTGCAAGGGAAGGTCTTGCTCACGGTCGTCGGCGGACGCATCGTCCACGACGCACGCTAAAGGAGCGAATCACTTGCAGGATCTGGCGGGGCCGGCGCTCCTTACGCTCGGGCTTGTGGCTATCGGCGGATACCTGCTCGGCTCCATTCCGTTCGGCGTCGTGCTGACCCGCGCGGCCGGAACGGGCGATGTGCGCAACATCGGTTCCGGCAATATCGGTGCGACCAACGTCCTGCGCACCGGCCGCAAGGATCTGGCGGCGGCCACCCTGATCCTGGACGCCGGCAAGGGCGCGGTGGCCCTGTTGATCGCGCGATACCTGTTCGGAGAGACGGCGGGCGCTGTCGCCGGCGGCGCGGCCTTCCTGGGCCACCTCTTTCCTGTCTGGTTGGGATTCAAGGGCGGAAAGGGGGTCGCGACCTTCTTCGGTCTGATCCTGGCCGCCTGCTGGCCGTTGGGGCTGCTGGCGGCCGCGACCTGGCTGATCGTCGCCTTCGCGCTTCGCTATTCCTCTCTGGCGGCCCTGGTCGCGGCGGCGCTGACGCCGCTCTACGCCATCCTGCCTCTGCCCGCGCTCGGCCTGCCCGCATCGGCGTCCATCCTGATCCTGGCGGTCTTCACCGCCGTGCTGATCTATATCCGCCACCATGAGAACATCGCCCGGCTGCTGAAGGGCGCCGAGCCCAGGATCGGGGCCAAGAAGGCTTGAGCCCGCTGTCCGACGCCGAGCGTTTCGCCCGGCTTCGGCTGGCCCGCACCGACCGCATCGGTCCGGTGACCTTTTCCCAACTGTTGCAGCGGTTCGGCTCGGCTGAATCGGCTATCGACGCCCTGCCCGATCTCGTCCGTCGCAGCGGTCGCGCGGACTATGTCCTGCCGCCGACCGCCGCTGTCGAGGCTGAGCTGGAAGCGGGCGCCAAGCTCGGCGCGCGGCTCATTCTGCTGGGCGATTCCGACTACCCGTCGCTCCTGGCCGCTGTCGACCCGCCGCCGCCTCTTCTATGGACGCGCGGCGATCCGACCCTATTGTCGCGCGCCTGCATCGCTGTCGTCGGCGCCCGCATCGCTTCGGCGGGCGGTCAGCGCATCGCGCGCGGCCTGGCCCAGCAGTTGGGCGAAGCCGGCCATGTCGTCGTGTCGGGCCTGGCGCGCGGCATCGACACGGCGGCTCACCAGGGCGCGCTTCCGACCGGCACCATAGCCGTCCTGGGCGGCGGAGTGGACGACGTCTATCCGCCCGACAACGCCGGCCTCTATGATCAGATCGTCGAGCAGGGCTGCATCGTCTCGGAAAGCCCGGTCGGCGCTCGCGCCCAGGCCCGCGACTTCCCTCGTCGCAACCGCATCATTTCCGGCCTCTCTCGCGGCGTGATCGTGGTCGAGGCGGAGTTGCGATCGGGCTCCCTGATCACGGCGCGGCTGGCGGGCGAACAGGGGCGCGACGTCTTCGCGGTTCCTGGCTCTCCTCTCGATCCCCGGTCCAAGGGACCCAACGAGCTTCTGCGTCAGGGCGCGATCCTGTGCGAAGGGCTGGAGGACGTGGAGCGCGCCTTCACCATGCTGCGCACCTTGCGGGAGCCTGGGGGATCATCGCCGTTCGACGGCGCTCCCGATCAGGTCGACGAGGCTCTGCTTGAACGCGTCGCCGCCTTGCTCTCCCCCACGCCGACGCCACGCGACGAACTGGCGCGCGCGCTTCAACTGCCGGTTGGCGCGGTGGCTGCGGCCTTGCTGGAGCTTAGTCTGTCGGGCCGCGCCAGCCTGCTGCCCGGCGGCCTGGTCTCGCTCTAGGCGTTCTGTAGCTTGCGGCTCGCGACTGCCGCCGCCTGTTCCAGGGCGACCGCCAGTTGTTCATCGTCGATCGCCCGGGCCAGATGCGACAGCTCTGTCGCCATGGACACCACATATTCGCGCACGTCGGTCGGGTTCAGATCCTCGGCGTCGCCGTCTTCCGTTCCATGCTGGGAGGTCATGATCGTTTTCGCCGTCGACGGGAAATAAGACAGCGAAATAGATACAACTTTTAGTAGAGCTTCAACCCGACAAAACACCTTCGCGGCGAATCCGCGAAACGTCACGATTGACTTCCCCTTCGGCGCCAACCACGTTCGCGCCCCGAATTTCCGATTTTTAGAGCGCCATGAATCTCGTCATCGTCGAGAGCCCCGCCAAGGCCAAGACCATCAATAAGTACCTGGGCTCGGGCTATGAGGTCCTGGCGTCCTACGGTCACATTCGCGACCTGCCCTCGAAGGACGGCTCGGTCCTGCCCGACGACGACTTCGCCATGCACTGGGAAGTCGACGCCAAGGCAAGCAAGCGCCTGTCCGAGATCGCCGAAGCCGCCAAGCGCGCCGACCGCGTCATCCTGGCCACCGACCCCGACCGTGAGGGAGAGGCGATCAGCTGGCACGTTCTGGAAGTCCTGAACAAGAAGAAGGTGCTGAAGGACACCGAGGTCCAGCGCGTCACCTTCAACGCCATCACCAAGGCCGCCGTGCTCGAAGCCATGGCCAATCCGCGCCAGGTGGATATGGAGCTGGTTGAGGCCTATCTGGCCCGTCGCGCCCTGGACTATCTGGTCGGCTTCAACCTCTCGCCGGTCCTGTGGCGCAAGCTGCCGGGCGCTCGCTCGGCCGGCCGCGTGCAGTCGGTCGCCCTGCGCATCGTCGTCGATCGCGAAATGGAGATCGAGAAGTTCAAGGCCCAGGAATACTGGTCGGTCGAAGCCGACCTGGTCGCCGACAGCCCGCCCTTCACCACCCGCCTGGTCAAGCACGCCGGCAAGCGCATCCAGCGCCTGGACATCCCGACCCAGGACATGGCCTTCGCCGCGCGCGACGCCATCAAGGCCGGCGACTTCACCATCAAGTCGGTCGAGAAGAAGCCGGCCAAGCGCTCGCCCGCTCCGCCCTTCACCACCTCGACCCTGCAGCAGGAAGCCGCGCGCAAGCTGGGCTTCACCGCCCAGCGCACCATGCAGGCGGCGCAGAAGCTGTATGAAGGCGTCGACGACACCGGCGGCCTGATCACCTACATGCGTACCGACGGCCTCTATGTGACGCCCGAGGGCATCGCCCAGGCGCGCGAGGTCATCGGCGACCGCTTCGGTCCAGCCTACGTCCCGGCCGAGCCGCGCTACTACAAGACCAAGGCCAAGAACGCTCAGGAAGCGCACGAAGCCATCCGTCCGACCAACATCGCCCGCGCGCCGGAAAGCCTGCGTCTCGAAAGCGATCTGCAGCGCCTCTATGAACTGATCTGGAAGCGCATGGTCGCGTCTCAGATGGAAAGCGCGCGCCTGGACCGCACCACGGTCGAGATCGAGACGCCCGACGGCCAGACCGGCCTGCGCGCCACAGGCCAGGTCGTCGTCTTCGACGGCTTCATCGCCGCCTATGAAGAAGGCCGCGACGAAAAGCAGAAGGGCGCGGAGGACGAAGACGACGAAGGCGGCCGCCTGCCCGCGCTGAAGGAAGGCGCCAAGGCCAAGGTCGAAGCCGTCCGCACCGACCAGCACTTCACCGAGCCGCCGCCGCGCTTCTCGGAAGCCACCCTGGTCAAGAAGCTGGAAGAGCTCGGCATCGGCCGTCCCTCGACCTACGCCTCCATCCTGACGACGCTTCGCGACCGCGAATACGTCCGCATGGACAAGAACCGCTTCTATCCCGAGGACAAGGGACGGCTGGTCACGGCCTTCCTGGAACAGTTCTTCAGTCGTTGGGTCGAATACGACTTCACCGCCGCCCTGGAGACCCAACTGGACGAGGTGTCGGCCGGCGATCTGGACTGGAAGGCGCTGCTGCGCAGCTTCTGGACCGATTTCCACGCCGCGACGCAAGCCGCCGGCGAACTGCGCACCACGGCCATCCTCGATCACCTGAACGATGCGCTCGGCGCCCACATCTTCCCGGACAAGGGCGATGGGTCGGACCCGCGCGAATGCCCCCTGTGCCATCAGGGGCAGCTCAGCCTGAAGACCAGCCGCTTCGGCGCCTTCATCGGCTGCTCGCGCTACCCGGACTGCAAATACACCCGCCCGGTCGCCGCCCCTGACGGCGCAGAAGGCGCGGCGGAAAGCGGCGACCGCGACCTGGGCGTGGATCCTGTCACCGGCCAGCCTGTCTCGTTGAAGATCGGCCGCTTCGGTCCCTATGTCGAAACCGCGCCGCCGGGCGAAGACAAGCCGAAACGTTCCTCCCTGCCCAAGGGCTGGAGCCCGACAAGCGTATCCCTGGACCAGGCCCTGCGCCTGCTGTCCCTCCCGCGCGAAGTCGGCGTCCACCCGGAAGACGGCAAGATGATCACCGCGGGTCTCGGCCGCTATGGTCCCTTCGTCCTGCACGCCGGCACCTACGCCAATGTCTCCGACATCGAGGAAGTCTTCGACGTCGGCGTGAACCGCGCCGTCGCCCTGCTGGCTGAAAAACGCGCGGGCCGCGCCGGTCGCGGTTCGTCGGCCGCCGCCTTGAAGGAGTTGGGCGCTCACCCCGAGGACGGCGCGCCGATCCAGGTCATGGCCGGCCGCTTCGGCCCCTATGTCAAATGGGGCAAGATCAACGCCACCCTGCCCAAGGGCGTGACGCCGGAAGATCTGACTCTGGAAGTCGCCCTGCCGCTGCTGGCCGCCAAGGCCGAAGCCTCGCCCAAGAAGAAGACCGCAGCCAAGAAGGCCCCAGCGAAGGCTGCGACGGCGAAGAAGCCCGCCGCCAAGAAGGCTCCGGCTAAAAAGAAGACGGCCGCCGCCGAATAAGACCCAGGCTCAATCTCCCGATCCGCTCGCCGGATCGGGAGGCAGCCTCAGCGTCCCGCCACCATTTCGTTGCGCACCCGGCGCCCCAGAGGGTCGCGAGCCGACCAGCTGTCGCCAACGGCCGCCTCGACCATGGCCGTGCAGAACCGCGACAGAATCATCCTGGGGCGAATCTCGTTCAGGCAGACGCGCTCGCCCTCCCGCGCCCAGCGAGCGGTCAGTCTGCGGCCGTCGGAAAACTGGGCCTGATAGCTGCCGTCGCGGTTGAACCAGTGTTTGACCCAGGCCCCGTCGGGATAATGGGAAACGACGGTGTTGCTGAAAGCCGCATTCATGTCCGCCCTGGCGGATTCGGCGATCGCACAGCAGGCGATCATGGCGAACGCGAGCGTTTTCAGACGCATGGAACGACCCTTCCCTTCCCCGCGGCGGAGATTACAGCCCGAAATGATTTTGCCAAGCATGCGGTTCCGAACGGAAATACTTGACTGCACCGTAGGGGTTTCCATATACGGCCGCAGGCTCGGGACAGGACTGGCGATGCGCGCCGCCCGCTCGCCCACGAGGGGCGGTTCCGTCAGCCGAAGACGTTTGCGAACGTTATCCTCCGTCCCTTCAGGACTACATGACTGAGTTTTCCAAGCTGGGCCTTTCGCCCACGACCCTCCAAGCGGTCGCCGATACCGGCTACACGACCGCCACCCCGATCCAGGAACAGGCCATCCCCGTCGCCCTCGCGGGACGCGACGTCCTGGGCATCGCCCAGACCGGCACGGGCAAGACGGCCGCCTTCACCCTGCCCATGATCGACCGCCTGGCCTCGGGCCGGGCCCGTGCGCGCATGCCGCGCGCTGTCGTCCTGGCCCCAACCCGCGAACTGGCGGACCAGGTGGCCGAGAACTTCGCCAAATACGCCAAGGGCACCCGCCTGAACTGGGTTCTGCTGATCGGCGGCGTCTCCATGGGCGATCAGGTCGCCGCCCTGAACAAGGGCGTGGACGTCCTGATCGCCACGCCGGGCCGCCTGCTGGACCTGTTCGATCGCGGCAAGATGCTGCTGACCGGGGTCGAGCTGATGGTGGTGGACGAAGCCGACCGCATGCTGGACATGGGCTTCATTCCGGACATCGAACGCATCTTCAAACTGACGCCGCCGCGTCGCCAGACCCTGTTCTTCTCGGCCACCATGCCGCCGGAGATCACGCGCCTGACCACGCAGTTCCTCAAGGATCCCACCCGGATCGAGGTTTCGCGTCCGGCCCAGACCGCCGACACCATCACCCAGTATCTGGTTCGCATCCCGACCAGCGATCCCAAGGCCAAGCGCACCGCCCTGCGCGCCCTGATCGAACGGTCGGAGGTCAAGAACGGCATCGTCTTCTGCAACCGCAAGTCGGAAGTCGATATCGTCGCCAAGTCGCTGCAGAAGCACGGCTTCGACGCCGCCGCCATCCACGGCGACCTGGACCAGTCGCACCGCATGAAGACGCTGGCCGACTTCCGCGCCGGCGACCTGAAGATCCTGGTCGCCTCGGACGTGGCCGCGCGCGGCCTGGACATTCCGGACGTCAGCCACGTCTTCAACTATGACGTCTCGCACCACGCCGATGACTACGTCCACCGCATCGGGCGCACCGGCCGCGCCGGTCGCAAGGGCGAGGCCTTCATGATCGTCACCCCGTCCGACGACAAGTCGTTGGACAAGGTGCTGAAGCTCATCAAGAAGGCGCCCGAGGAACTGTCGCTGGACGACATCGACTTCTCGGCCATCAAGGACCGCCCCCGCACCGGCGACGCCAAGGGACGCGGCCGCGGCCGCAGCGACCGCCCGCGTCCGATCCCCAAGAGCGACAACGTCGCCTCGATGGAGCCCATCGCCCACGCCGCGCCCAAGGCCGACGAAACCCAGGAAGAAGCGCCGCGTCGTTCGCGCAGCCGCCGCTCGGCCAAGCCTGAAGTCGCGGAAGTCGTGGAAACGGTTGTCGAAGCCCCGATCGCCAAGGCCGAACCTTCGCGTCGTGATCGTGACCGGGGTCGCGGCGGCAAGAAGGCCGAGCAAAAGCCGGAATCCTCGAACGAGGCCCCGCGCAGCGCCTTCGGCGACGACATTCCGGCCTTCCTGCGCCGCCCCGTGGTCTTCGCTGACTAAGACCAACGGTTTTCGTAACCAGTCGATTTAACCGCTCGTTACGGATCGTCGCCGTAGCATGGCGGCAAGTTAAAGGCTGGGACGAGAATCAGAATGACGGCGCAGGTCGAAACCGCCCTTCGGGGACCGGAGGCATATGCGCTGGCGCATCGCGTCATTGATTCCATGCAGCAGGCGTCGGTCTGGCCGACGCCGCTGAACTATGAACTCTGGCTGCACTACGTCAGCGATCCGGACAGCCCGCTGTCCCGCGAAATGCAGCGCCTGCTGGCTGGCGATACGCCCTTCACCGAAGCGACAGCCGAGATGCTGGCCGCCGAGTTCCTGCCGCGCGGCCGCCTGTCCGAAGAGATCCGCGACGTCGGCGCCGTCCTGAACCGCGAACTGGCCGCCGTGGCGGAGGCGATCGACAACGCCCGCCAGACCCAGGCCGCCTATGGCGAAACCCTGACGTCGGCTTCGGAGAAGATGCAGGGCGCCGAAGGCACCACGGACCTATCGGCCATCGTCAGCACCCTGTCTTCCGCCACGCGGCGTGTGCAGCACCACACCAGCACCCTGGAAAAGCGGCTCGAGTCCTCGAATCGCGAAGTCCTGCGTCTGCGTGAACACCTGGAGCAGGTGCGCCGTGACGCCATGACGGACGCCCTGACCAATCTGGCCAATCGCAAGACCTTCGACGAACAGCTGGCGCGCCTGTGCGAGGAGGCCGAGACCGACGGCAAGGGCCTGACCCTTGCCCTGGTCGACATCGACCACTTCAAGCGCTTCAACGACACCTGGGGCCATCAGACCGGCGACCAGGTCCTGCGCTATGTCGCCAGCGTTCTGGGCCGCATCGCCCGCGATCCTCGCGTCGCCGCCCGCTACGGCGGCGAGGAATTCGCCGTCATCTTCCCCGGCGAGACGCGCGGCACGGTCGAGGCCGCCCTGAACGCGATTCGCGAAGAGATCGCGTCCCGCTCGTTGCGCCGCCGTTCGACCAACGACGACCTGGGGGCCGTGACCATCTCCGTCGGCTTCGCGGAACGCCACGTGGGCGAAACCGCGCTCAGCGTCCTGGAACGCGCCGACGCCGCCCTCTACGTCTCCAAGCGCAGCGGCCGCAACTGTGTGACCGACGCCGAATCCATGGCCCAGGCCGCCGCCTGATAAGCCGCTTGCGACCTACCCGTCGCTTCATGCCATAACGGCGACATGAGAAACCTGCTTTTCAACGTCGCCTACTGGGTGCTGTCGATCGGTTACGGTCTGGCGGCCGCCTTCGCCGCCCTGGCGCCGGGCCGAGCCGCCACCGCCTGGATCATTCGCCGCTATGTTCGACGCATGGTTCAGGCCATGGCCCTGTTCGCCGGCATCCGCCTGACGGTGCGCGGCAAGGAACGGCTTCCGTCCGGCGCCTTCATCGTCGCCTCAAAGCACCAGAGCTGGGGCGACGGCTTCGCCACCTATGACCAGTTCGACGACCTAGCCTTCGTCACCGGCGATCACCTGGAGAAGTTCCCCCTTCTGGGCACGGTGTTGAAGAAGCTGGGCGCCATCGTCGTGAACAACTGCGGCGGCCACGCCGCTCGCGCCGCCCTCAAGGAACGCGCCGCCGACGCCAACCGTGAAGGCCGCAAGATCCTGATCTATCCGGAAGGCAATCTGGCCAAGATCGGCGAGAAGTTCCGCTATCGCTCCGGCGTCTGGCACATGTACCGCGATTTCGACATGCCGGTCGTGCCCCTGGCGACCAACCTCGGTCTCTTCTGGCCCCAGGAGAGCTACCGCAAGACACCCGGGACGGCGACGCTGGAATTCCTGGAACCCATTCCGACCGGCCTGCCCAAGGAAGAGTTCCTGACCCGGCTCGAAGCCGCGATCGAAGGCAAGACCGCCGAACTGATCGCCGAGGCGACGGGCCGTCCCGTGACGCCTGCCGTCCTCGTCCTCACGCCCGACGAACTGGCCAAGGCCGCCGCCAAAGCCGCCTGACTTGGCGACCAACACCATCGCCCTGTTTCGCACGTTCTTAATGTTCTTGATTTGTTCCGCTCCTGTGGCATGCTCCCCTCATGAAAGCGATGAAGGGACGCGGCGCACGCTCAAACGACTCGGGCCGGTATGAAGCCGACCGGCGCGAGGAATTCGACGACGGCTGGACGGATCAGGACGAGGCGGTTCCACCGCTGCGCACTGAACTCTCGCCGGAATACGCCCGCACCATCATCGCCAGGAATACGAGTCCCGACGTCGGCTTCGATCGCTCCATCAACCCCTACAAGGGCTGCGAACATGGTTGCATCTACTGCTACGCCCGTCCGTCCCATGCCTGGATGGGCCTATCCCCGGGCCTGGATTTCGAGAGCCGGATCTTCTTCAAGCCCGAAGGGGCGCGTCTGCTGGAACAGGAGTTGTCAAAGCCCCGCTACGTCTGCCGACGCATCCACATAGGCGGCAACACCGACCCCTATCAGCCGGTCGAGCGCGAAACCCGCTCCACCCGCTCGATCCTGGAGGTCATGCAGCGCTTCAATCAGCCGTTCAGCATCATCACCAAGTCGGTGCTGATCGCGCGCGACGCCGACATCCTGGGGCCCATGGGACGCGAAGGGCTGGCCTCGGCCTTCGTCTCCATCACCACCCTGGATCGCGGCCTGGCGCGCGCCATGGAGCCGCGCGCCTCCACGCCCGCCAAACGCTTGGAGGCGATCAGCCGCCTGGCGGAAGCGGGCTGTCCCGTCGGCGTCGGCTTCGCCCCGGTCATCCCCGGCCTGAACGACCATGAGATGGAGGCGGTGCTGGAGGCGGCCCAGAAAGCCGGCGCGACCTCGGCCATGTACGTGACCCTGCGCCTGCCGCTTGAAATCAAGGACCTGTTCCGTGAATGGCTGGCCGACGCGCGTCCCGACCGCGCGGCCCGCGTCATGTCGCTGATCCGCCAGACGCGCGGAGGCAAGGACTACGACCCCGACTGGTCCCAGCGCATGAAGGGAACCGGCCCGGTCGCCGAACTGATCGCCGCCCGCTTCAAGGCCGCCGTCCGCCGCTATGGGCTGGATACGCCGCGCCCTTCTCTGGATGTCGGCAAGTTCCGCGTCCCGCCCGACATGCGGCCGCAGATGGACCTGTTCGACCTGGCCTCCTGATCGCCGCCCTCAGCGACGGAAGATTCCGACCAGTTCGACGTGGGTCGACCAGAGGAACTGGTCGATGGGCGTCACCTTCTCCAGCCGGAAACCGGCGTCAACCAGAACGTGTGCGTCGCGGGCGAAGGTCTGGGGGTTGCAGGATACGCCGACGATCACCCCCGCCTTGGTTCCTGGCAGTTGCTGCGTCTGTTCCAAGGCGCCGGCGCGCGGCGGGTCCAGAACAATGGCCTCGCATCCCTTCAGGTCATAGGGCGACATGGGACGGCGGAACAGGTCGCGCGCCTGGGCCTCGATCGGCTTCAGGCCCTTCACCGTGCCGACCCCCGTCTTCAACGCGGCGATGGAGGCCGCCGCGGAATCGGCCGCCGTCACCGCCGCGATCTCGGCCAGAGGAAAGGTGAAGGTTCCGGCGCCGCAGAACAGGTCCGCGACCTTCTTCGCGCCCCTCGCCGCCTCTACCGCCCGCTCGACCATGGCCGCTTCGGCCGCCGGCGCCGCCTGCAGGAAGCCGCCGGGCGGCAGGGGCGTGCTGACGCCACCGAAGGTCACGCGCGGCTGGCGCGCCATCATCAGCACGTCTCCGTCCAGGCTCAGCCGCGCCAGATCGGCCTCGGCCGCCGCCGCGATCGCCCTCGCCGTCATGTCCGCCGTCAGGCCGCCCGACTTCTTCTCCACCCCGGTCACGTCCACGTCCAGGCCAGTGTCGGTCAGGGTGACGTGCAGGGTCGGCGCCGACTTGGGATGCCCCAGGAAGGGCGCCGCCACCCGCGCCAGGGCCGGCAGGGCCGCCGTCAGTCGGGGATCGGACACCGGACAGTCGGTCAGCTCGACCAACCGCCAGGACCGCCGCGCCTTGAAACCCAACAGGACACGCCCGTTCGGCCCGCTACGGGCGTGCAGGGCCAGACGGCGGCGGCTGGCCGGCGGCACGGCCACCGTCGCCTCCACCTCGGTCTCCAGGCCTTCGCGCGCTAGGGTCTGGATCACCACCTCCCGCTTCCACGCCAGATAGGGCGCGTCCGCCCAGTGCTGCAGCGGCGCGACGCCGCATTCCGCATAGGTTTCCGAATGGATTGGCCGTCGATCGGGGCTGGCCTCGATCAGGTCGAAGCGCTCGGCCCGACCGTCCTTGACCTCTGCCGAGACCCTCTCGCCCGGCAGTGCGCCCGGCACGAAGACCAGGCCGTTCGAAGTCTCGGCGATCCCGTCGCCCTGATGGCCCATGCGGGCGATGGTCAGCATCTGCGTCATGGCGCGGCTTCTAGAGCGAAATCGGTTCAGATGCGAACTCCGACCTTGGCTACAGGACCGCGTCTTGAGCCCGTCCGGCGCGAAAATCGAAACATGAACGAAGATGAACGACGCGCTCAATTCCCGTTCAGCTTCGCCCTTCTATCACTGGATGCAACAGACAGGGACCGGAGCCGTTCTGCTTCCAACCTCGTCACAGGAACACGAACCATGATCGGCCAACTGACCAAAAAGGCTAGCATAGCCGCCGTCGCCGCCCTCTCTGTCGCGGGCTCGCTGATGGTCCCGGGCGCCGTCAGCGCCCAGACCTACGGCAACGGCTATCCTTCGGCCTATTCCAACAACGGTTACGCCCAGGGCCGCTATTACGACCCCTGCGCCGGGGCCCAGCGTGAACGCGCCACGACCGGCGGTGTTCTGGGCGCCGCCATCGGCGCCGTGGCCGGCTCCCAGATGGCCGCGCGCGGTCGTCGCACCGAAGGCAGCGTCCTGGGCGGGGTGCTCGGCGCCGCCATCGGCGCGGGCGTGGGCAACAGCTCGGCCAACTGCGACAGCCGTTACCGCAACACGAACAACGGCTACGACCAGTATTACGGCGGCTCCTATGTCCCGCCGGCCTACGGCTACGACAATCGCGGCTATGACAGCCGCGGCTACGACTACGACCGGCGCGACGGTTACGACTATTATCGCGACTATCCCCAGTCCATCGATCCGGGTTTCAGCCCGCAGTCCCAGGACTATCGCTATCGCGACCAGGACGACTGCCGTCTGGCTGAAAGCCGCATCCGTCTTCCCGACGGTCGCAGCGAGACGCGCTACGTGCGCACCTGCCCCGACCAGTCCGGCCGCTATCGCGTCGTCGATTAAGTTTCAGCCCCCCTGTCGATCGACGACGTGACGAGGGCCGCCGGATTACCGGCGGCCCTCAAATCTTTCGGGTTCAGGCCTTGCGCGCCCACATCAGGAATTCGAGGTTCCCGTCGCCCCCGGCGATCGGGCTTTCCGTCACGGCCTGAACCGACCATCCTGTCTCCTCCAGCCAGACGCGGACGCGTTGCACCGCCGCGGCATGGGCTTCCGGGTCCTTGACCACGCCCTTCTTGCCTACGGCCTTGGCGCTTTCCGCCTCGAACTGCGGCTTGATCAGGGTGATCAGGTCGGCCCCTGCCGCCGCCAGGGTCAGGGCGGCAGGCAAGACCTTCGACAGGCTGATGAAACTGGCGTCGCAGACGACCAGTTGCGGGACCTCGAAGATGACGACGGACGTCAGCTCGCGCGCATCCGTCCTTTCCAGGTTCACGACCCGCGCATCGGCCGCCACCTTGGCGTGCAACTGACCCTGCCCGACGTCCACGGCGAAGACCCGCGCGGCGCCGCGCGCCACGCAGACCTCGGTGAAGCCCCCGGTCGAGGCGCCCACGTCCAGCACCACTCGCCCTTCAACCGGCACGGGCCACAGACCCAGGGCGTGGTCCAGCTTCAGCGCACCGCGCCCGACCCAGGGATGGGCCGCCTCGGCCTCGATCACGGCGTCCTCGGCGACCTGTTCGGACGGCTTGGCGACGACACGCCCGTCCGCCCTCACCCGCCCGGCTTCGATGGCGGCGCGGGCTCGCGCGCGGGTCTCGAAAGTCCCGCGCGCGACCAGCAGTTGGTCGATCCTGGTCTTCACCCGATCTCGCTGAGGCGCGCCAGGGCGGCCTGCAGCTTGGCCTTGCCGGCCTCGGCCTCCGCCAGCTTGGCGCGCTGTTCCTCGACCACTTCCGGCGCGGCGCGCGCGACGAAGTTGGGGTTGCCCAGCTTCTTGTTCACGTGGCCGATGTCGCTTTCGAAGACGGCGATCTCCTTCTCCAGGCGCACACGTTCGGCGGCCAGGTCGATGATCCCGGCCAGCGACAGGGCCACGGTCGCCCCGCCGGAAACAAAGGTCACGGCGCCGGCCGGCGCGGCCTCGGCCACGGCGACCTCGGACACGCGGCCCAGCGTCAGGATCAGATCGCGATGGCGCGCGATGCGCTCGGCCGTCACGGCGTCCGGCGCGACGAAGGCCAGCGGCGGCTTGGCCGAGGGCGGCACGTTCATCTCGGCTCGCAGGGCCCGGATTTCCCCGACCAGATCGACCAGCCAGCCGATCTCGGTCTCGGCCGAGGCGTCGATGAAGGCGTCCGGCAGCACGGGCCAGGTTTCCCCCATCAGCAGGCCGTCGCGAGCCGGGCCTTCCTTGCCCAGTTCGGCCCACAGCTCCTCGGTGATGTAGGGCATGACCGGGTGCAGCAGCTTCAGCGTCTGGTCGATGGTCCAGGCGGTCATGGCGCGCGTCTCGGCCTTGGCGGCCTCGTCCGCGCCGTTGAACACCGGCTTGGCCAGTTCCAGGTACCAGTCGCAGAAGACATTCCAGACGAAGCGGTACAGGGCGCCTGCCGCATCGTCGAAGCGGCCGCCCTCGATGGCGTCGGACACCTGACGCTCGGCCTTGGTCAGTTCGCCGCGAATCCAGCGGTTGATGGTCTGCTCGACCGTCGCCGGATCAAAGCCCTCGACGCGCTTGGCCTCGTTCATCTGGCTGAAGCGCGCGGCGTTCCACAGCTTGGTTCCGAAATTGCGATAACCTTCAATGCGCTGCTTCGACAGCTTGATGTCGCGCGTGCCCGACAGGATGGCCATGGTGAAGCGCAGCGGATCGGCGCCCAGTTCGTCGATGATGCCCAGGGGGTCGATGACGTTGCCCTTGGACTTCGACATCTTCTGGCCCTTCTCGTCGCGGACCAGACCATTGATGATGACACGCTTGAACGGGACCTCGCCCATGAAATGCTGGCCCATCATCATCATCCGGGCGACCCAGAAGAAGATGATGTCCGCCGCCGTCACCAGATCGCTGGTCGGATAGAAGCGCTGCAGGTCCTCGGTCTTCTCGGGCCAGCCCATGGTCGAGAAGGGCCACAGGGCCGAGCTGAACCAGGTGTCCAGCACGTCCTCGTCCTGGGTCAGCACGACCTCGGAATCATAGTCGGCCAACGCCTGCTCGCGGGCGTCCTCTTCTGTTTCGGCGACATAGATCTCGCCGTTGGGGCCGTACCAGGCCGGGATGCGGTGGCCCCACCACAGCTGACGCGAAATGCACCAGGGTTCGATGTTGCGCAGCCACTCGAAGTAGATCTTCTCATAGGACTTCGGCTCGAAGACCGTCGCGCCCTCCTCGACCGCCTTCAGGGCGGGTTGGGCCATGACCTTGGCGTCGACGTACCACTGGTCCGTCAGCCACGGTTCGATGACGACGCCCGAGCGGTCGCCGTGCGGGACGACGTGCCGGGTCTTTTCGATCTCGCGCAGCCAGCCCTCTTCCTCGGCGCGGGCGACGATGGCCTTCCGCGCGGCGAAGCGGTCCATGCCCTCGTATTCGGCAGGCACGTCAGGGGTGTCGGCGGCGGTGATGCGGCCGAAGGCGTCCATGACGTTCAGAGCTTCAAGTCCTGCACGTTTTCCAACGCCGAAGTCGTTGAAATCATGGGCGGGCGTGATCTTCACCGCGCCCGAGCCCTTGGTCGGATCTGCATAGTCGTCAGCCACGATCGGCACGCGACGGCCGGTGATCGGCAGGATCACGAACTTGCCGACCAGGCCCTTGTAGCGCTCGTCCTCCGGGTGAACGGCCACGCCCGTGTCGCCCAGCATGGTCTCCGGCCGGGTGGTGGCGACGACGATGAAGTCGCGCGTCTCGAACTCGGTGGCCTTGCCGTCTTCGTCGAAGGTCGTCGGGTGCTGATAGGTCACGCCGTCGGCCAACGGATAGGCGAAGTGCCAATAGGCGCCCTCGACCTCCTTCTGCTCGACCTCCAGGTCCGAAATGGCGGTCTGGAAGTGCGGATCCCAGTTCACCAGCCGCTTGTCGCGATAGATCAGGCCGTCCTTGTGCAACTGCACGAAGACCTTGCGGACGGCGGCGTTCAGCCCTTCGTCCAGCGTGAAGCGTTCGCGCGACCAGTCGCAGGACGAGCCCAGGCGGCGCAGCTGGCGCACGATGGTCCCGCCGGACTCGGCCTTCCACTCCCACACCTTCTCGATGAAGGCGTCGCGGCCCATGTCGCGGCGGCCGACATTGCCCTCTGCCGCCATCTTGCGCTCGACCACCATCTGGGTGGCGATGCCGGCGTGGTCCGTGCCGGGCAGCCACAGGACCGCCTTGCCCTTCATCCGATGATAGCGGGCCAGGATGTCCTGCAGCGTATTGTTCAGCGCATGGCCGATGTGCAGGCTGCCCGTCACGTTCGGCGGCGGGATGACGATCGAATAGGCGTCGGCCGCCCCGTCCGTGGGCTTGGCCGCGCGCGGCGCGAACAGGCCGCTGGCTTCCCACTGGGCATAGAGACGGGGCTCGGCGGCCTGGGGTTCGAACGTCTTCTCAAGCATGGTCATTCTCTTCGATCCCTATCGCTCGACGTGCGATCAGGGTGTCTGTCTTCTTCCCTAGCGCCCCGCGGGCGGCGCGTCGCGGCTGGGAAAGCGATTTCTTGAAATGCGAAAGGGCGGCCCCGCCGGAGCCGCCCTGTTTGGCTGAGTGTCAGGTCAAGCCAAGGGTTAGCCGGCGCTGCGGGCGATCCGTTCTACTTCCTTGCGTACCTGAGCCTCGACGATGCCCGGCAGGTTGGCGTCCAGCCATGCCTTCAGCATGGGACGCAGCATCTCCTGAACCATGGCCTCGACCGTATTGCCGCTCACGAAGGGAGCGATCGACGGCGCGGCGGCGGGCGCCTCCGGCTTCTGGAAGGTGGCGGCCAGGCCGGCGAAGGCCGAGGCCGCGCTGGCGGCGGCGCTTTCGCCGACCAGGGAATCATAGGCTGTCGGAGCGGGCGCAGGCTCGGGTTCGGCCTGGAACACCGGTTCCGGCTCGACAGCGGCGGGGAAAGGCGCGGCCTCGGCCACGTCCAGATCGCCGATGGATTCAGCCGCCGGCGCCTCATAGGGCTCGGTCAGTTCCAGAACTTCTTCCTCGACCGGGGCGGCCTCGACGACAGGCGCGGGTTCAGGCTCCGGCTCGGCCTCGACCACGGGTTCAGGCGCAGCCGCCGCCGTTTCCGCCGGAGCGTCGTCTTCGGAGATGATCCGGCGTATCGACGCCAGAATCTCTTCCATCGTCGGTTCCTGGGCGGTCTGGTCGGTCATGGCAGAACCTTGGCGAGCGAAGCGAAACGGGGTTCAGGCGACTGACTCGCCCGCCCCTCTTGTCTGTCGTCGCACCAACGCCCGTCGGAATCAACGAGCGTTTTGCGCCGTTACCCGTGGTTCGGCCTCAATTGCCGGGCGCGGTGCGAACCACTTCGCCCTTCAACTGACGGTCCACAGGCGCGTCCTCGGCGTCGGCGGCGGGCTTGATGCCGGGCGAGGCCACGCGGTCCAGGGCCTCGACCACGCCGTCCCACGGCAGGGCGCCGCGATTGCGCACGGCGTCGTAGTTGGCCTTGGCGTCATAGGCTTCGATGTTCGGATCCAGGTTGGGTCCGCCCAGGCGGCCCATGGCGGCCAGCAGTTGGGCCTGGGCCACGTATTCGTTGCGGCGCGCGCTGACCAGCGTCACCTGGGCGTTGCGCAGCTCCAGTTCCTGGTTCAGCACGTCCAGGGTGGTGCGCAGGCCGACCTGAGCCTCCTGGCGCACGCCCTCGGCGGCGACCGAGGCGGCGCGCACGGCTTCCTGACCGGCCTGAAGGGTCGACTTGGCCGCCACCGTCTGGGCATAGGCCGAGCTGACGGTCTGCAGGACGCCGCGACGCTCGCCTTCAACGCCAATCTGGGCGGCGTTGGCGCGTTCCAGGGCCTGGGCCACGCGCGAGCGGTTCAGGCCGCCGGTGAACAGCGGCACCGACAGGGTCGCCCCGGCGGTGAAGGTGGTGCGGTCCGTCAGGTCGAAGCCCGACAGATCATTCGCCGCCCCGCCGTAGGAGGCCGTCAGACGCGCCGACGGCAGGTATTCAGAGCGGGCGGCCGCCACATTGGCCTCGGCGGCTTCAAGCGAATGCACCGCCGCCAGGACGGCGGGGTTTTCCGCCAGCGCCACGTCCAGCGCCGCATCGAAATCGGTCGGCAGGCCCGGCAGGGGCGGCAGGGCCTGCAGATTCGTCGGGGCCTGGCCGACCACGGCGGCGTAGGCCGCGCGCGAAACCGACAGCTGGGCCTGGGCGTTGGCCAGATCGGCTTCCGACTGGGCCAGGCGGGCCTCGGACTGGGCCACGTCGGTCCGGGTGATCTCGCCCACTTCGAATCGGGCGTTCGATTCGTCCAACTGACGGCGCAGGACGGTCATGTTCTCCTGGCGGATCCGCAGGACTTCCAGGTCGCGCGCCACATCGGCGTAGGCCTGGATGACCGAGGCCATGACCTGCTGCTCGACCCCGCGCAGGTTCTCGCGGCCCGCGCGGACATTGGCTTCAGCCGCGTCGATGCCGCGCGCCGTGCGCCCGGCGGTCCAGATGTTCTGGGACAGGCTGACGCCCGCCGTCGCGCCGTCGCTTTCAACCGTCCCGCCCGAGACCGAGCCCGGCAGACTTCCAACCGCATCGGGGACGTTGTCGCCGTTGGTGTCGATCCCGAACGACTGGCCCGGATTGCGCACGCGATCCGTATGGACGCGGTTGTAGTCGACGCCGGCCGAGGCGTTGATGGTCGGACGCAGGCCCGAGCGGGCCTGGACGATGGTCTCGTCCAGCGCGCGTTGGTTGGCGCGCTGGGCCAGCAGGGTCGGGTTGGTGCGATAGGCTAGGCCGATGGCTTCTTGCAGGGATTCGGCCCATGCGGGCGCGCCGCTCGCCCCTACCGCGAGGGCGATCAGACCGACCGAAGCGAGCGCGCGCGAGCGTTTCAACATGAACCTGTTCCTGCCTGACGCCCCCGACGGCGCGCCCCATATTCTCTGTGCAGCGTAGTTGGGGCCTCAGCCCGCCTTGCGCCAGTTAAGTTTTTTTCACGCAGCGGGCGCCCGCATCCGTCGCGACTCAGAGCGTGAAAGCCGGCTCCGGGATCAGCTCGGTCAGGACGGCGGGCGAGGCGTCGAACAGCTCGCGACGCGACACGCCTTCACGGCCACGAACATAGAGGACCGCCTTGCCGATCGGGCCGGAGCGCTCGACCACGGCCAGGCGTCCGCCCGGACGCAGGGCCGCCAGCCAGGCCTCGGGACGCGCCGGCACGGCCGCCTCGCTGACGATCAGGTCATAGGATTCGCCCTGTGGCTGGTTCAGCGGCGCGACCACGGTCGCCACGCCTTCCTCGGCCAGGGCCTCGCCCGTCAGTTCGAAGACGGCGCCGTCCGAATCCTGGGCCGTCACCGTCAGACCCATGCGCGCCAGCACGGCCGCAGCATAGGGGCCGGCCAGAACCAGGGCCTTTTCGCCGGCGCGGGCGTCCAGCGCCTGCATCAGCTTGCCCAGATCGCGCGGCAGCATCAGGCGACGCTCGCCCGCCACTTCCGGTTGAACATCGGCATAGGCCGAGAAAGCGCGGTCCGGCGCGCAGAATCGTTCGCGCTCGACGGCGCCGAAGGCGGCCTGCAGGTCACGGTCCGTGACGTCGTTCACCCGGATTTGGGAATCCAGCATGACCTTGCGCGCGGCGGCGAAATCCATGTTCCGAGGTCCTTCAGGTCGGCTTAAGCAAAGAAATCTGCGGCGCTTATAGGTCCGTGCGTTGCAGCCGACAATCCGATCTGATAGCTGACGCCCCTCGCGATGGTTCGGGCCCCTGATTTGGCCCAATGGCCTGATGGCGGAGTGGTGACGCAGAGGACTGCAAATCCTTGCACCCGGGTTCGATTCCCGGTCAGGCCTCCATCGCGAGCTAACCCTTCAAAACTCCCCTATCCGTTCACCGCGCCCTAGGGCGCGGCCGCCGTGGTGACGTGATGCAGGGCCACCGCGCTGGTCGCCGCCACGTTCAGGGAATCAAATCCTCCGGACATGCGAATCCCGACGGGACGGCAGCGGGCGATCACCTGTGCCGACAGCCCCGGCCCCTCCGAACCCAGGAGAATCGCCGTGCGCGGCGCGGGCCGCAGCTCGGACAGGGCCTGCGTCGCCGAGGGCGTCAGGGCCAGGACCTCGAATCCCCTCGCCTGCAGAGCCTCGACCATGGCCCCGCCCGACGCGCCGAAAGCCATGGGGGTGCGCAGAACCGCGCCGACCGACACCCGGATCGCCTTGCGATAGAAGGGATCGCAGCAGGTCGGGTCCATCAGAACGCCCGCCGTCCCGAAGGCGGCCGCGTTGCGGAACAGGCCGCCCATGTTGTCGTGATTGCCGATTCCGCACGCTCCGACGATCACAGCCCGTTCCGGCAAGCCGTCCAGAAACGCCTCCACGCCCACAGGCGCCGGCTTTCGCCCCAGGGCCAGTATCCCGCGATGCAGATGGAACCCCGCCACGGCGTCCAGCGCAGCCTGAGGCGCGACATGCACGGCCGTTCCTTCCGGCAGGGCCTCCAGAACCTCGCGCAGCCCTTCCAGGCGTTTCTCCGCGATCAGAACCGAGACCGGCGCGCATAGGGACGCCTTCGACGCCAGGACGCGCAGCACCACCTCCCCCTCGGCGACGAACAGCCCCTGCCGCCCCGTCAGGTCTCGCTCCTTCACGTCGCGAAAGGCGCTGACGCAGGGATCATCGGGATCGGAGACGGAGATCAGATTCATGCCCGACCTTCTAACCCGCTTCCCGATGAAAAATTTCGGCGTTTTCTGCAATTTGCCCGTTGCATGAATCAAAAGGGCGCTGCTATACGCCGGCCTCCCCCGAGGGGATGTTCCGCGGTAGCTCAGTGGTAGAGCAGCCGACTGTTAATCGGCTGGTCGTAGGTTCGAATCCTACCCGCGGAGCCACTCGGGGGCCTAAGCGCTCAAAAATAGTTGGCTATTTTTTAGAGCGACCTACCTCTCTCCCTCCTCTTCCCCGACATCCTGAAACTGCGTGACGTTCCACCGCCGTTCGGCATGCAGAAGGCGGAGAGGCCTTGGTGCGCTAGCGATCTTCTCGGCCGCAGCGCATGGTGAATGTTCAGACGTCGGCCGAGGCTCAAGGCATGACTGCTCACGGCCCCACGGACGCCTTGCAGCGAGTAAACACTGTAGACGCAGCCCCTCAGGACATTCCCAAAGACGAAAATTAAGGGACGTGAGGGTCGATGACGACCGGCCATCGCTCACTCAGCCCCGCGCCGCCCGTATCTGAGAAATAGAACTGTCCGTCTGACGCAAAGACAAATAAGCACCGCTCTTCCATACGGCCGTTCAGGCGCACACAGACCTGGTCGTTTCTGATTTCAAATCTTCCAGCCGAAGAAGCTCGGTCCTCCAGGCGAATATAGGCGCCGCCTTCCAGAAAGACCTCGCCGCGGTTCGAAGTTCTGACGCCCGAGCGGTGTTCGTCGAGACGAACCACAACCCCCTTCAACAGGGCGGCGATTTCCGAGGTTGAGAGCCTATCAGCCTCGCCCGCCAAGGATGAGCCGCCAAGCGCGATGGAGAGGATGAGGGTCGCGCCGGCAAGGCGACTCGGGCCGTCTCCCGCGATAAATGAAGCCAGCCGCATCCACGCCCCCGCTCCGCTCAGACATTCACGTTACGATATGCCGCGTCGATCAAAGCGCAACCGTAACTACGACGCATGGCCTCAGCTTACCGTCACAGCGTTCCGTCATCAGCTGATCTTTAAGAAAGTTACATTAGAACCTCGTGAAAACGAGGGTGATGATGCGCGGATTCAAGAACTTATCGGTCGCCGGGAAATTGCTTCTGGCCGGCGGCGCCGTGACTGGCGTCCTTTTGCTCTGCGCCGCCGTGGCGGTGTCTCAGAATACGCGGTCGGTCGCGCGCGGTCTGTCGCATGACTACGCCGAGGCCCTGAGCGAAAGCGCGGTCTCCAGCGTCAACGGCCGGATCGGCGCAGCCGACACCGCCGCGCGCTCCATCGCCGAGATGATCGGCACGGCGCACGAATCCGGCGTCCGTGACCGTCGCACCATCATGAACATGCTGAAGCCGGCCGCCACCGCCACGCCCCTGGTCACGGGCAGTTGGTTCATGGCCTCGCCGGGCGCCTTCGACGGCATGGACGCCGCCATGGCGGGCCGCACCGACCTGGGCTCCAACTCCAACGGCTATTTCACGCCCTACTGGGTCAACGACGGCAGCAAGATCTCCATGCAGCCGCTGAACTCGGTCAACGACTACGAACAGCCCTACTACGTCCAGCCCTTCACGACCGGAAAGCCGGTCCTGAACGAACCCTATCCCTATGAGGTCAGCGGCAAGACGGTGCTGATGACCTCGATCGCCTATCCGGTGAAGTCCGGCGGCAAGGTGATCGGCGTGGCCGGCGTCGATCTGGCCCTGGACGGCCTGTCGGGCATGTTGGGCGAGATGAAGCCGTTCGACACCGGCCGCGTCATGCTGCTGTCGGGCGCCGGCAACTGGGTTTCACACCCTGACGCCGCCCTGCGCACCAAGCCCTACGCCGAAGCCCGTCCCGACGAGGTGCGCGGCGTCATCTCCAGCGGCAAGGCCGCGCGGCTGGACGGCCTGCGCGACCTGCGCAAGGAGCGGATCGAGCGTCTGGTCAGCCCCGTGCCCTTCGGCGACCTGAACACGACCTGGGCTCTTGTCACCGACATTCCCTCGGCCGCGATCAACGGCCCCGCCGACCGCCTGGCCATCGCCATGATGATCGGCGGCCTGGTCATCCTGGGCCTGGTCCTGGGCGCCCTCTTCTTCGTGACGGAGCGCGTCGTCCGCCTGCCGCTGGCCCAACTGACCGCCTCCGTCGGCGCGCTGAACGCAGGCCGCTACGACGAGCCCGTCAAGGGCACGGCCAGCGCCGACGAGGTGGGCGGCATCGCCCGCGCCCTAGAAGGCTTCCGCCACGACCTGGCCGAGACCGGTCGCCTGCGCACCGAACAGGAACGCGACCGCGCCGCCGCCGAGGTCGAGCGCCAACGCAACGACGCCGTCCGTCAGGCCGCCGAGGAAGAGCAGAAGTTCGTCGTCGCCTCGGTCGGCGAAGGCCTGTCGCGCCTGTCGGACGGCGACCTGACCTATCGCCTGGAGGCCGCCTTCCCGCAGGACTATCGCAAGCTGCAGGACGACTTCAACACCGCCATGGGCCGCCTGGAAGACACCATGTCGGCCATCATCGGCAGCGCCGGCGGCATCCGCTCGACCACCTCCGAGATCAGCCAGGCCGCCGACGACCTGTCGCGTCGCACCGAGCAGCAGGCCGCCTCCCTGGAGGAGACCGCCGCCGCCCTGGAAGAAGTCACCACCACCATCCGCCACGCCTCGGACGGCGCCGAGCGGGCGCGCGGCATCGTCGACGCGGCGCGCGGCAACGCCACCCGCAGCGGCGAGGTCGTCAACGAGGCGGTCGCGGCGATGCACGACATCGAGGCCTCCGCCCATCAGATCGCCCAGATCACCGGCGTCATCGACGAAATCGCCTTCCAGACCAACCTCCTGGCCCTGAACGCCGGAGTCGAGGCGGCCCGCGCAGGCGACGCCGGACGCGGCTTCGCCGTCGTGGCCTCCGAAGTCCGCGCCCTGGCCCAACGCTCGGCCGAGGCCGCCAAGGAGATCAAGACCCTGATCGGCGCTAGCACCCAGAGGGTCAACCAGGGCGTCAAGCTGGTGGACGGCACGGGCGAGGCCCTGACCCGCATCATCACCGAAGTGGCCGAGATTAGCAGCCTGGTGTCCGACATCGCCGCCTCGGCCCGCGAACAGGCGACCGGTCTGGCCGAGATCAATACGGCCGTGAACCAGATGGACCAGATGACCCAGCAGAACGCCGCCATGGTCGAACAGTCCACCGCCGCCAGCCACTCCCTGGCCCAGGAAGCGGGCAGCCTGGCCGACATGATGGGCCGCTTCCGCATCCGCCAGGGCGCGTCGGCGCCTCAGGCGAAAACCGCGCCGAGCCGTGTCGAGACCGCCCGTCCCGTGGCCGTGCTGAAGACCGTCGGCGGCCGCAATCTCGCGGCGGCGGAAGCCGATTGGGAAGAGTTCTGATCCCCTCCCCGCGTCGTCGCCTCCGTCCCTGACGGCGGGCGGCGACGAAGGCGGCGCGCTCCCAGGCGTTTCGGCCCGTTCGGATTGTCTGTTTTCTTTTGCTCTCGACGCCGGACATCGGCAGAGACGATCAGGCCGGCGGAGGCGAAATCGCCTCGAACGCCGGCCTTTTCTGCTTTTAGAAGCTGGCCTTCAGCCCCGCCGTGACGCGTGCGTCAGCCTGCGGGTTGTCCAGGTCGTGATAGCGGACGTCCACGGCCAGATGGTCCGTCAGGGCATAGGTCGCGCCCAGGTTCCAGGCGGCGTAGTCGCTGCTCACATCCAGCCACTGATGGCCGACCGCGCCCGAAATGCTCCAGCGCTCGGCCGGAACAAAGGCGATGTTGGCCTCCACATAGCTCGCCTTGTCGTCGACGCCGAAATAGTCGAACGAATGATAGACGGCCGCCCCCACGGTCACCGGCCCCACGGCCCGTGACGCCAGGGCCTTGAACTCCACATAGTTGTAGTCCGAACCGCTGGGCGCATTGACGTAGAAATAGCCGCCGGCTCCGAACTCCAGATTGTAGCCCGCGACCTCCGTGCGATAGCCGCCATAGAGATCGACCTCGGCGTCCGTATCGTCTCCGAAGTCGACGTTGGACGCCCAACTGCCGGCGTAGAAGCCGCCCAGGCTCACATCCACCCCGCCCTGCAGGGCCGCGTCCCCGCCCGTCTGGCTCGCGCCGCGGAAGACATAGTCGCTGACCACGCCCAGGTTGAACGCGACCTCAGGCTTGGCCTGGGCCTGAACCTCGCCCGCGCCGAAAACAGCCAACGCCGAAGCGCAGGCAAGCACCAATCTCATAAGTCATCCCCGAATGTCTGATGGTTCCCCTTCCTGTGCTCACAAAAACATTGAGGAAAACCGACCGACGCCGTTCATCGACCGACGGCTCGTTGCGCAGCGGACGGCGCCTTGCGAACCATGACCCGGAATTAACTTGAGCCGACCGCTCCGTCGCCCATCGTCAGGCCTTCTGGAATTCTCGAGAGGCGGGTCATGCGAGCAGTGTTAGCGACGATTGCGATGTTGATCGTCGGCCCCGCCATGGCCCAAGACGCCGTTTCGCCCACCCAATTCGACAATCATGTCGCCCATGATTCGGCCTTCGGCGACATCGCCTGGCACATCGACAACGTGAACCCCGGGGCGAAAGGCCCCCTCGTCGTCTGGCTGCCCGGCTCCGGGGCCTATCCGCATTTCCAGAACTTCAGCGACGGCGGCCGGGGCGTCAGCTTTCCACGCGAACTGCTAGCGTTCCGCGACCGCGCCCACTTCCTGCTGATCGACAAGCCCGGCCTTCCCTTCGTCGCCGACATGGTCTTCGACGAAGCGACCGGACGCCCGATCCAGTTGGACAGCCCCGCCTATCGGGCCGGACTGTCGCGCGACAACCTGGTCGCCCGCACCGCCCTGGCCATCTCGGCCGCGCGCGAAACCCTGGGCGACCGGATCGACCGCGTCGTCGTGATCGGCGGATCGGAAGGTGCGCAATACGTCTTCGCCGTGGCGGGCCTCGCCCATGCGGACAAGGCCGTGGGCTGGGGCGGCCTGGCCCTGCCGCAGTACTATGACTTCATCATCGACCAACGCCTTCGCGCCGAAAGAGGCGAAATCTCCCGCGCGGAAGCTCAGGCCTCCGTCGAGAACATCTTCACCGACATCAAGGCGATCCAGGCCGATCCGCTCAGCCTGGACAGACGCTTCATCGGCGAGGCCAACCGGCGATGGTCGGGCTTCGGCCCCCATGCGGCGGTCGACGACATGCTGGCCCTGGACATCCCCCTGCTGCTCGTCCAGGGCGGCGACGACCCCAAGGCGCCCATCATCAACACCGACTTCGCCATGGTCGCCTTCCTGTCCCAGGGCCGCACCAATCTCGACTACTGGGTCTATCCGGACGCCGACCATGGCTTCCGCGCGCCGGACCCGAACAATCCGGGCAAGAAGATCTCCATCGCCGGGGAAATCTGGAACCGTGTCTGGGCCAGGGTCATGGCCGAGCCCGCGTCCTAGAACCGCTTCGCCAAGCCCAGCCCCAGCTCTATGTCCGGGCTGTCGTCGTTCAGGCCGAAGTTGACGCCGAAATCGATCTGGGCGTCCTCGACGCCCGGCGGGGTCCAGACGGCGGTCAGATCGAAGGTCGCCTGGGTCGACGGAGATTGAGGGTCCTCGTCCCGGCTGACCCAAAGCTCGCCGCCCAGGGCCCAGGCGCCGAAGCTGCGACCGACGCCCGCGGCCAGGGCATAGGCCGCATGAAGCCCCTCGCCGTCCGCGTCGGCGACCATGTCGACGCCGGGCGAAAGACTGAGGCTCCAGTCCGCGCTCAGAGGCGCCGAGATCGGCACGACCACCCCGCCCTCGATCACGTCCGCCGTGACCTCGGGCGAACCGACCGGCAGTGAGACATAGCCGCTCACCGCGACCGCCAGCCCCGATCCATCCGGATTGCGCAGGGAGTGGGCGAATCCCAGCCTCAAGTCCCCCACGCCGTCCGACGTATGCGACAGCGCCCCGCCGCGCTCCGTCGTCCGTTCCCGGCTATAGGCCGCGATCCCGAGTTGCAGCTCCGTCGCCGGGCCGACGCCCCTGCGGATCAGCATATCGCCGGCCGTCCAGGTCGTGCTTCGCCCGGCGCTGTCCGTCTGCCGCGCGAAATCGACCAGCCCCAGTTCCACCTGCCACTGGCCGGCGTCCAGAATGCAGGCGGGAGCGCCCTTCCCCGGCCGCGCGGCGCAGAAGTCGCGCTCCTGCGCCTGCGCCATGAAACCGGGCGCGGCTCCCAACGCAGCGACCAGGCCGCTCAAGGCAAGGGCTCTCAACCTGAAACCATCCGTCATCGGACCACCCCTCTCTTCCCGCCCAGACATGGCGCCCTGGACGCAACCGGTCCAGCGGACAGAAAAAAGCCCGACGCAGGCGCGCCGGGCTTGAAGTGGTTTGGTGATGGTGGTGTCCTCGATGAAAGAAGACGTCTGCCTTGTTCAACTGGTTTGGTTAACCAAGCGTAAATCGTGCCAAATCGGCACATCACATATCCGGGAACCAGCTGGTCAGACGCGCCGACGGCGACAGGACCTGCGCTACACGCCACCCGCTTCCCGCACGCTCGATTCGATCGCCGGCCGATCCTGGCCCAGGATAGTCGAAGCCGATGTCGCCCACCGTGATGTGCGTCGCCCGATCCGCCGTCGACGGCAGAGCCGCGACCCAGCGACCGTCCGCGCTGACCCCGACCGTCACCGGCGTGCTTCCATCGGCCGACACGGAAATCTGCGCGCCGGGCCGCCCGCGACCGGACGCCACCAGGCCGGCCCCGTCGCCGTCCACCACGTCCAGGACCGGCGCCGGCGACAGGCGCCGACTGGCCTGCCCCTCCACCAGCAAGGCCGCCAGCGGCGCTTCCGCCTGTTCCACAAGCAGCAGCCGCTCCGGCCCCGGCGCAGGATACTGACCGATCTGCACCTCCGGCGTCAGGACGACGGGGGCCGTCAGGCGGCCTATGTTCAGTTCGAATCGCCCGGTCGCATCGGCGCCGGCGGCGAAGACCGCATCCTGTCCGCCGCGCAGCACGACCCGCGCGCCCGGAGAGGCCGCGCCCCGCACCACAAGACCGCCCGTCCCCTGACGTTCCACCGCCGTGATGCGCGGCGCGGCTGTCCAGCCGTCGTCTTGACGGCGCGCCTGGCCGCCTCCGACGCCCGGTTCCGGCGCGCCGCACGCGGCCAGCAACATGAGGATCGCTCCCAGGGGAACCACAATCCGACGTTTCATCCTGACCCGCGTCGCTATATGCCTGTCGTTCTCAGATAGCGCGGCCTGCGCCGCCCTGTCTCCCTACCTGTATCGAGGCTCCATGTCCCTTCCGTCCGCCAATATCGCCCCCTTTGAAGGGCGCTCGGTCTGCCTGTTCTGCGGTTCCTCCGACGGCGCCGATCCGCGCTATGTCCAGGCCGCGACCGAGTTCGGCAAGGCGACGGCCGAGGCGGGCTGGCGTCTGGTCTACGGCGGCGGCGGCGTCGGCCTGATGGGCGCCTCGGCGCGGGCAGCCCATGCCGAGGGCGGCCGCGTCGTCGGCATCATGCCGGCCTTCCTGCGCAGTCGCGAACGCCTGTTCGACGATGTGGAGACGATCGTCGTCACCTCCATGCACGAGCGCAAGCAGCTCATGTATGATCAATCCGACGTCTTCGTCGTCGCCCCCGGCGGCATCGGCACGCTTGAGGAAGCCATCGAGCTTCTGTCGTGGAAGCGTCTGGACCTCCACGCCAAGCCGGTCATCTTCCTGAATCTGAACGGCTTCTGGGAAAACTACTTCGCCCTGATCCGCCACAGCGTCCAGGAAGGCATGACCCCCGCCAGCTTCCTGGAGGCCTATGTCAGCGTGGACACGGTCGAGGAAGCGATCGAGGTCATGAAGAAAGCCGAGGCTACGCCCCACTTGAAACATGATCGTCGGTAAGTAAACACGGGTCACCCAGCGTCGATCCGTCACATGAAACCGCATTGACAGTTTCAAAAGAAAACGGACTATGGCGCGTCCGGGCGAAAGCCCTGCCCCTTCCGGAGTTCCTTCCATGCGTGCTCTTCTCGCCGCCGCCGTCCTGTTCGCGGCCGCTCCCGCCTTTGCTTCCGACGCCCCGGCCACCAGCCTGACCCTGGCCGACGCCGCCAAGGCCCCGGCTGGCCGCCTGATCATCGACGGCGCCGCCTGGCGTTGCGAAGGCGCCGCCTGCACCGCCACCGGCGGCGCGAACCAGCCCGCCTCGCGCGCCTGCCGCCGCGTGGTCGCCAAGCTGGGTCCGGTCACGACCTTTAGCTACAGGGGCGAAACCCTGGACGAACAGGCCCTGGCCGTCTGCAACGCCGCCTGATCGGCCTCAGCAGTCCCAGAAAAGAAGAAGGCCGCCTTCGCAGGAAGGCGGCCTTTCTCATGTTCGGCGACCGAAAGGTTGGATCAGCCCGCCTCGCCCTTCAGACGACGCACCATTGCCTCGCGCCCGATCAGGGGCGCCATGGCCGCCATGTCCGGTCCGTGCGCCTGCCCCGTCAGGATCAGCCGCAGCGGCATGAACAGGCCCTTGCCCTTGGCGCCGGTCTTCTCCTTCACCGCCGCCGTCCAGGCCGACCAGGCGTTCTCGTCGATGACCTCGGGCAGGACTTCAAGAGCCGCCGCCGCGAAGGCCGCGTCCTCGATCACCGGCGTCACCGGGCCGGTGACGATCCTGGCCATGTCCGCCACATCGCCGAACCGGTTCAGGTTGGCCCGCACCGTGTTCCAGAAGGTCTCGCCCAGGTCGACGCCCAGGGCTTCCAGGCGAGGCTTGGCCTCGGCGTAGTCGATAGCGTGCACCGCCTGGGCGTTCAGGCGATCCAGGTCGGCGGTGTCATAGCGGGCAGGCGAACGGCCCATCTTGGAGAAAGCGAAACCGGCGCCCAGCTCCTCCAGCGAGGCCGCGACCTCAAGGTTGTCGGACGTGCCGATCTTGCCCAGGTGGCTGGTGATGGCGATCGGCTCATAGCCGTCGGCGCGCATGTCGATGATGGCCAGCGAGCCCAGACGCTTGGACAGGGCCGCGCCGTCGGCGCCGACCAGCAGCGGCATGTGGGCGAAGCCCGGAACCTTGGTCCCCAGGCCTTCCTGGATCAGAGCCTCGAAGATCTCGATCTGGGCGCCCGTATTGGTGACATGGTCCTCGCCCCGGATGATGTGGGTGATCTCCATGTCGATGTCGTCGACCACGGACGGCAGGGTGTAGAGGAACAGGCCGTCCTCGCGGATCAGCACCGGGTCCGACATCGAGGCGGTGTCCACCTCGGCGTGGCCGCGCGACAGGTCCTCCCAGGCGACCCGTTTGCCTTCCAGCTTGAAGCGCCAGTGCGGACGGCGGCCCTCGGCTTCCAGCGCGGCCTTTTCCTCATCCGTCAGGTTCAGGGCGGCGCGGTCGTAGATGGGCGGCAGGCCGCGCGACAACTGCACCTTTCGGCGGCGATCCAGCTCTTCGGCCGTTTCATAGCAGGCGTAGAGCCGGCCGGCGGCCTTCAGCCGTTCTGCGGCTTCCTCATAGCGGTCGAACCGCTTGGACTGGTTGTAGCGCTCGTCCCAGGTCAGACCCAGCCACTTCAGGTCGATCTCGATATTGTCTTCCGACTCCTTGGTCGAACGGACCAGGTCGGTGTCGTCGATCCGCAGCACGAAGCTGCCGCCCTGCCCCTTGGCGAACAGCCAGTTCACCAGAGCCGTGCGGACATTGCCGACGTGCAGCTTACCCGTGGGAGACGGAGCGAAACGAACCTTGACGGACATGAGGATCCTGCGTGCCTGAAAGCAAAGGCGGCCGGGCGGCCCGCCGTGGCCGGGAAGGCGCTCAGCGGATCGTCCAGTCTCTGAAAACGTCGAAAAGGCGTCGCACCCGCGTGGGCGCGACGCCGTTCCAGCGCCTGTCTAGGTCGATCACGCGCCCGCCGAAGTCAAGAGACGCACGGCCTGAAACGCGGACCGGACACAGGGGCCGGACACAGGGGTCAGGGGCGCGCAGGCTTCTGATCTAGGATTTCGATAAGCGACCAGCGCACGGAAGAGGCGTCGGCCGGCGGGTTGGCGACAGGCGTTCCCCGCACGCGCAGGCGATACTCGACGCCCGGTTTGTGCTCGAAGCCCTCATAGCCGAAGTAGTGCAGGGTCCAGGGCTGATCCACGCTCTCGCGGACCTGCAGGCATTCCACGCGCGCCACGCCGGTGCTGCAGGGACGGGTCTCGGCCGCCACATAGACCGTCTTCTCGACGGCCTGACCGACGCCGACCGACCCGACAGCGGGCATCTGGGCGCAGGCGCCGACAGCCAGCAAGGCGAAGGCGGACAGAGAGGCTATGGCTCGGGTCATGGACGATCCTTGTTCGATTTGACGTCATGGCGACAGAAACATCGCCACAGCGCGTCATATTGCATCGCAACATGGCTCAAACTTGGAGGTTTCCCGAATTTTTCGTCATCTGACGAAAACGCCAGGCCGATCAGTCGTCGCGATGAACCCGCTCACGGCGCTCGTGACGCTCCTGGGCCTCGACCGACAGGGTCGCCGTCGGACGGGCTTCCAGCCGGCCCAGGCCGATCGGTTCGCCCGTGTCCTCGCAATAGCCGTAGGTGCCGTCCTCGATCCGACGCAAGGCGTCGTCGATCTTGGAGATCAGCTTGCGCTGCCGATCGCGAGTCCGAAGCTCCAGCGCCCGGTCGGATTCCGACGAGGCCCGATCCACCAGATCCGGGTGGTTTTCGGTTTCAGCTTTCAGATTGACGACCGTGCCCTTGGATTCGCGGAGGATGTCCTCCTTCCAGGTCAGCAGCTTGGCCTTAAAATAGGCCAATTGCCGTTCATTCATGAACGGCTCGTCTTCCGTGGGACGATACATGACTGTGTCCCCATCAACTACAGACGCTAATGCGTTCATCGCACTCACGCTCAATATGTCTGCGCCCCCCTGCGGCGCATGGGCGGTATAGGGAAGTGAAAGAGTCGCGGCAACAAGCTTCGCGAGTCCGTGATACTGCGTAGCTAGGTTAACCCTGCGGCACTGTGGCAAATTGTCCGCAGTTCGGGGTGATAATCCGAATTTCACCCGCCTTTTTCAGACGCTTCGCCCTAGGCGCGTCCGCGCTCCGCCTTGGCCATCTCCACGGCGGCCCGCAGATCGATCTGGTCCAGCACGTCCTTCAGGCCCGGTTCGTCGTCGTCCGGACGCTCCTCGCGGATGGCCCGGGCCAGGCGCTCCAGAGCGACCGCGCCGTCCTGCCCGTTCAGCAGCGCCAGCTTCAACTCGTCCAGTCGATCCAGCAGCCCCCCGCCCCGACGGACGGCGCGGCGCCGACGCTCGGTCGGGTCCTCGACGCCCTGCAGCGCCATCAGGGCCGAGACCCCCGCCACGCTGGATGTCGAAGCCGCCGCCGTCGCCGAGGCCGGGCCCGAAGCCGCGCCGCCGGCGGGCAGGCTGAAGCCCCCGCCCGTCGCGCGTGTCGCGGGGCGCCCTTGCGTCGATGTGGGGCCTGTGGGGCCGGTGACCTTCATGATCCATGCTCCCGATCGTTCCGCACCATGCGTGCGGACGGTCACCGCTTGGTTAACGCCCCGGCACAATTTGCCGCCAAGCCAAGACAACTCAGTCATCATTTACTGATTTTGCACGACTTTTCCTCCGGCACGAAGTTCGCATGGTTAATCGCGAACGCCTCACGGGACGTCTTTCGTTATGCAGAAGTTGCTCACCGCCCTCCTCGCCTCCGCCACGGCGGCCCTGATTCTGACCGCCTCGCCGCACGCGGCCCTGGCCCAGTCGCGGATCAAGGACATCGTCTCGATCGAGGGAGTCCGCTCCAACCAACTCGTCGGCTACGGCCTGGTGGTCGGGCTGAACGGCACCGGCGACAGCGTCCGCAACTCTCCCTTCACCCGCCAGTCGCTGGAAGGGATGATGGAGCGTCAGGGCGTCAACATCCGCGGCGCCAACCTGAACACCAAGAACGTCGCGGCCGTCATGGTCACGGCTGAGCTGCCGCCCTTCGCCACGCCGGGCTCGCGCGTCGACGTCGCCGTCTCGGCCATGGGCGACGCCAAGAGCCTGCTGGGCGGCACCCTGCTGGTCACGGCCCTGCAGGGCGCGGACGGAGAAGTCTACGCCGTCTCCCAGGGTTCGGTTCAGACCGGCTCGGTCTCCGCTTCCGGCGGCTCCGGCTCCTCGGTCACGCGCGGTGTGCCGACCGCCGGCCGCATCGCCTCGGGCGGGGTGGTCGAGCGCGAGACCGGCTTCGACCTGGCCTCCATGCCGGTCGTCCGCCTGACCCTGCGCAATCCCGACTTCACCACGGCCCAGCGCGTCGCCGCCGCCATCAACCAGACCTATCCCGACAGCGCCATGGCCGAGAACGGCACCGTGGTCGCCGTCCGTGCGCCCGGCGCCTACGGCATGGCCGGCTTCCTCAGCCGGGTCGAGAACCTGCCGGTCCAGGTCGACGCCCCGGCCAAGGTCATCATCGACGAGGTGAACGGCGTCATCGTCATGGGCGAGGCCGTCCGCGTCTCCACCGTCGCCATCGCCCAGGGCAACCTGACCGTCTCGGTCCAGGAAAACCCCATGGTCAGCCAGCCCGAGCCCTTCAGCCGGGGCGGCCAGACGGTCGTCGTGCCTCAGTCACAGGTCACCGTGGAGGAAGAGACCGGCCGCCGCATGCACATCGTCAACGGCGGCGCCTCCCTCTCGACCCTGGTCAACGGCCTCAACGCCCTGGGCGTCAGCCCGCGCGACATGATCAGCATCCTCCAGGCCATCAAGGCCGCGGGCGCCCTGCAAGCCGACATCGAGGTGATGTGATGAACCTCTCCGCCCCCATCTCGGCCGCATCCCCCGACCTGGCCCGCCCCGCCGACACCACCCTGCGTCGCGGCCAGTCGCCCGAGGAGATGCGCGCCACCGCCGAGGCCTTCGAGGCCAGCTTCCTCTCCCAGATGTTCAAGCCCATGTTCGAGGGCCTCAGCACCGACGGCCCCTTCGGCGGCGGCGAGGGCGAGGCCACCTGGCGCAGCTTCCTGATCGACGCCATGGCCCAGCAGACGGTCAAGGCCGGCGGCGTCGGCCTGGCCGACACCGTCATGTCCGAAATGCTGAAGATGCAGGAGCAGAAGCCCGCATGACCCCCGACGTTCAAACCTCCGTCCTGCGCGTCCGCCGTCTGATCAATCTGACCGAAGGCCTGACGGAGCGCCTGCGCGTCGAATGCGAGGCCTTCCGCGCCCATCGCCCCCAGGACGTCGCCGGCGGCATGGCCGAAACCCAGGAGATGGCCAACCTCTATCGCCGTGAGTCGGCCCAGGCCAAGGCCGCCCCGGCCTTCCTCTCCGTCGTCGACGCCGCCGATCGCGACGCCCTGATCGCCGCCACCCAGGCCTTTGAGGCCGTCCTGGCTGAACACGCCTCCGTCGTCGACGCCGCGCGCCAGGTCTCGGAAGGCCTGGTCCGCACCATAGCGGCCGAGATCGCCGGCGCTCGGGCCCTGGGCGCGGGCTACGGCGCTTCGGGTCGCGCGACCGAGGGCGACGGCCGCGCCGTCACCTTCAACCGGACGGCCTGATTCGCCTTTTCTAAACCGGCGGCGGGCATCTTGCCGGACATGAGTATGAAACCCCGCCTGCTTGGGATGGCCTTCGCCGCCGCCGACGCCCTGTTCGAGATCGACGGGAAGGGAAAGGTCGCCCTGGCTCTGGGGTCCGGCCCGGTGACGGGACAGGCGGCCGACGCCTGGATCGGCCGCGCCTACGACGCCCTCTTCATCGCCGCCTCCTGCCCCGCCGTGGCCGAGGCCGTTCGCGGCCTGGCGCCCGGCGGCCGCAGCGATCCCCTGGACGTCCTGGTCGATTGCGGCGACGGCCTGGCTCGCCCCGCCGTCTTTCGCGCCTTCATGCTTCCCGACCTCGCGCCCGCCGTCTCCTGCTCCCTGGTCTACGGCGGTTCCCCTGTGCGTCATGGCACGCCTGCGCCGACGGAGCTCGCCGACGCCGAGGCCTTCATGACCCATGCGCGCGACAGCCTTTCGGCCGCTCCCGGCCACGCCCTGCACCGTCTGGCCCTGGCCTTCATCGAGGTTCAGGGACTGACGGGTCCGGACGAGGCTCAGAACGCCCGCGCCGCCGCCCGGATCGGCACGCGCCTGCAACAGGCGTCCCATGACGGCCTCAGCGCGGGTCGCCTGACCGCCAACCGCTACGCCGTGGTCAGAAACGCCGACGACGTCGCCGACCTGGAAACCCAGGTGCAGGAGGCCGGCCGCGCCGAGGGCCTGACCCTGACCGCCCGAACCGACCAGACGCCGCTGGGCTCGGATCCCCTGTGCGCCCTGCGCGCCATGCGCTTCGCCATCGAGGGCTGTCTCCGCGACGACGCGAGCCGGCCGGAACTCAGCTTCGCCGACTCCCTGGCCCGCACGCTGAAGGACGCCGACCGCTTCCGCGGCATCGTGCGCGACCGCGAATTCGCTCTTTTCTACCAGCCCATCGTCGATCTGAAGACGCGGGCGGTTCACCACTTCGAAGCCCTGGCCCGCTTCGGCCAGGGCGGAGGCCCCGCCCCGGCGATCCGCATGGCCGAGGAACTGGCCCTGATCGAGGACTTCGATCTGGTCGTGGCTGAAAAAGTGGTCAGCCGCCTGCGCCAACCGGGTTCAGGCCTGCTGAAGATCGCGCTCAACGTCTCCGGCGCCTCTCTCGCCCATGACGCCTATGTCGCGGCCCTTCTGCGCATGACGGCCCCTCAGCCCGAGCTTCGCCGACGCCTGATGGTCGAGGTCACCGAAACCGCCGCCCTGGCCGACATCGCCGCCGCCAACCGCCGTCTCGGCGCCCTGCGCGACGCCGGGATCAAGGTCTGCATCGACGACTTCGGCGCCGGTTCGGCCGCCTTCGACTATCTGCGCGGCCTGTCCGTCGACACGGTCAAGATCGACGGCTCCCTGGTCCAGGGAGCCGCCGACGACGCCCGGACGCGCACCCTGATCGGCCATCTGGTCGAACTGTGCGGCTCGCTGAACCTGACCACGGTCGCCGAGATGATCGAGACCGAGGACGTCGCCCAACAGCTTCAGTCCCTGGGCGTCGATCAGGGCCAGGGCTGGCTCTTCGGTCGCGCCGAAGCCGAGCCCGTGGTCATCCTGCCGACCGCCGCGCCCCGCGCCCGCCGCCAGGGCGTCGTCGAGGCCTGGGGCTAATCACGCAGCCGCTCCAGCCGGATCTCCCGCTCCACGCCCACATTCTCCATGAAATCCCGATCATGGGTGACGATCACCAGGGCGCCGTCATAGGTCGTCAGGGCCTCCTCGATCGCCTCGACCGAGTCCACGTCCAGATGGTTGGTCGGTTCGTCCAGGATCAGCAGTTGCGGCGGCTTGGTCCCCGTCATGACGCAGGCCAGGGCGGCCCTCAGCCGCTCGCCGCCCGACAGCTCCGCCGCCGTTCGATGCGCCGCCTTGTTGCGGAACAGGAAGCGCGCCAGGGCCGCATGGGCCTCGTTCGGCGTGCCTCCGGGGTTCAGCCGCAACCAGGCCTCGACCAGGCTCTCTTCCGGTCTCAGAAGGCTCGCCGTCTGATCGAGCAGAGCCGCCGCCGCCGGCCGCTCGATCCTGCCCGCGCTCGGCTGCAGTTCGCCGGTCATCAGCTTCAACAGGGTCGTCTTGCCCGCCCCGTTCGGCCCTGTGATCGCCACCCGCTCCGGTCCGACCAGCCGTAGCGAAACGGGGCCGACGATCCGTCGCCCAGCCGCCTCCCGCCATTCGACCTCGTCCAGGGCCAGAACCGTCCGCCCGGCCGCCAGTCCGGTCGAGGGCATGGGGACGGACAGCCGGCGCGTCCGCTCCACCTTGTCGCGCGCCGCCTCCAGCCTCGCCTCGACCTCGCCGCGCCGCCGGTCCGCCAGGCGGCTTTCGCGGGCAGAGCTCTCCTCTGCCTGCTGGGCGCGCGCGTCGAGCAGGATCTTGGGATCGGAGCTTCCGGCCCGATGCAGACGCCCGGCTCGATCGCGCCGGGCCTTGCGCTCCAGGGCCGTCTGCGCCTCGCGCGCCGCCCGGCCGACCTCACGTTCCGCCGTCTCCAGGTCGCGCTCGGCCGCCGCCCGCTCGGCGTCACGGCGCTCGACATACAGATCCCAGCCCCCGCCGTGCACCCGCGCGCCCAGGCCGGACAGTTCCACGATCCGGTCCATTCGCCGCAGCAGGCTCCGATCATGGCTGACGACCAGCACCCCGCCCGGCCAGCGCGCGACCGCCTCGGCCACCCGCTCCCGCGCCTCCTGATCCAGGTGGTTGGTCGGCTCGTCCAGCACCAGCAGGTCCGGCCGCGCCAGCATCAGGCCCGCCAGCCGCAGGCGGGTCTGCTCTCCACCGCTCAACGTCTGCATCAACCGCTCCAACGACAGGCCGCCCAGGCCGACCTGATCCAGCGCCTCCTCCAGCCGCGCCTCCAGCGTCCAGTCCGCCTCCGCCATGTCCTCGACGGAGGCCTCCCCGGCCAGGACCCGCGCCAGCACGGCCACGCCCTCGGCCGCGCCCAGGGTGTCGGCGACCGTTTCACCCGGCGCGGGCTCCTGCGCCTGGGTCAACAGGCCGACGCTTCCGGCGCGCGCGACATCCCCCTCCGCCGGCTCGGACAGGCCGGCGACAAGGTTCAACAGGGTGGTCTTCCCTGTCCCGTTACGACCGACGACGGCCGTGCGCTCGCGCCCGAAGGCGAGGCTCAGGTTTTCGAAAAGAGTGCGGCCGTCAGGCGTGCGGGCCGCGACGCTGTTGAGCGTCACGAACGCGGATACGGACCGGCTTGGGCTTGGGCTGGGTGAGGACATAGGCGAGCACGAAGAGCGGAGCGGAAAGGGCGAAACCGATTTCCAGAGCGCTGATCATGATCGTCGTGCCTCCTCACTGATGCGTTGGCTGATAGGAAGGATGGGTGCTGAGCTTTCGCAACGCAACCCCCAAACTGCGGTTTTGCGTATTCTCGGCCGCCCTCGGACAATCGGCGCCATGGCGCAAAGGCCCCCGCCGTCCTATCTGGCGAGCATGAGCCAGGACGCCCGCACCGTCGCCTTCCGCATCGACCGCCCCGCCCCCGATCGGGCGGAGGCCGCCGCCCGACGCGAAGCCGCCGTCGCGCGCATCCGCGCCGCAACCGGCATCGACGAGGCCCTGATCGACGCCCTGGTCGAAGGCTTCTACGCCCGTGTCCGCGAAGACGCCCTGATCGGCCCGATCTTCGCCGAACGCATCGAGGACTGGGGCCCGCACCTGGAGCAGATGAAGCTCTTCTGGTCCTCGGTCGCCCTGTCCACCGGCGTCTATCAGGGCCGCCCCATGCCCAAGCATCTGCCCCTGCCGATCGACGCCCGCCACTTCGACCGCTGGCTTCAGATCTTCGAGGCGGCCGCCCGCGACCTATGCCCGCCCGTCGCCGCGGACCATTTCATCGTCCGCGCCCGCCGCGTCGCCGAAAGCCTGGAACTGGGCGTCGCGAACGCCAACGGCGTTCTCGTCGGCCCCGGCGAACGCTACCGCCGTCCGATGGAGGCGTGGTCGCCCGACGCCTAGCGGTCTTCGCGCGTGTGGAAGATGCGCGTGACCAGGATGATCTCATCATAGACGCGATAACGGATGACATAGCCGCCCTGACCGAAACGCCTGACGTAGACTCGGCCCATTCATGAAGGCGAACCGCTCTGCGGAAACAGTGAAAGGTGATCGAACGCCGCGATCATGACGCCGTATGCGCGTCGCGCCGCATTCGGATTCATAGCCTGCAGGAACGCCAGAAGCCGTTCCTGATCGGCTCGCGCCGTCGGGGCGAAGACGATCCTAGAACTCAAGCTTTCGACTTCGGACCAGCAAACAAGGCTTCAAACGGCTGAAGGAACTCCTCCAGCGTAATGAATTCCCCGGTGCGCTCGTACTCCGCCCACCGCGCTTCATCCTCGGCGGCCCACTTCGCGGGATATTCCCGCACGCCCCGCACAGCCGATATTTCCAACGCCTGTTCCAGCACATCCAGCGCATAGGCCGCAGGATCGACCCCCGCCGCCTCCGCCGCGGCCTTCAGCCGCTGCGCCTGTTCCTCGTTCAGGTGAATGTCGAAACCGTCGGCCATGACGAGACGATAACCCGCCCCGCGGCCTCGTACAATGTTCGCATATTGTTCTTGCTGTTTCGCACGAATTGATCCCCATATAGCGTCGTCGCCCCGGACCGTTTTCGGGGTCTCCCGCGTTCCCGGATCTCCATGACCGAAAAGCACAACTTCATCCGCGTTCGCGGCGCCCGCGAGCACAATCTCAAGGGCGTCGATCTCGACATCCCGCGTGAACAGCTGGTGGTCATGACCGGCCTGTCCGGGTCGGGCAAATCCTCCCTGGCCTTCGACACCATCTACGCCGAGGGTCAGCGCCGCTATGTCGAAAGCCTGTCGGCCTATGCGCGCCAGTTCCTGGAACTGATGGGCAAGCCGGACGTGGACCTGATCGAGGGCCTGTCCCCGGCCATCTCCATCGAACAGAAGACGACGTCCAAGAACCCGCGCTCGACCGTCGGCACGGTGACGGAGATCCACGACTACATGCGCCTGCTGTGGGCGCGCGTCGGCATTCCCTATTCGCCCGCCACGGGCCTGCCGATCGAAAGCCAGACCGTCAGCCAGATGGTCGACAAGCTGACCGCCCTGCCCGACGGCGAACGCATCCTTCTGCTGGCCCCCGTCGTTCGCGGCCGCAAGGGCGAGTACAAGAAGGAAATGGCCGAGTGGCAGCGCAGCGGCTTCCAGCGGCTGAAGATCGACGGCGAATTCTACGCCATCGAGGACGCCCCCGCCCTCGACAAGAAGTTCAAGCACGACATCGATATCGTCGTGGACCGCATTGTAACTAAAGAAGGTCTTGAGAGCCGCTACGCCGACAGCATCCAGACCGCGCTGAACCTGGCCGACGGCATCGCCACCGCCGAATGGGCCAATGCGGCCGAGGGCGAAGAGCCGCGCCGCATCGTCTTTTCCGAGAAGTTCGCCTGCCCCGTCTCGGGCTTCACGATCTCGGAGATCGAGCCCCGGCTCTTCTCGTTCAACAACCCCTTCGGCGCCTGTCCGACCTGCGACGGCCTGGGGGTTAAGCTGGCCTTCGACGCCGATCTGGTCATCCCCGACCGCGACAAGAGCCTGCACAAGGGCGCGGTGGCGCCCTGGGCGCGCGGTCCTTCGCCCCTCTATACCCAGACCCTGCAATCCCTGGCCCTGCACTACGGCTTCTCCATGGACAAGGCCTGGCGCGACCTGCCCGAAAAGGCGCAGAAGGTCGTCCTGCAGGGCTCCGGCGGTGAGAAGGTCAAGTTCGTCTATGACGACAACGCCCGCAAATACGAGGTCTCCAAGCCCTTCGAGGGCGTCCTGCCGAACCTGGAGCGTCGCTGGCGCGAGACCGACAGCGCCTGGGTCCGCGAGGAGCTGGGCCGCTACCAGTCCGAAACCCCGTGCGAGGTCTGCGGCGGCAAGCGCCTGAAGCCCGAGGCCCTGGCGGTCAAGGTCGGCGGCGAGGACATCGCCGACATCTCCAACCTGTCCATCTCCAAGGCCTTCCTGTGGTTCTCGACCCTGGAAGACGGCCTGACCGAGAAGCAGGTCGAGATCGCCCGGCGCATCCTGAAGGAGATCACCGACCGGCTGCGCTTCCTGAACAACGTCGGCCTCGACTATCTGAACCTGTCGCGCAGTTCCGGCACCCTGTCGGGCGGCGAAAGCCAGCGCATCCGCTTGGCGTCGCAGATCGGCTCGGGCCTGACCGGCGTCCTCTACGTGCTGGACGAACCCTCCATCGGCCTGCACCAGCGCGACAACACCCGCCTGCTGGACAGCCTGAAAGGCCTGCGCGACCTCGGCAACTCGGTGCTGGTGGTCGAGCACGACGAAGAGGCCATCCTGACGGCCGACTACGTCATCGACATGGGCCCAGCCGCCGGCGTCCACGGCGGCACGGTCTGCGCTGAGGGCACGCCCGCCCAGGTCATGGCCAACCCCAACTCCCTGACCGGCCAGTATCTGACCGGCGCGCGAGAGATCGAACTGCCGCCCGAGGGCCGTCGCCCCATCGACCGCAAGCGGATGCTGAAGGTCTCGGGCGCCACGGGCAACAATCTGAAGAACGTCACGGGCGAAATTCCCGTCGGCGTCTTCACCTGCATCACCGGGGTGTCGGGCGGCGGCAAGTCGACCTTCACCATCGAGACCCTGTACAAGGCCGCCGCGCGCCGCCTGAACAACGCCTCGGACGCCCCCGCTTCCTTCGACCGGATCGAGGGGCTGGAGTTCTTCGACAAGGTCATCGACATCGACCAGTCGCCGATCGGCCGCACCCCGCGTTCGAACCCGGCCACCTATACCGGCGCCTTCGGCCCGATCCGCGACTGGTATGCGGGCCTGCCGGAGTCCAAGGCGCGCGGCTACGGCCCCGGCCGCTTCAGCTTCAACGTCAAGGGCGGCCGCTGCGAGGCCTGTCAGGGCGACGGCGTCATCAAGATCGAGATGCACTTCCTGCCCGACGTCTACGTCACCTGCGACGTCTGCAAGGGCAAGCGCTACAACCGCGAGACGCTGGAAATCGTCTTCAAGGGCAAGAGCATATCCGACGTTCTGGACATGACGGTCGAAGAAGCCGCGCGCTTCTTCACCGCCGTGCCCTCGATCCGCGACAAGATGCTGACGCTGGAGCGCGTGGGTCTAGGCTACGTCAAGGTCGGCCAGCCGGCGACCACCCTGTCCGGCGGCGAGGCCCAGCGGGTCAAGCTGTCGAAGGAACTGTCGAAGCGGGCCACCGGCAAGACCCTCTACATCCTGGACGAGCCGACGACCGGCCTGCATTTCGAGGACACGCGCAAGCTGCTCGAAGTGCTTCAGGAACTGGTCGAGAACGGCAACACCATCGTGGTGATCGAGCACAACCTCGACGTCATCAAGGTGGCCGACCACCTGCTGGACTTCGGGCCCGAGGGCGGCGACGGCGGGGGCGAGATCGTCGCCGTCGGCACGCCGGAACAGGTCGCCGCCAATCCCGCCAGTTGGACGGGCCGCTACCTCAAGGAGGTGCTGGATCGTCACGAGGAACGCCGCAAGGCTCGCGTGGCCGCCCTGCCTCACGTCGCGGCGGCCAAATCCTCCAAGCCCCGCGCCCGCAAGAGCGCCTGACCTGATTCCAGGTCAGGCCTTAAGCCGGTCTCAGACGCGCGTCGCGCCCTTGATCTGCTGATAGGCGGCGGACAGGGGCGCATACATGATGACGATCTGCGCCGCCGACAGAACGGCGTTGACCACCAGGGAAACCGCCAGCATCGGTCCGGCGGCCTGGAGCAGTTGCGCCGCCCCGGCGCCTTCCAGACCGACCAGACGCTCCGCCCCGCCGACCATCAGGGTAAGCGGCGCGGCCACGGCCGAGCCCAGCAGGCCGACCAGCATGGCCATGATCCAGGCGATGACCGCCATGCCCAGCAGGGGCCAGAAGACCGGCCGCGTCATGGCGAAGGCCTCCTTCACCACGATCCGGCGTTCAGCCACCGTGGCCGGCGTGACCAGGCTCAACCGAACCGAGAGCCAGACCATCAGGGCCAGAAGCGCCAGCGACAACAGGACGACGGCCAGCCACAGGGCCGGCGCGGCCACGGCCGCCGCCGCAATCATGCTGACGACCCCGAAGCCGACGACCGAAACCACGAACATGATCAGGGCGACGATCAGGCTGGCGCCCAGCACCCGCGCCTCATCCATTCCCAGGCGCAGATAGCCGAATTGGCCGTCCTCCGGCCGAATGACCGAACGTGCGATGCCCGTGCTGATCACGGCGCTGAACAACACGCCCAACGGCATGGCCCAGGCGATGATCGCCCCATAGGCCTGCATGATGGGCGTCATGGCCTCCATCGACGGTTCTCCCTGCCCTTCCAGCTGGGAGATCAACGACATGACGGTCGCGAAATGCGGCCCGACCAGCAGGAACAACAGGCCGAAAAAGACCGCATAGGCCAGGGCCCACGCCAGCACGGCCAAGGGTGCCCGGCGCGTCAGTCGGAAGCCCTCGAAGGCGCAGTCGGTGGCGGAAAAAGTCATGTCGTCGTCCTCGATTCCCGATCAGCCTAGCTCAACCGGCGGCGTCGCGTCCTGCGGCTGTTGCGCCAGCAGGGATCGGCACGCCTGGGCGTAGGGCGCCAGCATCACCGTATTCAGGAAGCCGTGCAGCCAGGACAGGGGAACAAAGGCGACCAGACCCCAACCCAACAGCGCGCCCCAGTCGATATCCGGCGTCGCGCCCTGCTCCGCCGCGGCCAGCAGGCTGAACAGATTGGCGCCCACGGTCAGGAACAGGATGACCGCCCCCACGGCGAACAGGGCCAGTTCGATGGCCAGGACGATGAAGACGATCGCCACGCTGAGCACCAGCAGACGCAACACCTGTCCCCTGGCCAGCTTCCACCCCGGCACGAAGGCGAAATCGTTCAGAGCCACGCTAGCCGGCATGATCATGGCGCAACGCAGGAACAGCCACCACAGGGCCAGGCCCGCGCCGCACGCGATCAGCAATCCCACCGTCACGGCCGCCGCCTCCGACACGAACCACAGCGCGGCGCCGAAGGCGAAGGCGATCAGCAGGATGACGATCATCGCCGCATAGAGGGCGACGATCATGGCCAACCCGACGACGGCGACGCGCACCTCGTCCATCCCGATCTTCAGGCCCGCATAGGGCGTCGCGCGATCGGGGAACAGGATGGCGCGGAACACTGCGCCGGCCACCACCACCCACATCAAGGCCTGCAGGATGTTGAGCAGCCCCGACCAGATCTGGAACTGGATCATCTCCGCGATGAGCTCGGCCGGCGGCCCCTCGCTGGACAGGGCCTCCGGCGACAGGGTCCCGAACAGCTTCAGCATCAGCAACACGGCGATCAGGGCCGGCGCCGCTCCGACCACGCCCCAGGCCCAGACATGCAGGGGCCGCGCGCGCGCCAGTTTGAAACCGGAGGCCAGGGCCTCGCCGATGGAAAACGCCGTGCTCATGAACAGCTCCTTTGCGCCGTTCATAGGCCAGGCCGGGCCTCCCGCGCCACCCCGCTCGAAACCGGCTGACGCGAAGCCTCGGGACGGCTAGAAGGCCGCCATGTCGAACGCAGCCTCCACTCCCCAATCCATTCACGTCATCGGCGGCGGCCTCGCCGGTTCCGAAGCCGCCTGGCAGATCGCCCAGGCGGGCGTGCCCGTCATCCTGCACGAAATGCGCGGCGTGCCGGGCGTGAAGACCGACGCCCACCAGACGGACGGCCTGGCCGAGTTGGTCTGCTCCAACTCCTTCCGTTCGGACGACTGGGAATACAATGCGGTCGGCCTGCTGCACGCCGAGATGCGCGCGCTCGGCTCGATCATCATGGAATGCGGCGACGCCCATCAGGTCCCGGCGGGCGGCGCCCTGGCCGTCGACCGCGACGGCTTCTCCCAGGCCGTGACGGCCAGGCTGGAGGCCCACCCCCTCGTGACCATCGTGCGCGAGGAAATCGCAGGCCTGCCGCCGGAGGAATGGGACAATGTCATCGTCGCCACCGGCCCGCTGACCTCGCCCGCCCTGGCCGACGCCATCCTGAAGATGACGGGCGAGGAAAGCCTCAGCTTCTTCGACGCCATCGCGCCGATCATCCACGCTGACAGCATCGACTTCGACATCGCCTGGCGTCAGTCGCGCTATGACAAGGAAGGCCCCGGCGGCGACGCCGCCGCCTACGTCAACTGCCCGATGGACAAGGACCAGTACGACGCCTTCATCGACGCCCTGCTGGGCGGCCCCAAGGCCGAGTTCAAGGACTGGGAGAATGTCCCCTATTTCGACGGCTGCCTGCCGATCGAGGTCATGGCCGAACGCGGCCGCGAAACCCTGCGCCACGGCCCGATGAAGCCCGTCGGCCTGACCAATCCGCGCAACCCGACGGTCAAGGCCCACGCCATCGTCCAGCTGCGCCAGGACAACGCCCTCGGCACCCTGTTCAACATGGTCGGCTTCCAGACCAAGCTGAAGCACGGCGCCCAGGCCGAGACCTTCCGCATGATCCCCGGCCTGCAGAACGCCCAGTTCGCGCGCCTCGGCGGCCTGCACCGCAACACCTATCTCAACAGCCCCCAGTTGCTGGACAAGCAGCTGCGCATGAAGGCCATGCCGCGCCTGCGCTTCGCCGGTCAGGTGACGGGGGTCGAGGGCTATGTCGAAAGCGCCGCCATGGGCCTGCTGACCGGCCGTCTGGCCGCCGCACAGGCCCTCGGGCGCGACCTGTCGGCCCCGCCGCCGGAAACCGCCATGGGCGCCCTGGTCGAACACATCACCGGCGGCCACCTGGAAGGCTCCAAGTTCCAGCCGATGAACATCAACTACGGCCTGCTGCCCCCTCTGGAGGCGCCCAAGGTCGACGAGGACGGCAAGCGCATCCACCCCAAGGAACGCGGCCGCGCCAAGAAACGTCTGCAAAGCATCCGGGCGATGGAAGCCTTGAAGGCCTGGCGCGACGCCTAAGCCAGACGGCCGGGCCGCCTCAGCTCAGCTTGGGCAGGCCCGGCCGGAACTGCAAAGTCATCACGCCCAGAACCACGACGCCGACGCCCATCAGGACCCAGGCCTGGGTCAGGTCGGCCATGTGATCGCGCAGCAGGCCCGCGGCCAGCGGCGACAGGCTGGCGATGATGTAACCCCCGCCCTGGACGAAGGCGAGCAGATCGCCCGACCGGCTCGGATCGTCGATCTGGTCCATGGCCAGGATCAGGGTCAGGGGGAAGATGGCCCCGATGCCCAGCCCCATGACCACCACGACCGGAACCGCCAGCGACACCGGCGCGACCACCAGGCCCGCCAGACCGACCAAGGCCAGCACCAGCGCCGTCAGGATCGGCCCACGCCGGTCGGGGAATCGTGAGATCGCCAGGGAGACGATGACCCCCGCCGCCACCTCGGCCCCCGTCATGCCGCTGAGCAGATAACCCGCCGTCGCCCGCGCCTGCCCCAGATCGACATAGAAGGGCGGCAACCAGGCCAGGACCAGGGTATAGGCCGAGGTCCCCAGCCCCATGATCAGGATCAGGCTCCACGCCCGCCCCTGTTTCCAGAAGGGAATCTCGGGATGGGTCGCCTCCGCCACGGCCGTCCGGTCGGGCTCTTCCGCCGCCGGATCGCGCGCGGCGATCAGCCAGACGACCGCTGCCACGAAGGCGGGCGCGCACCACAGCGCCAGGGTCCAGGCCCAGCCGACGGCCTCGGCCAGACCCGCCGCCGTCGCGGCCGCCACGGCCGCCCCGCCCATGATCCCGGTCGTATAGACCCCCATCACCGTGCCGAACCGCGTCGGAAACGCCCGCTTGATCACCACGGGCGCCAGGGCCTGGATCAGGGCCACGCCGACGCCCACGACCACGGCGCTGGCGATCAGGCCTGTGGTTCCGCTGAAGAACAGTCGCGCCAGGCAGGCTCCGCCGATCAGCAGGGCGCCCAGCAGGATTCCCTTGCGCTCGCCCAGCCGCCGCCGCAGCGGCCGGATCGACAGGGCGCCGATCCCGATCATGGCCACCGGCAGGGTGGTCAACAGGCTGGCTGTTGCCGAATCCATGCCCGTGGCCGTCTCGATCAGGTCCAACAGGGGCCCGACAGCCGCCATGGCCGGCCGAAGGTTCAGCGCCAGGGCGAAGATGGCGACGATCAGCAACAGGCCCGCGCCGCGCGCACGGGTCTCCGCCAGGGCGGCGACGCTCGTATTGGACATGGCGGCGTGACTCCAGACTCGGAAAAGGATAGTGTCTCGCTATCAAGTATCTTAATGTCAAGACAATGACCGATCGCGCTTCCCGCGCCGCCGCCCAGTGGGCCGTGGCCCGACCCGACCTTGATCTGCTGGCGATGGAGACCCTCGGCCGCCTGCACGAGGCCTCCATCCTGGTGACGCGCGAGCGCCAGGCGCCCCTCTACGCCCAGTACGGCCTCCAGCACGGAGAGTTCGACGTCATGGCCACCCTGCGGCGCGCTCCGGCGGCTGACGGCCTGACCGCGACCGCCCTCTATGAAGCGACCATGATGTCGTCCGGCGGCATGACGGCGCGGCTGGACCGCTTGCAGAAGGCGGGCCTGATCGAACGCGGCCCCCACCCGACCGACCGCCGCGCCGCCCTGGTGCGACTGACGCCCAAGGGCTTCGACATGATCGAGACCCTGATGCCCCTGCACATGCAGGCGGCGCAGGACATGCTGTCCGACCTGACCCGCGAAGAACAGGCGACCCTCGGCGCCCTGCTGGCCCGCCTGATCAAGGGCCTCTGACGCTCCGCGCTAAACCCGCCCGCGCAACACCGCCCAGAACAGGCGTAACCGCTTGAACGGCTCCGGTTCATCCGTGCGGATCAGGGCCGCGTGGGCGACGGCGGGAAAGGCCTCGGCGGGCAATCCCTTCAGCGCGACGCCAGCCTCGGCGCGGATCGCCCTCGCCTCCTCCGCCCGCCCGGTCTGGCCCAGGCCCCGCATGCGCCCGGCCGTAGCGACCGCCGCCTCATGCCCCGGCCCCGCCAGAATGTGAGCCGCGACCTGCATGGGGCCGACATAGAAGGCGTCCAGGTCGTGCGCCTCTCCATGAACACGACCCACATGGGCCTCGATCAGGGCGTCGAAGGGCGCGCGCGGCAGGCCGTGACGGCTTACGGCGGCGGTCAGGGCCTCCAGGATGGGATGGCCGACGCGCGGCGCGTCGCTGAATGCGCCGTCCATCTGCTCGGCCCACCACGTATAGCGCATCTCGGCCAGCAGGGGCTGGGTGACGCGCGTCGGAATGGCCAGCAGTTCGGCCTCGAAGGCGTAGAGGGCGATCAGGTCAGCGCGCTTTTGCGGGTCCGCGACGAAACGGCTGGACAGCCAGCGGTCGGGGTCGGCCGCACGAACCTGGGCGTCGAGATCGAGGGAAGCGCTCATGTCGCAGGCCCATCGACCATTGCGGCCCTCGGCTCAAGCCCGGACCGCGCGAAAGCGCCCCCATAATGCGACAAACCCGCCCTCCCTGATCGGGAGAGCGGGTCTGAAGAACCGTCAGCCGGCCCCGATCAGGGGCGGCTGGCCATGCCGAACTTGATCGGCTTGGCGTCGTCGTCGGTGGAACCGCGACGCTTCACCCCCCAGAGCAGGATGATCGGCGCGCCGACATAGATCGACGAATAGGTGCCGATGACGATGCCCGCCATCAGAACGATGGAGAAGCCGAACAGGGCCTCGCCGCCGAAGAAGGCCAGGACCGCCAGAACGCCCACGGCGGTCACGCCGGTGATGATGGTCCGCGACAGGGTCTCGTTCAGCGACAGGTCGATCACCTCGCGCAGCGGCAGAGTCTTGTACTTCCGCAGGTTCTCACGCAGGCGGTCGAACACCACGACGGTGTCGTTCATCGAATAGCCGATGACGGTCAGGATGGCCGCCACGGTGTTCAGGCTGAACTCGAACCGGAACAGGACGATCAGACCGAAGGTCAGGATCAGGTCGTGCACCAGCCCCGCCACGGCGCCGAAGCCGAACTGCGGCTCGAACCGGAACCAGATGTAGATGAACATCAGCACGATGGCCGCGCCCAGGGCCAGAAGGCCGCTGGTGAACAGCTCCCCCGAGACCTTGGAGCCGACGACGCTGACGCCGGAATACTTCACCTCGCCGACCGCCTCGTCGATCGCCTTCTCGACCCGGGCGACGACGGCGCTCTGGCCTTCGTCCTCGGGGATCTGGAAGCGGACGATGGCGCTGGCGGCGCTGTCGATGCCCTGCACCTGGACGTCGCCCAGGCCCAGTTCGCTGACGGCGCTGCGAACCTTGTCCAGTTCAAGCGTCTGACCGGCGGGCTTGGACACCTCCATCGAGGCGCCGCCCCGGAAGTCGATGCCCAGGTTCAGGCCGGGATAGAAGCAGCCGACGATCGACGCCACGCAGAGGATCAGCGAGATCACTCCGGCCACGACCGAGTATTTGACGAAATGGAAGTTCGTCTTCTGCGGAAGCAGTTTGATGAGGGGCCATCCACGCATCGCCATCACTCCGCGATCGGCAGTTTCTTGGGCTTGGCGATCTTCAGCCAATACCCGAGCAGCACCTGGGCGACCATCACCGAGGAGAACATGGAGGTGAAGACGCCGATGGTCAGCGTCCAGGCGAAGCCGCGCACGGGGCCCGCGCCGAACATGAACATGATCAGCGCCGCCACCAGGGTGGTCAGGTTGGCGTCGATGATGGTGCCCATGGCCTTGTTGAAGCCGGCGTCCATCGACGCGATGACCGACCGTCCGGCCCGCGCCTCGTCGCGCATCCGCTCATAGATCAGCACGTTGGCGTCCACGGCCACGGCGAAGGTCAGCACCAGACCGGCGATGCCGGGCAGGGTCAGGGTCGCGCCGAACAGCGACATGGCGGCGATGATCAGGATGCCGTTCAGCATCAGGCCCAGCACCGACACACCGCCGAACAGGAAGCCGTAGGCGCCGATCATGAAGACGCAGATCAGGATGAAGCCGATGATGGTCGAGACCATGCCGGCCTGGACGGCGTCGGCGCCCAGCTCGGCGGTGACGACGCGGCGTTCCTCGACCTTCAGGGGCGCCGGCAGGGCGCCGCCGTTCAGCAGGTTCACCAGTTCCGAGGCGGACTGGATCGAGAAGCTGCCCGTGATCTGACCCGTGCCGCCGGTGATGGCGCCCTGGATCGTCGGGGCCGAGATGACCTTGCCGTCCAGGATGATGGCGAAGGGCTTGCCGATGTTCTGGGCCGTGGCCTCGCCGAAGCGGCGCGAGCCCTGGCCGTCGAAGCGGAAGTCGATGGCCGGGCGGCCGTTCTGGTCCGATCCGACGCCGGCGCGGGTCAGGTTCTCGCCCGAGACCAGGATGCGCTTCTTGACCAGATAGGGCGTGCCCTGGTCGTCGCTCAGCAGTTCGGCGTCCGGCGGCACGCGGCCGGCCATGGCGTCCTGCAGACCCGTCGGCGAGGTGTCGACCATCTGGAAGGTCAGCTGGGCCGTGCGGCCCACCAGGCGTTCCAGCTCGGCCGGATCGCTCTGGCCCGGCGCCTGGACCACGATGCGGTCCGCGCCCTGGCGGGTGATGGCGATTTCCTTGGTGCCCGAGCTGTCCAGACGTCGGCGCACGACCTCGATCGATTGATCGACGGCGGTGGCGCCCATGCTGTTCAGGGCGGCGTCGGTGAAGGCGAAACGGATGCGGTTGCCGCTCAGGCGCGTGGCCGTCCGGTCCGGCTGGCCCGTGGCGGCCGCGCCGGACTGCGCCATGTTGCGCAGCTCGGTGAAGGCCAGATCATACTGGGCCTGGTCAGGGATGGTGACGACGACGCCGCCCGTCTCGCGCTGCATGGCGCCGATGTTCACCTGCTTCTCGCGCAGGGTGACCCGGACGTCCTCCATCAGGTTGGTGATGCGCTTGGTGCGCATCTCCGGCACGTCGACCTCGAGGAGCAGGTAGGAGCCCCCCTGCAGGTCGAGTCCCAGGTTCAGGCCGTTCTTGGGCAGCCAGCCGGGCAGCGCGTCGCGCTGGGCCTGGCTGAGGACGCTCGGGAAGGCCAGCAGCAGCCCGACGACGAGCGACAGCACGACCAGGACGACTTTCCAGCGCGCAAGCTGAATCATGTCAGGGCTCTTTTCGGGCGGGCGTCAGCGGCGGGACGCCGCTCAGCCCTTGTCGTTGGCGGCGATGGCGGTGCGGTTGCGGACCTCGGCGATCATCGCCTTGACCACGCGGACGTTCACGCCTTGCGAGATTTCAACCATGGCCTCAGCGTCCTCGACGCGCGTGACCTTGCCCACCATTCCGTTGGACAGGACGACCTCGTCGCCGCGCTTCACGCCGGCGATCAGGGCCTGGTGCGCCTTCATCCGCTTCTGCTGCGGACGGATCATCAGGAAGTAGAACAGGATGAAGATCGCGACGATCGGCGCGATCTGCATGACGATGGCCATCAGGCCGCCTTCGGAACCAGTAGGCATGGAAATTCCCCGAACCGGGCCGACCTCGAAACGGGGGCCCCATTAAAATGAGGCGCGGAACCTAGGGCGCGCCGTGCCGATTTGCAACGCGGCCTGACGTCCTGAACGTCGGATAGGCGATATCAGCGCGGCAGAACGGTCAGGGGATCCAGGGCGACGGGGTCGTCGCCGCGCATCTGACGCACCTCGAAATGGATCGAGGGGCGGCCGTCGCCCGCCGTCAGACCGACCGTGCCGACGGCCTGGCCGGCCCGCACCTCGGCGCCGTCCCGCACCGTGGCCGAACCCAGATGGCCGTAGACCGTGCGCCAGCCGTCGCGGTGGACGATCAGGACCGTCAGCCCCTGCCCCACGATGTCGTCGCCGACATAGGCCACGCGTCCTGCCGCGGCCGCCTTGACCTCGGTTCCGGCGGCGGCGCCGATATTGATCCCGTTGTTGCGCTCGCCCATGCCGACGGGGCCGAAACGGCGCAGGACGTCGCCGCGCACCGGCCACTGCATCACCAGGGCCTGCCCCACGGCCGCGCCCTGAACGGGCGAAGCCGGAGCCGAGGACGGCGGGGCCGCGCGCGGCGGAAGGGGCGCATTGCCGCTGGGCGGAGGCGGCGGCGGCGGCGCCACTCCGTTGTTCGGCGTCCGCACCCCCACCGGCGACGGTCCCGTCGCATAGGGATCGGAACCCGTGTCCACCGCGCTTTCCGGCAGGATGATCCGCTGCCCCGACGAAATGGCGCCGCGCGGCCCCAGGCCGTTCAGGTCGATCAGGGCCTGGACCGGCGTCTGGAACCGTCGTCCGACGCCCGAGATCGTGTCGCCCTGCTGGATGACATAGGTCGCGCCCGGCAGGGTCGAGACCGAACCGGACGAAGACGGCGGCGGCGTCACCGTGACCGGGGCTCCCGTCGACGGATAGGTCGGACCGCCTGCGGGCGGCAGGCCGCCTCCCTCGATGCTGCCGGCCGGGGCGCGCGGCCCCTGGTCGACCGGCGGCTGGACCGGCTGGGTCGGAGTCTGGCCCTGCGGATTGTAATAGGGGTTGTTGACGGTTCCGCCTTGCGGCTGCTGGGGCTGCTGCGGATAGCCGCCCTGCCCCGGCGTTTGGCCTGGCAGGGGCATGGGACGGGTCGAATAGCGCGGCTCGGTCGGATAGCTCGCGCACGCCGTGAGCGTCAGCATCCCGCCGACGACGACCCCCGCCCTGATCCAGCCCGTGAAGCCGCCCATGCGCCCCTCCTGCATTAACCTTGAATCTCGTTCACCCCCGGTTTGCCCCGGAAGCGGCCCGAAGCCAACCCGCCAAAGGGCGCCAAAGTGGGGCGGAAAGGTTAACCGCATCCAGAAAGCCGGCCTCTCAGCCCTCTTTCGCCATGCCTTCCACCAGGGGAACGAAGCGCACCTCGCACAGGCTTTCCCGCTGGAAGCTGCCGTCCGGCTGGCCGGTGTAGCGGTTCAGCATCTGCACGGACGTGCGTCCGACCGGCGCCACCAGCACACCGCCGGGCTTCAACTGCTTCAGCAGCTCCGTCGGCTCGTGCGGCGAGGCCGCCGTGACCATGATCCGATCAAAGGGCGCCTGTTCCATCCAGCCCTGCCCGCCGTCGCCATGACGGGTAAAGACATTGTCGATGCCCAGGATTTTCAATCGGTTCTCGGCTTCGCTTAAGAGGCTCTTGTAACGCTCGACCGAGTAGACGAAGCGCGCCAGGCGGCTCAGCACCGCGCACTGATAGCCGCTGCCCGTGCCGATCTCGAGCACGCGGTGACGCGGCCCGACCTGCAGGGCCTGGGTCATCAGGCCGACGATATAGGGCTGACTGATCGTCTGGGCGCAGTCGATCGGCAGGGCCTGGTCCTCCCAGGCCTGATCCAGGAACTTCTCGTGGACGAAGACGGCCCGGTCGATGGATTCCATGGCCGTCAGGACCCGCGCGTCCGTGACACCCTGCCGTCGCAACGACAGGATCAGCCGGCCCGCGCGGTCGTCCCTCAGGTTCATCCTTCGCGGGGTCCCTTCGGCGGGGCGCCGCCCAGCACCTTCTTCAGGTCATGGACCATTTGCATGTGCGTCAGGTCGATATGCAGGGGGGTGACGGAGATTCGTCCCTCGTCCATAGCGCGCAGGTCCGTGCCCTCGGCATGCTCCTGCGGCGCTCCCCGGAAGGCCATCCAGTAGTAGTCGCGGCCGCGCAGGTCGGTGCGGCGCACCGCGTGCATCTCGCCGATGTCGCGGAAGCCCTGACGCGTCACCTCGACCGTCTTGACCAGTTCCGGCGGCAGCTTGGGGAAGTTGACGTTCATGACCACGCCCTCCCCCCACTTCTGCTCCAGCAGGCGGGCGATGATGCCGGGCCCGAAGGCCTCGGCCGTCTCCCAGTGGGCCGTCACGTCGTCGTGGAAGCGTTCCAGCGACTGCGACAGGGCGATGGAGCGGATGCCGAAGGCCATGCCCTGAAGCGCGCCGGCCACCGTGCCGGAATAGCTGACGTCCTCGCCGACATTGTGCCCACGATTGACGCCCGACAGCACCAGATCGGGCTTCTCGGGCATCAGGTCGTTGACCGCCAGGATGACGCAGTCCGTCGGCGTCCCCGTCACGGCGAAGCGCTTGTCGCCCAGTTGGTTGACCCGCAGCGGCTCGGTCAGGGTGATGCCCCGTCCCTTGGCCGACTGCTCGGTCTGGGGCGCGACGACCCAGACGTCGTCCGACAGGGCGCGAGCGATCTTTTCAAGACATTCAAGGCCTTCCGCCTCGATGCCGTCGTCGTTGGTCAGAAGGATACGCATCAGTTGGAAACCGAACCCACCGTCGTCAGGCCGCCCATATAGGGCAGCAGCGCCTTCGGAACGGCGATCGAGCCGTCCTCCTGCTGATAGTTCTCCATCACCGCGACCAGGGTGCGGCCGACCGCCAGACCCGAGCCGTTCAGGGTGTGCAGGAACTCGGTCTTTTTCTCGCCCGCGCGCTTGAACCGGGCGTCCATGCGCCGGGCCTGGAAGTCGCCGCAGTTGGAGCAGGAGCTGATCTCGCGATAGGTGTTCTGGCTGGGCAGCCAGACCTCGAGGTCATAGGTCTTCTGCGCCGAGAAGCCCATGTCGCCCTTGCACAGCAGCACCTTGCGATAGGGCAGCTCCAGCGCCTGCAGCACCGCCTCGGCGCAGCCGGTCATGCGCTCATGCTCGGCCTCCGAGTCCTCGGGGCGGCAGATGGAGACCATCTCAACCTTGGAAAACTGATGCTGGCGGATCAGGCCGCGCGTATCGCGCCCCGCCGACCCGGCCTCCGCCCGGAAACAGGGCGTCAGGGCGGTCAGACGCATCGGCTCCGCCACCTCGTCCTCGGACAGGATCTGTTCCCGCACGAGGTTGGTCAGGGAGACTTCGGCGGTGGGAATGAGCCAGCGCTTGTCAGCAAGGCTACCGTCCTTGACCACGTCCTTGAGGCGCGCGTTTAGCGCGGCCATTTGCCTTGGCAACTCACCAGCAGCGTCTGAATCGTCAATGCCTAAAGATGCGAGGCTACGAGTTCCCACCATGGCTTCAGCCATTATGCGATTGCCAGAATACTCAGCCAAAAGATCAATCACCGCATCGCTACGAAGATCGGCGGGCGAAAACTCCCCAGCAGCAAAAAGATCTTCTGCAAACTTCGGCAACTGGCCCGTGCCGAACATCGCCTCGTCACGAACGAGCAGCGGCGGGTTCACTTCCAGATACCCGTGCTGGTCCGTCTGCAGGTCAAGCATGAACTGGCCGATGGCCCGCTCCAGACGTGCCAGTTGCCCCTTCAGCACGGCGAAACGCGAGCCGGACATCTTCGCGGCGGCTTCAAAATCCAGCAGCCCCAGGGCCTCGCCCAGATCGGCGTGATCCTTTGCCGGGCCGGTCGTGCGGGGCTCGCCCCACTTCAGGACCTCGACATTGTCGTTCTCGTCCTCGCCGTCCGGCACATTGTCGGCGGCCAGGTTCTTCAGCCCCGCCAGCAGATCGCGCAGTTCGGCGCCCTTGGCGGTTTCGGCCTCGCCCGCCTCGGCGATGTCGGACTTCAGCGTCTCGACCTCGGCCTTCAGCCGGTCGGCCTCGGCCATGTCCTTCTTGCCCATGGCGGCGCCGATGGCCTTGGAGGCGGCGTTGCGCTTGGCCAGGGCGTCCTGGCCGCGCGTCTGGGCGGCGCGCAGGTCCACGTCCAGCGCCAGGATGCGGTCGACGACGGACTGGGCGTCCTCCACCCCGCGCGACGACCAGCCGGCGACGTAGGCTTGCGGATTGTCGCGAATGGCTCTGATGTCGTGCATGGCGTCGCTCTTCGGGCGCTCGTTGAGGAGAAGCCGAAGGCTGTAACGCCCCGCGCGGAGTCGGGCAAACCCCGCGCCCGATTTCTTAGCCCGCTCGCGTCGCCTTGACCTTGATTTCCACCCTGATCGCCTTGGACACCCAGTCGCCGCCCGCGTCGGACGTCATGCCCAGGTTCAGCGCCGTGCGATCCAGTTCCAGCCTGCCCGCCACCGCGGCCGTCCCGTTCGCCTCGTCGAAGGTGAAGGGCAGGATCACGGGAACCGTCGCCGTCTTGATCCTCAGCGTCCCCGTCGCCTCATAGCGGTTTCCGCCCAGGGCCTTGAACGACGCCGCCTCGAACCGGGCCGTCGGATAGGTCTCCGGATCGAACCATTCCGCCCCCGTCAAGCTGCCTTCCTGGGTCGCGTCGCCGGTCTTGGCCGTGCTGGTGCGGACCGTCACGACGGCCTTGGAGCCCGCCAGGTCGGCCGGATCGAACCAGACCTGCGCCTCCCACTGCTCGAAGCGGCCCTTGAAGGCGTTTCCGGCGTGGGTTCCGCTGAATTCGATGCTCGACGCGGCCCGATCCACGGTCCAGGCCGCCGCCGTTCCCGGCGCGACCGCCGCATCGACCGCGACCGGCGCCGGGGCGGAAGCCGCCGCCGTCTCCGTCGTCTTCGGCGCCGGTCTGGCCGCCAGCCCGAAGGCGACCCCGATCACCGCGACCAGGGCCAGGCCCGCCAGCCGCTCGGCCCAGCGCGTCGCCGCTCCGGGCTCGGCCGCCCCGGCTTCCTCGCCGTGCGGCAGGGCCGGGATCATGTGCGACAGCACCCCGTCGCGGTCCAGGAACTGGTGCTTCAGCGCCGCCCCGACGTGCAGGACGATCAGGACGATCGCCCCCCAGGCCAGCTTGCTGTGCGCGCCCATGGCCATCCAGGCTGTCGTTCGCCGCACCGCGTCCGAGGCGTGCTCGATCCAGGGCAGGTGCGGAATGGAGAACAGGCCGAACCAGCTCGTCGCCACCGCCAGCGGCGTGTCCGTCGTCACGGCCCAGCCCGTCGACACATAGACCCACCCCGTCAGGGGCAGGGCCAGCATCAGGCCGTAGAAGGCCGCATGGGTCGCCCGCGCCGCGAACTGCTCCCATCCCTTCATCCGCCCCGGCAGGGCCGGAACCGGATGCGTCAGCCGCCACAGGATGCGCAGCGCCGTCAGCGCCAGGATCAGGAAGCCGATCGACTTGTGAATCTGGAAGACGCGATAGGCCAGGGCCTGGTTCGACGGCTCGGCGATAGCGTCGCTCATCCACCAGCCCATGGGGATCATGGTGACGATGGCGATCGCGATCAGCCAGTGCAGGGCGATGGCGACGGCGCTGTAGCGGCTGGGACGGGCGGTCATGACGGCTCTCGCATCGGTTTCAACATGAAGCGGGCGGGACCGAACGGCCCCGCCCCTTCATTCCATCGCCCGGTCAGGCCGCCGGCGCGGCCGCGGCGGCCGGGGCCGCCTCCTTGATGAACTCGGCGTCGAAGCGGATCGTCACCTCGTCGCCGACCGGACCCACGGCCATGCCGAAGTCCGAACGCTTGAAGCGACCCTCGGCCGCGAAGCCGATGGCCGGAACCTGCATGAAGGGATGCTTCTCCAACTCGCCGTTGAAGGTCGCGTCCAGCGTCACCGGCTTGGTCACGCCCAGGAAGGTCAGGTCGCCCGTCACCTTGGCCGTGCGCGGGCCGGTCAGCTCCACCTTGGTCGACTTGAAGGTAATCTGCGGGAAGGCGCCGGCGTTCAGGAAATTCTTGTTCCTGGCGATGTCCTCGCTCCAGCTCTTGAAGCCGGAAGCCGCGTGCGCGCCGACGTAGTCGGCCGGATAGTTGGCGTCGACCGAGGCCGGATCGATCGTCGCCTCGACCGTGCTGTTGGCCAGGTTGGCCGGGTCCAGGGTGATCTTGGCCGAGAAGGTGTTGAAGCGGGCCGTATAGTTGGAAATCGTATTGTGCGCGATCGACCACTGCAGCGAGGCGTGGGTCGGATCCATGGCGTAGACGCCGGCCGGAGCCTTCAGCTCGACCGGCGCGGTCGAGGCGGCGTCGGCGGCCGGAGCGCCGGACTTGTCGGCGGCGGGGCTGCAGGCGGCCAGCAGGGCTGCAGCGGAAACGGCCAGAAGGGCGGCTTTGATCTTCATGGGGAGGACCTCGTTGAATGTTCAGGACTGGACACGAGGCCCAGAAAGACTTGCTCTGCCCGACGACGCGTCGTTCAGATTGCAACAGTATAAGTTGCCATTTCACGCCTTCAAGACCCGTTCGCTCAAAAATGCGGATCGGGGTGCGCGCCGGGCTTCGTCCGCCTATCTTGCGACTCACATGCCCATTCGTCGCCTTCCCCCCGAAACCGTCAACCGCATCGCCGCCGGCGAGGTGGTCGAACGCCCGGCCAGCGCCATCAAGGAACTGGTCGAAAACGCCATCGACGCCGGCGCCGCCCATATCGAGATCCAGGCCGACGGCGGGGGCCTGACCCGCATCCTCATCGCCGACGACGGCAAGGGGATTCCGCGCGACGAACTGCCCATCGCCATCGAACGCCACGCCACCTCCAAGCTGGAGCCGGACGACGCCGGCGACGTGGACCTGCTGCGCATCTTCACCCTGGGCTTCCGGGGAGAGGCCCTGCCCTCCATCGGCTCGGTCGCCCGACTGAACATCACCACCCGCGCCCGCACCGAGGCCGGATCGCCCCAGAACGAAGCCTGGTCCATCGCCGTCGAGGGCGGCGCCCAGCGTCCCCTGTCGCCCGCCGCCTTCCCCGGCCCGCACGGCGCCCGGGTCGAGGTGCGCGACCTCTTCTACGCCACGCCCGCCCGACTGAAGTTCATGAAGTCCGAACGGTCGGAAGCCATGGCCATCTCGGAAGAGATCAAGCGCCAGGCCATGGCCCACGAAGCCGTCGCCTTCACCCTGACCCTGGACGGCAAGACAACGCTGCGCCTGCCCGCCGAACACCCCGGCGACGACGGACGGCTGAAACGCCTGGGCGCCCTGCTGGGTCGCGACTTCGAGGCCAACGCCCTGCTGATCGATCAGGAGCGCGACGGCGTGCGCCTGTCCGGCTATGCGGGCCTGCCCACCTATTCGCGGGGCAATGCGGCGCACCAGTTTCTGTTCGTCAACGGCCGCCCGGTGCGCGACCGCCTGCTGCAGGGCGCCCTGCGCGGCGCCTACGCCGACTTCCTGGCCCGCGACCGGCACCCGGCGGCAGCCCTCTTCATCGACATCGACCCGCTCTATGTCGACGTGAACGTCCACCCGGCCAAGGCGGAGGTCCGCTTCCGCGACCCCTCCCTGGTGCGCGGCCTGATCGTCGGCGCCCTGCGCCACGCCCTGCACGCCGCCGGCCACCGCGCCTCGACCACGGTCGCCGCCGACGCCCTTTCGGGGTTCCGGCCGCATACGGGCGAGGCCCTCCACGCCCCCGCCTCGCCCCAGAGCTTCGGAAACGCCGCGCCCGGCTGGAGCGGCTGGCAGGGTTGGTCGCAACCGGCCGCCGCGGCCCAAAACCTGCCCGGCCTGAACGAACGCTCGGCCCGCGTCGAGCATGTCTGGAACGGCCAGGCCGCCGCCCCCGACTTCCGCACCCTGGCCGAGGTGCAGGCCGAACAGGCGGGCCTGACGCCCGCCGCCGCGCCGCCCGACCTGATCGACTATCCCCTGGGCGCCGCCCGGGCGCAGCTTCACGCCAACTACATCGTGGCCCAGACCCGCGACGGCCTGGTCATCGTCGATCAGCACGCCGCCCACGAACGCCTGGTCTATGAGCGGATGAAGGCCCAGATGGCGGGCGGCGCCGTCGCCCGTCAGGCCCTGCTGACGCCCGAGGTGGTCGAACTGGACCCGGCCGAGGCCGACCGCGTCGCCGCCAAGGCCGAGGAACTGGCCGAGATGGGCCTGATCGTCGAGGCCTTCGGCGCCGGCGCCGTCCTGGTGCGCGAAACCCCGGCCCTGCTGGGCGACACGGACGTCCAGGGCCTGATCCGCGACATCGCCGACGACCTGTCCGAACACGGCGCAGCCCTGTCGCTGAAGGAACGCATGGCCGAGGTCTGCGGCACCATGGCCTGCCACGGCTCGGTCCGCTCCGGCCGCGTCCTGTCCGCCCCCGAGATGAACGCCCTCCTGCGCCAGATGGAGGCCACGCCCCATTCCGGCCAGTGCAACCACGGCCGCCCCACCTATGTGGAGCTGAAGCTCAACGACCTCGAAAAGCTGTTCGGGCGCAGATAGTTCAATGTCCTACAGCGTCCTCTTCGTCTGCCTCGGCAACATCTGTCGCTCGCCCCTGGCGGAGGCGGCGTTTCGCGAAGAGGCTCGTCGCCAGAGGCTGGACGTGGTCGTCGATTCCGCCGGTACGGGCGGCTGGCACGTCGGCGCCCCGCCCGACCCGCGCGCCCAGGCCGTCGCCCTGCGCAACGGCGTCGACGTCTCCGCCCTGCGCGGCCGCCAGGTGAAGCCCGCCGACTTCCGCCGCTTCACCCATATCGTGGCCCTGGACCGGGACAACCTCGCTGACCTGCGCCGCCTCGCCCCCGCCGACGCCACGGCCGACCTCAGCCTGCTGCTGGATCACGTCGCCGGCCGCGAGGGCCAGCCCGTCGCCGATCCCTATTTCGGCGACGACGAGGGCTTCGACGTCACCTGGGCCGAGGTGACAGAGGGCGCGCGCGGACTGGCCCAAAAGCTGCGTCGGAACGATTGAAACCCGGCTGCGGGGCCTCTATCTTGGCCCTCCACCCTTTGGGACTGTCTATGTCTGAGATTGTGTTCACGGCCTGAGGCCCGGACGCTGAACCCCGTCCGAGGCCGCACGTAACGCCCCGCGTCTGAACGATCGACGCCGGGCGCACGCTGACGCCTGTCACGGACAATCCGAAATGAACATCTCTCGTGCGGAACAACGCACGCTCCACGCCCTGGCCCAGGGCGGTCGCATCCTGCTGGAACGCGACGAACAGGGCCGCATCCTGGCCGCCCGCTGCTTCACCCGCGAAGGCTGGGTGCTCGACGGCTGCGACCTGGCGCAATGGCGCAGCCTGAAACGCAAGGGCGTCATCATCTCTCGCGGCGGCGGCCCCTATGTCGTCAACCGCGAGGGCCTGACCCGGATGCGCAGCCAGTTGGACAACCGCGTCTCCGGACGCGGCTTCTGACGCCGCAGGGCGCGCGGCCCGACCGTCGCGCGCCCTTTCCCGGCCTTCCACGACCGTTTCTGTCGCACCGGCCCCACATGCTGGCGGCCATGACCGAGACCTATCGCATCCGATCGCCCGAAACCTGGCTCCAGGCGCGTGACGACTATCTGGCCGGACTGACGGCCGAGGCCGTCTGCCGTCGACATGACCTGGGTCTGTCCGCCTTTCGCAGCCGCGCCCGCAAACAGGGCTGGCGCCGCACCGACCAGGGCGACGCTTCCTCCACGCCGCCTGACGACGACCTGGGCCTGTCCATCTACGACGACGTTGGGATCGACGAGCAGATCCACATGGCCCGGCAACGCTTCAACCAGGCCCTGCACCACGGCAAGCCCATGGAGGCTGCGCGCTGGCGCAGACTGTGGCGCGAACTCTGCGACGAACGCGACGCCCTGGATGCCGACCTCCTGCCCCACATGAGCCCGTCGGAAATCCAGGACATGCTGGCTGCAGAGGCCGACGCCGACGACATCGCGGAAGAGGTCCAACGCCTGTCCGCCGCCTTGCGCCGCGCCCTGCCCGCCTCGCCCGATCCGGCTCGCCCCGAAAATGTGCACGATGTGCACCCTGTTTTTTCGAGTGCGGATTCGCCGCCCGACGCGGACCCGCCTCCGCTCCTGCCCCGCGCCGAACGCCGCCGTCAGCAGCGCGCGCTCCGACGAAGCGGCGCCCAGACCGGAACCTGACCGCCGCGCGTCGCCGTCAGGGCTTGAGCGCGGCCGCCAGGAAGGCCGTCGCCCTGGGCCATGCGTCGCGCCGCGCCGCCGCGTCCGCCTCCGGCGCGCCGCCGCTGCGCGGACTTTCGCGCGGTCCCCCGTCGCCGACCAGGTCATGACCGGCCTCGGGATAGATCAGGGCCGTCGTCTCTCGTCCCGCCGCCTGACGCGACGCCGCAATGGCGCGCACGGCCGCCGCGGAGTTCCACTGGGCGTCGCGTTCGCCCGCGATCAGGATCAGGGGCCCGGCGTAGGCCTCGACCGGTATGCGCGCCTCGGCCTCCTTTTCCGGATGGTCGGCGCGTCCATTGGCGTGAATGGCCCTCAGATCGGCCTTGCCCGGTCCCGCCAGCAGGCCCTCGATGAAGCCGCGATAGGGCATGAAGGGCAAGGGCCGCCCCTGGAACGAGAAGGACGAGCGCGTCCCTTCGGCCTGGACCGTCTCCAGCCCCCAGCCTTCCCACACCACGTCGGTCGGCGCATAGGCGACCACGGCGTCGATCCAGTCGTACCGGCTGGCCGCGATCAGGGCGAACTCCGCCCCCTTGGAGGCGCCGAACAGGCCGAAGCGCTCGACGTCGACGCCCGGCATGCCGCGCAGGGCGTCGCGCAGCTCGGCCAGTTGGTCCACGCGGATGTCGACGAAGCTACCGGCGATCTCCGGCAGGGCCTTGGGCGGTCCGTACTCCGCCCAGTCCGGCGAATAATAGGGCAGGCCCACGGCCGCATAGCCCATGCCGGCCAGGATGGGACCATAGCGGTCGCCCGCCTCTGTCCCGCCTTCCGCCCCATGCAGGATCACGACGACGGGATGCAGTTTCCCGTCCTCCTGCACATAGACCTTGGCGTGGGGGAAGCCGGCGATGGGCGACGACGTCGTCGCCCCCTCCGCCAGGCTCAATCCCGGCGTCAGGCCCACGGCCAGAACCGCCCCGATCACCGCACGTCGTGCGATCGCTCCGAACATGACGCCCTCCCAGTCCGCCAAGACGCAGACCGAAGGCGTATCAGCCTTCCTTGCGCAGGAACAGCACCCGCGCGGCGCCGTAGTCGCGCGCGTCCAGGCGCTCATAGCCCGGCGTTTCGATCTCCGGCTCGTCCGAGCCGCGCTCGAACACCACGATCGCCCCCGACGCCAGCCACTGACCCTCGCGCAGACGTTCCAGCGTCTGTTCGCCCAGTCCCTTGGCGTAGGGCGGATCGAGGAAGGCCAGGTCGAAAGCTTCTCCCACCGAGCCGGGTCGTTCGCCTAGATCCGTGGCGCTGCGGCGATGCACCCGCCCACGCCCGAACAGGCCATAGGCGTCCATGTTCTCGCGGATCACGCCCCGCGCACCGTCGTCGATCTCGACGAACAGAGCGAAGGCCGCTCCACGCGACAGGGCCTCGAACCCCAGGGCGCCCGACCCGGCGTAGACGTCCATCACCCGCGCCCCGTGCAGTCCCTCGGCCCAGGACGCATGCTCCAGCACGTTGAAGATGGCCTGCCGCGCCCGGTCCGAGGTCGGGCGCGTCCCCTGCCCCTCCGGCGCGATGATGGCCCGGCCCTTCAGGCTTCCCGCGACGATCCGCACGTCAGCCTTCGTCCGGCGCGTACATGGCCTCGACCTCAGCGCCCGTCAGGCGCGGCCGCTCGCCCGCGAAGGCGTAGTTGCCGGGCTTGGAGTCGATGTAGATCTCGTTCTCGAAGGCGAAGGCGGACGGGTCGTCGAAGGCCTGGACCGAGGTCATGGTCATGCCCCCGGCCTTCAGCCGCCAGAACAGGTTGGACCCGCAGGCGCCGCAGAACTCGCGCACCGCCCACTCCGACGAGTCATAGGTCGCCACCGGCCCCTGGACCTCGACGCTGTCGCCGCAGTCGACGCTCAGCGACACCCCGCCCGACGTCCGGCGGCAGCTCTCGCAGTGACAGGCGTGCATCCCGCCCTGCGGAACAGCGGTGAAGGTCGTCGCCCCGCACAGGCAGCGCCCCGACAGGCGTCCCGCCTCTTCAGTTCCAGCCATGCTTGTCTCCCCAGTCGTCAGCTACGGCCGCGCGGACCGCCCCGGCCGCCGCCCGAAGGCTTGCCGCCGAAGGGCTTGCTCCCGCCCGGACGCGAACCGCCCGGCTTGCCCCCGAACCCGCCCGGCTTGCCGCCGGAACGCGGCTTGAAGTCGCGCTGCGGACGATCCCCGGCCGCGCCGTCGCGGGGCTTGAAGTCCCGCTTCGGGCGGTCGCTGAAACCGCCCTTGGCGCCGTCGCGCGGGGCGCGGCGGTCGTCGATGAACTGGTCGCTGCGCGGCTCGCTCCGCTTGAAGGGCTTGCGTTCCGACCACGCCTCGCCCTCGGCGGCCTGCGGCCGGGCGCGCGGCTTGAAGGTCTTGGTATGCTCGAACTTCGGCGCCGCCTTGGCCCAGCCTTCCTTCTTGGCCGGACGCTCACGACGATCGACGGCGTCGGCCTGCGCCGCCGTAGCCGCGCGGACGCGGCTGGGCTTGCGCGAGGGATCGGACAGGGCCGAACCCGACTTGCCCGTCACGATCGGCGACGAGGTGCGGCGGCCCGGCGTCGGCGCGGGGGTCGAGACCGTGTTGCCGGTCGGCAGGTTCTCGGGGCGGATATGGTCGGCCAGCATCTCGCGGATCACGCGCGGACCGACCTCCTCGACCGCTCCGACCGGCAGAGTGCCGAGCTGGAACGGGCCATAGGCCAGACGGATCAGGCGGTTCACGGTCAGGCCGACCGATTCCAGCACCTTGCGGACCTCGCGGTTCTTGCCCTCGGTGATCGAGACGCTGAGCCACAGGTTGGCCGAGCTGCGCTCGCCGTCTTCCTTCTCCTTGGCCTTGTCGATGGTCGCCACGATGGGGCCGTAGTGGACGCCGTCCACGGTGCAGCCGGTCTTCAGCTTGTCCAGTTGCTCCTGGGTGATGCGGCCGCGCGCACGGGCGCGGTACTGGCGCACCAGGGCGCTGTCGGGCAACTCCAGCGCCCGGCTCAGCTCGCCGTCGTTGGTCAGCAGCAGCAGGCCCTCGGTGTTCAGGTCCAGACGACCGACCGAGATCACGCGCGGCAGGCCGCTGGGCAGGGCGTCGAACACCGTGGGGCGACCGGCCGGGTCGTTGTGGCTGGTGATCAGGCCGGCCGGCTTGTGATAGCGCCAGACCCGGGTCGCCTGGGCCGCGCCGATCGGCTTGCCGTCCACGGTGATCACGTCATCGCGCGTCACCAGGGTCGCGGGCGTGTCCAGGATGCGGCCGTTCACCGCCACCTTGCCCAGGCCGATCAGGCGCTCGACCTCGCGACGCGAAGCGATGCCGGCGCGGGCCATGGCCTTGGCGATTCGCTCGCTGCGGACCGGAGCCGCCGGCTCCTTGGCCTTGGACGCGCCCTTGGGACCGGATTTCGCATCCGGCCTGCCGGCGCTCTTCACGAAGGGCTTGTCGCCGCGCGGCGGGCCCTTGCGGTCTCCGAAGCCGCCCTTGTCGGGACGCGCGTCGGCGAATTTGCGGGGACCGCGCGGGCCGTCGTCTTGACGGGAGCGGGGCTTCTTGTCGTTGTCTTTGGGATGGCGATCCATGATGAGCGGTTCATGAGCATGGCGCTCGACTTGGCGCAAGCGGCGGCTGAAGCCGGCGAAGTGCCCGTCGGCGCGGTAATTGTCGATGAATCGACCGGCGAAGTGCTGGGACGCGGGCAAAACGGCCCCATCACCGCCCATGATCCGACGGCCCATGCCGAAATCGTCGCCCTGCGAGATGCGGCGGCGAAGTTGCAGAATTATCGCCTTACGGACCTCACCCTCTATGTGACGCTGGAACCCTGCGCCATGTGCGCCGGGGCCGTCAGCCACGCCCGCATCGGCCGCGTCGTCTGGGGCGCCGACGATCCCAAGGGGGGCGCCGTGATCCACGGCGGCCGCTTCTTCGACCAGCCGACCTGCCACTGGCGCCCCGCGACCGAGGGCGGGGTCATGGCCGAACCGGCGGCCGAGACCCTGCGCGCCTTCTTCCGGGCGCGTCGCGGAACACGCCCCGCCCCGGCACGTTGAAGCCCCAAGCTTGGCTTCATGAAGGGCGCTCCGTGCCGACCATCCGTTCCCTGCCTCTCCTGACGGCCGCCGGCCTTCTCCTCGCCGCCTGCGGTCAGGAACCGCGCCAGGCGCCGACCGACGGGGACGCGGTCCGGCAACGCGCGGTGGAGGCCCAGACCGCCCGCACCCGCACGGGGGCGGAAATCCAGGATCGCGTCCTGAACCGGGTCATCCGCACCGTCTATCTCTGCAACAACGGCGAGCGCCTGTCGGTGGACTTCGACAACCCGCGCCGCATGGCCACCGTGCGCCAGTCCTCGGGCGAGGCCGTGGACCTGTTCCAGGAACGCGCCGCCAGCGGCATCTGGTATCGCGCCAGCGGCTATGAGCTGCGCGGCAAGGGGATTCAGGCGACCTGGACCGCCGACGGCCGCGACGCCACCGACTGCCGGGCCGTGGACTAGATCAGCCGAACTTCGCCAGCCGCTCGTCGAGCCGACGCCGCACCTCGGGCCAGTCCTCGTCCAGCACCGCGAACTGGGCCGTGTCGCGCACGCGGCCGGTCCAGGTGATCTTGTGCTTCCTCAGCACGCCCTCGTCCCGCGCGCCCAGCTTGCGGATGGCCGCGGCGCTCCCGGCGTTCAGGGCGTCCGTGATGATCTCGACCCGCACCGCCCCCGCATCGAAGGCGTGACCCAGCAACAGCCGCTTGCACGCCGGATTGACCGGCCCGCCCCGCGCCTCAGGCCGATAGAAGGTGGAGCCGACCTCGCAGCGCCGATGCTCCGGCCGGATCTCGTACAGGCTGCTGGTTCCCACGACCGCCCCGTCCGCCTTGCGCCGCACGGCGTAGGCGATGCGGCTTCCCGTTTCCATGGCCCTCAGCGCCGCGGACCACCAGCCGTCGAAATGCGGGCCGTAGGCCGCGCTCACCATGCCGTTCCAGGCCTCCGGATCGCAGTCCAGCGCCGCCCGGACCTCCGGCTCCAGCTCCGCCGTGAAAGGCTCCAACCGGACGAAGTTGTTCTCTAGGGCCCGGGCGTCCAGTCTCACGCCGTCGCCCCTTCCTCGATCAGGAAGGCGCGCACCGCCTCCGCGTCCACGGCCTTGTCGACGAAGGCCTCGCCTATGCCTCGCGCCAGGATCAGGGTCAGCCGTCCGCCCTCGGCCTTCTTGTCCCCGGCCATCCGGCCCAGCAGGGCCTCGGCGCTGAAGGCGTGGTCCACGTCGGACAGGCGCGTCGGCAGGCCTGCTGCGCGAACGCCCGCCTCGGCCTTCTCGGCGTCGGCCGCCGGACACAGCCCCTGGCGCGCCGAATAGCGGAAGGCCATGGCGCACCCCAGGGCCACGGCCTCGCCGTGGGTCAACAGGTCGTCGAACCCCAGTTCCGCCTCCAGCGCGTGGCCGAAGGTGTGGCCCAGGTTCAGCAGGGCGCGCCGCCCCGCCTCCTTCTCGTCCTCGCCGACGACCTGGGCCTTGATCTCGACCGAACGGATCACGGCCCGCTCCAGGGCGTCCGCGTCCCCCTCGGCGCCGACCGCCCCCTCGCCGCCCAGCCAGTCGAAGAAGGCGGCGTCGCAGATCAGGCCGTGCTTCAGCACCTCGGCCCATCCCGACCGCACCTGCCGCGTCGGCAGGGTGGCCAGGGCCTCGATATCCGCCAGCACCAGACGCGGCTGATGGAAGGCGCCGATCAGGTTCTTGCCGCGCGGCGTGTCGATGGCCGTCTTTCCGCCCACGGACGAATCGACCTGGGCCAGCAGGGTCGTCGGGACCTGGACGAAGTCGATCCCGCGCATGAACAGGGCCGCCGCCAGCCCGGCCAGGTCGCCCACGACCCCGCCGCCCAGGGCGACGACCAGGCTCCGACGATCCAGCCCCTCGGCCAGCAACCGGTCCAGCACCGCCTCCAGATGGGGGAAGGACTTGGACGCCTCTCCCGCCGGCACGGTCACGACGCCGGTCTTCAGCCCCGCCGCCTCCAGAGAGGCGCGCACCGTTTCGCCGTGGATCGCCGCCACCGTCTCGTCGCTGACGATGAAGGCCTGGGTCGGCGCCAGGGCCGCCACCCGCGCTCCGGCGGTCTTCAGCAGGCCGCGCCCGACCACCACCTCATAGGCGGCGAACCCGTCGCCCCCGACCGGAATGGTCGTCGTCATCGCCTCTTCTCCTCGCGCAGATAGCGCCGCAGTTCCCTGTGGATGGCGTCGACGGCCTGGCCGTGCGCCCCGCCCCCGACCTCGACCGTCAGGTCCGCCTCGCCGTAGATCGGGTATCGCGTCTCGGCCAGTTCGCGTAGGACCGTCAGCGGGTCGCGGCCGCGCAGCAGGGGCCGCGTGTCGCGCCGCTGCACCCGGTCCGCGATCACTTTCAGGTCCGCCTTCATCCAGACGCTGATCGAACGCGTCTTGATCAGGCCGCGCGTCTCCGGGTTCATCATGGCGCCGCCGCCGGTGGCCAGAACGATGGGCGGCCCTTCCAGCAGACGGCGCATGACCCGCGCCTCGCCCGCCCGGAACTCCGCCTCGCCCCGGCTGGCGAAGATCTCGCTGATCGTCATCCCGGCCGCCTCTTCGATCACATGATCGCCGTCGGCGAACGGCAGGCCCAGCCTCTGCGCCAATCGTCGGCCCACGGTCGATTTGCCCACGCCCATCAGTCCCACCAGGGTTATGGTGCGGTCCAGCGCCGTGAGAGGCGACAGAGGCGAGGAATCGGGCGAGGCGTCGGAAGGCATGGTCTCAATACCCTCTACACGACACAGCCGCTCGCTCCACACCCCAGTTGGTCCCGTCGCATGACGCCCCAGATCGAAGCCTTCCTGGAAATGATGGCGGTGGAGCGCGACGCCTCGCCCCACACCCTGGCCGCCTACGGCCGCGATCTGGCCGACGCCGAGACCTGGCTGGGCGACGCCGGCGGCCTGATGGGCGCCTCTCAAGAAGCGGTCGAGGCCTGGTTCGCCGACCTGTCCCGACGCGGCCTCTCGGCCTCGACGGCCGCCCGCCGACGCGCCTCCGCGCGCCAGTTCTACCGCTTCGCCCTGGGCGAAGGCTGGCGCAAGGACGACCCGTCACGCCGCATCGACGCCCCCCGGCAAGGCCGCAGCCTGCCCAAGACCCTCAGCCGGGAAGAGGTCGAGGCCCTGCTGACCGCCGCTGCGACCCACGACGGCGCGGCGAGCCTGCGCCTGATCGCCCTGATGGAGATGGCCTACGCCTCCGGCCTGCGCGTCTCGGAGCTTCTGGCCCTCAAGGTCGAGGCCGTTCGCCGCGACCCCGCCTATCTGATCGTGCGCGGCAAGGGCGGCAAGGAGAGGCTGGTGCCCCTGAACGCCGCCGCACGCCAGGCGATCAAGGCCTGGCTCGACGCCCGCGACGCCGCCCGAAAGCCGAACACGCCCGACAGCCCCTGGCTGTTTCCCTCGCACGGCAAGACCGGCCATCTGACCCCCCGCCGCTTCGCCCAGCTTCTGGATCAGGCGGCGATCACGGCGAACATCGACCCCGCCCGCGTCAGTCCCCACGTCCTGCGCCACGCCTTCGCCACCCACCTGCTGGAAGGCGGCGCCGACCTGCGCGTGGTCCAGACCCTGCTGGGCCACGCCGACATCTCCACCACCCAGATCTACACCCACGTCGCCACGGACCGCCTGTCCCAGGTGCTTCATTCCAAGCACCCCTTGGCGAAGGACGACTGAAAGCCCATAGTTCAGGCATGGCACGCACCTTCTACGTCAAGGCGATCTGGGACCCAGAAGCACAGGTCTGGTGCAGCGAATCCGACATTCCTGGACTGGTTCTTGAAACCGCCACCTTGGCCGAGTTCGAAACCCTGGCCCGCCAGTTCTCATCCGAGCTTTTGGCTGAAAATCTCGACCTCCACGGCCCCGTCCCTATCCGGTTCGAGGCTTCGGGCGGCTTTGAAGTTCTCGCGGCCTAACATCTTGCGCTGTTGCCGAGGTCGCCCCGTACAACAAGCGGTGCATTCTCTGCTGCGTGTCGTGACGCCGTCAGTGTTCCAGACCCGAAAGTGATCTGGACATGCCCAAGGACTTCTACCTCGAACTGACCACCCTCCTCTATGCCGCTGGCTGGCGACGCATGGAGAACGCCAAGGGCAGCCATGAGAAATGGCGCCATCCTGATGTCGCTCACACCGTGATCGTCCCCCGCTCCAAGAGCCGCCACACCGCCAACACCGTGCTCAAACACCCAAGGCTTTCTGAACCCGACTTGCCCCCCGGCGTTCCCCGCTCTAGGTTCCGCCGCTTTCCGTAGCGCCAACCGGCGCTTCCTCCTCCACGGACGCCTTATGGCCACGCACTATCTCGAATTCGAAAAGCCGATCGCCGAGCTGGAAGCCAAGATCGCGGAGCTGTCGCATCTGGCGCCCACCAGCGGTTCGTTCGAGACCGAGATCGCCGCTCTTCGCAAGAAGGCCGACGCCCTGCGGATGAAGACCTACGCCAACCTCGACCCGTGGATGCGCACCCAGGTCGCGCGCCACCCGCAGCGTCCGCACTTTATCGACTACGTCGACGGCCTGTTCACCGATTTCGTGGAACTGCACGGCGACCGTCAGTTCGGCGACGACCAGGCCATCCTGGGCGGCCTGGCCCGCTTCCGCGGCCAGCCGGTCGTGATCATGGGCCACGAAAAGGGTCACGACACCCAGACCCGTCTCACCCACAACTTCGGCATGGCCCGGCCCGAGGGCTATCGCAAGGCCGTCCGCCTGATGGACATGGCCGAGCAGTTCGGCCTGCCGGTCCTGACCTTCGTCGACACCGCCGGCGCCTATCCCGGCATCGGCGCCGAGGAACGCGGCCAGGCCGAGGCCATCGCCCGCTCGACCGAGCGAGGCCTGACCCTGGGCGTCCCCTCCATCGCCACGGTGACGGGCGAAGGCGGTTCGGGCGGCGCCATCGCCATCGCCGCCGCCAGCCGCGTCCTGATGCTGGAGCACTCCATCTATTCGGTCATCTCGCCGGAAGGCGCAGCCGGCATCCTGTGGCGCGACGGCACGCGCGCCAAGGACGCCGCCATGGCCATGAAGATCACGGCCCCGGACCTGACCGGGCTGAAGATCGTCGATCGCGTGATCCCGGAACCCCTGGGCGGCGCCCACTCTGATCCGGAGACCGCCATCCGCAACGTCGGCGACGTCCTGGAAGACGAACTGAAGTCCCTGTCGGGCCTGTCCGCCGACCAGATTCGCAAGATGCGGGCCGACCGCTTCTACGCCATCGGCCGGGCGGGCTGATCTTCGCATTGCGCGACGGCGCGTCGCATTCGACACTCCCGCCATGCGACTCGCTCCCTCGACCGATCTGAGCTTCGGGAAGACCTCATGCGCGGCATGAACGGGGTCGGCGAATCCCTGCGCGAAAGCGCCGTGTTCAACTTCACGGGCACGATGACCATGGTCATCGACGATTCGCCCTTCGCCCTGGAACTGACCGCCCAGGCCCTGCTGGGTTTCGGCATCAAGGTGCGCCACGCCTGCGGCAGCGCCGCCGAGGCCATCGCCATCCTGCGCGACCATCCAGTGGACCTGATCCTGGTCGACTGTGAAATGCCGGGCATGAGCGGCTATGAGTTCGTCCGCTGGCTGCGTCGCTCCGGGCTGGAGCCGAACGCCTTCGCCCCCGTCATCATGACCGCCGCCCACGTGCGCCGGTCCAAGGTGTCCGAGGCGCGCGACTGCGGCGCCAACTTCCTGATCACCAAGCCGTTCAGCGCGGGCGTCCTGCTGGAACGCATCGTCTGGGTGGCCCGCGACGCCCGTCCCTTCCTCGAGGTCGGCGACTATTTCGGTCCCGACCGCCGCTTCCGCACAGAGCCCTGGGAGGGCCTCGAGCGGCGAGCCGAGGAAATCCGCAAGGCCGAATTCGAAGCCCAACGCAGAGCGTCGATCACGCTATGACCGTCATTACGCACAATCGCCGTCGTTCCCGCCTGTCGACCCTGATCGACCAGCCAGGCGGAGTCAGCGTCGGCGTCGCCCTGACCCAGGCCAAGGCCAATCTGGCCGGGCTGGAGGCGCGCAGCCGCGCCGCGATCGACGAACAGGTCGCCGCCCTGTCCGCCCTCGCCCAGCCGACTTCGCTGGAGGAGAACGGCCGGAACCTGGACCTGGCCTACGACTATTCCAGCGCCGTCATCGACGCCGCCGGCCCGTTCGACCTCAAGGACCTGTGCGCCGCCGCCGCCAATCTGTGCGACCTGATCGACGCGGCGCCGGAAGGCCGCATGTTCGACTGGCGCATCGTCGTGGTCCACGCCCAGGCCCTGCGCCTGCTGCTCAGTCTGCCGGCCGAGGCCGCCGATGCCCGCGCTCAGGTTCTGGCCAGCCTCAAGGATGTGCTGAAGGCCAAGGTCCCCGACAACCCTCAACCCGACGAGGGCTGAGCCGTCTTCGCCCCGCGCGTCTGCTTGCGCCACAGGGCCGCATACTCCCCGCCCTGCCGCGCCACCAGTTCGTGATGCGCCCCGCGTTCCACGATCCGCCCGGCCTTCAGCACCAGGATCTGCTCGGCGTCCGCCACGGTCGACAGCCGGTGCGCCACCACCAGGGTGGTCCGGCCCGTCCTCGCCTTTCGCAGCGTCTTCTGGATCGCCGCCTCGGTGCGGCTGTCCAGGGCGCTGGTGGCCTCGTCCAGGATCAGGATGCAGGGATCGGCCAACAGGGCGCGGGCGATGCCCACGCGCTGACGCTCGCCGCCTGACAGCTTCAAGCCGCGCTCCCCGACGCGCGTCTCCATCCCGTCCGGCAGATTGCGGATGAAGTCGGCCAGCTCCGCCGCCTCGGCCGCGGCCCAGATCGCCGTATCGTCCGCATCGGGACGGGCGAAGGCGATGTTGGCGGCGATGCTGTCGTTGAACAGGGCCACGTCCTGCGGCACCAGCGCCACCGCCGCCCGCAAGGACGCCTGGGTCAGGCCGCGCGCGTCGCGGCCGTCGATCAGCACTCGCCCCTCCTGCGGGTCCAGCAGGCGCAGCGCCAGCTTGACGATGGTCGACTTGCCCGCCCCCGACGGCCCCACCAGGGCCGTGGTCGTGCCCGCCGGAACGACGAAGCTGACGTCGTCCAGCCCGGCGGAGCGCGCATCGTGACGGAAGCCCACATGGTCGAAGACGATCTCCGCCCCGCACCCGCCGGCCGGTCTCGGCAGGGCGATCGCATCGGGCGCGTCCGCGACCTGGGGCGCCTGACGCGTCACCTTCAGCATCTCCTCCATGTCGATGAAGGACTGGCGGATTTCCCGATAGGCGAAGCCCAGGATGTTCAGCGGGGCGTAGAGGGAGATCATGATCAGCACCGCCGCCGTCACGTCGCCGGGGCCCATCCGACCGGCCGCCGCCTCGAACCCGGCCATGACCGCCATGATTCCCAGGCCGACGTTCATGATCAGGCCCTGGATCAGGTTCAGCGTCGCCAGGGAGGTATTGGCCTTCAGCGCCGCGTCCACATAGGTGGACAGGGACTGGTCATAGGCCTGGGCCGCGCGCGTCTCGGCTCCGAACGACTTGACCGTTTCGTAGTTCAGCAGGGCGTCGACCGACAGGCCCGCCGCCTCGCTGTCGGCGGCGTTCATGGCGCGACGATGCTCCAGCCGCCAGTTGGCCATGGCGAAGGTCGCCACGGCGTAGACGGCCACCACCCCGATCGCCACGGCGCCGAAACGCCAGTCGTACTTGCCGCTGAGAACCGCCGCCGCCAGCACCAGTTCGATGACCGTCGGCCCCAGGTTGAACACCAGGATGCGCAGCAAGAAGTCCACGGCCCGCGATCCCCGGTCCATCACCCGCGACAGGGCGCCGGACCGCTTGGTCTGATGGAAGTCCAGCGAAAGGCTCAGGGCGTGGGCGAAGGTCTCGGCCGCCGTCCTGCGCTGGGCCGCCGCCCGCACGGGCGCGAACACCACGTCCGACAGTTGCGGCGTCGCCGCCGACAGGAAACGGATCAGCGCCCAGCCGACCGCGAAGGCCGCGAAGCCCCAGCCCACGGCCGCCGCCGCGCCCTGCCCCGCCGCCAGATGATTGACCGCCGCACCCAGCATCAGGGGCGCGGCCACGCCCAGCCCCTTGCCCGCCAGGGTCAGGATGATCGATCCCGCCACGCGCCACGGCAGTTGCGGCGCGCCCGAACGGCCCACGACGCGGATCAGGTCGGTCAGGGCCTGCAGCGTCGGCGGCGCATCCTGTTTCGTCGGGTCCTCGCCCGCCGTCATCGCCTTCGAGGCGGCGTCGCCTCTTCGACCCGATCTTTCACCACGCATCGCCATGCTCCGGCATATGGGCGGCCCCGCGCCGGAAGGAAGACGTCATTCAGCCCAGGCTCGCCATGGCTTCCAGCAGTTCCAGCACGGCGGCCTCAGTCGTGGCCCAGGAGCAGACGAACCGCACCGACCCGTCGTCGAACTGGTAGCAGGCCCAGCCCATGGCGTTCAGGCGCTGGTGCGCCTCGTCCGGCATACGCACGAAGACGGCGTTGGATTCCACCGGATGGGCCAGGACGAAGGACGTGCCCATCTCGATCCCGTCGGCCAGGCGCTGCGCCATGCGGTTGGCGTGCACGGCGCCGTCGTCCCAGGCCTTGCTTTCCAGCAGGCCCAGGATGGGTGCGGCCAGGAACCGCCCCTTGGACGCCGTCTGCCCCGCCTGTTTCAGGCGATTGTCGATCCGGCGCGTCAGGCTCTTGTCGAAGATCACCAGGGCCTCGGCGCAGTTCGCCCCCGCCTTCGCCCCGCCGAAGACCAGGACGTCCACGCCCAGGCGCGGAATATCCTTCAGGTCGAACCCCGCGGCTGCGGCGTTGGCCAGCCGCGCCCCGTCCATGTGCACGCCCAGCCCCGCCTGCTTGGCCGGCTCGATCAGGCGCCGCAGTTCCTCTTCCGAATACACCGCGCCGTATTCCGTCGCCTGGGTCACCGTCAGGGCGGCCGGCGGCTGCCGGTGGCCCACGACCGGCTCCTCCAGGGCCGCATACAGGCCGCCCACGTCGATCTTGCCCGAATAGCCCGGCAGGCCGATCAGCCCCACGCCCTGGCCGAAGAAGCCCGGCGCGCCCGTCTCGTCGGTGCAGACATGGGCCGCGTGATGGGCCAGCACCGCCTCATAGGGCTGCGCCAGCATCGACAGGGCGATGGCGTTGGCCGCCGTGCCGCTGAAGACGAACCTCACCTCTGCGTCGGCGTCCAGCCGTTCGCGGATCAGGTCCGCCGCGCGTTCCGACACCTCGTCCGCGCCATAGGCCCGGGCATAGCCGACATTGACCGCCGCCAGCGCCTTCAGGGCGGCGGGCGCCATGCCCGCGGTGTTGTCCGATCCGAAGTCGTAGCGCACGTCTCAGTCCTTCTCGGCGCGGTCACGGTAGGGAATCTCGACCTGATGCGGATAGGGGATCTCGATCCCCGCCGCGTCCAGGGCCTCCTTGCCGCCCTGCATCAGGTCGGCCTGGGTCTGCCACCAGTCGCCGACGCCGACCCAGGCGTGCAGGGTGATCTCCACCGCGCTGTCCTTCAGCGCCGTCACCCCGGTCCAGGGCTCGGGGTCGGTCCGGACGGCCTTGTGCGCCTTCGCCGCCGTCGCCAGGACATCGCAGGCCGACTTCAGGTTGTCGCCGTAGCCGACGGTGAACTTGATCTCGATCCGGCGCGTCTTCTGGCCCGTCAGGTTGACGATGACGTCGCTCAGCACCTTGGAATTCGGAATGACGATCTTGTGGTTGTTGGCGTTGGTCAGCTGGGTTGTGAACAGATCCAGCTTCTGCACCGTGCCGGATGCGCCGCTGACGTCGATCACCTCGCCCACGCGATAGGGGCGCAGCATCAGCAGCATCACGCCCGCCGCCACATTCGACAGGGTGCCCTGCAGCGCCAGGCCGACCGCCAGCGAGGCCGCGCCCAGGACCGCGATGATCGAGGTCGTCTGCACGCCCAGCCGCTGCAGCACGGCGATCATGCCGATGATGATGACCACCACGCGCACCACCTGAGCGGCGAAGGACAGGACCGTCTGGTCATTGCGGAAGGCGCGCGTGCGCCCCAGCACCCGGCGCGTCACCCCCGACGCCCATCGGGCGACGAACAGGGTGACGATGAAGATCAGCGCCGCGACGGTCAGGTTGATCGCCAGGTCGCCCGCGACATCGGCCAGCTTGGCCAGGACGGCGGCGTCCACGCTCAATCGCTTCTCGCCGGTCGCGACGGCCTGGGTCAGGGTTTCAGAAATGGGAGCCATGCACCGGGTCTAGCGCCTGCCTCCGCGAATGGAAGCCCGCCGTCGCGCCTTTTTGGCCGATAACGGCGATCCGGCGTCTCAGGCGGCCTTGGCCGCCGCTTCCGCCTCGGCTCCGGCCTGGTTCAGCGCTTGCCGTCCCCTGGGCGCTTCGGCCATCAGGGCCGCCAGGCTGCGGAAGTCGATCGGCTTGTTCAGATAGGCGTCGGCGCCCGCCTCCAGCCCCGCCTCATGATCTTCGATCCGGGCGGACGCGGACAGGACCACGACCGGGGTCTCAGCGTTGATCCCCCCGCCCTCGCGTATGCGTCGCGTCGCGGTCAGGCCGTCCATCACCGGCATGTTGACGTCCATGATGATCAGGTCGAACCGCTGGTCGCGGGCCAGGTCCAGCGCCGCCTGACCGTTCTCGGCCGTGGCGATGCGGTGGCCCGCCGCGCCCATCCAGGCTTCCAGGATCATGCGGTTGACGGGGTGATCCTCGACCACCAGCACGTTCATGTGGTCGCCGTCCTCGATCGCGGCGTCGGCTTCCTCGGCCTCGGCGGCCGGGCTCCATTCCACCACCTCGCCCTCGATGGCCAGGACGAAGGTCGACCCTTCGCCCAGACGCGAGGAGACGGTGATGTCGCCGCCCATGATATGGGCCATGCGCCGCGCGATGGTCAGGCCCAGGCCTGTCCCCCCGAATCGGCGCGTGGAGGAGTTGTCCACCTGGGTGAAGGGCTGGAACAGGCGCTCCAGGTCCTCGGCGGATATGCCCGCCCCGCTGTCCATGACGGTGAATTCGAAACCGGCGCGCCGTTCCGAGATGCGCCGACCGCGCACGACGTAGCGGATCTCGCCCTGGTCAGTGAACTTGACCGCGTTCGACAGCAGGTTCTGCACCACCTGGCAGACCCGCAAGGGGTCGCCGCGCACCACGGCCGGCAACTCGCCCTCGAAGGAAGAGCTCAGCGTCAGCCCCTTGGCCGCCGCCTGAGCCTCGAACGGACCGATGATGCGCCGATGCAGGTCGTCCATGTGGATGTCGACCATGTCGAAGCTCATCTTGCCCGCCTCGATCTTGGTCATGTCGAGGATGTCGTTCAGCAGGCTCAGCAGATTGTCGCCCGAGTTGCGGATGATCGACAGATACTCGCGCTGCGCGCCCTCCAACCGGGTCGCGCTCAGCAACTGGGCCGCACCCAGGACGCCGTTCATCGGCGTGCGCAGCTCGTGCGAGATGACGCCCAGGAAGTTGGACTTGGCCTGGCTGGCGGCGTCGGCCTTGTCGCGTGCGGCCTCCAGTTCCTCGATCAGGTGGGCCTGATGCTCCTGGAAGGCGCGGATACGCTCCTCGCGCAGCATGGTCATGGTCACGAGGACGAACAGGCTGGCGGCCGTGAACGGCAGGACCGTCACGAAGGGCCAGAACAGCGGACCGCCGATCAGGCTGACCGCAATGATCAGCCCCGCCGCCCCATAGGGCGAGGAGATCATCAAGGCCTGGCGCGGCGAATTCCGAAGCTGGGCGAAGACCAGCACATAGCCCGACACCAGCAGGGCGATCGCCAGTTCCCGGCCGAAGTGCGAGGCCGAATACCAGGCCAACAGGGGCGCCACGGCCCAGACGGCCGTCGTCGCAGTCGCCACGGCCGGGAAGACCATGCCCCAGCCCGCGCCGGCGCGCTGGCTGACCCGCTTTTCCGTTTCGCCGCGCAGGGCGCCGGCGCAGATGGTGGCGACCAGCCACAAGAGGCTCGGCGTCATGCCGACCGTCACCATCAGGCTGATCGCCCAGCTGACGATGATCACATAGCGCAGGTAGTGGGTCTGCAGGATGGCGGTCAGCGCTTGCGCGGCTTCACCCGGAGCTTGTCCATCCAAACCCTTGAAGCCGTCGGATCCCACCACTCGCATGCCCCCGCATCTGCAAATCAGTTCGGCGCGAACGCTAGGCCCAAGTACCTAAGACGAAGTGAATAGCAAAAATCATTGTTACAGGCCCGCGACGCCCGCTTCTGAAACCGTCAGCGCACGGATCGACATGGCGTGTACCGGTCCGGCCAGTTCTTCCTTCAGAGCGGCGTTCACCGCGCGCTGGCGCGCCACGCGCCCCTGCCCCTCGAACACGTCGGCGACGATCAGCAGCTGGAAATGGCTTTCGCCGCCGTCCTTCGCATCGATTCCGCCTTCATGGTGATGACCGGCGTGTTTCCAGCTGTCGTCCTCCAGTTCGATCCGGTCAGGCGCGAAGGCCTCGGTCAATTTCCGGCGGATAATTGCGGCGACGGGGCCATCTGACATCGGTCATTCCTTGAAGCTGTCCAAATCGGGCTTACACTTCGGGCGATGTCCGCGTCTTTTCAATACAAGCCTCGCTTCACCGATATTCGCGTGAAGCCCCCCGCGCCTGACGATGAACAGGCGGAGGCCGACGTCCTGCGCCTGAAACCCGGCGAAAAGCCCTGCCAATGGCCCGATTGCTCGCGCCCCGCGACCGCCCGCGCGCCCAAATCGCGTGAGCAGATCAACGAGTTCTATGACTTCTGCCAGGCCCACGCAGGCCAGTACAACAAGGGCTGGAACTTCTACGCCGGCATGAGCGAGGGCGAGATTCGCACCGCCCAGGAAAACGAGGCCATGACCGGCGGCCGCCCGACCTGGGAGATGAAGGCCGGCAAGAACACGCGCGAAGCCGCCGCCTTCGCCGCCAAGTTCGGCTCTGCGCCCAACCAGGGCGCAGGCTCATGGCGCGACAGCTACGGCCTGTTCGGACGCCGGACCCAGGAATTCAGCGGTCCTGCCGCCGAGGATCACCGCATGGGCAAGCTGGAACGCGCCGCCCTGGCCGACCTCGACCTGGCGCCCGGCGCCGACAAGGCCGCGGTCAAGGCCCGCTATCATGAACTGTTGAAACGCTTCCACCCCGACACCAACGGCGGGGATCGCGGCGCCGAAGCCAAGCTTCAGCGCGTCATCAAGGCTTGGAAGACCCTGAAGAAGGCCGGCCACGCCTGAGCCAGCGCAGGCGCCCCTCGCCTTCCGGCCCTGGGGCGCCTTCGGCCGCAGCCTTGATCCGCCTGACGATGCTGTCGCGACCGCTGTCCCAGATTTCGGCGAAGCCCGCGCCGCCGCCGTCGGCCATCATGCGTCGCGTCTCCGTCACCGCCTCGGCCAGGCTGTCCGCGTCCAGGGCGAACATTATCGGCGTGCGCTCAGGCGCGTCGTAGACATAGCAGAAGTACTGAGCATGCCGTTGCATGACGTCTTCCCCGACGAAAGTCGCCACAATTGTTAACGCCGTTCCGTGAAGTTTACAAATCACGGAAACGTTGTGCGCCGGCTGGCCGCTCCCATATCCTTTCCATCGGCCTTGAACCCAGGAGACGCCCCGATGGAAGTCCTGTACCGCGCCCACGCCACGGCTTCGGGAGGCGGCCGCGATGAAGGCCGCTCCGCCACCGACGACGGCAAGATCGACGTCCGCCTGTCCGTCCCCACCGAAATGGGCGGCAAGGGCGGCGACGGCACGAACCCTGAACAGCTCTTCGCCACCGGCTACGCCGCCTGCTACCTGGGCGCCCTGCGGCTGGTCGCGGGTAAGGCCGGAACCCCGGTCGGCCCGGACACCAAGGTCACCGCCGGCGTCGGCTTCGGAAAGAACACGCGCGGCGAAGGCTTCAACCTGGACGTCTCGCTCCAGGTCACGGACCACGGCCTCGATCAGGCCGTGATCGACGACCTGATCCACAAGGCCCATCAGGTCTGCCCCTATTCCAACGCCACGCGCGGCAATATCGACGTGGCCCTCAGCGCAGGCTGAGGCGCCTGCGAGGTGGACGGGTCCCCTCAGGTCCTGATCGTCGGCGCCGGTCCCACGGGACTGGCGGCGGCCCTGTTTCTGTCGATGCGCGACGTAGCCGCCCGCATCATCGACCAGGCCGCGACGCCCACGACCACGTCAAAGGCGCTGGGCGTCAATCCGCGCACCCTGGACCTGTTGCAGGCTTCCGGCGTCACAGCCCGGATACTGGCCGAGGCCCAGACCGTCGCCCGCCTGCATATCCATCGCCACGGCCGAACCCTGGCGCAGATCCACCTCGACGAGCTCGACCTCGACGCCCGCTTCCCCCTGGCCATCCTTCCCCAGGCCCGCACCGAGGCCCTGCTGACCGAGGCCCTCGCCGCTCGCGGCGTCGCCGTGGAGCGCGACCTGGCCCTGATCGACCTGCAGGACGCGGAGATGGTCACGGCGACCCTGTCTTCCGGCGAATCCGTGCGGGCGCCCCTGCTGTTCGCCGCCGACGGCGCCCATTCCGCCGTGCGCAAGGCCCTGAGCCTGGACTTCCCCGGCGACGCCTGGGACGAGCCCTGGCAGTTGATCGACGTCGACCTGGACGGTCCTCCCGGCGATGAGGCCTGGATCGACTTCCGCGAAGACGCTCTTTTCGTCTGCCTGCCCTATTCCGGCGCGCGGTTTCGACTGATCGGCTTCGGCCCGCCCTTGCTGGACAACCTGCCTGAAGGCTGGCGGGCCGGCGCCGTGCGCTGGCGCTCGGACTTCCACATCTCGCACCGCATGGCCGCGGCCATGAGCCTGGGCCATGTCGCCCTGGGCGGAGACGCCGCCCACATCCATTCCCCGATCGGCGCGCGGGGCATGAACCTGGGGATCGAGGACGCCTTCGTCTTCGCCGACTGCGCCGCCGACTTCCTCAGCGGCCAGAAGGAGCGAATCAGGGACTACGACCGCCTGCGCCGGCCGACGGACATGGCCGTGGTGCGGCGCGTCCGGGCCCTGACCGCCTTCGTGCGGAACACGGGCGCCGGGGCCGATCTGGCGCGGCGCGCGGCCATTCCCGTCGCCGCCCGCCTGCCCTTCCTGATCGAACGTGTCGCGCGGATCGGTCTGGGCCTCGACCACCCGGTCCGCCTGCGCTAATCGCTCTTGCATGACCTCTCCGCTCGACGCCTCCCCCGATCCGCTCGTCACGCTGGAACCGCACCGCAAGGTCACGCTGAAGGAAGCGTTCGGCATTGATTCCGACATGGTCGTGCCCGCCTTCGACACGCGCGACAGCCATGTGCCCGAGATCGACGACACCTATCGCTTCGATCCCCAGACCACGATCGCCATCTGCGCCGGCTTCGCCTACGACCGCCGCGTCATGGTCCAGGGCTATCACGGCACCGGCAAGTCGACCCATATCGAGCAGGTCGCCGCCCGCCTGAACTGGCCCCTGGTCCGCATCAACCTGGACAGCCACGTCAGCCGCATCGACCTGATCGGCAAGGACGCCATCGTCCTGAAGGACGGCAAGCAGGTCACCGAATTCCGTGAAGGCATCCTGCCCTGGGCGCTGCAACGTCCCGTCGCCCTGGTCTTTGACGAATATGACGCCGGCCGTCCCGACGTCATGTTCGTCATCCAGCGCGTGCTGGAGGCCCAGGGCCGCCTGACCCTGCTGGACCAGAACCGCGTCATCCGTCCGAACCGCTGGTTCCGCCTGTTCGCCACGTCCAACACCGTCGGCCTGGGCGACACCACGGGCTTGTACCACGGCGCCCAGCAGATCAATCAGGCCCAGCTCGACCGCTGGAACATCGTCACCACCCTCAACTACCTCGACCACGACGTGGAGGCCGAGATCGTCGTCGCCAAGGTGCCGGAGTGGAACGACGCCGAGGGCAAGCGCCGGATCGCCGCCATGGTCCGCGTCGCCGACATGACCCGCAACGCCTTCATGAACGGCGACATCTCCACCGTCATGTCGCCCCGCACGGTCATCACCTGGGCCCAGAACGCCATCATCTTCGGCGGCGACCTCGCCCTGTCCTTCCGCCTGACCTTCCTGAACAAGTGCGACGAACTGGAACGTCCCACCATCGCGGAGTTCTACCAGCGCGCCTTCGGCGAGGACCTGCCGGAATCGGCGACGCGGGTGAAGATCGGCTGATCCCACCGCCTTCTTCCGTTCAGGAAGAAGGCGGTCCTACTTCCGCATCAGCAGGTCCCGCGCGGCGTTGACGCGCGCGGCGAGGCCTTCGGTGCCGCCCTGATCGGGATGGGCGCGGGCCATCAGCTTGCGCCACGCCGCCTGGATTTCAGCCGGACCGGCCGTCGCCGAAACGCCCAGAACGGAACGCGCCTCGCTTTCGGTCATGCGTTCCGCGCGCGGCGGAAGGGGTCGAACGCGCGACTGATAGGCCAGCCACAGCCCCGTCCCCGCCATTCCCGCTGCGATCAGATAGGCGCCGCGCGCCGCAGCCAGGGCCGCTCCGCCCAGCAGGACCGCGCTCAACAAGGTGGCGGACACGCGCCAATGGCCGCGCCCCGCGCGCTCCGTCTGACGCCCCAGTCGGACCAGCGCCCAGACCGCCACGGCGGCCAGCGCCAGCCAGATCAGGCCCATCGACGTCTCAGGCCGCGGCGTCCAGAGGCGCCAGGGCGTCCTCCAGCCCCAGGGCCAGCATCAGGTTCCGCAGTTCCTGCCGCGCCGCGACGTGGGCCAGGGACACCGACACGGGTCGGACCTCGTTCGACAGATCCGCCACCGTCAGGCCGAAGGGGAAGAGTTCGCGATAGATGACGCGGTCGCGCAGGCCCGGCCCGACGCGGAAGCCGACCCGCTTGGCCAGCTTGTTCATCCGCTCTTCCAGGCGACGACGGTTGCGCGCCTCGGCCACGGCTAGGCGGTTGGTGACGACGATCCAGTCGATCGTCACCTGACGTCCCTCGGTGATGGCGCGGTGCTTGCGCGCCTCCCAGACGCTCTCGGAATAGATGGAGGGCTTCTTCAGCTCCAGCGTCACCGGATCGACCTCGCCCAGGAGATCGAAGTCGACGAAGCTGTCGTTCATCGGCGTCACGATCTGGTCGGCGCGGCCATGCGCGGCCCGCGACAGGGCCGTATCGCCGCCCGGGGTGTCGATCAGGATGACTTCGGCCGCGGCCTGCGCCTCGGCGTAGGCCGCCTCGAACCGGGCCAGTTGCTCCGCTTCGTCGGCCTTGGCCAGGGCCTTGCCGTCGCCCATGTCGGGGACGAAGGGCAAGGGCAGGTCGTGCCCGTTGGCCGCCGCCCAGGCGGCGCGGTTGGAGAAGAAACGCTCCATCGACCGCTGGCGCAGGTCCAGGTCGATGATCGCCACCTTGCGGCCCGCGTGCAGCAGGCCGGTGACGATGTGAATGGCCAGGGTGGACTTGCCCGCCCCGCCCTTTTCGTTGCCGATGACGATGACCAGAGGCTGCGCCATGAGAAGTCCCGTTGTTTTCAGCAGGCGCGACTCATCTCTGCTCGCCGCCCGCCCATGACCGGGAAGATCGTGCCCCGATCGCCGGTCGTCAACGAAACCTTAAGCCTTGCCTGTGGACGACGCGGCTTCCGCCGCCCGAACGCACCAGGGATCAGAGGCCGCCGCCGCCGCGCACAGGGCCGCCGCCTGTCCGGAAGCCGCCCGCACCTTGAGGCGCACCAGACGACGTCCGTTCACCTCGACCGGTTCATAAACTGGCGTCAGTCCATCGGCGTCCCGGCTCAACCGCCCCCAGGCCGCCTGGGCCGCATCGCGGCTGGCGAAGGCGCCCAGTTGGATCAGCACCGCCGAGGCCGGTCGATGGGCAGGCGGCGCCGGACGCGCGGCCGGCTCGGCCTTCGGCGCCTCCGGATCGATGAAGTCTGGGACCATGGCGGGCAGGACCTGGGCCGCCTTGCCGGTCAGCCCGTCGCGGGCGTCCCACAGCTGATGCGGCGTCAGAAGCTCGACCCTCAGGGGCCGCCGCTCCGCCTCGTCCGGCGAAGCGTCCCGAACGGGTTCGGCCTTCAGCGGCGCCGCGGCCTCGTCCGTCGTCAAGGGAATGGCCGCGATCCGGTCGGCCATGGCCTCGAACCGATGCGGATCGCGCTCCGTAACGCCGCAGCCGGCCAGGAGCGCCGCAAGGGCGCCGGCCGGCACAAGCTTGAAAAGAGAGGCGGCGTTCATGACGCCACCTTGAACGCCTTCCTTTGCAGCAGGGTTCACGAACAGGCTTAAAACCCGTTCACCCTGTTTTAGGAAAAGCTCAGCCGATGGCGCCGACGCAGCCTTCCACGTCGCCCGGCGCCACGTCGGCGTCGGTCAGGGCCAGGGTCCAGCCGTGGTGGGTGTTCAGGCCCCAGCGGCGGGCGCCCGAGCCGTCGCCGGCGTCGCCGCCGACCGTCACCACCACGCGCCGCCCCTTGGGCAGGGCCGGCGGATCGATCTTGCCCACGGCCAGGGAGGTCGGGGTCTCGCCGCCGTAGCCGTCGAAGACGCTCAGCATCGACCATTCGCGACGCAGGCCCATCCACCAGGCGTCCTCGGTGTTGATCGACAGGACCGCCACGCCATGCCCCTCGGCCGCATGGGCCAGGGCGGCCTGCGGGTCGCGGACCAGCTTGATGTCGGCGGCGGCGCCGAAGCGCAGGCGAGCGCCGTCCACGGCCTTGGCCGGATCGATCGGGGCCCAGACATGGACCTGAAGCCGGCCCTGACGGGCCAGGCCCCAGCCGACGATCTCGCGCCACAGATGCTCGGCCGCCTCGCGGTTCTCGGGCTGGCACTGCTTCAGGACGCGAGCCTGGACGGCCTGCTCGCGGTCGGGGCGCAGCTTGGTGTGGGGGCCGGTCGGGGCGTCCTTGGCCTTGCCCACCTGGGCGGCGACGGCCAGGCGGCGCTCGAACAGCTCAAGGATCTGATCGTCCAGGCTGTCGATCTCGGCGCGCAGGGCGGCCAGGGCCTTCTGCTCGGGCGACAGTTCGGTTTGGTCAGCGGGCCAGACTTGCTGGAGGGCGGATTGCGACATGGGAATAGGCTTTCGGCATGGGAATTTCGATAGGGAGAGCCGCGTCCGCCTGTCTACAGACAGGGACGCGCATGGAGGCCGCTCGGTGAGAAGCGGTCGCCGGAGAGACTGTCAGGTTTGGTTAGAAGCCCGACGCCTCAGCCGGCGTATCGAAAGCCGTAATAGCCGTAGCCAAAATAAAAGCCGGCCACCGCGCGCGAGGTGGTTTCAAGGGTCATTTGTGCGCGCAGCGAGGACATGGGTCCGGTCCGGTTTCTGGATCAGGGTCGATCCGATCAGGTCTTAAAGACGCAAACTTCGTGCGCGGTCAAGCCTTCGAGCGAAATCGGTTCGAATGTTTTCCCATTCGAACCCAGATATTCGCTCCAGAATTATCCAAGAGCCGCGCCTCACGGCGCCGACGGAATTTCACCTCAAGCAGTCAGGCTCTTGGCGCAGTGAACAGGACAAATCGCGTCCGGTTGTCGCTGAAATCCTGCAGATCGTTGCGCAGAACCGACAGGCCGTAGACCTCGGCCGCGCGGGCCGGCGCCACGGCGGCGCGCGTCACGTCGCCCGCCTCGGCCACGGCGGCGGCGGCTCCACCGGTGTCGAAGACCTCCACGGCGACGATCTTCATCTCGCCCAGGGCCTTCGTGCACTGCTGCAGGGCCACGGGATGGCTTTCGGCCGTCTTCACGTCCGACAGACGCGCATCCGGCACGCCCAGCAGGGCCAGGCGGATCGGTCGCCAGGCGTCGCTGATCGGCGTCAGACCGGCCTCCCGCACCAGGGTGGCGGCCGGCTCGACCACGCCGACAGTCGAGTTCTCGACCGGGATCAGGGCGCAATGGCAATCGCCGCTCAGGACGGCGTCGATCGCCCCTTGAAAGGTCTCATGGCCTACCGCCTCGTCCCAGGGACGCAGGTCCAGGCAGGCTTCGTGACTGAAGGCGCCCGGCGCGCCCTGATAGGCGACGCGGCCGGGCTCTTCCTCTGTCCCTGCTGTCATGCCGCCTCGGCGCGGGCCAAACGCCCGGCCTTCAGCCGCTCCGCCACCAGGAAGGCCAGCTCCAGCGCCTGGTCGGCGTTCAGGCGCGGGTCGCAGTGGGTGTGATAGCGGCTGGACAGATCGTCCTCGGTCACCGCCTGGGCGCCGCCCAGGCATTCGGTGACGTTCTGGCCGGTCATCTCCAGATGGACGCCGCCGGGGTGGACGCCCTCGGCCTCGGCCACGTCGATGAAGCTGCGGACCTCGCCCATGACGCGGTCGAACGGTCGGGTCTTGTAGCCGTTGGCGGCCTTGAGCGTATTGCCGTGCATCGGGTCGATCGACCAGATGACGCGCTTGCCCTCGGCCTTCACTGCCCGCATCAGGGCCGGCAGGCGGTCGCCGACCTTGTCGTGGCCGAAGCGGCCGATCAGGGTCAGGCGGCCCGGGATGTTGTTCGGGTTCAGGGCGTCGATCAGCGGCAGGATGTCCTCCGCCGTCATGGTCGGCCCGCACTTCACGCCGATCGGGTTCGAGATGCCGCGCATGAACTCGACGTGGGCGCCGTCCAGCTGACGGGTGCGTTCGCCGATCCACAGCATGTGGGCCGAGGTGTCGAACCATTCGCCCGTCGAGCCTTCCAGGCGCGTCAGGGCGCTTTCGACGTTCAGCAGCAGGGCTTCGTGGCTGGTGAAGACCTCGACGCGCGACAGGTCGGGATGGGTCTCGGGCGTGACGCCGACCGCCTCCATGAAGGCCAGGGCCTCGGTGATCTTGTCGGCCAGCTCGCGGTAGGCCGCGCCCGCGCCGTTGTCGGCGAAGCCCAGGGTCCAGCGGTGGATGTTGTAGAGGTCGGCATAGCCGCCGCCGGCGAAGGCGCGCAGCAGGTTCAGCGTCGAGGCTGACTGATTATAGGCCTTCAGCAGGCGCTGCGGATCGGGCACGCGCTCTTCAGGCGTGAAGCCCATGCCGTTGATGATGTCGCCGCGATAGGACGGCAGTTCGACCCCGCCGATCTCCTCGATCGGCGACGAGCGCGGCTTGGCGAACTGACCGGCGATACGGCCGACCTTCACCACCGGCTTGCGGCCGGCGAAGGTCAGGACCACCGCCATCTGCAGGATCAGGCGGAAGGTGTCGCGGATGTTGTCGGTCGAGAACTCCTTGAAGCTCTCGGCGCAGTCGCCGCCCTGCAGCAGGAAGGCGTTTCCGGCCTCGACCTGGGCCAGATGGCTGGTCAGCTTGCGCGCCTCGCCCGCAAAGACGAGGGGCGGCATGGCCCGCAGTTCGTCTTCGACGCGCACCAGTTCGGCGGCGTCAGGATAGTCCGTCGGCATATGGACGACGGGCTTGTTTCTCCAGGATTCAGGGGTCCAGCGCTTAGTCATTTCGCCAAGATAGGCTTTCCGGCGATCTGGAACAACAAACCTTGCAGAAAATCAGCCGATAAGCGGCTTCCATGCCTCACCTTCCGGCAGGGGCGCGAACAGATCCTCGACCAGATCGTCCGAAACCGCCGAAAGTTCGGCCGGGGACCAGCGGGGCGCATTGTCCTTGTCCACGATGACGGCGCGCACGCCTTCCTGGAAGTCGTGGGTCCGCACCACCCGCCCGCCCAGGGCGTATTCCATCGCCATGTTGTCGGCGAAGGCGGTCAGCTTCGCCCCGGTGCGGATCTGGCGCAGGGAGACCTTCAGCGACTGCGGCGACTTGGTCTTCAGAATATCGAGTTGCTTCAGCGCCCAGTCCGAGCCGTCGGCCTGAAGGGCGGCGAAGATGTCCTCGACCGTGTCGAAGGCGAACAGACGGTCGATGGCCTCGCGATGCGCGTCCAACGGCGCCGGGCCCGCGTCGTCGGCCAGGCGATCCGCCACGGCCTTGGGGTCCGCCGGCACCGCCAGCAACTCGGCCTTCAGCCCCTCGATGTTCTCGCTCGCCACGAAATGGGTGTGAACGCCCAGGGCCACGGTGTCGGCCGCCTTCAGCCGCGCGCCTGTCAGCGCCAGCCAGACGCCCGTCTGCCCCGGCAGGCGCGGCAGGAACCAGCCCCCGCCCACATCTGGGAACAGGCCGATGCCCGTCTCCGGCATGGCGTAGGTGGTGCGTTCGGTGGCGATGCGGACGCCCGCCGGCTCGCTGATGCCCACGCCGCCGCCCATGACGATGCCGTCGACGACGGCCGTGATCGGCTTGGGATATTCGAACATCAGATGGTTCAGCTGATACTCGGTCATGAAGAAGGCCTTGGCCTCCGACGCATCCCCTGCCCCGCTCTCGGCGATCATGCGGATGTCGCCCCCGGCGCAGAAGCCGCGCTCGCCCGCGTGATCGATCAGCACCGACTTCACAGCGGCATCGTCGCGCCAGGCCAGCAGGGCCTCGATCATCGCCTCGCACATGGCCCGGTTCAGGGCGTGGATCGCCTTGGGCCGGTTCAGGGTGATGCGACCGACGTGGTTCTCGATGCGGGTGATGACTTCGGCTTCGATGCTCATGCGACCGATCTAGAGCCGACGCCTTCACGGGTAAAGCCGAGACCGGCTTGCATTCGCGTCGCCGGGACGGTGGTATGGCGTCAGTTTGCAGACGAGAGGTTCTTCATGCTCGCCACCGCGATGACCGCCGCCCTGGCCCTAACCGTCCCCGCCGATGGGAACAGCGATCAATGGCTGGCGCGGGACGTATCGGGCGAAGGACCGATCGCCAGCTTCCTGAGCTGGAACTACAGCAACGTCATCACTCGCGCTCACTGTGCGAACGGACAGGTCACGCTCCAGTACTTCTACACCTTCCCGGAGGCGCCGAGCCCGGCTGAAGCCCCTCTGGCCCTGCTGATCGACGGCGCCTCCCACCGGCTGGCGCCCTCGGTCGATGACATGGACAGGCAGGTCTACACCCTCTCGTCCCAAGGAAAGGCCGCCCTGCGGCGGGCGCGAAACGTCGACCTCGACGCCCCCAACGAAGCGGACGAGCCCTGGTATCTGGGCCAGGCTGCAGCCCTGGTGGATCTGGCGAAACGCTGCGGCTGACGACTGAGTTCTTAGTCAGTCGTTTCTGAGGTCCAGAACCGGCTGTCCCGCCGCCCGCGCGGCGTCCAGAAGGGCGCCGTCGCGGGATGCGAGCGTCCCGTCGACCGCCAATGTCAGCCACAGATAGCTGACGTCGAACAGGCTCAGTCCGTTGGCCGCCGCCAGATGCGCCAGCCGCCTGATCGTAGCGGCATCAGGCGCCGGCTCGACCTCGATCTCGAAATCGGCCAGGCGTTCGAAGGCTTCGCTCAAATCGAAACCAGGATCGCGTCGCGCCTGCCGCACCAGCAGGTTCGTCATCTCCCAGTGAAAGACATGGGGCGCCGCCAATCGCCAGGCGTCGAGCTGTTCCAGCAGAGCCAGCGCGGAAGGCGTCGTCTGCGACGCCAACAGCCATGCGGCGGCCGCAGAGGCGTCAACGATCAGCGTCTTCGTCACGCGCGATCGCCTTCAGCTCTTCCCAGGACAGGGCGGCCCATTGCACATCCGCCGCCTGCTTGTGACGAAAGGCGTGTGTTCGCTCCGCCAGTTGCGCAGCCGTCGCCCGTCGCGCCGTCGGCTCGGGCGTCAGGCGCGCCACGGCCCGCCCGTGCCGGGTGATGACAATGACTTCGCCGTCTCGCTCCACCTCGTCGAGCAAGGTCGACAGATGAGTCTTGGCTTCCAGCACGCCCACGGAACGCATGACGACCTCCTGACCATAATTCTGGTCAGGATACCGAAAGCAGGAGCTTCACGCTACCGCGCCAGTTCCCGCGCCACGATCACGCGCATGATCTCGTTGGTGCCTTCCAGGATGCGATGCACCCGCAGGTCGCGCACGATCCGTTCCAGCGGATAGTCCTTCAGATAGCCGTAGCCGCCGTGCAGTTGCAGCGCCTGGTCGGCGATCTGGAAGCAGGCGTCGGTGGTCAGGCGCTTGGCCATGGCGCACCACTTGGTCTTTTCCGCGTGGCCGGTGTCGATGGCCCAGGCGCCGCGCAGCACCATCAGACGGGCGGCCTCAAGGTCCGTGGCCATGTCCGCCAACTCGAACTGGGTGTTCTGGAACTGGCCGATAGCCTGTCCGAACTGCTTGCGGCCGGCGACATATTCCTGGGCCGTCTCCAGCGCCAGACGCGCCCCGCCCAGCGAGCAGGCGGCGATGTTCAGGCGCCCGCCGTCCAGGCCGGCCATGGCGTATTTGAATCCCGCGCCTTCCTCACCCACCAGGTTGGCGGCCGGCACGCGGCAGTCGTCGAAGCTGACCACGGCGGTCGGCTGGGCGTTCCAGCCCATCTTCTTCTCATTGGCGCCGAAGGACAGGCCGGGCGTGTCCTTCTCCACCACGATGGTCGAGATTCCCTTGGGACCTTCGCCGCCGGTGCGGACCATGACGACGTAAACATCCGACGTCCCGGCGCCCGAGATGAAGGCCTTGGCCCCATTCAGCACATAGTGGTCGCCGTCGCGCACCGCCGTCGTCCGCAGCGCCGCCGCATCCGAGCCCGAGCCCGGCTCGGTCAGGCAGTAGCTGGCGATCTTCTCCATCCCGACCAGGGAAGGCACGAAGCGCGCCCGAAGCTCGTCCGAGCCGAACTTGTCGATCATCCATGTCGCCATGTTGTGGATCGAGATGAAGGCCGCCGTCGCCACGTCGCCGCGCGACAGTTCCTCAAAGATCAGCGCCGCCTCGACCCGGCCCAGGCCCATGCCGCCGTGTTCCTCGCCCGTATAGATGCCGGCGAAGCCCATCTCGGCGGCGGCCTTCAGCACATCGACCGGGAAATGCTTGTCCTCGTCCCACTGGGCCGAATGCGGAGCCAGTTCGGCCTCGGCGAAGGCGCGAGCCGCGTCCTGAATGGCGCGTTGGTCGTCGTTGAGGGCGAAGTCCATGATCTCTCTTACTCCCGAAGTCCGGCCTGCCCTCTTACGGGGCGTTTGCGCCGCTTCTATCCAAGCCCTTCCGAAACGTCACCCCACCCCGACGCCTTACGCCCGTTTCCGACGTCGCCGCGCGCTAGGCTGGCCTTCCCGCCCTGCCGCCCTACATTCATCACTGGCCGCCTCCGACCGCCGTTTCAGACGATTCAGACTCCGTTTTCGGGCGCCCCAGCCTCCGTTCCGGCTCGGGTTTCAGACATTTCAGACGATTCAGACCCAGATTTGGGCCTGACAACGCGCCGCCAAACCCCAAACCCGTTTCCCTGCCCCGCTTCGGGGTCTATGAGCCCTCCATGACCCTGCCCTTCCAGCCCGCCGCCTTCCCCTACGCCCGTCCGCGTCGCCTGCGTTCGCAGCCCTGGGTGCGTCGCCTGGTCGCCGAGACGACCCTGACGCCCGCCGACCTGATCTGGCCGCTGATCGTCCATGACGGCGGTGAGGATCGTCAGCCGATCGCCTCCATGCCGGGCGTCTTCCGCCTGTCGCCGAAGGAAGCCGCCAAGGCCGCCGTCGAGGCGCGTGATCTGGGCATCCCCATGGTCGCCCTGTTCCCGAACGTGAACGACGGGCTGAAGGACAATATCGGCACGGCCGCCAGCGATCCGGACGGCCTGATCCCCGACTGCATCAAGGCCATCAAGGACGCCGCGCCCGAGATCGGCGTCATGACCGACGTGGCGCTGGACTGCTACACCGACCACGGCCACGACGGGGTGCTGGAGGACGGCCGCATCGTCAACGACGCCACGCTGGAACGCCTGGCCGAACAGGCCTTCATCCACGCCCACGCCGGCGCCGACGCCGTGGCCCCCTCCGACATGATGGACGGCCGCGTCCAGGCCGTGCGAGAGGCGCTGGAGGCCAACGGCCTGTCGGACACGCTGATCATCAGCTACGCCGCCAAATACGCATCAAGCTTCTACGGTCCCTATCGCGACGCCGTCGGCTCGTCCAAGTCGCTGACCGGCGACAAGAAGACCTATCAGATGGACTACGCCAACGCCGACGAGGCCCTGCGCGAGGTGGCGATGGACATTTCCGAAGGCGCCGACGCCCTGATCGTCAAGCCGGGCCTGCCCTATCTCGACATCGTCCGCCTGGTCTCGGACACCTTCAAGATCCCGACCTTCGCCTATCAGGTGTCCGGCGAGTACGCGATGATGCAGGCCTCCATCGCCAACGGCTGGCTGGAGGAAGACCGCGCCATCCTTGAAACCCTGCACGCCTTCAAGCGCGCCGGGGCCTCCGGCGTCCTCAGCTACTTCGCGCCCAAGGCGGCGAGACTGCTGGGCTAGGCCGTCGGATCGGTCGCCTGTCCGTACTTCCCGCGGAAATAGGTCAGGGCGTCGCCGGGCCGGGTCTCGAAGGTCTCCACCCGGCCGACGATGACCAGGTGGTCGCCCATCAGGATGCGGTCATGGGTCTGGCAGCTCAGCCGCGTCACGGCGTTCAGCAGGCGCGGCGGTGCGGGATCGTCGACCGCGAACTCTCCGTCCGACAGGCGGCACACGCCCCAGGCGAAACGGTCCGACATGGCCTGATCCTCGACCGGCAGCATATGCACGGCGAAGCGCTCTGCGCCGGCGAAGGCGTCGTGCCGATCCGACTTCACGTCCATGCACCACAGCACCAGCGGCGGATCCAGGGACACGGAGGTGAAGCTGTTGACCGTGATGCCCAGCGGCCCCTCCGCTGTATGGGCCGTGACGACGCAGACCCCGGTCGCGAACCCGCCCAGGGCCTTGCGATAGGCGCGAGGGTCGAAGTCGGCGGGAACGGCGGGCGGACGTGACATGGCCCTCAGCTAGGCCGTGGCCGCCCTCGCGGCAAGGGCGGGGCGATCGCGATCTTTCCGTTCCGCAACCGCTTCTTAAGGCCCGCATGGGATTGAGGACGGTAGAACAGGGTTAAGACGGACCGCCCCCATGGCCATGAGCGATCGCCCGATCCTCATCAAGAAGGTGAAGAAGGTCTCCGGCGGGGGCCACCACGGCGGCGCCTGGAAGGTGGCCTACGCCGACTTCGTGACGGCCATGATGGCCTTCTTCCTGCTGATGTGGTTGATCAACACGACCGATCCGGAACAGAAGCGCGGCATCGCCGAATACTTCGCCCCGGCCAATGTCTCGGCCTCCACCTCCGGCTCCGGCGGCATCCTGGGCGGCACCGCCTTGGGCGACGACATGGGCGCCAAGGGCGCCGGCGCCAACTCCGTCATCCAGCAACTGGCTCCGGAAGCGCCCGACGCGCCCCAGGAAGCCGGACAGAACTCCAACCTGGCCTCCGCCAGTGAGGCCGCCCTGCGCGCCGAGATCGCCCGGCGTGAGGCCGCCGACTTCGCCAGCGCGGCCGAGAGCCTGCGCCAGGCCATGCAGTCCATGCCCGAACTGGCCGAACTGTCGAAACAGCTGATCATCGACCAGACGCCCGAAGGCCTGCGCATCCAGCTGGTGGACCAGGAAGGCCGGTCCATGTTCGAGAACGGCTCGGCCCGCCCCAACCCGCGCGCCCAGTTGCTGCTGCGCGCCGTGGCCAAGGTCGTCAACCAGTTGCCCAACCGCATTTCCGTCACCGGCCACACCAGCGCCGTCGCCGGCTCCAGCCGCGCCAGCGGTCCCGGCGACTGGTCCCTGTCCTCGGCTCGCGCCGACGCCTCGCGCCTGGTGCTGCAGGGGTCGGGCGTCAACGCCGACCGCGTCTATTCCGTCGCGGGCAAGGCCGGGTCCGATCCGCTGTATCCGGACGATCCTTCCCTGGCCGGCAACCGCCGCATCGCCATCGTCCTGTTGCGCGAGGCGCCGGTCCTGCCCACGGACACCAGCCTGTGACCGCAAGCGCCGCTCCCTCGCGGTCGGCGCTTGCGAAATCCCCGGCTTGGGCGCCAAATCGGGACATGAGCATCCAGGCGCGCCCGACGCCACGGCCTGAAACGGACCCTAGGCCGTGACCCAGCACTTCCCGACCCGACAGCTGCGGTTCTTCATGACCGCCAATGCGCCCTGCCCCTATCTGCCCGACCGGTTCGAGCGGAAGGTCTTCGCCAACCTGCCTTTCAGCGACGGCGCCGACGTCAACGACGCCCTGACCCAGGCCGGATTCCGCCGCAGCCAGAACATCGCCTATCGCCCGGCGTGCGAGGCCTGCGCCGCCTGCGTCTCCGTCCGCATCCCGGTGGCCGAGTTCGTCTTCTCGCGGTCCCAGCGCAAGATCCTGAACCGCAACGCCGACCTGTCGCGCGACCTGGTCGAGGCCGAAGCGACGATGGAGCAGTTCGACCTGCTGCGCCGCTACCTGGCGGCCCGGCACCCTGGCGGCGGCATGAGCGACATGGCCTGGTCCGACTATGTCTGCATGGTCGAGGATACGGCCGTCCGCACCCATCTGATCGAATACCGCCTGCCCGCGAACGACGATGGTCCCGGCGATCTGGTCGGGGTCTGCCTGACCGACCTGCTGCACGACGGCCTGTCCATGGTCTACAGCTTCTTCGACCCGGATATGGAACGCCGCAGCCTGGGTCAGTTCGCCATCCTGGACCACCTGCGCCAGGCCTCCACGGTCGGTCTGCCCTACCTCTACCTCGGCTACTGGGTCCAAGGCTCGCCCAAGATGGACTACAAGGCGAAGTTCAGGCCGATGGAGGCGCTACGGCCCCTGGGCTGGGAACGCCTGACCTAGAATCAGGTGGTCGGAACAGCCGTGCCGCTGGACGGCGAGACAGGCGTCGGTCCCCACGGCCCCTCGTCCCGGCCGCCGGCGAACTTCACCAGGGCCGCGATCCGTTTCTCGATCGGCGGATGGGTGGCGAAAAGACCGGCGAAGTCCGCCTTGTCCGCCGTATTGTCCAGGAACATGCCGCGCAGTTCGTCCGGCGCCTCGATCTTGGACTGACCCGACACCTTGCGCAGGGCCGAGATCATGGCGTCGGGGTTCTTGGTCAGTTCCACCGCCCCGGCGTCGGCTACATATTCCCGCGTCCGTGACAGGGTCATGCGGATGACGGCGGCAAGGCCGAAGCCGATCACCCCGATGGCCAGGCCGATCAGGATCAGGGGCATGGCGTTCTTGTTGTCCCGCCCACGCCCGCCACGCATGTAGAACAGGCTGCGGAACACCAGTTCGGCTATCACGCTGATGATCCCGGCGAAGATCGAGGCGATCACCATGGTCCGCACGTCCTTGTTGATGACGTGGGTCAGTTCGTGGGCCAGGACGCACTCCATCTCGTCTCGGCTCAGGGTCTGCATCAGGCCGCGCGCGACCGTGACGCTGTAGTTCCCCTCGTGCAGGCCGGACGCATAGGCGTTCAGCGACGGGCTTTCGATGATCCGCAGTGTCGGCGTCTTCATCCCGCGAGAGATCGCCAGGTTTTCCAGCAGGTTGTAGAGGTCCGGCTCGGCCCTGCGCTCGACCTTGCGCGCCCCGGTCATGACGTCGATCATCATCTGGTTGCCGAAATAGGCGATGACGAACCAGACCGCCGCCGCGACCGCCGCGAAGGGCACGGTCCAGCCCAGCATGGACGCCGCCAGCGCCAGGTCTTGGCCCAGGTCGCCGCCCGAGTTGGGCAGCAGGCCGAAGCCCATCATCAGCACCTGGACGCCGAACAGGATGCCGACCAGCAACACCGGGAACCCGGCCAGCAGGATCGCCGACCGGGCGTTGTTTTGCCAGATGTGGGTCTTGAGGCCGACGGCCCGACCGAAAACCGCCATTGGGGCTTAGAACTTCACCGTCGGCGGGGCGGCGTTCAGGGCGGCGCGCTCGCCCTCGCCCACGTCGAAGAAGGGCTTGTCGGCGCCGAATCCGAACATGCCGGCGAACAGCACCGTCGGGAACTGACGGCGCACGGCGTTGAACTCGCTGACCGCATTGTTGAAGAAGCGGCGCGCGGCGGCCAGCTTGTTCTCGATGTCCGACAGGTCCATCTGCAACTGCTGGAAGTTGGTGTTGGCTTTCAGGTCGGGATAGGCCTCCGATACGGCGAACAGACGGCCCAGGGCGCCGGTCAGCATGTTCTCGGCCTGCACCTTCTCGTCGATCGTGCGGGCGCCGGCGGCGGCGGCGCGGGCCTGGGTCACGGCGTCCAGGGTGCCGCGTTCGTGCGTGGCGTAGCCCTTTACCGTCTCGACCAGGTTGGGGATCAGGTCCTGACGCTGCTTCAACTGCACGTCGATGTCCGCGAACGACTGGTTCGCCGTCTGATCCAGCTTCACCAGCCGGTTGTAGGCGCCGACCACGACGAACAGCAGAACGACGACGATGACGCCGATGATGATCAGGGTGATCATTGAAATCTCCAACCTCGGCCCGATCGGCCTTGGACGGGATTATCGCAAGGGCTGACGGCGACCTCCAATGAAATCGCCGTCACCTTGGCCTCAGCGGAACTTCCTCATCCCGCGCGGGCCCTGGCGGCCGGCGCCGGCGCGTTTGCCCAGCCAGTCCTTCCAATCGGGCCAGTTGCGACGGCGACCGCCGCCGTCGGCCCACTCCGGCCCCGCCTCGGCGTTGAACACCGCCACGTCGACCAGACCGCCCTGCTTGTAGTTCTGCAGCTTCACGCCCTTGCCGCGGCCCATTTCGGGCAGTTCGGCCAGCGGGAAGATCAACGCCTTGATGTTCTCGCCGATGACCGCGACGTGGTCGCCCTGCGGGTTCGACGGGATGCGCAGCATGGACAGCATCTCGCCATTCAGCACCTGCTTGCCGCCGCGCTTCTGGGCCAGAAGCTCGTTCTCGGGCGCGATGAAGCCGTAGCCAGCCTTGGACGCCACCAGAAGCTTCGCATTCGGTTCGTGCGCCACGACATTGATAATCTCGGCCTTTTCGTCGAGATCGATCATCAGGCGCAGCGGTTCGCCGTGACCGCGACCGGAGGCCAGCTTGTCGGCGCCGATGGTGAAGATGCGCCCGTCCGAGGCCCCGACCAGCAGCTTGTCGGTGGTGAAGGCCGGGACCAGGAAGCCCAGGCTGTCGCCTTCCTTGAACTTCAGCTCCGAGGGATCCTCCACCTTGCCCTTGGCGGCGCGGATCCAGCCGCGCTCCGACAGGATGACGGTGATGGCTTCGCGCGGGATGAAGGCCTCGGGCGCGACCAGGGCCGAGCTGTCCACCGCCTCGCCGATGGTGGTGCGGCGTGGGGAGATCAGGGCCTTGCGGACCGCCTCCAACTCCTTGCCAATGGCCTTCCACTGCTTGGCTTCAGACGAGGTCAGCGCCTTCAGCGCCGCAAGTTCCGCCGACAGTTCATTGAATTCCTTCTCGATCGCCATTTCCTCGATCCGCGCCAGCTGACGCAGACGGGTGTCGAGGATGTAGTCGGCCTGCGGCTCGCTCAGGCCGAAGCGCGCGATCAGGACGGCCTTGGGCTGCTCCTCCTCGCGGACGATGCGGATCACCTCGTCCAGGTTGAGGAAGACGATGCGCAGGCCTTCCAGCAGGTGCAGGCGCTTTTCGACCCGCTCGATCCGCCATTGCGACCGGCGGTTCAGCACAACGCGGCGATGGTCGAGGAAGGCCTGCAGGCAGTCCTTCAGGCCCATGACGCGCGGCGTGCCGCTGGCGTCCAGCACGTTCATGTTGATCGGGAAGCGGACTTCCAGGTCGGAGAGCTTGAACAGGCTCTCCATCAGCATCTCGGGCTCGATGGTGCGGTTCTTGGGCTCGAGGATCAGGCGGATGTCTTCCGCCGACTCGTCGCGCACGTCGCCCAGCAGGGGCGCCTTCTTGTTCTCGATCAGATCGGCCAGACCCTCGATCAGGCGGCTCTTCTGCACCTGATAGGGCATCTCGGTGACGATGATGCGCCAGACGCCCCGGCCCAGGTCCTCGGTTTCCCAGCGGGCGCGCAGGCGCACGCCGCCGCGACCGGTCTCATAGGCGTCCAGGATGGAGGCATGGCCTTCGACCGAAACCCCGCCGGTCGGGAAGTCGGGTCCCGGCACGATCTGCACCAGTTCCTCGGTCGTCGCCTCGGGCCGTTCCAGCAGCAGTTGGCAGGCGTCGATCAACTCGCCGACGTTGTGCGGCGGGATCGAGGTCGCCATCCCCACGGCGATGCCCGACGAGCCGTTGGCCAGCAGATTGGGGAATCCGGCCGGCAGGACCACCGGCTCCTCGTCCTGATCGTCATAGGTAGGACGGAAGTCGACCGCGTCCTGATCGATGCCTTCCAGCAGCAGGACGGCGGCAGGCGTCAGCTTGCACTCGGTGTAGCGCATGGCCGCCGCGCTATCGCCGTCGATGTTGCCGAAGTTCCCCTGACCGTCGACCAGCGGATAGCGCTGAGCGAAGTCCTGGGCCAGACGGACCAGGGCCTCGTAGATGGAGGCGTCGCCGTGCGGGTGATAGCCGCCCATGACCTCGCCGACGACCTTGGCGCACTTGCGCGCCGCCGCCTGCGGGTTCAGCCGCATCTGGTGCATGGCGTACATGATGCGCCGGTGCACCGGCTTGAAGCCGTCGCGCACGTCGGGCAGGGCCCGGTTGGTGATGGTCGACAGGGCGTAGGCGAGATAGCGCTTCGACAGCGCCTCGCCCATCGGTTCTTCAACGATGCGGCCGCCGTCGGGCGTCGGGGTGTGGATGGTCATGCGCTTCGAATCACTGATCGGACGCGCAAAGTCTAGCGCAGCCGAGGCCTGACGCGGGGACTAGGAGCGCCTATCTGTGGAACGCCTGACACGGAGTTCGCGATGAAGACCGCCCTGACCGCCCGTTTCGACCTGTCATTCCCCCTGATTCAGGCGCCCATGGCCGGCACGTCGACCCCGGAATTGGCCGCCGCCGTCTCCAACGCGGGCAGCCTAGGCTCCATCGCGGTCGGGGCTGTATCGGCGCAGGAGGCGCGTCAGGCCATCCGGGCGACCAAGGCCCTGACCGATCGACCGTTCAACGTGAACCTGTTCTGCCACACGCCCGCCGCCCCTGATCCGGTCCGCGACAGAGCGTGGATCGACCACCTGCGCCCCCTGTTCGCGACCTTCGGCGCCGCGCCGCCCGAAACCCTGAACGACATCTATCAGAGCTTCGTGACCGACGACGCCAAGCTGGCCGTCCTGTTGGAGGAAAGGCCGGCCGTGGTCAGCGTCCATTTCGGCCTGCCGCGACCGGATCAGGTCGCGGCGCTGAAAGCGGCCGGGATCGCCCTGATCGCCACGGCCACCACGCCGGAGGAAGGGCGAACGGCCGTCGCCGCCGGTATCGACATGGTGGTGGCGCAAGGCATGGAGGCTGGCGGCCATCGCGGAGTCTTCGATCCGGCGGACGACCCGCGCTTCGCGACCCTGCCCCTGACCCGGTTGCTGGCGCGCGAACTGCACGTTCCGGTCATTGCGGCGGGCGGGATCATGGACGGGGCTGGGATAGCGGCGGCCCTGGCGCTGGGAGCGGCGGGCGCGCAGTTGGGCACGGCCTTCGTCTCCTGTCCGGAGTCCGCCGCCAATCCGGCCTATCGCGCCGCCTTGGCCGGCCCTCGCGCCGAACGCACCCGCGTCAGCCCGGTCCTCTCCGGCCGTCCGGCGCGCGGGATCGAAAACACCTTCATGCGACGCGCGGACGAAGCCCTCGTCGCCGCCTATCCCTACGCCTACGACATCGGCAAGGCCCTGAACGCCGCCGCCGGCCTGCAAGGCGACGACGGCTACGCCCCGCAATGGGCCGGTCAGGCCGCGCCGCTGGGACGCGCCCTGCCCGCCGCCGAACTGGTCGAGGTTCTGGCCCAGGAAACCCGCGACGCTGTCCGCGACCTGCAACGGCTGTTGTAACCCGACGCCGTCCAGCGCGTTCACCAAGAACCGAGACCAGAGAACGACGCCATGCTTCTGATCCTGCTGTCCTATCTGGCCGGGGCGCTGACCATTCTCAGCCCCTGCATCCTGCCGGTCCTGCCCTTCGTGTTTGCGCGCGCCGGCCAGCCCTTCGTCAGAAGCGGCCTGCCCCTGCTGTTGGGCATGGCCCTGACCTTCGCGGGGGTGGCGACGCTGGCGGCGGTCGGCGGCGGCTGGGCGGTGCAGGCCAATCAGGTCGGGCGCTGGATCGCCCTGGCCGTCATGGCGGTGCTGGGACTGACCCTGGTGTTTCCGCCGCTGGCGGACCGGCTGACGCGGCCTCTGGTGGCGCTCGGTTCGCGTCTGACGGAGAAGGCCAGCGCGGAACAGCAGTCCGGCGGGGGCGTCTGGCCCTCCTTCCTGCTGGGCGTGGCCACGGGCCTGCTGTGGGCGCCGTGCGCCGGGCCGATCCTGGGGCTGATCCTGACCGGCGCGGCGCTGCAAGGGGCCGGCGTCGGCACGACCCTGTTGCTGCTCGCCTACGCCGCCGGGGCCGCGACCTCCCTGGCCCTGGCCCTGCTGATCGGCGGCAAGGTGTTTCATGCGATGAAGACGTCGCTGGGCGTCGGCGAATGGGTGCGAAAGGGCCTGGGCGTGCTGGTCCTGATCGGCGTCGCCGTCATTGCCCTGGGCCTCGACACTGGCCTGCTGACCCGGCTGTCGAGCGGCGGCGCCAACCGCATCGAACAGAGCCTGCTCAGCCGCTTTGGCGCAGGCCAGCCGATGAACACTCCATCTGCGCCGCTGAACGCCCTGCCCGTCGAAGGGCTGATGCCGCCGCTGACCGGGGCGACCGAGTGGATCAACAGTCCGCCCCTGAGCACTGAGCAGTTGCGCGGCAAGGTGGTGCTGGTCGACTTCTGGACCTACTCCTGCATCAACTGCGTGCGGACCATTCCCTACGTCCGCGCCTGGGCCGAAAAGTATCGCGATCAGGGCCTGGTGGTGATCGGGGTCCATACGCCCGAGTTCGCCTTCGAGAAATCGCCCGCCAATGTTCGCGACGCCATGCGCCGCTTCGGCATCACCTACCCGGTCGCGATGGACAACGACTTCGCCATCTGGCGCGCCTTCCAGAACAACTACTGGCCCGCCCACTACTTCATCGACGCCAAGGGGAACATCCGTTACCACCACTTCGGCGAGGGCGACTACGAACACTCCGAGCGGGTCATCCAGCAGCTTCTGAAAGAGGCCGGCGCCGCCGATGTCGATCAGGCCGTGGTCCAGGTACGCGGTCAGGGCGCCGAGGCCGCCGCCGACATGGCCGGGATCGGATCGCCCGAAACCTATGTCGGCTACGCCCGCGCCGAGAACTTCGTCTCGCCCGACGGCTTTGATTTCGACGCACGCAAGACCTATGCGGCCGCCCCCTTGAAACTGAACGACTGGAGCCTGTTCGGCGACTGGATCGTGCGCGCCGAACACGCCGACCTGCAGACGGCGGGCGGACGGCTGGCCTTCCGTTTCAAGGCTCGCGACCTGCATCTGGTCATGGGGCCCAGCAGCACGGGCAGGCCCGTACGCTTCCGCGTCCGTATCGACGGTCAGGCGCCGGGCGTCGACGCAGGCGTGGACATCGACGCCCAGGGCATGGGCCGGGTCGACAACCAGCGCCTCTATCAGTTGGTGCGCCAGTCCGGCGGCGCGCGCGAACGAACCTTCGAGATCGAGTTCCTCGACCCTGGGGTTCAGGTCTTCGCCTTCACCTTCGGCTAGAGCCTTCCCGCCTCGCCCAGCTTGTCGATCATCCAGACCCGCGCGGGCGGCAGCGGCTTGTTCAGGACGTGGAAGACGAACTGCTCCAGGAAGTGGCCGGTCAGGTCCAGCCCCGCCTTCACGTCGCCTTCGCCCAGGCCCGCCTGGGCCCCCAGCATGAAGGGCGGCAGGGGCAACAGCTTGTCGGCGTAGGGCGCGCCGGCGTCGCGGCTAACCGCGCGGCCGGTCCTGGGGCTGACCCAGACCAGATCGTCCATCGACCCCGTGGAAGCGCACCGCGACAGGTCGAGGCCGAAGCCGAGATTCTCCAGCAGGCCCGCCTCGAACCGCACGAATATGGCGGGCCAGACCTCGGGCACGGCGAAGGCGGTCATCAGGGCCTCGAAGGCGTAGAAGGCGCCCGGATGCGGTTCGCGTTCCGGCAGGGCGCCCTGGGCCACCGCCGCCGCCGCGCTGAGGCCAGTCAGGGCCAGGGGATCGTCGAACAGGGCGGCCGGCCCCTCGCCCACCGGCTCCAGTCGCGCCGAACCCAGTTGATCAGATGTCCGCGCGCGCAGTTCCGCGACCACCTTGGCGCCGGGCTGCAGGAAGGGCCGCATGCGACGCGATGCGCCTCCGGCCACATAGGCCGCGCGACGGCCGTGCTGCTCGGTCAGCAGTTCGACGACCGCTCCCGTATCCCCGTGCGCCCGCGCCGACAGGACGAAGGCTTCGTCCTCCACCTCCATCAGTCGGCCTGCTTGATCACGCCGACCACGGCGCGCGACTTCTCGTTCGGAACGGCGAAGCTGAGGACGTACTGCTCGATCTTCCAGCCCTGGTCCGTCAGGCGCAGCACGCCCGATCCGCGCGTGGTCCCATAGGCGTCGTTGTCCAGCACCTCGTCGAACCAGGCGATGCAGCGGCATTCGATCGGGGCCATGCTCACCGTCCGGCTCACCGGTCGATAGGTCCAGCCCTTTCCTTGCGAGAAATAGGGCATGGCGTAGGCTCTGAATTCCGGCAGGCTCCAGCGTTCCGTCGCATCCGTGCCGATGAAGCGCGCGTCCGGCGTGAAGCTGTCGAAATAGGCCGCGCCGTTCGCCGCCGAGGCCGCCGCATGCATGCCGTCCAGCACGCGCTCGACCGGCGCGGTCTCTGTCTCCACGGGCGACTCGACGGAAGAGGTCAGCAACATCAGGGCGGCGATGATCATGGGGATGTTCTAGTCCTGTTCTCGCTCATGCGAAAGCGCCGAAACCTCTACAGGCGTCGCGCCGCCAGCATCGGCCCGTCCAGGGCGTCCAGCCAGACGGCGTCCAGCCGGAAGGTCTTCTTCAGAACGGTGGGCGACAGGGCCTGGGTCGGCGGACCGTCCGCCGCGACCCGCCCCTCATCCAGCACCACGATCCGATCAGCGATCCGCGCGGCCAGCGTCAGGTCGTGCAGGCTGACCAGCACCCCGCCGCCCGCGTCCGCCCGCGTCCGCAGCCTTTCCAGCACCAGCAACTGGGCGTCCGGATCCAGGCCGGCGATGGGTTCGTCCGCGACCAGCAGCGGCGCCTGGACCGTCAAGGCCCGCGCAAGCAGGACCCGCGCCCGCTCTCCGCCCGACATCTCAGCCACCCCGCGATCCGCCAGATGCCCGGCGTCCACCTCGTCCAGAGCGGCGCGCGCGCGGGCCAGGGCCTCGCCACCCGACAGGAAGGGCGCGCCCAAGGCCGCCAGTTCGACCGCCGGCAGGTTCCAGGCCACGTGCCGTTCCTGCGGCAGATAGGCCGCCCGCGCCCCGCGTTCGCGTTCGGACAGACGCCTGACGTCCTGTCCGCCCAGTCGGGCGACGCCGTCACTGAGCGGGGCCAGGCCCAGGGCGGCGCGCACCGCGCTGGACTTGCCCGCCCCGTTCGGGCCGCACAGGGCCACCAGCTCGCCGGCCGCGACCGACAGGCTGACGTCCTTCAGGACCGTCTGGCCCCCAACGCGGACCTCGGCCCGTTCCAGTTGCAGCAGGGCGCTCACAGCCGCCACTCCCGCGCCGCGCGCCAGGCGATCAGGGCGAATAGGGGCGCGCCGACCAGGGCGGTGAACACACCCAGTTTCAGCTCCTGGTCCGTCGGAACCAGCCGCGCCGCCAGATCCGCCAGCATCAGCATCAGCCCGCCCGCCAGGGCGGAGGGCGCCAGAAGTCGTCCGGGATCGCCCCGCACCGCCGCCCGCACGAGGTGGGGCGCGGCCAGGCCGACGAAGCCGATCACGCCCGCCACCGCTACCGCCGCACCCGCGGCCACGGCCGTGGCTAACAGAGCCAGGATCCGCATCCGCCCCATGGACAGGCCCGACGCCCGCGCCGCCTCCTCGCCCAAGGTCAGCATCCGAAGACCGGGCGCGGCCCGCCAGGCCAGGAAGGCCGCAACGGCCAGGGCCGGCGCGACCCAGGCGACGTCGATCCAGCTTCGGTTCTGCACGGAGCCCAGCAGCCAGTTCATCACCTCGGCCGAGGCGATCGGCGACGGCGACAGGTTGAAGATCAGGGCGGTCAGGGCGCCGGCGAAGCTGGACAGGGCCACGCCGAACAGGATCAGGGCCTCCGGCGCCCGCACCCGCGCCGCCACGGCGATCAGAACCAGTCCCGACAGGGCGGCGCCGATCAGAGCCGCGCCCTCGACGACGCCGGGCACGGCCGCCGCGCCCAGGACGATGGCGCCCGCCGCCGCCATGGCCGCCGTCGCCGAAACGCCCAGCACGCCCGGATCGGCCAGGGGATTGCGCAACAGCCCCTGCATCACCGCCCCCGACAGGCCCAGGGCCGCCCCGACCAGCAGGGCGCAGATCGCTCGCGGCGCCCGCACCTGCCACAGCACCTCTCCAGGTCCGGACAGGGGATGGCTCAGCGCCTGCCCGTACTGGGCGCTCGACAAGGCGGTTTCGCCCATGAGGACGGCTGCGACGGCGGCGACCGCGACGGCGAGAACCAGGCCGAGGTTCAGCCCCCTCATCGACCCGTCTCCTTGCGCGCCGCATCGGCCAGTTGCGCCGACGCGTCGGCCGCGAACCAGGCCGGGCACCCCAAGGCCGCCGGCGGCAGGTCCGTCACCGTCCGTCCGCGCGCCGCACGACTGACAACCGGATGCCGCCCAGGCCCTCGCCAGTCGCTGCGCCACAGGTTGAAGAAGCCCCGAACGAACAGGGCCGGCGCCTGCAGGGCGATCTGCTCGACCCCCAGCGGCTGAAACCCCGGCGCGCGGGTTCCATTGCGAAATCCGGCCGCCTTCAGCATGGCGTCGATCAGGGTTCCCGATCCGCTGGTGTAGCCGCCGGGCGTGACATAGACGGCCTCGCGCCCGCGTCCGCCCCCGGCCGCCTGCGCCAGTCGGCGATCCATATGCCGGATCAGAGCGTCGCCGCGTTTCACCTGCCCCAGGCCCGTCGAAACCTTGCGCAGGTTCGCCCGGACTCCGGCCATGTCCGTGGCGTCCTCGATGGTCAGAACCCGGGTTCCGCGCCGTTCCAACGCGGCCAGCAGGCGCGGCTCTCCGCCCCAGTAGCGCACGACGACATCAGGTCGAAAGCCGCTGGCCGCCTCCAGGGTCGGCCGCACCCGCGCCCGGCCTCGCGCCGCCTCGCGCAGCCAGGCGTCCGGATCGTCGGCGCGCGGCGACAGGGCCAGTTCCGCCTCAGGCGCCAAGGCTAGGACATATTGATCCGCGCATTGATCCAACGACATGACGCGCAAGGGCCCGGCCTCCGCCAGACCCGGCGTCGCCGACAACAGCACCGCCGCAGCCCCCGCCCAGGCCTTCACGACTTCAGAAGTCCCGCGAACAGGGCGTCCAGCAGGGTTCGCGTCAGCGTGTCCCGATCGGCCCATTCGAAATAGGGCTTGGTGATCCGCAAGGAGACCAGGCCATGCCCCGCCGCCCAGATGGACTGGGCCACAGCCTGCGGATCGCCCTGAATTCGGCCCGCGGTCACGGCTTCCTCGACCACGGCCGCAAAGGCGCGGAACAGCTCATGCCCCGTTTCCTGCGCCACCGACTGCGCGCCTTCCTGGGCTTCGATGGGTCGGGTCAGATAGGTCAAGCGATAGGCGTTGGGATGCTCGAAGCCGAACTGGATATAGGCCTCGACCATCCGGCGCAGCCGCACTTCCGGCGGCTGATCCTCGCTCAGCAGGTTGCGGTGTCCCTCGATCAGGTTCTCGAACGTGCCGCGGCAGATCTCGTGCAGCATCTCGCTCTTGTCGGCGAAATGCATGTAGAGCGCCGTCGAGGAGAGCCCGACCTCGTCCGCGATCTTGCGGATGGTGGCGCCCTCATAGCCGTGCTCGACGAAGATGCGTTCGGCCGCCGCCAGTATCTCGGCGCGCCGCTCATGGCCTTCGCCCTTGGGCTTCCGAGCCGATCGCGGCGTAGGGATCGTGGCGCCAGACAATCCGAGACTCCATCACTGTCGATCTCCTGAATAGCGGGCCGGCGCGAAATCGCCAATCGCTTGCAACTGAAAGAACATTGATACAGAAATGCGCCCTTCATCGGCAGGCGGGGGGCCTGGATGCATGGACGCCTGAAAACAAGGCCTGACTTCGCCTTCAACGCCCGGCGCACCGCGACCGGCGGCCAACTGACGATCCTGCTTCTTCTTCTGATCGGCGAGCTCGCCGCCTTCGTCTTCCTGCCCGGCGCGGATCGGGTGTTCGCCATCCTGATCCAGTTCAGCTTCCTGATCGTCATGGTCTGGCGGCTGGCGATTCTCCGGGCCAGCCGTACTCGACCTCCGACCATGCCGCTCGATGAAGCTCCGCGCCGCCGCTACTCCGTCATCGTCGCCCTCTATGACGAAGCCGAGGTCCTGCCCCAACTGGTCGAACGCCTGTCGCGCATCGACTATCCCGTGGATCTGCTGGACGGCTATCTGGCGCTGGAAGCGCGAGACGAGGCCACCATCGCTGCGGCCCGCGCCCTGGACCTGCCGTCCTGGCTTCAGGTCCTGGTTGTGCCGCCGGGCCGGCCGTCAACCAAGCCTCGCGCCCTCAACCACGCCCTGTCGCGGATCAAGGGCGACTTCGTCACCATCTATGACGCCGAGGACGATCCCGACCCGCTGCAACTGCGTGAAGCCGCCGCCCGCTTCGCCGCCGAGGACGAGACCCTGGCCTGCCTTCAGGCGCCCTTGCGCATTCGCGGCCGTCAGGGCGGCAAGAAGCCCTCCCCCTTCCTCGACCGTCAGTTCGCGGCGGAATACGCCGCCCTGTTCGAGATCGCCCTGCCCGCCCTGGCGCGCATGGGCCTGCCCTTTCCTCTGGGCGGGACCAGCAACCACTTCCGCGTGTCGGCCTTGCGCGCCATGGGCGGCTGGGACGCCTGGAACGTGACCGAGGACGCCGATCTCGGTTTCCGCGTCTGGCGCAGAGGGTGGCGCATGGGCGTCCTGACCCGCCCGACCTATGAAACCCCGCCGGGTCCCCTCTTTCTGTGGTTGCCACAGCGCACGCGCTGGCTGAAGGGATATATGCAGACGATCATGGTCCACACCCGCACCTTCGACGGTATGGGTTGGCGCGGCTGGTGGGCGGTGCTGATGACCCTAGGCGCGGCGCTCTCAGCCGCCGCCGTTCACGCCTTCGCCGTGTCCTGGGTCATGCTGGCCTTCCTTTTCGCCGCCATGGCGCAGCAGCCGCCGCAGACGCCCTGGACCGGCGTGGCCGTTCTCACGGGCGGGGCGGCGACGGCCGTGCTCACAACCCTGGTCGGCGCGCGCAGGGCTGGCGTTCCCTACGGCTGGAAGGACATGCTGGGCGCGCCCGTCTACTGGTCCCTGCTGACCCTGGCGTTCGGCCATGCCTTCATCCGGTTGATCTTCGAGCCCCATCGCTGGGACAAGACCCCGCACGCCCCCGACCTGCCCGCAAATGAAATCCTGCCGGAGACCGGGGCTCTGATCGCCGACTCTGGACGAACAGCCGCCTGAGCGCCTATCAGCGCGCATGGCCCCGGTTCTCTCCTCCACGCCCGAAACCCTCGTCACGCGCGGGTGGTCGGACTACGCCCTTCTGGACAGCGGCGACGGCCGCAAGCTGGAGCGCTACGGCCGCTACACCGTCGTGCGGCCGGAACCCCAGTGCTTCTGGAAGGCCCATGCCGAAGGCGCGTTCGAGAGCGCCAACGCCATGTTCGATCCGCAGCAGGAGGAAGAAGATTCCGGCCGCTGGCGCTTCGACAGGCACGGACCGATCGACGCCTTCCCCCTGCAATGGCGCGACGTGCGCTTCATGGGCCGGTTCACGCCCTTCCGCCACCTGGCTTTCTTCCCGGAACAGGCGGCCAACTGGGAATGGCTGGACGCCCGCGTCCGCACCCTGAAGCAGCCGAAGATCCTGAACCTGTTCGGCTACACCGGCGTGGCCAGCCTGGCCTGTTCGACGGCGGGCGCACACGTCACCCACGTCGACGCCTCCAAGAAGTCCGTCGCCTACGCCCGCGAGAACGCAGAGCTTTCAGGCCTGGCCGACCGTCCGATCCGCTGGATCGTCGAGGACGCCCGCAAGTTCGTGGCCCGCGAAGTCCGTCGCGGCAGCAAGTACGACGGCGTCATCCTGGACCCGCCGAAATACGGACGCGGCGCCAACGGCGAGGTCTGGCGCCTGTTCGAGGACATGCCGGGTCTGCTGAAGGACTGCGCCGCCCTCTTGTCCGACGACGCCTCCTTCCTGCTGCTGAACGCCTATGCGGCGCGGATTTCCGGACTGTCGCTGGCCCATATGATGGCCGAGGCGACGCATGATCGCGGCGGGCGCATCGACTGGGGCGAACTGGCCCTGTCCGAGGACGGCAAGGACGCGCGGGCCATCGGCCTGTCCTTCTTCGCCAGATGGAGCGCCTGATGTCCGAACGCCTCATCACCTCCCTGACCAACGACACCATCAAGTCGGTCCGCGCCCTGCACATGCGCAAGGAGCGCGAAGCGACCGGCCGCTTCCTGGCCGAAGGGCTGAAATTCATCGGCGAAGCCCTGGATCAGGGCCGCGCCCCGGTCATGCTGCTGGTGGGCGACGAGGCCCGGCCTCACCCCCTGCTGGATCGCGCCAAGGCCGAGACGAGGAAGGCCGGCGGCCAGATCATCGTCGTCACCCACGCCATCCTCGAAAAGATCAGCCGCCGCGACAATCCGCAGACGGTGCTGGGCGTGTTCGAACAGGTCTACACGCCGCTGAACGCCATCCAGCCCGACGCCAAGCCCTGCTGGGTGGCGCTGGAGCAGGTGCGCGATCCCGGCAACCTGGGCACCATCATCCGCACGGCGGACTCGGCCGGGTGCGGCGGGGTCATCCTGATCGGCGACTGCGTCGACCCCTTCTCGGTCGAGGCGGTGCGGGCCACCATGGGCTCGGTCTTCGCCGTGACCGTCAGCAGGGCGACGCGCGAGGAATTCCTGGCCTGGCGCGCGAAATGGCCGGGCAGCGTCATCGGCACCCGCCTGGACGCGACACACGGCTATCGCGACAGCCCGGTTCGTTATCCGGCCCTGATCCTGATGGGCAATGAACAGGCAGGCCTGACCGACGAACTGGCCGCCGCCTGCGACCTGAACGTCAAGATTCCGATGCGCGGACGGGCCGACAGCCTGAACCTGGCCGTGGCCACGGGGATCATGGTCTATGCCGTGACGGACGCCGCCCCCGCCTAGGCGGGATGCGTCTCCAGCCGGATGTCGCGCACCGCCGTCCAGCCCGACGCCGCGTTTCCGCCCAACCGAATAATGCCGGATCCGCCACGCAGCTCCTGCCTGGCGCGATAGGCGTCATCGACGCGAAACTCCCCTTCGAAGACGACGTCGTCGATATAATAGGGCGGTCTGCCGGGCTCCTGGATGAAGAGGTGCACGTGCGCCGGTCCTGTCCGGTCCGGATAGGGCGCAGGCTTGATGGTGTCGAACAGGTAGTCGCCGTCGGCGTTGGTGCGCGCCCAACCGCGTAGACGACCATGTCTCCGGCTCCACTCTGTCTCGCTTGAGCCGTCGGCGTAGAGACCCTCAGCGTTGGTGTGGTGAGCGTAGATGACGACGCCGGACTTCGGCGTGACGCCGTCCGACTCATAAACTCTTCCCGACAGACGCATGCGCTCGCCGGGCTCTTGCGGTCCCGCCAGGACGACCGACCAGGACAGATCGCCCGGGTTCCGCTCCCCGGTCGCCTCACAGCCTTCGCAGGCATAGAGATTCGGGCGCGCCTTTTCCTTCGGCCCGACGACGACGGCGCGGTCGCGCGAACAGGCCGAGGAGGACACAAAGGCCCCCGCCAGTCCCGCGACGACAAAGCTTCTTCTGCCCCAGGCCATGGTCCCGCACCCTTCCGTCGAGAACGGAAATATATCAGGTTCGCGAGGGAGGAGAAGCATGCCCCAAAGCCCGTCCCCGCGCACCTGGAACCGGATCGCCCAGATCCTGCACTGGACCACGGCCGCGATGATCCTGGGCCAGTTCGTCCTGGGCTGGCTCACTGAAAAAGCGCCGGACAGACAGGCGGAGTTCCTGTTCGGCCGCAGTCATTTCCAACTGGGCGTCTTGCTGGCGGGGCTGATCCTGATGCGACTGTTCTGGCGACTGAGCCACGCCGCGCCGCCTCCGCCGCCCGGCGAGCCGGCATGGCGACATGGGCTGGCTGCGACGGCGCATGGCCTCATCTATCTGGTCCTGATCATCCTGCCGATCAGCGGCTATGTCGTCTGGGTGCATATGCGCGAGCCCATGGACCTGTTCAGCCTCGTCGTGGTCCCGACCGTCTTCACGCCTTCGCCGGACGATGAAAGCCTGTGGTCCGGCGCCTGGTACGTGCACTTCTTCGCCGGTTGGATTCTGGCGGGGCTGGTCGCCCTGCACATCGCCGCCGCCCTCTATCACCAGTTCGTGCTGAAGGACGGACTTGTCCGTCGCATGCTGGACTAGGCCTCGCCCTCGGTCTTGATCCGGCTCATGCCGATCAGGGCCGCTATGGTCAGCAGGGCGGCTGTCGTCATATAGGCGCCGACCGCCGGCAGGCCGTGCTGCTGGGCCAGCCAGGTCGCGGCGTAGGGCGCAAGCGACGCCCCCAGGATTCCCGCCAGGTTGAAGGTCATGGACGCGCCCGTGTAGCGCACGGTCGTCGGGAAGGGCCGCGCCAGGGCCGTGCCCAGCGGGCCGTAGGTGCAGCCCATCAGGCTGAAGCCGATGATGAAGAAGGCTGCGATCCCGCCCATGCCGCCGCCGAACAGAGGCGCCAGGATCAGGCCGAACAGGGCGATGCCGACCGAGGCCGCCAGCAGGGTCCGTCCCTGCCCCCACCGATCCGCCGCCAGGGCGGACAGCGGAATGAACAGGCCGAAGAAGCAGACGCCCAGCAACTGGATCGGCAGGAATTGCTCGCGCGTATAGCCCATGGCCGTGGTGCCCCACCCCAGGGCGAAGACGGTCATCAGATAGAAGAGGACGAAGGTCGCCAGTCCGGCCAGGGTCCCGGTCAACAGCGCCCACTTGTGCCGAGAGATCAGGGTCAGGGCCGGCGTCTCCACCCGCTCGGCGCGGTCGACGGCGCGCTTGAACTCGGGCGTCTCGGTGATCTTCAGCCGCATCCACAGGCCGACGATGACCAACAGGGCGCTGGCGATGAAGGGGATGCGCCAGCCCCAGGCCATGAACTGGCTCTCGCTCATCACCTGGCCCAGGACGATGAAGCTGAGGGTCGACAGGATGAAGCCGATCGGCGCGCCCAGTTGCGGGAACATGCCGAACCAGGCCTTCTTGCCCGGCGGGGCGTTCTCTGTCGCCAGCAGGACCGCTCCGCCCCACTCGCCGCCCAGGCCCAGCCCCTGGCCGAACCGGCACAGGGCCAGCAGCAGGGGCGCGATCACCCCGACCGAATGCCAGGTCGGCAGCAGGCCGATGGCGATGGTCGACAACCCCATGGTCATCAGGGCCGCCACCAGGGTCGCCTTGCGCCCGACCCGGTCGCCGAAATGGCCGAAGACCACGGCTCCGATCGGCCGAGCGAAGAAGGCGATGGAGAAGGTGGCGAAGGACGACAGCATGGCCGTCATCCGGTCGCCGCCGGGGAAGAAGAGGTCCGGGAACACCAGAACCGCCGCCGTAGCGTAGATGTAGAAGTCGTAGAACTCGATCGTCGTGCCGATCAGGCTGGCGAACAGAACGCGCCGCTTGGAGGCGGACGGCGGTGAAACGGCGGCGTCGGTCACGCGAAATCCCTATGCTGGACGCACGATCATTGCGCCGCGCCGCATCAGGCCGTCAAGCGAACGGCTCAGGTTCCGCGCGGCTTGGCCCGGTTGGTCGCCGTCGCATTGGCCGGATCCTCCGGCCAGGGATGGCGCGGATAGCGCCCCCGCATCTCGCTGCGCACCGCCGCCCAGGATCCGGCCCAGAACCCCGGCAAATCCTTCGTCACCTGCACCGGTCGCCGCGCCGGCGACAGCAGGCTGAGCGTCAGGGGCGTGCGGCCGCCGCCGACGGTCGGATGGGTCTTCACGCCGAACAGTTCCTGCACCCTGATCTCGACGCGCGGCCCGCCCTCGGCGGCGTAGTCGATGCTCGCGCTGCCCAGGGGCGTGGTCAGGCGCGTCGGCGCCAGGTCGTCCAACCTGCGCTGCAGGTCCCATGGAATCAGGCCGCGCAGGGCTTCGGCCAGCTTGCCGTCGCCGATGTCGGCCAGGGACCGCGCCCCGTCCAGCAGGGGCCAGAGCCAGTCCTCTCGCGCGGCCATCAGACCGTCGGCCGAAACCTCGGGCCAGGCCTCGTCCAGCCCGCGCAGGAAGGCCAGCCGCGCCCGCAGCGCCCCCGCGTGCTCGCCCCAGTTCAGGGCGGATAGGCCGCCCGTCTCGATCTCCGACTTCAGCGCCGCCGTCATGGTCGCCCGATCCGGCGCGCCGACGACCTTTTCGTCCAGCACCAGGGCGCCGATGCGTCGGATGCGGCGGATCACCGGCTTGCCCGACGGTTCGCGCGCCAGCCGGTCCTCGATCTCGATCAGATGCGCCAGATCGGCTTCCAGCGTCGCGGCGTCCAGCCCCGCCGCCAGGCGGATGCGGTCGCGCGCATCCCCGCCGCCCAGTTCCGCCACGGCCAACCAGGGCGCGCGCGCCAGATGGTCCGTCGGTTCGATGAAGGCGCCGCGCCCCGAGGCCAGCAACACCTCCCCCGGCCTGCCCTTGGCGCGGGCGATGCGTTCGGGGAAGGCTTCGGCCAGCAACAGGCCCGCATCGACCTCGCCGTCGCTTCCACCGCCCGCCGCCCGCGCCCAGCGCTCGGCCAGTTTCATCGCGTCGCGACCGCGCGGCGCACGATCCCGCTCCAGCCCCTTCAGCCGATCATGCAGATCGACGCCGTTCCCGCCCAGCCCCGGCTCGCTGAGCACCGCCGCGATCTTCGCCCCGCCCAGGGCGTCGCCCTGATCCGAGGCGACGGCGACCATGTGGGCCAGGCGCGGCGCCAGGGGGATGCGGGTCAGCCGCCGTCCGTGCGGGCTCAAATCGCCCTTGGCGTCCAGCGCGCCCAGTCGCGTCAGCACCTTTCGCGCCTCTGCCATGGCCCCGGCAGGCGGCGGGTCCAGCAGGGCCAGCCCTTCGACCGACTTCGCGCCCCAGCGCGCCAGGTCAAGGGCGAAGGCGGTCAGGTCCGCCTCCTGAATCTCCGGTCGCTGATGGGCGACCAGGCCGCGGGTCTGTTCCTCGTCCCACAGGCGGTAGCAGACGCCGGGCTCGACCCGACCGGCGCGGCCGCGCCGCTGCTCGGCCGAGGATCGACTGACCTTGACCGTCGCCAACCGGGTCAGGCCGCTGGACGGTTCGAATCGCGGCACGCGCGACAGGCCGCCGTCGATGACGACGCGCACGCCTTCGATGGTCAGGCTGGTCTCGGCCACCGAGGTCGCCAGCACCACCTTGCGGCGGCCATGCGCGGCGGGTTCGATGGCGCGGTCCTGCTCGCCCTTGTCCAGCGCGCCATAGAGGGCGACGACGTCGACCGCCGGATCGCGCAGCCGCTCGTTCAGGCGCTGAACGGTGCGGTGAATCTCGCCCTGCCCCGGCAGGAAGGCCAGGATGGAACCGATCTCGTCATGCAGGGCCTGGACCACGGCCTTGGCCATGGCGTCCTCGAACCGCTCCACCGGATTGCGACCCAGGTAGCGGGTCTCGACCGGGAACATCCGCCCCTCGGCCTCGATGACGGGCGCGCCGTCGAGCAGGCGCGACACCCCCGCGATGTCGAGCGTCGCCGACATGACCAGCAGGCGCAGGTCGTCGCGCAGCACCGACTGGCTCTCGCGCGCCAGGGCCATGCCCAGATCCGCATCCAGGCTGCGCTCGTGGAATTCGTCGAACAGGACGGCGCCGACGCCTTCCAGCGCCGGGTCGTCCAGAATCATGCGGGTGAAGACGCCCTCCGTGACGACCTCGATTCGGGTGTCCGGGCCGATCCGGCTCTGCAGACGGGTGCGATAGCCGACGGTCCCGCCCGCCTTCTGGCCCAGGGTGGCCGCCATGCGATCCGCCGCGGCCCGCGCGGCCAAGCGACGCGGCTCCAGCACCAGCACCTTGCCGTCGCCCAGCCACGGCTGATCCAGCAGGGCCAGGGGCACGACCGTGGTCTTGCCCGCGCCCGGCGGCGCGGCCAGGACGACGGCCCCTGTCTGGGCCAAGGCCGCCTTCAGCGGCTCCAATACGGCGTGAATCGGCAACATCATCCTGCGCTCTAGCCGCAACGCCCGGGTTCACGAAAGCGTCGTCGGTTGTTCATCACGTCGAAACCGCGTTGCGCACGGCGCCCTTGATGATTAGCGTCCGCGCTCAAGAAGATGACCCGGGAGGGGTCGTCGCGTAGATTGGGGGCGCGACTTCATGTCCGCAAATGGCGTAAAGCCGGCCGGTAATCGGCTATTCCTTAAAAAATCCATCGGCCAGATCCAGAAGGAAGCCGCTAAGAGCGAGCTGAAACGGACCCTAGGCCCCATCAACCTCATGAGCCTGGGCATCGGCGCCATCATCGGCGCCGGCATCTTCGTTCTGACCGGCCAGGTCGCATCGGCCAACGCCGGTCCCGCGATCATGCTGTCCTTTGTCATCGCCGGCATCGCCTGCGCCCTGGCGGGCCTATGCTACGCCGAGTTGGCCTCGACCATGCCCGTTTCGGGTTCGGCCTACACCTACGCCTACGGCACCCTGGGCGAGGTCTTCGCCTGGATCATGGGTTGGCTGCTGGTGCTGGAATACGGCGTCGCGGCCTCGACCGTGGCGGTCGGCTGGTCCGGCTATGTGGTGTCGATCATGAATGACTTCGGCCTCAGCGCCAGTCTATTCCCGACAATAAGTTACGCAGGCGGCGAAGGCCCACAATGGGCGACCCCGCTTGTCCAGCTGGTGCAGTCGGCCGAAGGCGCGTCCTTCCCGATGACCGGCACCTTCAACCTGGTCGCGGCCGTCGGCATCGCCGCCGTCTGCGGCCTGCTGGTGCTGGGCGTGTCGGAATCGGCGAACATCAACAACGCCATCGTCGTCATCAAGATCATCGTCCTGCTGACCTTCATCGCGGTCGGCGTCCAGTACATCAACCCGGACAACTGGCACCCCTTCATCCCTGAACCCACCGGCCAGGCCGGTCAGTTCGGCGTCGGCGGCATCTTCCGCGGCGCGGCCATCATCTTCTTCGCCTACGTCGGCTTCGAAGCCGTCTCGACCGCCGCGGCCGAAGCCAAGAACCCGTCGAAGGACGTGCCGATCGGCATCCTGGGCGCCCTGTTCGTCTGCACCCTGATCTACATGGCCGTCGCCGCCGTCATGACGGGCGTCGTGCCCTACCTGGAGCTGGCCTCGCCCGCCCCGATCGCCGTCGCCATCGACCGCATGGGCCTGGAATGGGCCAATGTGCCGCTGGCCTCTTCGCCGAGCGGTCAACTGAATCTGATCGCCTTCCTGATCAAGATCGGCGCCATCACCGGCCTGTCCTCGGTCATGCTGGTGCTCTGCTACGGCCAGACGCGCGTCTTCTACACCATGGCCCGCGACGGCCTGCTGCCGAAGGCCTTCGCCAAGGTCCACCCGAAGTTCCGCACGCCCTGGATCGGCACCATCGTCCTGGGCATCCTGATCGCCATCGCGGCGGCCTTCCTGCCCATCTCCATCCTGGGCGACCTGGTGTCGCTGGGCACGGCCACGGCCTTCGCCATCGTCTGCCTGTCGGTCATCGTCCTGCGCGTGAAGCACCCGGAGATGGAGCGTCCGTTCAAGGTTCCGGGCGGCATCGTCACCGCCGTCCTGGGCATCTGCGCCTGCCTGTTCCTGGCCAGCCAGAACCTGATCCCCATGTTCCAGCATGCGGCCGAGGACAATCCCCTGCCCCTGATGCTGCTGGGCGGCTATGCGGCCATCGGCGCCGTCATCTACGCCGCCTACGGCTTCTGGCACTCCAAGCTGGCCAAGGGCATCGACATCACCGAGGACGCCACGCTGGAATCGGCCGTGGAAGCTCTCGGCCACGGCGTCGACAACAAGAAGGACTGATCCTCAGTTTCTGCTCACGGCCTCAAGCAGCGCGAAACGCAGTAGGCCAAACAACGGCCTCAAGCAGCGCGAAGCGCGGTAGGCCAAAAAACAAAGAAGGCCCCGGAGAAATCCGGGGCCTTTTTCATGTCCGCGCACCGCTTGCCGGTTGCCTGATCTCTCGCCCTCGCCTACAGGCTTCAGCCTACCTATGCGGATGTGGCGGAACTGGTAGACGCACCAGATTTAGGTTCTGGCGCCGAGAGGCGTGGAGGTTCGAGTCCTCTCATCCGCACCAGGCTTCAACGCCCGTACAGATCAACCAGCACCGCCGGGATCAGCTCCGGCAGGTCCTCCGCGATCAGGCCCGGTCCGAACCGGTTCGCCGCATCCGAATGCATCCAGACCGCCGCGCATGCTGCGTCGAAGCTGTCCATGTGCTGGGCCAGCAGGCCGCCGATCATCCCCGCCAGGACGTCTCCGCTGCCCGCCGTCGCCAGCCAGGGCGAGCCATTGCCGTTGACGACCCGACGACCGTCCGGCGCGGCGACGACGGTCTCAAAGCCCTTCAGCACCACCACGGCGCCGGCCCGCGCCGCCGCCTCGGTCGCGGCGACGTCTCGGCCCTGAGCCAGAAGACCGGGAAACAGGCGCTCGAACTCGCCCTCGTGCGGGGTCAGGACGTCGTCCCGATCCAGACAGGCGAACAGGTCGCTGGGTCGATCCTTGAACAGGGTCAGGGCGTCGGCGTCGATGACCAGGGCGGCCCCCGTCCGCCCCAGGGCCGCGACATTGGCGGCCGTCGCCTCCGTCAGGCCGGCGGCCGGGCCGATCACCACGGCGTCCATCGGCTGGGCCAGGCTCGCCAGTTGATCGGCGGAAGAAAAGCTCGCCAGCATCACCGCCTCCAGCGCCGGAGCCAGGACGCCGACGGCGTCCGGAGGACAGAAGACCTTCACCAGCCCGGCTCCGATTCTCAGCCCGGCGCGCGCCGACAGTCGCGCCGCCCCGGTCGAAAGCGGCCCGCCGGACACCACGCCCAGCCGGCCGCGCACATGCTTGTGCGCCTCCGCTCCGGGCCGGGGCAGGCTTTGCAGCCAGTTCGAGGAATCGTTCACAGGAGTCATCGCCGAAATCCGTTCACGGAGGGCCTTGGGAGACGAAAATTGCTTGCCTTATTGTGCAATGCAATGTCCCTTTAGCTCCCGAGCGTCGGACCAACCACGGACCCGGCTCGGGACTCGCCATGAAAAAGATCGAAGCCGTCATCAAGCCGTTCAAGCTGGATGAAGTTAAGGATGCGCTCCAGGACATCGGGGTGCAGGGCATGACCGTGCTGGAAGCCAAGGGATACGGCCGCCAGAAGGGTCACTCCGAACTTTACCGCGGCGCCGAATACGTCATCGACTTTCTGCCCAAGATCAAGATCGAGGTCGTGGTGGCCGACGATCTGGCGCCGGCGGTCATCGACGCCATCCAGACGGCGGCCCGCACGGGCAAGATCGGCGACGGCAAGATCTTCGTCTCCTCGCTCGAAGACGTGATCCGCATCCGCACCGGCGAAACCGGCGCACAGGCTATCTGACTCACCACGGCCGTCCCTTCCGGGCGGCCGCTTTTCGTTCTCCTCCCCTAGCCCACAGGACCCGTGCCATGAGCACCGCCCAGAAGATCCTTCAAGAGATCAAGGACAAGGACGTCCAGTACGTCGATCTTCGCTTCACCGACACGCGCGGCAAGCTCCAGCACGTGACCTTCGACATCGACCTGGTCGACGAAGAACTGCTGGAAGAAGGCACCATGTTCGACGGTTCGTCGATCGCGGGCTGGAAGACGATCAACGAGTCCGACATGCTGCTGAAGCCGGACCTGTCGTCGGCCTATGTCGACCCCTTCTATCAACAGACGACCCTGTGCCTGTTCTGCGACGTGCTGAACCCCGACACGGCCGAGCCCTACAACCGCGACAGCCGCTCCATGTCGAAGAAGGCCCTGGCCTATGTCCAGTCGTCGGGCGTGGGCGACACCGTCTTCTTCGGCCCGGAAGCCGAGTTCTTCATCTTCGACGACGTGCGCTGGAACACCGCCTCACACAACACCGGCTACAGCTTCGATTCCGTCGAGCTGCCGGCCAATACGGGCGCTGAATACGCCGAGGGCAACCTGGGCCACCGCCCGGGGCCGAAGGGCGGCTACTTCCCGGTCAACCCGGTCGACTCGGGCCAGGACCTGCGCGGCGAAATGCTGGGCGTGATGAAGGACCTGGGCATGGACCCGGAAAAGCATCACCACGAAGTGGCTCCGGCCCAGCACGAACTGGGCCTGAAGTTTAGCGACCTGCTGACCATGGCCGACCGGATGCAGCTGTATAAGTACGTGATCCACAACGTGGCCCACGCCTACGGCAAGACCGCGACCTTCATGGCCAAGCCCATGTTCGGCGACAACGGCTCGGGCATGCACGTCCACATGTCGATCTGGAAGGACGGCAAGCCCCAGTTCGCCGGCGACAAGTACGCCGGCCTGTCGCAGGAGTGTCTGTGGTACATCGGTGGCATCATCAAGCACGCCAAGGCCATCAACGCCTTCGCCAACTCCACCACCAACTCCTACAAGCGCCTGGTGCCCGGCTATGAAGCCCCGGTGAAGCTGGCCTATTCCGCCCGCAACCGTTCGGCCTCCATCCGCATTCCGCACGTCTCCTCGCCCAAGGCCAAGCGTATCGAGGCCCGCTTCCCCGATCCGATGGGCAACCCCTACCTGACCTTCGTGGCCCTGCTGATGGCAGGTCTGGACGGCATCGAGAACCGCATCGATCCGGGCGCCGCCGCCGACAAGAACCTCTACGATCTGCCGCCGGAAGAGCGCGGCTCTATCCCCGAGGTCGCCGGCTCGCTGAAGGAGGCCCTGGACGCCCTGGACGCCGACCGCGCCTTCCTCAAGAAGGGCGGCGTCATGGATGACGACTTCATCGACAGCTACATCACGCTGAAGATGGAAGAGGTCGCCCGCCTGCAGTTGCACCCGCATCCGGTCGAGTTCGACATGTACTACAGCTGCTGATCCACGGATCAGGCTGAAGATAAGGGCGCCGGACGGAAACGTCCGGCGCCTTTTTCATGCGGCCTGCGGCCAAACAAAAACGCCCGACGCTGTGCGCGCCGGGCGTTTGTCTGTTCAGGTCGTCGAGCGCTTCAGACGAGACGGCTCTGCACCAGGGCGGCGCCGATGAAGCTGGCGAACAGGGGATGCGGCTTGAATGGACGGCTGCGGTATTCCGGGTGGTACTGGACCCCGATGAACCAGGGATGGTCCTCGCGCTCCACCGTCTCGGGCAGGACGCCGTCGGGCGACAGGCCGGCGAAGACCAGACCCGCCTTCTCCTCGATCGTCTCGCGATAGTTGATGTTCACCTCGTAGCGGTGACGGTGGCGCTCGCTGATCTCGGTCGCGCCGTAGATCTCGGCGATCTTCGATCCCGCCTTCAGCGTAGAGGCGTAGGCGCCCAGGCGCATGGTGCCGCCCAGGTCGCCGCCCTGCTGACGCAGGACGCGCTGGTTGCCCTGAGTCCATTCGGTCATCAGGCCCACGACGGGTTCCTCCGCCGGGCCGAACTCGGTCGAGGTCGCCTTGGGGAAGCCGGCCAGGTTCCGCGCCGCCTCAATCACCGCCATCTGCATGCCGAAGCAGATGCCGAAATAGGGAATCTTGCGCTCGCGGGCGAAGCGGGCCGCCTCGATCTTGCCCTCGGCCCCGCGCTCGCCGAAGCCGCCCGGCACCAGGATGGCGTGGGCGCCTTCCAGACGCTCGGCGCAGGCCTGGGGGTCGCCCTCGAAGGTGTCGGCCTCGACCCAGTCGATGTTGACCTTGACGTTGTTGGCCACGCCGCCGTGCTGCAGGGCCTCGATCAGCGACTTATAGGCGTCCTTCAGGACCGTGTACTTGCCGACCACGGCGATGGTGACTTCGCCGTCCGGATGCAGGCGGCGGCGCACGATCTCGGTCCAGCTGGCCAGATCAGGCTCCGGCGCGTCGTTCAGACCGAAGTGGGTCAGGACCTGGGTGTCCAGACCCTCGGCGTGATAGTCCAGCGGCACGGCGTAGATGTCAGCCGAATCCATGGCCTGGATGACGCTGTCGGGCCGCACGTTGCAAAACTGGGCGATCTTGCGCTTTTCGTCCGCCGGGATCGGCTGCTCGCAACGGCACAACAAGATGTCGGGCTGGATGCCGATGGAGCGCAGTTCCTTGACGGAGTGCTGCGTCGGCTTGGTCTTCATCTCGCCGGCGGTCTTGATGAAGGGCAGCAGGGTCAGGTGCATGAAGCAGGACTGGCCGCGCGGCAGGTCCTGGCCCAACTGGCGGATCGCCTCGAAGAAGGGCAGGCCTTCGATGTCGCCGACGGTGCCGCCGATCTCGACCAGGACGAAGTCCACATCCTCGCCCGCGTCGGTCTTGGCCGGGCTCAGGCAGAACTGCTTGATCTGGTCGGTGACGTGCGGAATGACCTGGACGGTCGCGCCCAGATAGTCGCCGCGACGCTCCTTCTCCAGGATGGTCGAATAGATGCGGCCCGTCGTGACGTTGTCAGAGCGCGCGGCCGAAACCCCGGTGAAGCGCTCATAGTGGCCTAGGTCCAGGTCCGTCTCGGCGCCGTCGTCGGTCACGAAGACCTCGCCGTGCTGATAGGGGCTCATGGTGCCCGGATCGACGTTGAGATAGGGATCCAGCTTGCGCAGACGGACCTTGTAACCGCGCGCCTGAAGCAGGGCGCCGAGGGCGGCTGAAGCGAGGCCTTTTCCAAGCGAAGAAACCACGCCGCCGGTGATGAACACATATCGAGGCATGGGCGGGAACCTTACTCCATGATTCGCGGCGGGGACATGACCCGCCGCGAACAACTGTTGATCAAAAGAAGAAAGCGCGCCCTGCGGCGCGCTTTCGAAGGGTCGTCTGTCGGCGGCGGCTTACTGGGCCGGCGCGGGAGTCGTCGTCGCGGGCGCCGGAGCGGCCGCGGCCGGAAGGCTGGCTTCCAGATCATCCAGCGACGGCGCGGCGGGCGCGGCCGGGGTCGGAGCGGCCTGGTCGGCCGGGGCCTGCTGCGCCTCGTCGCCGACGGCGATGGCGCCGACCGCATCCGCGTCGATCACCGAACGCGAACCGCGTGCGAAGTTGCCGGCGACGGTCAGGCTGATGGCGCAGACGAAGAAGGCGATCGCCAGGATGGAGGTCGCCCGTGTCAGCAGGTTGCCCGCGCCTCGCGCGGTCATGAATCCCGAGGGGCCTCCGCCCATGCCGAGGGCGCCGCCCTCGGAGCGTTGCAGCAGGATCACGGCCGTCAGGGCGACCGAGATCAGGATCATGGCGACGAGCAGAATGGTCTGAAGCATGGCGTCATTCATGTGGGCGCGCAGTTGCGCCGATCAAGCGGCGGCGTCTAACACCGATGCGGGATCGGGGCAAACACCAAGAAGGTTTGCGTCGTCGCAGGCGTCAGGCGGCGCGGATAATGCCGAGGAAATCAGCCGCCTTCAGCGAGGCGCCGCCGACCAGGGCGCCGCCGACTTCCGCCACGGCCAGAATCTCGGCCGCGTTCGACGGCTTGACCGAGCCGCCGTACAGGATCGGCGCGGTCCGACCGCCCTCACCCAGCCTGGCGACCATGGCGGCGCGCACGGCGGCGTGCACTTCCTCGATCTGCTCCAGCGTAGGCGTCAGGCCCGTGCCGATGGCCCAGACCGGCTCATAGGCGACGGCGAAGGCCTTGCCCGACAGGCTCAGCGGCAGGGAACCGGCGATCTGATGGCTGACGATCTCGATCGCCTGCCCGGCCTCGCGTTCAGCCAAGGTTTCGCCGATGCAGATGATCGGCTCCAGACCGGCGGCCAGCGCGGCCTCGGTCTTGGCCGCCACGTCGGCGTCGGTCTCGCCGAAGCCCGTGCGACGCTCCGAATGGCCCAGAATCACCAGATTCGCGCCTGCGTCCGTCAGCATCTCGGCCGAGACCGAACCGGTGAAGGCGCCTGAGGCCTCGGCGTGGCAGTCCTGACCGCCCAGTTCGACGGCGCCGCCCGCCAGGACGCGCGCCATGCGCTCGATCAGAGTGGCGGGCGGGCACAGGGCGACGCGGCACCCCGCGGCCTGCTCCGTCAGGGCCTGTTTCAGCGCCTCAGCCTCGCCCAGGCTCGCGCCCAGGCCGTTCATCTTCCAGTTGCCGGCGACCAGCTTCACAGATTGTTTCATGCGGCCTGTTTAGGCGCCGCCGCCGGATAAGCCAAGTCGTCGCAGACAGAGATGCGCCGGTTCCCTTGCAGCCGCCTAGCGACTGCCCGTATAGGCGTAGCGTCGCCATTTTTGACGCCGACCCTCGTCAGGTTTCTCTCGATGATCACGCTGTTCCGCAACTTCGCCAAATCGAAATGGGCTGCGGGCCTTTTCGCCCTGCTGATCCTCAGCTTCCTGATCGTGGGCGCGCAATCTGACGTCTTCTCCAGCTTCGGGCCGAAGCATGTGATCGACGCGGGCGACCGCAGCGTCGACGCCCAGCGCTTCCGCGCAGATTTCGAGCGCGTGCGCGGCAACCTGCAGGAGCAGGCCGGTCGTCCCGTCAGCTTCGAGGACATGGTCAAGGAGAACATCCATGTTCAGTTCCTTGAAAGCCGGACCCAGCAGTTGGGCTTCCTGGCCTGGGCCTGGGACGCGGGCATCCGCCCCGGCAAGGAGCTGGTGCTGAAGGAAATCCGCCGCATCCCGGCCTTCTTCAACCAGGTGTCCGGTCAGTTCGACCAGGACATGTATGAACAGGCCCTGGCGCAACAGGGCATGACGTCTGAAATGCTGGAGCAGGACCTGCGCGACCAGTACGTCGCCAGCCAATTCGGCGCAGGCGTCTTCGCCGGCGCTCGCGTGCCGCGCATCTACGGCGCCCTGCTCGCCGGCCAGGCGATGGAGACCCGCGACGGTCGCTGGTTCACCGTCACCCCGGCCATGGTCGGCCAGGCGCCGGCCCCGACCGACGCGCAACTGACGGCCTTCATCAACGAGAACGCCGCCCAGTTCCGCCGTCCGGAATTCCGCAAGGTCTCCCTGGTGCTCTTCACCCCCGGCCCGAACGATCCGCGCCCGGCCGTGACGGAAGAGGAAATCCAGAAGCGCTACGAGTTCCGCAAGGACAGCCTGAACGCCCCTGAAAAGCGGACCTTCGTCGTCCTGACCGTCCCGACCAAGGCCGCCGCCGACAAGATCGCCGCCGACCTGCGCGCGGGCAAGACGCCCGCCGAGGTGGCCGCCGCCAACCGCATCCAGCCCGGCGACTACGCCGGCACGCCCAAGGCCGCCCTGGGCGACCCGGCCGTCGCCGACGCCGTCTTCGCCGCCGCCGCCGGCAGCGTCACCAATCCGGTCCAGGGCCGTCTGGGCTTCAGCGTCGCCAAGATCGCCTCGATCGAGGCCGCCAAGCCCGTGACCCTGGCCGAGGCTCGCCCGGCCCTGGTGCAGGAACTGCAGCTCGAAGCCGTCAAGAAGGTCGCCTATGAGCGCGTCGAGGCCTTTGAAAAGGCCCGCACCGAGGGCAAGAACCTGACCGACGCCGCCACGGCCGCCGGCGCCCGCATCATCTCCATGCCCGCCTTCACCCAAGAGGGCCAACTGGAGAACGGCCAGCCGTTCAACGCGCCGCGTCAGATCATCGACACCGCCTATGGCCTGTCCAAGGGGGGGGAAAGCGACCTGATCACCGCCGCCGAGGGCCAGTACTTCGCCCTGCGCCTGGACGACATCGCCCCCGCCGCCCTGCCCGACCTGAAGGAATTCCGCGCGCCCCTGGCCCAGGCCTGGACCCAGCGCGAGAACGCCCGTCGTCTGTCGACCAAGGCCGAGGAACTGGCCGAGCGTATCCGCAAGGGCGAGGACATCGCCAAGGTCGCCGCCTCGGCGGGCGCCCAGCTGAACACCCGCGCCGGCGTCCAGCAGAACCGCGAAGCCCAGCAGCAACTGGGCGAGGGCGTGCTGCGCGGCCTGTTCGGCCAGGGCAAGGGCCAGGTCTTCACCGGCCAGGGCCAGGCCGGCTTCATCGTCGGCAGCGTCGACGGCGTTCATCCCGCCTCGCCCGCCCTGGCCGCGCCCCTGGTCGAGCAGGTTCGTCCGCGCCTGACCCAGGAACTGGCCAACGCCATGGTCGAACAGAGCTTCAGCGCCGGCGCCGCCCGCGTGAAGGCCAAGAACGACCCGGCCGCCGCCTTGGCCGCCCTGGGCGTCGAAGCCTCGCCCGCCGCTCCGGCGGCTCCGACCCCTGCTCCCGCCAAGAAATGAGCCAAGGCGTCGAACAGGAAGCTGAACGCGCCGCGTTTGTCTCGGGCCTGACTGCAGGCCGCCCCCAGGTCGTCGTTCGTCGCTTGATCGACGACCTGGAAACGCCCGTCTCGGCCTTCCTCAAGGTCGGGCACGGGCGGCCCTACGCCAGCCTCTTCGAGTCAGTCGAAGGCGGGGCGGTCAACGGCCGCTATTCCTTCGTAACCCTGTCGCCGGACGTGGTCTGGCGCTGCCGGAACGGCAAGGCCGAGATCGCCCGGGGGACGGACCTGCTGTCCGACCGGTTCACGGCCGACGAACAGCCTGCGCTGGACTCCCTGCGCGCCCTGATCGCCGCGACGAAGTTCGACCTGCCCGCCGACCTGCCGCCCATGGCGGCGGGTCTGTTCGGCGTCTTCGGCTATGACATGGTCCGGTTGCTGGAGCCGCTCGGCGCCGCCAATCCCGACCCGTTGAACCTGCCCGACGCCGTCATGGCTCGCCCGTCCCTGGTGGCCATCTTCGATTCGGTGAAGCACGAGATCGTCCTGATCGCCGCCGCCTATCCCGACAGCGGCGCCGACGCGGACACGGCCTACGAAGCCGCCATCGGACGCCTGGACGACTTCGAGGACCGCCTGCGCGGCCCCCTGCCGATCCAGCGCGAAGCCGCGCCGGTTCCCGCGCCCGACTTCCGCTCGCCGGTCGACGGCGGGGGCTTCGACGCCATGGTGGCCAAGGCCAAGGACTACATCGCGGCCGGCGACATCTTCCAGGTCGTGCTGGCCCACCGCTTCTCGGCGCCCTGGAGCCAGGACCCCTTCGCCTTCTATCGTTCGCTGCGGCGCGGCAATCCGTCGCCCTACCTCTTCTTCCTCGACTACGTCGATTTCCAGTTGGCCGGCTCCAGCCCGGAAATCCTGGTCCGGTTGAAGGACGGACGCGTCACCATCCGCCCCCTGGCAGGCACCCGCCCGCGCGGCGCCACGCCTGAACTGGACAAGGCGCTGGAAGTCGAGCTGCTCGCCGATCCCAAGGAACGGGCCGAGCACCTGATGCTGCTGGACCTGGGCCGCAACGACGTGGGCCGCGTCTCGTCGCCCGGCTCGGTCGAGGTCACGGAAAGCTTCGTCGTCGAGCGCTACAGCCAGGTCATGCACATCGTCTCGAACGTGAACGGCGCGGCTGATCCCAGGCTGGACGCGGTGGACACGCTTCTGGCCGCCCTGCCCGCCGGCACCCTGTCCGGCGCGCCCAAGGTCCGCGCCATGGAGATCATCGACGAACTGGAGACCGAGAAGCGCGGCGTCGGCTACGGCGGCGGCGTGGGCTATATCTCGGCCAATGGCGAGGCGGACATCTGCATCGTCCTGCGCACCGCAATGTTCGCCCAGGACAAGATCTTCGTTCAGGCCGGCGCCGGCGTCGTCGCCGACAGCGATCCCGCCGCCGAATATGCTGAAACCCTGGCCAAGGCCCGCGCCCCGATGAAGGCGGCCGAGGACGCGTGGCGATTCACCGCGACCACGCGTGGCCAGGGCGCCGACGGCAAGATCTAAGGATTGGAAACCGTGGGACCCTGGTCGAACGATACGCCGGGGCCCACCACCATGGTCCCCGCCAGCAGCACCGCCGCCGTCGCGGCGAAGGCCGCCGCCGCCAGCAAGCGCAGCGGCTTGGGCTGGTCTATGGTCGGCTCATTGAGCAGGGCCTGGGCGTCGCGGATGGCTTCTAAGCGGTTCAAGACGGATTTCTTCCGATGGCGATGCTCCTGTATCGCGCGGACAGCTTAACGTCCGCTTTCAGTCCGCCCTCGCTTGGCGCGTCCTCCCTCCCGTCCTAAGAACCCTGCCATGATCCTCGTCGTCGATAACTACGACAGCTTTACCTACAACCTCGTCCACTACCTCGCGGAGTTGGGCGCCCAGACGCATGTCGTCCGCAACGACGACCTGACGGTCGAAGAAGCCTGGGCTCTGAAGCCCGAGGCCGTGCTGCTGTCGCCCGGGCCCTGCGCGCCGGATCAGGCGGGCATCTGCCTGCCGCTGATCACGACCGCGCCGCAGGACATGCCGATCTTCGGCGTCTGCCTGGGCCATCAGGCCATCGGGCAAGCTTTCGGCGGCGACGTCATCCGCGCCAAGACCCTGATGCACGGCAAGACCTCGCCGATCGAGCATGAGGGCCGCAGCCTGTTCAAGGGCCTGCCCTCGCCCTTCACCGCCACCCGCTATCACTCCCTGGCCGTGCGTCGCGAAACCCTGCCGGACGAACTGGAAGTCACCGCCTGGACCGCCGACGGCGAGATCATGGGCCTGGCTCACCGCACCCTGCCGATCCACGGCGTCCAGTTCCACCCGGAATCCATCGCCACCGAACACGGCCACGACATGATCGCCAACTTCCTCGATCTGGCGGGCGTCAAGCGACTGGCGATGGTCTGACGCCATGGACGGTTTCAAGCCTCTGCTGGGCAAGCTGGTGGACGGGCGCGTCCTGACGCCGGATGAAGCCCACGCCTTCTTCTCCGCCTGCCTGCGCGGCGAGCCGACCCCGTCCCAGGTCGCCGCCGCCGTCACCGCCCTGCGCATCCGCGGCGAGACGGTGGACGAGATCGTCGCCTTCGCCACCGCCATGCGCGAGGCCGCCCTGTCGCTGAATCATTCATTCGACGAGGTGATCGACACCTGCGGCACCGGCGGCGACGGCCAGCACACCTACAACGTCTCGACCGCCGCCGCCTTCGTCCTGGCGGGCGCGGGGCTCAAGGTCGCCAAGCACGGCAATCGCGCCATCAGTTCCAAGTCCGGCTCGTCCGACGTCTTGGCCGCGCTCGGCGTCAACCTGGACGCCACGCCCGCGCAACAGGCCCAGGCCCTGGATCAGGCCGGCATCGCCTTCCTGTTCGCTCCCACCTATCACGGGGCCATGCGCCACGTCGGACCGGTGCGGACGGAGATCGGCTTCCGCACCGTGTTCAACCTGCTGGGTCCGCTGTGCAATCCCGCCGGCGCGACGCGCCAGGTCATGGGGGTCTATGATCCCGCCCTGCTGGAGCCCCTGGCTGAGGTGCTGGGACGCCTCGGCGCGCGGCGCGCCTGGACCATCAACGGCCAGGGCCTGGACGAACTGACCACCACGGGTTCGACCGAGGTGGCCGAATGGAAGGACGGCGCCGTCCGCCGCTTCACTGTCACGCCCGCCGACGCCGACCTGCCCATGGCGACCCTGGACGACCTGCGCGGCGGCGACGCCGAGCATAATGCGGCGGCGCTCAAGGCCCTGCTGGCCGGCGAACCCGGTCCCTATCGCGACATCGTCGTGCTGAACGCCGCCGCCGCCCTGGTGGTGGCCGACCGCGCCGCCGACCTGCGCGAAGGCGCCAGAGCCGCCGCCGCCGTCATCGACGACGGCCGGGCCGCCGCCGCTCTCGAAACCCTGGCGCGCGTCTCCCACACACCCATCGAACCCGAAGAGACGGCATGACCGACGTTCTGGCGAAGATCGCCGCCTACAAGCGCGAAGACGTGGCCGCCCGCAAGGCCGCGACCTCTCAGGACGCAGTCGAGGCGCTCGCCGCCCAGGCCTCCGCCCCGCGCGGTTTCCGCGCCGCCCTGGAACGCGTGGCCGAGGAAACCGGCCGCCCCGCCCTGATCGCCGAGATCAAGAAGGCCAGCCCCTCCAAGGGCCTGATCCGCGCCGACTTCGATCCGCCCGCCCTAGCGAAAGCCTATGAACGCGGCGGCGCGACCTGCCTGTCCGTCCTGACCGACGGCCCCAGCTTCCAGGGCGACGACGCCTTCCTGGCCGCCGCCCGCGACGCGGTCGCCCTGCCCTGCCTGCGCAAGGACTTCCTGGTCGACCCGTGGCAGGTGGCCGAGAGCCGCGCCCTGGGCGCCGACTGCATCCTGATCATCCTGGCCATGGTGGACGACGCCCTGGCCGCCGACCTGTTGGCCGAGGCCGAACGATTCGGCATGGACGCCCTGATCGAGACCCACGACGAGGCCGAAATGGCCCGCGCCTGCAAGCTGGGCGGCGATCTGGTCGGGATCAACAACCGTAGCCTTCGCACCTTCGAGGTCGATCTCGACGCCACCGAACGCCTGTCGATGCTGAGCCCCGTGAAAGCCCTGCTGGTCGCCGAAAGCGGCATATTCACCCCCGACGACGTCCAGCGCGTCGCCGACGCCCACGCCCAGGCCATCCTCGTCGGCGAAAGCCTGATGCGTCAGGAGGATGTGGAGGCCGCGACAAGGGCGCTGCTGTCGGCGGGCTAGTGTCAGATATTGGCTCGGCAGAGAATATTCGCATCCGTTCCGTAGCGAATTGTTGCGCCATTCACATTTTGAAGAAAGGGCAATAACATCTGCATATGAATTGGATCAGGGATCAAAAAGCGCATTTAAAAAAAATCGGACCGTACCGGTATTGGATAACAATACTCAGTTGCGGATTGGTCGCGTTGCTTTGGATACCATCCATGGAGTGGGCTTCTAAATGGAGCGGCTGGCCCGATTCATACAATGTCATATGCAGCCGCAAGTGCTTGCTGCCATGGATTTTGAGTAGCCCAAAGCTACTGCTCGACGGCAGCGTGCCCGCTCTAATCACGTTTGCGGTGCTATGGATTCCGCTTCCTATCTTGTGGGGCATCGCGAAGTTCGCTGGAAAACCTAAGGCCGCCAGACACGGAGCTCCCCGTGATAAGGATTAAACGCCTTCTGCAAGGCCGGCTTCCTGCCCCTTAGACGACATTCAGAGGGACTGTTTTAAACGGCAAGGTCTCTGACGAAGGAAATCCCGTTGCTATTGCGTTCAGGCGCAAAGGCCGACTGATTGCAGCCGAGTTGACATTCGGCGAGAACACTTACAGAACATCCTCAACGGTTCACGCCTTGTTCTGGAAGCCCTGCGCCCATGCTCACCAAGAAGCAGCACGAACTCCTGATGTTCATTCACGAACGGATTCAGGAAACGGGCGTCTCGCCCTCCTTCGACGAGATGAAGGAGGCGCTGGATCTGGCGTCCAAGTCGGGCATCCACCGCCTGATCACGGCGCTGGAGGAACGCGGCTTCATCCGCCGCCTGGCCCATCGCGCCCGGGCCCTGGAAGTGACCAAGCTGCCGGAACAGGCCACGGCGGGCGCGCCGCGCGGCCATGCGGGCTTCAAGCCCGGCGTGATCGAGGGCGGCGGCCGTCCCAAGGCCGCCGAACCGGCTAACGACACCCGCGAACTGTCGCTGATGGGCAAGATCGCGGCCGGCACCCCCATCGACGCCATCGAGCATGAAACCGCCCGCTATCCGGTGCCGGAGACCATGCTGGGCGCGGGCGAACACTATCTGCTGGAGATCGAGGGCGACTCGATGATCGAGGCCGGCATCCTCAACGGCGACATGGTCATCATCAAGTCGACCGCCGACGCCTCCTCCGGCGAGATCGTGGTGGCCCTGGTCGAGGGCGAACAGGCGACGCTGAAGCGCCTGCGCAAGAAGGGCGCCTCCATCGCCCTGGAGCCCGCCAACCGCAACTACGAGACCAAGATCTACGGCTCGGACCAGGTCGCGGTTCAGGGCAAGCTGGTCGGCCTTATCCGCCGCTATCACTGAAGTCGGGATCGGCCTGACGGGTCCAGGGGCGCCGCCCCCGCACGTCGGCCGCCCACACCGCCTTCCACCCCGCGCCTTCGCGCCACAGCTCGACAGAGCCGCCGCGCCCATAGTCCACGCCGTCCAGCACCAGCCGCCCCTCGCATGAGGGCGGCAGGGCGCGGATTTCGGCGCGGCTGCTGATGATCTGCGCCGATCGGCACAGGGCGTCCATCTGCTCGATCCCAGGCGCCGCCTTGCCCCACCACAGGGCCACGGGTCCCGCCTCAGCCGTTTCCGGCGCGCAGAAGGATCGCTTGCAAGCCCAGCCCTCCTCCGCTCGAGGCGCAGGCGTCAGGCCCCGTCGCCTCGACCAGAGATCAACGGCGAAGGTCCTCACCTGGGGACGGATCACCACGGCCACCTCCCCTCGACGAAAGGCGGCGTTGGTCCCGCCGTCGCCGATCCAGACATCCGGCGCCGCCGGACGCGGCCAGATCAGCACCGCCGCGGCCAGGGGCAGGCCCAACCACCTCAATCGTCCGCGCCACAGGCAGATGAAAAGGACGCCGACAAAGGCCAGCGGCAGGGCCGCCGTCGGCGCGCTGGCCACGGTGCGCACCGCTCCGGGCAGATCGGCCGTCCAGTGCCCGACGGCCAGCATGACCTCCACCCCTTTGCCCGCCAGCCACAGGAAGGGCGCGCCCAGACCCAGAGGCTCCAGGGCTGCTCCCAGGGCCAGGGCCGGCATCAGGACGAAGTCAGCCACCGGCGCGGCGCTCAGGTTGGCGAACAGGCCGTACATGGCCGTGCGATTGAAATGCTGCATGGCGAACGGCCCCGTCGCCAACCCGGCCACCAGGCTGGCCGTGCAGGCCGCGACCAGCCAGCTTCCCAACCTCTGGGCCGCCACGATGGGCCATGGCGCGGAAATCTCCTTGATGCGCTTCGGCCAGGCCTCGACCAGGGCGACCAGGGCCGCCGTCGCCGCGAAGGACATCTGGAACCCCGGCGTGACCACGGCCTCGGGCTGAAGCGCCAGGACCACGAAGGCCGCCACCGCCAGGGCGTGCATGGTCACCGCCTGCCGATCCAGCAGAATGGCGGCGAAGGCGATGGACGCCGTGATCGCCGCCCGTTCCGCGGGCGGCGGCGCGCCCGAAATCACCAGATAGGTCGCGACGGCCGCCAGACCCGCGATCGCGGCGACCTTCTTTCCCGAAACCCGCAAGGCCAGCCATGGCCATGCCGCCACGCCCAGACGAACGGCGAAGAAGACGAATCCCCCCACCACGGCCATGTGCAGGCCCGAGATTGACAGGATGTGCGCCAGGCCGGAATCCCGCATGGCGTCCAGATCCTCCTGACCGATCCAGGTTTCGTGCCCCGTGGTCATGGCGGCGGCGATCCCGCCGATGCGCGGCCCCAGACGTTCGACGATTCGCTGCGCCAGGGCGTAGCGGACGGCGTTGATCTTCATCGCCATGCGGACCCGCCACGGCGGCGGCGACAGGGTCGCGGCCCGCGTATCGCTCAACGCGAACAGAGTCCCGCCCATGCCCTGGAAGAAGGCGTTGCGCCCGAAGTCGTAGGCGCCGGGCGACGCCGGCGCGGGCGGCGGGTTCAGTATGCCGTACAGCCGCACCGCCTCGCCCGGACGTGGCGGCTCGCCCCGCACGGTGGCGCGCAGACGCACCGGCGTCGCCTCCGGCGCCAGTCCACGGATACGGACCGGCGCCATGACGATGCGCGCCCCGCGTTCCCCCGGACTGTCCACGTCCATCACCCAGGCCTCGACCAGGGTCGGCCGGTCCATGCTCGGCGCGATCGGCCCCTCGACCGCCTCCGTCCTCAGCTTGGCGACCGCCAGCCCGCCGCACAGACAGGCCAGCATCAACAGGATCAGCGTCCACCGCCGCCCCAGGCCTCGCCGCCTCGCCGCAATCCAGACGCCGCCCGTAACCACGGCCGCCAGGATCAGGGGCCAGGCCGGAGGCTCGGTCTTCAGGGCGAAATAGGCTGCGCATCCCGCGCCGAAAAAGACCGGCGCCCACAGCCGCCAGCGATCCGTCTGATCCGCCGCCTCCGCCCGCGCGACATCAAGAAGCCTTACGGCAAGGCTTCGTTTTGGCGCGCGCGAGCGTATAAGGGCCTCCGCAACGGACCCCTTGTTTATGACCTCCCCCTCCTCGACTGTCGTCACCCGCTTCGCCCCCTCGCCCACAGGCTACCTGCATATCGGCGGGGCGAGAACCGCGTTATTCAATTGGCTCTACGCCAGGAGCCAGGGCGGGAAGTTCCTGATCCGCATCGAGGACACGGACCGCGAGCGTTCGACCGACGAGGCGGTCAAGGCCATCTTCGACGGCCTGTCCTGGCTGGAGTTGTTCGGCGACGAGGAGCCCGTCTTCCAATTCGCCCGCGCCGAGCGCCATCGTGAAGTCGTCGATGAACTGCTGGCCTCGGGTCACGCCTATCGCGATTTCCTGAGCGCCGAGGAAACCACGGCCCTTCGCGACCAGGCCAAGGCCGAGGGGCGCGACTTCGTCTCGCCGTGGCGCGACCGCGCGCCCACGGTGGACGACCTGGCCAAGCCCCACACCGTGCGCTTCCGCCGCCCGCTGGATCAGGCCGTCGTGGTCGAGGACGCGGTGCAGGGAACCGTGCGCTGGGAATCCTCGTCGCTGGACGACCTGGTCGTCCTGCGCTCCGACGGCGCTCCGACCTATAATCTGGCCGTGGTGGTGGACGACCACGACATGGGCGTGACCCACGTCATTCGCGGCGACGACCACCTGAACAACGCCGCGCGCCAGGGCCTGATCTACGACGCCCTGGGCTGGACGCGCCCGACCTTCGCCCACATCCCCCTGATCCACGGTCCGGACGGCGCCAAGCTGTCCAAGCGCCACGGCGCCCAGGCCGTGCACGAATACGCCGAGATGGGCTACCTGCCCGAGGCCATGCGCAACTATCTGGCCCGTCTGGGCTGGGCCCACGGCGACCATGAACTGTTCAGCGACGAACAGGCCGTCGCCTGGTTCGACCTGTCGGGCGTGAACAAGGCTCCGGCTCGCCTGGACTTCGACAAGCTGGCCCACGTCAACGCCCACTGGATTCGCCTGGCCGACGACGACCGCCTGGCCAAGCTGACCCTGGACGCCCACCTGGCGCGCGGCCGCACGATCCAGCCCGACGACGAGGAACGGCTTCTGCGCGCCATGCCCTTCGTCAAGGATCGCGCCAAGACCATCCTGGAACTGGCGACCCAGACGGAGTTCGTGCTGAAGGCCCGCCCGCTCGCCCTGGACGAGAAAACCCAGGGTCTTTTGACCGGCGAAGGTGGCGAAAGAATTTCACGACTCCGTGAACGTCTTCAGCTTTTCCAGAGCTGGGACGTCTTCGCCCTCGAAGCCGAACTTAAGAACTTCGCCGAAGAAGAAGGCGTAGGCTTCGGAAAAATAGGCCCTTCCATGCGCGGAGCCCTGACCGGCGGCAGCATTTCCCCAGACATTGCAAAAATTCTTGCCGCCCTGGGACGCGACGAAGGTCTGGGGCGCTTGGATGATGCGCTGCAACAGACTAAGTGATCACCCATAACCATACAGGCTGACGCCTCCCCGCGCCCGGCCGAAGAAAACAAAGGGGCCTAGATGACTGAACAAGCGAAACCCGCCGGCACGGCGACCTTCACCTACGGCGACAAGAACGTCGAACTTCCCGTCCTGGCGGGCTCGACCGGTCCGGACGTCATCGACATCCGCAAGCTGTACGGCGCGACCGGCGCCTTCACCTTCGACCCGGGCTTCACCTCGACCGCCGCCTGCGAGTCGGCCCTGACTTATATCGACGGCGACGCCGGCGTGCTGCTGCACCGCGGCTATCCGATCGACCAACTGGCCGAACGATCGAACTTCATCGAAGTCTGCCACCTGCTGCTGCACGGCGAACTGCCCACCGCAGCGCAATATGAGAAGTTCGAGGAGAGCATCACGCGGCACACCATGCTGCACGCTCAGTTCGACCGCTTCTTCGAAGGCTTCCGCCGCGACGCCCACCCCATGTCGATCATGGTCGGCACCGTCGGCGCCCTATCGGCCTTCTATCACGACAGCCTGGACATCCATGATCCGGTGCAGCGCGACATCTCGGCCATCCGCCTGATCGCCAAGATGCCGACCATCGCGGCCCGCGCCTACAAGTACCACGTCGGCCAGCCCTTCATCTCGCCGCGCAACGACCTGTCCTACGCCGAGAACTTCCTGCGCATGTGCTTCGCCGTGCCGGCCGAGGACTACCACGTCGATCCGGCCCTGGTTCGCGCCATGGACCGCATCTTCACCCTGCACGCCGACCATGAGCAGAACGCCTCGACCTCGACCGTCCGTCTGGCCGGCTCGTCGGGCGCAAATCCGTTCGCCTGTATCGCCGCCGGCATCGCCTGCCTGTGGGGCCCGTCGCACGGCGGCGCCAACGAAGAGGCGCTGAACATGCTCAAGGAAATCGGCACGCCGGACCGTATTCCTGAGTTCATTCAGGGCGTTAAGGACAAGCGCTACAAGCTGATGGGCTTCGGCCACCGCGTGTACAAGAACTACGACCCGCGCGCCAAGGTCATGCAGCAGTCGGCCTATGAAGTGCTGGCCGCCACGGGTCGTGAGAACGATCCCCTGTTCCAGGTCGCCAAGGAACTGGAGAAGGTCGCCCTGTCGGACGAGTACTTCACCTCGCGCAAGCTGTTCCCGAACGTCGACTTCTATTCGGGCATCACCCTGTCGGCGATGGGCTTCCCGACCACCATGTTCACCGTCCTGTTCGCCCTGGCCCGCACCGTGGGCTGGATTTCGCAGTGGCAGGAAATGATGTCGGATCCGACCCAGAAGATCGGCCGCCCGCGCCAGCTCTACACCGGCCCGACGCAACGCGACTACGTGCCGATCGAACAGCGCGGCTGATCGACGGCCACAGGCTGAAATGGAAAAGGCCGGGGTTCACGCCCCGGCCTTTTTGTTTGTCGAAGGCTATGCCTTCGGTTTTCTGGGCAGATGGCTCAATCGCGCCTTGTCCAGGCTCAGGGCCATGCCTGCGTTTCGTCCTGCCAGGGTCACGACCCGATACTGCGCCGCCGTCCCCAGGATCAGCGAGGCTTCCGAGACGCTGAGGCCGTAGTCCTGCTCCAGCCACTGGACCATGGCGCCGGTCGCCGCCCGCACGGCCTCATCCAGGGAACCGGCCTGACCGATGACCGTGACGGCGTCTGCCGTTTCGACACGCGGACCGGCCAACGGCCGGCTCGGAAGAACCTCCACGCTGAACTCGACGTCCAACGAGGTTTCCAGCGCCCACTGCGTCGTCTCCCCGTCGCCTTGCAGCGCGTGACCGTCCCCAAGGAAGAGCAGAGCGCCCGGCTGATAGACCGGCAGGTACAGGGTCGCGCCCTGCCCCACCTGATTGAAGTCCATGTTGCCGCCAAAACGACCTGTGTCTCCGGTTGAGAAGGGAGCGAAGCCGAAGTCAGGCGCCACGCCGACGCCGCCCAGCATCGGCCGCACCGGGACGACATAGTCCTTCAGCGCGGCGGGCGGGTTCTCCAGCCGGGCCGTTCCCGCGACGCGATCCAGGCGCCACCGCACCCTCTGCCCCAGATCGGCAGCCCGCGCGGCCAATCGTAGCGACATGGCGCTGCTGGCGAAGCCGTCCAGGCTGTCCGCATAGTCGCGGTTCAGCGCCAGCTTTCGGATGTGAATGGCCAGGACATCGCCCGGATTGGCCCCGGCGATGAAGAAGGGCCCGGTCTGCGGATTGCCGTACAGGGCGACCGTGCGGCCGTGCTCGTCCACGCCGCCGGAATCGATCGTCCGGGTCGCGATGACGTCTCCAGGCCGGACCACCATGACGGGCGGCCGCTCGGCGGTGAAGGCGTTGGAGAAGCTATCCGGATCATAGACGCGTCGTTGCGGCGGACCGGCGGGAATCTCCAGTCGTTGCGCCGTAAAGGCGTGCTTCGCCCGCGCATCGGCAATATTGGTGTCCGGATAGTCAGCCCAGCCGGCAAGCCGGTCTCCGGCCTGCGCCGCCTCGAAACGATAGCGGGCTCCGTCGGCGTCCACGGCCGAGAAGACGAGCGCGTCTCCTTCACGCCGCCCTTCGACCGTCATGGCGTTCAGCCGCCCCGAAAGCGTCTGGCCTTCGCCCTCCAGGACCAGGGTGCTGCGCTCGGCGTTGCCCCACCGATCAACGGACAGCACCCAGGTCTGTGGCTCGGCCCAGGCGGGCGCAGCGGACAGCAGCAACAGGACGGCGGCAAGGCTTCGCATCGACAATCTCTCCTGGAAAGAGATCGACGATATGGGGGCGCGGCGGCCCTACAAGTTAAGCTTCCGCAACCTCGTGAATCGCGCCCTATTACGCCCTCGGAAACACCCGGATCGTGATCCGCTCGCGCTCGCCTTCGCGGCGTTCGACCAGCAGGCGGGCGACCTGGCTGTCGTCGTGGAACAGATAGCCCTTGATGGCGTCCAGCAGGGCCTTGGCCAGGTTGTCCAGATCCATCCACGGCGGATCGCCGACGTGCTCCATCACGATCTCGACGACATAGTCGCCCCAGGACGGGCGCGACGCCCACTCCTTGCGCATGAACTCATAGACCAGCGGCTTGTAGTATTTGGCCTGGGTGGTCAGGCCGTCGATAGCGATCTCGACCGCCTCGCCCTGCTCGCGCGCCCTGACCTTTCCGGTTCCGATCCAGCCGTCCACGCGCCGTCCGCCTTTCGTCGATGCGCGGCTCGCCTTGCTCCGCCGCGCCTGCGTGCTACACCGCCCGGCATCTTCCCGCCACGCCTGAGAGACGAGTCCCGCGCAGATGAGCAAAGTTCGTATCGAAACCGACACCTTCGGCCCCATCGAGGTCGCCGCCGATCGCTATTGGGGCGCGCAGGCCCAGCGTTCGCTCGGCAACTTCAAGATCGGCTGGGAAAAGCAGCCCCTGCCGGTCGTGCGCGCCCTGGGCATCGTCAAGCGCGCCGCCGCCGAGACCAACCGCGACCTGGGCAAGCTGGACGCCAAGCTGGCCGACGCCGTCATCGCCGCCGCCAATGAAGTGATCGAGGGCAAGCTGAACGACCACTTCCCCTTGGTCGTCTGGCAGACGGGCTCGGGCACCCAGTCGAACATGAACGCCAACGAGGTGATCTCGAACCGCGCCATCGAGATCCTGGGCGGCGAGATGGGCTCCAAGAAGCCGGTCCACCCGAACGACCACGTCAACATGAGCCAGTCGTCGAACGACACCTATCCGACGGCCATGCACGTCGCCTGCGCCGAGCAGGTGGTCAACGACCTGCTGCCCGCCCTGAAGCACCTGCACGCCGCCCTGGACGCCAAGTCCAAGGCCTGGGCCCACATCATCAAGATCGGCCGCACCCACACCCAGGACGCCACGCCCCTGACCCTCGGCCAAGAGTTCGGCGGCTATGCGCAACAGGTCGCCAACGGCATCGAGCGCATCGAGCAGACCCTGCCCAAGCTGATGGAACTGGCCCAGGGCGGCACCGCCGTCGGCACCGGCCTGAACGCTCCGATCGGCTTCGCCGAGAAGGTCGCGGCCCAGATCGCGGGCATCACCGGCCTGCCCTTCACCACGGCGCCCAACAAGTTCGAGGCCCTGGCCGCCCACGACGCCATGGTCTTCACCCACGGCGCGATCAACACGGTCGCCGCCTCTCTGTTCAAGATCGCCAACGACATCCGCTTCCTGGGCTCCGGCCCGCGCGCCGGCCTGGGCGAACTGTCGCTGCCGGAGAACGAGCCCGGCTCGTCCATCATGCCGGGCAAGGTCAACCCGACCCAGAGCGAAGCCCTGACCCAGGTCTGCGTCCAGGTGTTCGGCAACAACGCCGCCCTGTCCTTCGCCGGCTCGCAGGGCCACTTCGAGCTGAACGTCTACAACCCGGTCATGGCCTACAACTTCCTGCAGTCGGTCCGCCTGGTCGCCGACGCGGCCGTCAGCTTCACCGACAACTGCGTCGTCGGCATCGAGCCGCGCGAGGACAACATCAAGCACGGCCTGGAAAACAGCCTGATGCTGGTTACCGCCCTGAACGCCAAGCTGGGCTACGACACCTGCGCCAAGATCGCCAAGACGGCGCACAAGAACGGCACCACCCTGCGCCAGGAAGCCGTCGGCGGCGGCTATCTGACGGACGCCGAGTTCGATGAATACGTCCGCCCCGAGAAGATGATCTCGCCGCAGTAAGGCTGCGATCATGCAGGCCGGCGACCTCGATCTTTCCACGCACGGCGCGGCGCATTTTCGTGCTGTGTTGCCGGAAGACGAGGTCGCGAACCTGGCGGCCCGGCTCGACGACGACCTGCAAGGCCGTCCCGGCCGGCGCCTGTTGCTTGATGCCTTCACCGTTCAGATGCTGGCGGCGACGGGCCGGATCGGCTCCATAGCCGCCCGTTTCCTGGGACCGACCGCCCAGCCTGTGCGGGCTGTACTCTTCGACAAGACACAGGCGATGAACTGGATGGTGGCCTGGCACCAGGACCGCACGATCGCCGTTCGCCAACGCCTGGATGCGCCGGGCTTCGGCCCCTGGTCCGTCAAGGACGGCATCACCCATGTCGCCCCGCCCATCGCCGTTCTGGAGCAGATGGTGACGCTGCGGCTCCACATCGACGCCTGCGACGACGACAATGCGCCCCTGCTGATCGCTTTGGGTTCTCACCAACTCGGGCAGGTCGCCTCTGACGCCGTCGAGGCTGCGGCCGGTCAACGCCCGGTATACGCTTGCCACGCCGATGTCGGCGACGTCTGGGCCTATTCGACCCCCATACTGCACGCCTCCGCCAGATCCGTCAGCGGCCGGCGACGGCGCATCCTGCAAATCGACTATGCGGCCGACGCGCTGCCGAACGATCTCGAATGGCTGGGCGTCGAACGCTCAGAGACCTGATCTATCGCCGATCCCGGATCGTCCGCCCGACCGGCGCCAGCGACAGCTTGGCCAGTTCGACGTTCTTCAGGGCGAAGGGAATGCCGATCAGGCTGACGAACTGCGGCACGGCGATCAGGATGTGCGCCAGGGCGATGTACCATCCCGCCAGCACCAGCCAGATCACGTTCAGGCCCACGCCCAGGCAGCCCGCGCCCAGATCGGCCGGATTCGGATCGCGCCAGACGATCTCGCGCCCGAACGGCCAAAAGGAATAGCTGGCGATCCGCCACGCCGAGAAGGCCCACGGCAGGCCGACCACCGTCAGCGCCAGCAACAGCCCGCCCAGAAGCCAGGCGAGGCCGGAGGCGAACCCGCCCAGGAAGAACCACAGCAGGTTCAGGATCAGTCGGATCAAGTCGGTCGTCCCTTCGCGTCAGTCACCCCCGTACATATGGCGAAAGGCCCCGCTGATTGCAGCAGGGCCTCGGGTGAAATCGCGGTAAGGCGGCGTCTAGTGTTTCTCGGTCCAGCGCGCCTTGGCCTCGTCCTGGCTCAGGTTCAGGTGGACATGCTCGTCCACGCGCGAGACCCAGCTGACGGGGATCATGTGGTGCTTCAACCCGGCGCCCAGGTCCAGCTTGGCCAGCTCGATCTGATCGCCGAGCACATGATCCACTCGTCCGACATGGCCGCCGTCCGAGCCGACGACTTCCTGATGTTCCTTGATCATCGAGGCGTTTATCATGACCTTCTCCTCATACTGCGGGGCCCCGTCCTGAACGGCTCGTGTCGGCGGGGGTTCACGGCAAAGCCCGGCCATGGAGTTCACAATGTCGATGATCGTGCATCACGCGCCTCAGTCTCGCTCGACCCGCCTCCTGTGGCTGCTGGAGGAGTTGGGCGCCGACTACCGCGTCCACTATGTCGAGATTCAGCGACGCGACGGCCAGGGCCGCACCGACCCGGCCAATCCCCATCCGCTGAAGCAGGTCCCGGCGGTCGAGGTCGATGGTCAGGTCCTGATCGAATCCGTGCTGATATTCCTCTTCCTGACCGACCGCCATCCCGAGGCCGCACTGGCGCCGGGTCCGGCCGATCCACGCCGGGCCGAGTATCTGTCCTGGCTGGGCCTCTACAACAATGTGCTGGAGACGGTGCTGACGTCGGGCCCCTCCACCGGCTGGACCGAGACGCAGAAGACGGCTTACGGCGCCCTGGATCAGCGCTGGCGTGCGGCGATCCAGGACGGGGGCTTCATCCTGGGCGACTTCTCGGCGCTCGACATCCTGTTCGGCAGCCTGCTGCAATGGTTCCGGGGCGCCATGCCCGCGGGCGAACCCTATGATTCCTATGTCCAGCGCATCGGCGCCCGCCCGGCGCTGAAACGCGCCTGGGCCAAGGACAGCCCCGAGGGTCATGTCTGATGGGCGAGGTCGTCAATCTGAACAAGGCGCGCAAGGCTCGCGACAAGGCCGCCGCCAGGCGCACGGCCGAAGCCAACCGCCTGACCTTTGGCCGCACCAAGTCGGAACGCCATGCGACGCAGAAGGAACAGGATCGCGACGCCGCTCGCCTGGACGGTCACAAACTGGACGAACCTGAAACCTAGGCCGCCGATCGTTTCGGCGCGCGGATCAGGAACAACTGCCCCGCCAGCACCAGGGCCAGGCCGATCAGGGCTGTCACGCCGAACTTCGCCCCCTCGAACAAGACCGACACCAGCATGGCGATCGGCGGCGTCAGGGCCGAGATATAGCTGGCCAGGGCATAGCCTCGCGCCCGGGCGATGGTGAAATACAGGCCGAAGGCGATCACCGAACCGAACAGCGACAGGTACAGCAGCGAAACGACATAGGCCGGGCTCCACGCCACCGACCACGACACCCCCGTCACGACGCCGTACAGCGCCAGCGCCGCCGTGCCGTAGGCCATGGCCCAGGCCGTGCCGGGCAGGACTTCCGCCCCCGCCTGCTGTCCCTTCCAGGCAAACCAGTTGCCGAAGGCCGAGGCGACCACCGCGATGACGGCGAAGACGACGCCCTCGACCGCATGCGCGCCCAGGCCGGCGCCCATGACCTCGCCGCCGGACAGGACCGCCACCCCGATCACCCCCATGCTCGCGCCCAGCCAGGCCGCCGGCGCCGCCTTCTGTCCCGACGCGACTCTGAACAGGATCAGGTTCAGGAAGGCCAGGGCCGCGAAGATCACCGCCACCACGGCCGAGGCGATCTTCTCCTCCGACGCATAGACGAAGGCGTAGCTGATCGCGAAGGAGAACAACCCCTGCCCCATGGCTCTCAGGTGCTGCGGCCGCGTCATGGCCAGTCGTCCGCCCGTGGCCTTGACGACCAGGGCCAGGACGGCCGCCGCGATGGCGAACCGCATCACCACCGACACCACCGCGTCGACGGCCCCCAACTGGAAGGTGATCGCATACCAGGTCGTGCCCCAGATCAGGGCGCAGACGCCGATGCCCCCCAGGGCCAGAGCGGCCGGAGACGTGATGGACTTGGCGGACTGGGTCACGAACGGGCCTCGGGACGACTCGACGAAAACAAAACAGGAACTCTCGTTAGCATCGGATCGCAAACGCCGCGCCTGACATATTGCAGCCTTATGCGACGCTCGCGCGTTCTGTTAAGCTATTTCCTCCGAACAGGACCTTCGCCATGCGCTTTCTTCCGCTGATCGCCCCGCTCGCCCTCGTGGTCGCCGCCTGCTCCAGCGTGGCCGGCCCCGACGCCGGCAGCACCTCGGTCGAGGTCACGGCCACCTATCGCGAACGCATCATGCTGCCGCCCGGCCATGTCCTGACGGTGAAGGTCGAGGACGTCAGCCTGATGGACGCCCCTTCCCGCGTCGTGGCCGAAACCAGCAAGCCCCTGGAGGGCCGGGCTCCGCCCTACGCGGTCTCCCTGTCGGTCCCCACGGCCCAGATCAATCCGCGCAACACCTACGCCGTGCGCGCGGAAATCCGTGATCCGGCCGGCGCCCTGCGCTTCACCACCGACACCCGCCACTCCGTCCTGACCCAGGGCGCGTCGAACAAGGTCGACATCGTCATGGTCGGCGTCCGCTAAGGCCTTGAGCAGCCTCGCCAAGCGTTCCGTCCTGCTGTCCGGCCACGCCACCTCCGTGGCGCTGGAGCCGGAGTTCTGGGCCGTGCTGGACGCCATCGGGGCTGAACTGAACCTGGGCCGCGCCGGTCTGTTGATCCGCATCGACGACTGGCGCGGCCGCCGTCCTCTCGCTTCCGCCTGCCGGGTCCTGGCCCTGCAATGGGCAGGAGGCGACCGTAGCTTCGCCGGAGACCCGACATGACCGCCGACAACCGCCTGATCCCCGCCGTCGCCTTCGGCGGCCTCCTGGCGCTGGGCCTGATCGGCGGCGGCGCCCTGATCGGCCAGGGCGTGGTCAACGCCCGCGCCGGCGACCGCTCCGTCACCGTGCGCGGTCTGGCCGAAAAGGACGTGAAGGCCGATCTGGCCGTCCTGCCGATCCGCTTCACCGCCTCGGGCGATGTCTTGTCGGAGGTCCAGGCCCGCATCGACGGCGACCTGACCGTCGTGCGTCAGTTCCTGAAGGCCCAGGGCTATCCCGACACGGCCGTCGACCTGGGCCGTCTGGAGGTCGCGGACACCCGGTCCCGCGAATACGCCAGCCAGAACGGCGGGCCCCGCTTCATCCTGGCCCAGACCGTGATCGTGCGGACCAACGACGTGGACCGCGTCCAGACCACGACCCGCAGCCTGAACGACCTGGTGCGTCAGGGCGTGGTGCTGCAGGACTTCCAGGGACCGTCCTACCTCTTCACCAAGCTGAACGACGTCCGCCCCGCCATGATCGCCGAGGCGACGGCCGCCGCCCGCACCGGCGCCGAACAGTTCGCCAAGGATTCGGGCGCGCCCCTGGGGCCGATCAAGTCGGCGGGCCAGGGCTCTTTTGAAATCCTGCCCCGCGACGGCGCGGGCGACGAAGCCACCTCCCTGAACAAGAAGGTGCGGGTCGTCACGACCATCAGCTATCGCCTGAAGTAGTCAGCCATTCCGCCAGGGCGACGGCGTCGTTGTGCGCCTCATCCCGCGCGCCATAGACCAGAGTGACCGGCCCCTTGCCGAGCGCCGTCTTCAGCTCGCCGACAGCCTCTGTGTTCGTCTCCAGTTCCGCCTGATAGCGACGACGGAACTCGTCCCATCGTTCCGGCTCATGGCCGAACCATTTCCGCAGCTCTGTGCTGGGCGCGATAGTTTTCAACCACAGGTCGACGTGCGCCTTTTCCTTGCTCAGGCCGCGCGGCCACAGGCGATCCACCAGGATGCGCATCCCGTCGGACGCCGCCGGCGCCTCATAGACGCGCTTGATCCTCGGCGGCTTCATCCGCCTACCCCTTGGGTTCGGGCGCTACGACGGTCGGCGGGGCGGCCGGCTTGGGCAGTTCCGGCGGCGTGACCCGGTCCGGGAGCTTGGGCAGGTCCGGCGCATCGGGCAGACGCGGCGCCGGCACGTTGATGTCCACATTCAGCTCGGGCGTCTCCGGCGCCGGGGCGCGTCCGTCGGCGAAGACGAACCAGGCCAGGACCGCCGCCGCGACCACGAGCGCGCCCAGGATGAAGGCCATCCCCATTCCCCCGCCTCTGCGCGGCTCGCGCGCGGCGTTGATCGTGGTCTGGTGAATCACGCGATCGGGCGGCGGCAGGTTGGGATCAGTCATGACGGCTTCCTTCCCTCGTTTCCCTGTCTGCAGGGGAACGGACCTTCGTACGACACGGTTCCGTGGCCCCTGTGTGCGTTTGGGACTGACTTTGGCCTTTGTGCTGCTTATGTTCTCGCCAACAGATTCCAAGGGCCGACTCCGTCTTCCGCCCCGTCCTCAGTAAGCATCGACCGTGACCGACCTGACCGCTCCCCGCATTTCCGATCTCGCTCGCGCCCAGCCGCCTCAGGGCGCGGCGGCCGACTATCTGTCGGGCCTCAACCCCGAACAGCGCGAGGCGGTGGAGACGACCGAAGGCCCGGTCCTGGTCCTGGCCGGCGCCGGCACGGGCAAGACGCGCGTCCTGACCACCCGCCTGGCGCACATCCTGGCCACCGGCCGGGCCAAGCCGTGGGAACTGCTGGTCGTCACCTTCACCAACAAGGCCGCGCGCGAGATGCGCGAGCGGATCACCCACCTGATCGGCCCTTCGGCCGAAGGGCTGCGCTGGCTCGGCACCTTCCACTCGGTCGCCGCCCAGATCCTGCGCCGTCACGCCGAGTTGGTCGGCCTGCAGTCCAGCTTCACCATCCTGGACACGGACGATCAGGAGCGGCTGCTGAAGCAGCTTCTGGAAGCCGCCAATATCGACACCAAGCGCTTCACGCCCAAGTCGCTGGCCCACCTGATCGACCACTGGAAGAACCGCGGCTGGACGCCCGACAAGCTGCCGCCGGGCGAGGACTTCGCCAACGGCAAGGGCCCCTCTCTCTACGCCGCCTACCAGGCGCGGCTGGCGACGCTGAACGCCTGCGACTTCGGCGACCTGCTGCTGCACAACATCACCATCCTGTCGAAACATGCTGATCTGGCGGAAGAATACCGCCGTCGCTTCCGCTACATCCTTGTGGACGAGTATCAGGACACCAACGTCGCCCAGTATCTGTGGCTGCGGCTGCTGACTTCCTCGACTGGCAATGTCTGCTGCGTCGGCGACGACGATCAGTCGATCTACGGCTGGCGCGGGGCCGAGGTGGACAACATCCTGCGGTTCGAGCGCGACTTCCCCGGCGCCAAGGTCATCCGGCTGGAGCGCAACTATCGCTCGACCAAGCACATCCTGGGCGCCGCCTCGGCCCTGATCGCGGCCAATCAGGACCGGCTGGGCAAGACCCTGTGGACCGAGGACGACAGCGGCGACAAGGTCCGCGTGCGCGGCGTCTGGGACGGCGAGGCCGAGGCCCGCCTGATCGCCGACGAGATCGAGACCGCGCGCAAGCAGGGCATGAATTACAAGGATATGGCCGTCCTTGTTCGCGCATCCTTCCAGATGCGGGCGTTTGAAGAACGCTTCCTGATGCTGGCCATTCCCTATGTCGTCATCGGCGGCCCGCGCTTCTTCGAGCGGGCGGAAATCCGCGACGCCCACGCCTATCTGCGTCTGATCCAGTCCGAGGACGACGACCTGGCCTTCGAGCGCATCGTCAACGTCCCCAAGCGCGGCATCGGCGACACCAGTGTTCAGAAGATCCTGCACATCGCGCGCGAGAACGGCGTCTCGGCCATGCGGGCGGTGCGCCACCTGATCACCACGGACGAGCTTCAGGCCCGCACCCGCACGCCCCTGGCCAATTTCGTGCGTGATCTGGACCGCTGGCGCGACCTGATGGCCATGGGCACGCCCCACTGGCAGGTGACGGAGACCCTTCTGGACGAGAGCGGCTACACCGCCATGCAGAAGGCCGACCGCACCAGCGGCCAGACCCGGCTGGACAACCTCAAGGAACTGACCCAGTCGATGCAGCAATTCGAGACGCTGCAGGCCTATCTGGAGCACGTCTCCCTGGTCATGGACCTGGAGCGGGGCGAGGCCGATCCCGACGGCGCCGGCTCGGTGCAGATCATGACCCTGCACGGCGCCAAGGGACTGGAATTCCCCCTGGTCTTCCTGCCCGGCTGGGAGGAAGGCGTCTTCCCCAGCCAGCGCAGCATCGACGAGAAGGGCGTGAAGGGCCTGGAGGAGGAACGCCGCCTGGCCTACGTCGGCGTCACCCGCGCCAAGCAGGACGCGCGCATCAGCTTCGCCGCCAACCGCATGGTCTACGGCCGCTGGACCTCGCAACTGCCCAGCCGCTTCGTCGATGAACTGCCCCTGGCCCACGTCGAGCCGCAGTCGGACACCGGCTACTACAACGCCTCGAACGGCATGAAGGAGGCCAAGAACCGCTGGGACGACGCCCCCTCCTTCAGCGGCGGCTATTCCAGCCCCGGCTGGAAACGCGCCCAGACCTTCACCGCCGCCCAGACGCCCAAGCCCGCCTACGCTCGTCGCGCCGTGATCGAGGGCGAAGGCCGCCTGATCGCCACCGCCGATCCGAAGTCCGGTTCAGGCTGGTCTCGCGGCGACCGCGTCTTCCACCAGAAGTTCGGCTATGGCGCCGTCCGCTCCATCGAGGGCAACAAGCTGGTCGTCGCCTTCGACAAGGCCGGCGAGAAGAAGGTCATCGACACCTTCGTGGAGAAGGCCCCCTAGGATTTCCGTCGCGCCAGCGACTCCCACGTCGCCGTCAGCACCAGGATCGAGGTCGACAGCAGGGTCAAGACCACAGGCGCCAGATAGGGCGAGGCGCAGGCCGCGACGACCAGCCCCGCCATGCCCGCCACGCGGGGCCATGCGACCTTGCCCCACACCGCCAGGATCGACAGGCTGGTCCCCAGCAGGAACAGCATGGGTCCGCCGATCAGCACGGCCGCTGTCGCCGGCGCCGTGTGGCCCAGGGGGTGGACCAGGGCCAGCTCGTCCCCGACCGCCGTCACGACGATCCCCGCCACCACGATGATGGGGCAATAGGTATAGGCCCGACGCGCGATCGCGCCCGGGTCGGCGGCGTGCGCAAAGGTTTCCGACGCCGCCTCGTGCGCCTCGCTGAAGAAGAGCCACCACATGGCGATCGTCGCGACCAGGGCCGAGGCGAAGGCCGTCACGACCGGCGTCGTCCAAGCCAGTTCGGCGAAGGTGGCCCCGGTGATGATGATGGATTCGCCCAGGCAGATGATGACGAACAGGCCGACCCGCTCGGCCAGGTGCGCGCCCTCCACATCCCAGTCCGTGGTGTTGGAGCGACCCAGTCCCGGCACGAAGAAGGCGACGGCGGGCGCGGTGAACTCCAGCGCCAGGGCGATCAGCCAGATCGCCAGCCGCGCCTGTCCCTCTGCCAGGCCCCCGCCGATCCAGAACACGGCCCCCATCAGGGCCCAGGCTGAAATCCGCTGGAAATTGGCCTTCTGAACCGGAGAGCTTCGAACCGCCCACAGGGTGAACAGGCTGCGCCCCGTCTGTATGGCCGCGAAGGCGCAGGCGAAGACCAGCCCCTTGTCGCCGAAGGCCTCAGGCAGGGAGGTCGACATGATCAGCCCGGCCGCCATCAGGCCGAACAGCATCAGCCGCACCGGCCCGCGCTCCGGGTCCAGCCAGTTGGTGATCCAGCTGGTGTCGATCCACACCCACCAGACCGCCGCCAGCAGAATGGCCGCCTCCAGCGCCCCCAAGGGCGTCAGGTGCGCCAGCAACAGATGGCTGACCTGGGTGATGGCGAAAACGAAGACCAGGTCGAAGAAAAGCTCGACAAACCCGACCCTGGCGTGCTCGCCGGAGCGACGAACGCGCATCAGACCACCAACCATGCCCTACCCTTCCTTAACCCTGTTAGGCGACCGTGCCGCCGTGCACGCCGTTCGTCCAGAGCCGGAATCGATCCTCAGCGATCCGCCCCTGTGGGAACAGGCGGCGGCCGGCCTCGTCATCTGCATGCTCACCGGCGCCCTGATCGGCCCGGTCCTGGCGCCGAACCAGGGCGAAACGCCCCTGCTGCGCCTGTTCTGGCTGCCCATCTACGCCCTGATCGTCGGCCTGTCGGTGGCGCGGTTCAAGACCGTTGTCCGCGTCTGGCCGGCCTGGATCGCCCTGGGCTGCATCATCGGCCTGGCCTTCGCCTCCAAATACTGGTCCATCGACCCGTCGACTACCGGCCGCCGGGTCATCGCCATGGTCTTCAGCGGCTCCTTCGCCATGTACCTGGGATCGCGGTTCCATGGGCCGAACCTGCCGCGGCTCCTGGCTTCCTGCGCCCTGATCATGGGGGTGCTCAGCGTCTTCATGGTCTTCGCCGTGCCGTCCATCGGCGTCCACCACGACGTCAACGCCGGCATGTGGCGCGGCATCTGGTACGAAAAGAACCAGATGGGCATCGTCATGGTGGCGGGCGGCATCGCCGCGACCGCCTGGCTGGCCTCGGGGAACCGCATCCGCATCATCCCGATCCTCAGCCTCGTCGTCTGCCTGGGCCTGGTCCTGGCGACGCGGTCCAAGACCTCCCTGCTCTGCATCATGCTGGGGATCAGCATCATCGGCGCGTTGTGGGCGCTGAAGCGCGTCGGCCCGGCCCTGATCGTCGCCGCCGTCTGGATCGGCGTCATCGGCTGCGCCGTCGGCTGGTGGCTCTGGACCTTCGAATCCGCCGAAATCCTGAAGGCCCTGGGCAAGGACCCGACCCTGACCGGCCGCACCGAGATCTGGGAAGCCCTGTTCCGGATGATCGATGAACGGCCCTGGACCGGCTACGGCTACAACGCCTTCTGGGGCCCCGACTCCGCGCCCGCCAACTGGGTCCGTTACCAGACCGGCTGGCTGGTGCCCTCCGCCCACAACGGCTGGATCGACCTGCTGGTGCAACTGGGCTGGCCGGGCGCGATCCTGGTCGGAACCGTCATGACCTCGTCCTATGTGCTGAATCTGGTGCGTCTGCCCACGGCAGGCGTTCGCGAAGGCTTCTGGGGCATCGCCTATCTGACGGTCTACATCCTGCTGACCTTCTCGGAGAGCGTCCTGCTCAGCGCGCAGAACATGCCCTGGACCATGTGCCTGGCCATATTGGCCCGCGCCGTCTATCGCGAATCCTCGGTCGATCGGGCCACGCTTGCGCCGCCGCGCGGGCGGGCCTACCAGACCGGTCCCCGAATCGCCTCAGACTATGCAGATGGCCGACCTGTTCTCATTCGACGACGCTGAACCGACCCGCCCCAAAGAGCCGGCGAAGGCGCCCGTCCCGCCGCAGCCGACGCCCGTCGTCGCCCCGCAGCCCCCGCATGAACCCAAGGTCGAGCTGGCCAGCCACGCCAGCACGGCGACGGCCGCCGCCACCGGCTATTCCGCCTCCTCGATCGAGGTGCTGGAAGGGCTGGAGCCCGTCCGCAAGCGCCCCGGCATGTATATCGGCGGCACCGACGAACGCGCCCTGCACCACCTGTTCGCCGAAGTCCTCGACAATGCGATGGACGAGGCGGTGGCCAAGCACGCCAAGCTGATCACCGTCGATCTGGACGCCGAGGGCTATCTGTCGGTCCGCGACGACGGCCGCGGCATCCCGGTCGACCCCCACCCCAAACACCCCGGCAAGTCGGCGCTGGAAGTGGTCATGACCGTCCTGCACTCGGGCGGCAAGTTCTCGGGCAAGGCCTATGAGACCTCGGGCGGCCTGCACGGCGTCGGCGTCTCCGTGGTCAACGCCCTGGCCGAGCATCTGGACGTCACCGTCTGGCGCGACGGCTTCGAATGGCGTCAGTCCTTCAGCCGCGGCCACGTCCTCGGCCCCATCCAGCAGGTCGGCCAGTCGAAGAAGAAGGGCACCCTGATCCGCTTCAAGCCGGACGAGCAGATCTTCGGCGTCGGCGCGGCCTTCAAGCCCGCCCGCCTGTTCCGCATGGCCCGCGCCAAGGCCTATCTGTTCCGCGGCGTCGAGATCAAATGGACCTGTGCGGCCGACCGCATCACCGACGCCACGCCCGAACAGGCCCTGCTGCACTTCCCCGGCGGCCTGGCCGACGCCCTGGCCGAGCGTGTGGGCGAACTGGAAACCGTCACCCCCGTCTTCGCCGGCCGCGCCGAGCGCAAGGGTGAGGCGGGCGCCCTGGAATGGGCCGTCACCTGGTCGCCCATCGGTTTCGGCGACGCCGACAGCTTCATCGCCTCCTACTGCAACACCGTCTCGACCCCCGACGGCGGCACGCACGAGGCCGGCTTCCGCGCCGCCCTGGTCAAGGGGCTGAAAGCCTACGGCGAACTGATCAACGAGAAGCGCGCGGCCCAGATCACGGCCGAAGACGTCATCGCCAACGCCGGCGCCCTGATCTCCATCTTCATCCGCAACCCGGAATTCCAGGGCCAGACCAAGGACCGCCTGTCCTCGCCCGAGGGTCAGAAGCTGGCCGAACAACTGCTGCGCGACCCCTTCGACCACTGGCTGACCGAAAGCCCCAAGCAGGCCAACGCCCTGCTCGGCTTCGTCATCGACCGCGCCGAGGACCGCCTGCGCCGCCGCAAGGACAAGGAAGTCCAGCGCGCCGCCGCCACCCGCAAGCTGCGCCTGCCGGGCAAGCTGTCGGACTGCTCACGGCAAGCCGCCGAAGGCACCGAACTCTTCATCGTCGAGGGCGACTCGGCCGGCGGCTCGGCCAAGCAGGCGCGCGACCGCACCACCCAGGCCATTCTGCCCCTGCGCGGCAAGATCCTGAACGTCGCCTCGGCCACCGCCGACAAGCTGCGCGCCAACGTCGAATTGTCCGACTTGGCCCTGGCCCTGGGCGTCCAGCCCGGCAGCCGCTTCAACATCGATGACCTGCGCTACGAGCGCATCGTCATCATGACCGACGCCGACGTGGACGGCGCCCACATCGCGGCCCTGCTGATTACCTTCTTCTACCGCTCCATGCCCGAGACGATCCGTCAGGGCCGCCTCTACATGGCCCTGCCGCCGCTCTACCGCATCTCGGCCGGCCCCCTGTCGGAATACGCCCGCGACGACGCCCACCGCGACGAGCTGCTGGCCACCGTCTTCAAGGGCAAGAAGACCGAGATCGGTCGCTTCAAGGGCCTGGGCGAGATGATGGCCTCCCAGCTGAAGGAGACCACCATGGACCCCAAGAAGCGGACCCTGGCGCGCGTCGCCCTGCCCGACAGCGAGGAAGAGATCGAGGATCTGGTCGAACGCCTGATGGGCCGCAAGGCCGAGGCCCGCTACCAGTTCATTCAGGACAACGCCCGCTTCGCCATGGCGGATCTGGACGTCTGAAGGCCGTCAAACGGCGGGCGGCTGACCGCCCGCCATCCTATCTCGACGCGCCAATCCCAATGATTTTCAGGGATTGAGAGATTTCCGCCCCGTTTCGCCAGCCTGAGCCGTGGGCGGAGTTATCTTCGGGACTCGGCTCGCGCCGGCGCCCCCGAACCTGAGAAAGTGCACGATGTGCATTGTGTTTTTTTGAGTGCGCTTCGGCGACCGGGCGGGTCAGAGCCCCAGGCTCTCCGCCACCCGGGCAGCGACCGCCGCGAACCGTCCGGCGACCTCGCCGTCCGGCTCGGCTGACGTCAGGGGCCTTCCGGCGTCGCCCGCCTGCCTCAGCGCGGCGTCCAGCGGCAGGTCGCCCAGGAAGGCGACGCCCAGCCGTCCGGCCTCGGCCTCGGCCCCGCCCTGGCCGAAGATCGGCCCGCTCATGTTCTCGATCAGGCCCAGGGTCGGCACGCCGACCTTCTGGAACAGGGTGTGGGCGCGCCGCGCATCGGCCAGGGCCACCTCCTGCGGCGTCGACACCACGACCGCCCCGTCCAGCGGCGTCTTCTGGATCAGGGTCAACTGCACGTCGCCTGTGCCCGGCGGCAGGTCGACCACCAGCACGTCCAGAGGCGCCTCTTCGGTTCCCCACCGCGTCTGGGTCAGCATCTGGGTGATGGCCTGGGACGCCATCGGCCCGCGCCAGATCATGGCGTCCTCGGCCTTGGTCAGCAGGCCGACCGACATAGCCTTCAACCCATGGGCGACATGGGGAACCATGGCCCCGTCCTCATAGGCGGGCTGGCCCGACAGGCCCAGCATGGTCGGCAGCGACGGGCCATAGACGTCGGCGTCCAGCACCCCGACCGACAGGCCCCGGGCCGCGAGCGCCGCCGCCAGATTGACTGCCACCGTCGACTTGCCGACGCCGCCCTTGCCGCTGGCCACGGCCAGGACCCGCCTCACATGGGCGGGGCGATCGGTCGGAACCGGCGCCTTGGGCCGCCCCTGATCGGTCGCCGCCTTGGACAGGCTCGCCGTGCGGCGCGGCGCCGCCGGCGCAGCCGTCTCGGCGGTCAGCACGACCGAGACCCGCGCCATGCCCGGCATGGCCTTCAACGCCGCCTCGGCCGCGTCGCGCACAGGGGCGTAGAGAGCCGTCTCGCCCGCCGGAACCTCCATGACGAAACCCGCACGATCCTCGGCCGTCGTCAGACCCTGGACCAGTCCGGCGGCGACCAGCCCCCGCCCCGACTTCGGGTCCAGAACGGCGTCGAGGGCGGCGATTACGGCGGTGCGGTCGATCAAGGTCTTGCTCCTTGGCCCTTGCCGGGCCGGTCGTCGGCGTTCTATCGCCCTCCGGTCCTGTTCGCGAGCCCGTTCCTTGCCCAAAGCGCCCCGTCTGACCCTGATCGCCGGCCCGACCGCCTCGGGCAAGTCGCGTCTGGCCATGGAAACGGCCGAACGGACCGGCGCCGTCATCATCAACGCCGACAGCCAGCAGCTCTACGCCGACCTGCGCGTCCTGACCGCCCGTCCCTCCGTCGAGGACGAATCCCGCGCCGAGCACCGCCTCTACGGCGTGGCCGACGCGGCGGAGGCCTGGTCGGTCGGCCGCTGGACCCGCGCCGTCCTGCCCTTGCTGGATGAACTGGCGACCCAGGATCGTCCCGCCCTGCTGGTCGGCGGCACCGGCCTCTATTTCAACGCCCTGACGCGCGGCCTGGCCGATATTCCCCCTGTCCCTAACGCCGTGCGCGACGCTCTCCAGGCCGCCTATGACCTTGAAGGCGAAGCCGCCTTCCGTCGTCGCCTGGCCGAGGTCGATCCGACCGCCGCCGCCGCCATCACGCCCGGCGACCGCCAGCGCCTGGTCCGCGCTCAGGCCGTGGTCCAGGTCAGCGGCCGGTCCCTCAGCGCCTGGAAAGCCGACACCCGCCCCCTGTTGACGCCCGGCTCATACGACGCCCTGGTGGTCGAACCGCCCCGCGACCGCCTCTACGCCGCCTGCGACATTCGAGTCAGCCAGATGATCGAACAGGGCGCCGTCGATGAGGTTCGCGACTTGCTGACCCGCGACCTCGATCCCGCCCTGCCCGCCATGAAGGCGGTCGGCGTGCCCGAGTTGGCCGCCTTCCTGTCCGGCGCTGCGAGCCTGGATCAGGCTACTGCCGCCATCCGCCTGTCTACCCGCCACTACGCCAAGCGCCAGTTGACCTGGTTCCGCAATCAGGCCCGTAACTGGCGTCGTTATAGTTGATGTCTCACGTTCCCTATTAACAGACACGCGTATAGCCAAAAACCGCAGTTCATCGTAAGCTGCTCCGCATCCATATGGAGTTCAGTATGATCCTCATCGCTTTTGCAGCCGCCCTCCTGGCCGGCCAAGATGCAACCCCGCGCGAAGTGGAAGTGTCGGCGGTTGCTCCCGCATCCGCCAATAACCCGGGCGCGCTTCCGAACCAGCCTCAACCCGGCGAACGCCTGATCTGCCGCACCGAACCGGTTTTGGGCTCCAATCGCCGTCAGCGGGTCTGCATGACCGCGGAACAGCGTGCGCGCCTCCGTGAAGAAAGCCGCGAATACCGCAACGCGATGGATCAGCCTTACAACCCTGATGCAGGCGCTCCCAAAGGCGGCGGCTGACCTCTTTCCTATCCGCTAGGGAACACCTATATTCGTTCTGTCCGGGTTCGCCCGGACTATGGCGATAAACGCGCTTGTAATAAGCGGACCGGACCCGGGTGCGATTCCCGGCGGCTCCACCAACTTCTTCCCCGCGTTATCGGCGGAGGCAGCATGGGGCCGACTAGCATCGACGGACGTGTAAAGAGGATTGCTTTCGCTCGTCCTGGCCCACCGTATCGGGCCATTATCTAACTGCGAACGATAACTTCGCTGGAGAAGTCCGCCTCGCCGCGTAATGCGGTTCGGTTGATTTCGAACACTTAAGTCCTGAGGGTTCAGATCCTCAGGCGGGGCCCGGGGGGCGCCTGGCAACAGAAGCCCCCCACTTTCCAGATTCCTTGACCATCCTGCGCCGGAATCTCGTCGCTTTCCTGCAATCGACGTCTTCCGTCATTCGCCTGTCGCGGGTAACAGTCGCCTCCTTCCCTGTTTCGAGGCCCTGATGACGGATCAAGCTCCCCCGGTCGACGAGATGTTCTACGAGCACCTCGCCCAGGACGCCCTTCGCGGCGTGATCCGTTCCGCCCTGGAGCGTGCGGCCGGTCCCGGCGGCATCCCCGGCGCGCACCACTTCTACATCACCTTCAAGACCCGGGCGCCGGGCGTCTCCACGCCCCCCGACATCCTGGCCAAGTACCCGGACGAGATGACGATCGTCCTGCAGCACCAGTACTGGGATCTTCACGTCGAACAGGACCGCTTCTCGGTCATGCTGAAGTTCGGCGGCATGCCCAAGGTCCTGGCCATGCCCTATTCGGCCGTCACCCGGTTTTACGATCCCAGCGTCCAGTTCCTGCTTCAGTTCGACGAGCCTGAGATTCTGGAAGCCGAAATCGCCCCCTTGTCGCCGCCCGCTCGGGACCCGGCGGCCTCCACGCCCCCTTCGCCCTCGGGCGACGATGATGCTCCCAAGGTCGTCTCACTTGACCAATTTCGCAAGAAATAGAGCCGCCTAGCTCAAGCAGCTCGCTGCGGCTGACGCCGCCGCTCACACATTTGTTAACATTTTACCGCCCGTCTCACTGGACAGGCGACGCAAGGTCACACACCAATGGCTTCAGGGGAGGCTATCGTGGTTGATGTTGCAATTGCAGAACTGCTGTGGTGGGCGCACCGGCTTCGCCGGGTGTTGCTGTTCAGCCCTGCCTTGCTGGCGGCCGCCCTCTTCATCGGCATGGCGCTTCGCCACTGGCCCGGTGCTCCACATCCCTAAGCGGGGCGAGGACTACGTCCTGCGATAACCCTGAGCACGGCGTCCGCAGCCAGTTCCGAAGGGTCCGCGCCGCCGCGCCCCATCAGGTCCAGGGCCGCCGCCTGTCTGGTCGCCTGATCCGCCGCCTCCGCCGGATCCGCCAACAGGCGTCCGACGGCCTTGGCCAGAATCTCGGGCGTAGCCTCGCCCTGGATGAACTCCGGCGCGATCCGCTCGTCGGCGGCGATGTTGAACAGGGTAATGTGCTTGGCCGTGACCAGCCGCTTCATCAGCAGATAGCTCAACCCGTCGATCCGATAGGCGATGACCATGGGCGCGCCCGCCAGCGCCAGCTCGGTCGAGACCGTGCCGCTGGTGGCCAGGGCGACGCTCGCGGCCTTCATCGCATCATACTTCTCGGCTTCCGTGACCAGATGCGCCCTGAAGGGCCAGGCCGCCACCCGTCCCGCCACGTCGGAAGCCACGGTACCCGCCGCCACGACGGCGACCTCCAGGCCCGGATCAGCCGCCTTCAGCCGCTTCACCGTCGCCTCATAGACAGGCGTCATCCGCTCGATCTCGCTGGGCCGACTGCCCGGCAGCACCAGCAAGAGCGGGGCGTCGACCGCGATCCCGCGCGTAGCCCGAAAACGCGCGCCGTCCGCGTCGCCCATGTCGACATGCAGGGCCTGCGACCCCACGACCGTCGTCGGCAGGCCTTCGCGCTCGAACCAGGGCGCGTCGAAGCTGTAGAGCGACAGCAGGTGATCCACCGCCCCCGCCAGGGTCTTGGCCCGCCCTGGCCGCGACGCCCAGACCTGAGGTCCAACGTACTTGATCAAGGGGATGTTCGGCTGCGCCGCGCGGATCGCCTTGGCCACGCGGATGGTGAAGCCCCAGGAATCGATCAGGACCACGGCGTCGGGCTTCTCCGCCTCCGCCAGGGCCGCAGTCTCCGCGACCCGCTTCTTGACCCGGCCATAGGCCTTCAGCCCTTCGATCCACCCCAGGATGGACAGTTCCGCGATGTCGAAGGGGCTGGCGACGCCCTCGGCGGCCATCTTCGGTCCGCCCACGCCGACAAAGACGACGTCCTTGCCCAGCCGCGCCTTCAAGGCCCGCGCCAATCCGGCGCCGAGCGCATCGCCTGAAGCCTCGGCTGCGACCAGCATGACCTTCAACGGGCGGCTCATCGTTCAACACCCCAGACGAACAGACCCAACCGGTCGGCCGCCTCGACCAGGCCTTCATGGTCGATGACGATCAGTCGCCCGGCGAAGCCGCCGATCCCCGCCAGACCGGCCTGTGCGGCCAGTTCCACGGTACGCGGACCGATCACCGGCATGTCGACCCGCAGATCCTGGATCGGCTTGGGCGCCTTGCCCAAGGCCCCCTTCAGCGCGCCCGGCGCCCCATGCAGGTCGGCGGGCAGGCCCGCCACGCGGCGCAGCATCTCGTCCGTGCCTTCCTGCGCCTCGACGGCCAGGACCAGGCCGTCGCAGACGACCGCGCCCTGGCCGATGTCCAGTTCGCCGGACTTCTCCGCCACATGCAGCGCCTTGGCCAGGTCCGACAACTGCTCCGCCGTCGGCGTCACCGCGCCCAGAGCCCCCGCCGCCAGGGCCTCGCCGCCCAGGATGTCGTCCGCGCCCTCGACCGCATAGCCCTCGGCCTCGAACACCGACAGGATCTTGCGCAACAGGGCGTCGTCGCCCTTGGTCGCCGCTGCGACGATGCCGGGCAACAGGGTCGCCCCCTTGAAGTCGGGCTTCAGGGTCTTGAAATCGGGCCGGTTCACATAGCCGGCCAGGCAGACGGCCTCGCAGCCCTCGGCCTTCATCGCCTTCAGGATACGGCCGATCTCGGCCATGCCGAAGTCGGCGCCCGGCCATCGCACCAGATGCTCGTCCGCAAACCCGGCCAGACGGATGATGAAGACCGCCCGTCCTTCGGCCTCGCACCGCGCCGCGATGCGGGCCGGCAGATCGCCGCCGCCGGCGATCAGGCCCAGCTTGGGGACCGGCTTCATTCCTTGCCCGGCAAGCAGAGCGGCCGCTTGGCCCCGTCGCGGATGAAGGCGACAATCTCCATGATCTCCGGCAGGTCGGCATAGGTCGCCTCGACCTGATCCAGACGCTCGGCGAAGACGCCTTCGCCCTCGAACAGGTCGCGATAGGCGGCCAGCAGGCGGCGCACGGCGTCCTTGCCGTAACCCTTGCGCTTCAGCCCGATCAGGTTGAGGCCGTGCAGGCTGGCGTGATTGCCCCAGGCCGAGCCGTAGGGGATGACGTCGCGTGTCACGGCGGCCAGACCGCCGACGATGGCGCCCTGCCCCACCCGGCCGTTCTGGTGCACCGCGCACAGGCCGCCCAGGAAGACCTTGTCCCCGACCTGGGCGTGACCGCCCAGGGTGGCGTTGTTGGCCATGACGACATTGTCGCCGACCACGCAGTCGTGGCCGACATGGGCGCCGGTCATGAACAGGCCGTTCGACCCGATGCGCGTCACGCCCGTTCCCTGCGGCGTGCCGCGGTTGAAGGTGCAGTGCTCGCGGATGACGTTGTCGGAGCCGATCTCCAGCCGGACCGGCTCGCCCTTGTAGCCGTTGTGCTGCGGGTCGCCGCCGATGACGGCGAAGGGATGGATCACCGTCCGTGCGCCGACGCTGACGTCCTGCTGGACCACCACATGGCTGACCAGCCTGACGCCCTCGGCCAGGGCCACGCCCGGGCCGACCACGCACCAGGGGCCGATCACGACGCCGTCGGCGATCCGGGCCGAGGCGTCGACCACGGCGGTCGGGTGGATGGTCACTGGGCGGGCTCCGCCACGGTCACGACCATGGCCATGAACTCGGCCTCGGCGGCCAGCTTGCCGTCGATGAAGGTCTCGCCCCGGAACTTGTAGGCGTCCCCGCGCGCCTTGATCACCTTGACCTCCATGCGCAGCTGGTCGCCCGGACGGGCGGGCTTGCGGAAGCGCACGCCGTCGATCGACATGAACATGATGACCTTGTCGGCCACCGCCACGTCCAGCGACTTGGACATCAGCAGGGCGCCCGTCTGGGCCATGGCCTCGACGATCAACACGCCCGGCATGACCGGATCGATCGGGAAGTGGCCGGGGAAGAAGGGCTCGTTGTGGGTGACGTTCTTGATGCCGACGATGGAGGTCGCCGCCACGAAGTCCTCAGCCTTGTCCACCAGCAGGAAGGGATAGCGGTGCGGCAGGCGGCGCATCACCTCGGCATAGTCGATCTTGTTGTCTTCGCTCATTCTTTCGATTCCTTCGCGCCCTTCTTCTGGGACGCCTGTTTGGACAGCCAGACCGTCTCGCGCAAGAATTGGCGGATGGGCTTGGCGGGATAGCCGGACCAGGTCTCGCCCGGGGGAACATCGGCCAGGACGCCGCCGCCGGCCGCGACACGCGCGCCTTCGCCGATGGTGATGTGGTCGCCCACGCCTGCCCGACCGCCGAAGATGCAGTTGTCGCCGGTCGTGACCGAGCCTGCCAAGCCTGCATGACCGGCCAACAGGTTGTTGCGGCCGATGACGCAGTTGTGGCCGATCATGACCAGGTTATCGATCTTAGTGTTCTCGCCGATGACGGTGTCGCCGTAGGCGCCCCGGTCGATGCAGGAGTTCGCCCCGACCGTGACCCCGTCCTGCAGGATAACGCGGCCCAGTTGCGGAATGTCCACCGGTCCCGTCCTGGATCCGGCGGCGCCGAAACCCGCCTCGCCGATCCGTGCGCCCGCCAACAGCTTCACCCGATCGCCCAGCAGGGCGAAGCCAATGGTGACGCCTGGGCTGATCAGGCAGTCGCGGCCGATCTGGACGCCCGGCCCGACGACGGTGTTGGCGCCGATGCGGCTTCCGCGCCCGATACGGACGCCCTCGCCCAGGACGGCGCCGGGTTCGATCACCACGGTGTCGTCCTCAGCGGCTTCCGCCGCGCTGATGGCGCGGTCCAGGCGGATCGGCCGGTGCAGCAGAGCCGAAGCCCGCGCCCATGACGCCTGGGCCTCGCCCGAGACGATGACGGCGGCGTCAGCCGGCGCCAGGTCCACCGCCGAAGCCGGCACGATCACGCAGCCGGCCCTGGTTTCGGCCAGCGCGGCGGCGAACTTGCGGTCGCCCAGAAACGCAATCGCGCCCCGGTCCGCACTGGACAGGGGCGCGACGGCCGAGACGACGACCTCGCCGCCCCGGACCACTTCCCCGCCGATGTGCTCGGCGAGGGCGGCGACCGTCAGGGGCGACAGGGTTTCGAAGAACCTCGGATCGGGCATGGCCCGGTCTTACGACTGCGGCTGGGCCGGAACCGGCATGCGGTTGAAGCTCAGGGTCGGCAGGGCGGCGTTCAGACGCTGAACCACCACCGAGGTCACGTCCATGGCCGGGTTCATGATGAAGACGCTCTCACGGTCGACCATGATGCCGCAGCCCTTTTCCTGATAGACGGCGACCAGGATGGGCTCGATAGCTTCCGACATCTTCTTGCGCTGCTCGGCCAGGGTGTAACGCAGCTCGGCGTCGCGGGTGGCTTCCAGTTGCTGGGCTTCCTGCACGCGCTGCTGCAGGGCCTGGCGACGCTGGTTCATCTGGTCGGCGGGAATGGTCGAAGCGCCCTGCTGCAGAGCCTGAGCCTCGGTCTGGATCTGGGTGGCATAGGGCGTGATCTCGCCCTGAACTTCCTGGGCCAGTTGCTCCATGCGGGTCTGCAAGGCCTGACCGGCGGTCGACTGGGCCATCGCCTGCTGGTTGAAATAGACGCAGACGCCCGGAATGACGGGGCCGGGGTTGGCCGGGCCTTGGGTCTGGGCCATGGCCGCCGTGGCGGTCATCGAAACGAGGGCGGCGGCGCCGATAGCGAACAGTTTCATCTTGAACCTTTGGGCAGTCGTGCAGGCTGCGGTTAGAATTGGGTCGAGGTCGAGAAGCGGAAGGTTTCCGTCTTGTCGTAGTCTTCCTTGGCGAGAACCTTGGACAGATCGAAGCGGATCGGGCCCATGGGCGAACGCCAGTGAATGCTGACGCCGGCCGCCGCGCGCAGGGCCAGGTCGTCGACGATGTTCGGATTGCGCTGACCGGTCACGGAGTTGACCATGTAGCGGTCGTCCAGCATGCCGATCGTGCCGAAATCCGCGAACAGCGAAGTCTTGATGCCGTATTCTTCGGGCAGGTAGTTGGGAACGGTCAGTTCCACGGTCCCGATGGCGTAGAAGTTGCCGCCCAGTGCGTCGGTCGTGGTCAGGTCGCGCGCGCCCATGCCGGCCGTTTCGAAGCCGCGGAAGGTGTTGCCGCCCTTGAAGAAGCGGTCGTTGATCCGGATCGGATCGCCGTTCCAGCCGGCGACATAGCCCGCCGAACCCTGAACGCTGACGGTCCAATTCGGACGGATGCCCCAATACCAGGACGCGTCGGCTTCAGTCTTCAGATAGTTCACGTCCCCGCCGATGCCGGCGAAGTCCTGACGCAGGGAGGCGGTCCAGCCGCGCGTCGGTCGGACCGGATCGTTCCGGCGGTCGACCATCAGCGTATAGCCCGCCGACGAGTTGATGTAGGAGCCCGCCTGGTCGCACAGGGCCGACGAACCCGTGCCGGAGCAGTAGCCCGACGGGATCAGGACCTCGTCGCTCTTCAGGAAGTAGCGCAGGCTGAACAGGGTGTAGCCGTTCAGCGGATAGCTCAGGCGCAGACCGCCGCCCGTCGAGCGATAGTCGTAGGACGAATACTCGCTGAGATCGTAGCGGGTGTGGAACAGGTCGAAGCCGGCGCGCAGGTCGCGGCCCATGAACTTGGGCTCGGTGAAGCGGAAGTCGATCTGCTGACGCAGCGAGCCCCACTCGGCGCGGGCTACGACGTTCTGGCCGCGACCGCGGAAGTTGCGCTGGGTCACGCCCAGGTTCAGCACGAAGGAGTCGACAGAGCTGAAGCCGGCGCCGACCGACAGTTCGCCCGTCGGCTGTTCCGTCACGGTGACGTTGACGACCGAACGGTCCGGCGCGCTGCCGCGCGTCTCCTCGATCTTCACATCCTTGAAGAAGCCCAGGGCGCGCAGGTTGTTGCGCGAACGCTCGACCAGGCTGCGGTTGAAGGCGTCGCCCTCGCCCACCATCAGCTCACGACGGATGACCGAGTCCAGGGTCTGGGTGTTGCCGACGACGTTGATGCGGTCGATGTAGACCCGCTGACCTTCCTTCAGGTTGAAGGTCACGTCGACCGTGTCGGTCTCCGGGTTGGCGCGATAGCTGGGGTTGATCTCGACGAAGGCATAACCCGCCGAACCGGCCGCGAAGGTCAGGGTGTCGACCGCGCTTTCGATCCGGTCGCTTTCGTACAGGTCGCCCGTGCGGATCGGCAGCAGGCGTTGCAGGAAGTCGCCGTTCAGGCGGTCGTTCTCGGTGACGACCTTGACCTCGCCGAAGTGATAGCGGTCGCCCTCGTCCAGGGTCAGCGTCATGCCGAAGGCGCTGCTGTCCGGCTTCAGTTCTGCGACCGAAGACAGGATGCGGAAGTCGTAGTAGCCGCGGTTCGTATAGAATTTCCGCAGCTGCTCCCGGTCGTAGTCCAGACGGTTCGGGTCATAGTTGTCGTTCGAGCTGAACAGACGCCACCACTGCGACTGCTTGGTCACCATGACCTCGCGCAGATCGCTGTCCGAGAAGGCCCGGTTGCCGAGGAAGGTGATGGCCGAGACGCCGGTTTCCGGACCCTCGTCGATCTCGAACACCACGTCGATGCGGTTCTGCTCCAGTTGGACCAGCTTGGGCGTCACCGTGGCCGAGATGCGGCCGGACAGGCGGTACAGCTCGATGATCTTGCCGACGTCTTCCTGAACGCGGGCGCGGGTATAGATGCCGCGCGGCTTGATGGTGACCTCGTCGCGCAGCTTCTGTTCGGTCAGGGCCTTATTACCCTCGAACGTCACCTGGTTGATGATCGGGTTTTCCGCGATCTCGACGATCAGGTCGCCATTGGCTTGAAGGCCCAGTTGCACGTCCGCGAACAGCCCCGTGCGCGACAGGGTGCGCACCGCCACGTCGATGACGCCGGCGTCGATGGTGTCGCCCGGCTGGATCGGCAGATAGGACAGAACCGTCGTCTGATCGATGCGCTGGTTGCCGCGCACGACGATCCGGTTGACGACAGCGCGATCCTCGGCCGGCGCAGCCACCGTCACTTGGGGCTCCTGCGGCTGAGCAGCGGCAGGAGCGGCGGCAGGCGCCGTCTGGGCGAGCGCAGGTCCGGCCAGGCCGGCGGCTACGGCCAGGGCGAGAGCGCTGGGACCAAGGATGCGGCCACGGTTTCGGATCATGCGACTGTCGTTCTTAATCATTCGGGGTCCCGTCGGGGGCTGGCGTCGGCTCACGAGACGAGCCCGCCGAGGAATTTGAAGAGATTGAGTTTCTGCAGGTCGTTCCACGTCGCGAACAACATTAAACTGGCCAGCAAAGCAAGCCCGACCCGATATCCCGCCTCCTGCACCCGGGCCGCCACCGGTCGGCGGGCCACGGCCTCATAGGCGTAGAACATCAGATGCCCCCCATCCAGCACAGGAACGGGCAGCAGGTTCAGAAAGCCGATTCCGACCGAAAGTATGGCTGCGAAGCTGGTCAGCGTCAGCAGGAGATTTCCGATCATGGCCAGGGGATCGGGATTGGCGGCCACGGCGGCGTTCGTCAGGGCGCCCGAGGCCTTGGCGATGCCCAGGGGGCCGCTCAACTGGTCGCCTGATTCGCGACCGGAGATCATGCGGCCGATATAGGTGAAGGTGGTCTTCAGGATGTCGCCGGTCTCGGTGAAGCCCCTGCCGACGGCCGCGATCGGGCCGTAGCGAACGTGGCGAACCTCGTCCCGGCTCGATCCCAGGCCCAGGCCGATGCGTCCGATCGAGACCTTGCCTGCGATCGGATCCTGCGTCGTCACCCGCTCCGGCGTCGCCGTCAGCCGGACGTCCGCGCCGGCGCGTTCCACGACGAAGTCGACCGGCGTGCCGCTGCTCAGGGCCACGACGCGGGTCACCTCGCCTCCGTCGGCGATCATCTTGCCGTTGACCTGGGTGATCAGATCGCCGGGCCTGAAGCCTGCGACGGCGGCGGGGGAGTTCGGCGCCACCTCCATCACCCGTGCAGGCCGCAGTTCGACGCCGACCAGGCTGAACAGCAGGGCGAAGATGGCGATGGCCAGGACGAAGTTGGCGAACGGCCCGCCCGCCACGATCAGGGCTCGCTGCCAAAGCGGCTTGAAATACAGATAGTCGCGCTCGGCCCCCGGCCCATGTTCGGCGACCAGTTCGCGCTTCATGGCCTCAAGACCTGCGCGGTCCGGCACGCCCGTGGCGTCCAGATCACCCGAGAACTTCACATAGCCGCCCAGCGGCAGCCAGCCCAGACGCCACTCGACGCCATGCCGGTCCGTGCGCTGAAAGATCGCGCGACCGAAACCGATGGAGAAGCGGTCCATCTTCACCTTGAAGGCGCGCGCGGTCAGGAAGTGGCCCAGTTCATGGACCGTCACGACCAGGGTCAGCACCAGCAGGAAGGGCACGACATAGATCAGGGCTTGGCCAAGGAATCCCAGCATGCCGTTCATGGTCTCCAGTCGCCGTCAGGCAGCAATCGCGCGCGAGGCGATGATCTCGTCCGCTATCCGCCGGGCCGCCGCGTCCACGGCCAGAGCCGCATCGCAAGCGTCGCCGGAGCCGGAACCCATCCCCGCCTTCGTCGCACGTTCCAATGTGTCCGCGACGACTGCGGCAATATTTAGAAAGCCCAGTCGACGGTCAAGGAAGGCCAGGGCGGCGACCTCGTTGGCCGCGTTAAAGACGATCGGCGCGTCGCCGCCGGCCGCCAGAGCCTCCCGCGCCAGCTTCAGCGCAGGGAAACGCATCTGATCGGGCGCCTCGAAGGTGAGACGGCCCAGGGCCGCGAGGTCCAATCTGGGCGCCGGCCAGCGCATGCGCTCCGGCCAGGCCAGGGCGCAGGCGATCGGCGTCTTCATGTCCGGCGGCCCCATCTGGGCCAGGGTCGATCCATCCACATATTCCACAAGGCTGTGGATGATGGACTCCGGATGGACGACCACGTCTACGCGGTCCTCGCCCATGCCGAACAGGTAAGCCGCTTCGATCAGTTCCAGGCCCTTGTTGGCCATGGTGGCGCTGTCGACGGAAATCTTCGCGCCCATGCTCCAGTTGGGATGGGCCACGGCCTGCTCGGGCGTGATCCGCTCCATGGCCGTCCTCGGCAGGGCGCGGAACGGCCCGCCCGAAGCCGTGAGGATCAGCTTCGACACCCGCTCGGGCGCCTCGGCCGGAAAGACCTGGAAGATGGCGGAATGCTCGGAATCGACGGGAATCAGCCGCCCGCCGCTGCGCTTCACGCGCTCGATCAGGGTCGGGCCGCAGCAGACCAGGCTTTCCTTGTTGGCCAGGGCCAGGGTCGCTCCCGTACCCGCCGCCGCCCAGGCGGAACGCAGGCCCGCCGCGCCGACGATGGAGGCCATGACCCAGTCGACGGGCCGTCTGGCCGCCTCGACCACGGCGTCGGCGCCCGCCGCCGCCTCCACGCCGGTTCCGGCCAGCCCGTCGCGCAATTCAGCCAGACGCGCCGGGTCCGCCGTGACCGCCAGACGCGGCTTCCAGCGTCGCGCCTGCTCGACCAGCCGGGCGATGTTCGCCCCGCCGGTCAGGACCTCGACTTCGAACGCGCCGGACCCCGCCTTCTCGGCCTGATCCATCAGGTCCAGGGTGGAGGTTCCGACCGAGCCCGTCGATCCGAGAATGCTGACCTTGCGAACGATCATGCCGCCGCCTCCAGCATCAGGACGATGGCCCGTCCCGCGGCGACGACGACGACGGCGAACATCAAGCCGTCCACCCGATCCAGAAGGCCGCCATGGCCAGGAATGATATTGCCGGCGTCCTTGACGCCGAAACGACGCTTGAGAGCGGACTCCCACAGATCGCCCGCCATGGTCGCGAGCGCCGCCGCAAGACCCAGCACTCCGCCCCAGAAGGCGTTGAGCAGCCCCATGTCCAGCCATGCCGCCATGCCCGCGCCCGCCGCCATGCCCGCGATCAGGCCGCCGATGAAGCCGGACCAGGTCTTGTTGGGCGAAAAGCGAGGCCACAGCTTGGGTCCGCCGACGGCGCTGCCGACCAGATAGGCCAGGATGTCCGACGCCCAGGCGACGGCGAAGACCAGGACGGTCCAGTAAAGACCCTGCGCCTCGTTCATGTCGCGCAGCCAGACCAGCAGGATACAGGGCCAGCCGAGATAGAGCACGCCATAGGCCGCATCGAGGGCCTCGGCCCCGCGCGATCGCGCGAACAGGCCCGCCGCCATAGCGCCGAAGACCAGCAGGATCAGGGCCAGCGAGACCTGACCCACATGGGCCGCCACGACGGAAGCGATGAGGGCCAGGGCCACGGCCGCGCCGATGGAGCGCCAGAAGCCCGGCGCGCTCATCCGCGCCCATTCGAAGGCCAGAAGGCCGCAAGCGACGACCACAAGGGCGCAGAACCAGCCGCCGCCGGCCCAGGTCGCCAGGACCGCCGCCGGCGCCAGGACGACGGCGGACGCCGCTCTCAGCCCGATATCGCCGACCTTCAACCCCATCAGACCGCCGCCTTCACCGTCGTCGCCTCTGGCGCGGCATCCTCCACGGCGTCCCGGCCGCCGAAACGACGCTCACGGGAGCCAAAGGCCGCGACCGCCTGGCCCAGGGCCTCGGCGCCGTAGTCGGGCCACAGGATGTCCTGGAACACCAGTTCGGCATAGGCGGCTTCCCAGAGCAGGAAGTTGGACAGGCGCTGCTCGCCTGACGTCCGCACGATCAGATCGACCGGCGGCGAGCCTGCGGTGGACAGACCCAGGCCCAGATCCTCCTCGGTCACGTCGCCGGACAGCTCGCCCGCGCGAGCAAGATCCACCAGGCGTTGAGCCGCATCCGCCAGATCGGCGCGGCCGCCATAGTTGAAGGCCACCTGCAGCAGGAAGCGGTCGTTGTGCGCGGTCTGAGTCTCGGCCCGATCCACGATGGCGGCGATGTCGGCCGGCAGGCCCTTGCGGCGCCCCAGGACGCGAACACGAACGCCCGCCGCCTCCAACCGCTTCAGGTCGCTGCCGACGAAGGAGCGCACCAGACCCATCAGATCCGACACCTCGTCGGCCGGGCGGCTCCAGTTCTCGGTCGAGAACCCGAAGACCGTCAGGCAGCGGATGCCGAAATCCGGCGCGGCCTTGATGGTGCGGCGCAGGGCCTGAACCCCTTCGCGATGGCCCACCACGCGCGGCAGGCCCCGGCGCTCGGCCCAGCGACCGTTGCCGTCCATGATCAGGGCGACGTGACGAGGCCCCTTCTCAGGCGCCGTGGCGACGGTCTCGGCCGACATTGTGAGAATCCCTTTCTGACGCGCCTGCGTCAGACCTGCATGATCTCGACTTCCTTGGCCTTCAAGGTTTCGTCAATGCGCTTGATGGCCGCGTCGGTGTCCTTCTGGACCTCAGCCTCCATCTTCTTCTGCTCGTCCTGGCTGATCTCGCCCGCCTTCTCGGCCTTTTTCAGGTCGTCGTTGGCGTCACGGCGCACGTTGCGCACGGCGATCTTCTGCTGCTCGGCGTACTTGCCGGCCAGCTTGACCAGGTCCTTGCGACGCTCCTCGGTCAGAGGCGGCACCGGGATGCGCAGGGTCTGGCCGTCCACGATCGGGTTCAGGCCCAGACCGGCGGCGCGAACCGCCTTCTCGACCGCCACGACCATGCTCTTGTCCCAGACGCTGACCGAGATCATGCGCGGCTCGGGCACGCTGATGGCCGCCACGGCGGTCAGCGGCGAGGTCGAGCCGTAGGCCTCGACCTGGACCGGGTCCAGCAGACCCGCATTGGCGCGGCCGGTGCGCAGTCCGGCGTACTCTTCCTTCAGCGCCGTGACGGACTTGTCCATACGGTCGCGGTAGGTCTTGAGCTCGGGCTTGGCCATAGGGGTCTTCCTGGTCTGTCGTTCGGATCGAGGGCCGCTCAGGCGGCCTTGTTGGTGATGACGGTGAAGGTGCCTTCGCCGCTCAGGGTCTTGCGCAGCGAGCCCTCCTCACGGATCGAGAAGACCACGATCGGAATGTCGCTGTCGCGCATCAGGGCGATGGCCGAGGCGTCCATTACCCGCAGGTCCTTGGCCAGAACCTCCTGATAGGTCAGGGTTTCATAGCGGGTGGCGGTCGGATCCTTCTTGGGATCGGCGGTATAGACCCCGTCCACGCTGGTGCCCTTCAGCAGGGCGTCGCAGCCCATTTCGGCGGCGCGGAGCGCGGCGCCCGAATCCGTCGTGAAGAAGGGCGCGCCGACGCCTGCGGCGAAGATCACCACCCGGCCCTTTTCCAGGTGCCGCATGGCGCGGCGACGGATGTAGGGCTCGGCGATGGCGGCCATGGGAATGGCGCTCTGGACCCGCGTGTCGACGCCGATCTTCTCGAGGGCGCCCTGCATGGCCAGGGCGTTCATGATGGTGGCCAGCATGCCCATGTAGTCGGCGTTGGCGCGATCCATGCCCTCGGCGGCCTTGGACAGGCCGCGGAAGATGTTGCCGCCGCCGATGACCAGGCAGATTTCGACGCCCTCGCGCGCCACCTGGGCCACGGCGGCCGCCACCACGTCGACGGTCTTCATGTCGATGCCGTAGGACTGATCCCCCATCAGGACCTCGCCCGAGACCTTCAGCAGGACGCGCTTATATCGGAACTCGGAGGGGGCGTCAGGCATGGGAATAGGTCCGTGGATACAGGGGTTACGCATCCGCGCGATGTGAATCGGCGGCTCATCATAGACGAAGGGCGCGCCGACCTTCAAAGCCGAACGCGCCCTTTTGAAAATTCTTCCCTTTCAGGAAGAAGCTTCGGTGTTAGTTGCCGCCAGTCATGGAGGCGACTTCAGCAGCGAAGTCCGGTCCTTCGACCTTCTCCACGCCCTCGCCCAGAGCCATGCGGACGAAGCCAGCCAGCTTCAGCGAGGAGCCCAGCTCCTTGCCGGTGTTGGCGACCAGTTGTTCGATGGTCACGTCCGGATCCATGACGAACGGCTGCTTGGACAGCACCACGTCCTTCTGGAACTTGTTGATCTGACCCTCGACGATCTTTTCGATCATGTTGTCGGGACGGCCTTCTTCCTTGGCCTTTTCGATCAGAACGGCGCGTTCCTTCTCGATGGCGGCCGGATCCAGGTCCGAGGTGTCCAGGGCCAGCGGAGCCGTGGCGGCCACGTGCATGGCGATCTTGCGGCCCAGTTCGCGCAGGGTTTCCTGGTCGGCGGCGCCTTCCAGGGCGACCAGCACGCCGATGCGGCCGACGCCCGGCGAAACGGCGTTGTGGACGTAGGTCGAAACCACGCCTTCATCGACCGACAGACGGGCGGCGCGACGCAGTTGCATGTTCTCGCCGATGGTGGCGATCAGCTGGGTCACTTCGTCCTGAACGGTCTTGCCGCTTTCCAGGGTCGCGCCGTGGATGGCGTCGACGCCGTCGTGGTGCAGGCCCAGCTGGGCGAACGACTTGGCGGCCGTCTGGAACAGCTCGTTGCGGGCGACGAAGTCGGTTTCCGCGTTGAACTCGATGGCGGCGGCGACTTCGCCCTTGCCTTCGGCGCGGACGGCGACGGCGACCAGGCCTTCAGCGGCGACGCGGTCGGCCTTCTTGGCGGCCTTGGACAGGCCCTTGGCGCGCAGCCAGTCGATGGCCGCTTCGATGTCGCCGTTGGTCTCAACCAGCGCCTTCTTGCAGTCCATCATGCCGACGCCCGAACGCTCGCGAAGTTCCTTCACGAGGGCGGCAGTGATCTCGGCCATGTTCAATCTCCTGAAAATTCAAATGAGCGGCCGGGCATGGATAGCCCGGCCGCATGTCAGTTTGGCGTAGGTCCGATCATCGACCGGACCTGAGGGCGACTTAGCCCTCGACCTTTTCTTCAGTCGTCGCGAGCAGCTCTTCAGCCACGGCTTCCGTGCCGGCCGGAGCGGCTTCGGCTTCAACCGGAGCAGCGGCGGCTTCGCGCAGCATCGGCTCGACCGGAGCTTCCGAGGCGCCCAGGTCGATGCCCGAGGCCGAAGCGCCGGCGGCCAGACCGTCCAGGACGGCGTCGGCGATCAGGTCGCAGTAGGTCTGGATGGCGCGGGCGGCGTCGTCGTTGCCCGGGACCGGGTAGGTGATGCCGTCCGGATCCGAGTTGGTGTCCAGGATGGCGATGATCGGGATGTTCAGCTTGCGGGCTTCCTGGATCGCGATCGATTCCTTGTTGGTGTCGATCACGAACATGATGTCCGGGATCGAACCCATGTCCTTGATGCCGCCGAGCGACAGCTCCAGCTTGTCCTTCTCGCGCTGCAGGGTCAGCAGCTCTTTCTTGTTACGGCCTTCGCCGCTGCCGGCCAGAACAGTTTCCAGCTCGCGCAGGCGGGCGATCGAGCCCGAGACGGTGCGCCAGTTGGTCAGGGTGCCGCCGAGCCAGCGGTTGTTCATGTAGTACTGGGCGCAGCGCGCAGCGGCCTGGGCGACCGGATCGGCGGCCTGGCGCTTGGTGCCGACGAACAGGACGCGACCGCCCTTGGCGGCGACGTCGCGAACGGCGACCAGGGCCTGGTGCAGCAGCGGCATCGTCTGCGACAGGTCGATGATGTGGATGTTCGAGCGCGAGCCGAAGATGTAGCGGTCCATCTTCGGGTTCCAGCGGTGCGTCTGGTGGCCGAAGTGAGCGCCGGCTTCCAGCAGCGTACGCATCGAGAATTCAGGCAGAGCCATGATCGTCTTTTCCTTTTTCCGATCTAACCTAGCGTGGGCGGTTAAAGGACCGGACGGTCCCTCGGAACGGTGCAGTCCGGGATGTCTCCCCGGAACGCGCCACGCCCACGTGCGAAGTGCGCCGCGCATGTAGTCGGGATGGCCGGAAAAGGCAAGGGCCTGAACATGATCGGGATTTAACTTGCCCGGGGCCCCCCGTCGCGATGACATGGGTCCATGCGCCCCTCCCCCTCGCTTTTCGCCGTTCCGTTCGCCGTCCTGGCCCTGGCCACGTCCTCCGCAGCCCAGACGTCCGCGACGCCGACGGCGGAAGACTATCGCCGAGACGCCCTGGCCCTGCCCGCCTTGATCGAGGCTGACTACGCCTACATCGAACGGCTGCCCGGCGGCGCCTTTCCGAACACGGACATCCTAAAGGCCGAGGCCCAGGCCGTTCATGATCGCGCCGGGCTGCTGCGCTACGCCGAGCACGCCCTGACCGCCCTGGCCGATCATCACGCCATCACCGGCGCCTCCTTCGCCGACAGCTGGGCCGTGACGCCCAGCTATTCCGATCTGTGGATCGAGCCTGAGAACGGCGGGTGGACCGTAACATCTGTCCGCGCCGGTTCTCCCGCTCAGGCCGCCGGGGTCAAGGCGGGCGATCGTCTGACCGCCGTCGGCGACCAGTCGACAGACAAAGCCGTCGCCGCCTTCTGGCGCGAGATGGGTCTGAGCCCGGACGACGATCGCGCCGGATACGCCGCACGCGTCCTGGCGGCCGGACGCCGCGATCGCCCGCGCGACCTGACGATCACCGCTGCGGACGGGACGACTCGTCGGCTGAACCTGCCCAGCCTCTATTCGATGCAGCGCGACACCCCGGCGGTCGAGAGCGGCCTGGAAGGCGACGCCTGGGTCATCCGCATCAACGACGTCCTGGGCGATGAAGCGACCATCGCCGCCTTCGACGCCGCCATGGCTGGGGCTCGGGACGGCCAGACCGTGATCATCGACCTGAGAGATACGCCCAGCGGCGGCAACACCGTGGTGGCGCGAGGGATCATGGGCTGGTTCGTCGACGCCCCTTCCGCCTATCAGATTCACGCCCTGCCTTCCGAGGCGCGTCGGACGGGGATCGAGCGCCGCTGGATCGAACAGGTCATGCCCCGTCCCGACAAACGCCACCGCGGTCCGGTCGTCGTTCGCGTCGGGCGCTGGACCGGCAGCATGGGGGAAGGTCTGGCCATCGGCCTGCACGCCCAGGGCGCGCGGGTCGTCGGCGACCCCATGGCCGGCCTGCTGGGCGCCATATACGACCTGCGCCTGCCCGCCACCGGACTGGTGGTCAAGATCCCGGTCGAACGGCTCTACGCCGTGGACGGAACCCCGCGCGAACAGTTCCGGCCGGAACCAAACTGATCAGAAGCTGCGCCCGTCCACCCGTTCCGCCGTCCAGTCCCAGGGCTCGATATCGGTCAGGGTCCGGATGTTGATCGCCGCCACCTCCGATCCGTCCGGCGCGACACCGTAGCCGAAGGGCTGGACCCCGCAGGTCTTGCAGAAGCGATGGTCGATCTTGTGCTTGTTGAAGAAGTAGGAGGTCGTCGCCTCCTCTCCCCGGGTCAGGCGAAAGGCCGACCGGGGCGCGAAAGCCAGGACGAAGCCCTTCCGATAGCAGTGCGAACAATTGCACTCCATCAGCCCCTCCATCCCCGTCTCGACCTCATAGGCCACAGCGCCGCAATGGCACGATCCCTTGTGCGTCTTGGTCTCCGTCATCAGGCGTCCTCCAGCATGACTACTCCCGGCGCCGACTTCAGCGCCCCCCGCAAGGCCGCGTCCAGTCGATAACGACCGGGCAGCTTGATTTCGATTTCGGTGCGTCCCGGCAATGTGGTCTGCAGCCAGACCTCTCCGCCCTTGCCCTGGGCCCGCGCCCGTTCCAGTCGGGCCTTCAGAGCCTCCGCATCGGCCGTCTGGGCCGACAGCACCACCCGCAGACCGATCTGGGCGTCGTCCAGCAGGACGTCCATCTGGCTGGCGTCGTCGCCGAAGAAGCGCACCTCGCCGTCCGCCGCCTTGGCCCGCACCTTCACCAGGACCGAAGTCCCGACTTCCAGGATGTCGCGACAACGCCGCAGTTGTTCCGGCGGGAACAGGCATTCGAACTCCCCGGTCGGGTCCGAGAAGGTGACGAAGGCGAACTTTTCGCCCGTCCGGGCGCTGGCCCTTTCCTGACGGCGGCGCACGACGCCGGCCATCAGGAAGGCTTCATGTCCCGCCTCGGCCAGGTCCTGGGCCTCGGCGACGAAGGTCACGCGCTTGCGCTTCAGCGCGGGGGTCAGGTCCTCCAGCGGGTGTCCCGACAGATAGAAGCCGACGGCGGACAGTTCCTGATCCAGCTTGTCCGGCCCGGCCCAGGGTTCGATGCTCTTCAAACGCGGCCGCGCGGCGCCGGCCTGGTCGGCGCCGAACAGGCTGACCTGGGACGAGGCGCGCTCCGCCGCCACGCTCTGGCAATAGGCCATCAGGGTGTCGGCCTGTTCGAACAACTGGCGACGGTTAGGATTCAGGCTGTCGAAGGCGCCGGCCTTGGCCAGGCCTTCTAGCGCCCGCTTGTTCACCGCCTTGGGATCGACGCGCTCCAGGAAGTCGAAGATGTCGGCGAAGGGTCCGCCTGCGTCGCGCACCTCCACCACATGCTTCATGGCCTCCAGGCCCACGTTGCGAATGGCGCCGAGAGCATAGAGGACGCTGCCCTGCCCCTCCCTCCACTGGACGTCGAAGTCGGCGGACGAGCGGTTGATGTCCGGCGCCAGGACCGGGATCTCGAACCGGCGGCAGTCCTGATAGAAGACCGCCAGCTTGTCGGTGTTCGACAAATCGAGGCTCATCGAGGCGGCGAAGAACTCGACCGGATGATTGGCCTTCAGCCAGCCTGTCTGGAACGAGATCAGGGCATAGGCCGCCGCGTGCGACTTGTTGAAGCCATAGCCCGCGAACTTGGCCACCAGGTCGAAGATGGAGCCGGACTGGCTTTCCGGCACGGACTTCTCGGACGCGCCCTTGACGAAGCGAAGGCGCTGGAAGTCCATCTCCTCCTTCTTCTTCTTGCCCATGGCGCGACGCAGCAGGTCGGCCTCGCCCAGGCTGTAGCCCGCCAGGATCTGGGCGATCTTCATCACCTGTTCCTGGTAGATGATGACGCCGTAGGTCTCAGTCAGCACCTCCTTCAGGCTCGGGTGCAGATAGTCCACCTCGGCCCGGCCGAACTTCCGGTCGATGTAGGTGTCGATCATCTCCATCGGTCCCGGGCGATAGAGGGAGATCAGGGCGGTGATCTCCTCGATCGAGCCGCAGCGCATCTTGCGCAGGGTGTCGCGCATGCCCTGGGATTCCAGCTGGAACACCCCGACCGTCTGGCCCGAGGCCATCAGCTCATAGGTCTTGGGATCGTCCAGCGGCAGCAGGTTCCATTCCGGCGCCGCGCCGCGCCGTTCCAGATAACCCTTGGCCCGGTCCAGCACGGTCAGGGTCTTCAGGCCCAGGAAGTCGAACTTCACCAGCCCCGCCGGCTCCACCCACTTCATGTTGAACTGGCTGGCCGGGATGGTGGAGCGCGGGTCCTGATACAGCGGCACCAGTTCCGTCAACGGACGGTCGCCGATGACGATGCCTGCCGCGTGGGTCGAGGCGTTGCGATAGAGGCCCTCAAGCTCGAGCGCCGTCTCCAGCAGAGTCTTGACCGAGGCCTCGGCGTCACGCGCCTCCTTCAGGCGCGGCTCCAGGTCGATGGCCTGAGCCAGGGTCACGGGGTTGGCCGGGTTGTTCGGCACCATCTTGCAGAGCCGGTCCACCTGGCCCAGGGGCATCTGCAGCACCCGGCCCACGTCGCGCAGCACGGCCCGCGCCTGCAGGGTGCCGAAGGTGATGATCTGGGCCACCCGGTCCTTGCCGTAGTGATCCTGCACGTAGTCGATGACCTCTTCCCGCCGCTCCTGGCAGAAGTCGATATCGAAGTCGGGCATCGACACGCGTTCCGGGTTCAGGAAGCGCTCGAACAGCAGGCCGAACCGCAAGGGGTCCAAGTCGGTGATGGTCAGCGACCAGGCCACCAGAGAGCCGGCGCCCGAACCCCGCCCCGGCCCCACCGGGATGTCGTGCAGCTTGGCCCACTTGATGAAATCGGACACGATCAGGAAGTAGCCGGGGAAGCCCATCTGCTGGATGATCTCGACCTCCCATTCGAGACGGCTCCAGTATTCCTCCACCGGCGCATAGGCTTCGTTCTTCTCCAGCCGCGCCTTCAGCCCCTCGCGCGCCTGGTGCGCCAGTTCGTCGGCTTCGGAGCGACCGGCGCCGGTGTCGAAGCGCGGCAGGATCGGCTTGTGCGTATTGACCAGGAAGGCGCAGCGGCGCGCGATGTCGATGGTGTTGTCGCAGGCCTCGGGAAGGTCCGAGAACAGTTCCCGCATCGCTTCGGCGGTCTTGAACCAGTGCTCTCCGGTGATGCGACGCCGATCCTCCTGACCGGTGAATGCGCCGTCGGAGATGCACAGCAGGGCGTCGTGCGATTTCGCCTGAGCCGCCTTGGCGTAATAGACGTCGTTGGTGGCGACCAGGGGCGTATCATTGGCATAGGCCCATTCGACCAGACCGCGCTCGGCCGCCGTCTCCTGCGGCAGGCCGTGACGCTGAAGCTCGACATAGAAGCGGTCACCGAAGACACGCTTCATCTCTTCGAGTGCGGCGACGGCGTCCTCGCCCTTGTTCTGGACGAACAAGGGGTCGATCGGACCGTCCGGTCCGCCGGACAGCAGGATCAGCCCCTCGGACTTATCCACAATCTGTCCCCAGGGCACGCCCGGCTCGGCCAGTTCGCCGGCGTCGAGATAGGCGGCGGAGGACAGGGCGCAGAGATTGAGCCATCCCTGCTCGTTCTGAACCAACAGGACCACGGTCGGGGTCTTGGCCCACCTCTCCGCGACCTGGCCGCCGATACCCAGGACCGGCAGGGCGCAGGCCACGACAGGCTGCACCCCCGCATCCTTGGCCGTCTGGCTGAATTCGAGAGCCCCGAACAGGTTGGCGCGGTCGGCGACGCCCACGGCCGGCATGCCCGCCTCGGCGGCCATCTTGCCGATCTTCCCTGCCTTTATCGCCCCTTCCAGCAAGGAATAGGCGCTGCGGACCCGCAGATGGACAAATCCCCGAGCTTCGGCCGTTTCGGTCAATTCCAACTCCGCTGACCTCGGCGACCGAGGCCTCTCGCCCGGTCCATGTTCACCGGGCGCTGATCATGCAGGGAGTCTGTCCGATGATCACGTCACCAGAAAGGACGCCTGCCAGATCATCCAGACGAAGCCGCCGCACGACGCAAGCGACAGCAGATCCCTCACCCAACGCGACATGAGCTTATCCCCAGTTCAAAGGTTGCCCATTTGTTCTATGTTGCCTTTTTGTTCTCGTCAAGATCACGAGGCACGGAAGCCGATTCGCGTAAGGGCCGAGGCCAGGGCGGCGGAATTGGGCGACTGGGTCTTGCGCAGCAGGCTGGCGCGGAAGAACTCCACCGTGCGCGGACTGAGGGACAGGGACTGGGCGATCTGCTTGGTGGTCATGCCGCCCACCAGCATTTCCGCCACCTGGCTTTCGCGCCGGGTGAAGGTCAGTTCCTCTCGGGGCGGCGCGACCTGCAACGCCGCCGCGCCCTGTTCGATGGCGCGGATCAGACTTTCGCCCGTCGTCGGTTTGGGCAGGACGTTGTCGACGCCCAGGCGCATGGCGTCCACCGTCATGCGCACGTCGACGAAGGCGCTGACGATGATGACCGCGTGACGGTTCAGGGCGCAGAAGGCCGCGACCAGGTCCAGTCCTTCGACGCCCGGCATCTTCAGATCAGCCACGATGCAGGTCGGGTCGGCGTCGGAAGCCCACATCAGGGCGTCCAGCGGATCCGAGAAGCCGATGGCGCGATAGCCGCTGTCGCGCACCGCCATGAGGGTCAGTTCCAGAAGGGCCCGATCATCGTCGATGACCGCGATTTCACCGACCGGCCGCGCCGTCCCCCGCTCCAAGGACACCGCCCTGACTGAGACCCTGTCTTCACTCATCATGAGTCGATGATACCGTAGCCGCGCCGAGGCAAAACCTCGTAGTCCCACGCAATTGATCCCGCGCCCGCCATGGGCGACCGATAATCGGATGGGCGGACGCCAAGAATGCGATCTGCCTCAGGTCTCTGGTTCAAGGAATGGATACGGCGACCTCGTGCCGGGGCGCGACTGTCGTCCCCTCTCCCGCTCAACGCAGATGACGACGATAGGCTCCGCCCCTCCGACGCGGCCATCGGTCGCGAACCGCGCCATCGCCATGGCGCGTCCGGCCCCGGCGTTGCAATACTGACCGCATGACAAGCGAAAAGCCTGACCTGTCGCCCATCGCGCCGCCGCATGCGTCATCCCGAAAGGCGACCTGGCTCGCCGCCCTGGGATTTGGTCTGGTCTACGCCCTGACCATCTACGCCTGGACGCGCATACAGGCGCCCGACTCTGGCATGTTGCTCATCGGCTTCCTGCTGGGCGCGCCGGTCATGGCCTGTATCATCAGCGTCTATGTGTCCGACCCCAAGGGAGCGAAAGGGACTGGATCTCATCTCAGCGTGTCGGCCCTCACCGTCACCGTCATGCTGGTCGCGGCTGGCGTGGTGCTGCGGGAGGGGTCGGTCTGCCTGGTGATGGCGGCGCCCATCTTCTATGGCTCGGGCCTGATCGCAGGCCTGATCGCCGGCCAGGTCATGAAGGCGCGCGCCGGCCGGGTTCTGTGCCTGGGCCTGCTGGCCCTGCCCTTGATCGGCGTCCCTATCGAAGCCGATCGCCCGCCAGAGGCCCAGACGCGCGAGGTGATCAGCCGCATCCATATCGACGCGCCGCCCGCCGAAGTCTGGGCCAATGTCACCGACATCCGCACCATCACCGACGGCGAGCAAGCTGGAACTTCACGCATGATCTGGTTGGCGTGCCACGGCCCAGGGACGCCCACATGATCGGCCAGGGCGCGGGCGCGGTCCGCAGCCTGGAATGGGCCAAGGGGGTTCGCTTCGAGGAACATGTCACGACCTGGAAGCCCGAGCATGAACTCGCTTGGACCTTCCATATCGGAGCGCAAGCCTCGCGCCTGATCCTGGACGAGCATCTGACGGTCGACAGCGACTACCTGCGCCTGGAAGAAGGCCGGTATCGCATCGAGCCGACGGCGGACGGTGGATCCGACCTGATTCTCACCACGCGCTACTGGATCCGCACGCCGATGAACGGCTACGCCGCCTGGTGGGGCGGCGTCTTCCTGGGCGACTTCCATCGCAACGTCCTGAACATCATCAAGACGCGCGCCGAGGCCTGACTTCAGTAGGCTTGGCTCTCGGCCGCCCGTTCTTCCAGATGGCCGTCCTTCAGGGCGAAGACCCGATCCATATGCCCCGCCAACTCCATGTTGTGGGTGGCGATCAGGGCGGCGACGCCCGTGGTCTTGGCCAGCTCGCGCAGGGAATCGAAGACGGCGTGACTATTGGCGGGGTCCAGATTGCCGGTCGGTTCGTCCGCCAGTAGCAGCCGCGGATTATTGGCCAGGGAACGGGCGATGGCGACGCGCTGCTGCTCTCCACCCGACAACTGGGCCGGCTGATGGGTAAAGCGCTCGCCAAGACCCAGACTGGTCAGCAGGGCCTCCGCCCGACGACGCGCCTCGGCCTCGGAATGACCGGCGATGCGCATCGGCAGGGCTACATTGTCCCGCGCGTCGAACTCCGGCAGCAGGTGATGGAATTGATAGACGAAGCCGATGCGCGACAGGCGCAGGCGCGTGCGCGCCCGTTCATCCAGGCCGCCGACGTCCTCGCCGTCGATCATGACCTGGCCATTGGTCGGCCGTTCCAACAGGCCAGCGGCGTGCAGCAGCGACGACTTGCCCGAACCGGAAGGTCCGATCAGGCCCACGACCTCGCCCGGCATGATGTCCAGGTCGACGCCCTTCAGCACCGTCAGCCCGCCCGAGGCGGTCGGATAGGTGCGAATGATGCCGCGCAGGCGCAGCGTCGGAGCCACGCTCTTCAACGAACTATTCAAAGCGCAGGGCCTCCACCGGGTCGATCCGCGACGCGTTCCACGACGGCGGCAGGCTGGCCAGGCAGCTCATGAAGAAGGAGAAGAGCGCCACCCAGGTCACATCCCACGGATCGACCAGGGCCGGGATGGCGTCCAGCATGTAGACGTCGGCGTTGAACAGTTGGACCCCCAGCAGGGCCTCGAGGAAGTGCTGGATCGCGCCGATGTTCAGGCAGAACAGCAGACCCAGGATCAGACCGGCGATGGTGCCGCCGATGCCGATGGCCGCACCCGACATGAAGAAGATGCGCAGGATCGACGACGGACTGGCCCCCACGGTCCGCAGGATGGCGATGTCCCGGGTCTTGTTCTTCACCAGCATGACGATACCGCTGATGATGTTCATGGCCGCGATGGCGACGACCAGGCCCAGAATGATGCTCATGGCCACGCGCTCGACCTTCAGCGCGCCCCAGAAGGCGGCCAGACGAACGCGCCAGTCGGTGACGATGCTGCCGGGACCGGCGGCGTCCTGCACCGGCGTCAGCATCTTCTCGATCTGATCCGGTTCGGCCACCTTCATCTCGATGACGTCCCAGACCCCCTCCTTGCCGAAGAAGAGTTGGGCCTGTTCTAACGGCATGAAGATGAAGGCGCGATCGTAGTCGGCCGTGCCCGAGCTGAACACGCCGCCGACCACATAGGTCTTTTCCAGACCGCCCAAGTTGCCGAAAGCGCTGTCGGCGCCCGTCGGAGAATAGATGGAGATGGGGCTGCCCACCGTCAGGCCCATCTGATCGGCCAGAGCCTTGCCGATCAGAATCTTGTCGCCGCCATACTCGCCCTTGCCGAAGGCGGCCCGCGCTTCCGCGGGCAGGCTGTCGTAGACGAACCTGGTCGAGGCCAGATCCTGGGGCCGCACGCCGCGTACGATGCCGCCGGTCATCTGACCGCCCGCACGGAACATGGCGGGGGATTCCGTCAGGGGCGTAACCGACACCACGCCGGGCACATCGCCGATCCGCTTCAGCGCCCCTTCGCGGTCGGGCGAGTTCAGCACAGGTCCTTGGACGTACATATGGCCGTTGAACGACAGCATCCGCCCCAGCAGCTCGCTGCGGAAGCCCGCCATGATGCTCATCACGCTGATCAGCACCGCCACGGCCAGCATGATGCCGATGAAGCTGATGACGGCGATCAGGGCGACCCCGCCCTCCTTGCGCTTGGCGCGAAGGTAGCGAAGCGCCAGTCCGATCTCCCAGGCGGAGAAAGGACCGGCGGGCTTGGCGGGCGGCCGGGCGGAAGCCGTCGCGGCGTCGGTCATTTCGTCAGCAGCTCCAGGGCGGCGTCCAGCGACAGGCTCAGCTTCTCGCCGGTGGCGCGGCGCTTCAATTCAACCACGCCGTCGGCCAGACCCTTGGGCCCGATGGTCAGTTGCCACGGCACGCCGATCAGGTCGGCGGTGGCGAACTTGCCGCCAGGACGCTCGTCCGTGTCGTCGTAGAGGACGTCCTTGCCCTGGGCTTCCAGCCTGGCCACGGCCTCTTCACAGGCGGCCGAGACGGCCTCGTCGCCAGCGCGCAGGTTGATCACCACCACGTCGAACGGCGCGACCGAGTCCGGCCAGATGATGCCGCCGGCGTCGTGGCTGGCCTCGATGATGGCGCCCATCAGACGCGACACGCCGACGCCGTAGCTGCCCATGTGGACCGGGGCTTCCTTGCCGTCCGGACCTTGGACATTGGCCTTCATCGGGACCGAGTATTTCGTGCCGAAGTAGAAGATGTGGCCGACCTCGATGCCGCGCGCCGACAGACGGTCGCCCTCGGCGGTCTGGGCCTCGAACTGGGCTGCGTCGTGCATTTCCTCGGTCGCGGCATAGAGGGCCGTGCGCTCGTTGAACACGCCTTCCAGCTGCTCGATGCTGAGGTCGTGACCCGGCGCTGCCATCTCGACCAGCTTGCGGTCGCAGAAGACCTCGCTCTCACCCGTTTCAGCCAGGACGATGAACTCGTGGCTCAGGTCGCCGCCGATCGGGCCGGTGTCGGCGCGCATCGGCACGGCCTTCAGGCCCAGGCGCGAGAAGGTGTTCAGATAGGCGGCGAACATGCGCTTGTAGGCGATGCGAGCCGAGGCCTCGTCCACGTCGAAGGAATAGGCGTCCTTCATCAGGAACTCGCGGCCGCGCATGACGCCGAAGCGCGGACGGCGCTCGTCGCGGAACTTCCACTGGATGTGGAAGAGGTTCAGCGGCATGGCCTTGTAGCTCTTCACATAGGCACGGAAGACGTCGGTGATCATCTCCTCGTTGGTCGGTCCGTACAGCAGTTCGCGCTCATGGCGGTCGGTGATGCGCAGCATCTCCGGGCCATAGGCGTCATAGCGGCCGCTCTCGCGCCACAGGTCGGCCAGTTGCAGGGTCGGCATCAGCAGCTCGACGGCGCCCGCCTTGACCTGCTCCTCGCGGACGATGTGCTCGATCTTGCGCAGCACCCGCAGGCCCAACGGCAGCCAGGCGTAGATGCCGGCGGCCTCCTGCTTGATCATGCCCGCGCGCAGCATCAGCTGATGCGACACGATCTGGGCGTCGGAGGGGGCTTCTTTCAGGGTGGGCAGGAAGTAGCGCGACAGGCGCATGGCGGGAATCTCTGCAAAATCAGTCTGGCCCGAGGTTTAACCGGGCGAATGGGGCGAAAGCTAGAGCGCAGGACCGCGCGAGAAGTCCGGCAGAGGCATCCACCCCTGCCAGACCAGCAGGACGATGAAGACCCAGACGATGGCCGAGACCCAGGTCGTGGTGATGAACTTCTTCTTCAACTGCGGATTGGCCGGCGCGCCCCACTGGCTGCCGTCGGTCGGCGGCGTCTCCACCTGCTTCGACGAGCCCAGCGGCAGGATCATGAAGAGCACGATCCACCATGAGGTCAGATACAGGGCCACGAGGGTGAAGGGGCCAAGAGGCATGGGCGGGGGTCCAGTCTTCGTCGGTTCGCGCGCTCCCGCCTTTCGACGCCGCCGTCAGCGGGCTAAAGCGGGACACGCAACAAGGACGCTCTCATGCCACAGATCACCCTGGAACACTCCCCCCATTTCGACGGGACCGATTGGCGCGCCCTGGCGGTGGAGATTCATCGCCTGTGCGTGGATCTGGTCGGAGCGACGACCCAGGCGTGCAAGACGCGGATCGTGCGCTGCGACGACCTGATCATCGCCGACGGCGACCCGGCCCAGGCCATGGTCCACTGCGACCTTCGCATCCTGACCGGCCGCACCCAGGAACAGAAGACGGCCCTGGGCGAGGCGGTGCAGGCGACCCTGCTGGCGGGAGTGAAGCCGTATGACGGCCCGGCCCAGATCTCGGTCGAGATCGGGGCTCTGGACAAGGACAACTATCGGAAGGTCACGCTGGGCGGGTGAACTCACCCTTTCTCCCCATTTCATGGGGAGGTGGATCGGCGGCGCAGCCGTCGAGACCGAGGGGGCGACGCAACGGCAAACTTCGAGCCGCCCCCTCCACCCCTTCGTGGTCCCCCTCCCCACGAAATGGGGAGGAAAAAGCTTACGGATGCGGCCGCCCGATGCCGTAGCGGGCCGCCCAGTAGGGCAGAATGGCGTCGTCCTGAAGGAAGCGGGCGCCGGTCTCTTCGCTGACCTGGGCCTCGGGCCAGTCGAACTCGCCGTCCAGCACCAGCAGGGGGCAGCTCTGGTTCGCCTCCCCTACTTCCGCCACGACGGCCGCGCGCGGGCGCGGGTGGTCCAGATAGGCGATGGTCAGATGATCGCGCAGACGCGGATAGAGGCCCAGAACGCCCTCGATCCGCGCCCCCGGCGGGCAGAACCAGGGGCCGCCCTGGTCGTCGTGCCAGTCGGGCTTCAGCAGATAGAGGCGGTCGGCCATCAGAGCCTCAGGATCACGGTTTCGACGATGGGGCGGCGATCCCAGACCTGCTGGCTGGCCTTCTTCAAGGCGCGGCTGACGGCCTGTTCAATGACCATTTCGTCCTCAAGCGCCTCACCCTTGAGGTTGCGCACGGCGTTTTCGGCCCGTTCGGCCAGATCGTCCAGAACATCGCCCAGCGGACGATCCTCATCCCCCGGCAGGCCGATGCCGCGCACGTCGATGTCGCTGACGATCTTGCCGCGCTTGTCCATGGCGAAGCTGACGATCAGGACGCCGTTCGACGCCGCATGCTTGCGCTCGCGCAGGGCCTCGCCCGCCTCCTCCACCAGCATGCCGCCGTCGACGAACAGGCGGCCCGACGGCACTTCGTCGATGATGGCCGCGGGTCCGGGCGCCAGGCGCACCATGTCGCCGTTGCGCGGCGTCACGGTTTCCGGAACCTGCATGTCCTTGGCCAGATTGGCGTGTTCCATCAGGTGACGACGCATGCCGTGGGTCGGCACCGCGATCTGCGGGCGCGCCCAGTTGTACATCTGGCGCAGTTCGTCACGGCACGGATGGCCCGAGACGTGGATGCCGGGATGGTCCTTCTCGGTGTAGAGGCGCACCCCCCGGTCGGCCATCTTGTCCTGCAGGCGGCCGATCGACAGCTCGTTGCCGGGGATGACCCGCGACGAGAAGATGCAGTGGTCGCCCTTGCCCAGCTTGATGAACGGATGGGTGCCCTCGGCCACGCGCGACAGGGCCGCGCGAACCTCGCCCTGGCTGCCGGTGCAGAGATACAGGATCTCGTCCTCGGGCCAGACGCGGGCATCCTGCTCGCTCAGGAAGGGTTTGACGTCGCTCAGCATACCGACCGACTTGGCGGCGGCGGTGATGCGGTGCATCGAGCGCCCAGCCAGGGCCACGCGGCGACCGGCGGCCTCGGCGGCGCGGATCACGCTGTCCATACGCGCGACGTTGGAGGCGAAGCAGCCCACGGCGACGCGCCCCTTCAGGTCCTTGATCAGGGCGGCAAGGGCCACCTTCACGTCGCCCTCGGAACCGGCCACGCCGTCGACGAAGACGTTGGTGCTGTCGCAGACCATGGCCAGCACGCCCTCGTCGCCGAGGCGCTGGATGGTCTCGACGTCGGTACGCTCGCCCACGACCGGATCGTTGTCGATCTTCCAGTCGCCGGTGTGCAGGACCGTACCCAGCGGGGTCTTGATGGCCAGGCCGTTTGGCTCGGCGATCGAGTGGGTGATGGTGACGAATGTCACGTCGAACGGACCCAGGTTCAGGTCGCCGCCCAGCGGGATCTCGTTCAGCTCGACATCATCGAGGATGTTGGCGTCGCGCAGCTTCTCGCGGATCAGGAAGGCGGTGAAGGGCGTGGCGTACAGCGGCGCCTTGATGCGCGGCCACAGCCAGCCTAGGGCGCCGATATGGTCCTCGTGCGCGTGCGTCAGCACGATGCCCAGGATGTTCTCGCCTTCCAGGAAGGTCGGATCGGGCACGATGACGTCCACGCCCGGGGTGGACGGATCGCCGAAGGTCACGCCGACATCGACGATGATCCACTTGCGGTCGTGCGCCGGGCCGAAGCCGTAGGCGTTGAGGTTCATTCCGACCTCGTTCGAGCCGCCCAGGGGCAGGAAGACGAGTTCGTCGTTTTGATTATTTTTGGTCATAGGTCTCAGAGATGGGAGTTCCGCCGCCAGATTTCGAGTAGGCCGCGGATGGTCAGGTCCGGATCGAACCGGTCGATTGAATTTGTGGCGCCTTCAAACAGCGAGGCGACGCCGCCGGTGCCGACGACCGTCATGGGCTTGCCCCACTCGGTCTTGATGCGGTCCACCAGGCCCTCGATCAGGGCGATATAGCCCCAGAAGACGCCGGATTGCATGGAGGTCACGGTGTCGCGCCCGATCACCACGGGCGGACGCTGGATGGCGATGCGCGGCAGCTTGGCCGCCGCCTCATGCAGGGCCTGCAGCGACAGGTTGATTCCCGGCGCGATCAGCCCGCCCTCGAATGCGCCCGGGCCCCGTTCGTCGGCGCCCGAAACCACGTCGAAGGTGGTGGCTGTGCCGCTGTCGATCAACAGCAGGTCGCCCTCATAGACCTGCAGGGCGCCGATGGCGTTCACCAGACGGTCGGCACCGGCTTCGCTGGGTTTGGGAATGCGCACCTCGATGCCCAGTTCGACGTTCTCGCCGATCACCAGGGGTTCGACGCTCAGATAGCGTCGCGCCAGGTTGCGCAGGTTGAAGATCGACTGCGGCACCACGCTGGAGATAATGCAGCCGTCCATGTCGGCCATGGTCATGCCCTGCCCGCGCATCTCGAACAATTGGTGCAGCCAGACAGCGTACTCATCCGCCGTCCGCATCGGATCGGTCGCCGTGCGCCACTGGAAGATCCAGTCAGCGCCGTCGTGGACGGCGAACAGGGTGTTGGTGTTGCCTTGCTCGATCGCCAGCAGCATCAGGCGGCCTCTCCGAAAAAGACATCGCCGGCGGAGATCACACGCAGCGATCCGTCCGGCAGTTTCAAGCGCAGGGAACCGTCGGCCTCCACCCCGTCCGCCACGCCGGTCAGGGTTTCATTTGTCAGCCGCGCGGTGCAGGGGCCGTGCAGACCCGGCGTCCGCGCGGTCCAGGCGTCCAGAATGGGCTGGAAGCCCAGCGTCGTCCAGCGATCCAGCCAGACGCCGAAGGTCTCGGCCAGGGCCTGGGCCGCCCCATCTACGGAGGGAGGCGCGATCACGCCCTGGTTCAGGTGTTCGGCGATGCAGGTGGCGGGACGTTCGGTCTCGCCGGGCGTCTGGCTCAGGTTCACGCCGATGCCGACCGCCAGCCACAGGCCGCCCGACGGCGCCGGACCGGACTCGATCAGGATGCCGGAGGTCTTGCGCCCGTCCAGCAGGACGTCATTGGGCCATTTGATCGTGACCAGGGCCGGCGGGACATAGCGATCCAGCAGGTCGGCCACGGCCAGGGAGGCGGCGAAGGTCAGTTGGGCCGCCTCGGCCGGCGATTTCCGCGTCAGCAGCAGCAGGGTGGAGGCGAGGTTGTCGCTCTCGCTCTCCCACCTGCGTCCGCGACGGCCGCGACCGGCCGTCTGGCGCCGCGCCGTGATCCATAGCGGTCCGACCTCGCCCGCCTCGGCGCGGCGTCGCGCCTCGGCGTTGGTGGAGTCGGTTTCCTCGAGGATCAGGACCGGCGCGGCCAAAGACCCTTACCCGACCCCGACGCCGGAGGCGGCGGCGCGGGTCAGCGGCTCCAGCCAGGTCAGGGCGACGATCACCAGCGGGAAGCAGAAGGCGGCGGCCGCGAGGGCGATCCACTTGGCTTCCAGCGGCGACTTGTCGGTGGCGACATCGGTTTCAGGCGCGTCGAACCACATCACCTTGATGATGCGCAGGTAGTAGAAGCCGGCCACGACCGAAGCGACCAGACCGGCGGCGCCGGCCATCCAGTAGCCCGCGTCGGCGGCGGCGCCGAAGACGAAGAACTTGCCCCAGAAGCCTGACATCGGCGGGATGCCGACGGCCGACAGCGACAGGATGGTCAGGGCCACCGCCGTCAACGGGCGATCCTTCTTCAGGCCGGCCAGATCAGCGATCTTGCGGATCGGACGACCGTTGCGGCTCAGCGACAGCAGGACGGCGAAGAAGCCGAACTGGTCGATGACGTACAGCGTCATGAACATCAGGGTGGCCTGAACGCCCGCCTGGGTGCCCGCCGCCACGCCCAGCAGGGCGTAGCCGATGTTGATGATCGAGGAATAGGCCAGCAGGCGCTGGATGTCCTTCTGCATCAGACCGCCGAACGAACCGACGGCAAAGCTGATCAGAGAGATCAGGATGATGACCTGGGCCCATTGGCCGTGGGCGACGCCGAAGCCTTCGACCAGGACGCGGATGATCAGGACCATGGCCGCAATCTTGGGCGCCGTGGCGAACAGGGCCACGACCGGGGTCGGAGCGCCTTCATAGACGTCGGGCGTCCACATGTGGAACGGCGCGGCCGAAACCTTGAACGCCAGGCCGCAGATCAGGAAGACCAGACCGAAGATCAGGCCCGGACCCGGGTTTGCCGTGGCGAAGGCGGCGATGTCGACGAAGCGCATCGAGCCGGCGAAACCGTAGATCAGGCTGGCGCCGTAGAGCAGCAGACCCGACGACAGGGCGCCCAGGACGAAATACTTCAGGCCGGCTTCCGAAGCCTTCAGATTGTCGCGGTGATAGGCGGCCAGCACATAGAGGGCCAGCGAGTGCATCTCGATGCCGATGTAGAGCGAGATCAGATCGCCTGACGAAGCCATCATCGACATGCCGACCGAGGCCAGCACGATCAGGACGGGGAATTCGAACTTGGCGATGCCGTTGCGATGGATCCAGCCGTCGCCCAGAACGATGGCGACCGCCGCCGACAGGAAGATGGCGACCTTGCCGTAGACGGCCAGCGGGTCGGCCACATAGGCGCCGTTGAAGGCCGTGCCCAGCGGGCCGACCGCGGCCAGCACCGAGGCGGCGGCCAGCAGCAGGATCGACAGGCCCGAGATCAGGCGCGTCGACTTCTCGCCGGTGAAGGCGCCGAGCATGAGCAGCACCAGCCCGCCGACCGCAAGGGTCAGCTCCGGGGCGGCGAGGTTCAGGGCGGAAGACAGATCAGTCATTATGCTCTCACCCGCCGATGGCTGCGCGATAGGCGGTCGTCAGGGCCTCAACGCTTGGCCCGGTGTAGTCGAGGACGGCGTTGGGATAGAGGCCCAGCCAGATGGTGCCGACGATCAGCGGGACGAAGATCAGCAGTTCGCGCTTGTCGATGTCCGTGATGGTCTGCAGCGCCGGGTTCTTGATCTCGCCGTACATGACGTTGCGGAACAGCGTCAGGGCGTAGACCGCCGAGAAGATGACGCCCGAGGCCGCGATCAGGGCCGTCCAGGTCGAGACCTTGTAGGCGCCGGTCATGGTCAGGACTTCGCCGATGAAGCCCGAAGTGCCCGGCAGGCCGACGTTGGCCATGGTGAACATCAGGAAGATGGCCGCATACCAAGGCATGCGCGCCGTCAGGCCGCCGTAGAAGGCGATCTCACGCGTGTGCATCCGGTCATAGACCACGCCGACACAGAGGAAGAGCGCGCCCGAGATCAGGCCGTGGCTCAGCATCTGGAAGACGGCGCCCTGCACGCCGGTGTCGTTGCCGGCGAAGATGCCCATGGTCACGAAGCCCATATGTGCGACCGACGAATAGGCGATCAGCTTCTTGATGTCCGTCTGACGGAAGGCGACCAGCGAGGTGTAGACCACGGCGATCACCGACAGGGTGAAGACCAGGGGCGTGAACATCTGCGACGCCTGCGGGAACATCGGCAGGTTGAACAGGATGAAGCCGTAACCGCCCAGCTTCAGCAGGATGCCGGCCAGGATGACCGAACCGGCCGTCGGGGCCTGAACGTGGGCGTCGGGCAGCCAGGTGTGGACCGGCCACATCGGCATCTTCACTGCGAACGAGGCGAAGAAGGCCAGCCACAGGATCGGCTGAACGGCTGGGTCGAAGGCGTACTTCTTCAGCTCGGGGATGCTGGTGGTGCCCGTCTCATGGGCCATCCACAGCATGGCCAGCAGCATCAGCACCGACCCCAGCAGGGTGTAGAGGAAGAACTTGTAGGAGGCGTAGATCCGGTTCGCCCCGCCCCAGATGCCGATGATCAGGAACATCGGCACCAGGGTGCCTTCGAAGAAGATGTAGAAGAGGAACAGGTCCAGCGACGTGAAGACGCCGATGACCAGGGTCTCCAGCACCAGGAAGGCGATCATGTATTCGACGACGCGCGTCTCGATCGATTTCCAGCTGGCCACGATGCAGATCGGCATCAGGAAGGCGGTCAGCAGGACGAACAGGATCGAGATCCCGTCCACGCCCAGGTGATAACCGGCGCCGGCGAACCAGACGTAGTTTTCAACGAACTGATAGGCCGGGTTCGAAGGATCGAACTGGGCGACAAGCAGGACCGACACGGCCAGCACCACGAGCGTGGCGCCAAGCGCGATCCAGCGCGCGGCCGGAGCCGCGGCGTCCTGACCGCCCTTGTTCAGCATGCTGGCCAGAAGCAGCAGGCCGGCGCCGACCAGCGGCAGGAAGGTGACGATGCTCAGAATGTGAGGCACGAGGCTCAGGCTCCCCACGTGAAGATGGCGAAGGCAAGGAACACAGCCACGCCGATCAGCATCACGAATGCATAGAAGTAGACGAAACCGGACTGGAAGCGCGACAGCCAGCCGCCCGATTTCAGCGAAGCCCAGGCCGCGCCGTTGGGGCCGAGACCGTCGATGATCTTCACGTCGCCGATCTTCCAGAAGAAGTCGCCGAGCGCCTTGGCGCCCTTCACGAAGACGGCGTCATACAGCTCGTCGAAGAACCACTTGTTGTAGAGGAAGGTCCACAGCGGCCCCTTGCGCTCGGCCCACTGCTTGGCGACGCCTTCCTTGAGGATGTAGATCCAGAAGGCGGCGAAGGTGCCCGTCAGCGTCACGATCAGCGGCGCCCACTTCACCCAGGTCGGGACGTTGTGGCTCTCGTGCAGGACGTGGTTGGCGCTGCCGACGAAGATGGCGCCGCGCCAGAACTCGGCCTCGTGGTGACCGATGAAGTGCGGGGCGAAGATCATGCCCGCGAAAACGGCGCCGATCGACAGCACCAGCAGCGGCAGAATCATGGGCGCCGGGCTCTCGTGCGGCGACAGCGGACCATGATGGTGGTCGTCGTGCGCATGATCGTCATGGGCGTGGTCGTCGTGACCGTGCGCATCATGAGCATGGGCGTCGCCGTGGTGCGCGCCCTCCTCTTCCTTCCACTTGGCCGTGCCGTGGAAGGTCATGAAGACCAGGCGCCACGAGTAGTAAGCCGTCAGCAGGGCCGCCGAGATGCCGATGACGAAGGCGAACATGCCCGCAGCCGAGTGGCCCGTCGCCGCCGCCGCATAGGCGCTCTCGAGGATGGAATCCTTGGAATAGAAGCCGGCGAAGCCGCCGACGCCGGGCAGACCCAGGCCGGTGATGGCGATGGTGCCGATCATCATGACCGCATAGGTGATGGGCAGCAGCTTCCACAGGCCGCCCATGTTCCGCATGTCCTGCTCGTGGTGCATGCCGTGGATCACCGAGCCGGCGCCCAGGAACAGCAGGGCCTTGAAGAAGGCGTGCGTGAACAGGTGGAACATGGCGGGCTGATAGGCGCCGACGCCGGCGGCGAAGAACATGTAGCCCAGCTGCGAACAGGTCGAGTAGGCGATCACGCGCTTGATGTCGTTCTGCATCATGCCGACGGTGGCGGCGAAGATGGCAGTGATCCCGCCGATGACGGCGATGAACAGCGACGCGACGGGCGCGTGCTCATACAGCGGCGACAGCAGGCAGACCATGTAGACGCCAGCGGTGACCATGGTGGCCGCGTGGATCAGGGCCGACACAGGCGTCGGGCCTTCCATGGCGTCCGGAAGCCAGGTGTGCAGGAAGAACTGGGCCGACTTGCCCATGGCGCCGATGAAGAGCAGCAGGCCAGCCAGATCCAGCGCCGACCAGGTGTGGCCCAGGAAGTCCCAGCCCGTGCCGGCCTTGCCGGCGATCAGCGGGAACAGCTTGGCGAACTCGATCGTGCCGAACATCCAGAAGACGGTCATCATGCCGAGCAGGAAGCCGAAGTCGCCGACGCGGTTGACCACGAAGGCCTTGATGGCGGCGGCCGAGGCGGTGTCCTTCTTGTACCAGAAGCCGATCAGCAGATAGGAGGCCAGACCCACGCCTTCCCAGCCGAAGAACATCTGCAGGAAGTCGGCGGCCGTCACCAGCGCCAGCATCATGAAGGTGAAGAGCGACAGGTAGGCGAAGAAGCGAGGACGGCTGTCGTCCTCGGCCATGTAGCCCCAGGAATAGAGGTGAACCAGCGACGACACCGTCGTCACCACGATCAGCATCGTGGCCGACATGGCGTCCACGCGGATCGACCAGTTCGACTGGAAGTCGCCGACGTGGATGAAGGGCGCGATGTGGACGGTGAAGGCTTCGAGCCCGCCCCAGGTCCACTGGCTGAACACGATCCACGAGACCGCGCACGAGAAGAACAGCAGGCCGGTCGTGACCGACTGCGAGGCGATGTTCCCGATCCTGCGACCGAAGAAGCCGGCGATCATGGCCCCCAGCAGGGGAGCGAAGACGCCGAGAGTGACGAGAGTCTGGATAGTCACGGTTCCGATCAGCCCTTCATCACGGAGGCGTCGTCAACCGCGATGTCGCCGCGGTTACGGAAGAAGGTCACCAGGATCGCCAGGCCGACGGCGGCTTCAGCCGCGGCGACGGTCAGGACGAACATGGCCATCAGCTGACCCGACACGTCGTTGAGATAGGTCGAGAAGGCGACGAAGTTGATGTTCACCGCGAGCAGGATCAGCTCAACCGACATCAGGATGATGATGACGTTCTTGCGGTTCACGAAGATGCCGAACACCCCGATGGTGAACAGCATGGCGGCGACCGCCAGATAGTGCTGGAGCGAGATGTCCATCACAGAAGCTCCTCGGGGGTGACGCCCTGGCCGGTGGCGACCGACTTGACCTCGACGGCCTTGGCGCGTTCGCGGTTAGCCTGGGCGGCCAGGTCCTGGCGGCGGACGCCGGGGCGGTGGCGCAGGGTCAGGACGATGGCGCCGATCATGGCGATCAACAGCACGATGCCCGCAGCCTGGAAGAAGTAGACGTAGTCCGTGTAGAGCACCCGGCCGATCGTCTCGATGTTGGTGGCGTCGGCGCCCGCGACGACCGGCGCGGCCGCGGCCTTGGCCGCCCCGCCCTGCACCACGGTGATCGACACCATGATCATCTCGGCCAGCAGCACGCCCGCGACGATCCCCGCCAGCGGCAGGTAGCGGGCGTAGCCTTCGCGGAGGCGGACGAAGTCGACGTCCAGCATCATGACCACGAACAGGAACAGCACCGCGACGGCGCCGACGTAGACGACCACCAGCAGCATGGCCAGGAACTCTGCGCCCAGAAGGACGAACAGGCCGGCGGCCGAGAAGAAGCTGAGGATCAGCCACAGGACGGAGTGCACGGGATTGCGCGCGGTCACGACCAGAAGGCCCGAGACCACGGCGACCGTCGCCAGAAGATAGAACGCTATGCCTTGCAGCATGGGTGGGACAAAGCCCCCTTCAAAGTCTTGCGCGGCGATCCCTCGCGGAATCGCGGCACGGTTTAGCGATACGGAGCGTCGAGTTCCAGATTCTTCGCGATCAGCCGTTCCCAGCGGTCGCCGTTGTCCAGCAGTCGGGCCTTGTCATAGAGCAGTTCTTCGCGCGTCTCGGTGGCGAACTCGCTGTTCGGTCCCTCGACGATGGCGTCCACCGGGCAGGCCTCCTGGCACAGACCGCAGTAGATGCACTTGACCATGTCGATGTCGTAGCGGGTCGTCCGGCGGCTGCCGTCGGCGCGGGGTTCGGCCTCGATGGTGATGGCCTGGGCGGGGCAGATGGCCTCGCACAGCTTGCAGGCGATGCAGCGTTCCTCACCGTTCGGATAGCGGCGCAGCGCGTGCTCGCCGCGGAAGCGCGGCGACTGCGGGTTGCGCTCGAACGGATAGTTCACCGTCGCCTTCGGCTTCATCATGTACTTCATCGACAGGCCGACGGCGCCGAACACGTCGGTCAGCATCGCGCCCTTGGCCGCCTGAACGATACGGGTCAGCATTAGGATTTCACTCCGGCGCATTCGCGTTCATAGCGCGCGCTTTCCTTGTCGAGGGTCTGGCAAAGGCGTTCGCGTTCAGCGTCCTGACGCTGAAGCTGCTCGACCTTGCGTTCCCATTGATAGACCGAGACCGGTTCCGGCTCGTAGGCGGCGCAGGCCCCCAGGACCAGAAGCGCCGGCAGGATGAGGAGGCTGGATTTCATCACCCCACCCTCCCCTTGCAGTCGTCACGGTCGAAGCGCGGATCGTCGCGCGACAGCCGCTGGCAATAGGCGCGCTTGTCCGCCTCCTCGCGACGCTCCTGCTCGACGCGCTCCAGCCGAGCGGTCGCGCTTTCGGGCGCGGCCGGGTCGAGCGGCTTGAAGCTGCAGGCCGACAGGCCGGCGGCGAGCGCCAGCGCAACCAGGAATGTCGCGCGAAGGCCCATCACGCCCCCACCGCGAAGACGCGCCAGGCCGCCACGACCACCACGGCGATCAGCGAGGCCGGCAGGAAGATCTTCCAGCCCAGGCGCATCAGCTGGTCATAGCGGTAGCGAGGCACGAAGGCCTTCACCAGGGCGATCATGAAGAACCAGAAGACGATCTTGGTCGCCAGAACCAGGAAGTAGAACAGGTTGGCCAGGAAGGTCGGCCAGCTGTCGAGGAAGTCGGTCGGGAAGCCCGGGTTCCAGCCGCCGCAGAACAGCAGGCTGATCATGGCGCACATGAAGACGATGTTGGCGTATTCGCCGATCATGAACAGCAGGTAGGGCGTCGACGAATATTCGACCTGATAACCGGCCACCAGTTCCGACTCCGCTTCAGGCAGGTCGAAGGGCGGGCGGTTGGTCTCGGCCAGGGCCGAGATGAAGAAGACGATGGTCATGGGCAGCATGACCACGATGGTCGGCAGGGTGTCGAGGCCGCCGCCGAACATGTTCCAGTTCCAGATCCAGCCGGTCTGCGCGGTCACGATCTGCGTCAGGTTCATCGTCCCGGCCAGCAGGATGACGTTGATGATGACCAGGCCCATCGAGACCTCATAGGACACCATCTGCGCCGCCGAACGCAGCGAACCCAGGAAGGGGTACTTCGAGTTCGAAGCCCAGCCGCCCATGATGATGCCGTAGACGCCCAGCGAGCTGATCGCGAGGATGTAGAGCACCCCGACGTTCAGGTCCGAGATCACCCAGCCCGGCGCGAACGGGATCACCGCCCAGGCGATGAAGGCCAGGACGAAGGTGATCAGGGGCGCGGCCAGGAAGACGACCTTGTCGGAACCCGACGGGACGACGATTTCCTTGAGCACGAACTTGAAGAAGTCGGCGAAGGACTGCAGCAGGCCGAAGGGGCCGACCACGTTGGGACCTTTGCGCAGTTGAACGCCGGCCCAGATCTTGCGGTCCGCCAGCAGCAGGAAGGCCAGCGAGATCAGGATCCCGACCGTGACGATCAGGATGCCGCCGAGAGTGGCGAGGGTCCAGCCGAGGGGGGTGGCCCAGAAGGAGGTCGCAGCGTCCATGTCTTACTCCGCCGCCAGAACGACCGGCGCCGTCCGCTCAGCGGACAGTTGGGCCATGGTTTCACTGGCGCGCGCGATCGGGTTGGTCAGGTAGGGATCGGCGATGACGGAGACGAAGGCGACGTCGCCCAGGTCTCCCTTGGCGCCCAGCTTGGCGACGTCGAAGGTCGCGGCCGGCGCCAGGTAGTCGATGCGGCCGAAGGTCGGATGGTCGCCCATCAGCTTCGTGCGCAGTTGCTCCAGGGTGTCGAACGGCAGCTTCTGGCCCACGCGTTCCGACAGGGCGCGGATGACGGCCCAGTCTTCCTTGGCCTCGCCCTTCGGGAAGACGACACGCTCGGCCATCTGCACCCGGCCCTCGGTGTTCACATAGATGCCCGACTTTTCGGTATAGGCGGCGCCCGGCAGGATGACGTCGGCGCCGTGCGCGCCACGGTCGCCGTGCGAACCCAGATAGACGCGGAAGGCGCCCGAAGCGTCGGCGTTCACCTCGTCCGCGCCCAGCAGGAAGAGCACGTCCAGAGCGCCCGGCTTCAGCATGCCGGCCACGTCCAGGCCGCCCTCGGCCGGGACGAAGCCCATGTCCAGACCGCCGACGCGCGCGGCTGCGGTGTGCAGGACGTTGAAGCCGTTCCAGCCGTCCTTGACCACGCCGACCTTCTTGGCCAGCGCGCCCAGGGCGTTCAGCACGGCCGCGCCGGTTTCGCCGGTCAGGGCGCTCGCGCCGACGATGATCGCCGGGCGTTCAGCCTTGGTCAGGAAGTCGACGGCGGCCTTGGGCAGCTTGCCGACAGTCTTCGAACCGGCGCCCAGGTAGTTGTAGTCATAGGTCAGCTCGACCTGCTGGCCGATGACGCCGATCTCGGCGGCGCCCCTCAGCCAGGTCTTGCGGATGCGGGCGTTGAGCAGCGGCGCCTCGACGCGCGGGTTGGCGCCCACGATCAGGATGGCGTCAGCGTTCTCAATGCCTTGCAGGCCAGAGTTGAACAGCCAGCCTTCGCGAGCGTCGCCGCCCAGGGCCGCGCCGTCCTGGCGGCAATCGGTGTTGGCCGAGCCCAGGGCGCGGAACAGGTCCAGCGTCGCCTTCATCGACTCGGCGTCCTGCAGGTCGCCGGCGATGACGCCGATGCGGTCGGCCGAAGCCGCCTTGAGCTTGGTCGCCACGGCGCTCAGCGCCTCGTCCCACGAGGCGACGCGCAGCTTGCCGTTCTCACGCACCCACGGGCGGTCCAGACGGCGGGCCTGCAGGCCGTCGACGGCGTAGCGCGAACGGTCGGACAGCCACTCTTCATTGATGCCCTCGTTCACGCGCGGCAGGACGCGCATGACCTCGGCGCCGCGCGCGTCGGCGCGAATGTTCGAGCCCAGGGCGTCCATGACGTCGATGGTCTCGGTCTTCTTCAGCTCCCACGGACGATAGTGGTACTGCCACGGGCGGTGCGTCAGCGCGCCCACGGGGCACAGATCGTTGACGTTGCCCGACAGCTCGCTGTCGATGTTCTTTTCCAGATAGGTCGTGATCTCGGCGCTTTCGCCGCGCGAGATCATGCCGATGTCCGGTACGCCGGCCACTTCGGTGATGAAGCGAACGCAACGCGTGCATTGGATGCAGCGCGTCATGAACGTCTTGACCGTCGGGCCCATGTTCTTTTCTTCGACCGCGCGCTTGTTCTCGCCGTAGCGCGAACCGTCGCGGCCGTAGCCCACGGCCTGATCCTGCAGGTCGCACTCGCCGCCCTGGTCGCAGATCGGGCAATCCAGCGGGTGGTTGATGAGCAGGAACTCCATCACCCCTTCGCGGGCCTTCTTGACCATCGGCGTGTCGGTGAAGATCTCCTGGCCTTCAGCGGCCGGCAGGGCGCACGAAGCCTGGGGCTTCGGCGGTCCGGGCTTCACTTCAACCAAGCACATCCGGCAGTTGCCGGCGATGGACAGGCGCTCGTGGTAGCAGAAACGCGGGATCTCCTGCCCGGCCAGCTCTGCGACCTGCAGAACCGTCATGCCGGGTTCGAACTCGGTTTCGACGCCGTTGACCTTGGCGATAGGCATTACGGTTACTCCGCCGCGATCGCGTGGCCGGCGAAGTTCGCGCGGCGGCTGCGGTAGGTGTGGATGCGTTCTTCGATCTCGTGACGGAAGTGGCGGATCAGGCCCTGAACGGGCCAGGCCGCGGCGTCGCCGAGGGCGCAAATGGTGTGGCCTTCGACCTGACCGGCCACGTCGAGCAGCAGATCGATTTCCGAAGGATCGGCGTCGCCGACGGCCATGCGTTCCAGCACCCGCCACATCCAGCCGGTGCCCTCGCGGCATGGCGTACACTGGCCGCAGCTCTCGTGCTTGAAGAAGTAGCTGATGCGGGCGATCGCCTTAACGATGTCGGTGGACTCGTCCATGACGGTCACGCCGGCGGTGCCCAGCGACGACCGCATCTCGCGCATGGAGTCGAAGTCCATCAGGACGGTTTCGGCCTGTTCGCGCGTGATGACCGGGCAGGATGCGCCGCCGGGAATGATGGCCTTCAGGTTGCCCCAGCCGCCGCGGACGCCGCCGCCGTGATCCTCGATCAACTGGCGCAGCGGGATCGACATGGTTTCTTCGATCACGCAGGGCGTGTTCACGTGACCGGCCAGCGACATCAGCTTGGTGCCGGTGTTGTTCGGACGACCGAAGCTGGCGAACCAGTCCGCGCCGCGACGCAGGATGGTGCCGACCACGGCGATGGATTCGACGTTGTTCACGGTCGTCGGGCAGCCGTAGAGGCCCGCGCCGGCCGGGAACGGCGGCTTCAGACGCGGCTGGCCCTTCTTGCCTTCCAGGCTTTCCAGCAGAGCCGTCTCTTCGCCGCAGATATAGGCCCCGGCGCCGTGGTGGATATAGACGTGGAAGTCCCAGCCGTGGACGTTGCCATCACCGATCAGCTTGGCCTCATAGGCCTGCTTGACGGCGGCCTCCATGCGCTCGCGCTCCAGCACGTACTCGCCGCGCAGGTAGATGTAGCAAGCATGGGCCTGCATGGCGAAGGAGGCGATCAACGCGCCTTCGATCAGCAGTTGCGGATCATGACGCATGATCTCGCGGTCCTTGCAGGTCGCGGGCTCGGATTCATCGGCGTTGATGACCAGGTAGTGAGGGCGATCCTTCACTTCCTTGGGCATGAAGGACCACTTCAGGCCGGTCGAGAAACCGGCGCCGCCGCGTCCGCGCAGGCCCGAGTTCTTGACGTTGTTGATGATCCAGTCGCGGCCAAGGTCCAGTATGTCCTTGGTGGCGTTCCACGCCCCGCGCTGCTTCGCACCCTCGAGGCCCCAGTCATGGAAACCATAGAGGTTGGTGAAGATGCGGTCCTTGTCTTCGAGGATTCCGACCATGAGCCCTTAAAGTCCTTCCGCCAGACGGCGCTTGTGGTGGCGGGTGCGCATGAAAATAGAGGCGACGACCAGAGCCCAGCCGGCGGCCAGCAGGCCGTAGGCGACGAGCAGCAGGTCTTCCGACAGTCCGAACTTGCCGTCCTTGACCACCAGAACCATGCCCGCGGCGACGAGGATCAACGCCAGCCCGCCCCAACGCAGGGGCCAGCCGACGCGACGCAGTTCGGCCCGGTAGGCCGCCCTGCCCTCATCGCTGTCGAGGTTCGGTCGAGTCATCAGGCCGGAGCCTTCTCGGCCGCCGGCTTGGAGTTCGGCAGCGACTTGATCTTCTTGGCGCGCGAACCGTCGTACAGCGCCGGGTCCGTCAGGACCCTGGAGCCGCCCTCGGGCTCGGAGGTGTGACGACCGACGCGCGAGCCCGGCTTCGGCGACTTGCCGGCGGCGAAGTCGTCGATGATCTGGGCCATCGTCTCGGGCGTCAGGTCTTCGTAATAGTAGTCGTTGATCTGGGCCATCGGCGCATTGGCGCAGGCGCCCAGGCACTCGACTTCCTGCCAGGTGAAGCGGCCGTCGGCGGACAGTTCGTCCTTGGGACCGATCTTCTCCTTGCAGACGCGCATCAGCTCATTGGCGCCGCGCAGCATGCAGGGCGTGGTGCCGCAGACCTGGATCAGGGCGGCTTTGCCGACCGGCTCCAGCTGGAACATGGTGTAGAAGGTCGCGACCTCCAGCACCCGGATATAGGCCATGCCCAGCAGTTCGCCGACGGCGCGGATGGAGGGCTCGGACACCCAGCCTTCCTGTTTCTGGATCAGCCACAGGATCGGGATCACCGCCGACTGGCGACGGTTCTCGGGATACTTCTTGATCCACCACTCGGCCTTGGCCTTCGTGTCCTTTGAAAAGGCGAAGGATTCAGGCTGTTCCTTGGCGAGGCGACGAACGCTCATCGGTCCACTTCTCCGAACACCATGTCGAGCGAGCCGAGGATGGCCGACACGTCCGCCAGCATGTGGCCCGTGTTCATCCAGTCCATCGCCTGCAGGTGACGGAAACCGGGGGCCGACAGCTTGACGCGGTAGGGTTTGTTGGTGCCGTCCGACACCAGATAGACGCCGAACTCGCCCTTGGGCGCCTCGACGGCCGCATAGACCTCGCCTTCCGGCGTCCTGAAGCCCTCGGTGTAGAGCTTGAAGTGGTGGATCAGCGCTTCCATCGAACGCTTCATCTCACCGCGGCGCGGCGGGGTGATCTTGTGGTCTTCGGCCAGGACCGGCTCGCCGGGACAGTTCCGCAGCTTGTGGATGCACTGCTCCATGATGCGAACCGACTGCTTCATCTCTTCGATGCGGCAGAGGTAGCGGTCCCAGCAGTCGCCGTTCTTGCCGACCGCGATGTCGAACTCGAGGTCCGCATAGCAGTCGTAGGGCGTGGCCTTGCGCAGGTCCCAGGCGATGTCCGAGCCGCGCAGCATGACGCCCGAGAAGCCCCAGGCCAGAGCCTCTTCCTTGGACACCACGCCGATGTCGACGTTGCGCTGCTTGAAGATGCGGTTCTCGGTGACCAGGCTCTCGATGTCCGCCAGCTTGGCCGGGAACTCGGCGCACCAGCGGCCGATGTCGTCGACCAGCTCCGGCGTCAGGTCCTGGTGGACGCCGCCGGGACGGAAGTAGTTGGCGTGCAGACGGGCGCCGCAGGCGCGCTCGTAGAAGACCATCAGCTTCTCGCGCTCTTCGTGGCCCCACAGCGGCGGGGTCAGGGCGCCCACGTCCATGGCTTGCATGGTCGTGTTCAGCAGGTGGTTCAGGATGCGGCCCATTTCCGAGTACAGGACCCGGATCAGTTGGCCGCGATAGGGCACGTCGACTTCCAGCAGGCGCTCGATGGCCAGGCAGAAGGCGTGCTCCTGGTTCATCGGCGAGACGTAGTCCAGCCGGTCCAGGTAGGGGATGTTCTGCAGATAGGTGCGCGACTCCATCAGCTTCTCGGTGCCGCGGTGCAGCAGGCCGATATGCGGGTCGACGCGGGTCACCAGTTCGCCGTCCAGCTCCAGCACCAGGCGCAGCACGCCGTGCGCGGCCGGGTGCTGCGGGCCGAAGTTGATGGTGAACTTGCGGTCGTCCATCGCCCGCGCGTGCGGGGTCAGGCCGTCTTCATAGTCCTCGAACGGATCGATCGCCTTGGGAGCAGCCGTCGCGGGGGTGTTGTGTCCGTCAGCCATTACTTGGCTCCCGCCTTCTCGTCGCCCGGCAGGACGGTCGGATATTCAGCGCCTTCCCACGGAGAGAGGAAGTCGAAGTTGCGATATTCCTGGGCCAGCTTCACCGGCTCATAGACCACGCGCTTCTGTTCTTCGTCGTAGCGGACCTCGACATAGCCCGTCATCGGGAAGTCCTTTCGCAGCGGGTGCCCCTGGAAACCGTAGTCGGTCAGGATGCGGCGCATGTCGGGGTGATCCGAGAAGATCATGCCGTACATGTCGAAGGCTTCACGCTCGAACCAGCCGGCCGAAGGATAGACCGACACGACGCTGGGAACGGGCTTCACCTCGTCGGTCGAGACCTTGACGCGCACGCGTGCGGCGCGGGTCAGCGACAGCAGGTGATAGACCACCTCGAAACGCTCGGCGCGGTCCGGATAGTCGGCGCCGCAGGCGTCCATCAGCAGTTGGAAGCCGAATTGATCGCGCAGGGCGGTCATGACGGCGACGATGTTCTCGCGCGGGGCGATCAGGGTCAGCTCGCCAAAAGCGACGACGGCCTCGACACCGAGAGCCGCCACCATTTCGGTCCCCAGCGGGGTCAGGGCGGATTCGCGCTCCGCGACGCGCACCAGTTCGCTCATCGCTCGATCGTCCCCGTGCGGCGGATCTTCTTCTGCAGCTGCAGGATGCCGTACAGCAGGGCCTCGGCCGTCGGCGGGCAGCCCGGGACATAGACGTCCACCGGCACCACGCGGTCGCAGCCGCGCACGACGCTGTAGCTGTAGTGGTAGTAGCCGCCGCCGTTGGCGCACGAGCCCATGGAGATGACGTAGCGCGGGTCCGGCATCTGGTCGTAGACCTTGCGCAGGGCCGGAGCCATCTTGTTGGTCAGGGTGCCGGCGACGATCATCAAATCCGACTGGCGCGGCGAACCGCGCGGCGCGGTGCCGAAGCGTTCCAGGTCGAAGCGCGGCATCGACAGGTGGATCATCTCCACGGCGCAGCAGGCCAGGCCGAAGGACATCCACATCAGCGAACCCGTGCGGGCCCAGTTGATGACGTCGTCCAGCGAGGTCGTCAGGAAGCCCTGCTCGCCGAGCTCGGTGTTCACCGCCTCGAAGAACTTGTCGTGGATCTTGGGGTCGTAACCCTCGACGGTCGAGCGCGCGGCCGAGCCGGCGGGGACCAGGGGCGACGCCAAGGGCGACGAAGGCGCGATCACTGCCATTCCAGGGCTCCCTTCTTCCATTCGTAGATGAAGCCGATCGTCAGCACGCCAAGGAAGATCATCATCGACCAGAAGGCGAAGACCATGCCGCCCGTCGACAGGTCGAACATCGACACCGCCCACGGGAAGAGGAAGGCCACTTCCAGGTCGAAGATGATGAAGAGGATCGACACCAGATAGAACCGGACGTCGAACTTCATGCGTGCGTCGTCGAAGGCGTTGAAGCCGCACTCATAGGCCGACAGCTTCTCGGTGTCGGGGTTTTTCGGCGCCAGAGCCCAGGCGGCCAGCATGAAGCCGAGGCCCAGTACGGCGGCGATCGCCAGGAAAACGACGATCGGGAGGTATTCCAGAAGAAATGCGTTCATTCGAGCTGCCTCGCCCGCCGAGGGAGGGGGCGGATTCGGGGCTTCTTAGACCCAACCTTCCGCAGGTTCAAACCCATGTCGGCAAAGGTTTTTTGTTGAGAATGGTTCGCAGTGATGCGGGCGTTTTGCCGCAGGCCGCGGCGTTGCCAGCGACGACGCCGATACGCGTTAATGCGCCCTTCCTGACTTCACTGACGAAAGCGCCGCCGCATGAGCCTGGCCGCCCGCATGCTGAACGCCGTCGAACGCGTCGGCAATCGCCTGCCCGATCCCGTATTTCTCTTTCTCTGGCTGATCTTGGCCCTGGTCGCGCTCAGTCTGGTCGGGGCCGGTCTAGGCTGGTCGGCGGTCAATCCGGTGACGGGCGACGTGCTAAAGGCCGAGAGTCTTCTGTCCCCCGCCAACCTGGAACGGCTGTTCATCGGCATGCCGCGCACCCTGGCCGATTTTCCGCCCCTGGGGATCGTGATCACAATTATTTACGGGGCCTCGGTAGCCGAGCGGACGGGCCTGTTCTCAACCGCGATCCGGGGCGCCCTGCTGAACGCGCCGCGCTTCATCCTGACGCCCATCGTGGTCGTGACGGGCATGGTGTCGCACCACGCCTCGGACGCCTCCTATGTCGTGGTCATTCCCCTGGCGGCCGTCATCTTCGCCGCCGCCGGACGTCATCCCCTAGCGGGCCTGGCCGCGGGATTCGCCGCCGTGTCGGGCGGATATGCGGGCAACCTCTTCCCCGGCGCCAGCGACGCCCTGATCCTGGGCATCACCGAGCCGGCGGCCCATCTGATCGATCCGTCCTATGCGGTCAGCATCGCCGGGAACTGGTTCTTCATCATCGGCGTCGTGATCGTCTTCACGCCCATCGTCTGGTTCCTGACCGACCGGGTGATCGAGCCGCGCCTCGGCCCGTGGACGCCCTCATCCGCCGCGCCCGCCACCGCCGAAGAGAAGACGCCGCTGACCAGCGCCGAAAAGCGCGGCTTGGCCTTCGCGGGCCTGACGGTCCTGGCCATGATCGCCCTGTGGGCCGCCATCACCTTCCTGCCCGGCTCGCCCTTCGTCGATGTCGAGGCGGAGCCGGAGCAGCGCTTCAATCCCCTGTACCGCTCGCTGGTCGCCTTCTTCGCCCTGACCTTCTTCGGAGCAGGCGCGGCCTTTGGCGTAGGCTCGGGCTCGATCAAGTCGCACCATGATCTGGTCCGCATGATGCGCGACGGGATCAGCCAACTGGCCCCCTATATCGTCCTGGCCTTCTTCGCCGCCCACTTCGTGGCCATGTTCAACTGGTCTGGCCTGGGGCCGATCCTGGCGGTCAACGCCGCCGCCTCCCTGCGGGAACTGGCCCTGCCGACACCCCTGCTGCTGATCGTGGTGGTGCTGGTGTCCTGCGTCTTCGACCTGTTCATCGGCTCGGCCTCGGCCAAGTGGTCGGCGCTGGCGCCCATCGTCGTGCCCATGTTCATGCTGCTGGGCATCAGCCCCGAGATGACGACCGCCGCCTATCGCATGGGCGACAGCGTCACCAACATCGCCACGCCGCTGATGAGCTACTTCCCCCTCATCCTGACCTTCGCCCAGCGCTGGGACCCGAAGTTCGGTCTGGGCTCGCTGATGGCGACCATGCTGCCCTATGCCGGCGCCTTCCTGGTCGCGGGCCTGATCATGGTGGCGTCCTGGGTGGCGCTGGACCTGCCGCTGGGGCCGGGCGTAGGCGTCCACTACGACCCGCCCCCGCCCGCAACCGCGGCGCATCTGCCGGCCGACGGCGGAATCGCCGGCCCGGTCGCTCCGCCTCAGGCGACGGCTGCAGCCAAGTAACGGAGGTCGCGCGATATTTTCACTTATCCACAGCGGGGCCGCTTGACGCGCGCGGCGGCCCCGCCTAAACGACGCCCCTCGCCGCGGCGCACAGCGCTTCGGTTCGGGAAACGCGGGTGTAGCTCAGTTGGTTAGAGTGCCGGCCTGTCACGCCGGAGGTCGCGGGTTCGAGCCCCGTCACTCGCGCCATTCTCTTCAGCGAAGGGAATGGCGCACACCGCCCCCGATCATCGCCTCTTCAAACAATCGACAAGCTTGAGCCGCTGACGCGAAGCGTCTGCGGGTTTCGTCGTTTGTCTGACGTTCCTCGAAATGTGCACTCAAAAAAAACAGGGTGCACATAGTGCACATTCGCCTCCGGCTCCCCTCTCCACGCCCCTTGTCGCAGAGGGAGCCGCCAGCATGGCACGGGTCCGGGATCAGGCTGGCGAAACGACCGAAGAAAGCTCCAATCCCTGAAATTCGTTGGGATTGGCCCGCATGATTACGCTGGCGAGCCCGACGCCGCCCTCAGTTCAGCGGCGCGATCTGTTGCGGCATGACGAACTCGGGACGGCCGCTCAGTTCGCCGTAGAGCATGGACAGGTCCTCGAAGACTCGGTTCCAGGCGAACTGCTCAACCATCTTGACCCGCGCCGCCTGGCCCAGGGCCTCGACGTCGCGTTCGAACAGGGCTTCGATCGCCTCGGCGTAGTCCGCCGGATCGGCGGACGCCGCCAACTGGCCCACGCTGGGATCGACCGTCTCGGCCACCCCGCCGGCGTTGACGCCCACGACCGGTCGTCCGCAGGCCATGGCCTCCAGCACGATCAGGCCGAAGGGCTCCTTGTCGTTGGCGTGCACGAAGGCGTCGCAGCTGGCGATGATGCGCGCCACGGCCTTGGGGTCCTTTTCATAAGGCAGGGAGATCACACGATCTTCCGGCGGCATGCCCGCCCCGGCGCCGACCAGCACCAGGTGATACGGCGCGCCCAGGCGCTGCACAGCATCGATCAGGACATCGACGTTCTTCTCCTTGGCCGGGCGTCCGGCGAAGCACAGCAGACGGGCGTCCGCGCCCAGCCCCAGCTTCTTCAGCAGCCAGTCCCGATCCCGGCGATCGGGGCGAAAGGTGTCGACCTCGACCCCCAGGGGACGAATCACGATGCCGCCCACGCCCGCCTCTTCCAGGCGGCGCGCAATGAAGCGGCTGGGGGAGACCACGCGGTCGAACTGAGAAAAGAGCCTGGCCCAGCGCTTTTCGACGGGCTTCTTGGCCCATTCGCCGAAGTGCAGGGCCGCCAGGCCGGCCGGGTCCGAATGGCAGAAGCCGACCACGGGACACCCGACCCTCTGTCCGGCCTCCAAGGCTCCCTGCCCCGGCGTATAGGGGTCGCCGGCCTCGATCACCGCCGGGTTCAGCGAAGCGACCCAGGCGCCCCACCGTCGCACCGAACTGGGCCAGCGATAGCCGTCGCCGAACGGCAACTTGGCCGCATGAAGCTGAACAACGCCGTCCACGCCCGCCCTGTGCCGAGCGCCCGGCACCACCAGGCTGTGGGCCACCGAGGGTCGGTTCGCCTCCAGCCAGGCCTTCTTTGACAAGAGATAACGCTTCACTCCGCCCGAGCGCGGCGCGAACAGCATGGTGGTGTCCACCAGACGCGGACGCGGGTCGGCGGTCGAGGCCTTCATCAGCCTCAGGGTCTCGGCGACCTCCTCGTCCAGCCCGGGGAACAGGCGCAGTTCGCTTTCATGGACGTCGATGTCGGTCAGACTCATGGAAGCCTTTTCTCCGGTTCTCAACGCGGCAACGCGACTGGAGCGGCTTTGGATGCGACGGGCGCGCTTGGAACTCACCATGAATCGCCCGTAGCGCTGTAAACTGCTCCGCTCAAGCGACGTTTTCTTCCCGTCTCCAACGAATGCGGTTCTTCAGTTCCCGTTCAGCTTGCGCTAGCTAGGGCAGGCCTTGCAATCGCCTCAAATTCGAGAAACTTGGGGCATAACGACGCCGAGCCTGTTAGACGGAGCCCGGCGTTATGGCGCGCGTGTGTCCATGAGGGGTTTCTGAACTAATGCGTATTCTGCTCGCGACCGCCGTAGCGATCGCCCCCTTGATGGCCGCAGCCGGCGTTCAGGCCCAGACGGCGACCGAGACCGTGATCAACACGGCCCGGACGACGCCGATCTCGACCTCCACCGCCACGGGCACGGCGCCCAACAACATCCGCATGGCCACGGGCGGCTCCATAACGGTCGCCAGCGGCACGGCCGTCACCGTCGATTCCAGCCACAGCATCGACCTGGATGCAGGCTCGTCCATCACCATGGACAAGTCAGCCAGCGGTTCGACCGGCATTCTGGTGAACGGCGGCAATACGGCCAACGTCACGGTCGGCGGCACGATCTCCGTCACCGATTCGATCACTGAATACACGGACACCGACAAGGACGGCGACCTGGACGGCCCCTTCGCCGAGGGCACGGATCGCTACGGCGTGCGCATCAGGGGCGCCTCTCCTCTGACGGGCAACGTCCTTGTCGAAAGCACAGGCGCCATCAAGGTCGAAGGCAATAATTCCGCCGGGCTGTCGGTTGAAGCCCCTCTGGTCGGCAATCTGACCAATCTGGGTACGATCAGCGCCCTGGGCGACAACGCCTACGGCATCCACGTAACCGGACCTGTCACCGGCAATGTCGCCGTTCTCGGCACTGTGGCCGCCCAAGGCAAGGATGCGGTCGGCGTCGCGCTCGACGGCAATGTGAACGGCGCAGTCAAGATTCAAGGCGCGATCACGAGTACTGGATTCCGCTACACGACCCCGCCGCCGACCCGCCCCACGACGGGGGCTCGCGACGACGCCCTTTATCTGGATGAGCTGGACGCGGACGATCTGCTGCAAGGCGGCCCCGCCGTGCGCATCGGCGGCGACGTGACCGGCGGCGTTCTGTTCGACACAGGCCCGACCTATGGTCCCAAGGGTATCGACGGCGATGACGACGGCGACGGCGTCAAGAACGGCGACGAGGACGACGACGGCGACGGCATCAAGAACCGGGACGACCCTGACCGCGACGGCGACGGTCTTCCTGACGCAAGCGAAGGCACGGCTACGATTCGCGCCTACGGCAGCGCCCCCGCTGTGCTGGTCGGATCGGCCGACAAGGCCGTTACGGTCGGTGTCGTCGGAACCGGCAGCAACGCCTATGGCCTGATCAATCGCGGCTCGATCGAGGCCGCCGGCATCTACGCGAACAACAACGCCGTCGCCATGCAGATCGGCGGAACCGGTCAATCCGTCACGGTCAACGGCGGCGTACATAACGCTGGCAGCATCGGTTCAAGCGCGAATAAGTCGAACTCGACGGCGGTCCTGATCGGCGCTGGCGCCACGACTCCAGGGTTCGTCAACTCGGGCTCCATTCAGGCGACGGCGGTGAGTGACGGAACGCATGAGGCCTCAGGCGTAAACATCGCCGCCGGCGCCTCCATGCAGCGCTTTGAAAACTCTGGACAGATCACGGCCGCCGCGGCCGGGTCCAAGACGAACGTCTACGGCGTACGCGATCAATCGGGCACGCTGACCAGCATCACCAACACCGGCACTATCCTGACCGGCATCACGCCGACAGCGGATGTGGCGCAGACTGGCAAGGCCGTCGCCATCGACGTCAGCGCCAATACGACAGGCGTGACCTTCGTTCAGAACGGCGTCACTTCGACCGACACCACCTTGCCCGACACGGATAAGGACGGCGTTCCAGACTCGAAGGAACCGGCCGTCGTCGGCGACATCCGTCTGGGCTCCGGCGCCGATGTGCTGGACATCCGAAACGGCACGGTGACGGGCGATATCGACTTCGGCGCAGGCGCCGACAGCCTGTCGATCTCCGGCGGCGCCGTCGTCACAGGCAAGCTGACGAACAGCGACGGCCTGCTGAACATCAATGTGTCCAAGGGAACCCTGGACGCCCGACAACTGGGCCAGATGACCGTCACCGGCCTGAACGTCGGCGCTGAAGGCTCCCTGATCGTCACCCTGGATCCCGCCACCACGACCAACAGCGGCTTCAAGGTCAACGGCGGCGCCAATATCGCCGATACCGCCGATCTGGGCGTGCGATTCAACTCGCTGATTGATGCGCCGACGCGCTTCACCATCATCGACGCCGGCAACGGCAATCTGACCGTCGGCGCCCATGATCCCAACGCGGTCCAGAAGAACTCGCCCTACGCCTTCGTCGTGAAGACCGGCGTCGATGTCGGCGCCGGCCAGGTCTATGTCGACGCCAAGCGCCGCACGGCCGAAGAGGCCGGCATGATCGGCGTCGAATCCGCCGCCTATGACTCGATCTACGGCGCGCTGAAGAGCAATGAGGCGATCCGCAACGCCATCCTGAACCAGACGACGCGCGACGGCTTCTTCGACATCTACGAGCAGATGCTGCCGGATCACTCTGGCGGTTCGCTGATGTCGCTGGCGGCCGGCGTGGACGCCGTGACCCGCGCCCTGACGGGCCGCAACGCCTCGGCCGCGCCGGGCGAAACCAGCGCCTGGGTGCAGGAGATCAACTTCTACGCCGACAAGGACAAGACCGACTCCTACGGCTTCCGTTCCGAAGGCTTCGGCGTAGCGGGCGGCATCGAACGCGGCACCAGCATGGGCGCCATCGGCCTGTCGGCCGCCTTCACCTCCTCCGACATCGAGGATCCGGAGGCTGCGGCCGAGGAAGTCCTGTCGGCCAACCTGCTGGAGCTGGGCCTCTACTGGCGCGCCCAGGGCCAGTACTGGACGACCTGGGCCCGCGCCGCAGGCGGCTACGCCTCGTTTGAATCGACCCGTAAGCTGGTCGCCGAAGGCCTGAACCTAAAGGCTGTGTCCGACTGGCACGGCTACACCCTGTCGGCCGCCGGCGGCGCCTCGTATGAACGCATGTTCGGCCGCGTGAACATCCGCCCCGAAATTTATGGCGAGTACTTCTCCCTGAGCGAAGGCTCCCGCACAGAAGAAGGCGGCGGCGACGGCTTCAACCTCGACATCGAAGAGCGCGACGGCCACATCTTCTCGGGCGTGGCGGCGGTCAACATCGGCTACGGCTTCGGCCAGAACGGCTGGATTCGCCCGGAAATCCGTCTGGGCTGGCGCCAGAACTTCTCGGTCGACGCCGGCAAGACCATCGCCCGCTTCGCCTCGGGCGGCGACGCCTTCACCCTGGACCCGGCCTCGATCGAAGGCGGCGGCCCCATCCTCGGCTTCCGCCTGAATGTCGGCAACCAGTTGGGCATGCTGGCCATCACCGGCGACGCGGAACTGCTGGAAGACTACGTCCGATACACCCTGCTGCTGCGGGCCAGCTTCAAGTTCTGATCGGAACGGACAAGCCGTAGGAAGGCCGTCGGGAAACCGGCGGCCTTTTCCTTTGCCGCCTTTGTCGTCGCTCGCACCAGGCGCAAGGCTCGCCAATCCCAGCGACGAACTGTAAACCGCGCATATGATTTATTCTGCGGGCCGCAAGAATCAGCATGTGAAGACCCTGCGCGGCCCCGCCTGCGCCGTGGACGCCTGCGAGACGAGTTGAGCCCATGCCTGCGCACGCCTCATCCGGTATCGGCGCGCGGCTTACGCCCACTGAACGCGAATGCCTGTCCCTGGTCGGCCAGGGTTATCAGTCCAAGGAGATCGCCGGTTTCACGGGCAAGTCTCCGAAAACCATCGACAAGCACATAGAGAACGCCTGCCGCAAGCTGGGCGTCCAGAACCGCCGTCAAGCCGCGCGGCTTCTTACTTCCTCCGACATACGGAGCGACGTCGTAGAGGCGCCGTTCCCCGTGGCCGATCCGACCGCTTTCGCCACTGATGACCTGGCGAAAGGAGGTGTGAATGCCGCAGACGCTCGCACGTCTCCCTTCCCTGACCTGGGAAGAGGTGGAGGCGATATTCGACGAGCTGGCGGCGACGAACGAGCAGAGAGATCAGGCGCTCAACCTGCTGTCGATGACGCGACAGGCGGCCGGGACGCTTTCTCCGCTCGACTTGATGCGCGAGATTTTCTGCATCGCGCTCGTTCTCCCTTGCGGGAACGATCGACCGCCGAAGAGGCCCGACGGGGAGAGTCCGCTTCCCCTCTCAAACGGATGATGTCGATTCTCGTCATCGCCGTGGTCGCCTCGGTCCTGCTGGCCGCCCTTCTAGGCGGCGGCGTGCAGTTGCAACTCGCCGTTCAGGCCGTCGACCGTCTTTTTTCGGGTCGCTGACCCCTACTCCGCCGCCCCCCCCCCCCGTTTTCCCGATCAGCTCCGACGCTCGTGCATCGGCAAGGATCCCCCATGCAAAGACGCCAACTGGCCCAGACCATCGCCGACGCCCTGTTCCAGGCCGAGGATTCCGCGGACATCTCGCTGCGCGACGCTTCCGCCCTGATCAACACTCTGACCAACGCTCGGCTAGATCATCGCCTGTCTGCCGTCCTCGGCGCGGACGCACTGTCCGCCACGACCGAGGCCGTTCGCGCCCTGGGAGAAGCTCGGGGTCGGCTCGTCGCCGCCCACCAGGCCCTGGCCGGGGCGGCGCCATGGCTCGTCGGCCATAATGTCGTGCTGACCGGGCCGATGACCGGCAAGCCGGACGACGCCACGCGACCGGCAGGCCGCCTTCGCGAGGTTGCGTGACTATCGCTTGATCCTGCGGTTCGATCCGGCCAATGCAGGAGTCATGCAACAGCTAGAGACCCCGGTTCAGATCGGCCTGACGGCCCTGCTCGTCGTCGTCGCCGTGCTCGCCCTCTGGCGCGGCGGACGGCCGGAGCGGCTGGCCATGATCGCCGTGATCATCGCCACCCTGGTCACGCCCCTGGTTCAGAACACCGCGGATCTGCATGCGCCTCAATGGAGCATCATGGCCGTGGACGCCACCCTGTTCCTGTTCCTCGCGGCGCTCGCCTGGCGCTATTCCCCGGCATGGCTGCTCTGGGCGGCGGCTTTTCAACTGATCACGGTCGCCACCCATATCGGCTACGCGCTGAACCTGGACATCGTCAGCCGGGCCTATCTCTCGACCTCCTACCTGCTTTTCTTCGGCCTGCTGGCCGCCATCAGTTGGGGCGTGATCCAGCACGAAGGCCGTCGGCGGAAGTCACGCCAGGCTGGATGAGCCATCCAGGGGGCTAGTCAGCGTATTCGTCCTGCAGCCTGACCCAGCTCATCGTGCCGCCGGTTTCGTTGCGTCCCTTGGGGGTCAGGTCCAGCCAGTTGAAGGCGCCCATCAGCAGCTCTGTGCCTCGATGATAGGTGGAGTAGGTGTGGAAGACGTCGCCGTGCTCGTCCTTCACAAACACGCTGACGCCGAACATGTCCGAGCTGCGGCTTATGAGGATGTGGCCATAGTTGTAGGAGGCGCGTCCGGCCTCGCGATCCTCGGCCGTGAAGGACACACCGAAGTCATGGTTGAAATCACCGTCGCCCGAGGACAGCCAGCGAAACGCCCACCCCATCCTCGCCCGCGCCGCCTCGATCTGTTCGATCGGCGCGCGGGAGACCGCGACAAAGGAGAGATCGGCGTGTTCGAAATGCCGCCGGGCCGCATCGACATGGTCCATGGTGAACGAACATCCCGGACAGAGATGATCCGACCCCGGCGCCAGCATGAAGTGATAGACCGCGAGTTGGCTGCGCCCGTCGAACAGATCGGACAGCGCGCGCGACCCCTCCGGTCCCTGGAAGACATAGTCCTTGTCCACCCTGACCCAGGGCAGTTCCCGACGTTCGGCCCGCAATGCGTCGAGCGCATGGGTCATGGCCAGTTCCTTTTCGAACAGCGCCTTGCGGGCGGTCAGCCAGTCTTCGCGAGACAGGATTTCGTGCGGCATCGTCAGTCTCCTATGCGGATCGGTCAGCCGCGCCCGGCGGGATCGAGCCAGACCGGCAGGTGAAAAAGGCTCATCAGCCCGTACATCAGGGTCATCCCGTCTCCCGGGAGCATGCCCGGAGACGACGAACAGAGGGCCATGGGGTGGGGATCAAAGGCCGAGAGCACGGCCATGACGGCGAAAAGAGGCGACGCCGTCAGCGCCAGCCAGCGCGTCCTGCTTTTCATCCCGCCTTCAATCGTCATCGCCGAGCGCCTGTCCTTTGATCGGCCTCTCTTCTAGAAACGATGCGAGAGAGGTGAGAGTGACAAATCTGGCGAGGTTTGCATGGACGCCCTGATCACCGCCGCCGGTCGCGCGCTCACGCTCGGCGATCCCCTCGGCGCATTGAACCGCGTCTCGCTGCGCGAAGACCCGCCCGCCCTGGCCCTGCGCGGCGTCGCCATGGCCCAGCTCGGCGAGTTTGTGACCGCCAGAAGCCTGCTGCGTCGCGCCGGACGCGTATTCGGCGCGCGGGAGCCCGTGGCGCGCGCACGATGTCTCATCGCGGCGGCGGAAATCGCGCTGGTCCTGCGCGACCTCAACGAGGCCATGGACGCGCTCGACCGGGCGCAGCCCGCCCTGGAGCACCACGGTGATCGCGTGAACGCCGCCCATGCCGGGTATCTCCAGGCGCGCTGCCTGCTGGTGATCGGGCGGCTGGACGAAGCGGAAACGAGGCTGAGCCGGCTCGATATTCAGGCCCTGCCCCTCGCCTCTCGCGCCGGAGGCCTTCTCGTCGCCGCCGGGATCGCCATGCGGCGCATCAAGGCGAAACCGGCGCACACGGCCCTGGATCGTGCGGCGGCCGCGGCGCGCGAAGCCGGAATCCCCGCCCTGGTCGCGGAAGTCGAGGTCGCTCGCCGCGCCCTTCATGCGCCCGGCGCCATACTGTCGATGCAGGGGGAAAGCAGACCGCTCAAGCTTGAGGCTATAGAGGCCCTGATCGCTTCGAACGCCTTGATCGTCGATGCCATGCGCCATCGGCTCCGCCTCGGCGACCAGGTGATTTCGTTGGCCGGACGACCGACGCTGTTCGCGCTTCTTCGTGCGCTGGCGGAGGCCTGGCCCGGCGACTCCGCGCGTGAAACCCTGCTCAGGAAAGCCTTCGGCGCCCGCTTCGTGGATGAATCGCACCGTGCGCGTCTTCGCGTCGAGATCGGTCGATTGCGGTCGGAGATCGGGCCTCTGGCCGCTGTCGTCGCCACCGAGCGAGGCTTCATTCTACAGCCCCTCGGGACAGAGGGCGTCGCGATCCTGGCGCCGCTGCATGAGCAAGAACACGCCGATGTTGTGGCCCTGTTGGCCGACGGCGAGGCCTGGTCCAGTTCGGCGCTGGCGCTGGCGCTCGACGTCAGTCCGCGCACCGTGCTGCGGGCGATCGAAACGCTCGCCGTCGCCGGAAAGATCGACGCCATAGGGCATGGCCGGGCTCGCCGCTGGATCTTGCGTCAGGCCCCCGGTTTCCCGACAGGCTTGTTACTCTCCACCCTGCTGCCGGCCCGCTAGGGTTTGTTCTCATCAATCAGGAGCACAGGCGCATGCGACGTTCACCCGCCGAAATCGTCCGCGAGTACGGCCCCTTCCCCGGCGTCGAAGCCGTACACGGGGTCAGCTATGACGGACGAAGCGTCTGGTTCGCCACAGGCGATCGCCTGAATGCGCTGGATCCCGACAGCGGGGAGATCACCCAGGTGATCGAGACTCCGGCCGACGCCGGCACGGCCTTTGACGGCGTTCACCTGTATCAGGTCGCCGAAGCGGCGATCCACAGGATCGATCCCGGCAGCGGAAAGATCATCGCGACCATTCCCGCCCCCGGCGCGGGCGGCGACTCCGGTCTCGCCTGGGCCGAAGGATCGCTCTGGGTCGGGGAGTATCGCGCGCGTAGGATCCATCGCATCGACCCCGACACCGGCGAGGTTCTGCGGACGATCGCTTCCGACCGCTTCGTCACCGGCGTCACCTGGGTCGACGATCAGTTGTGGCATGCGACATGGGACGAGGACGGCAGCGACATCCGCCGGATCGACCCCGAGACGGGAAGCGTCCTTGAACGCCTGGACATGCCCGCCGGCGCAGGCGTGTCCGGCCTGGAGTCGAACGGCGCGGACCTCTTTTACTGCGGCGGCGGGGACCACGGTGCATTACGCGCCGTTCGTCGCCCGAAGGCGAAGGCGCGGTAGACGAAGAAGGCGGCGATCAGCCGCCGTACCCCCGGCCCCCGCCGCCGAACCCGCCGCGTGACACGATCGTGGTGCGGCTCTGCACCCGGCTCGGCGCCTGGCGGGCGACGTCGCCGTACTCGCGGCCGTTGGTCAGGGTCTTGCCCGATCGATAGTCGCGATAGGCGTATCCGCCGCCGTAGCCGTTGGAATACCGATCCTCGCGATCGCGATAGAGCGCCCCGCCCCCGCGATATCCGCCGCCGTTCAACATCTGGCCGACGACGAACCCGGCCAGGAGCGGCGTGAAGAAGGAGCCGCCCCCGCTGTGGTTCGGCTGGCACTGCGACGGCCCCCACTGACCTTCGCATTCGGATTGGGTGGCGTAACGTGGCCCGGTCTCGGCCGCGGCCTTCTGGGCCGCGGTCAGGGCAGCGTCGCACTCGACATCCGAAATGTCATTGGCGGCGCGACACTCTTCCAGCGAAGTATAGACCTGAGCCGGTTCAGGCTCCGGCGGCGCGACGCGCTGCGGCGAGCCGCAGGCGGCCAGGGTGAAGCCGGCGGTGGCCATCAGGCTGCTGACCTGCAGGACGCGCGAGCGCTTCAGTCGGCGCATCGTCTTGGTCTCATTGAGTTCGGTCATCCCGGTCACGCCGTCATGCAGGCGGCGTTCAGCAGGCCGACGCCGATGGAGATGGAAGCCAGGTAGACCGCCGCCGCGATCTCGCCCGCCTCGATGCGGACAACCAGGTTGCGGAAGGCCAGACGGCTGACGACCACGAAGACTGCGATCTGGATGACCCCGGCCAACAGCGCCCACGCGGCGAACTCGGCCAGGCTGACCGTGTGCGACAGAGCCGAGGCCAGGGGCAGGATATAGCCGATCAGCGCCCCGCCCAGGGCGATGGCGGCCGCCGGGTTGCCATCCCGGATCAGGGTGCGCTCATGATAGGGCGTGACCCACTGATAGATCAGCTTGAACGCAAGGGTGAAGGCCCCCGCCGCCGCAAAGGCGATCAGAAAGGAGATCGCTCCCTGCTGAAAACCGAACCAGTCGAACATCCGTTCTCTCCTTTGCGCCGTCAGGCGCGAAACTCGGCCATTTCCAACGGAATGCCGATCATGATTTCGTGGGTCGTCTCGCCGCCCTCGGGCTGCTGCTCCAGGGCGAGCATCAGTTCGCGCCCGCCGGCCAGATCGCGCGCATACAGCATGCAGGTCTGGAAAATCCTGGCGTAGGGCCTGGTCGCCGTCCGGTCGTCCCAGATCGTCTCCCACAGGGTGACCGGCGCCTGGACGGCGTCGCTCTCGCTGAACCACAGACGCGGATAGTCAGGCAGGTTCTCGTTCGCCCCGCGGAAAACCGGCGCGGACAGGCGGTCGCGCCAGATGCGACGGTCCCGTTCGCCGGGCGGATAGGCCGAGGTCCAGGGCACGAACAGACTGAAGTCGTAGCTGTCGCCGCCCGCTTCATCATCGCTCATGGCCTGAAGCATGACGTGGTCGTCGGTGTAGAAGCGATGGACGTACTGGCCGTCGTCCAGGCGGATTACGCCCTGGGCGCTGATGTCCAGCACGTCGCGGTCGAGCGTGAAGGACGTCTCTTCCCCCAGACGCCGCCACGCCAAGGGGTCCAGCGCCACCGTGCGTCCCACGGTGATGTTCCGTACGACCGCCAGGCGCGACTCCGACGTCGGCTCCTTCGATCGTCCAAACAGCTTCTTGAACATGCCGGATTCAGCTTCCCGCCAGGCTCGGCTGATCCAGCCGAACGTGAGAAACATAGAAGATGCGGTCGCCAGTCTTCACGTCGGCCTCTCCCGGAGGGTTGAAACGCGGCGATTTCGCACCTGCCGGTTGATGCGCCAACAGGGTCGCACGTTGTTTCCACAAGCCCTGCGTCAGGTCGCCCATCGGCCGATCCTCGCCCTCCCAGGTCAGGCTGAACAGGGTGGCGCCGTCGTCAAGATGACTGGTCAGGGCCGTAATGACCTGGCTGGATCCGGGATCGCGTGCGGCCCGGGCCAGCATTTCCGGGGCCGAAGCCAGGACAACCTCGACCTTGGGACAATGCTGGGCCGTCAACCTGGCGCTGTCCGCATCCTCGAAAAAGCAAACGACATGAGCGGTTTCGGGGACCGCTGCGGCCACGGCGAGCGTGGCGGCCAAGGTGTCAGCGTCGCTGCTGGCGTAGACGAGCACCCGGCTGGCCCTGGCTGCCCCCGCTCGCGCCAGAGCGGCAGGCGAGGTCAGGCTCTCGCTCTGGACATAGCGAATACGAGGATCCGGGTCCGTCACCGTCTGGCGCGTCAGCAGGACCAAGGTCTGCATCTTGCTGAGTTCAGCGCATAATTCGTCGATCATCTTGGGCGTGCGCGCCGGATGATAGCCGATCAACAGAATGGCGTCGCTCATCCTGGAATAATCCCCCTTGCCCGAACGACGGGTGCGCCAAACATCGCCGATCGCAGCCAGCACCTTGGCCACCACAGTCGTGAAGGCTGCAATCGCGCCGGGAAATATCCAGACGGCCGTAACCAGCCGCCCCGCCGCGCTTTGCGGACTTAGATCGCCATAGCCCACGGTGTAGGCGGTCGTTGCATACCAGTAGAAGAAGGATGCGAAGGCGTGCAGCCCCTTTTCCCCAGCTATCGCCAGCAGAAGCCAGGACGACAAAGCATGGAACAGGATCAACCCGCCCAGCATCCGCCAATGCATGTCCGCCATCGCATGGAAGGCCCGATCAAAGATCAGCGCCAGCTTCAGCCTTGGCAACAGCACCTTGCCCCCTCTATGCCCAATCGTCTTCAGATCACAATGTGATCGCAAACCCCTATGCGATGTCAAGGGTTCATGTTACGCGTTACATGTAACATGAGCACAACGCCCCCCACCAGCACAGCCGGCAAGGAACGCATCCGCGCGTGGCGGCAGGCGCGCCGCAAGGCCGGGCTGATCAAGCTGGAGCTTTGGGTTCCTGAAAGCGCTCGTGACGACGTCAAGGCCGCCGTTCGCGCCATCGTCACCGATTCCACGCGCGGCCCGCCCCTCGCCGGGCGACCGCGACGCCCCTTTTCCGCCCCTCTTCCTCCTGGAGACCGCCACCACATGGACGCCGTGATCGAAACCCCCTGGACCGTCCCCGCCATCAAGGCGGCGCTAGACGATTCCTCCCTGACGCGCGAGGGCGAGATGACGCTGCGCGTGCTGGAAGGCGCGGACGCCGTTCTTCTGGCCACCATGCATGAATACGGCGACCTGCCGATCTATCTCAGCGTCGGCGGCGCCCAGATCGTCTGCTCCGTCCTGCTGTGGCCCGTGGCCGAGCAGGCGGATCGCCACGCCTTCAACGAATTCCTGCTGAAGGCCCAGCGGGTGGTTCCGCTGTCGAACTTCGCCATTACCAATGTCGGCGGCGAGGACGTCTACGAACTGATGGGCGAACTGTCGTGCAAGACCACGCTGCAAACCATCCTGATCGAACTGCGCACCCTGGCGGAAAACGCCATCGAGGCGACCGAACTGCGCGAAACCTTCGGCGCCGAAGCCGCCTGACACCGGAGACCCGACCATGTCCATGCTTAGAAAACTCTCCGCCCTGTTCCGCGGCACGGCCCATGACGCCGCGCAGAGCGTCGTCGACGCCAACGCCCTGAAGATCCTGGATCAGGAAATCCGCGACGCCGACAACGCCCAGGGCAAGGCGCGCGACGACCTGGCCGGCCTGGTGGCGCGTCGCCGCCTGGCCGAGAACGAAATGGCCAGCTTCCACGATCAGATCGCCAAGTACGAAAACTCGGCGCGCTCGGCCCTCAGCCAGGGCAAGGAGGATCTGGCCCGCGAAGTCGCCGTCCGTATCGCCGAGCTGGAAGTCGAGATATCGAGCCGCGGCCCGCTGATCGAGGACATGAAGACGGCCGAAACCCGCCTGCGAACCGCCATCGCCTCGACCGACCAGAAGATCGAAACGCTTCGTCGCGAGATCGACATCGTCAAGGTCAATGAGTCGGTTCAGCGCGCCCAGGCCTCGGTCGCGCTGAACTCGGCCGGCGCCCAATCGCGCATCGGGTCGGCCGCCGACAGCCTGCAGCGCATCAAGCAGCGCCAGGCCGTGCAGGAAGAGAAGCTGCGCGAGAACCAGGCCCTGGAAGATCGCCGCACGGGCGCCGACCTGGACGCCAAGCTGCGCGACGCCGGCATCCTGCCCGGCCACACCTCGGCCGACGACGTCCTGGCGCGTCTGACGCAGAAGGAGGTGACGATCGTGACCCCGCGCCTGGGCCAATCCGCACCGATCGCCGACAAGGACCCGGCCTGATTCATGGAACGTCTGCGCTTCGATCCTCGCCCCGATTGGGAAACCCAGGCCGACAGTCTGGGCTTCACCTGGCGTCACGTGGGCGGCGAGGTCTATTGGGACGAAACCGCCGCCTACGCCCTGTCCCTGGCCGAGGTCGAAGACGGGATCGAGGCGCCGACGGAAGAACTGCACGCCATGTGCCTCGATCTGGCGGCCGAGGCCGTCCAGTCCGAGCGGCTGATGGAGCAGCTCGATATTCCGGAGCCGATGCGGGACTATGTCGCCGACAGTTGGAAGCGAGGCGATCCGTCCCTCTACGGCCGGTTCGACTTCGCCTACGACGGGACAGGTCCGGCCAGGCTCTATGAATACAACGCCGACACCCCGACCAGCATCTATGAAACCGCCGTCTTCCAGTGGCTGTGGCTGGAGGATCAGATCAAGGCCGGCGTCCTGTCGGCCGAGGCGGACCAGTTCAACAGCCTGCATGAGAAGCTGGTCGATCGGTTTCGCGCCATCTTCCCCGACGGCGGCTTCGTCCACTTCAGCTCTGACGCCGACTTCGTCGAGGACCGCCAGACGGTTCGCTTCCTCGAGGATCTGGCGCAGCAGGCAGGGCTGGAGCCCCAGTTCGTCGCCATCGACCAGATCGGCCTGAACGCCGACGGCCGGTTCGTCGATCACGAGAATTGGCTGATCAACGCCCTGTTCAAGCTCTACCCCTGGGAACAGATGCTGCGCGACGACTACGCCGCGCCCCTGCCGACCGCCGATGTGACGGTGCTGGAGCCCGCGTGGAAGAGCCTGCTGTCCAACAAGGGCATCCTTCCCCTGCTTTGGGAACGCCACCCCGGCCACCCCAACCTGCTGGAAGCCTATTTCGAGGAAGATCCGGCCCATTCCGCGCTCGGCCGCTCCTATGTCCGCAAGCCCCTGTTCTCACGCGAGGGCGCGAACATCGAACTGATCGACCAGGGCCGAAAGGTCGAGGTCGTCGACGGCGGCTATGGCGAGGGTCGCTGGATTCGCCAGGCCCTGCACGCCCCTCCGGCTTTTGACGGCAACTACGTCATCGTCGGCTCCTGGGTCGTCGGCGACCAGGCCGCCGGGATGAGCCTTCGCGAGGACGCCGGCCCCGTCACCCTCAACACCTCCCGCTTCCTGCCCCACTTCATCAGGGACTAGGGCGAGCGCCTGGAAGCAGGCTCGGCTCCTGAGAACAGCGAATAGCCTTGGTGAATGGTAGGCGGCGACGGGTTCGAACCGCCGACCCTCTCGGTGTAAACGAGATGCTCTGACCAGCTGAGCTAGCCGCCCGTGACGTCATGCGTCGAAGGCTTCATGCCCTCGACCGGTCATCCGTTCAAGGCGCTTTTCAATCCTTCCCCAGGACGAAAGCGCACGGTGCGTGAGGCGGGGCGTTCGACGACCTCGCCCGTGCGGGGATTGCGGGCCGTTCCCGCCTTGCGATCCACGGCCGAGAAGCCGCCGAAGCCGATCAGGCGGACGTCCCGCCCCTCGGCCAGGGCCTCGGTGACGGCGACCGTGAAACCTTCCAGGGCCAGGCGGGCCTCGTCGCGGCTGATGCCGGCCGCCTCGGCCATGCGGCCGATCAGTTCGATCTTGGTCATTCTTCACCCTCAGCGTGCAGCCCTTCTCACTTAAGGGTGTGGGCCTGGGGCGTCAAAAACGACGCGGCCCGGGATCGCTCCCGGGCCGCGCGCAGTCTTGCAATGGCGCCGCCGTCAGTGGCTGACGGCCGCTCCGCCTTGGGCCGGAGGGGCTTGCGGCGCGGGCAGCAGAGGCTCCGCCGCCTCGTCCCATTCCACCGGGGTCAGGGTGCCGGTCAGGGCCCACTTCAGCGCCTCGTCCGCGGTCGAGATCGGGATGATCTCCAGCGCCGACTTCACGTTCTCGGGCACGTCCTCCAGGTCCTTCTCGTTCTCCTGAGGGATCAGCACCGTCTTCACGCCGGAGCGCAGGGCGGCCAGCAGCTTCTCCTTCAGGCCGCCGATGGCCGTGACCCGGCCGCGCAGGGTGATCTCGCCGGTCATGGCGATGTCCTTGCGGATCGGAATCCCGGTCAGGACCGAGACCATGGCCACGGTCATGGCCGCGCCGGCCGAGGGACCATCCTTGGGCGTGGCGCCATCCGGCACGTGGACGTGGATGTCGGTCTTCTCGAACACCGGCGGCTTGACGCCGAAGGCCAGCGAGCGGCTGCGGACATAGGAGGCGGCGGCGGAGATCGACTCCTTCATCACATCCTTCAGGTTGCCGGTCACGGTCATGCGGCCCCGGCCCGGCATCTTGATCGCCTCGATGGTCAGGATGTCGCCGCCGAACTCGGTCCAGGCCAGGCCGGTGACGATGCCGACCTGATCTTCCGAGTCCGTCTCGCCGTAGCGGAACTTCCGCACGCCCGCGTATTCGGCCAGCTTGGCGCTGTCGACCGTGATAGAGGCGGCCTTGGTCTTGGCCATCTCGCGCACGGCCTTGCGGGCCAGGCCGCCCAGGGCCCGTTCCAGCGAACGCACGCCAGCTTCACGCGTGTAGTAGCGGATCAGGTCGCGGATCGTCTCTTCTGGAACGATCAGTTCGCCGTCCTTCAGGCCGTGGTCCTTGAGCTGCTTGGGCAGGACGTGGCGCTTGGCGATTTCGACCTTTTCGTCCTCGGTGTAGCCGCTGACGCGGATGATCTCCATCCGGTCCATCAGGGGCTGAGGCATGTTCAGGCTGTTCGCCGTGGTGACGAACATCACCTGCGACAGGTCGTAGTCGACCTCCAGATAATGGTCGCCGAAGGTCGAGTTCTGGGCCGGGTCCAGCACCTCCAGCAGGGCCGAGGACGGGTCGCCGCGCCAGTCGGCGCCCAGCTTATCGATCTCATCCAGCAGGACGAAGGCGTTGGTGGTCTTAGCCTTCTTCATCGACTGGATGATCTTGCCGGGCATCGAGCCGATGTAGGTCCGACGGTGGCCGCGGATCTCGGCCTCGTCGCGCACGCCGCCCAGCGACATGCGGACGTATTCACGCCCCGTCGCCTTGGCGATGGACTGGGCCAGCGAGGTCTTGCCGACGCCGGGAGGCCCGACCAGGCACAGGATCGGGCCCTTCAGGCTGCCGGTGCGCGCCTGGACGGCCAGATACTCGATGATCCGTTCCTTGACCTTCTCCAGGCCGTAGTGATCCTCCTCGAGGATGTCCTCGGCCTTCTGCAGGTCGATGGGCTTGGTCTTGGCCTTGCCCCACGGGATCGACAGCAGCCAGTCGAGGTAGTTGCGCACCACGGTCGATTCCGCCGACATCGGCGACATGTTGCGCAGCTTCTTCAGCTCCGCCTCGGCCTTGATGCGAGCCTCCTTGGACAGGCGCGTCTTCTTGATGCGCTTTTCCAGGTCCAGCAGTTCATCACGGGCGTCGTCGGTCTCGCCCAGCTCGCGCTGGATCGCCTTCATCTGCTCGTTCAGATAATATTCGCGCTGGGTCTTCTCCATCTGGCGCTTCACGCGCGAGCGGATCTTCTTCTCGACCTGAAGGACGCTGATTTCGCCCTCCATCAGGCCGTAGACCTTCTCCAGGCGCGTCGGCACGACGACGGTTTCCAGCAGGCCCTGCTTGTCGGCGATCTTGACCGACAGGTGGGCCGCCACGCTGTCGGCCAGCTTGGACGGGTCGGCGATCTGCGGGATGGAGCTGAGGGCCTCGGGCGGGACCTTCTTGTTCAGCTTCACATAGCTTTCGAACTGCTCGATCACCGCGCGCAGCAGGGCTTCGCTTTGCGAGGCGTCGCCGTCCTCGTCGTCGATCGCGACGGCTTCGGCTTCGTAATAGTCTTCACGGTCGGTGAAGCGGATCAGGCGCGCGCGGCCCTTGCCCTCGACCAGGACCTTCACCGTGCCGTCGGGCAGCTTCAGAAGCTGCAGCACGGTGGCCAGGACGCCGGTCTGATAGATGGCGTCGGGCGCGGGGTCGTCGTCGACGGAGTTCTTCTGGGTGGCGAGCAGGATCTGCTTGTCGCCCTTCATGATCTCATCGAGCGCCCGCACGGACTTCTCGCGGCCGACGAACAGCGGCACGACCATGTGCGGAAAGACGACGATGTCTCTCAGCGGCAGGACGGGGAGGATTTTGCTCTCGGTCATGATGCGTACTTTCGGGGGCCTTCGTGGATCTCCGGCCGCTCAGCCTGTCTGCCTCGGCGTGAATGCTTCGGCGTCTCGACTCAGCCCGCCTGTTTTCGGCGGCTTTCGTATGAGTATGTGGCGCTGCGAACGCCGTGTTCAAGCGTAGCGGCCGCAAGGCCCACAGAAGCGTGAAACTATCGTGACGCTGGACGCGGCGTCCACACGTCCCTGCGACACAGGTGATTTCATGTCAAAGGGCCGCCGCAACGGGATTTTCCGTCCCATGGACCCTGTGGCGCCGTTTCATCAGCAGACGAAGCGAAAAAGGGCGGCCCGTCGCCGGACCGCCCTTCCGTCCTCGATGAGGATCAGTCTCAGGCGGCGCCGTCGGCCGTCTTCTTCTTGGTTTCCGAGTAGATCAGCAGGGGTTGAGCCTTGCCGTCGATGACCTCGGCGTTAACCACCACTTCCTCGACGCCCTCGAAGGTGGGCAGTTCGAACATGGTCTCCAGCAGCACGCCCTCCAGGATGGAGCGCAGGCCGCGCGCGCCGGTCTTGCGGGTGATCGCCTTCTTGGCCACCGCCGACAGGGCGTCGTCGGTGAAGGTCAGCGTCACGTTCTCCATCTCGAACAGGCGCTTGTACTGCTTGACCAGGGCGTTCTTCGGCTCGGTCAGGATCTTGATCAGAGCGACCTCGTCCAGGTCCTCCAGCGTCGCCAGGACCGGCAGACGGCCGATGAACTCGGGGATCAGGCCGAAGCGCATCAGGTCGTCAGGTTCGACCTGCTTCAGGATTTCGCCGGTGCGACGCTCGTCGATCTCCTTGACCTTGGCGCCGAAGCCGATCGAGGCCCCCTCGCCGCGCGCCGAGATCACCTTCTCCAGGCCGGCGAAGGCGCCGCCGACGATGAAGAGGATGTTGGCGGTGTCGACCTGCAGGAACTCCTGCTGCGGATGCTTGCGGCCGCCCTGCGGGGGCACGGAGGCGACGGTGCCTTCCATGATCTTCAGCAGGGCCTGCTGCACGCCCTCGCCCGACACGTCGCGGGTGATCGAGGGGTTGTCCGACTTGCGTGAAATTTTGTCGATTTCGTCGATGTAGACGATGCCGCGCTGAGCCCGCTCGACGTTGTAGTCCGAGGCCTGAAGCAGCTTCAGGATGATGTTCTCGACATCCTCGCCCACATAACCGGCTTCGGTCAGGGTCGTGGCGTCAGCCATGGTGAAGGGCACGTCGATGATGCGCGCCAGCGTCTGGGCCAGCAGCGTCTTGCCCGAGCCGGTCGGCCCGATCAGCATGATGTTCGACTTGGCCAGTTCGACGTCGTTGTTCTTCGTCGCGTGGTTCAGGCGCTTGTAGTGGTTGTGGACGGCGACGCTCAGCACCTTCTTGGCGTGGCTCTGACCGATCACATAGTCGTCCAGGACGTCGCGAATCTCCTTCGGAGTCGGAACCCCGTCCTTGGTCGTCTTGAAGGCGATCTTGTGCTCTTCGCGGATGATATCCATGCACAGTTCGACGCATTCATCGCAGATGAAGACGGTCGGTCCCGCAATCAGCTTGCGGACCTCGTGCTGGCTCTTGCCGCAGAACGAGCAATAGAGCGTGCTTTTGGCGTCTGTGCCGGCGGCTTTGGTCATAGACCCTTCTCACTCCCGCGATCCGCCCCAACATGGGACGAAAAGCGCTTCCTTCGCGATTGATCCGGGAATCTATCGTCGAAGGTCTTCAAAAATTGACAATCACCCATCACACGTTCCGCCACAACCCTGTTGCGACGCGACAACGCACGATCAGGGACAGTCTCGACAGATTTGCATGGGGATCACGGCTAATGTCTGACATGGGCGCCGCATCATCGTTCCGCCAGTCCCCCGTCGGGGAGCGCCCGATCGTGGCCTTCGATTTCGACGGCACGCTGACGATTCGCGACAGCTTCACCGCCTTCATGCGCGACCGAGCGGGACCGATGGGGTGGGCGACGGGCCTGGCCCGCATATCCCCTGCCCTGCTCGCCTATCTGGGCGACCGCGATCGGGGCCGGATCAAGGCCGCCTCGGTGAAGCAGTTCCTGGGCGGGCTGAGCCGGCAGGAGTTGGAGGCCGAGGCCGATCGCTTCGCCGATAAGGTCTGGGACCGGTTCATGCGCCCCGACGCCCTCGCCTGCTGGAAGGCCTGGGGCGACAAGGGCGCGCACCGGGTGATCGTCACCGCCTCGCCGGAAATCACCGTCGCCCCCTTCGCGCGTCGCCTGGGCGCCGAGGGCCTGTTGGGCACCCGCATGGTCTTCGACACCCAGGATCGCGTCACGGGCGTCTTCGACGGCGAGAACTGCCGAGGCGAGGAGAAGGTGCGCCGCCTACGCGCCGCCTATGGGCCGAACATGGTCCTGACCGCCGCCTATGGCGACACTTCGGGCGATACGGAAATGATCGCCTTCGCCCAGGAAAAGGGGTTCCGCGTCTTCCACGGCCGCCCCTGACGCGCCGGCTGAGGGGTCAGCGCCCCTCCGCGTCCACGTCGAAATTCATGGTCTTGCCACGCGAGGTGGGGTTCCAGCCCGCCTCGATGGCGGCGGCGACGGCGTTGCGCACGTGGTCGAGGTCCAGCCGGACCTTCTCCATGTCGGGCCGCCCATTGGGCCGCATGGGCATGGGAAACTGCACGACCGCCTCGCGCTTGTGGTCCGTCAGGCGCAGGGTCAGGGCCATGCCCTCCCACTGGCGGCCCTCGATCGGCCGAGGCTGGCGCCGGATTTCCCATTCATAGATGTCGCCGTCGACCTCGACGGTTCCGCTCGTGTCTTTCGTATAGGGCATGGCCGCCTGATAGCACGAAAGCGGCGCGGCTCGAGCCGTCTCGTGTCAGCCCATCATTCGTCGCGTCGTATCGTCCTTCCAGACGTAGCGGTGAACCAGGACCATCAGGACATGGCCGCCGATCGCGGCCAGCAGAACCCAGGCCAGCAGGCCGTGGGCCGCGTTCGCCGGCGCCGTCATCCAGGAGGTTTCAGCACCGCCGCCCTGGATGAAGGGCAGACCGAAAAACTCCATCGGCTTGCCGGACCCATATTGCCGCAGCAAGGCCAAGGCAGGCACGATCAGCATCAGGACATAGAGAACCAGATGCCCCGCCTTGGCGGCCAGCCCCCAGAAACCGCCGCCGTGCGCCGGACGCGTCTTCATGTTGTAGAGGCCCCAGAGCGCCCTGATCAGGATCACGAGCAGCAGCACGGTCCCGACGCTCTTGTGCGTGCCGACCCAGAAGGCGGTGATCGGCGCCTTGCCGACGATCAGCTTCACGCCCATCCCCGTAAACTGCCAGGCCAGCAGAAGGACGGTTCCCCAGTGCAGCAGGCGCGTGAGCGCGCCGTAGCGGAATCCGTCGTCTCTCCACCGCATCGCCATTGAGAGGCCCTCCTCGCTGATAACGAGTCTCAAACACGATTCGAGGCGGAGTCCGTCGCCGGACCCCGCCTCGCAAATTGTCGCAGCCAGAGGTCGCCCCGGGCTTAGGGCGCCTTGACCCCGTCGTCGGCCGCCTGGGTGCGCTTGTCGTAGACGTGGTCCACGATGCCCCAGGCCTTGGCTTCCTCGGCGGTCATGAAGTGGTCGCGGTCCAGGGTGCGCTCGACTTCTTCATAGGTCCGGCCGGTGTGCTGGACGTAGATTTCGTTCAGGCGGCGCTTGGTGGCGATGATGTCCTCGGCGTGGCGCTCGATGTCCGAGGCCGTGCCGCGGAAGCCGCCCGAGGGCTGATGCACCATGACCCGCGCGTTCGGCAGGGCGATGCGCTGGCCGGCTTCACCCGCCGTCAGGATCAGCGAGCCGGCCGAGGCGGCCATGCCCATGACCACGGTCGAGACCGGCGACTTGATGTATTGCATGGTGTCGTAGATCGCGAGCGCCGAGGTCACCTGACCGCCGGGGCTGTTGATGTACATGCTGATTTCCTTCTTCGGGTTTTCCGATTCCAGGAACAGCAGCTGGGCGCAGATCAGCGAGGCCATGCCGTCCTCGAACGGGCCGGTCAGGAAGATGATCCGCTCGCGCAGCAGACGCGAGAAGATGTCGAACGACCGTTCGCCGCGGCTGGATTGCTCCACCACCATCGGCACCAGGTTGTTGGAGATGTAGTCGATCGGATCGCGCATACGGGCTTTCTCAGAATGCTACGGACGCGACTCACGAGGCGCCCTTCGTCCTAGCATATCGCGTTCGACCGGCTTCGACGCAAGGCAGAGCTGCGGATCCTCCATCCGCCGCCCTTGGACGAGGATGGATTCAACCTCTGTCAGAGAAAAGTCGTCCGCCGTCGTTTGCGCTTCCGCTTGCGCAGAAACCGTCAATAGCATGGCGGCCAACACGGTTACCTTGAAACCCAAGTCACACCCTCCTGCAGCAGTCGACAGGGACAGCCGCTGGCTGTTCCGATACTATATTAAATATCAAAAATATTCGAACGTGTGACGCGAGCATCGCCCCGAGGTTCCGAGTCGCTCCCAACGATCAACGATCTCGACGCTGCTGAACGACCTCTTCGGCGATTCCTCGCGCTTGAGCCTGGATATTCGGGCGATTGGGCGGCGCCTTATAAAGAGCGGCTAAATAGTCCCGATCCCATTGCGTCATTCCCGTGTAGTCGCCGGGACGCTGAAACAGATTGAGGATCGTATCCTGCCCTCCCAACTCTCCGTCGGGATTCACCTGAGCCAAGGCCACGAAGGCGATATAATCGACCAAGGCGCCGGCGCGAACCTGGCTGGTTCGGCTGAAATCCACGATGACGACTACCCGAGCAAGATCATCACGGACATTGGTGCGCAACCGCGACGCATCCCGTACGGTGTTGGTCGGATACTCCTGGCCATCCAGATGCACGGCGATTTCTCCGGTCTCTATGTTGACCGGCAGGCTGACATGCCACCACCGAACCGGGGCCTCGCCTTCCTGGAAACGCCGCAATGCCGCGCCGCCGCGGTCCGTGGCGCTTCGAGACGGGCGATAGCCGCGCGGATCGTCCCTGACCAATTCCCTGGCCGTGCGAGCGCCGTCGTCAGTGCCCACGATCATGAGATCCACTTTACAACCCGGCCCCGCCACATCGCCGCCCGCTTCGATGATGCGTTCGGCCACACGGTCGATAACAGCTTGAGCATATTGCGAGTTGAGGTAGGCCGTCGCCACGCAAACCGGCTTGTTCCATCGCGCCAGGGGTCGGCCGCGCGGCGGCGCCATATTGCTCTCGATGAAAGCGTCCACACGCTCTCGAACCTGAGCGGCGCGCATTCGCGCACGAACCTCAACCTCGTCGATTTGAGTGACCTCAGGCTCGACTTGCGCCTGAACGGCCGCCTGAGGCGGTTCAGAAGCCGTCAGACTCGCTGCGACAGCGGCAATTGTCCAAAAACCCACGCCACATCTCCGGAACAAAAAAGGGCCCGCCAAAGCGGACCCTTTTTCTTTGCATCAAGCGCTGACGGAACGACAGTTACCGTTCCGTAAGACGCAGGGTTCAGCCCTCGTCTTCTTCCTTCAGCAGTTCTTCCTTCGAGATCGGCGTGTCCTTGACCTCGGCGACGCCGACGATCAGGTCGACGACCTTCTCTTCATAGATCGGCGCGCGCAGTTGGGCGGCGGCGTTCGGGTTCTGGCGATAGAAGTCCAGCACCATGCGCTCCTGGCCCGGATAGTTGCGGGCTTCGGCCATGATGGCGTTCGACAGTTCCTGGTCCGAGACGCCGACATTGTTGGCGCGGCCGATCTCGGCCAGGACCAGACCCAGGCGCACACGGCGCTCGGCGATCTTCTTGTACTCGGCCTTCAGTTCGTCTTCCGACTTCTTGGCGTCGTCTTCCGGCAGGCGGCCGGCGTCCTTGTCAGCCGACACCTGGGCCCAGATGCCTTCGAACTCAGCTTCCACCATCTTCGGCGGCAGCGGGAAGTCGTGGGCTTCGTCCAGTTGGTCCAGCAGGGCGCGCTTCAGCTTGAAGCGGGCGGCGCCGGCGTACTGCTGGTCCAGGTTGGCCTTCAGCAGTTCCTTCAGCTTGTCCAGCGACTCCAGGCCGATGCGGGTGGCGAACTCGTCGTCGATCTTGGCTTCGGCCTCGGCCTTGATGGCCTTGACCTTGATGTCGAAGGTCGCGGCTTTGCCGGCCAGGTTCTTGGCCTGGTATTCTTCGGGGAAGGTGACCTCGATGGTCTTTTCCTCGCCGACCTTGGCGCCCTTCAGTTGCTCTTCGAAGCCCGGGATGAAGCGGTTCGAACCGATCACCAGGTCGGCGTCCTCGGCCGAGCCGCCTTCGAACACTTCACCGTCCAGCTTGCCGACGAAGTCGATGGTCAGTTGGTCGCCTTCGGCGGCCTTCACGGTCTTGCCCTTTTTGTCCTCATAGGTCTTGGCCTGCGAGGCCAGTTCCTTGAGGGCTTCGTCCAGATCCTCGTCCGAGGCGGTGTAGGTCGGGCGGTCCAGCTTCAGGGTCTTGGGGTCAACCGGGGTGAATTCCGGCATGATTTCCAGGGCCATTTCATAGGCCAGGTCTTCCTGACCGGCGATGACCTTGTCCATGTCCGAGACCAGCTTCATCTCGGCCGGCGCGGCCGGGCGGATCTTCAGCTCGTCCAGAGCGCCCTGGCTGGTTTCATTCAGCGAGGCGTTGATGATTTCGCCCATGAAGTCGCGGCCGAAGGTCTTCTTGACGTGCGCAGCCGGCACCTTGCCCGGACGGAAGCCCTTCAGCTTCATCTGCGGGGCAACTTCCTTGATGCGGGCTTCGAGCTTTTCGTTCAGCTCGGCGACGGGGATGGTCACCGCGATCACGCGGCTGAGGCCTTCGTTCGACTTTTCGACGACTTGCATGGTCGGGTATCTGACGCTCTGGGGCGACGCCCAGAAGGCGCGCGGTGGATAAAGCAATAGGGCCGCCCCTTTCAGGAGCGGCGCCTCGAAGCCCGCCCTTATGTCGAGAAGGGGGGCAAAGGTCAACGCGCGCGGTTCCTTTGCCCGCATCATCTCGCTATCTGAAGATCATGAGCCAGCCTTCCTCCCTCATCGGCGTCTTCATCACGCCCGTCACGCCGCTGCAGCAGAACTGCACCACCGTCTGGTGCACCAAGACGAACAAGGCTGCGGTCATCGATCCCGGCGGATCGGCCGATGCGATTCTGGGCGAGATCGCCCGACGCGGCCTGACGCTCGAGGCCATCTGGATCACCCACGGCCATCTGGACCACGCGGGCGGCGCCGCCGACATGCAGGAAAAGACCGGCGTCGACATCATCGGCCCCCAGGCGGAAGACCAATTCTGGATCGATCTGATTCCGACCCAGGGTCAGAAGTACGGCCTGCCGGAAGCCCGCACCTTCACGCCGACGCGGTTCCTGAACGACGGCGACACGCTCACCCTGGGTGAAACCACCTGGGAGGTGCTGCACTGCCCGGGGCATACGCCAGGCCACGTCGTCTTCTTCAACCGCGAGGCCCGTTTCGCCCAGGTCGGGGACGTCCTGTTCCAGGGCTCGATCGGTCGCACGGACTTTCCGCGCAGCAATCATCAGGCCCTGCTGACGGCGATCACGACCAAGCTCTGGCCCCTGGGCGACGACGTGACCTTCGTTCCCGGCCACGGCTCCCACTCCACCTTCGGCGCCGAACGGCGGAGCAATCCCTTCGTCTCGGATCAGGCCATGTCCCGCGCGCCGATCGCCCGCCCGGCCAGCGGCCCTTCGTAAGGCGTCAGCGTCAGCGTCCCGCCATCATGCCGATGACCACGCCCAGACCCAGGGCGTAGAGACAGGCGCGGATCGGCTCGTCCCGAACCGCGTCGCGGGCGCGCTTGACCCGGTGGTCGGCCCAGGCGCGCGCTTCCGCCGCGTCCTCGCGCAGGGCTTCGCGGATGGGACGCGGTCCTTGATCTTCAGAGGCGTCGGCGGCGGCGAAGGTCGGTGCGTCGGTCATGTCGGTCTCCTTCTCACGGCTTCGCGCTTTTCAACCCGTCTCACCGCCGGCGGTTCCTGACAATGCGTCTTCGACCGTTGGCGGAACAAGGAAATGAGGGATGGGCGGAACCGGAGCGGCGGCCTCGGCTTTCTTCTTCAAGGAAGCGCCACAGTCTTGGAAAGGAACAACCGAATGGCCGAAGGTCAGACCACGCGCGGCTCCGGTGTTTCCAAACGAGGGTTCGCCTCGATGGATCCGGAACGCCAACGCGAGATCGCTCGCAAGGGCGGCGCCAGCGTCCCCAGCGAAAAACGCAGCTTCTCACAGGATCGCTCACTGGCCGCCCAGGCAGGCCGCAAGGGCGGCGAAGCGTCTCACGGATCGCGCAACAAGCCCGAGGCGGGCGCCCCGCCCAAGGGCTGAGGTCCGATACACGACTTTCCAGGCGACGCGTTCTCCCCGCGTCGCCTTTTTCATATGCGCTTCAGGCTTCCAGCAGGGCCAGGCCGACCGCCGGATCAGGGCCGACCTCGAAAGCCTGCAGCCGCCAACCCGCCGCCTCGGCCAGGGTCCGCACGGAAGCCTCGTCGAATTTGCGCGAGTTTTCGGTGTGCAGGGTCTCCCCCTCGGCGAAGCGGAAGGCCAGGGTGTCCAGCCGCACCGTCATGGCCTTCATGACCTGCAGGTGCATCTCGATCCGGCTCTCCGTCGCATTCCAGATCGCCAAATGACGGAAGGCGTCGGGCTCGAAATCCATGCCCAGTTCGCGGTTCGCCCTGAGCAGGAGGTTCCGATTGAACGCCGCCGTCACGCCCCGGGCGTCGTCATAGGCTGCGACCAGCGCCGAAGGATCCTTCACCAGGTCCACGCCCAGGATGAACAGCGCCCCCTGCCCCAGGTGCTCGCGCGCTGACCGCAACAGAGCCTCCGCCGCCTCGGGCGACAGATTGCCGATGGTCGATCCCGGGAAGAAACCGATACGCCGTCCTGGTCCCGCCTCAGGCGGAGGCGGCGACAGATGCTCGAAATCGCCCGTGAGCGGCAGGACCTTCAGTTCAGGATAGTCGGTTCGGATACGAGCCGCCGCCTCGGCGAGGGCCGAAGGGCTGATGTCGATGGGGACGTAGGCGGCCAGGTCCGGCGCAGCGTCCAAAAGGATGCGCGTCTTTTCACTGGCGCCGGAACCCAGCTCGACCAGGACGGCGCCCGCGCCGAACCGGCCAGCCCATACCGGCGCCACGCGCCGCAACAGCGCCGCCTCCTGTCGGGTCGGATAATATTCCGGCAGGCGGGTGATCGCCTCGAACAGGCGGGAGCCCTCGGCGTCATAGAACCACTTGGGCGATACGGACTTCTGTCGCCGCGTCAGCCCCTCGATCATGTCGCGGCGAAACGCCTCATGATCCCCCTCGTTCTGAGCCGCCGCGCCGTCGGCGGCTAGACGCAGGCCCGAGAACATCCAGCGCTGAGGCGGATAGTAGAAGTTCCGGTAACTCGGCCGGGCATGACCCGCCGGCGTGGCGAAGGCGCCGCCCCGCAGCACCGCCTGATTGGCCATGAACTTGCCGTTGTACTCGGCCGCCGTCCCCTCGGTCGGCCTGAACCCCGGATAGGGCGCATAGGCGTCGGCGGTCCACTGCCACGCCTCGCCATAGAGGTTGGAGAAGGCGTCCGGGCGACTGCGGACCGCGTGCTCCCACTCCGCTTCGGTCGGCAGGCGCCGGCCCGACCACCGGGCGAAGGCGTCGGCCTCATAAAGGCTGACATGGCGAACCGGCGCGGTCGGATCGATAGCCTGAGGCCCCGCCAGGGTCATCAGGCGCCAGTCTTCCGCATCGACCTTCTCGCGGCGCCAATAGAGCGGCGCCTCCCAAGCCTGCGCTCTCACCGTCACCCAGCCGTCCGCCAGCCAGAGCTCCGGCCGCCGATAGCCGCCGTCCGCCATGAAGCCCAGCCAGTCGCCGCAGGTGACCAGGTCCGCCGCCAGGGAATAGGGCTCCAACCAGACCTTGCGCACGGGCCGTTCGTTGTCGAAAGCGAAGCCCTGATCCCCTGCCCCGATCTCCACCAGACCGCCGTCGAAGGCCGCCCAGCCGCCCCTTGCCCGTTCCAGCGGCGCCTCGCGCGGCTCCCGCCCATAGGCCGCCGGCTCCAGCGGGGAAGAGGCCATCAGGTTCAGCAGGTCCATCAGGAACAACTCCTGATGCTGCTGCTCGTGGTTCAGTCCCAGTTCGAACAGATAGCGCTCCCGGTCATCGGCCAGGCCGCGCGCCAGAACGGTCTCCATTCGGCGGTCGATCTCACGACGATAGGCCAGGACCTCTTCCAGCGACGGCCGGCTCAACAGGCCGCGCTCGGCCCGCGCCACCCGTGGCCCCAAGGCTTCGTAGTAGGAGTTGAAGACCAGGTTCAGCCGAGAATCGACCGGCATATAGCCCGGCCGTTCCTTCAGGATCATGGTCTCGAAGAACCAGCTGACATGACCCAGATGCCACTTCCCGGGGCTGGCGTCGGGCATGGACTGCAGCGCCAGATCCTCCGCCGACAAGCCCTCGATCAGTTCAAGAAATCGCCCGCGCACCCGACGATAGGCGTCGATGTCGGTCTCGACCGGTCGGCCGGCGCGGTGAACCTGTCCCATGATCGCGGATCGCCCTGAGCGTCTTCAATAACGACCCCTGTTCAATGCCGTCACGAAAGACCCGGTTCCGCCGTTCATGGTCAGACAAGAGGCGGCAAGGGGCCGGCGACAGCCCCTGCCCCTTGCGTTTCCCGCCCTATCGGCGTCCGCCGTGGCGGGCGTATTCCAGCCGCGCGATGGTCCGATTGTGCACCTCGTCCGGACCGTCGGCGATCCGCAGGGTCCGCACCGTCGCGTAGAGTTCGGCCAGCGGGGTGTCGCCGGAAACGCCGGCCCCGCCGAAGGCCTGGATGGCGTCGTCGATGACCTTCAGCGCCATGCGCGGCGCGGCCACCTTGATCTGGGCGATCTCGGACTTGGCGTTCTTGGCGCCGACCTCGTCCATCATCCAGGCGGCCTTCAGCACCAGCAGGCGGCACATCTCGATATTGGTGCGCGCCTCGGCCACCCGCTGCTCCCACACCGAATGTTCGGCGATGGCCTTGCGGAAGGCTACGCGGGTCAGCAGCCGCTCGCACATCAGGTCCAGCGCACGCTCCGCCGCCCCGATCACGCGCATGCAGTGGTGGATGCGGCCTGGCCCCAGGCGACCCTGGGCGATCTCGAAGCCCCGCCCTTCGCCCGCGATCAGGTTCGCGGCGGGGACGCGGACGTTCTCCAGCACCACCTCGGCGTGGCCGATCGGCGCCTCGTCATAGCCGAAGACCGACAGCATCCGCTCGACGCGGAAGCCGGGCGTGTCGGTCGGCACGATGATCTGGCTCTGCTGCTGGTGCACGGCCGCGTCCGGGTCCGTCTTGCCCATGACGATGGTCACGGCGACGTTGGGGTGGGCCATGTTCGTCGACCACCACTTGCGGCCGTTGATCACATAGTGATCGCCGTCACGGACGATGCTGGTCTGGATATTGGTCGCGTCCGACGAGGCCACCTCCGGCTCGGTCATCAGGAAGGCCGAACGAATTTCGCCCGCCATCAGGGGCTTCAGCCACCGATCCTGCTGCGCAGCGTCGCCGTACATGTGCAGGACTTCCATATTGCCGGTGTCGGGGGCGTTGCAGTTGAACACCTCGGCCGACCACAGCCGCCGCCCCATCATCTCGGCCAGGGGCGCATATTCCAGATTGGTCAGTCCCGCGCCGTGCTCGCCCGGCAGGAACATGTTCCACAGCCCCGCCTCGCGCGCCCGGGCCTTCAAGGCCTCCATGACCGGCGGCTGCGTCCTGGGGTCGGCGTGGACCTGGGCGCGGTATTCCGCCTCGGCCGGGATCACATGATCGTCCATGAAGCGCGCCAGGCGCTCCTGCCACATCAGGGCGCGTTCGGAAGGGGCGAAATCCATGATCGGGTCCTCAATCTTTCAACGCGCTTCTGCGAGCGCCTGATGTGAAAACGGCGCGGCCTCCGAGGAAGCCGCGCCGTCGTTCGTCGGTCGCTTATCGGCGCATCAGCGCTTCAGCAGCGGCGCCAGCTTCTGGGCGATCATCATGTCGCCCGCGATCTTCAGCTTGCCCTGCATGAAGGCCATCATCGGGTCCAGCTTGCCTTCCGACAGGGCGACGAAGTCGTCCCACTTCATCGACACGGTGGCGTCGGCGGGCTTGTCGTCATTCGTCACCGAGTTCGGCGAGGAAGCGCCGTCGATGAAGATCTTGCCGACGTCGCCCAGGTCCAGCTTGACGGTCTTGCCGAGGCCCGAGTTGTCGCCCACGGCGCTGCGAATGTGTTCAGTGACGGCGTTCAGGTCCATGTACGTCTCTCCCGTGGACGAGGTTGAGGCGCAGGCGTAGCCCGCCCCGAAGGCGGCGCCAAGATCACGCAAGGGAAAGCGGCGACAGGTCGCGTCCCGGCGCCGCCCAACCCGCCCCTCGTCAGAAGACGGCCTTTAGTCCGACCACGAAGCGATCATCGGTCAAGGGGCCGTCCACATCCGCGCCGTGATACCGGATATCCGCCGATAAATGCTCGGTCAGGGCGTAGTTCAGGCCCAGATTCCAGGTCGTGTAGTCGTCGTTCACATCCAGCCACTGACGGCCCACAGCGCCGGAAATCGTCCATCTGTCCGCCGGAACCAAGGCGGCGTTGGCCTCCAGATAGGTCGCCTTCTCATCGGCGCCGAAGAAGTCCGGCGAATAATAGACGGCCGCGCCGAAGGTCGCCGGGCCGACGGCCCGCGACGCCGCCGCCTTGAACTCCATGAAGCTGTAGTCCGAGCCGCCGGGTTGGTTGACATAGAGGTAGCCGACCACGCCGAAATCCAGGGCCACGCCGCCCGCCTCGGTTCGATAGCCTCCGTACAGGTCGATCTCGGCGTCCGTGTCGTCGCCGAAGTCGACGGTCGAGGCCCAGGTTCCCGCATAGAAGCCGTTGCCGAAGTCGGCGTCGATCCCGCCTTGCAGCGCCGGATCCTCGTTCGTCTGGCTGGCGCCGCGGAAGACGTAGTCGCTGACGGCGCCCAGGTTGAACGCCGCCTCGGGCGAAGTTCGGGCCTGGGCCGTATTCGCGGCCAGCGCCAGGACGGTCAGCGAAACGCACGCAAAAACAAGTCTCATGACGTATCCCCTCAAGAGTCTGATTGATTTCGACGACGCCTACTCATCCGACCGCGGGTGGAGCGCAGCCGGGCCGTTGCATGAAGGATCGAGCCGCGACGGCCCTTGGCCGCCGCGGCCCGTCCGGTCTTCAGACGCCGTCCAGCACTTCGCCGTGCAAGTGGGCGTCCAGGCCTTCGGTTTCCTGGGCGCCGCTGACGCGCAGGCCGGTGGTGTACTTGCAGATCAGCAGGATGATCAGGGTGCCGACCGCGCTCCACAGGATGGTCCAGACCAGGCCCATGGTCTGGGCGCCGATATTGGCACCCTCCGACAGGCCGTTGACGGCCGTCGTAGCGAAGACGCCGGTCAGCAGGGCGCCGACCAGTCCGCCCGCGCCGTGCAGTCCGAAAGCGTCCAGGCTGTCGTCATACTTCAACAGCTTCTTCAGCCAGACCGAGGAGACGTAGCAGGCGGGGCCGGCCACCAGACCGATCACCACCGCGCCCTTGGGATCGACGAAGCCCGCCGCCGGGGTGATGGCCACAAGGCCCGCCACCATGCCGGACAGGACGCCGATGAGAGACCACTTCTTTCTGTAGACGACCTCGACGAACTTCCAGGCCAGGGAGGCCGCCGCCGCAGCCAAGAGGGTGTTGATCAGAGCCACGCCCATCAGGCCGTTCGCCGCGCCCGCCGACCCGGCGTTGAAGCCGATCCAGCCGACCAGCAGCAACGAGGCGCCGATCATGGTCAGGACTGGATTGTGCGCCGTGATGGGCTCGACGCCGTAACCCTTCCTCGGTCCCAGGAACAGGGCGCAGACCAGGCCGGCCACGCCGGAGTTGACATGAACCACCGCGCCGCCGGCGAAGTCCAGCACCCCTTGCGCGCCCAGGAAGCCGCCGCCCCAGACCCAATGGGCGATGGGGGCGTAGACCGCCACCGACCACAGGGCCGTGAACAGCAGCATGCCGGAGTATTTCAACCGCTCCGCGAACGCCCCTGTGATCAACGCCGGGGTGATGATGGCGAAGGTCAACTGGAACGAGACCCACAGGAATTCCGGTATGCCCGGCAGCAGGCTGTGCGCCGTGTCCACCGTCACCCCGTTCAGAAACAAGGCGTCCAGACTGCCTATGTACTGATTGACCCCGGCGTCGCCGTTGGTTCCGAAGGCGATGGCGTAGCCGGCGATGAACCAGGTCAGGGACACCACCGCAAAGGCGGCGACCGACTGGGTGATGGTGGCTATCACGTTCTTGCGGCGCACCATGCCGCCATAGAAGAGCGCCAGACCTGGCAAGGTCATCAGCAAGACCAGGGCGGTGGACGTCCCCAGCCAGGCGGTGCCCGCCGCATCCAGTTCAAGCGGAACCTGATGTAAAAACAGCGCCGGAGCAGGCTCCGACGCTGTTGCAGCGATATTGGCGATGTGAGCAGCGGCTCCCGAGTCGGACGCCGCCGATGCGGCGCCCACGGCGAGCAATCCGCCTGTTAGACAAAGCAGGGCGATCAGCCCCGGCCACCTGTGTTTGAACTGCGACATGCGAGTATCCCCCTTGCTGTTTCGCAGTTGCGAACTGTTTATCGCAATTGCGAAATCGACAAGAGAAAAACACAGCGTTCTGAGATTATTTCACCAAGTCGCCATGCAGCAGCTTTGCCGGACAGAACAATAATTCCAAGAATTAGCCAAATTTAGAAATTAGATCAAACCTCAACCGACCTCGGCTGAGCGCTCATTCCGCATTCGCCGTTTTACAGGCTTTTACGACGCCGCGGCGGCTTCAGGAGTAGCTTGGCGGCGCTTCCCCGACGCCAGCCTTCCAAGGATTTCCAATGTCCGTCGTCGACAAGACGCAACCGCAGGACCGCCCGGCTCGATCCGCAGCACGCCATCACTTCGACGACGCAGGCGCCGAGGCCCATTTTCAGGAAATGATGAGAAGGTTCTGGCGGAGACGGAGGGATTCGAACCCTCGGTACCCCTTACAGGGTACGACGATTTAGCAAACCGTTGCCTTCAGCCACTCGGCCACGTCTCCGGCAGGCGGCGTGGATAGCGAGTCGCACGGACAAGCGCAACGGGGAAACCGAAAACTGTCGCGTTAACGCGCCATAGAGACGCGACATGCGATGAAATACCGACAGTCGCCTAGTTTGAACCCCTCTCATTCAGCCCGCATGCCCTCCGCCGAATCCTACTTTCCCACGCCCGCCCAAAGGTCCGACGTCGAGGCGCGCGCCGCGCGTGCGGCCACCGGCGCCGATGCGGCGTCGGACACGGTCGGCAAGGCGCGGCGCGGTCCTTTCCGGCCCGACGTCTGGCTGAACAGCCGACAGCGCGGCGCTGCGCGATTGAGAGTCTTCTATTTCCGCGGCGTGGACGTCGTCCTGACCTGGGCGGCCGCCATCGGGGCGGCCTGCCTGACCGGACCCGGCAGCCCGGCCGCGACACGGGTCGTGGACGCCCTGCCCTTCGCGCTCGGCGCCCTCGCCGTTCTGGTCCTGATGCGGTCGCTCGACCTCTATCGGTTCGAGAGAAACCAGAATGCGGTTCTCCATCTGGCCCGTGTCGCCTGCGTGATCGGGTTGGGCGGATTGGCCGCTGCTTCTCTGGGCGTGATTCTCCATGGCGCGACGACGCCCTGGCCCATCTATGGACGCTGGTTCGCGATCACCCTCTTCCTGCTTCTGGCCGCTCACTCGGTCTGGAGTCTGCTGGTCGCGCGCTGGCGCGCCTCAGGAGCCTTGACGCCCAACATCGTCGTGGTCGGCGCCACGCGTCACGCCGAGGGCCTGATTCAGGAAGCCCTGCAACGCCGGGACCTGAACGTCCTGGGCGTCTTCGACGACCGCATGGCCCGCTCGCCCAGCGCCATCGAGGGCGTGCCGGTCCTGGGCGAAGTGGACGGCCTGCTGAACCACCGCCTGACGCCCTATATCGACCGCATCGTCCTAGCCATCGATCCCAAGGCCGAGGATCGGGTGCGCGAACTGACCCGCCGCCTCGCCGTCCTGCCCACAGGCCTGACCCTGCTGGTCGATCCCAAGGCCGCCGAACAGCGTAACGCCGTGCTGGAGAAACTGGCCCAGGCGCCCCTGGCCCTGATGGACAGCGGCGCCTCTCCGGATCGCCGCGCCTTCAACAAGCGGATGCAGGACGTGGTTCTGGGTCTGATCGCCATCGCCCTCCTATGGCCCGTTCTGCTCTTGATCGGCCTGATGGTGCGCCTCGACAGCCCGGGCCCCGCCCTGTTCCGCCAGCGTCGCCATGGCTTCAACCAGGAAGAGATCGTGGTGTGGAAGTTCCGCACCATGCGCAATGAGGCCGCCGACGCCACCGCCAGCCGTCAGGTGACCGCCGACGACGACCGCGTCACGCGCATCGGCCGCATCCTGCGCGCCACCAGCCTGGACGAACTGCCTCAACTGCTGAACGTGCTGCGCGGCGAGATGTCCCTGGTCGGTCCGCGCCCTCACGCCATCGGCATGAAGACCGGCGAGACCGAATCCGCCCGCCTGGTGGCCGACTATGCGCACCGCCACCGCATCAAGCCCGGCATGACCGGCTGGGCGGCGATCAAGGGATCGCGCGGGCCTATGCACACGGCCGGCGAGGTCCGCCGCCGCGTCCAGTTGGACATCGACTACATCGAGCGCCAGTCCTTCTGGCTGGATCTCTGGGTCATCCTCGTCACCATTCCCGTGCTGCTCGGCGATCGGCTGTCGGTGCGCTGATGTTCTGGAGAGGCGTTTTCGGTTACCTGCCGGCCAATGTGGTCCAGGGCGTCGTCGGCTTTCTGACGATCGTCGTCTTCACTCGTCTGCTGGATGCCGACGCCTACGGGCGCTACGCCCTGGCCTTCTCGGTCATGACCCTGGCCCACGTGGCGACCTTCAGTTGGCTGGAAGCCGCCATGGCGCGGTTCTGGGCCGCCCAGCGCGAAGGCGCGGACATGGCCAGCCATTTCGCCAGCCTGTATCGCACGGTCTTCATCATGACGGCGATCTTCGTGCCGGCCATGGTGCTGATCCTCTGGCTCTGGCCCATGCCGGACGCCTTCCGCCTGCCGCTGGGCGTCGCCCTCGCCGGCATTCCGGTGCGCTGCCTCTCCAAGCTGGCCCAGGAGCGTTATCGCGCGGCCGGAGAAGTGCGCAAGGCCGCCCTGCTCGACATCTGGAACGGGATCGCCGGTTTCGGGGTCGGCGTGGCCTGCGCCGTGGCCGGCATGGGCGCCGCCGCTCCCCTGGCGGGTCTGCTGATCGCCCCTCTGGCCGCCATGCCCTTCTTCCTGCCCGGAGAATTGAGCGAAGCCCGTCGCGGCGTGGTCGATCGCGAACGCCTGAAGACCTACGCCGTATACGGCTATCCCATCGCCGCCTCCCTGGGCCTGGCCGTGGTCCTAGCCTCGACCGACCGGTTCCTTCTGGCCCTCTTCATGAACGAGGCGGCGGTCGGCGCCTATCACGCCAGCTACAGCATCGCGAACCGGACCCTGGACGTCCTCTTCATCTGGCTGGGGGCCGCCGGCACGCCGGCCCTGGTGATGGCGTTGGAACGCGGCGGGCGTGAAACCCTGCTGAAGGCGGCCCGTGAACAGGCCTCGACCCTGGTGCTGATCGGCCTGCCCGCCGCCGTCGGCGTGGCCCTGGTCGCCCGTCCTCTGGCCGAGTTCCTGATCGGCGAGGACCTGCGCGACGCCGCCGCACAGGTGACGCCCTGGATCGCCCTGTCCGCCTTCCTGTCGGGCATGACGGTCTATTATTTCCATCAGGCCTTCACCCTGGGTCGCCGCACCGGCTGGCTGCTGGCCGCCATGTGCGTGCCGGCCGTGGCCAACGTCCTGCTGAACCTCGTCCTGATCCCGCGCTACGGCGTCATGGGCGCCGCCTGGTCCACAGCCGCCAGCTTCGCCATAGGCGCCGTCGCCTCCATCGCCGTCGGCCGGCGCATCATGCCCCTGCCGATTCCCTGGAACGCCCTGGCGCGTTGCGGCCTGGCCTGCATCGTCATGGCCCTGGTCGTCTGGATGCTGCCGCCCCTGGGCGGCTTCCTAGAACTCATGCTGGACGCCTCCGTCGGCGCCCTCGTCTATGCGGTCTGCGCCTACGCCCTGAACGCTGGCGGCGTGCGCGACCTGGTCAAGCGGCTGCGGGTATTCATCCGCGCCCGTCGCGGCCTGGCCTAGAAGGAGCGCCCACATGGACGCCAGCCTCCACGACAACGCCGCCTGGGCCGGCGCCTCGCCCGACCTGTCCGTGCTGATCCCCTTCCTGCGCGACGACCCGACCGAGCTTCTGGCCTTGCTGGAACGAGAGGCGGTCACCCTGGGCGGTCGCGTCGAGATCATCCTGCTGGACGACGGAACGGCCGACGCCGCCCTGACCGACAGCCTGGTCATGACGATCGACGGCATGAGCCTGCCGGTGCGGCTGATCACCCTGTCGGCCAACAGGGGCCGTTCCGAGGGCCGCAATCGCCTGGCCGAGGCCGCCCGCGGCGCCAGCCTGCTGTTTCTCGACAGCGACATGCGTCCCGACCACGACCGCTTCCTGACCGTCTGGGCCGATCTGGCCCGGGATCAGGCGCCGGCCGTGGCCTTCGGCGGCTTTTCCCTGCTCCAGGCGCCGGACGACGCCCGCTTCGCGGTTCATCGCAGCATGGCCGTCCGGTCGGACTGCCTGTCCGCCGGGCAGCGCGCGCTACAGCCGGAAAAGCATGTCTTCACCTCCAACCTGCTGGTCCGTCGCGACGTCTTCGAGACCGAGGCCTTCGATCCCGGTTTCAGCGGCTGGGGATGGGAGGACGTGGAATGGGCCATGCGCGTCTCGCGCCGCCATCAGGTCGTCCACCTGGACAACCCAGCCACCCACATGGGGCTGGACACGGTCGAGAGTCTGGCCGCCAAGTATGAACAGTCCGCACCCAACTTCGCCCGCGTCGTGGCCCGGCACCCGGATTTCGTCTGCGCCTATCCAAGCTATCGGGTCGCGCGTAAGCTCAAGGCCGTGCCGGGCCTCAGGCTGATCCGGCCGCTGTTGAAGCAGACCGCTCGCCTTTCCTTCCTGCCGACATCCATGCGCGCCTTCAGCCTGCGTCTCTACCGCACCGCCCTCTATGCGGAGGCGATATGATCCAGCCCTACACCCCCGATGTCAGTCTGAAGGGCAAGCTGCGCCGCCGGTTCGCCCGGCTGACCCATAGACGACCCGCCAAGCTGAACCTGTCGCGGCCGACGATCAGCTTCACCTTCGACGACATTCCCGCCACCGCCGCCCACGCCGGCGCCGCCGCGCTGGAAGCGGAAGGGGCGCACGGGACCTTCTATGTCTGCGCCGGCCTGTTCGGACAGGAGGGCCATATGGGTCGCTTCGCCAACGCGGCCGAAATCGCCGCCCTGATCGAACGGGGGCACGAGATCGCCGGGCACACCTTCGGGCATGTCGACTGCCACCGCACCGCCGACGCAGATCTGCAGCGGGATCTGGACGCCAATGACGCCGCCCTGTCCGGCATGGGCGCGCCTCAGGTCCATTTCGCCTTCCCCTATGGCGAGGTCTCGCCCCACGCCAAGGCCCTGCTGGCCTCGCGCTACGCCTCCCTGCGCGGCGTGCACAAGGGCCTGGTGCGCAACGGCGACGACCTGAACCAACTGCCCGGCGTGGGCATAGAGGGCGACGACGGTCTGACGGTGGCGCGCGGCTGGATCGACCGTGCGGTCGCCGACACCGCCTGGCTCATCCTCTACACCCACGACGTACGTGAAACCCATTCGCCCTGGGGCTGCACGCCCGACGCCCTGAGTTGGCTGATCCGGCACGCCAAGGAATCCGGCTGCGACATCCGCACCGTGGGCCAGGTCCTGAACGGATGAGCGCGCCCGACGTCGCGGTCATCGTGCCGACCCTGCGGCGGCCCGACAGCCTGGAGCGCGCCCTGCGCTCCCTCTTCGCTCAGACAGCGGTCCAGACGCGGCTCAAGCAGATTGTCGTGGTGGACAACGACCCTCAGGCCAGTTCCCGCCTCCTGGTCGAGGCCCTGAAGGCCGCTTCGCCCTTCCGCCTGACCTGGGTGCATGCGCCCCAGCCCGGCGTGGCGACGGCCCGCAACACAGGTCTGGCCGCCACGGACGCGTCCCTGATCGCCTTCCTAGACGACGACGAAGCCGCCTCGGATACCTGGCTGGCCGCCCTTCTGGACGCCCAGGCGACGACGGGAGCCGACGCCGTCTTCGGCCCCATTCGCGGTCGCGTCCCGGACGGGACCGGATGGGCGACATCCTATCTGGAGCGGTTCTTCGGCCGCGAAGGTCCCGAACAGACGCAGTTGATCGACGCCCCCTACGGTTGCGGCAACTCCCTGCTGCGGCGGACGACCGCCCTGCCCGGCCACGCCCCGTTCAACGTCTCCGCCGATCAGGCCGGCGGAGAGGACGACGCCCTGTTCGCCGCCCTGGCGGCGCGCGGCGGTCGTTTCGGCTGGGCGGCCGAGGCCTGGGTAGACGAGTTCGCGCCGCCGCACCGCGCCACCCTGACCTATGCCCTGACCCGCGCCTTCGCCTACGGACAGGGGCCCAGCCAGACCGCCGCATCCGCCCGCGACTGGCCCGCCGTCGCCCGCTGGATGGCCGTGGGCGCAGCCCAAGCCGTGGTCTGGGGCGTCGCGGCGTCGGCGTTGACATTGATCGGCCATCCCCGTCGCGCGGAGATGATGGACCGCTGCGCGCGCGGCGTCGGAAAACTGTTCTGGATGAAGGGGTTCGAGCCCCACTTCTACGGCGCGCGCGAACTGGCCCGCCTGGACCGAACCGCCGCTTCCTGAGGCCTGCGCTGTCTTAGCCGGTCAGACGCTTCAGCATCGATGGCGGCGACCAGGTGGAGCGGTTCATCACAACGCCCGCGATGCGGCCGCCCACGGCGTCGATGTCGTCTCGCAGGGCCACAGGCTCCGCAACCGCCGTCGTCTCGGCCGCGACCACCAGGACCGTATCGTCGACGAAGGGCGCCAGGGTGATGGCCATGTCGCTGCGATCGGCCGCCGGCGTGTCGATCACCACCGTATCCACATGAGCGCGCAGGGCGGTCCAGTATCCGGCCTCTCCCACCGGCTCCACCCGCTGTCCGGCTCGCAGCAGTTCGGTATGGAAACGCGTGACGAACAGTCGTCCGCCCAGGCAGGCCCGGGCCGTCATCAGCCGCGCCGGCGCCACGGGCAGGCCGTCGCGGCCCTTCATCGGCGGCGTCACGGCGTAGAAGACCGCGCCGTTCGGCGACGCCTGGACCGGCGCCGCCAGACGCCCGAAACGCTCAGGTTCCGCCGAAATCGCCTCCATCTGTCCCTGTTGGGTCAGATCGCCGTCGATCAGCCAGACTGGCTTGCGCGCCCGGACGGCGGCCAGACGGGCGTATTCGCGCGCGACAGTCGATACGCCGTCGCCCGTGGTGGCCGAGGCGAACTGAATGACGCGACCGCGATGCGCGGGCGCTGGTCCCAGCGCCGCCCACAGTCCTGCCATTTCCGTCGTCAGATCGACCATCGAATCGGTAACACGCCCTTGTTTGCGACTTCAGCCTAGCACGGCCGCAACCATCCGGTGACAGGGCTTAGGCGCTCTTCATCGGAGCCACCGCCAGCACCGGCATCTGCAGGGTCCGGCTAGCGGTCGACGGCAGGGTGAAACCGCGTCGCAGGAAGACCCGCAGCAGACCCACGCACAGGGCGGTGAAGCCGGCGAACAGCAGGGCCGCCGCCATCAGAGGCAGCTTCAGGCTCTTGCCCTTCGACGGCGGCAGGGCGCGCTCGATCACGGTGACGTTGTCGGCGCCGGCCTTCACCAGCTCATTGTCGGCACGGCTTTGGGTCTCGCGCAGCTGGAACTCGCGGATCGAAGCCGTCAGCACTTCCCGATTGGCGGCCAGGGTGGCGTTGCGCGACTCCAGCTCCGTCAGGCGGGTCTGGCGCGATTGCAGATCGACCACCTGGCGGTTCAGCACCGCCAGGCGCGCGGCCAGGGAGTCGCGCTCCGCCTGGGCGTTGATGCGCGTCGTCTCCAACTCGACCCAGACCGGGTTCGGGCCGGTGCGGACTTCCTTGGCGCCGACCGCCGTGCCCGTCGCCACATAGGCCTGGAGCTGGGCGATCTGAGCCTCGATGTCCCGCACAGGCTGTGCGTCGGCCTGATAGCGCGACAGCAGGGTCTCGCGCTGGGTGCGCAGCTGCAGGATCTGGTCCTGGGCCGAAATGTTCAGATCCTGCTGCAAGGCGATCTCGGCCGGCGTCCGGCCTTGTTGAGCCGCCAGGGTGTTCAGGCGTTGCGTCGCCTGATTCAGTTGCGCCTGGACCGCCAGCCGCTCCGCGAACAGGGCCGAATAAGTGCTGCCCAGGGTGGCCTTGGCCGTCGCGAAGTCGCCGATGGCGTTGGAGCTCAGGAAGTCCTCATAGGCCCGGTCCGCCGCCGCCAGTTCATCCTCGAAGGCGCGGCGCTGGGTCTGGATCGCCGGAGTGGCGCGGTCCTGGAAGACCTCCCGGCGATAGGCCAGGTACTGATCGATCACGGCGTTCAGAACCCGCGCCGAGAAGGCCGCATCCTTGCTCTTGTAGCTCAACCCGATCACGGGGCTCAGCGGCGTCACCGTGACCTCCAGACCGTCGGCCACTTCGCGGATGGCGTTCTCTTCCTGCTTGGCCGGGCTGTCCTTCTGCGGCTCGCCCGGCGTCTGGAAGCTCTCGACGCCCATGGCGCGAACCACGCGACGCTTGACCTCCAGGCTATTCAGAATCGCCCCTTCCGACTGGGCCACCTCGGCCGCGTTGGGCGGCGCGGCGCGGTCGGTCGCACCGACGCGCGGCTGGTAGACGTACTCCTGTCCGACCCCGACGAAGACGCTGGCCGACGCCGTATAGGACTTCTTCAGGGTCATCACGGCCGCCGCGCCCAGGGCGAACAGCACCAGGAAGACCAAGATCATCAACCACAGCTCGCGGAACAGCAGAGCCACGACGTCCAGGACGCCGTAACGTGGCCGGGTGGCTGTCAGGGTTGTCGAACGCATGGGGCGGGCGAATCCAGTCTGTAGGCTTTCGACATGCACCTTGATCGACCGGCGTTAACCACGTGTTACCCATAAGCCGTCACCTTGACCTTTGTTCGGAAACCGTCAGCGGCGCCCTGCTTCATGTCCTTCGATCGCCGTCTCGTCCTTCTGGGTCTGGCCGCCGGCCTCGCCGGTTGCGCTTCCGGGCGTCCGTCGAATTCCGCTCCCCTGTCCCGTGCGGACTGGGCGGGGCTGGATTTCGCGTCATGGACCGACGTCGAGCCGGAATACCTTCTCTATCCCGGTGACGAGATCGAGGTGGCTACGCCCAGCGCGCCTGAATTGACCCGTCAGATGAAGATCGGCCCCGACGGCCGCATCTCCCTGCCCATGGTCGGCCATCTGATGGCGGCCGAACGCACCGTGACCGAGCTGGAACGCGACGCCACCGCCGGATACGCCCCCTATCTGCTTCGCCCCGAGGCCGAGGTCACATTGCGCCTGGCCGGGCCGCTGAAGGTCTGGATCGACGGCGAGGTGCGCAATCCCGGCGCCTTCGACATGCCCGGCGATATCGACGCCCATCAGGCCGTGGTTCTGGCCGGCGGCTTCCTTCCCTCAGCCAAGCCGAACCAGGCGGCGCTTATCCGTCGCGGCCCCGGCGGCGTGCGCATGCTGCGCGTGATCGATTTGCGCCCTCGCCATGCCGAGCCGATTCGCATGCGGCGCGGCGACATCATCTTCGTGCCCCGCAGCACCCTGGGCGAACTGGCGGCCTTCTTCACCCAGTTCCGTGCAGCCCTGCCCATCGGCTTCAGCTACGCCCTGAACGGCGGCTACGCCTCGACCTGACGTCGCAGCGCCCCATCCGCTTTCGCCTTCTGCTATATGTAGACTGAAGGAAGCTGGAGACGCGGATATGAAGATCCTTCTCGCAGGCCTTGCGGGCCTGGGCCTGCTCGTCGTTCTGTTTCTGGGCTGGAGCAATCTCGGCCCGCGTCGGTTCACCGATGCCGATCAGGACGGCGAACCGGACGAGACGCCGGAGGAAAAGCGACGCGCGCTTGACGACGAGGGCCGCTGACGCTCGCTTCTACCGACTAGATGAAGTTGGGAGAGTTCCATGGTCGGGGCGAGAGGATTCGAACCTCCGACCCTCTGCTCCCAAAACAGATGCGCTACCAGGCTGCGCCACACCCCGAACCGATGGAGCGCCCTCATGACACGGTCAGGGCCGCGCCGCAACGCATCAGGCGCGCTTATCCCCGCTTACGGGCGAAAGAAGGAATGACGCACCATGTCGCCCGGCTTGGCCCCGATTTCCTGGGCGCGGCCGGCGCGAATCTCCAGCACGCCGTTGGCGGCGCCGTTCGACGGGACCGGCGCTTCTGAATAAGGGGTCGTATGGCTGGCGATGGAGACGATCCGCCCCGTAGGGTCGATGTAGATGATGTCCAGCGAACTGGGCGTGTTCTTCATCCAGAAGCTCTGCTCTCGCGCAGCCGGAAACTGGAACAGCATGCCGCGATCCGCTTCCAGCGGCGGGCGATACATCAGGCCGCGCTCGCGCTCCGCATCGTCATCGGCGATCTCGACCATGAACCTGTGTTCGCCGGAGGCCGTGACGATGCTAAGGGGTTCAAGGGCTCGCCCGGCTTCATCGACCGGCGCCTTCTGCGCACAGGCCGCCGTCAGGCTCGCAGCCGACAACAGCCCGACCAAAAGAATGCGACGCGAGAAGCCCATGGTTCGCCCTTTCCGGACGGCCCTATGCGCCCGCTCTGATCTCGGCCACCACAAGGCCCTTGGGCCCGTCGGCGAACCGCACCTGAACCGCGTCGCCCGGGATCAGGTCGTCCATCCCGCACCGACGCAGCGTTTCAACATGGACGAAGATATCGCCGCCGGCGCCGTCGCGCACCACGAAACCATAGCCCTTGGTTCGATTGAACCATTTGACCACGGCGGCTTCCAGCGGACCGTCCGAGAGCATCGTCGACGCAGCCCGCGATGAAGCCTTGACCGCACGGGCCGGGGCAGCTTCGCCCTCTCCCAGATCAAGGATGCGCACGACCTGCCAGCCCTTGGGGCGCTGAGCGCACTCGCAGCTGATAGGGGCGCCCTCGCCCGCAGTTTCAAATCCGTTGTCCCTGAGACTGGTGACGTGCAGCAGCACGTCCTTGCCCCCGGTCAATGCAGGATTTTCCGGTACGATAAACCCATAGCCCTTGCCCGGATCGAACCACTTCACCGTCCCGGCGAGATGAACGACCTGGGGGGCTTCAATTTCGGCCACATCCGACAACACACAACCCCCGCCTGCAATACGTGCAGTGGCTAAGCTTAACACGGTTCTGTGAACGTCGGAAAAACAAAAACGACAATTTTGCGCCGAACAGCGCAGAATCCCCGCCAAGGGGCGGTTTGCTCATCCAGATTGTCGGAGGAAGGCCGTCCGCGTGGCAGTCCCTAGGGGAGTCGAACCCCTCTTTTCAGGTTGAAAACCTGACGTCCTAACCGATAGACGAAGGGACCGCTGCGCGGAGGAGCGGCCTGATACCCGGCCCCTTCGGACGATGCAAGCCTGTTTTTCGATTTTCCGAACAAAGACTTCATCGCCATGCGGACGACGCGAAAAACCGTCCTGCTAGAGGATGGCGAGAGCTGAAGGATGCGGGGGAAATGAAGGCTCCGCGTGGCAGTCCCTAGGGGAGTCGAACCCCTCTTTTCAGGTTGAAAACCTGACGTCCTAACCGATAGACGAAGGGACCGCTGCGCGGAGGACCGGGGTAATAGCCGTCGATTCCGTCGCTTGCAAGCGCCTGCTGCGCAGTTTGTGCGACTTTTTCAAAGACCTGCGCTCAGCGACGTTCTGGTTCAGCGTCAGACCATGCGCGGATCGGCCACGTCCTCGATTTCAAACTGCACGCCGCGACGGCCGTTCCAGTCGTCAGCCTTCAGCCGTCCGACCAGATTCAGTCCGCCCTGCCCCGCCAGCAGGGCCTTGCCCGTCGGCAGGTCGGCGCAGCGCCAGGCGACCGCCCGCACCGAGGCGCCGTCCGGTCCGACCAGACGACACCGCACATGACCGCCGTTCATGGCGACCGGCTCACGCGCCTGAACGCCTTCCAGCGCGAACAGGGGCTCGGGATTGGCGGGGCCGAAGGGCGCCAGCCGCTCGAAGGACTCGAACAGATCCCGCGTCGCCGCGCGCGGGTCGATCAGCACGTCCACCTCGACCCAGTCCTGGGCCACGGCTTCCGCCCGTTCACCCGACAGGCGATCGTTCAGGAAGGCGCGCAGCTCGTCGATCCGGTCGGCCGCGACCGTCAGTCCCGCCGCCATGGCGTGGCCGCCGCCCGCGATCAGCACGCCCTCCTGCCAGGCGGCCTGCACGGCCCGCCCCAGGTTCATGCCGGGTTGGGACCGGCCCGACCCCTTGCCCACGCCGTTGACCGCATCGACGCCGATCACAACCACTGGCTTGCGCCAGCGCTCCCGTAGCCGCCCGGCCACGATGCCGACGACCCCGGGATGCCAGTCCTCGCCCGCCACCACGACCATGGCGCTGTCGTCCGCGTGGGCGCCGGTCGCCTCGACGCGGCGCACGGCCTGTTCCGTCACCTCGGCCTCGACCTCGCGCCGGGCCAGGTTCAGGGCGTCCAGTTCCTGGGCCAGCATCCTGGCCTCGTCCGGATCGTCAGTGGACAGCAGGCGCGCGCCCAGGTCCGACTTGCCGATCCGGCCGCCGGCATTGATCCGGGGCCCCAGGATGAAGCCCGCATGGTTGGATTTCGCTGGTCCCGTCTCGGCGCCCGCCGCCGCCATCAGTGCGCGCAGACCCGGATTGCGCCAATGGGACATGACGCCCAGTCCCAGGCTGGTCAGCGCCCGGTTGAAGCCGGTCAGGCCCGTCACGTCGCAGATCGCGCCCATGGCCGCCAGGTCCAGCCATTGGCGGATGTCAGGCTCGGTCCGCCCTTCGAACAGGCCGCGTTTGCGCGCCTCGCGGTTCAGCGCCGCCAGCAGGACGAAGACCACCCCCGCCGCCGCCAGATTCCCCTGGCCCGAGTTGCAGCCCGGCCGGTTCGGATTGACCACGGCCAGGCAGGCGGGCGGTTCTTCGCGCATCATGTGGTGGTCGATGACCACGACCTTCAGGCCGATGGCCGCCGCATGGGCCACCGCCTCATTGGCCGCCGCACCACAGTCCACCGTGATCACCAGGTCGGCGCCCCGCGCCTTCAGGGTGTCGAAAGCCCTGGCGCTGGGGCCGTAGCCTTCGGTCAGCCGGTCGGGGACATAGATGGGCAGATCCGTCTCGAAGGTCCGGAACCAGCGGACCAGCAGGGCCGCGCTCGACGCCCCGTCCACGTCATAGTCGGCGAAGACATGGATGCTCGCGCCGGATTGCAGGGCGTCGACGACCGCGCCGGCCGCCAGGTCCATGTCCATGAAGCTGGACGGGTCGGGAAACAGGGCCCGCAGCGTGGGCGTCAGGAAGTCGGCCCCCGCCTCGGCCTCCACGCCCCGCGCCGCCAGGGCTCGCGCCATAGGCTCTTCCAGACCGAGGGTCTGCATGTGGGCGCGCACGACGGAGACCTCGGCCGGGCGTTGCCGCCAGGCGCGCCCTGAAAGGGATCGCGAAACGCCCAGAAAGGCGGCGGTCGGTAACGCCAGATCGGGCGCGGCGTCAGCCATGACGGCTCCTTGGTTTCCCGCCGTCGTCGCGGGATAGGTCCACGCTGGCGACGACGGCGCGCCTCAGGGGCGCGGACGGTCGATCGGCGGCGGCGCGGCGGCGCGGCGACGAAGGGATTCGGCGAGGGCCTCGATCTCCTGCGGCGTCTGCGCCCCGATGGGAGCCATCCGCGCCGGGTCGAAGCGACGGTTGATCGATTCGGCGAAGGCTTCCGCATCCCCCGTCATGGTCCAGTCGATACGCGCCACCTGCCCCGCCAGTTCGGCGTTTTCGGCGCCCAGGACGTTCACGCGGCCGGCGATCTGGGCCGGCTGGGGCGTATCCGTCGATGCGGCGGGGAAGTCAGCCCAGCGGGGATATTCCCTGTGGGCGTCGACCAGTTGCTGCACGCGCGGCGCCAGGGCCGAGGTCGGATCGGTGTCGGGATCGAAGGACACGCAGCCCCCCGCCCCGGCCGACAGGGCCATGGCTGCGAACAGGATCGTCTTTTTCGACAAGAACACGTTCATCTCAGCCCCGGTCATATGCCATCATCCCGCTTGGAGGAAGGCTCGCGACCTGTCGCGGGCCGTTTACAGAGGTCCGACCATGGCCAAGCGCCCGACCAAGGCTCCCCCCGCCCCGCTGCCGGCGGCCGCCGCGCCGCGCAAGTCCGGTCGCCCTACATCCGCAAAACCCCGCGCCAAGAAGGTCGCCGCGCCTCCTCCGCCGGAGCCGACGCCCGAATCGCCCGCCGCGCCGGAAGCGCCCCAACCTGAAGCTCAGGCGACGGCCGATCCCTTCGCCTTCGGGGCGGAACAGCGCCAGATGCTGGAGACCCTGTCCCTGAACCTGGCCAAGGCCGCCATGACGGCGCAGTCGGCCATCGCAGAGGCCGCCCTGTCCCAGGCCGACCGCCCCGCGGCCCTGTCGCCCGACCCGTTCAACATCGCCCCTGCCATGACTTCGGTCATGACCAGCCTGGCCGCCCGGCCCGAGCGCCTGTTCCAGGCCCAGGCCGACCTGTTCGGCCGCTATATGGACCTGTGGTCGACCACCACCCGCCGCGCCATGGGCGAAGAGGCGCCGACCGCTCCCGCGACGGACAAACGCTTCAAGGACCCGGCCTGGACCGAGAACCCCGTCTTCGACGTCATGCGCCAGTCCTATCTGGTCACGTCCGACTGGATGAACCGCCTGGTCGCCGGCGCCGAGGACGTCGACCCGCGCACCCGCCGCCGCGCCGAGTTCTTCACCAAACTGCTGACCGACGCCTTCTCTCCATCCAACTTCCTGGCCTCCAATCCCGCCGCCCTGAAGGCTCTGGCCGAGACCAACGGCGAATCCCTGGTCAAGGGTATGCAGAACTTCGCCGCCGACCTGGAGCGCGGAAACGGCAAGCTGAAGATCAGCCAGGCCGACTACGACCGCTTCAAGGTGGGTGAGAACGTCGCGACGGCGCCGGGCCAGGTCGTCTGGCGCGACGAACTGTTCGAACTGCTGCAGTACGATCCCGCGACCGAGACTCAGCACGCGATCCCGCTGCTGATCTTCCCGCCCTGGATCAACAAATTCTACATCATGGATCTGCAGCCGGCGAACTCCCTGATCCGCTGGCTGACGGCTCAGGGCTTCACCGTCTTCGTCGCCTCCTGGGTCAATCCCGACCGCGACAAGGCCGGCTACGCCTTCGAAGAATATATGGAAAGGGGCGTCTACCGCGCCGTCGAGAAGGTGCTGGAGCAGACCGGCGCGCCACACGCCAACACGGTCGGCTACTGCATCGGCGGCACCCTGCTGGGCGCGACCCTGGCGCGCATGGCCGCCCATGGCGACGAGCGCATCGCCTCGGCCACCTTCTTCGCGGCCCAGCACGACTTCGCCGAGGCCGGCGACCTGTTGCTGTTCACCGACGAACACTGGCTGAACGAGATCGAGCAGCAGATGGACGCCGCAGGCGGAGTCCTGCCCGGCGCGGCCATGGCCGACACCTTCAACGCCCTGCGCGCCAACGACCTGATCTGGTCCTTCTTCGTGTCCAACTATCTGATGGGCAAGGACCCGCCCGCCTTCGACCTGCTGTTCTGGAACGCCGACCAGACCCGCATGCCCAAGCGGCTGCACCTCGACTATCTGCGCCAAATGTACGGCCGAAACGCCCTCGCCCAGGGCGAGTTCGAGGTCGGGGGCGAACGCATCGACCTGTCGAAGGTGACGATCCCCCTCTATTTCCAGGCCAGCCGCGAAGACCACATCGCGCCGATGAACTCCGTCTATCGCTCGGCCCGGCTGTTCGGCGGTCCCGTGACCTACACCCTGGCCGGTTCGGGCCACATCGCCGGGGTCATCAACCCGCCGTCGGCCGGCAAGTATCAGCACTGGACCAACGCCGCCCTTCCCGAAACCCTTCAGGAATGGCAAGCGGACGCCCAGCAGCATCCGGGAAGCTGGTGGAACCACTGGGCGGCCTGGCTGCGTCCCCTCTCGGGCGACCAGGTTCCGGCGCGCGATCCCAAGTCCGGGCCCTTGCCGCCGATCGAACCCGCGCCCGGCGCCTATGTGAAAGTGAAGTCTTGAAGCGTATCGAACCCAATCTGCTGCTGGCGATCGCCACGGCCGTTCCCCTGGCCCTGCTGGTCGCCGCAGCCTCCCTGTTCGGTCAGCCGGGCCTGACGTTGAAATATGTCCTGCTGGCCCTGAGTTGCACCGCCGCCTTCGTCGTCTTCAACGGCATGCTGTCCAAGCGGATGGGAACTCAGCGCCCGCCGATGATCCATCCGGAAGCCGCTTCGACCGCCGTCTGGGCCAGCCTGTTTCCGCTGATCCTGATCTTCGCCGCCGCTGTTCCGGTCTTCTTCCCCGGTCATGACTACGGCCTGCTGGTCGTCATCGGCGCCGTCTGGTTCGGCGTGACGGTCGAATCCGCGTTCAAGGCCCGTCAGGCGGGCTGAAAGCTCAGCGCCACGCCGTTGTTGCAATAGCGCCGCCCGGTCGGCGGCGGCCCGTCCATGAACAGATGCCCCTGATGCCCCAGGCACCGGGCGCAATGGTATTCGGTGCGGGCTATGCCGATCAGGCGGTCGGTCTTGGTCCCGATATTGGCCTGCATGACCCTCGTGAAGCTGGGCCAGCCGGTGCCGCTGTCATACTTCCACCCCGACCGGAACAGCGGCAGGGCGCAGCCCTTGCAGACGAATACGCCGCGCCGATGCTCGTCGTTCAGGGGGCTGGTGAAGGGTTGCTCTGTTCCCTCATGCCGCAGCACGCGCCATGAGGCCTCGCCCAGCCGCCGCCTCCATTCCGCATCGCTGATCCGCCGGAAGGGCGAGGTCGCCCACTGCCCTTCCGACGCGTCCGCCGCCTCGGGCGCACAGCCCGGCAGGGCGACGGCGACGCCGCCCAGCAGCACGGACCTTCGATCGAATACGGCGTCCATGCACCCTATACGACGGTAGGGCCGGTTTGGTTTCAGATCAGGCCGGTCGTTTCGTCCAGGCCCAGCATGATGTTCAGGTTCTGCACCGCCGCGCCCGAGGCGCCCTTGCCCAGATTGTCGAGCATGGCGACCAGGCGAGCCTGCTCTCCACCGCGGTCGCCGAAGACATGCAGCCGCATCCGGTTCGTGCCGTTCAGGGCCTCGGGCTCGATGCCCGCCATGGCCTCGGTCTCGTCGATCTCGGCCACCTCGACGAAATGCTGTCCTTCATAGGCCTCGACCAGGGCGCCGTGCAGCCGATCGACCGACGGCGTCTCCGGCAGGGCCGACAGGTGCAGCGGAACCTCGACCAGCATGCCCTGGCGGTAGTTCCCCACGGCGGGCGAGAACAGCACCGAGCGCGACAGACCCGTGTGCTTCGTCATTTCCGGCACGTGCTTGTGCTTCAGCGTCAGGCCGTAGGCGCGATAGGCGGTGGATGCGCCCTCGGCCTCGAACTCAGCGATCATGGCCTTGCCGCCGCCGGAATAGCCCGAGACCGCATTGATCGTGACCGGCCAGTTCGCCGGAACCAGCCCCGCCTTCACCAGCGGCCGCATCAGTCCGATGAAGCCCGTCGGATAGCAGCCGGGGTTCGACACCCGCGTCGAGACGGCGATGGCCGCGCGCTGACCCGCATCCATCTCGGCGAAGCCATAGGTCCAGTCGGGATCGACCCGATAGGCGGTCGAGGCGTCGATGACCCGCACGCTCGGGTTCTCGATCATCGACACGGCCTCCTTGGCAGCATCGTCCGGCAGGCACAGAATGACCGCATCGGCGCTGTTCAGCGCCTCGCGCCGCGCCTCCACGTCGCGCCGACGGTCGCCCAGCAGCATCAGTTCCAGATCCCCGCGCGCCTCCAGGCGTTCGCGGATCTCCAGCCCCGTGGTCCCGGCCTCGCCGTCGATGAAGATGGTGTGGGTCATATAACTGCGTCCTGTTATGTTCGCCGCATGACGAGATCGGAATTCTTGCTTTCGACCCAACGCGCCTTGTTGGGCTTCATAACGGCGAACGTGCGGTCCGTGAGCGGCAATATCGAAGGCCGGACCATTTCTGTTCGCTACATCATCGACGGCGAGATTGACGAGGAGACTCGCGAAGAACTGTCCTGTGCTTCGACTGAAGTAATTGCGGACATGGCCGCCGACTGGTCCTTCGAGGAGCAGTTCATTCGCTTGGACGCCCCAGCCAGCATTCGTGGCCAGACACTCCCGCTGCTGGCCTATGAGCGGTGCGAACCCACCCAATAAAACAGCAAGAAAAAGGGCGCTCCGGGTTTCCCCGAAGCGCCCCAAATCCAAATCGCCAGAAAGCGATTAGCGCTTCGAGAACTGGAAGCTGCGGCGAGCCTTGGCGCGGCCGTACTTCTTACGCTCGACGACGCGGCTGTCGCGGGTCAGGAAGCCGTGCGGCTTCAGGACCTTGCGCAGTTCCGGCTCGTAGTGCGTCAGGGCGTGCGACAGGCCGTGGCGGATGGCGCCGGCCTGGCCCGACAGGCCCGAACCTTCGACGGTGCAGACGACGTCGTATTGCGTGGCGCGGTCCGAGACGGTCAGCGGCTGGGCGATCATCATGCGCAGCACGGGACGAGCGAAGTACTGTTCCTGGTCCTTGCCGTTGATGGTGATCTTGCCGGTGCCGGGCTTGACCCAGACGCGGGCGATCGCGTTCTTGCGCTTGCCGGTGGCGTAGGCGCGGCCTTGGGCGTCCAGCTTCTGGACGTGAACCGGGGCTTCCGATTCAGCCGAGGCGGTCAGGCCCTTCAGGGCGTCGAAGCCGGTGGCTTCAGCAGTCACGTCGGTCATGCTCAGACGCTCCGGGTGTTCTTGGCCGACATCGACTTGAAGTCGATGGTCTGCGGCTGTTGGGCTTCGTGGTCGTGCGCAGCGCCGGCGAACAGGCGCAGGTGCGTCATCTGCTTGCGAGCCAGCGGCGACTCCTTGGGCAGCATGCGCTCGACGGCCTTCTCAAGGACGCGCTCCGGGAAGCGGCCTTCCAGCACCTTGGCCGGGGTCGTCTGCTTGACGCCGCCCGGGTGACCAGTGTGGCGGTAGTAGATCTTGTCGGTGTTCTTCTTGCCGGTGAACACCACCTTGTCGACGTTGGTGACGACGACGTAGTCGCCCATGTCGACGTGCGGGGTGTAGGTCGGCAGGTGCTTGCCGCGCAGACGGTTGGCGATGAAGGTCGCGAGGCGGCCCACCACGACGCCTTCGGCGTCGATGTGGATCCACTTCTTTTCGACCTCTGCCGGCTTCATCGAAGCCGTAGTGCTCTTCAGCATAATGAGGGTCCTGAAAGACGAACGGTGCGGCCCCTCCCGTCGCCGGGAGAAGCGGAAGGCGTGCTGATAGAGGGTCATCCACAGCGCGTCAATCGCACATTGCAGGTCAAAATTTACTCACTGCATTGATATACAACAATAAAATAAGAACGGTATTAAAATACCCACTCCTTCCCTCTCACCATTGCCCGCAAACAGCGTCATCGCCTTCCTTTCCCGTCCAGAGAAGGCCCGTTGTCGCAGCCACGCAACCGTCACATGACCGTATCGTCCCTGTCGTCCGGGCGCGGTCTAAGCGCGGCCAGATATTCGGAGTCCCCACATGCGCCTGCAACGCCGCCAGCTGATCTCGACCGGAGCCGCCGCCTTCGCCTTCGGCGGCTTCGCCCGTAACGTCCACGCCCAGGGGACGGACGAGGAAAGCTACGTCAATCAGGTGGAGGGCTACGGTCCCCTGCACCGCGACCCCAATGGCCTGCTCGATCTGCCCGAGGGCTTTTCCTACCAGGTCATATCCCAGAGCGGCGAGACCATGGATGACGGCCTGCTGGTTCCGGGGCAACCGGACGGCATGGGCTGTTTCGCCCTGACGCCGACCACGGTCGCCCTGGTCCGCAATCATGAACTGAAGGGGTCCAAGGCCCTGCATCGCAACTTGGGGCCTGGCGGCTTCCATCATGAACGCCTGAACCTGCTGGACGCGTCGAAGGCTTACGACACCTACAAGGACGGCCGTCCCCTGCCCGGCGGCACGACCACCCTGGTCTACGACCTCGAAACCCGCCGGACGGTACGCCAGCACCTGTCCCTGGCCGGCACCTCGACCAACTGCTGCGGCGGCCACACCCCCTGGGGCAGTTGGTTGACCTGCGAGGAGACGATCGAAACCCCCGCCGACGCCGACGTGAGCAAGGCCCACGGCTGGGTGTTCGAAGTGCCGGCGAACGCGACCGGCCTGGTCGATCCCGTGCCGCTGAAGGCCATGGGCCGCTTCGATCACGAGGCCGTCTGCATCGACCCGCGCACTGGCGTCGCCTACCTGACCGAGGATCAGGGCGACGGCCTCTTCTATCGCTTCATCCCCACGGTTCCGGGCCAACTGGCGCGCGGCGGACGACTGCAGGCCATGGCCTTCAAGGGCCAACCCGGCGCCGACAGTTCCAACCATGAGGCCCGCGCCTGGTCCGTCAACGACTGGCGCGAGGTCGAATGGATCGACATGCAGGACGTCGAGGATCCCGCCGGCGACCTGCGCAAGCGCGGCCATGCGGCGGGCGCGGTCAAGGTGGCGCGCGGCGAAGGAATCTTCTGGGGCGCCGACGAGCTCTACCTGACCGCCACCTCCGGCGGGCCGCTGCGTCGGGGCCAGATCCTGCGCTACGTCCCCTCGCCCGACGAAGGCGGCGCGAACGAGGCCCGCACGCCGGGCCGCATCCAGTTGTTCGTGGAAAGCACCGACCTGCGCACCATGAACATGGGCGACAACCTGTGCATCGCGCCCTGGGGCCACCTGATCGTCTGCGAGGACAACTATTCCGACGAGGTGCGCAACCACATCAAGGGCGTGACGCCCGACGGCCGCCTCTACACCATTGCCCGCAACGTCTTCCCGGGGAACTCGGAGTTCGCCGGGGCCGTGTTCTCGCCGGACGGAAGCGTCCTATTCGTGAACATCATGTACCCCGGCGTGACCTTTGCGATCAGAGGACCGTGGAACGCGGTCCGCTCATGAAGATGCGAGGCCGCGAGCGACGGACCAGCCAAAGGTTGACCGTCGCCGCGGCCAGCACCAGGGCGGCCACCGCCTGGTGCAGTGCGCCCAGGGCGATCGGCACGGCGTGCATCAGGGTGATCACCCCCAGCGCCGCCTGAAGCCACAAGGCCCCCGCCAGGACGAAGGCCGAGACGCCCAGACCTTCGGCCAGCCGCCAGCGCCAGGCGTGGATCGCATAGGCCGTGCCCGCCGCCAGCAGCAGATAGGCGCCGAGGCGGTGGTTGAACTGCACCAGGCCCTGGTCATGCAGGAAGGCGATCGCGCCCTTGCTCCACTCCACCGGCGGGAAGACCGCGCCGTTCATCATCGGCCAGTCGGTATAGATGAATCCCGCCTTGGCCCCGGCCACCAGCCCGCCCAGCAGGCATTGCAGGAAGATCGCGCCCAGCAGCAGGCCAGCGCCCCAGCTCCACCCCTTGGGCGCCCGCGAATAGTCGGACCCCGACCAGGCCTCCAGCCCCGTCCAGATCAGGCCGGCGAAGATGATGAAGGCCAGGCCCAGGTGGGTCGCCAGCCGTTCCGGCGCTACGTCCACTCGTTCGCTGAGCCCCGACGTCACCATCCACCAGCCGATCAGCCCCTGCAGGCCGCCGAGCGCCAGCAGGACGACGCAGCGCAGGATCAGCCGCCGGGGGATCTGGCGAATCAGCAGGAAGACCAGGAAGGGCAAGGCGAAGACCACGCCGATCAGCCGCCCGATCAGGCGATGCAGCCATTCCCACCAGAAGATGCCCTGGAACTCGCCCAGGCTCATGCCGGCGTTGACCTGGGCGTATTGCGGGATGGCCTTGTACTTCTCGAAGGCCTCGGCCCACTGGGCGTCGTTCAGCGGCGGAATCGCGCCCATGATGGGCTTCCACTCGGTGATCGACAGGCCCGAGCCCGTCAGCCTCGTCACCCCGCCGACCACCACCATGGCGAAAACCATGGCCGCCGTGAGGAACAGCCACAGCGCCACGGCGCGGCTGCGGTCCTGATTTACAAAACGGTTCATTCGACGCCTGCCGTTCGCCCCGATACACTGTCGCCTAACCCACCGTGCGACCGAGGCGGTATGCCCCCCAAGCGCGGCAAGATCGAGTCGCTTTCGACGCCAAGGCGTCGCATCAACCTGAAGGAGCGCCCGTGGCGCCATATGCGGATATCTCCGTCGCCGTCGTCGGCGCCCTGGCCCTGGCCTGGATCGCCGACCTGCTGACGGGCCGGCGCGGGCTGGGCGGAACCATCCTGGTCGCCGCCATGGGCGCGGCCTGCGGCGCCTTCCTGGCCATCCGCGTCTTCGGCGTGGCGACCCTCAGCGACTGGATCTGGATCGTCTGGTCCATGATCGCCGCCGCCGTCTGCCTGGTCGCCTACTTCCTGTTCCGGAGCAAACGCTGATGCCGGCCCGCGCCCGCCGATTCGTCGCCACGATCGGCGTCGTCCTCTTCCTGGCCTTCTGGGTCTGGGGGGCCGTGACCATCAACGACCGCCTGCCGGACATCTGGTGGCTGGACCTGATCTTCTTCACCGTGGCCGGAATGGGCTGGGGGCTGCCCCTGATCCCCTTGCTGCGCTGGGCCGAACGGGAGCCGGGCGCGAAGAAGGGCTGAATTGCAAAAGGGGCCGCCCGAGGGCGGCCCCTTTAACCAACCGATTTCCTTGCGGAAATGGTCGGAGCGACAGGATTCGAACCTGCGACCCCTTGACCCCCAGTCAAGTGCGCTACCAGGCTGCGCCACGCTCCGAAGGCGCTCCCTATAGACGGCGATTCCGCAGTCCGCAAACGCTAAAACGCTCTTTGAACAACAAGTTCGCCCTAGCGGCCCAGAACCGCGTCCAACCGGGCCTTCGCCGACTCCAGATCAGCCAGAACTGCGCCCAGGCGTGCGGCGTCAAACGGCGCCGCAGCGACAGCGACGACAGGCTCGCGCTCGACATCCGCATCGATTTCCAGCGCCGTGGTCGGATCGCCATAGGCCGCCAGGCGAGCCAACCCCTGTTCCTTGTGCAGGCGCTGGACCCCGCGAATGGTCAACCCCTCGTCATGCAGCAGGCGACGGACGCCCTTCAGCACCGTGACATCCTCCGGCCGATAGAAGCGACGGCCGCCCGCGCGCTTCACCGGGGTGATGAAGTCGAACTTCGTCTCCCAGAAGCGCAGCACGTGCTGCGGCGCGCCGACTTCGTCAGCGGCCTCGGAAATGGTGCGAAAGGCGTTCGGGCTTTTGGCCACCTCGGTTTAGTCCTCGACGACCGCGTCGTGCACCCGGCTCTTCATGATCTGCGAGGCGCGGAAACTGATGACCCGGCGCGGATTGATCGCCGCCGGTTCGCCGGTCTTGGGGTTGCGACCCATGCGGGCGCGCTTTTCGCGGACCTGGAAGACGCCGAATCCGGACAGCTTCACCGTTTCCCCGCGCTCCAGGGACTCGACCACCAGCTCAAGCGTGCGTTCGACGAGTCCGGAGCATTCCTGGCGCGACAGGCCCACTTCTTCGTGGACCGCTTCGCACAAGTCGGCCCGGGTGAGGGTTTGTTGTCCCGTCACTGCGTCTCTCCGCTGTCAGTTCGCACGCATAAAAGGGCAAAAACGCGCCGAATCAAAGGGCTGAATTACAGACCCTAGAAACGGAAGGCGCAGGCGCCCCAGGTCAGACCGCCGCCCATGGCCTCGATCACCACCAGATCGCCGCGCTTGATGCGTCCGTCCTGGATGGCCGCATCCATGGCCAGGGGAATGGAGGCGGCGGAGGTGTTGGCATGCAGGGCGACGGTCGAAACCACACGGTTCTCGTCCAGACCCAGGCGCTCGCCCACGCCCTTGATGATGCGCTGGTTGGCCTGGTGCGGCACGAACCAGTCTATCTCCGGGATGGAGATCCCGGCCGCCTCGGTCGCGCCTACGATGGCTTCGGATATGTTGACCACGGCGTGGCGGAAGACCTGGTTGCCCAGCATCCGCAGGTGGCCGACCGTTCCGGTCGTCGCCGGACCGCCGTCGACATAGAGCATGTCGGCCTTGGTCCCGTCGCAGCGCAGGGCGAAGCCCAGCACGCCCTGATCGGCCTTGGTCCCCTGCCCCTCGCGCGGCTCGACGACGAAGGCGCCGGCGCCGTCGCCGAACAGCACGCAAGTCGTGCGGTCGGTCCAGTCCATCAGCTTGGTCATCTCTTCGGCGCCGATGACCAGGGCGCACTTGGCCATGCCCCGCGCCACGAAGCCGTCGGCCACGCTCATAGCATAGACGAAGCCTGAACAGACGGCCTGGATGTCGAAGGCGATGCCGACCGGCGCGCCCAGCTTGCGCTGGACGATGGCGGCGGTGGCGGGGAAGGTCTGATCCGGCGTGGTGGTGGCCACGATGATCAGGTCCACCTCCTCGGCCGTGCGGCCTGCATGGGCCAGGGCGCGACGCGCCGCCTCGACGGCCAGGTCGCTGGTCGGCTCGTCCTCACGGGCCTGATGACGCTGACGGATGCCGGTGCGCTCGACGATCCACTCGTCAGAGGTGTCGACGAAGGTCGCCAGGTCGGCGTTGGCGACGACCTTTTCCGGCAGGAAGGAGCCGACGCCGGTCACGGCGCTGCGGATAACGCTCACTGTTGGGTCTCCCCGGGGGTTTCAACCTCAGCCACAGGCTCGTCCAGAACGGCCGCCAGCCGCCCCAGATTGGCCCCCACCTTGGTCATGTAGTCGCTGCGCGCCAGGTTGACCGCGACGCGAATGGCGTTGGCGTAGCCCTGGGCCGAGGCGCCGCCGTGGCTTTTCACCACGATGCCGTTCAGGCCTAGCAGCGGACCGCCGTTGACGGCGTTGGTGTCGATCCGCGCCGACATGCGCTTCAGCGCCGGCATGGCGATCAGGGCGCCCAGCTTGGCCATCGGACCGGAGGTCAGGGCCTCCTTCAGCAGGCCCGAGATGAAGCGGGCCGTGCCTTCGGCTGTCTTCAGGGCGATGTTGCCGGTGAAGCCGTCGGTCACGACCACGTCCACCGTCCCCTTGGCGATGTCGTCGCCCTCGACGAAGCCGTGATAATTCAGGGGAATGCCGCCGGCGCGCAGGACGGCGTGGGCCTCACGCACCTCGTCGTGGCCCTTCATGTCCTCGGAACCGACGTTCAGCAAACCGACCGTCGGCTTGGCCACGCCGTGCACCGCCGCCTGGAAAGCCTCGCCCATGATGGCGAATTCGATCAGTTGCTTGGCGTCGCTGCCGATGTTGGCGCCCACGTCCAGCACGGCCGTATAGCCGCGCGTCGTCGGCCAACTGGCGACGATGGCCGGGCGTTCCAGCCCGTCCGCCGCCATCCGCAGGATCAGCTTGGAAATGGCCATCAGGGCGCCGGTGTTGCCGGCCGAGACCGCCGCCTGGGCCTCCCCCGTCTTCACGGCCTCGACCGCGTTCCACAGGCTGGAGCCCTTGCCCCGGCGCATGGCCTGGGCGGGCTTCTCGTCCATGGCCACCACCTTGTCGGTGTGGCGCACGTCGCAGACGGCGTCCGTCAGGCCGCAGCGGGCCATTTCCGCGCGAATGGCGGCCTCGTCGCCATGCAGCAGGAAGCGCACGCCCTCGCCGTCGTAACGCGCCAGATAGTCTTTCACGCCGCCGACCACGACCGAGGGACCGTGGTCCCCCCCCATGGCGTCAAGCGAGATCAGTGTTGGGGATGCCAAGTGGAAAGGGTCTCCGTCGCCGTCTTTCGCGGCGCTTCATATGGACGCAGGACTTAAGGATTACATCCTTGGGATGCTACCAGGCGGACCTTAGGTCAACCTTCGGCCGATCCGTCGCGGGGCCGCAGAGCCTTCAACGCCGCGAAAGGCGAGATTTCAGCGGGTTCCTCCGGCTGTTCGAACACCGCCCCCGGCTTGCGCGGGAAGGGATCGAGATTCAGCGCCAGTTGCTCGACCGCATACTGGCCCAGGTCCAGACGACCGTCCTCGATGCGATCCGGCGAATCATCGTCTAGTTCCAAATCGATCTCGGCGTCCTCGTCCTCCTGCTCTTCCTCGGTCGCTTCGACCATCTGGATGGAAAAGGCGCTGTCGACGGCGACCGGCAGGGGCTCCAGCGTCAGGCCGCAGGTCTGGACGGCGTCGGCGACCACCCGTCCCTTTATCCGCCAGCCGCTGGCGGTCGGCAGGATGTCGAAGTCGACCTCGAACCGATCCAGGGCCTGAAGATCCAGGGCGCGGGCGACCCGGGCGCGCGCATCGGCGTCCGGCGTCAGACGACGCTTCAGCCCGGCGCCGATCTGATGCAGGCGCAGCGGTTCGCTGTAAGGCAGGGGCGGCAGGTCCGTCATACCGTGATCTCCGACCAGTTCGGCGCCTTCGACAGGGCGTCAAACGGTTGCTCTGTCAGGCGTTTCAGGGATTCGACCGCGTAACGCGCCAAGGGGCGTCCGGTCTCGACGTCGGCGCTCTCGAAGACGTTCTTGGCCAGTCCGGCGGCAAGGCCGTCCGCGTCGCCGGCTCTCAGGAAGGCCTCATAGGCGTTCATGCGGCCATACAGGGACTCGCCCAGCTTGCGCATCTTCTTGCCCACCGAGATGTCGCCGACGCCCAGCTCCCGCAGGGTGTTGTCCAGTGAGGAGACATAGGAATCGAACAGCTTCTGGGCCATGACTTGGCCGCGCTCTCCGTCCGCCTGCTTCAACCGCAGGAAAAGAATCAGCACGTGCAGGGTGTAGAGCTCGAACCGGGAATCGATGCGGTCGGCCACGCCCATGGTGGTGTAGAAGGCGGGCTGGCGGGCCTGCGCGACAGCCAGGGCGTACAGGGCGTCGCCCATTCGCTCGTCCGGACGCTGTCGAAAGAGATGTTTCAGCATGATTTCCTCGGCCCCTTTTCCGCCGCGCCGTTGCACTAGGACGCAGCGCCGGTTAGGTCAAAGACCTTGTTCTGCTGAGGCCCTCGCTGATGCCCCGATATACGACTGTTTTCGCCGCCCTCGCCCTGACCGCCGCGCTCGGCGCCTGCGCGCCCGTCGTCGCGACCCAGGGCTTCCAGGCGGTCGACGCCAAGCCGCAAGAAGTAGCCGTCGGCACGGACACCAAGGAAACCGTCCTGGCGCGCCTGGGTTCGCCCTCGACCACTTCGACCTTCGAGCCCGAGAGCGTCTGGTATTATTTGACCCAGACGACCGAGCGATACACCTACAACAAGCCGGAAGTGTCGCAGCGAACGGTGACGGAAATCACCTTCAACAAGACTGACGACAAGGTCGCCGCCGTGCGCACCCTGTCCCTCGCCGATGGCCGCGACATCCGCATGGAACGCCGCGAGACCCCGACCCGCGGCCGCCAGCTGTCGATCATGGAGCAACTGCTCGGCACCGTCGGTCAGGGCCAGTTGCCCCGCACCGAGGACAATGTTCCCGGCCAGCGTCGCCCGGACTAAGCGCAGCCCCAAGGTCGCGAACGACCGCGCCGCGCCGAAAGACAACGCCCCGGAGATCTCTCTCCGGGGCGTTTCTCATTCAACGAACAGATCCCTAGACGATCTTGCCGCTCGCCAGCACCGCCAGCAGCAGCAGGGCCACGATGTTGGTGATCTTGATCATCGGGTTCACCGCCGGGCCTGAGGTGTCCTTGTAGGGATCGCCCACGGTGTCGCCGGTGACGGCGGCCTTGTGCGCCTCGGAGCCCTTGCCGTGAGTCACGCCGTTCTTGTCGGTGAAGCCTTCCTCGATCACCTTCTTGGCGTTGTCCCAGGCGCCGCCGCCCGAGGTCATGGAGATGGCGACGAACAGGCCCGTCACGATCACCCCCATCAGCATGGCGCCCAGGGCGGCGAAGGCGTTGGCCTTGTCCGGCTGGATGAACAGCACCACCACGAACAGGACGATCGGCGACAGGACCGGCAGGAGAGACGGCACGATCATCTCGCGGATGGCCGCGCTGGTCAGGATGTCCACCGCCTTGCCGTACTCGGGCTTGGTCTGGAAGGTCATGATGCCGGGGTTCTCGCGGAACTGACGCCGCACCTCGGCCACGACGGCCTCAGCCGCGCGCCCCACGGCCGTCATCGACAGACCGCCGAACAGGAAGGGCAGCAGCCCCCCGAACAGCAGGCCGACCACGACATAGGGGTTGGACAGGTCGAAGGCGACCGCGCCCATGCCGTGGAAGAAGCTGCCCGGCGTCGCTTCAGCCGAGAAGTGCTTCAGGTCCTCCACATAGGCCGCGAACAGGACCAGGGCCCCCAGGCCGGCCGAACCGATGGCGTAGCCCTTGGTCACGGCCTTGGTGGTGTTGCCCACCGCGTCCAGCGCATCGGTCGAGACGCGGACCTCCGGCGGCAGTCCCGCCATCTCGGCGATGCCGCCCGCGTTGTCGGTGACGGGACCGAAGGCGTCCAGGGCCACGATCATCCCCGCCACGCCCAGCATGGTGGTGGTGGCGATGGCGATGCCGAACAGGCCTGCCAGTTGGAAGGCCGCGACGATGCCGACGATGATGGTCAGGGCCGGAAGCGCCGTGGATTCCAGCGACATGGCCAGACCCTGGATGACGTTTGTGCCGTGGCCCGAGACCGAGGCGTTGGCCACCGACTTCACCGGCCGGAAGCCCGTCCCGGTATAGTATTCGGTGATCACCACGATGGCCGCCGTCACCAGCAGGCCGACGACGCCGGACCAGAACAGGTTCATGGGCTGGATCAGCAGGCCGCCCGAGGTCTCGACCGCACCGGGGATCATGGAATTGATCACCCACCAGACCGCGCCGACAGACAGGACGCCCGTCACGATCAACCCCTGATACAGGGCCCCCATGATGTTGCCGCTCTTGCCCAGACGGACGAAGAAGGCGCCGATGATGGAGGTGACGATGCAGATGCCGCAGATGGCCAGAGGCAACAGCATCAGCACATCCACATAGGGCTGATTGCGGAAGAAGATGGCCGCCAAGACCATGGTCGCCACCGTGGTGACGGCATAGGTCTCGAACAGGTCGGCAGCCATGCCGGCGCAGTCGCCGACGTTGTCGCCCACATTGTCCGCGATGGTGGCGGCGTTGCGGGGGTCGTCTTCCGGGATGCCGGCCTCGACCTTGCCCACCATGTCGCCGCCCACGTCGGCGCCCTTGGTGAAGATGCCGCCGCCCAATCGCGCGAAGATGGAGATCAGCGAGGCGCCGAAGCCCAGGGCCACCAGGCCGTCGATGACCTCGCGGCTGGAGCCTTCAAGACCCAGGCCCTGCGTCAGCACCGCATAATAGCCCGAAACGCCCAGAAGCGCGCCGCCCGCCACGAACATGCCGGTGATGGCGCCCGAACGGAAGGCGAGGTCCAGCCCCTTGGAGAGGCTTTCGGAGGCCGCCTGGGCCGTGCGGACGTTGGCCCGCACCGAGATCAGCATTCCGGCGAAGCCCGCGGCCCCCGAAAGCACCGCCCCGATCAGGAAGCCGAGCGCGGCCCAGGGCCCGATAAGCAAAAAGGCCGCGACCAAGATCACGACCCCTACGATACCAATCGTTGTGTACTGGCGCTTCAGATAGGCGGACGCCCCTTCCTGAATAGCCGCTGCGATTTCTCGCATCTTGTCGTTACCCGTACCGGCCTTGAGCAGGACGGCGGTCTGTACGGCGCCGTAAAGCACCCCCAGCACGCCGGCCGCTATGACCAGCCAAAGATAGTTCGTCATGGCGTTTCCAAACCCTTGTGCAACAAGCACACGGATCCTTGGCGCGGGCGGGCTTTGCGCCTCTCACCGCCTTCCGGTCCCCCCGTGCGCCTACGGACGCAACTTCACGTCCCCCGGGAATTGCGGCTTAACAGTGTCAAATGCGTCGCCATGACGCAACAGCGGTTTCCAAGCTTGGCTTTTATGCGCCCTGCATGCCGGTGCGGCGGCGCGGCGTCTGGCTGACCACCTCGACGCGAGCGACAGCGCCTCGGCCGATCAGGGTCGAGGCAGAACGGATCAGGCTGGCGCTCAACGCCGCCGTATCCAGAGCGACCCAGGTGTCCGGCAGGACGAAGGGCGTCCGGTGCGCCGCCCGCACCAGGGCGTCGCGCAGATAGGCCTCCTTGGCCCGCACCGCCTCGACCGTATGACCCGGCCCAAGATGCAGCTTCAGGACAATGAAGACATAGTTCCTGATGCGATTCTCGGTGATGACCGGCAGGCCCACCCCCGTCATGTTGACGAAGGCGGCGGCGGCGGGCGCGGCCTTTTCCGACGCATGGGCCGCGCCTGCGGCGACGGCGGCGGTCAGGACGGCTCCGGTCTGGATCAGGGCGCGGCGATGCATGGCCTCACCCTGCCCCCATGCGGTTAGGATTCCGTTGCCCCGGCCCAGCGTCTAGTCGTGGGTCCAGCCGGATCGGGTCGGTTTGATTTCCTGGCCCAGATACCGGACCGCCAGCCCCTTCCCTTCCGCCACCCGTCCGATCCGGGTCAGACGCAGATGGCGGCGATCCGCCTCGCGCCGCAGGGCGTTCTCGGCCCCGGCAGGCGCGGTCAGGACGATCTCATAGTCGTCGCCGCCGGTCGCCAGCAATTCCAGCGCGCCCTGGGGATCGACGCGGCTGTCCATCCAGGCCTGGGCCGCCGCCGACAGGGGCAAGACTTCCAGATCGATCTCAAGCCTGACGCGACCGGCCTCGGCGATATGGCCGGCGTCGGCCAGAAGGCCGTCGGACACGTCGGCGCTGGCGGTGGCCAGACCCCGCACGACGGGCGCGAACTCCAGGCGCGGCATGGGGGTGCGATAGGCCGCCGTCAGGGCGTCCATTCGCTCCGGCTCCAGCGTCAGCTTGTCCTGCAAAGCCTGCAGACCCAGCCAGCCGTCGCCGATGGTCCCGGTGACGAAGACCAGATCGCCCGGCCGCGCCCCCGCCCGGCTGACGGTCGAGGCCGACGGCGCCCACCCCATCAAGGTGGCGGAAAAGCTGGCCGGTCCCGGCGTCTTCACCGTGTCGCCGCCCAGCAGGGCGATGTCGAAGATGGCCTGATCGCGCCGTAGGCCGGCGACGAAGGCCTCGCGCTCGGGCCAGCCGCAGCGTTCGGACCAGTGGCAGGCCAGCAGATAGCCGAAGGGCTCGGCCCCCTTGGCGGCCAGGTCGGACAGGTTCACGCGCAGAAGCTTCTGCGCCACCGTGTCCAGGGGATCCTCGGGCAGGAAGTGCACGCCCTCCACGATCGCGTCCTTGGTCAGGACCAGATCATGGCCGGGACGCGAGGGCAGCACGGCCACGTCGTCGGCCAGCCCCCTCGCCCATTCCGGGTGCGCCAGCGGCCTCAGAAGCCGCCGGATGGTCTCGAACTCACCCGCGACGTCAATCGCGGGCATCACGCGCCACGCCGTCCAGCGCCGCGTTCACGAACTTCGCCTCAGCCTCGTCGAAGAAGGCCTTGGCCAGCTCGACATATTCGTCGATCACGATCTCACGCGGGACGTCGGGCTTGTGCTTCAGCTCCCAGGCGCCGCAACGCAGCAGGGCGCGCAGGGTCGCGTCCAGACGCTCCAGCCGCCAGTTGGAGGCCAGGCGCGCCTTGACGGCTTCGTCCACCGCGCGCTGATCCTCGACCACGCCGTGAACCACGGCGGAGAACCAATCCTCGTCGGCCTCGGCCAGGGGGGCGCCGTCGATGTCGGCGTCGAAGCGGTGGTTGCGGAACTCGCGAACCACGACCTCCACGCCCTCGCCCGCCAGCTCCATCTGGTACAGGGCCTGGACGGCGGCCAGGCGGGCGACCGTGCGGGCGCGGCGCTGGCGGCTGGTCAGTTGCGGCTCGGCGCGGGCTTTGTCGGCCTCGGCCAGTTGGGCCATGACTTCGGCGACGGTAGCCGGGGTGTTGGTCGGTTCGGTCACGAGCCCAGCCCTCCGCGCAGACGCTTGCGAATGGCGATCAGGTCCAGGCAGGCGCGGGCCGCGAAGCCGCCCTTGTCGCCCTCGCTGATGCGGGCGCGAGCCCAGGCCTGCTCCTCGTCCTCGGTCGTCAGGACGCCGTTGCCGATGGCCAGGCCCTTGAGGCCCAGTTGGGTGATCCCCGCCGCCGACTGATCGGAGACGATCTCGAAATGATAGGTCTCGCCGCGGATCACGCAGCCGAGGGCCACATAGCCGTCATAGCGCGGTGCGGTCGGATAGCGCCCGGCCTCCTCGGCCATGGCGATGACGGTCGGCACTTCCAGGGCGCCGGGCACGGTGACGACGTCGAACTGCACGCCTTGCGCGCGCAGGGCGTCCTTCGCCCCGTCCAGAAGGGCGTCGGCCAGTTCGTCGTAGAAGCGCGCCTCGACGATGAGGACGCGGGTGGGTTCGTTCAGGATTGGTCTTCTCCGTCCATATCGCGCCAGCCCACGATGCGCAGGCCGTAGCCTTCCAGCGCCGTCGGATTAGGCCGCGTCGAGCTCATCACGATCATGTCCTTGACGCCGAGGTCGAGCAGAATCTGCGCCCCGACGCCATAGGCTTTCAGCGAGCGATCCACGGCGGCGGGCTTGGCCACGCCGCCCAGCCGCTCGGCAAGGCCGTGCAGACCGGGGTCGCGCAGGAAGACGACGACGCCCGGCCCCTCCTGGGCCGCCAGCGCCTGCATCGCCTTCGGAATATAGTCCTGGCGGGCCTCGACATGGCCCAGCAGGTCGGCGGCGAAGTCGATCTGGTGCATCCGCACCACCGTCGGCTTCGTCGGGTCGATATCGCCGCGCACCAGGGCGATGTGTTCAGCGCCCTCGATGGTGTTGCGATAGAGGATCAGCTTGAATTCGCCGCCGTGGATGCTCTCGAACGGCGTCTCCAGCACCCGCTCGACGAAGCGTTCGGTGCGGCGGCGATAGGCGATCAGGTCGGCGATGGTGCCGATCTTCAGCCCGTGCAACTGGGCGAAGGCGACCAGGTCGGGCATACGCGCCATCGTCCCATCGTCCTTGATGATCTCGCAGATCACCCCGGCCGGGATCAGGCCGGCCATACGGCTGATGTCCACGGCCGCCTCGGTGTGGCCCGTGCGGACCAGAACGCCGCCGTCGCGCGCGACCAGCGGGAAGATGTGGCCCGGCGAAACGATGTCGTCGGCGCCGCGCGTGGGATCGGCGGCGATCTGAACCGTCCGGGCGCGGTCGGCGGCGGAGATGCCGGTGGTCACGCCTTCCTTGGCCTCGATCGAAACCGTGAAGGCCGTGCCCATGCTCTCACGGTTTTCGGCCGTCATCGGCGGGAGACGAAGCTGCTTGGCTCGCTCGCTGGTCACGGCCAAGCAGACCAGGCCGCGCGCATAGCGGATCATGAAGTTGATCTGATCCGGCGTGGCGAATTGGGCCGGAATGACGATGTCGCCTTCGTTCTCGCGGTCCTCGGCGTCGACCAGGATGTAGGGGCGGCCGTTGCGGGCGTCCTCCAGGATATCCTCGATCGGGCTGATCGGGCTGTCGGTGTTGTAGACGGCCAGTTTCATCATGCGGTCTCCTGCCAACGCGCGAGGTAGCGCGCCAGCATGTCGATCTCCAGGTTGACCCTGTCGCCGACCTGAAGGGCGCCGAGGGTCGTGGCATCCCACGTATGCGGGATGATGTTCACGTCGAAGCGACGCTCATGCACCCCATTCACCGTCAGGGAAACCCCATCGACGGTGATTGAGCCCTTGGGCGCGATGAATCTGTGCAGGGGGGCCGGCGCCTCGATCACGACCCGATGCGATCCGCCCTCCGGCGTGATGGAGACGACCTGCCCCAGGCCGTCGACATGGCCCGAGACGATGTGGCCGCCCAGTTCATCGCCCAGCCTGGCCGCGCGCTCCAGATTGACGCGCGCGCCCTCGACCCAGTCGCCCAGCTTGGTCTTGGACAGGGTCTCGCCCGAGACCTCGACCGCGAACCAGCCTTCGCCCTTTTCCGTAACGGTCAGGCAGCAGCCCGCGTGGCTGATGGAGGCGCCCAGGTCGATGGTCGTCGTGTCCCACACGGTCTCGACCTCATAGCGATGGTCGCGGTTGGTTTCACGGACGCTGCGGATGCGGCCGATGTCGGTGACGATGCCGGTGAACATTCTAGGCTCCGGCCCTTTCGGGCCCAAAAACAGGGTCTGAACAGTCTGAATCGTCTGAAAGCGACGGTCAGAGGCGGCCTGACGGGCGTCACGCTCGCGCGTAACGCTCCCACAGATCGTCCCCGACAGGCTCGACGTTCAGACGACGGAACTTGGGGGCGTCGGCCAGGTTTGCAAGCGCCAGGGAGGCGACGCAGGGCCGCCCCTCCCCGCCCAGCAGGATCGGCGCGCGAAACCATTCGACGGCATCCACGACGCCCGCCTGGATGAAGGCGGCGGCGACACGGCCCCCGCCCTCGATCAGGACGGAACCGATGTCGCGGGCGGCGAGCGCGTTCAGAACAGCCGATACGGCGGGACGGCCGTCGTCAGCGGCGGCGACCGTCACGACCTCGGCGCTTCCAACGGCGTGCGGCGTAGCGGTCGTCAGGATCAGGGTGTCGCCGCTCGCGATCTTGGCGGTCGCGGGCGTGCGCAGGCGGCTGTCCAGAACCACGCGCAGCGGATGGGCGCCGGCGTAGTCCGGAAGGCGGACCGTCAGCTCTGGATCATCGGCCAGCACGGTTTCGACGCCGACCAGGATGGCGTCATGGGTCGCGCGCAGTCGGTGGCCCTGCCGGCGCGCTTCCGGCCCGGTGATCCACCGGCTTTCGCCCGTGGCCGTGGCGATGCGGCCGTCCAGCGACGTCGCCAGCTTCAGGGTGACGCGCGGGCGCATCAGTCCTGGCCGGACTTGGTCTCGTCGAAACCCTCGTCGCCGAGGAATTTGGCGAAGTCGCCCGTATGGCGGAAGTCCTTGTAGACCGAGGCGTAGCGGACGTAGGCGACCTCATCGACGGACTTCAGCGCCTTCATGATGAAGTCGCCGACGATATGGGACGGGATCTCGGTCTCGCCCAGGCTTTCCAACTGGCGCACGATGCGGCTGACCAGCAGTTCGACCTGATCCGACTGCACAGGACGCTTGCGCAGGGCGATGCCCAGCGAGCGTTCCAGCTTGTCACGATCGAAGGGGGTGCGGCGGCCGTTCCGTTTCAGGATGACCAGTTCGCGCAGTTGCACCCGCTCGAAGGTGGTGAAGCGCCCGTTGCACTGCGGGCAGGACCGACGGCGACGGATGGCCGCGCCGTCGTCAGACGGGCGGCTGTCCTTGACCTGGGTGTCGGCGTTTCCGCAGAAGGGGCACTTCATCCGGTCGGGCCTCTTAGCGGTAGATGGGGAAGCGGGCGGTCAGTTCGCGCACCTGGGCGGCGACGCCCGCGACGACGGCAGGATCGGCTTCGTCGCCGCCGTTCATCGAGGAGACGACGTCGGCGATCCAGTGGCCGATCTGCTTGAACTCTTCCTCGCCGAAGCCGCGCGTGGTGCCGGCCGGGGTGCCCAGACGGACGCCCGAGGTGACGGTGAAGGGCGCGGTGTCGAAGGGCACGCCGTTCTTGTTGCAGGTCATCAGGGCCTTCTCGAGCTCATGCTCGGTGGCCTTGCCGGTCACGCCCTTGGGACGCAGGTCCACCAGCATCAGGTGGCTGTCGGTGCCGCCCGAGACGATGGCCAGGCCGCGCTCGACCAGAACGGCCGCCAGGGCCTGAGCGTTCTTGACGACCTGCTGAGCATAGCCCTTGAACTCGGGCTTCAGCGCCTCGCCGAAGGCCACGGCCTTGGCGGCGATGACGTGCTCCAGCGGGCCGCCCTGCAGGCCGGGGAAGACGGCTGAATTGATCTTCTTGCCCAGGTCCGCGTCGTTGGACAGGATCATGCCGCCGCGCGGACCGCGCAGGGTCTTGTGCGTCGTGGTGGTGACGACGTGGGCGTGCGGGATCGGGTCCGGATAGACGCCGCCTGCGATCAGGCCGGCGTAGTGGGCCATATCGACCATCAGATAGGCGCCGACCGAATCCGCGATCTCGCGGAAGCGCTTGAAGTCGATATGACGGCTGTAGGCCGAGGCGCCGGCCAGGATCAGCTTGGGCTTCTCCTTCTGGGCCATTTCGGCGACGTGGTCATAGTCGATCAGGTGGGTGTCTTCAGACACCTTGTAGGTCACGGGGCGGAACCACTTGCCCGACTGGTTGGCGGGCGAACCGTGGGTCAGGTGGCCGCCGCAGGCCAGATCCATGCCCAGGAAGGTGTCGCCGGGTTGCAGCAGGGTGAAGAAGACGGCCTGGTTGGCCTGGGCGCCCGAGTGGGGCTGGACGTTGGCGAAGGCGGCGCCGAACAGTTCCTTGGCCCGCTCGCGGGCCAGGTCCTCGGTGACGTCCACGAACTCGCAACCGCCGTAATAGCGGCGGCCCGGATAGCCCTCGGCGTACTTGTTGGTCAGGACCGAGCCTTGCGCGTCCAGCACCGCCTGGGAGACGATGTTTTCCGAAGCGATCAGCTCGATCTGCTCCTTCTGGCGGCCAAGCTCGCCCTGGATGCCGTTGAAGATCGCCGGATCGGCGTCGGCGAGGCTCTTGGAGAAGTAGGCGTCGTGGGTGAAGGCGGTCACAGGCGGCATCCCGAAGGCTGGAGGCGAAAACGGCGCCCCTATCTAGGCCGCGTCGTCGAACACCACAACATCTAGGGGGATGCGAGGCCGCCGCCCACGTCATCGCGGACGGCGGCGGAAATCGCCTACCAGTTGTTGCGGCCGTCCATCTGCTCGATCTTGATCGAGGACAGGTCCAGGTCGGGCGCCATGCGCAGATTGACCGCCGCGATGCGGGTCGAGGGCATGGAGCCGGGCTGATGCCCCTCCTTCGGCGTCCCGTCGGCGTTGTAGACCGAGCCCCAGTCCGGCGAGAAGCCGTGGGTGTTGCCGCCGCAGGTCGCACAGAAGTGATGGTGGTTCATGCCGTTGGGGGCGTAGTCGCCCACCGGCCCCGTCGCGGTGATCGTCAGTTCGTCCGGACTGTAGTAGCCCCAGACCGCGCCGGTCCGATGGCACCATGTGCAGTTGCAGGATGCGGCCTGCTTGGGCAGGTCCGGCGCCTCGATCTTCACGGCTCCGCAGTGGCAGGCGGCGGTCAGGGTCATGTGGGGCTCCTCCTCCATATCGAGAGGATAACCGCTTTCTGCTGTCAGAAAACGGCAGCAGCGCTCACATCTGGGTCAAGGCGCGCTTCAGCTTGGCCAGGGCGACGCGTTCGACGGACTTCGGCTCGTTGACCGGCCCCATGGCGCTGACCTCGCGGCCGGTGGCCACGTGGATCGCCGAGCACTTCACATAGGGGCCGTTGCGGACGAACTCGATGATCACCTCACCCAGTTCGGCGTCCTGCATCAGGCGGCGACCGGACGACGCGCCACGTTGCAGTGCGAGAACAGCTTGTCCATCGCATCGACCAGCTTGTCGATCATGCCGTCGTCATGGTTCGGCGACGGGGTGAAGCGCAGGCGCTCGGTGCCCTTGGGCACGGTCGGATAGTTGATCGGCTGGACGTAGATGCCGTGCTCTTCCAGCAGCATGTCCGAGATCAGCTTGCAGTGGACCGGGTTGCCGACGTGGACCGGGACGATGTGGCTGACGCTGGGCAGGACCGGGATGCCGGCCTCCAGCAGGCGGCGCTTCAGGGTCTCGGCGCGTTCCTGATGGGCGACGCGCAGTTCCGGGTGGGCCTTCAGGTGGCGCACCGAGGCCAGGGCGCCGGCGGTCAGGGCGGGCGGCAGGCTGGTGGTGAAGATGAAGCCCGAGGCCCAGCTGCGCACCGCGTCCACGATCACCGCATCGGCGGCGATGTAGCCGCCCATGACGCCGATGGCCTTGCCCAGGGTGCATTCGACGATGTCGATGCCGTCCAGGACGCCGTCGCGCTCGGCCACGCCCGCGCCGGTTTCACCATAGAGGCCGACCGCGTGGACTTCGTCCAGATAGGTCATGGCGCCGTATTTCTTGGCCAGGGCGATGGTCCCTGCGATGTCGGCGATGTCGCCGTCCATCGAATAGACGCTCTCGAAGGCGATCAGCTTGGGCGCCTCGGCCGGCGCGGCGGCCAGCAGTTGCTCAAGATGCTCGAGGTCGTTGTGGCGGAAGATGTGGCGCGGTCCGCCGCCGTGACGGATGCCCTCGATCATCGAGGCGTGGTTCAGGGCGTCCGAGAAGATGATCAGGCCCGGCAGTATCTTCTGCAGGGTCGACAGCGTCGCCTCATTGGCCACATAGCCCGAGGTGAACAGCAGGGCCGCTTCCTTCTGGTGCCAGGACGCCAGTTCGGATTCCAGATCGACCGCCGAGCGGGTGGTGCCGGAGATGTTGCGGGTGCCGCCGGCGCCGGCGCCGGTCTGGTCGATTTCGGCCTGCATGGCCTCGACCACCGTCGGATGCTGGCCCATGCCCAGATAGTCGTTGGAGCACCAGACCACGACGTCCTGTTCGGAGCCGTCCTCGCGGCGGCGGACCGCATTGGGAAACTGGCCGCGCACGCGCTTCAGGTCGGCGAAGACCCGGTAACGGCCCTCGCCGCGGACCTGGTCCACGGAGTTCTGAAAGGCGGACTTATAGTCGAACAAGACGGCGGTTCTTTCGCTTATGCAGCTTTCGCGGCCTAATTGCGCGCGAGGCTCGGTCTTGTCCATGTCGTGAGCAGGACAAATCGTCCCAAGTCGTTAATTGATAACGGTTCTCACCTTCGCTTGACCGCTTATTGCGAGCGCCTACCATCGCGCTGCATGAACAGACGCCAGATCATCCAGACAGGACTCGCGGCCGTGGGCGCCGGGACAGCCGCCTGCGCCGCGCCCGCCGCCCCTGCCCGTCGTTACGAAATGCCGATGGAAAGCGCGCCGCATCGGCGGACCCTGATGCAGTGGCCGGTCAGCGTCGATGTCTACGGCCCGCGCGACCTGGCGAGCGTGCAGGCGAACATCCTGTCGATCGCCAATGCGATCAGCGAGTACGAACCCGTGGCCATGATGGCGGCGCCCGGCGCGCACGGCCTGGACCGCGCCCGTTTCAGCGGCGGCGTCGAGTTCTGGGATATTCCGATCGACGACCTGTGGTGCCGGGACAGCGGCCCGACCTTCGTCAAGGATGCCGACGGCGGCCTGGCGGTCGCCCATATCCGCTTCAACGGCTGGGGCGGCAAGCAGGACAGCCGCAAAGACGCCCTGGTCGCCGAACGCGTCGCCCGACGCCTGAACCTGCCGCTGATCGACAGCGGGGTCGTGGGCGAGCAAGGGGGGCTGGAGCATGACGGCGCCGGGACCATGATGGCCCACGCCAGTTGCTGGGTGAACGACAACCGCAACCCGGGCCTGAGCGCCGACGAGATCGCGGAGCGGCTGGGCGCCGCCGTCGGCGCGAGCAAGATGATCTGGGCGCCGGGCGTGAAGGGCGCGGACATCACCGACTATCACATCGACTCCCTGGCCCGCTTCACCGGGCCGGGACAGGTGCTGATCCAGATCGACGACGAACTGGACCCGGACGATCCCTGGTCAGCCGCCGCTCACGAGACCCTGGGCGTGCTGCGACAGGCGACGGATGCGCGCGGGCGTCCGCTGGAGATCACGCGCCTGCCGGAACCCATCGACATTCGCGCGACCGGCGACGACTTCGTGTCGAGCTACGTCAACTACTATGTCTGCAACGGAGCGGTGATCGCGCCCCAGTTCGGGGATCGCCGGGCCGACGCGAAGGCGCACGAGATTCTGGCGGCCCTCTATCCGGGACGCAAGGTCGTGCCGTTGAACATCGACGCCCTCGGCGCCTCGGGCGGCGGCATCCACTGCGCGACGCAGCAGCAACCGGCCTGACCTTGTCGGTCAGGCCGGGCCGTCGATTGCGACTTACTGGGCCAGCGTGTCCAGGCGTCCGCGCAGCATCTGGACCATGGCGGAGAAGTCCTTGCCGCCGTAGCCGAGGCCGTTGAACAGGGAATAGAGGGCCTCCGCCTGGGCGCCCAGCGGAGTGGTGGCGCCGGCCTTGGCGGCGGCGTCCTGGGCCAGCTTGAGGTCCTTCAGCATCATGGCGGTGGCGAAACCGCCTTCGTATTCGCGGTTGGACGGGGCGGCCGGGACCGGACCAGCCCAGGGGTAGTAGTTGCTGACGCTCCAGCACTGGCCCGAGGACTTGGAGGCGATCTCGAAGAAGCGCTCCGGCTCCAGACCCAGCTTCTCGGCCAAGGCGATAGCCTCGCACGTGCCGATCATCGAAATGCCCAGCAGCATGTTGTTGCAGATCTTGGCCGCCTGACCCGCGCCGTGGTCGCCGGCGCGGATGGTGATGCGGCTCATCGGCTCCAGCGCAGGTTCGACGCGGGCGAAGTCGGCCTCGTCGCAGCCGACCATGAAGGCCAGGGTCCCGGCGTCGGCGGCGGCGGTGCCGCCCGAGACGGGAGCGTCGGCGAAGGCGTAGCCCGCCTCCTTGGCCAGACCGGCGACCTTGCGCGCCGTCTCCACGTCGATGGTCGAGCAGTCCAGCAGCAGGGCGCTGGTCGGGGCCGCGCCGATGACCTGTTCGGAATAGACACTGAGGACGTGCGGTCCGGCGGGCAGCATGGTGATGACCACCTCGGCGTCCTTCACGGCCTCGGCGACCGAGGCGACCGTGCGGCACCCGGCCTCGGCGGCGCGCTCCAGGGCGGCGGGCGACAGGTCGAAGGCGGCGACGTCATGCCCGGCCTTGGCCTGATTGGCGGCCATGCCCCCGCCCATGTTGCCGAGACCGATGAAGGCGATGCGAGTCATCTGTGCGTTTCCCTATTGGATTTTGAGGCAGGGTTAGCCCCTCCCCGCCCGCTTCGCCAGTCACCTGTTCGACAGTTTCGGCTCAGGCGGGTTTTCTGAACCGCAACATGAACTGGCTGGTATTGCCGCGAATGGACGGGTCGAAGACATTGGCCGTGCGCGGGTCGTCGGCGCGGGCCAGAAGATCGCTGGAGCCGTCGAGTACGAAGCCCGCCGCCTCGACCTCGCGCTTGACCTGATCCACGTCGATGCGGTGCAGGGTGTCCGGTGCGTCCGGTCCCGCGCCCGCCGCCGCATCATGGTCGATGACGACATAGAGGCCGCCGGGCTTCAGCGCCTTGAAGACCGCGGCGTTGACCCGCGCCGCCGTGTCCGCCGCGAAGGGCTTCAGGTGCAGGTCATGATAGTTCTGGGCCGTGAAGACCAGGTCCAGACCTTCGGGCCATTCCGGCGCGCCGATGGGCGAGCGGACGCCGTCCACATTGGCCAGGGCGTCGGCGGCGGTCAGGGCCTCGCCATAGCTGGCCTGGAAGCCGATGAACTCGACCGGCTGCCAGGCCGTGACGTGGCCCTGAGGCCCGACGGCGGCCGAGAACAGGCGGGTGAAGTAGCCGCCGCCGATGATCATGTCGCCGATCTTCTGACCCGGCTTCACCTCGGCGAAGGCCAGGGCGTCGGCGGCGTGGCGGGCCGCGTCGCGGGCGCGATCCTCGGTCGTGCGGACGGGACCGGCCAGGGCGGCTTCATAGGCGGCGGGCGCCGTCTGTGCCGAGACGACCGGCGCGGCCGCCGTCAGCGCGGCGACGACGAGAAGCGAAAGGAAGGGACGCATGGGCTATTCCTTCTGTGACGTCGACGGGTTCAGCGGGGCTTGCGGAAGCGATAGACGAACTGGTCCGTCTTGCCGCGAATGGCCTCGTCGAAGACGTTCAGGCTGTGGTCGTCGGCCGGATTGGCGACCGCCAGGCTCTCGGCCTCGAAGACGAAGCCCGCGGCCTCGACCTCCTTGCGAAGCTGGGCGCCCTCGATGCGATGCAGGGTTTCGACGGCGGTGATGCCCGCGCCCGGCGCGGCCTGATGGTCGATCACCACATAGACGCCGCCCGGTTTCAGCGCCTTGAAGATGTCCGCGTTCATCTTGGCCACGTTCACGCCGAAACGGGGGATGTGGAAGTCATGGTACTCCTGGCTCATGAAGACCATATCCAGGGGCGCGTCGAAGCTCATGGCGTCCAGGTCGCCGTTGACGCGGCTGAGGTTGGGATAAGCGGCGACCAGGGCGTCGGCGCGCGGGTTCTCGCGCTCGGCCGTGCGGTTCGGCACGAAGGCGTAGACATGGCCCTCGCCGCCGACAGCGCGGGCGAACAGGCGGCTGAAATAGCCCGCGCCGGGGCGAATGTCGGCGATGCGCCAACCGGGACGCACCCCGGCGAAGGCCAGCATCTCGGCCGGATGGCGCAGGGGATCGCGCGCGACCTCGTCGGCGGGGCGCAGGGGATCGGCGACAGCGGCCCGATAGGCGTCGGCGGACGGGGCGCTCTGGGCCAGGGCCGGCGCGGCGGCCAGCAGCAGGACGGAAACGGCGGCGGCGAGCAGGCGCGACTTCATAACAATCTCCCTCTGGACGCCCGCATAAGGCGCTCAGTCGAGGCCGGCCGCAAGCCGCACCGCGCAGATGGAGCGTCAGCCGGCCGACATCGACGGCGACTGCTTCTCCTTCAGCGTGACCAGTTCCTCGGCCATGGTCGGGTGGACGGCGCAGGTCGCGTCCCACTGGGCCTTGGTCAGGCCCGCCTTCACGGCGACGGCGGCCAGTTGGATCATTTCGGGGCTGTCGGGGCCGACGATGTGGACGCCGACCACCTTCTGGCTGGTCGCATCGACCACCAGCTTCATCAGCACGCGCTCGTCCGAGCCGGTGAAGGCGTATTTCATCGGACGGAAGCGGGTGACGTAGACATCCACCTCGCCCGGGCAGGACCGACGGGCCTCGGCCTCGGTCAGGCCGACCACGCCGACCGGCGGTTGGCTGAAGACAGCGGTGGCGACGGCGTCGTAGTCGAAGCTCTGCGGATTGTCCCTGAACACCGTCTCGTGGAAGGCCACGCCTTCGCGAATGGCGACGGGGGTCAGGTTCATGCGGTCGGTGACGTCGCCGATGGCCCAGATGTTGTCGGTCGTGGTCCTGGAATACTGATCGACCTTGATCGCCCCGGCCTCGGTCAGTTCGACCCCGGCCGTCTCCAGGCCCAGGTCCTTGACGTAGGGAATGCGGCCAGTGGCGAACATGACCGCGTCGGTCTCGATCGTCATGCCGTTTTCGAGGTGGTTGACCAGACCGGTCTCGGTCTTCTCGATCGAGGCGTGCTGGCAGCCCAGGATGACCTTGATGCCGCGCTTCTCGATCTCGCCCGCCAGATGGGCGCGCACGTCGTCGTCGAAGCCGCGCAGGATGTTCGGGCCGCGATAGATCAGGGTCGTCTCGACGCCCAGCCCGGCGAAGATGCCCGCGAACTCGACCGCGATATAGCCGCCGCCCGCGATCAGGATGCGCTTGGGCAGTTCCGGCAGGTGGAAGGCTTCCTCGGACGTGATGGCGTGTTCGACGCCCGGCAGGTTCTCGGGCTTCCACGGCCGGCCGCCGGTGGCGATCAGGATTTTCTCAGCGGTGATCGTCTGGTTCTTGCCCAGGATCTCGACCGTATGGGCGTCCTTCAGCACGGCGCGGCCGTGGACCAGATCGACGCCCGCCTTGCCCAGGTTGGCGGCGTAGATGCCCGACAGGCGGGCGATCTCGACGTCCTTGGCCTGCAGGAAGGTCGGCCAGTCGAATTTCGCATTGTCGAAGGACCAGCCGTAGCCCTCGGCGATCTCCAGCGCGTGGCTGACTTCCGAGGCCATGACCATGAACTTCTTGGGCACGCAGCCGCGGACCACGCAGGTGCCGCCGACCCGATACTCTTCCGCTATGGCGACCTTCTTGCCGCCCAGGGCGGTCAGACGCGCGGCGCGCACGCCGCCCGAGCCGGCGCCGATGACGAAGAGGTCGTAGTCGTATTGGGTCATCGGGGTCTCCGCAGATCAGACGAAAAATGGGTCTGAATCGTCTGAATGGTCTGAAATCCCTACGGCTGAGCCGTAGCGCTGCCCCGACTTAGGCGCCGGAACGCAAGGGGGCAAGGCAGACGCCAGGCGCGCGGATCGGCGCGGGCGCCCTCGTCGTCTCAGGGATTGAGCGTCTCGAAGCCTTCGTCCGTTCCGATGACGGCCAGGTCGGTGAGGTCGAGGAAGAGGCCGTGCTCGACCACGCCGGTCAGGCTCTTGAGATCGGCGGCGAGACGGGCCGGATCAGAGATCAGCTTGCAGGCGGCGTCGTAGATCAGGTTGCCGCCGTCGGTGCGGACCAGGCCGCGCTCGGCCTGGCGGACACGGGCGGGCGAGGCGATGTCGTGGTCGGCCAGGACGTCGGCGATGCGGTTGGCCGTGGTCTTGTGACCGAAGGCCACGACCTCGATCGGCAGGGGGAAGGTCCCCAAGGCGGAAACCACCTTGGCCGCGTCGGCGATGCAGATGCAGCGGGCGGAGGCCTCCCACACCAGCTTCTCGCGCAGCAGGGCCGCGCCGCCGCCCTTGATGAGAGCCAGGCCCGGACCGATCTCGTCGGCGCCGTCGACGGTCAAGTCGATGCGCGGCGTATCCTCCAGCGTCGACAGGGTCAGGCCCAGTTCGCGCGCCAGATCGGCCGTGCGCTCCGACGTCGGGACGCAGCGCAGGTCCGGCAGATTGCGCGCCGCCAGGGCCTTCACGAACCAGGCGGCGGTGGAGCCGGTGCCCAGACCGACGACCATGCCTGCCTCGACGTAGGCGGCGGCGGCTTCGCCGGCGTTCTTCTTCTGCAGGTCGCTCATTTGGATTTCGCCGCCTTCTTCGCGCGCATCGTGTCCATGAAGCGGGCGGCCCAGCCCGGCTTCGTCGTCTGCTCGGCGCGGCCCAGGGCCAGATCGCCGGGCGCGACGTCCTTGGTCACCACCGAGCCGGAGCCGACCATGGCGCCCGCGCCTATGGTCACGGGAGCGACCAGCGAGGAGTTGGAGCCGACAAAAGCCCCCTCTCCCACCGTGGTGCGGTATTTGAAGAAGCCGTCGTAGTTACAGAAGATCGTGCCGGCGCCGATGTTGGCCTTCGCGCCGACTTCGCCGTCGCCGAGATAGGCCAGGTGGTTGGCCTTGGCCCCCGCATCCATGCGGACGTTCTTGACCTCGACGAAGTTGCCGACCTTGACGCCCTCGCCCAGATCCGCGCCGGGGCGCAGCCGGGCGTAGGGGCCGACCTCGGCGCCGGTCGCGACCTTGGCCCCCTCGATATGGCTGAAGCTGCGGATGCGTGCGCCCTCGGCCACGACCGCGCCGGGACCGAAGACGACGAAGGGTTCGATGGTCGTGCCCGCGCCGACAGCCGTGTCCCAGGCGAAGTGGACGGTGTCGGGGGCCGACATGGTCACGCCCGCCGCCAGGAAATGCTCGCGCTGGGTCTTCTGGAACAGGGCTTCGGCCTGGGCCAGTTCGGCCTGGGCGTTGACGCCCATGACCGAGTCCTCGGCGGCGAAGACGGCGCGGGTCGGGGCGCCGCGCTTGCGGGCCAGCTCGACCACGTCGGTCAGGTAGTATTCGCCCTTGGCGTTGTCGTTGCGAACCTCGGCCAGCAGGTCGAACAGCAAGCCGACGGGGGCGGCCATGACGCCGGAGTTGCAGGCGGTGATCGCCAGAACCTCGACCGAGGCCTCCTTGGCCTCGGTGATGGCCAGAAGCTCCTCGCCCTGAAGGATCAGCCGGCCATAGGCGCCGGGATCGCGGGCCTCGAAGCCGATGACGGTGACGCCTTCGTGGGCATCCGCGAAGACCGGCTCGATGTCGGCGGCCTTCAGCAGGGGCACGTCGCCATAGGTCACGACCACATGGCCGATGAAGTCGCCCAGCACGGCCTCGGCGGCGCGCACGGCGTGTCCGGTGCCGAGCGGCGGGTCCTGAACAGCGATGGCGTCTTCGCCCAGACGCTTTTCGACATGGGCGCGGACCTCGGGGGAATGGGAGCCGACCACCACGACGATACGCTCGCAGCCCAGGGCCTCGGCGGCGTCGATGGCGTGATCCAGCATGGCGCGCTGGCCCACCGGATGCAGGACCTTGGGCAGCGGCGACTTCATCCGCGTGCCTTGGCCAGCGGCAAGGATGATGGCGGCGCGAGGATGTGGTGCGGTCATGAATCGATCCGGCGGCTTGTCGTCCTGCGCGATCTAGCCCATTGCCGGGGTCTGTGCGAGCCGGGAGACAGATGAGTGAGCATTGAACGCGACCTGGAAGGCTGGACCATCGCCTTCGATCTGGACGGCACCCTGGTGGATTCGGCGCCCGATCTGATCGGCACGCTGAACCGGATGCTGGCGCAGTATGAACTGCCGCCCGTGCCCATGTCCTCGGCCCGGCATCTGGTCGGCCATGGGGCCATGGCCCTGCTGCGTCACGGCTTCATGGAGGCGGGCGCTGTCTGGGACGAGGCTCATGCGCCCGGACTGTTCGAACGCTTCATCGCGGACTATCTGGCCCACATCGCCGACGAGAGCGTGGTGTTCGACGGCTGCGTCGCGGCGCTGGATCGGTTGAGCGCGCGCGGGGCGATCCTGTGCGTCGCCACCAACAAGCGCACGGACCTGTCCGTCGCATTGATCGAGGCCCTGGACCTGACCAGGCACTTCGCCTTCGTCGCCGGGCCGGACGCGGTCCCGGCCCGAAAGCCCAGCGGCGCCCATATTCATGAGGCGGTGCAGAAGGCGGGCGGCGATCCCGCGCGCTGCGTCATGGTCGGCGACAGCACCACGGACACCAAGGCGGCCAAGGATGCGGGCGTCCCCTGCATCGTCGTCGGCTTCGGCTACAACGACGTGCCGCGCGAGGAACTGGGCGGAGACGTGGTGATCGACCACTACGACGGGTTCGAAGCGGCCCTGACCGAGGTGATGAGCGCCTGATTTCGGTCGGGCGGATATCAAGGGGGAGAGACAGATGAACGCCAAGACCTTCTACCTGGCCATGGCCGTGGTCGGAACCGTGGTTCCCTGGTTGTTCTTCGGGTCCTTCTTCGCCCTGAACGGTCTCGATATACCGCTCTTTCTGAAGTCGTTGTTCGCCAACGGGGCCGCCGGCGGCTTCTCCGCCGATGTGCTGATCACCATCGTCATATTCTGGGTGTGGTCGTGGCGGGATGCGGCCAGGAAAAAGGTCGCGCGCTGGTGGCTGGTGCTTCCGGCAAGCTTCTGCGTCGGGCTGTCGCTGGCGCTGCCGCTCTACCTCTATCTGCGCGAGCGGCCTGAAGGTCAGAAAAACTAAAGAGCACTGCAGAACTTCTCAGCGTCAATCGCTCCCGGTGCGGTTGCCGTCTTCGCGCTTGCCAAACACATAGGACGACCGTTCCTCCCCAAGGGTCGTCATGCTTCGTCGCTTCTTCGCCATCCCCCTCTGGCAGCGCACCGCCGCCGGTTTCGTCCTGGGCATCCTCGCTGGCCTGATCCTGAGGGAGAAGGCGACGGTCTGGCTGCAGCCGATCGGCGACGTTTATCTGAACCTGATCCGGATGGTGGTGGCGCCTCTGGTGCTCTTCACCATCGCCAGCTCGATCGCCAAGCTGGGCGAAGGCGTGGGCGCCGTGCGGCTGGGCGTGCGGACCGTGGTCTGGTTCGCGATCACCTCCCTGTTGGCGGTTCTGGTCGGTTTCGCCTTCGGCCATCTGATCAATCCGGGCGTCGGCCTGTCCAACCTGCCCCTGGGCGAGGTGAAGGCGCGTGAGATCCCGACGCCGCTGCAGGTCCTGCTGGGGATCGTCCCGACCAACCCCTTCGCCGCCTTGGCCGAGGGCAAGGTGCTGCAGATCATCTTCTTCTCGGCCTTGCTGGGCGGGGCCCTGGCGGCGCTGGGCGACCGGGCGCAGAACGCACGACGACTGGTGGACGAAGGCGCGGCCCTGGTCTTCCGCATCACCCGCTGGGTGATCCAGCTGACGCCGTTCGGGGTGTTCGGCCTGATCGGCGCGGTCGTCGGCGGCTACGGCTGGGAGGCGCTGCTGCCGCTCGGCAAGTTCATCTTCGCCATCTACGCCGCCTGCCTGTTCCATATCCTGATCGTCTATTCAGGCCTGCTGAAGCTGCACGGACTCAAGGTCGCCAGCTTCTTCCGCGGGGCATTCGCGGCCATGCAGACGGCCTTCGCCACCTCGTCCTCGATGGGCACCCTGCCCGTCACCCTGCGCCAGACGGTCGAGCGTCTAGGGGTGCCCCAGGCCTACGCCTCCTTCGCCGTGCCACTGGGCGCCAATGTGAAGATGGACGGGTGCGGCGCCATCTATCCGGCCATCGCCTCGATCTTCATCGCCCAGTACTTCCAGATCGACCTGACGCTGACGCAATACATCCTGATCGGCCTGACGGCGGTGCTGGGCTCGCTGGGGACGGCGGGGGTGCCGGGCACCAGCATCGTCATGCTGACCCTGACCCTGTCGACGGCGGGCCTGCCGCTGGAAGGCATCGGTTACATCGTCGCCATCGACCGCATCATCGACATGATGCGCACGGCCACCAACGTCACCGGCCAGATGGTCGTCCCTGTCCTGGTCGCCAAGGAGGAAGGCATCCTGAACCAGGACATCTACAACGGCCACGTCGCCTGGTTGCCGGGCGACCCGGAAGACGAAACCCCGGAAGGCGCCCGCGCCGCAGGCATCTGAGCAAGCGGCGCAGCTATTTGATCGATTGAGGCTTGCCGCCGTCGGAATCGCGGGCTATGTCCCCGCCTCCCGACGGCGCAGTCACAGACAGCCGTTCCCAGGCGGACGCGTAGCTCAGCGGGAGAGCACCTCGTTCACACCGAGGGGGTCACAGGTTCAATCCCTGTCGCGTCCACCATCTTCTACCTCCATCATGGATAGACACTTCCAGCTTGCCCACTCGGACGCCGGACGCTGACTTCGTCGTTCGACGTGTGCGAAGCCATCGACCTCTCAGGCAAGCTTCACTAGATTGCCGGCATGAAGCCGAGTTCCGTCCGAGAGTTGTTTCTGATCATCATGCTCTGGATCGGCGCGATCGGCGCCGTGCTGTCGGCGTTGGCGACCATCGGCGCCTTCTGTTTCGGCCTCTACGCGGTCTTCTTCGGCTAGGCGTCGACGCCGGAACAGCCCCCCTCGCCCGGTCATCTCGCCCGGCCATTCCATCATCTGGATCGCGACCAAGTTACAAGGTCTTGCAATTCCCCCTCGTATTTTCCGTTAGGAGGTCCCTCCCAGGTGGAGAGGCGTCATGATGCATGCCACGAGGGCGGAAGACCAAGCTTTGGCCGAGATCTGGATGGCCCATTTCGGCGCGCCCATGCCGATCTACGGCGTGCCGTCCATCACCAAGCGCGTGCTGCGCGAGCACGGCGTCGACGTCGACGCCCAACTGAACGCCAAGCTGAAACGCCCTGAAAAAACGGCCGCCTGAAAACCCGTCCAGGCTCAAATGAAAAAAGGGCCGGCGCCAGGCCGACCCTTTCTCGTTTCAGACCAGAAGACTTCGCTTCAGTCCTTCGGATAGGCGACGCCGCCCTTCATGACGAAGTCGACGTGCTCCAGCCGCGTCACGTCCGTCAGCGGATCGCCGGAGACGGCGATCAGGTCCGCCGCATAGCCGGGGTTCAGGCGGCCGATTTCGTTCTGCAGCTTGAAGTGGGTCGCGGCGTTGACCGTGGCGGCCTGGATGGCCTCCAGCGGCGTCAGGCCCGCCTGGACCAGCAGGGCGAACTCCTTGGCGTTCTCGCCGTGCGGGGAGACGCCGGTGTCGGTGCCGAAGGCGATCTGCACGCCCGCGCGGTGGGCGCGACGCGCCATGTCCAGCATCTGCGGCCCGGCTTCCAGCGACTTCTTGCGCTGGTTCGGGGTGAAGAAGGTGCCGGGACGCGCGGCTTCGCGAGCCACGAAATCGCCCGCCAGCAGGGTCGGGATCAACCAGCCGTTGTTGGCCTTGAAGATGCGGATCGATTCATCGTCCAGGAAGGTGCCATGCTCGATGGAGTCGCCGCCGGCGCGCAGGAAGCTGTTGATCCCGTCCGTGCCGTGGGCGTGGGCGGTGACGGTGCGGCCCATGAAGTGGGCGGTCTCGACGATGGCGGCCAGTTCCTCGTTCGAGAACTGCTGGTTCAGGCCCGCGCCCGTATCCGACAGGACGCCGCCCGTGGCCGTGATCTTGATGATGTCGGCGCCTGCGCGGACTCGTTCGCGAACGGCGCGACGGCAGTCGTCGGCGCCTGAGCAGACGCCGTTCTGGCGCAGCACCGGAACCAGGGCGGCGCTGACGCCGTTGGCGTCGCCGTGGCCGCCGTGCGGCGTCACCGTGCCGGCCGAGACCAGCAGGCGCGGCCCCGGGATCTTGCCCGCCGCGATGCCGTTGCGCAGGGCCACGACCGCGTCGCTGGTCCCGCCCAGATCGGCCACGGTGGTGAAGCCGGCGTGCAGGGTGACCAGGGCGTAGGCCGCGCCCTGGATCGCCGAGTCGGCGGCGGTGTTGGTGAAGCGGGCGACCCGGTTCCCCTCGCCCTGCTGGTTGGTGATGTGGACATGGCTGTCGATCAGGCCGGGCAGGACGAACTTGTCCGACATGTCGATGACATTGCCCTCGCCCACGAAGCCGTTGACGATCTCGCGCACGCGACCGTTCTCGACCACCACGGTCTGGCGCTGCGCCACGCGGCCGGCGGCCGGGTCGGCAAGCAGGCGACCGGCGTGAACATAGGTGACCGTCGGCGCCGGAGCCGCCTGCTGCGCCAGGGCCGGAGCCGAGGTCAGGAGGGCGGCCGCAAGGCCGACGATCCAGGATTTCTTCGATGACAGGCTCATTATCGTCCTCCGTGCGACGGTAAGGCCGTCGCTCCCCTACTGTGAAAAAACGCGTCCGCGGCTCCCGCCTTCCGTGCCCCATCGGGCGGTCCCGAACCGCGACGCCTCGGCCCCGAAAGGGCCGTCCCGGAAGGCGAACGGCGTCGCCCTCCGGAACTTCAGGCTTCGCGCGGAAGCCTAGAAGGTCTTGGTGACCGCCAGGGTGTAGTAGCGGCCGACGGTGTCGTAGTTCTGCGGATCATAGGTCCCGCGGATGTCCCCGACCTGGGGCGGCGCCTCGTTGAACAGATTGGTCACAGAGAACCGCAGAGAGGTTTCGTACGGCAGGGTGACGCGCGCGTTGAAGTCGAAGACGTCATAGGCGTCGACGCCCCGCGTGGTGCTGTTCGGCGCGGTGACGCGGGCGCTGTTGATCATCTCCGACGTGTGACGCCAGCGCAGACCGACGTTCCAGTTATCGCGGGAATAGGTGACGGTGGTGGCGGACTTCCATTCCGGGTGAGCCTGGCCGGCGTTGGCCTCGATGGCCGTGCCCCAGGTGCCGGCGTAGTCATAGACCGGCGCGCCCGGCAGGGCCTGGATCTCGAAGCCCTGCAGATAGCTGATGGCCGAGCCGACGCTCAACTGGCCGCCGAAGGGCGCCCCGATCTCGGTCAGGTCCAGACGCCAGTCGAGCTGCAGGTCCACGCCCGTGACGTTGAACTGCCCCAGGTTCAGCAGCGGCTGGCGCGGCTGGGCCATGTTGCCGTCGGACCGGTTACGGTCCTGCAGCGAACAGTAGTAGTTGTTCTTGTCATAGGTCGGGTTGTTGCCGCCGTCGTTGAAGCAGTAGCGGATGCCGTTGCCGACGCCCAGGACGCCGACCGCGTCCGCCACCTTGATCTGATACCAGTCGATCGAGGCGCTGGCGTTGCTCAGCCAGGGCGACTGGAACTGCGAATGGACCACCGCGCCGAAGGAGTAGGTGTCGGCGGTCTCTTCCTGCAACTGGGGGTTGCCGCCGGTCAGGGCGAAGACCTGGGCCGCGCCGAACTCATAGGTGTCGATGATGGAGGCCGGCACGCCCAGTTCGACGCAGAGCTGCTTGACCTTGTCGCCGTTCGGACCGTTGCGGAAGGAGCTGCGGCGGTCGCAGGGATCGCCGTTGGTGTTGGCCGTCGTGGGGTTGCCGATATCGACCGTGGCCGTCGAAACCGGGGAATAGAGCTCGCCCACGCTGGGGGCGCGGACAGCGCGGTTGTAGCCCCCGCGCAGGCGCAGCACGTCGTTGACCTGCCAGTTCATGTCGGCCTTGTAGGCGTGGACGCCGCCGACCGAGCTGTAGTCCGAATAGCGATAGCCCAGATCCAGCTCCAGCTCCTTGATCAGGGGCAGGTCGCGCAGCAGGGGCACCAGGAACTCGGCGAAGACCTCGGTCGTGTCCACGTCGCCCGAAGAGGCGCGCAGCTCGCTGTAGCCCAGGATGTCGCTGGTGCCGTCGGGCTGGTCCAACAGGGAATCCGGCTCGAAGGCGAAGTGGTTGTAGCGGTAGCCCACGCCGGCGGCGAAGCGCACCTCGCCCGCCGGCAGGGTGAACAGACCGCCCTGGACCGAGGCCTCGGCCATCCGCTGGGTCAGTTCGTTGGTGTTCGTCGTGCGGCGCGTCACATAGTCGACGCAGGCCTGCGACGGATCATGATTGCCGAAGGGGTTGAAGCCGCCCGCGCAGAGATCAGACCCGCCCGTCGGGCTGTACAGCAGGCGGGTGATGGCCGAGCGGCTTACGCCGCCCGTCTGGACGTTCTCGAAATCGGCCTTCGAGGCGCTGACATAGGCCTCCCAGGTCCAGTCCTTGTAGCCCACCTTGCCGGACAGGCCGCTGATGAACTGGTAGACGTCATAGGCGTAGGACTGCAGGCGCTCGCCCGCGAAATCCAGGTCCTTCCAGAAGGCGAAGTCCGCCGTGGGATTGGGGCGCGATGCCAGGATGTGGGCGAAGTCGGCGCCGATATAGGGGTTGGTGACCGGCACGGTCAGCGCATAGGCCAGGCCCGCCAGCGTCGGGTTGAAGGTGCCCTCCGATTCGTAGCTGGTCAGCGAGCCCTGCAGGAAGAAGTCGATGTCGGGCGTGACCTGATAGTCGACGCGCGAGAACAGGGAATAGCGCTCGTTCTCGTTCTGGATGCGGCCGCGGTTCCAGCCCCACAGCATGTTGGTGCCGGCGGCGTTCAGGAAGTGGTTGTCGGTCTCCGGATCCTTCAGGTTCATCACCTTGGACGCGCCGCCCAGGTTGAACACCGTCTTGTCGCCGGTGTTGAAGCCGATCTGGCCGTTGTAGACGCCGTTGACGCCCAGGACCGGCGCCGTGCCGTACTGACCGACGAAGATGTCGTTCACCGCCGCCAGGGTCGGGCGATTCACGCCGAACCAGGCCGCGCCCTGAGCGATGATGGCCGTGTTCGACTGCCGGTTGCGCATGAAATAATAGTCGCGCTTGGACTGGTAGGCGACGTCGCGCATGGAATAGTCCAGCGACAGGACGGCCCGACCGCGATCGTCGGCGAAGCGCTCGCCGGCCGTGATCGACAGACGGAAGCTCTCGCCGTCGCCATAGTCGCTGACGCCGTACTGCGACGCGACGGTCAGCCCCTCTATGTCCCGCTTCAGGCGGAAGTTGACCACGCCGGCCGTGGCGTCCGAGCCATAGGCCGTGGAGGCGCCGCCGGTGATGACCTCGACATTGCCGATCAGGGCTTCGGGAATGATGTTCAGATCGACCGAGCCGTCAGGGTTGGACGGCTGAAGGCGCTTGCCGTCCAGCAGCAGCAGGGTCCGCTTGGACCCCAGGCCGCGCAAGCTGGCGTAGGCCTGGCCGCCGTTCAGGGAGGTCGATGAGGAGCCCGGCGTGCTCTGCCCCATGGCGCCCGAGAACTGGGGCATCTGGGTCAGGGCCTTTTCGACCGTGACCTGACCGGTGTTCTCGATGGCTTCGGTCGTCACCGATACGAGGGGGCTGTTCGATGCATAGTCTCGCCGGGCGATCCGCGATCCGGTGACGACGATTTCGCCGACCTCGACCGCCGCCTCGGAGGCTTCTTCCTGCGCCTCCTGGGCCGCCGCCGCGCCTGTCCAGCTCATCAGGGCCAGGGACATCCCTCCCCCCATCAGCAAGGCGCGATAAGAGGCAGGGCGGATGCCCTGGTGACGAGATAAGCGCATGAATTCCCCTCGCAAACTGAGTTTTGCTTCCAGTTAGCGCCGCCCCTCCAAAAGCACCGCTCGCGTCAGCCTGTGTCGTAACGGAAGGGGGGGCAAGGGATAAAATATCCTCGTTACAGGTCGTTTTGAAATTTGGATTTCAAAACAAACGCTTAAAGATATGCCATTAACCAATTTCCATTCTTCAAGTCGCCGCTTTCGGCACAGACCGTGCGCTAGCAGCACGGAATCATAGGACAGCAGGGTCGAGGATCGTCGCAAAAGCCGCGCCGGACAGCTCATGCACAGGCTTGTCGGAACCGCCGCCCGTCTGTTCTGTTTCAGCCCGGGATGTTCGGCGTCAGGCGGCGGGCGTCGATTGATTTCAGCCATCAAATGGCGCCCTTTCCAGCGTAGCCGCGTTGTGAAGGGGAACTGACGGGGAACGGGCGTGCGCATACTCGCCAAGACGATCGATCTGGTGGCGGCTTTCGACGCTTCGCCCAATCCCTACATGCTGCTGGACAGCGATCTGCGCTACGCTGGGATGAACCAGGCCTATCTGGACGTCACAGGCATGACGCGGGACGAACTGATCGGGCGTCCGGTGCTGGAGGTCTTCAACGGCGGACCGAGCGAGGACGGGCCGGAAAACGCCCGTCAGTTGCTGGCGTCGTTCGAGAAGGTCCTGACGACGGGCGCGCCAGACAATCTGGCGGTTCTTCGCTACGCCCTGTCGCGCAAGGACAAGTACGGCGAGATCGTCTACGAGGACCGCTACTGGAGTTGCACCCATACGCCGATCAAGAACAACGGCGGGCGCGTCACCCACATCCTGCAGCACACCAGCGACATCACCGAACTGGTGCGCCTGCGCGGCCAGATGAAGCGGCTGCGGCCGGAGGGTCGCTCCACCGCCCTGGACAGCCTGGTCGGCGGCGGGGTGCTGCGCCGGGCCCTGACGGTCCAGGCCGACAATCGCCGGCTGGAGACCGAAAGGCGGCAACTGCTGGACATGTTCATGCAGACGCCCGGCTTCGTCGCCATCCTGAACGGCCCGGATCACATCGTGCAGATGCACAACGGCGCCTATGGCCAGTTGATCGGTCACAGGGACGTGGTCGGCAAGCCCCTGCGCGAGGCCCTGCCGGACCTGGGGCACCAGGGCTATTTCGACCTGCTGGACGACATACTGGCGACCGGCGAGCCCCTGATGGGCCATGAGCGCGCAGTCGAGCTGCAGCGCGCCCAGAACGCGCCGCTGGAAACCCGCTACCTGAACTTCACCTGCCACCCGATCCGGGACGAGGCGGAGAACAACGTCGGCGTCATCATCCAGGGCTATGACGTGACGGACACCATCCTGGCCGCCGAACGTCAGAAACTGATGATTGACGAACTGAACCACCGGGTGAAAAACACTCTGGCCACGGTTCAATCCATCGCCATGCAGACCGCACGCTCGCACGAGGATCCCCGATCCTTCGCCGAAACCTTCCAGTCCCGGATTCTGGCGCTGTCGCACACGCACGACCTGCTGACGCGCAGCCATTGGGAAGGCGCGGACCTGCGGGCCGTCATGGAGCATGAAACCGCCGCCCACGGTCCGCATCGCATGTCGCTGAACGGCCCGCACGTCGCCCTGCATCCGGCCACGGCCGTGTCCTTGGGCATGATCTTTCACGAACTGGCGACGAACGCCGCCAAATACGGCGCCTTGTCGCCCGGCGACGGCCGGGTCATGGTCAGTTGGTCGGTCCAGGACGACGCGGCCCCCAGCCTCCACATCCTGTGGCAGGAGGTCGGGGGACCGGCCGTGGTCGCGCCGGAACGCCGGGGCTTCGGCAGCCGTCTGATCGAACGCAATGTCCGTCACGACCTGGGCGGACAGGTTCAGCTTCACTATCGCGACGACGGCTTCAGCGCCGAGATCACCATGCCTCTGCAAAAGGACGCAGCATGAACCAGCCTCTGCAGGGCCGTCGCATTCTGGTGATCGAGGATGAATCCCTGGTCGCCATGCTGCTGGAGACCATTCTGGACGATCTGGGCTGCGCCGTGGTCGGGCCGGCGTCCAACATCGACGACGGCCTGATCGCAGCCACCAGCGAGCCGGCCCTGGACGCGGCCCTGCTGGACGTCAACGTCGCGGGTCGCGAGGTTTTTCCCGTGGCCGAAGCCCTGAAGGCTCGAGGCGTGCCCTTCGTCTTCTCGACCGGCTACGGAGAGATGGGCCTGCCGGAACACTGGCGCGGCCACCCTACCCTGCAAAAGCCCTTCACCGAGGGCGCCATTCGCGACGCCCTGTCGAGGGCGATGGACATAGGCCTGGCCTAGTCAGCGCGCCCTCATGTCCTTGAGCACGGTACGGGCGGCGTTCGAGCCGGGCGCGCCCGTGACGCCGCCGCCGGGATGGGCGCCGGAGCCGCAGAGATAGAGCCCCGGGACCGGCATCCGGTAGTCGGCGTGCCCCAGCACCGGCCGGGCGCTGAACAACTGATCCAGCGTCAGGCGTCCGTGGAAGATGTCGCCCCCGACCAGGCCGAAGCGTCGCTCCAGATCGCGCGGCCCCAGCGCCAGTCGACCGACCACCGAAGCCTTGAACCCCGGCGCATGGGCCTCGACCGTCTCGATCATCAGATCGGCCACCGTGTCGCGATGCTCGTCCGCCAGATCGGGCGCGACATGCTGGCAGAACAGGCTGGCCACGTGCCGCCCCGATGGCGCCAGGCTGTCGTCCAGGGTCGAGGGGATCAGCATCTCCACGATGGGTTTAGACGACCAGCCGTTCAGCCGCGCCTCGGCGTGGGCGCGGTCCATGTAATCCAGCGTCGGGGCGATGATGATGCCCGCCGTCAGGTGGTCGCCCGCCTCGGGCAAGGCGGTGAACCTGGGCAGCTCTGACAGGGCGATATTCATGCGGAAGGTGCCGGAACCCGAGGCGTATCGGCTCATCCGCTCGGTGAAGTCCGCCGGGACGACGGCCGGATCGACCAGGCGGTCGAACAGCAGGCGCGGGTGCAGATTGCTGACGACGGCGCGAGCGCGAACCTCATCGCCTGCCTCGGTGACGGCGCCGACCGCCCTGCCCTTTTCCATCAGCACCGTAGCGACGGGGGCGTTCAGATGGATGTCGACGCCCTGTTCGGCGCAGGCGGCGGCCATGGCCCGGGTGATGGCTCCCATGCCGCCGACGGCGTGGCCCCAGGCGCCCTTCTTTCCGTTCACCTCGCCGAAGACATGATGCAGCAGGACATAGGCCGAGCCGGGCGTATAGGGACTGGCGTAGTTGCCCACGACACTGTCGAAGCCGAACAGGGCCTTGATCGGATCGCTCTCGAACCAGCCGTCCAGCCAGTCGCCCGCCGACTTGGCGAACAGGTCCAGCAGATCGCGACGCGCCGTCATGTCCAGGCCCGAGACGCGTCGCCCCAGCGACGCCGCCTTCAGCATTTCCGGCAGGGCCGCCAGCCAGCCGTCTTCCGTAACATTGGGCGGCGCGGTCAGGATCAGGTCGCGCAGGACGGCGGCCACGGACTCCAGCCGCGCCTCGTATTCGGGCAGGCGCTCGGCGTCGCGGATGGAGAATTTGGCGACCTCGGCCTGGGTCCGCCCCTCGCCCGTCAACAGGTAGCGCCCATCGTCGAACGGCAGGAAGTTGGCGGCGCGGCGCTCGACCACCTTCAGGCCGTGCCGCGCCAGTTCCATGTCGGCGATGACCGTCGGGTTGAGCAGGCTGACGGTGTAGCTGGCGGTCGAATTGCGGAACCCCGGGTGGAACTCCTCGGTCACGGCCGCCCCGCCGACCACGCCTCTCCGCTCCAGCATCGTGACCTTCAGCCCGGCGCGCGCCAGGTAGAAGGCGCAGACCAGCCCATTGTGTCCGCCGCCCAGAACCAGGACGTCCGTATCGGATTTCGCCATGAATTCCCTCCGTCGCCGGTCAAGCTATCGGAGAGAGGGCCGGTTTCAACCGCCCCCGATGCGGAAAAGGTCGATCGCGTCCCGCAGCAAGATATAGGCCAGCAGCGCGATCGTCAGTCCGCCGACCACATAGGCCGCGACCTCGTACCCCGCCGTCGATGACGGGACGCGGGCGGCGGCCTGATCCGGATCGCGCGGCGGTTCCATAGAACGAGATTACGCTAGGGAACCCGCCGACAACAACCTAAAGTTATGTGGTCGGTCTTCCGGACAGGTAGCGCCTGTCCAGCAGCGGCTTGCCCAGCCAGTAGCAGAGCTCGGCCGGGCGGGTGATGTCCCAGACGGCCAGATCCGCGGCCTTGCCGACTTCGATGGTTCCGACCTCGTCCTGCAACCCCAGGGCGCGGGCGGCGTGGCGGGTGGCGCCGGCTATGGCTTCTTCCGGCGTCAGGCGAAACTGGACGCAGGCCAGGTTCAGCGCCGCCGTCATCGAGGCGACGGGCGAGGTGCCGGGGTTGCAGTCGGTCGCCACAGCCATCCGCGCGCCGTGCCGACGCAACAGGGCGACGGGCGGCAGCTGCGTCTCGCGCAGCATCAGGAAGGCGCCGGGCAGCAGGACCGCGACCACGCCCGCCTCGGCCATGGCCTGGACGCCCGCCTCGGTCGTGTGTTCGATGTGGTCGGCGGACAGGGCGTGATAGCGGGCGGCCAGGGCCGCACCGCCGCCGTCAGAAAGTTGGTCGGCGTGCAGCTTGACCGGCAGACCCAGTTGCTCGGCCTTGTCGAACAGGCGGCTGACCTCCTCGACCGAGAAGGCGATGGGCTCGCAATAGGCGTCGACCGCATCGACCAGACCTTCGGCGTGGGCGGCGGGCAGGATTTCATCCACAGCCTTGTCCACATAGGCGGCGCGGTCCGTCTTATGCTCAGGCGGGACCGCGTGCAGACCCAGGTAGGAGGTGCGGACCCGCACCCCGGCCTCGCGCCCGATGCGGCGGGCGACGCGCAGCATCTTCAGCTCGCTGTCGTGATCCAGGCCGTATCCGGACTTGATCTCCACCGTAGTGACGCCCGTGGCCTTCAGCCCCTCCAGCCGCGCCAGGGCCGAGGCGTAGAGCTGGTCCTCGCTCTCCTCGCGCGTGGCGCGCACGGACGAGACGATGCCGCCGCCGGCGCGGGCGATCTCTTCATAGGTCGCGCCTTCCAGCCGCCGTTCGAACTCGCCCGAGCGGTCGCCGCCGAAGACCAGATGGGTATGGCAGTCGATCAGGCCCGGCGTGACCCAGCGGCCGCCCAGGCTGTCGGTTTCCACAGCCTTGTGCACAGGCAGGTCGGCGCGCGGCCCGACCCAAGCGATGCGCCCGTCCTGGATCAGGATGGCGGCGTCCTCGATCGCGCCATAGGGCTCGCCGCCTTCGGTCATGGCAGCGACGTGGCAGTCGGTGATGAGGCGGTCGTAGGTCATTGTCCCTGATCCGTTTTCAGCCTGACAGCAGCATCTTTCAAAGCTTCGACCACCTTGGGGTCGACGACCTCAGCCGGGGCAAGGTGGCCGATCACGTACCAACTGCCCCACCGCCAAGGCTCCAAAGGGATGTCGCTGGCTCGAATGCGGCGCGCAAAAGCGATGACCACGCCTTCTGAAGGCGTCTCCCCGCAGTTCACATTGACATTGGCCACACTTTGTCGAGGCGGCGACCGACCATAAAGGGAAACCACCGGAACAAGCTGACTCTGAGCCTCCTCCACGGGCGTCGCCCTAGCCAGGAAGACGGCGTCTGAATCTCTCCAGAGACTTTGCTGGAAGTACAGATCCTCACGGTACGTCGTCGCAAAATACGTGCAGGACCAAGCGGGCGCCGCCCCTACAATGCCCAGCAGAAGAACAGGCGCGGCCATCCAGCGTCGGATCATCGCGCGGCGACTCCCGCCAGGATTTCGCAGAACCAGCGTCCGGCGGTCAGGGAGCCAAGGTCGCCGACTTCCAGCGAGGGGTCGTATTCGGTCAGGTCCACGGCGCGGACCTTGGCATGGGCGCCGATGGCGCGGGCGGCGTCGAAGAAGTCGTGGACGGAGACTCCGCCGGGGCGAGCGCCGGGGCTAGCGGGCCACTGGCTGCGGTCAATGACGTCGATGTCGAAGTCGACGTAGATGACCTCGCACAGGGACGACAGGCGCTCCAGTTCCTCGACCACCACGGTCGCCAGACCGCGCTGGCGGCACTCGCGGGCGGTGCGGACGCTGATGCCGGCGGCCTCTGCCTTTTCGTGGGCGCGTCGGGTATTGGCGAAAGGGGCGAGGCCCACCTGGCTGATGCGACGGCCGTCCATACCGTCATCCAGCAGAGCCTGGATCGGATTACCGTTGGTCAGGCCCTGATCCGTGTCCCGCAGGTCGAAATGGGCGTCCAGCGTCAGGACGCCGACGCGGTCCAGACCCAGGGCGTGGACGCCCGGCCGGGTAATGGCGTTGTTGCCTCCGATCAGGATGGTCAGGTCGCGATGGACCTGGGCCGCCACCGCGTCGCGCACCGGTCCAAAGGCGTCGAACGGGGAGACGGCCTTCAGCGCCACGTCACCGGCGTCGTGCACCGGCACATCCAGCTCCAGACCCGTCTCGACGTCATAGGTCGACAGACGCGGCAGGACGGCGCGCAGCGTCTTGGGGCCCAGGTCGCAACGGCCGGGTGTCAGCGACCGCTCGTTCAACGGCGCGCCGATCAGGGCGACGGGGGCGTCGGGATGATTCCCCACCAGATCGCCGACGGAGCGCCAGCCCAGGGCTTCAGACGGTTGGCTCATCGGGGTCATCCTTTGGTGGGAGAAAAGCGCGCGACCAGATCATAGGCCGCGCCGGGGAAGATCTGCGAGGCCCAGGTCACGCCCTGGCCGTCGCGCCAGGTGCGGCGCTCCAGCCGCAGGCAGGGCGCGCCGTCGGCCAGGCCCAGGCCCGCCGCCGTCTCGCGGTCGGCGCCGACCGCCGAGATGCGATGCTCGGCCTCGGTCCAGGGCATGTGGGCCAGCAACCAGCCGCCGGGCGGCTGGGTCGTGAAATCGGCGCCCTCGGCCTCGGGCGCAGCGTCCAGAGAGATCAGGCGGCGCTCAAAGACGAAGGGCAGATCGTCGGCCAGATGCAGGGTCTGCAGTTCGATGACCTTCCGGCCCAGATCGCCCTCGTCCGCCCCTGTCGGGCGCACGATTCGGCCCAGCAGGCGGTGGGAATAGGCCAGCCCCCTGCCCTCGACCTCAGACTGGATGTCGGGGATGGCGACCAGTGCCGAGGAATGCACCGGGGGATGGGCCACCACCGTCCCGGCGCGGCGACGGCGAACCACCAGACCGCGCGCCGACAGGTCCGACATGGCGCGCGACACCGTCATGCGGGCGCAGCCGTATTCGGCCGTCAGCTCGGCCTCGGTCGGGATGCGAAAACCCGGCCGCCATTCGCCCGAGGCGATGCGGCGCTCGATGTCGCCCGCGATCCGTCGATGAAGCGGCTCCTGATCCATGAATCGAAACTGCCTCTTGCGCGCAATAATGTCTAGACATAACACTGAGCCCAACGCACGACGACGGCAGACGCCGCATGGAGGATTCGATGGCCACGCCCAATACCCGCATCATCCGCAGCCCGCGCGGGCCGGAAAAGACCGCCAAGACCTGGGCGGCCGAAGCCGCCATGCGGATGCTGATGAACAACCTCGACCCCGAGGTGGCCGAGCGCCCCGAAGACCTGGTCGTCTATGGCGGCATCGGCAAGGCGGCCCGCAACTGGCAAGCCTTCGACACCATCGTCGACCAGCTTCAGAAACTGGAGGCCGACGAGACCCTGATGGTCCAGTCGGGCAAGCCGGTCGGCGTCTTCCGCACCCATATCGACGCGCCGCGCGTGCTGATCGCCAACTCCAACCTGGTGCCCAAGTGGGCGACCTGGGAGCATTTCAACGAACTCGATAAGAAGGGTCTGGCCATGTACGGCCAGATGACCGCCGGGTCGTGGATCTACATCGGCACCCAGGGCATCGTTCAGGGCACCTATGAGACCTTCATGGAGGCGGGTCGCCAGCACTACGGCGGCGACTGGTCGGGCAAGTGGATCCTGACGGCGGGCCTGGGCGGCATGGGCGGCGCCCAGCCTCTGGCGGCGACCATGGCCGGCGCCTCCTGCATCACCATCGAGTGCCAGCGCAGCCGCATCGAGTTCCGCCTGCGCACCCGCTACGTCGACGTCATGGCCGAGACCCTGGACGAGGCTCTGGCCCTGCTGGAGCAGTCATTCAAGGACAAGAAACCCTTGTCGATCGGCCTCTTGGGCAATGCGGCTGATCTTCTGCCTGAAATGGTCAAGCGCGGCGTTCGCCCCGATCTGGTGACGGATCAGACCAGCGCCCACGACCCGGTCAACGGCTACCTGCCCTCGGGCTGGACCGTCGCCGAGTGGGAAGAGAAGCGCGTCAGCGACCCCGCCGCCGTCGAGACCGCCGCGCGCAAGTCGATGGCCGTCCACGTCAAGGCCATGCTGGACTTCCAGAAGATGGGCGTCCCCACCACCGACTACGGCAACAACATCCGTCAGGTCGCCTTTGACGAAGGCGTCGAGAACGCCTTCGACTTCCCCGGCTTCGTGCCCGCCTACATCCGCCCGCTGTTCTGCCGCGGCATCGGCCCCTTCCGCTGGGCCGCCCTGTCGGGTGATCCCGAGGACATCCGCAAGACGGATGAGGCGATGAAGAAGCTCTTCCCCGACAACGCCGGCCTGCACCGCTGGCTGGACATGGCGGGCGAGCGCATCGCCTTCCAGGGCCTGCCGGCGCGCATCTGCTGGATCGGCCTGGGCGACCGTCACCGCGCCGGCCTGATGTTCAACGAGATGGTGGCCTCGGGCGAACTGAGCGCCCCCATCGTCATCGGCCGCGACCATCTGGACAGCGGCTCCGTCGCCAGCCCGAACCGCGAGACCGAGGCCATGATGGACGGCTCGGACGCCGTGTCCGACTGGCCCCTGCTGAACGCCCTGCTAAACACGGCGTCGGGGGCATCCTGGGTGTCCCTGCACCACGGCGGCGGGGTCGGCATGGGTTATAGCCAGCACTCGGGCGTCGTCATCGTCGCCGACGGCACGCCGGAAGCCGCCAAGCGCCTGGAGCGCGTTCTGTGGAACGACCCGGCCACGGGCGTCATGCGTCACGCCGACGCCGGATACGACATCGCCAAGGACGCCGCGCGCGAACACGGCCTGAACCTGCCCTCGCTGGACCTGTAAGCCTATGACCACCACCATTGAAATCGGCGCCGCGCCGCTCACCCTCGCCCAGCTTCGCACCGCCTTGAACGGTCCGGTCGCGGTCAGCCTGACCGACGCCGCCTGGGCCAATGTCGAGAAGGGGGCGGCGGTCGTCGCCGCCATCCTGGCCGAGGGTCGCACGGTATACGGCATCAACACCGGCTTCGGCCTGCTGGCCAACACCAGCATTGCGGCGGAAGACCTTGAAACCCTTCAGAAGAACCTGGTGCTCAGCCACGCCTGCGGCGTCGGCGAACCGCTGAACGAGAACGTCACCCGCCTGCTGATGGTGCTGAAGATCGCCAGCCTGTCGAAGGGCGCATCCGGGGTGCGTCGTCACACGCTGGAGACTCTGATCGGCATGGTCAACGCCGGGATCCTGCCGCTGATCCCGTCCAAGGGTTCGGTCGGCGCCTCGGGCGACCTGGCCCCGTTGGCCCACATGTCGTGCGTCCTGATCGGCGTCGGCGAGGCCCGCTATCAGGGTCAGACGCTGGATGCGGTTTCGGCGCTGGCCAAGGCCGGACTGAAGCCGGTCGTCCTGGGCCCGAAGGAGGGCCTGGCCCTGCTGAACGGCACCCAGTGCTCGACGGCCCTGGCCCTGACCGGCCTGTTCGCGGCCGAGGACGTCTTCGCCGCCGCCATCGCCGCCGGCGGTCTGTCGGTCGACGCCCTGCTGGGCTCGGATGCGCCGTTCGACCACCGCATCCACGCCCTGCGCGGCCAGCCGGGTCAGATCGACGTGGCTCGTCGTCTGCGCGAACTGCTGGGCGGCAGCGCCATCCGCGACAGCCACCGCCACGACTGCGCCAAGGTGCAGGACCCCTACTCCCTGCGCTGCCAGCCGCAGGTCATGGGCGCGACCCTGGACGTGCTGCGTAACGCCGCCGCCATGCTGGAGCGTGAAGCCAACGCCGTGACGGACAATCCGTTGGTCTTCATCGAAGACGGCGACGTCATCTCGGGCGGCAACTTCCACGCGGAACCTGTTGCTTATGCCGCAGATCAGATCGCCATGGTCCTGTGCGAGATCGGCAATATCAGCGAGCGCCGCACCTCCATCCTGGTCGACCCCAAGATGACCGACCTGCCCGCCTTCCTCGTCAAGGACAGCGGCGTCAACTCGGGCTTCATGATTGCCCAGGTGACGGCGGCGGCTCTGGTGGCCGAGAACCGCATGGTCGCCCATCCCTGCGTCATCGACACCGTGCCGACCAGCGCCAATCAGGAAGACCACGTGTCCATGGCCACCCATGGCGCGCGTCGCCTGCTGGACATGGCCGCCAACACGGCGACCGTGGTCGGCATCGAACTGCTGGCCGCGGCGCAGGGCATCGACTTCCGTCGCCCCCTGACCTCGTCGCCGGAACTGGAGCAGACCTACGCCATCGTGCGCGAGGCGGCCGAGCCCTACTCCGCCGACCGCTATTTCGCGCCGGACATCGCCCGGGCCACGGACGGGGTGCGGGCCGGTCGTTATCGCGCCTTCGCCGGCGATCTGCTGCCCTCGGCCTGAATCTGGGCTAAGGCCCCGCACATGGACACCATCAAGCACTGGTCGAAGGTGGAGCATCTCCACCAGAGCGTGACCAATCCGAACATCCATGTGCGGGGCCGGCACTCCTACTACAGCGACGCCTGGACCGGCGACTTTCAGACCAGCGTCGTGCGTTACCTCTATGGCGACGCCTACAGCCTAGCCGCCTGGGAATCCCAGTGGCCGGTCGATCAACTGCATATCGGCGACTATGTCTGCATCGGCGCCGAGGCCGTCATCCTGATGGGCGGCAATCACACCCACCGCACCGACTGGTTCAGCCTCTATCCCTTCCTCGAGGTCATCGGCGACGCCTATGTCGGCAAGGGCGACACTCGGATCTGCGACGGCGCCTGGATCGGCATGCGGGCCATGATCATGCCGGGCGTGACCATCGGCGAGGGCGCCGTCGTCGCCTCCGGCGCCGTCGTCACGCGGGACGTTGAGCCCTACATGATCGTGGCGGGAAATCCGGCCAAGCCTCTGCGCGCCCGCTTCGCTCCGGAAGTCACGGCCGTGCTGCTGGGCCTGCGCATCTATGACTGGCCGGTCGAGAAGTTCGAGGCCCTGCGCCCTCTGCTCTGCGCCTCTGACCCGCAAGCTCTGCTCGACGCCGTCGCCGCCTATGATCGGGAGGCGTGAACCCGGGCCGGGTTTGCGCGCTTTCCAGGTCGCAGCGCCGGGCTCGCACGGCTAGTATTCGAGCATGAGAATGAAGGCGACGACAGCGACAGTCGCGGCGGTCGGCCTGGCGGCCCTGCTGGGCGGAGGGTGGATGCTATGGCGCTCCACCTCCGTGGCCCATGGCTCGGGAAGCGGCGACGGCCGCACGATCAGCGTCGATGTCGTGCCGCCGGTCGAGCCCGATCTGATCCCCGGCGCCGTCATGACCGTGGGCGATCTGACGAACGGCTATGAGCATGACCCGGAAAAGCTCGCGCCCCTGCCCGTCGATCCGACACAGGAGGGGGCGTTGGACAGCGCCTGGGTGGAGCCGGAGCCGCCCCTGCCGCGAACCGTCATCGTCGTGGAGCCGGTGCGGACGCCCCCGCCCCCTTCGCCGATCCGACTGGAGCCCGACGACTATGGCTTCGGCTTCGATCAGCCCTTGCCGTCGTCCCTGGACGAGGCGGAATCAAACATGAAAACGGCCCCGATCGATCCGACCGGGGCCGCCTGATTCATCAACGCCGCGACGTGACGGTCAGGGTGTAGTCGCCGGTTTCGTCCGACCCCAGGGTGTTGGCCCGGATCGAATAGGTTCCGGGACGCAGGGTCTCGACGATCTGGGCGCTGGTGCCGCCGCCGCTATCGTCATCCGACGAGATGGAGTCTCCGTCGCACTGCGGCCCCTGGTACAGGGCCAGGTAGGCGTCGAAGTCGCCGGAATCGAGACGGATCGCAGTGCTGCCCGACCGCGCGATCTGCAGCGAATAGCAGTCGTAGTAGGAGCCGTCGTCCGCACGGCGGTCGCTGAACTCCAGGCGGCCCTGGCGGCTTTCACCGATGGAGATCGGCAGGACCTGGGTCGTCGGACGCACCCGCTCGCCAGAGGAGACGCGCAGTTGATAACGGCCAGTCTCGCCCTCGCTCAGGGTGTTGGCCTTGATGACCCACAGGCCGCCGTTCGACATGAAGCGGACCTGCGAATCCGTGCCCATGTCCGGGCCGTCGTCGTTCGACACCGTGGTGTCGTCACAGTCCGCGCCCGGGCCGGCCGACAGATAGGTGTCGAAGTCGGACGAGCTGAGCGTCACCGTATAGGCTTCGTCCGCATTGGTCTGCATGGTGTAGCAACGGTAGTGCGAACCGTCGTCCATCCGGGCGTCCTTGGACGTGAAATTGCCCTGCACCGTCTGGCCAGGGCGAATGCTGCTCTGGGCCGAGGCGGCGCCGGCCAGAAGCAGTGAGGCGGCGAGGACGCTCGTCGTCATGAGGGCGCGCATGTTCGGGTCTCCTTGGGTTTGCCCCGTGTCGATCTGTGGGGCTCTAAACGATTGATTTATCGGGATGCAAGCAAAGGCACGCGCCTAAGGGCGGCCAGGTTTGCGGCATTGGTGCAGAAACAGACGGTCCTGAGCTGGCGAATGACGGTCTGGAAACGGTCGATCACCGCCTCCGTCGAAACGGTCGCGGCCTGGATCACGCCCGAGGCCATGCCGACCACGTCGGCGCCCAGACGAATGGCCTTGGCCGCGTCGACGCCGTCGCGCACCCCGCCTGAGCCGATGATCAGGGCTTCGGGCAGAGCGTTCCGCGCCTCGGCCACCGCGCGGGCCGTGGGTATGCCCCAGGCGGCGAAGGCGGCGGCATGCGCCTTGTCCGCCGGATCGGTCGCGCGCTCGCCCTCGATCAGGGCCCAGTTGGCGCCGCCGGCGCCAGCCACGTCGATCCCAGCCGCGCCCATGGCGATCAGCCGTTGGGCCGTGACGGCCGAAACCCCCGCCCCCGTTTCCTTGACGATCACCGGCCGCTCCAGGCCGCGGATCAGGGCCTGTAGGGCCGCGCCCACGCCCCACCAGTCTCGGTCGCCTTCCGGCTGACAGGCTTCCTGCAAGGGGTTCAAGTGGACCACCAGGGCGTCGGCGTCGATCATCTCCATCGCCCGTTTCGCCTCCTCCAGGCCGAATCCGCGCGTCAGCTGGGCCGCGCCGATATTGGCCAGGATGGGGGTGTCGGGCGCGCGATCGCGCAGGGATCGGTCCAGCCCCGCCGCAGCATCCCCCTCGATTGCCGCGCGTTGGGAGCCGACGGCCAGGGCTATGCCCAGGTGCTGGGCCGCCTCCGCCAGGCGGGCGTTGATGGCCGAAGCCCGGGCCGGGCCGCCGGTCATGGCGCTGATCAACAGGGGCGCCTGCAGACGCCGACCGATGAAGTCGGCGCCCAGGTCGATCTTGGCGTGATCCAGATCCGGCAGGGCTTCATGCAGGAAGCGCCAGTCGTCGAATCCGGTCTCCAGGGCATGCCGCCCTCCGCCGGCCAGCACCACGTCCAGGTGCTGGTCCTTGCGGCCCAGGATCAGCTCATCGCCCATTTCGTCCGTCGGGTTGCCGCTCGACGATCAGCACATAGTCGCCGGTCGAGTTCGGGGCGAAGCTGCGAGCGCGGACCACATAGGTTCCGTCGCGCGGCACGGTCCAGTCCAGACGGGCGTGGGTGTCCGACAGGCTGTCGTCGTCCTCGGCCAGGCTGCGGAAGTCGCCCTCCTTGTCCTCCCCCACCTCGACCACGGCGTCGAAACCGTTGGAGATCAAGGTGAAGCGCAGCTTCTCATCCGCCTTGGCCTTGAAGCTGTAGGCGTCGTAGGCGATCCCGTCGTCGTCAAGGGCGTCGTTGTCCGTCAGACTGCTGCGGACGGTCGAGCCGATCAGCAGGCTGCCCGGACCCGGCTCCGGTCCGCGATCGCTGAACTCCAGCGAATAGAGCCCCTTGCCGCTGCTCGAATAGGGCATGGTCCGAAGCACATATTCGCCGTCGTCGGGCAGGGTGTAGGTCAACCGGGCGTCCGTCCCCTGGCGCAGACCGTCGTCGTCGGAGGCCAGTTCTTCGAACTCGTCCCCTTCCATCCGGCCCACCTGGACCAGGGCGTCGAAATCGCCGGAGCGCATGACGGCCTGAACGCGCTGATCCTTGACGCCCGTGAAGACATAGGCGTCGTAGAGCCGCCCCTGATCATCGGTCGGACCGTTCTGCTTCAGTTCGCCCTGAACCGTCTGGCCGAAGCTGACGGCCGAGGGCGGCGGCGGAGGCGGCACGTTCTCGATCTTCAGATCATAGCGGCCCTCCCCGTCGGAGAAGGCGCGGGCCTCGACCAGATAGTCGCCGTCCTCAGGCAGGGTGAAGGTCAGGCGAGCGTTCAGGTCGCCGCCGCTGTCGTCGTCGGTCGCCAGGCTGTTATGGTTGGCGTCGAAGAGTTCGAGATAGCTGTCGAAATCATCGGCCTTCAGGCTGATGGCCACCCGCTGCCCGGCCTTGCCGGAGAAGCGATAGAGATCGGCCCGACCGCCGGCGTCGCTGGAGGCGCTGTCCTCGTTCAAGCGGCCGCTGACTTCCTCGCCGATGGTGATGGCGCGCGCTTGGGGCGCAGGCGGCCCCTGCTCCAGCGACAGGGTGTAGGCGCCCTCGCCGTCGCCGCCGACCGAAGAGGCCTGGATCACGTATTCGCCCGCCTGGCCGGCCGTGAAGACGATGTAGGAGTTCAGGCCCTTGCCCTGACCGTCGTCGTTCTCGGCGGACTTGACGAAAGCGCCGTTGACCAGGCGGCCGACGCGCAGCACCGGATCGAAATCGTCGGATTCCAGCAGGATAGCCACCCGTTCGCCCGCCGCGGCGCGGAAGCTGAAGGCGTCGAAGGTATTGCCGTCCTCGTCCTCGGCGTCGCCGGACGCCAGGCGGCCGGAGGCGCGTCCGCCGACCGAAATCCGCTCGGCGCGCGGGAAGCGCGGGGCTACGCGTTCGCTGAGCGACAGGGTGTAGGCGCCGGTCTCCAGCCCCGAGAAGGGTCGGGCGCGAACAATGTAGACGCCGTCGCTTTCGGGCGTGAAGCGCAGGCGGGCGCTGGTGCCGCTGCCGGCGCCGTCGTCGTCGCTGGCCAGAGGATCGCCCGAGGTGCGCCCCTCGGCGTAGACGGCCAGATAGGCGTCGAAATCGCTGGACCGGAGCTCGGCCTGCAGCCGTTGGCCCGCGCGCAACTGGACCCGATAGTCGTCATAACGATAGGCGTCGGAGCCGCGTGTTCGCGCGTCGCTCTCTTCCAGCCTCCCCCGGACCTCGTCGCCGATGCGAATATCCGTTGCGGACTGCGCAAAGGCGGAGCCGGACGACAGCAGTGCGGCGACGCTGGCCGCCGCGAAGAGAGAGTGACGCATGAAAACCTCTTTGGTTGGCGCCATCATAGACGCCGAACCGTCACGGCTGTAAATCGCGGCCACGCTTTCCAGTTCCCGACCCATGGAGCCGAATTATGGCTGTCGAACCCGCTCGCGCCTCCCTGATTGACGGCAAGGCCTTCTCGCAGACCCTGGTTCAGCGCGTCGCCGACGCCGCTACACGACTGGAATCCGCCCATGGCGTCAAGCCCGGCCTGGCCGTGGTCATCGTCGGCGAGGACCCCGCCAGCCAGCTCTATGTCCGCAACAAGGGCGAGACGACGCTGAAGGCCGGGATGCGGTCCGACACCCACCGTCTGCCCGACACCACCGGGCAGGACGAACTTCTGGCCCTGATCGCCACGCTGAACGCCGATGCGGGCATCCATGGAATCCTGGTGCAACTGCCCTTGCCGAAGCACATCGATTCGGCCGCCGTCCTGGACGCCATCTCGCCGGACAAGGACGTGGACGGCTTCCACGTGGTCAACGCAGGGCGTCTGGCCGTCGGCCTGCCCGGTCTGGTCCCCTGCACGCCGCTGGGCTGCCTGATGCTGCTCAAGGATCAGTTGGGCGATCTGTCGGGCCTGAACGCCGTGATCGTCGGCCGCTCCAACATCGTCGGCAAGCCGATGGCGCAACTGCTGATCGGCGAAAGCTGCACCGTCACCGTGGCCCACTCGCGCACCCGCGACCTGCCCGCCCTGTGCCGCACCGCCGACATCCTGGTCGCCGCCGTCGGCCGTCCCGAGATGGTCAAGGGCGACTGGATCAAGCCGGGCGCGACGGTCATCGACGTCGGCATCAACCGCGTCCCTTCGCGCGATCCGGTCAAGGCGGCCGAGGGCAAGACCCGCGTGGTCGGCGACGTGGCCTTCGACGAGGCGGTCGAGGTCGCGGGGCGCATCACCCCCGTCCCGGGCGGCGTCGGCCCCATGACCATCGCCTGCCTGCTGGCCAACACCTACACCGCCGCCTGTCGCTCCGCCGGGGTCGAACCCGAGGACCTGAACGGCTGAGCCTCCGCCCGGGATCGGACGAAAAATCCGGCCTTGAAGCGGAGCCTTTCGGCCCCGATAGTCTTTAGCGGATCAGCGGTCCTGCCGACCGCCCGGAGGACTTTGATCTCATGGCTGGTTTCTCGCCCCGTCTCGCGGCCGTCGCCGCCGTCGTTGTCCTGGCCCCCGCCGTGGGCGCCTGCGGCTACAACACCATTCCGACCAAGCAGGAACGGGCTGAAGCGGCCTGGGCCGACGTCCAGAGCCAGTATCAGCGCCGGGCCGACCTGGTGCCGAACCTGGTCGCCACCGTCCAGGGCGCGGCGATCCAGGAACGCACCACCCTGACTCAGGTGATCGAGGCGCGGGCCAAGGCCACCAGCGTCAACATCGACGCCTCCAACCTGGATAACGCCGCCGCCTTCCAGCAGTACCAGCAAGCCCAAGGCGAACTGTCGTCGGCCCTGTCCCGCCTCCTGGTGACGGTCGAGGCCTATCCCCAGCTTCAGGCCAATCAGAACTTCCTGACCCTGCAGTCGCAGTTGGAAGGCACCGAGAACCGCATCGCCGTGGCGCGCCGCGACTACAACGAGGCTGTTCGCGACTACAACACGACCCTGCGCACCTTCCCCAGCGTGATCTGGGCCAAGACCCTGCACGGCGGCTCCAAGCCCATGCAGCTGTTCACCGCCACGGCCGAGGCTCAATCCGCGCCGACCGTGAACTTCAACCTCGGCGTTCCCGGCGCGCAACCGGGCGGAGGCGCGCCGGCGACCACGCCGGGCGCCGCCCCGGGCTCGACGCCGCCCGCCCCGGCCCCGGCGGCCTAGTCGACCTGACATGACCCCTTCGGCCCTCGCCATGAGGGATGGCAAGGCGCGGATGCTGGTTCCGGCGCTGCTGCTGGGGCTTGCCCTGTGGCTGGCGGCCCTGCCCGCCTTCGCCGCCGAAATCCGGTTTCCTGCCCTGACCGGTCGGGTCGTCGACGACGCCCAGCTTCTGACGCCGGATCAGGAGCACGCCCTGACCGGCAAGCTGGCCATGCTGGAACAACAGACCGGCGATCAGCTGGTGGTCGTCACCCTGCCCTCGCTCCAGGACCGGGAGATCGAGGACTTCGGCTATCAGCTCGGCCGTCACTGGGGCATCGGCCAGAAGGAAAACGACGGCGGCGCCCTGCTGATCGTCGCGCCGAACGAACGCAAGGTGCGGATCGAGGTCGGCTATGGGCTGGAAGGCGTCCTGACCGACGCCTATGCCTCCATGATCATCCGCAACGATATCCTGCCGGCCTTCCGTGACGGCGACTACGCCACGGGCGTCATGCGTGGGACCGACGCCGTCATCGCCCAGTTGACGGCCGATCCGGCGGAAGCCGCCGCCCGCGCGCAGGAGGCCAAGCAGGCGCAGGAGAAATCCGGCGGCGATGAAATCGGCGTGATCGGCTTCCTGGTCGTCATGTTCATCCTGTTCGCCGTCGTCGGCGCCCTGGGCGGCGGACGTCGCGGGCGACGCTATCGCGGCTCTGACGGCCTGAGCTCCGTCCTGATCTGGGGGGCCAGCGAAGCCATGCGGAACCGTGGTCGGGACGACGACCGGGGCGGCGGCGGATTTGGAGGCGGCTTCGGCGGAGGCGGCGGTTTCAGCGGAGGCGGCGGCGGCTTCGGCGGCGGCGGCGCCTCGGGAGGTTGGTGATGCGCTTCACCTCGGAAGACCATGCGCGCGTCGCCGCGGCCATCGCCAAGGCCGAGGCGAACACGTCCGGCGAAATCTTCTGCGTCGTGGCCCGACAGGTCTCCGCCTATCGCGAGGTCAGCCTGGGCTGGGCCGCGGCGGCGGCCCTGCTGGTTCCGTTGGCGCTGATTCCCTTCGGCTTCAACGGCGAATGGCTGTCGTTCGGCGGTTGGGAGGCGGGTCATGATCCGGCCGCCTCGGCCCAGACGGCGCGCGCCCTGACGGCCTACGCCCTGGTTCAGGCGACGGTCTTCGTCGCCGTCTTCCTGCTGATCCTGATCCCGCCGCTGCGGCGGATGCTGACCCCGCCGGCCCTGCGTCGCGACCGGGTGCGCCGCGCCGCCCTGCAACAGTTCCTGGCCCATGGCGTCCATGTGACCAAGGCCCGGACAGGCGTCCTGATCTTCGCCGCCATGGAGGATCACCGGGTCGAGGTCATCGCCGACGAGGCCATCCATTCCTGCGTCGCCCCCGAGGTCTGGGCCGAGGCGGCCCTGGCCCTGACCCGCAGCCTGAAGCAGGAACGTCCGGTCGAGGGCTTTGAGCAGGCCGTCGCCCTGTGCGGTCAGGTTCTGGCGGAACGCTTTCCGCCCAGGCCCGCTGATGTGAACGAGGTTCCCGACCGTCTGGTTGTCATCTAAGGCGGCTAGGACGGCGCCGGAATCGCAGCGGAGGCGATTCCCTCCCCGCCGCCGACCGAGATTTCATGCCCAGACTCGTCACCTATAATGTCCACCGCTGCGTCGGCGTCGATCGCAAGCTGGATGTCTCGCGCATCGCCGACGTCCTGGCCGCGCTGCAACCCGACATCGTCTGCCTGCAGGAGTTGGACGTGGGCCGCGCCCGCACGGGAGGCGTCGATCAGGCCGGAGCCATCGCCAAGCAGTTGTCCATGGCCTTCCGTTTTCATCCGGCCATGACGATCGAAAGCGAGTTGTACGGCGACGCCATCCTGACCTCGCGACCCGAGCAGTTGATGCGGGCCGCCGCCCTGCCGACCCTGCCCAATCTGCGGGGACTAGAGCCGCGCGGCGCCCTGTGGTCGGCCATCGACTTCGACGGGATCACGCTGAACGTCTTCAACACCCACTTGGGCCTGGTCCCGCGTGAGCAGCGGTTGCAGGCGGCCGCCCTGGCCGGATCAGAGTGGCTGGGCGATCCGGCCTGCAAGGGTCCGACGATCCTGACGGGCGACTTCAACGCCACCTCCATCACCCGCCCCTATCAGACCCTGGTCCGCCGGCTGGCCGACGCCCAGAGGCGATTGGGACTGAAGCCCTCGATCAAGACCTTTCCTTCCAGCTTCCCCGCCATCCGCATCGACCACTGCTTCGTCAGTTCCGACATCCGGGTGACCGGCGTCATGACGCCGCTGGATCCGGTCGCGCGCGCCGCCTCCGACCACCTGCCCCTGGCGGTGGATTTCGAGTTCACGGCTCAGCCCGGGGCCTGACCGCCTTCGAAGCGCGGGAGCGTCCTGTGCGAGCGGTTCAGCCGCCGCCAGGGCCTCCAGGCGTCCGACGACGAGGTCGGATCGCCCAACTGCCACTCGGCGATCATCCGTTCGACCGGCGAAGGCGGCGTCGATCCCAGCAGGCTCATCCGGTCCGATCCAAAGGTGGCGATCGCCTGGCCGACCGATCCCATGATCTCCTCCGCCTGGGCGAATGCCTCGCCGGAGACGCCGATGAAATGGCCGATGGAGCGTCGGCGGAAGCGCCGGATCGTCTCGCGCGCCTCGTCCGAGGTCGGCTCGACCGCCACGTCGCACTCCGTGTCCAGGCCCTGCGAGCGGTTGTTCAGGTTGGTCGATCCGATCCGCAGCAGGCGGTCGTCGACGATGGTCATCTTGGCGTGGACGATGATCCGCTCTCCGCCCGCCGTTCGGGGGCTGAAGGCGGTGAAGCGGTTGTAGGCGTCGGCCTGCTCCAGTCGATACAGGACCTCGGCGCGGGCCGTGTCCATGGTCAGGCCGTCGAACCAGCTCGGGCTGCGGCCGGTGGACACCAGGACGATCTCCGGCCCGTCCGGTTCCGCCAGACGTTCAGCCAGGGCCGCGGCGATGACCGGAGAGGTGAAGTACTGGTTCTCCATATAGATCAGCCGTCTCGCTCGCCGGATCGCTTCCACGTGCAGGGCTTCGTTCTCGCGGATTTCGGGCCGGCCGTCCAGCCGGGGCTCGGTGCGGGCGATCCCGACCTCCACCTCGGTCAGGGCCGGTTCGACGCCGTCGGGCCAGGGGTCCTCGTCGGTTTCCTCCGGCAGGGTGCGTTCCCAGGTGGCGCGGAACCAGCGCTCCCGCGCCAGGTCGCCCAGGGCCCGGGCCGCCGGGCCGTCCATGACGCTCATGACCTCATGCCGGGGCGCGCTGAACAGGCCGGACGGCTGGCAACGCCGGGGATCGTCGTCCTGATGTTCGTCCGTGTCCCAGCGATCCGTGGCGATGTCCCCGCCGCCGCAGAAGGCGATCTTGTCGTCGATGATCACCACCTTCTGGTGATGGCAGGCCCCCAGGATGCCCGGCTTATCCAGCCGGAACTCGACCGTTCGCTTGCGGAACCAGCCCTGGGCCCGGTGCGGATAGAAGCCCTGTGACGCCGCGATCAGCAGGGGCGATTTCCAGATCAGCAGACGGATGTCCAACTCCGGCTTCTGCCGCACCAGACTGCGCAGTTGATGGCCAATTTCTCCGCGCCGGTCGGTCAGGGGGGATTGCGGGTCCAGTCGGGTGCGCGGGTCGAACTGCCAGCCCAGGACGACGATCGACTTCTTGGCCTTGGCCAGGCTGGAGGCCAGGGCGTCGAAATAGGCGTCGTTCTCCATCAGGGGCGTGAACCGATGCGCCCGCGCCGTCCGCCAGCAGGTCCGGCCCGGCTCGAGCAGACCGCCTTCATAACTGTCGCCCCGATCCCTCATTCCGCCAGACTGTCTGATTCGCGTGACGAGCCCACACGCCCCCTATGAAAGCTTGACGTGCGAAACCGCTCTTCGTTCCCGCAGCCGCCTGGCGCGGCCCCGCTTCACATTGCCGCCTCATTGTAAACGTGACGAAGTTCTGCCATTGTCCGCGCCATGCAGATGTTGCTCGAAATGCTGGCCGGCCTGATCGCCATGCTCGCTGCGGCGACGCTGTCGCAATTCGGCGTCGATCTGCATGCCCCGCACAAGCCGGAACGTGAGATTCAACGCGTTCAGGACTGCAAGGACAAGCCCGCCTCCTCGACCTCGGTCGCCGTCCGTCGCGACTGCTGATCCTGGCGGCCTTACGCCGCTCGCCCCCAACTTCCCCGTGAATCGCGCCGCCCGAGCCTTTGCGCGACCGGATCAAGCCGTTAGGGTCGATCATTCCGCGCGCCCTCGCCGCGTATCCGGCGAATAGTGATCGAGAACGACGCCCCATGAAGTCCAGCCATCGGCCGCCGCTCAACCTGACCGACCCGGAACCCGAAGAGGTCCGGGACGACGCTCCCGCGTCGGTCGAGGATGCTCTGACAGAGGCGACGTCCGAGTCCGAACCGGAAGCCGAGCTCCAGCCGGAGCCGAAGAAGCCGATCTCCGAACGGCAGCGCCGTCGCATGGCGGAGGAAAGGCGTCAGGCCGAGCAACGCGCCGCCGCCCTCGACCTGCCGGAACCGCCGCCCGCCCTTTCGTCGCCCCTCGCCGTTTCCGCCGAAGCGCCGCCCGCGACGGTGGAGACCGCGCCGCCACCCGTGGCGACCCGGACGCGGACCAAGACCGCCGCCCCCGCCGGCAACGCCTATCTGATCGCCGGGCTGGCCTCTGCCCTGTGGATCGGCGGCGTCGCCTCCTGGTTCGCCTATGAGTTCGGGTCGGGCGCGGTGGAGTTGGAGCCCCTACGTCTGGCCGTCTACGCCCTGATCGCCCTGGCCCCCGCCGGCCTGGCCGTCATGCTGGCCCATGCCGTGCGTCAGGGCGCCGGCCTAGCTCTGGAGACCCGCCGTGCGCGCGACATGGCCGAAGCCCTGGTCGGTCCGACCGCCCTGGCCTCACGCGAAGCGGGTCAGGTCCTGACCGCCCTGCGCGGCGACATCGACCAGGCCGCTCTGGCCGCTGAACGCGCCCGCAACGACATGTCCCTGCTGCGCGAAGCCCTGGCCGACGAGACCAAGCGCCTGAACGAGGCGGCCGAGACCGCCGGCCGCACCGCCCGTCGCCTGACCGAGCAACTGGGCCGTGAGCGCGAGCAGTTGGGAACTCTGGGCGTGCAACTGGACGCTCAGGCGACCGGCGTGGTCGATGCGGTGGAACGCCAGTCGCGCATGGTGGTGGACGCCTCCGACCTGGCCCAGACCCAGCTTCGCGAGGCCGAGGCCGCCCTGGCCGCCCGCGCCGCCGACCTGGCCGCAGCCGCCAACGAAGCCCAGGACGCCGCCCGCGCCGCCGCCGACGACCTGTCGCGCCAGACCTTGCGCCTGGAAACCGCCGGGACCGGCGTGGCCGAACAGATTCAGGCCGTCGAGGAAGGCCTCAGCCAGCAGCGCGCCGCCCTGGTGACCGCCGCCTTCACCCTGCGCACCGATCAGGAGGATTTCTCCGCCCAGATCGAGAGCCAGCGCGCCCAGTTCACCGAGCAGTTGTCTCAGACCCGCTCGGCCGCCGGAGAGTTGAACCAGACGGGCGACGAACTGGCGACCGCGATCAAGGCCCAGGTCGAGGCCGTGCTGGATCAGTTCCGCGCCCTGGTCGACATGTCCCAGCGCGAGGCCGACGGCTTCGACAGCGCCACCAAGCTGGCCCTCGACCGGTTCGAGGCCCTGGCCGCCGAATCCCGCGACCTGCTGGTCGAGGAGACCCGCCGTTCCTTGACTGCCCTGCAAGCCACGGCCGAGGAACAGCGCGCCGCCGCTACCCTGGCCATCGAACAGGCCCAGATTCGCGCCGATCGCCTGGGAGAATCCCTGTTCGACGCCGCCCAGAAGGCGGACGAGGCGGCGGAATCCCGCATCGACGGCGCGCGCAAGATCGTCAACCAGACGGCCGACATGGTCGATCTGACCGGCGAGAAGATCATCGAGCGCGTCGAGGGCGCCATGGCCCGGATGACCGGCGCCCTGACCCAGATCGAGGCCGCCGTGGCCGAAATGGACGCCCGCGCCGACCGCCTGCCGCAAGAGGCCGCCGCCCGGGTCGAGGCTGTTCGCGCCTCGGTCGAGAACGGCCTGGCCGCCCTGGACGCCGCCTCGCGCAAGGCGGCCGACGACACCGCGGCCCTGGACGCCGGCTTCCAGGAGCGGGTGCGCCGCAACTACGAAATGCTGAGCGAAGCCGTCCGCCTGGTCGGCGTCGTCTCGGGCGAGACGAGCGGCCAGCGCCGTCGCGAGCCCCTGCTGGGCGGCCGGGCGGCTGAAGCCCCGCGCTATACGCCGCGCCCGGCGGCCCAGCCGGCAGCCCCCGTCGCGCCGCCTGCTGCCGAAGAGCATGACGCGGGTCTGCGCCGCGTGCGGCTGGAGCCCGTCGCCGAGGCGCCCGCGCCCCTGCCGCCTTCCAACGACACGGACCTGAGCTGGAACGAACTGGTCGAGCGCCACGACCGCGCCGTCGACGAAGCCCCCCTGGAACCGGGCGTTCCCGTAGACGCCGAGGCCCTGGCCGATCGCGTCACCGCGGCCATCCGGCGCATGGGCGTCGACCCCAACGCCCTGCTGCCCCGTCCGCGCGTCGAGGAAGCCGCCCGCGCCCTGGCGCAACAGGAACCGGATCGCGCGCGCCAGATCGTCCGTCGCGTGGCGCCCGCCGCCGTACGCAGCGTCTCGCGCCGAATCCTGACGGACGCGGAACTGCGCGACGACGCCGACGCCTATGTCCGCGCCTTCGCCCGCCAGATGCAGGAACACGCCCGTCATGGCGATCTGCAGCAGGTCATGGCGCGCCTCGCCACCGACGAAGGTCGGGCCTTCATGCTTCTGGACGCAGCCGTCGGCGATCTGGCCTGATCTTAACCGTTTGTCCGGATTGAATTTAACCCGGCGGTCTTGACCTGCCGCCGGTCTGACATCACGGTCTGGCCATCGACGCCGACGCGCCATTCAGGATGGACAGCTTGCTGGACATGGAATCCGGGCTTCGTCCCGACCGACGCCCCGCCATCGCCATCTGCGCCTGGGATCCCAGCTTCACCGCATGGGATCCGGTCGAGGATCTGTCCGGAGAGCCCTGGCATCCAGTCGGCGCCCGGACCCTGCCGGTGCCCGGATCGGCCGCCGCCGACGATCTGGCGACCGAACTCAGCGCTATGCTGGCGCGCGGCGAATGCAGCGCCCTGTTGCTGGTCGGCGCCACCCATCATTCCGACGCCTTCCGTTTGCAGTTGCGGGCCGAGAACCGTCGCCTGGACCGTCACGACCGGCTGGATCACACCGGCCCCGGCGTCGCCCGCGCCACCGCCCCCGCCGCCGAGATCGTGCGCGACCTGAACCAGGCCGGCCTGGCCGCCGTCGCCGACTCCGAAGCGGAAGAGGATGCCGGCAGCTATATCCTCTATCGCATCCTGGCCGATCTGCCGGACGGCGCGGCCTCGCCCGCCGTGGGCCTGATCCGCGCACCCGCAGAGGCCCAGCCCGCCAAGGTTCAGTCGGCGGTGAAGACGGCGGCCGGCGTCATCGCCCGCCACCTGGCGCCCCTGCCCCGTCCGGCGCTGGCCTGACGCCCTAGGACGTCGCCAATCGTCGGCGCAGGGCCGCGCCCGCCAGACCGCCCGCGGCCGCCAGCACGGCCATGGCCAGATAGCCCTTCAGCCCCACGGCGTCGTACAACGGTCCCGACACAGCCGTGGCCAGGCCGATCAGCACGCCCGCCGACAGGACGGAGCTCAGGGTCTGCGCCGCCGTATGCCCGTCCGGCGGCGACAGCCGCTCGACGATCTCCACCCCCGCCAGATAGGTGGCGGCGAAGCTGAGGGCGTGCAGGACCTGCAGCGGCCACAGGGCCCACAAGGGCGGCGCGAAGGCCATCAGGCTCCAGCGCACGACCGCCGCCGTTGCGCCGATGGACAGCATCAGGAAGGGGCCGATCCCACGGCGTCGCCGCCAGGGCTCGACCACCCACATGAAACCGATCTCGACCAGGACGGAAAAAGCCCACAACAGGCCCGTCGTCCCTTCTGAAATCCCCTGCGCCTTCCATGCGATGGCCGAGAAGCCGTAGTAGAAGGCGTGAGCCGCCTGCACCGCCCCGATGGCGAAGATGGCCGTCATGAAGACCGGATCGGTCGCCAGACGCCCCAGTCCGCGAAATCGATCCAGCCTCGGCGTAGGTGCTCCGTCCGTCACCGTCTCCGGCGGCAGGAAGCGCCAGGCCACGACCGCGATCAGCACGGCCGCCGTCGTGATCCAGACGATGACGACGTCCGGCGTGGCGCGCGTCAGCAAGGCGCCCATGCCGATATTGGCCACCACGAAGGCCGCCGAGCCGCATCCGCGCGGCAGGGAGAAGTTGAAGCCCTCGCGCCGTGCGAGCTTCAACGTCAGCACGTCGCTGAGCGGGATCAGGGCCGCCGCCGCCGTGGCCCCCACGAACCAGCAGACGGCCCAGGCCGCGAAGCCTTCGACCAGGCCCGCCCCGCCGTATCCCAGGGCCATGGCCAGGCCCAGAAGGGCGATCGGCGTGCGGCGATGGCGGAAACCGTCGGCCCAGACTGCGATCAGAGGGCCCGTTGCCAGACGCCCCAGCATGGGAATGGCCAGAAGCGCGCCGATCTCTGCGCCGCTCAATCCCTGTTCACGGAACCACAGGCCGGCGAACGGCAGGGTCACGCCGCTGGCGGCGAACAGCAGGATGTATTGCAGCGCCATGCGCGGAGCGGAATTCATCGGCGCTCCGATAGCAGACTTCGCGCCCGATGTGGGCTAGGCCTTGCACATGAATCGCGACCGAATCCTTCTGGCCTTCTCCGCCGTCAACGGCGCCATGGCTGTCGCGCTCGGCGCATTCGCCGCCCACGGCGCCGCGCCGAAGGCGGCTGCGCTTCTGTCCACCGGCGCCCACTATCAGATGATCCACGCGGTTCTGGCCGTCGCCTGCGCCCTGTGGGTCGGCGGCGGACGCGGCGCGCGGGCAGCCGGGTGGCTGGCCGTCTCGGGCGGGCTGATCTTCTGCCTGTCCCTGGCCGCCATCGCCTTTCTGGGCCTTCGCTGGATGGGCGCCGTGGCGCCGATCGGCGGAACCCTGATGATCATCGGCTGGGTCGTCCTGGCTGTCGCCGCATTGCGTACACGCACGTTCCAATCCTGACCTTTTCAGCAACTTCAGAAGGCTTCCAATCCCCATGGCCTTGCCGACGAACGACGCCCCTCGCCGCGATCTCTATCCCGAGATCGAAGCCTACAACTCCGGCTGGATGCAGACCGACAGCATCCACGAGGTCTATTACGAAGAGAGCGGAAACCCCGACGGTCTGCCCGTCATCGTCCTGCACGGCGGTCCGGGCGGCGCGGTCAATCCCGGCATGCGGCGCTACTTCGATCCGGCCCGGTATCGCATCATCATGTTCGACCAGCGCGGCTGCGGTCTGTCGCGTCCCAACGCCTCGCTTGAAAACAACACGACTTGGGACCTGATCGCCGACATCGAGCGCCTGCGTGAACTCCTGGGCGTCGACAAGTGGGTGGTGTTCGGCGGCTCCTGGGGTTCGACCCTGTCACTGACCTACGCCATCAAGCACCCCGACCGCTGCCTGGCCCTGATCCTGCGCGGCATCTTCCTGTTGACCAAGAAGGAGTTGCACTGGTTCTATCAGGATGGCGCCTCGATGATCTTCCCCGACGTCTGGGAACGCTTCCTGGCCCCCATTCCCGAGGCCGAGCGCGGCGACCTGATGGCCGCCTACTACAAGCGTCTGACCGGCGACGACGTGGAGGAGCAGCGCCGCTGCGCCGTGGCCTGGGCCACCTGGGAAGGCGACACCGTCAGCGTCCAGGGTCCTTCCGCCCGCCCCGACAAGTTCAGCGAGCCCGACTTCGCCGTGGCCTTCGCCCGGATCGAGAACTGGTACTTCACCAACGGCGGCTTCTTCGACAGCGAGAACTGGATTCTGGAAAACGTCGACACGATCCGCCACCTGCCCTGCTGGATCGCCCAGGGCCGCTTCGACGTGGTCACGCCGATCTCGGGCGCCTGGGCCCTGCATCGCGCCTGGCCCGAGGCCAAGTTGGACGTCGTCGGCGACGCCGGCCACGCCTCCAGCGAGCCGGGCATCATCGACAGCCTGATCCGCGGCACGGACTGGGCGGCGTCGCTCTAAGCAAGCGCTCTTCCTCGTCCCGAGCCCCTCGGGACGAGGGCCTATTTCGGGTTGGTCTTCTCGACCAGTTCGCTGAGCTGGAAGCCGATGCGTTGCGCCTCGCGCTCCTCCGGCTTCTTCACGGCGCTGAGCACCACGTTCAGTTGGGCGTAGTGCTGGATCAGGCGGACAGGCTTTCCGTCGGCGTTGCGACCGAAGAACATGATCAGGTCCGGCCCCCAGAAGCCGACGTCCATGATCTGCATCGTCCCCTCGCCCGGCAGGCCGACGATGCGGACACCGACCTCCTCGTCCTTGTCGAGGTTGGATTCGAATTCCTCGATCAGCTTGGACAGGCGGACGAAGGCCCATTCGGCCGGGTTGTCGCGCATCCGCACGCCCTCGGCCTGGACCGCCGCCTCATTCTTCGGGTCGGTCAGGACGGGTTGCGGGCAAGGCGTATCGCCGCAGTCGGAGAACATGGCCGCCTCGGCCTTGGGCATGGCGGCGGCGGAATCGGGGGGCGTCTGAACAGTCATGCCCTCAGCCTACGCTCCCCGACCGTGCCTAGAACAGGCCCTGCCCCTTCGGCAGTTCGACATAGCGGTGCACCCGCATCGACAGGATCAGGCCGAAGCCCACCATCACCGTCATCATGGTCGAACCGCCATAGGAGAGCAGCGGCATGGGCACGCCCACGACCGGCGCCAGGCCCATGACCATCGCCCCGTTGACCAGGATGAAGATGGCCAGGAAGGCCGTCATGCCCGCCGCGCTGATGCGCCCGAAGTGACTATGCGACAGGGAGGCGATGCGCAGGGAGATCAGGATCAGGGCGATGTAGCAGGCCAGGACGGTGAAGGAGCCCATGAAGCCGAACTCTTCCGACACGGTCGAGAAGATGAAGTCGGTGTGCCGTTCCGGCAGGAACTCCAGCTGGCTCTGGCTGCCCAGACCGTATCCCTTGCCCATCAAGCCGCCCGATCCCAGGGCGATCTTGGACTGGATGATGTTGTAGCCGGTGCCGGAAGGATCGGCTTCGGGGTTGAGGAAGGTCAGGACCCGGTTGCGCTGATAGTCGTGCATCACGAACATGACGAAGGGGGGAATGATCGCCACCGCCGCCGCGCCTGCCGCCGCGATGACGCGCCAGCTCAGCCCCGCCATGAACATGATCGCCGCCCCCGTCAGGCCGATGACCATGGCCGATCCCAGGTCCGGCTGCTTGGCGACCAGGAGGAAGGGCAGACCGATCATCCCGGCCGGGATCAACAGCTTCCACGACCAGCGCGCGTCCTGAGCCGAGTGGCTGTGGTACCAACGCGCCAAAGCCAGGACGAGGCCGATCTTCATGAACTCGGCTGGCTGGATGCGGATGAAGCCCAGGTTCAACCAGTTCTTGGCGCCCCCCGCCGTATAGCCCAGGGGCGTGAACTCGATCAGCAGGACCAGGAACAGCAGGAGCCCGTAAAGGGGATAGGCCGTCCGGAACCACCACTTGGGATGGATCATGGCCATGCCGATCATGGCGACCAGCAGAACGCCGAAGCGCAGCAGATGCTTCCACGCCCATGGCGACCAATGGCCGCCAGCGATCGAATAGAGCATGGCCGTGCCGATGCCGGCCAGGATGCAGAGCAGGCCGATCACCCGCCAGTCCAGTTCGGCGATCTTGCTCGACAGGCGGTCCCGTTCGCCGGGACGGGTCAGGGCGGAAGCGGTCATCCTGCGACCTCCGGCGGGGGCGGCGCGACCGGTTCGACCGTAGGCGCCTCGATGGGGTCGGCGGCGCCGCGCGCCTCGGCCTCGCGGGCCCCGGCGTCTTCGGGCGCTTCGAAGCCCGCCTGCTCGATGCGGGCGCGGATTTCCGGATCCTTCAGCAGGGCCACCTTCATCACTTCGCGGGCGCGAGGAGCGCCGGCCGTGCCGCCGCCCAGGCCGCCATGCTGGACGATGACCGAGACGGCGTAGCGAGGATTGTCCGTCGGCGCATAGGCGATGAACAGGTTGTGGTCCTTCTGGGACCAGGGACGCCCCGCGCCCTTGCGCGATCCGGCGCCGTAGTTCCGAGCCTGAGCCGTGCCGGTCTTGCCGGCCATGCGGACGGCGCCCAGGCCGAGCTGGCTGTTGCGGAAGCCAGTGCCGCCGGCGGCCGTCACGGCCTCCATCCCGTCGCGCAGCACCTTCAGCAGGTCCGGCGCAAAGGGCAGGTCGGCGAAGGCGCCGCCCTGTTGCTCCACGCCGCCAATCGACTTGACCAGACGCGGCGTCACCGCCTTCGCGCCATTGGCGATCCGGGAGGTGTAGACCGCCAGTTGCAGGGCGTTGACCGTCAGGGCGCCCTGCCCGATGCCGTAGCTGGGCGTCTCGCCCGGATACCACTTGCCGTCGCCGCGCACCGGATTCTTGCGGCGCCATTCACGATCCGGCACCAGCCCCGCCCTCTGACCGGGAATGCCGATGTCGTAGGTCTGGCCGAAGCCCATGTCGCGCGCCGTCTCTGCGATGGCGTCGGGCCCCATCTCGGTCGCCAGGGTCATGAAGTAGACGTTGCAGGAGGCCTTGATCGCGCCGCGCAGGTCCACCGCCCCGTGCCGTCCCAGGCAGGCGAAGCGTCTGCCGAGATAGAAGCTGCCGTTGCAGACGATGCGACGGCTGGGGTCCACGCCCCGCTTCATCGCCGCCAGGCCGACGATCGGCTTGAAGGTCGACCCCGGCGCGAAGGTGCCGCTCAGTGCCTTATCGGTCAGCGGCCTGCGCTCATAATCGGCCAGGGCGCGATAGACGCTCGACGGCACGCCCGAGACGAACAGGTTGGGATCGAAGGACGGCGACGACACCATGGCCAGGATGTCGCCGTTGCGGATGTCCATGACGACGCAGCTTCCGGCTTCCTCGCCGAAGACCTCCAGCGCGCGCTGCTGCACGTCGTTGTCGATGGTCAGCACGACTTCCGACCCCTGGACCGCCGGGCGCGAACCCGCTGCGTCCTCGGCGACCACTCGGCCGCGCGCGTCCACCTCGACCCGGTTGCCGCCCGCCACGCCCCGCAGATCCTGATCCAGCGCCTTCTCAAGACCCTGACGACCGATGCGGAAACCGGGGTTGAACAGAATGGAGGGCGGCTCCTCGCCCTTGTCTCGGATCGCCTTGACGTCGCGATCCGACACCTTGGCCACATAGCCCACCAAGTGGGCGTAGGCGCCGCCGAAGGGGTAGTAGCGGGCCTCGTTCATGTCGGCCATGACGCCGGGCAGTTCGGCGGCGTGCAGATTGACCTTGGAGAACTCCTCCCAGCTCAGGTCGCTCTTGACCGGAACGGGCGAGAAACGCGGCGCAGCGTTGACCTCGCGGATGATGGTGCGCCGCCGTTCCAGGGTGTCCGGCAGAAGCTGTCCCAGGAGGTCCAGCGTCTGGTCCAGATCCTTGGTTTCGTCGCGCACGACCAGGACGCGGAAGCTAGGCCGGTTCCCGGCGACGACGACCCCGTTGCGGTCCTTGATCAGGCCGCGCGGCGGCGGGACCAAGCGGAAGTTGAACTGGTTCTTGGTGGCGAGGGTCGCATATTCCTCGGCTTGGAATATCTGCAACTGGGCCAGACGCCCGACCAGGGCGATCCCCCCGATCACCGTGGCCCCGCCCAACAGCATGGTGCGCCGCAGGAAGGATCCCTGCCGCTCATTGACGTCCGAGAAGAAGATATGGGGTTCGCTGCTCATCGGAACCGCACGTCCGTATCGTCAAACCGTTCCATCAGCCAGTCGGCCAGGGGGAAGAGCAGCAGTGTCGGCGCCACCTGCCCCAGGACGGCCAGTATGCTAGGCGCATTGCCCGTCAGCATGATGGTGACCAGATAGACCAGAATAAAGGCCAGTCCCGTCGAAGCGGCGTAGAGGGCGAACAGGACGATGGTCGCCTGCCCCGCCAGGAACTTGGCCGCCAGCAGGATGACCCCGTAGACGGCCATCAGGCTCAGCGCCCACAGGCCCAAAGGCCCGCCCCAGAACAGGTCGAGGAACAGCCCCAGGCCGAACAGCACCGCCGGCGCCAGCATGGAAGGCCGGATCAGGGGCCAGGCGAAGGCCAGCACCAGAGGAAAGACCGGCTCGGGCAGGCTCAGGCCGAAAAGCTGAAGCGGCGTGGCCAGGAGAATGGTCGCCGCAACGGCCGCCAGGGCGGGATAGACGATCCACTGCATCGGGCCGACGACGCGGACCGTGATCGCGCGCCTCACTCCGGGCCTCCCGGCGTGGGCGTGTCGGTCGTCGGCTGCACAGGTTCCGCAGGCGGAGTCGCAGCGGGCCGTGCGGGCGCCGGGCGCGCCGCAGCGGGTCGGGGCGAGGTCGCGCGCGGCTGAGCGGCGGCGGGTTGGGTCGCAGCCGGTTGAGTCGCGACAGGAGCGGCGACCGGCGGCGGAACGGCGTTGGCGGCTCGCACGCGTTCGGCCGTAGCGGCTGCTGCGGCGGCGCGGCGTGTGGCCACGTCCTGGATCGCGGCCGCCTGCTGAGGCGTCGGCGAAGGCGCGGTGCCTAGGCCGGCCAGAGGCGCCGCGTTCAAGGCGTTCTGGTCCGCCAGTTGGCCGAAGTCCTGGAACAGCAGGACGCGGACATAGTCGATGGCCGTGCGGTCGCTGAACAGCTTGACGCGCCAGCTGCCGTCCACGCCCTTGGCCACCACGCCGACAGGCAGGCCGCGCGGGAAGCCCCCGCCGTCGCCGGACGTCAGGACGCGGTCGCCTTCCTGCACCGATCCCTGGCCGCGCACATAGTCCAGGCGCGGACTGCCGCTGCCGTCGCCGGTCAACATGGCGCGCGCGTCAGTGCGTTCGACCAGGACCGGGGTCCGCGAGGCCACGTCGGTCAGCAACAGCATGCGGCTGGCGCCCGGAGCGACGCCGACGATGCGGCCGACCAGGCCGTGTTCGCTCAACACCGGATTGCCGACCTTCACGCCCTTGCCGGCGCCCAGGTTCACCAGACGCGCCCGCGCGAAGGGGCCGCGCGCATCGGAAATGGCCACGCCCGTGACCATGGAAATGGGCGGCTCGGTCTTCACGCCCAGCATCTGTTCATAGCGGGCGTTGAGGTTCTTCAGCGCGATCGCCTCGTCGCGCCAGGCGTTCAGTTCGACGATCTCCTGGCGCAGGCGGCGGTTCTCGGAGACGGCGAAGAAGTAGCCCTTGACGTAGTCGACCGCGTCGCCGGTCCAGCGCACGGGCGCGGCCAGAACGCCGCCGACCGGCGCCGCTCCCGCGTCGAAGCCCGCCCGGACCGGCGCCAGGCCAGGGTCGCGTGCGGGACCGCCACGTTCGCCGGCCAGCAGAAGGATCGCCCCCGCCACGCCGACGACGACGACGACCGCGGCCGTCCAGGCCAGCGGCACCTTCAGATTCTCGAACGGTCCGTCGCGAAACGCCACGGCCAGCCTTCCTGCTAGAGGTTCGGGATCGGCGGGACGCCGCCCACCGATAAGCGAGAGCCTATCGCAATAACCGATTCCCGCGGAAACCGGCGGTCACGACAGGCTGATCAGCCTCAGAGCGACGACTCGAGGACGCCCTTCATCCACGACGGGTGCTCCAGCACCTTGCCGCAGCCGATGGCGACGCAGGACAGCGGATCGTCGGCCACCTGGACCGGCAGGCCCGTGTGGTCGCGGATCTCGGCGTCCAGGCCGCGCAGCAAGGCGCCGCCGCCCGTCAGCATGATGCCCTTGTCGGCGATGTCGGCGGCCAGTTCCGGCGGCGTGGCCTCCAGGGCGACCTTCACGGCCTCGACGATCTGCGACACCGGCTCGGCCAAGGCCTCTGCGGCCTGACGCTCGCTCATCTTCACTTCGCGCGGCACGCCCTGCATCAGGTCGCGGCCCTTGACCTCGATCGACAGGCCTTCGCCGTCGGCCGGGATGCGGGCGGTGCCGATGTCCTTCTTGATGCGCTCGGCGGTGGTTTCGCCGATCAGCAGGTTATGGTTGCGGCGCATGTAGCTGATGATGGCGTCGTCCATCATGTCGCCGCCGACGCGGACCGAACGCGAATAGACGATGCCCGACAGCGACAGGACAGCGACCTCGGTCGTGCCGCCGCCGATGTCGACGACCATCGAGCCGGTCGGCTCGTGGATCGGCAGACCGGCGCCGATGGCGGCGGCCATGGGCTCGTCGATCAGGCCGACGCGGCGGGCCGAGGCGTTCAGGCAGGAATCATTGATGGCGCGACGCTCGACGGCCGTGGCACCCGAGGGGACGCAGACGATCATCTTGGGGTTCACGAAGCCCTTGCGGTTATGAACCTTGCGGATGAAGTGCTTGATCATCTCTTCGGCGACTTCGAAGTCGGCGATGACCCCGTCGCGCATCGGACGGATGGCTTCCATGTGGCCAGGCGTTCGGCCCAGCATCTGCTTGGCCTCCAAGCCCACGGCGTGGACGATCTTGCGGCCGCCGACGTTGCGCAGGGCCACGACGGACGGCTCGTTCAGGACGATCCCCTTGCCGCGCATGTAGATCAGGGTGTTAGCCGTCCCCAGATCCATCGCGATGTCATTGGAGATCATGCCGAAGAGGGGTGAAAGCATGGGCGTCGGTTACCGCTTGTTCGGGCCTGCAAGGGCGTGAGATTTTTTCGTCCGCAGTGGCGACGCCCTTCCCCCGCTCCGCGCCGAAACGCAAAGCTGTCCTGATCGTCCTCGCCCGGCCGACTAGAGGCCCGTTTGCCCGCATGCGGAGCCGATTGCAAGCGCCGATGACAACCCGATCACAGCCTTGTCACGGCAAGGCTTTGAAGGCTGTCCGCCCAAGCTTTCCGGCCCCGCTTGCGGGTCGGCGGCGATCAGACCGCCGTCAGCCCCTCGACCTCCAGCACGCGCGCCACGGCGGGCCGGGCCTGGACCTTGTCCAGATGGGCGTTGAGACGCGGGAAACGTCCGGCGTCCAGCAGGCCGGCCTGCCGCGCCCAGCGCGTGAAGACAATCAGATAACCATCCGTGGCCGAATGGTTTTCACCCAGGGCCCAGGGACCGACGAACAGGTGCTGCTCGGCCAGGTCGTACTTGGCCAGGGCCTGCTCTATCGCCTCGTCCCGCGCCGCGCCTTCCAGCGGCGGCCTGGAGAACAGCGCCTTGCCGATGGCCGGGTGCAGGGACGACGCCATCCAGGCGTTGAAGGCCTGCATCCGCGCGAAGGCGAAGGAATCGTCGAAATCGACCAGACCGGCCTGGGGATGGGTCTGGGCCACATAGGTCAGGATGGCCACGTTCTGGGTGATCACGCCCTGGTCCGTCGCCAGGGCCGGGGTCACGCCCGCCGGATTGATCGCCAGATATTCCGGCGTCTTCTGCTGCCCCTGGCGCAGATCGATCTTGTGCAATTCATAGGTCGCCCCCGCCTCCTCAAGGGCCACGTGCGAGGCCAGGGCGCAGGCGCCGGGCGAGTAATACAGTTTCAGCATCGTCTTTCTCCGTGCTCGATCAATCCAGGGTCAGGTCGCGCGCCGCCTCCCGGCGCTTGATCCATTCGCGAACCGCCATCATCAGCGCCAGCCAGACCACGGCCACGCCCGCCAGGATCAGCGACGTCCATACCCCGTCTCCGCTGACCGCCGCCATGAAGGAGCCGCCGAAGAAGGCCACCAGGGCCGTCTTGGGCAGGACGCCCAGGGCGCAGCCCGCCAGATAGCCGGGAAACGAAGCCCGCACCGCCCCGAAGGCCATGTTGACCACGATGAAGGGCGCGGAGGGAACATTGCGGATGATGAAGCTGGCGGTGAAGGCGTTGCGCCCGACGAAGCGCTGCAGCTTCTGCACGGCCCCGCCGCCGAACCGTTCCAGCGCCCGCGCCGTCGGCCCTCGCCCCAGCCAATAGGTGACGGCCGCCGAGGCTACGGTAGCGATCCAGCTGTAGAGGAAACCATACCAGGGCCCGAAGGCCACGACGCAGGCGGCGATCAGTATGAACTGCGGCACGCCCAGGAAGGCCGAAACGGTGAAGACAGCGATCGCCGCGACCAAGCCCCATGGCCCGACCCGATACCCGGCCAGCCAAGCCTCCAGCCTTTCCTCGGCGCCCAGGGTCAGGTGGCTCTTGCCGAAGGCGAACAGGGCGATGATTCCCGCCAGCAGCAGCAGACTGACCGCCAGGGTCCGCCACCGCTTGGCCTCCATATTCAGCAGAAAATCGACGATCCGCCGCATGAATTTCGCCCAAATCGCCTTTTGATCGCCAAGCAGGCGCACAAACATTGTGCGCCGCCCCGGGGTTGCGTATCAAGCCTCGCCTCCCCGGCTCTCACCACATCCACCAGACGGGATAGACATGTCCAGCCTTCAGTCCTCCGCCCTCGCTCGCGTCAAGCCTTCGGCCACCCTGGCCGTGACCGCCCGGGCCCGTGAACTGAAACGCGAAGGCCGCGACGTGATCGGCCTGGGCGCCGGAGAGCCGGACTTCGACACCCCGGACAACATCAAGGCGGCGGCCGTCGAGGCCATCAACCGCGGCGAGACCAAGTACACCGACGCCGACGGCATGCCCGAACTGAAGGCCGCTATCGTCGCCAAGTTCGCCCGCGAAAACAGCCTGAAGTACGAAACCAACCAGATCCACGTCGCCTCGGGCGGCAAGCCGGTGATCTACAACGCCTTCGTGGCCACGCTGAACCCCGGCGACGAGGTCATCGTGCCGGCGCCCTACTGGGTCTCTTACCCGGACATGGTGCTGCTGGCCGGCGGCGAACCCGTGACCGTGATCGGCGAGGAAGCCGACGGCTTCAAGCTGCGTCCCGAGGTTCTGGACGCCGCCATCACGCCCAAGACCAAGTGGCTGATCCTCAACTCGCCGTCCAACCCGACCGGCGCCGCCTATACCCGCGCCGAGTTGGAAGCCCTGGCCGAGGTGCTGCGCAAGCACCCGCAGGTCTGGATCCTGACCGACGACATGTATGAGCACCTCGTCTACGGCGACTTCGACTATGTCACCATCGCCCAGGTGGCTCCCGATCTCTACGACCGCACCTTGACCTGCAACGGCGTGTCCAAGGCCTACGCCATGACCGGTTGGCGCATCGGCTATGCGGGCGGCCCCAAGCCGCTGATCGATCTGATGCGCAAGGTGGCCAGCCAGACGACCTCCAACCCGTCGTCGATCAGCCAATGGGCCGCTGTCGAGGCCCTGAACGGCCCGCAGGACTTCCTGGCCGAGCGCGCCGGGGCCTTCGAACGTCGTCGCGACCTGGTCGTGTCCATGCTGAACCAGGCGACGGGCGTGCGCTGCCCCACGCCGGAAGGCGCCTTCTACGTCTATCCGTCGATCGAGGGCCTGATCGGCAAGACGGCGCCCTCGGGCGTGGTCATCACCGACGACGAGGTCTTCACGGCGGAACTGCTTAACGCCGAGGGCGTGGCCGTGGTCCAGGGCGCGGCCTTCGGCCTCAGCCCCTACTTCCGTATCAGCTACGCCACGTCGGAAGCCGTGCTGGAAGAAGGCTGCACGCGCATCCAGCGCTTCTGCGCCAGCCTGAAATAGGAACCGCCTAAAGCGGCGCCGGCGGAATGTTCAACGTCGGCGCCGTCTTCAGCACGAAGGACAGGCACCAGTCGGTCGCGCGGTGCGAATTGTCATGCGTCCCGCCTGGATTGCGCGTCAGCAGGCAGGCGGCGTCCACGGCGATCCCCTTGTTCGGCGCGGCGTACAGCACCATGCCGCCGACCGGCCCGACAGCGCGTCGGTACAGCATGACCAGGGGTCCGGTGACCCGCGTCTCGAAATCCTCCGCCCTCGCCTCTTCGCCGTCCAGCAGGGCGCGCGCCTGCACGGCGGGATCGCCGGGCGCCAGACGGAACAGTTCCGCCTTCAGCGCGTCGCCCGGCTCAGGTCGCAAGGTGAATCGCGGCGCGTCCTGCGGAGCGGCGACCGCCAGCATGCCCGCCAGGATCACCGCGACGGACATCAGGCCGCTCGACTGACGGCGAAGTCGGCCAGGTCTTCCAGCGCCCGGCGCCAGGGGCTATCCGACAGGATCGACAGCGCCGCCTTGGCCTGGTCGGCATAGTCACCGGCGGCGTCCAGTGTGGCGGCGACCGCCCCGCTGCCCAGGATGAGTTCGCGGGCGCGGGCGAAGTCCTCGGGCTTGCGGTCGCCCTTGGTGATGACCCGATCCCAGAACATGTCCTCGATCCCCTTGGTGCGCTGGACAGCCAGCAGCAGCGGCAGGGTCGCCTTGCCCTCGTTGAAGTCGTCGCCGGCGTTCTTGCCCAGGGTGGCCGTGTCGCTGCCGTAGTCCAGGGCGTCGTCCGCCAGTTGGAAGGCGATGCCCAGAGCCATGCCGTAGTCTCGCATAGCCGCCACCTGGCGATCCGAAGCCCCCGCCCCGACCGCGCCCGATTCGGCGGCGGCGGCGAACAGCTCGGCCGTCTTGGCGCGGATGATCTGCAGATAGGTGTCGCGGTCCAGGTTCAGGTCGTGCGCCCGGGTCAGTTGCAGGACCTCGCCCTCGGCGATGACGCTCGACGCCTTGGCCAAGATGCCCAGGGCGCGCAGGGAATCGGTCTCGACCATCAGTTCGAAGGCCCGCGCGAACAGGAAGTCGCCGACCAGGACCGAAGAGGCCGAGCCCCAGATCAGGTGGGCCGCCACCTTGCCGCGTCGCATTTCGGAGCCGTCGACGATGTCGTCGTGCAACAGGGTGGCGGTGTGGATGAACTCGACCGAGGCGGCCAGCTTGCGCGCGCCCAGGATGTCGTCGGCGGCGCCCACGGCCCGCGCGGCGGCGACGGTCAGCAGCGGACGCAGACGCTTGCCGCCCGCAGACACCAGATGCTCGGCCAGCAGGGGAATCACCGGCACGTCGGACTGCATGCGGGCGATGATCAGGGCGTCGACCGCCGCCATGTCGTCCTTGGCCAGACGGACCAGGGCGTCGACATCGCCTTTGGGCCGGGAAGCGACGGCGAGAGCTGCGTCCACGAAAATCTCTTTCAACACAGGGGCGAAAGGGGAGGATTCGCCCGGAATTCCACACGCGTCCGCTTGCCCGAACGCGATGCGGCGCACAATGGTGGCGGCGTCATGACGGGTCAAGCCGGGTCATCCCCTACTGTCGCCGCCGATGTAGCGGAATCCGCCCTGCTGGGCGGACGCGTCCGCCTGCGCCAACCGGTCAAGGGCTATCGCGCGGGCATGGACGCCGCCCTTCTGGCCGCCGCGGTCGGGGCCAAACCCGGCGAACGCCTGATCGAAGCAGGCTGCGGCGCGGGCGCGGTCCTGATGCAGGTCGCGGCTCGATGTCCGGGCGTCGCCCTGACGGGACTGGAGCGCGATCCCGTCGCCGCAGAGCTGGCTCGGGAAAACGCCGTCCTGAACGCCGTCGCCGACAGGACCGCCGTCATCAGCGGCGATGTGGCGCAGGGGTTTCGCGCCCTGGACCTGCCGCCCTTCGACTGGGCGGTCAGCAATCCGCCCTTCTTCGACGACGCGGGCGCCCTGCGCGCGCCCGCGCCAGGCAAGCGGGGCGCCTGGATGGCGGACGACGGCCTGGCGGCCTGGACCGGCTTCCTGCTGAAGGCCGTGCGTGAAGGCGGACGGATCGTGGTCATCCATCGCGCCGACCGCCTGGCCGACCTGCTGGCCCTGCTGGGCGACAAGGCAGGCTCCTTCGCCATCCGCCCCGTCCACCCCTACGCCGACCAACCGGCCAAGCGGGTGCTGGTCCAGGCGATCAAGACCGGGAAGGCCCCCCTGCGCCTCCTGCCCCCGCTGATCCTGCATGACCGCTCAGGCGCCAAGCACACGCCCGAGGCTGAAGCCATCCTCAGGGGCGAGGCCTCCCTGACCTGGTGACGCCTATTCCGGCGCGCCGTCGTTGGGCAGTTGCGCCAGGTTGGGGCGATCGCCGCGACGCGCCGTGGCGGCCTGTTCGACGCCGCGCATGACCCGCAGCAGGTTCTCGCCCGAGATCTTGCGGATGTCCGCCTCGGTCCAGCCCCGACGCATCAGTTCCGCCAGGATGCGCGGATAAGCGTCCACCCCGTCCACGCCGACCGGCAGGCTGCCCACTCCGTCGAAATCGCCGCCCAGGCCCACGTGATCGATCCCGGCCACGTCGCGGACATGCTGGATATGGGCCACCACATCCTCGAGGGTCGCGTTCGGCGCCGGATTGGCCGCCTCCCAGGCCGCAAGCCCGGCCTTCACCGCATCGGGGTCGCCCGGGTTCAGGCTCTTCAGGCGCGAATCCTCGGCCGCGCGACCGGCGCCCCAGGCGCGAACCTTCTCGCTGATGAAGCCCGGCACGAAGGTCACCATGACGATGCCTCCATTCTGCGGAACCATGCGCAGCACGGCGTCGGGCACGTTGCGCGGATGGGCGGTCACCGCCCGCGCCGACGAGTGCGAGAAGATGACGGGGGCGGTCGAGACGCGAATGGCGTCGACCATGGTGTCTTCCGATACATGGCTCAGGTCCACCATCATGCCCAGGCGGTTCATCTCCTTGACCACCTGTTCGCCGAAGGGCGACAGGCCGCCCCACTTCGGCGCGTCCGTGGCGCTGTCGGCCCAGGTCGTGGTCTTGGAATGGGTCAGGGTCATGTAGCGCGCGCCCGAATCATAGAACTCGCGCAGCAGGCCCAGGGAATCGTCGATGGAGTAGCCGCCCTCCATGCCGATCAGGCTGGCGATGCGGCCTGCTTTATGGATGCGGGCGATGTCGTCGGCGGTCGTGGCGATCTCGAAGACGGTCGGATGCGCGGCGACGATACGCTTTACCGTGTCGATCTGTTCGAAGGTGGCCTTGGCCGCCTCGACCGGCTCCATGCTCGCGGGCACGTAGACGGACCAGAACTGGCCCCCGACCCCGCCTGCGCGCATGCGGGGAATGTCGGTGTGCAGACGCGTCGTCGCCGCCAGATTGGTCGTCAGATCGACGCGATAGGGGTCGTTGCCGAACCCTTGGCGCAGGGCCCACGGTAGGTCGTTGTGCCCGTCGATCAAGGGCGTACGACGCAGGATCTGCAGCACGCGCGCCTCGTCCGCCTGCGATTGAGCCAGGGCGGGTCCGCTCAGGACGGCGAGCGAAACGGCGGCGAGCAAGGCGGTGCGGATCATGGTGTCCCCTCTGAACTGAAGCGGCCACGCTTGCACAGCCGGAACCTCATGGGAACCGGGTCTGATCTGGATCAAGGCCGAGTTTCGCCGAAACCGGCATGAAGCGCGCATCCCGCCCTGTTCACAAAGGCCGCCCGTCATGGTTGAAGCCCTGATGATCCAAGAGACCCCCGCCCCCATGGTCGAACAACGCGAACGCGCCCGCGCCTGGTTCGAGACCTTGCGCGATCAGATCCATGCAGGCTTCGAAGCCCTGGAGGACGCCGCCCCCGCCGAACTCTTCCCCGGCGAACCCGGCCGTTTCGTCCGCACCCCCTGGGACCGTAAGGAGGGCGGCGGCGGCGTCATGGGCATGATGCACGGCCGCCTGTTCGAAAAGGTCGGGGTTCACTGTTCGACCGTCCACGGAACCTTCCCAGCCGACTATGCGAAAAACGTCCCGGGCGCCGAGGAAGACCCGCGCTTCTACGCCACCGGCATCAGCCTGATCTGTCACCCGGTCAGCCCCCGCGTGCCGGCCGTGCACATGAACACCCGCCTGATTTCGACCACCAAGACCTGGTTCGGCGGCGGCGGCGATCTGACGCCCGTGCTGGACGCGGACCGGCGCGACGACCATCCCGACACCCTGGCCTTCCACGCCGCGATGAAGGGCGCCTGCGACGCTCATGACCCGTCATGGCACGCCAAGTACAAGCAGTGGTGCGACGAGTACTTCTTCCTGCCGCACCGCAACGAGCCACGCGGCACCGGCGGCGTCTTCTACGACCACCACGACAGCGGCGATTGGGAACGCGACTTCGCCTTCACCCAGGACATCGGCAAGGCCTTCCTGGACGTCTATTCCAGGATCGTCGCCGGCCGCATGACCGAGGCCTGGACGCCTGAAGAACGCGAAGAGCAACTGATCCGGCGCGGCCGCTACGTCGAGTTCAACCTGCTCTACGACCGCGGCACCATGTTCGGGCTGAAGACCGGCGGCAACGTCGAGTCGATCCTCAGTTCCATGCCGCCCGTGGTGAAGTGGCCCTGAGACGAAATCTTCGTTCCGGGATCAACCCCGCAGCCTGACGCTTCAGGCGACCTCTTCCTTGTCTTCGCCGGACAGGACGCGTTCGATCGCCGCGAATAGGACGGCCATGGTCAAGGGCTTGGTCAGATGGCCGTCCGCGCCTGCCGCCCGGCCTGCCGCGACATGTTCGGCCATGGCGTTGGCCGTCAGCATCAGGATCGGGGTGCGGTCTCGACCGTTCTCCTGCTCGAAGGTCCGGATGGCGGCCGTGGCGGTCAGGCCGTCCATGACAGGCATCTGCATGTCCATCAACACTAGGTCGAACGCGTCCTTGGCGAAGGCTGCCGTCGCCTGGGCGCCGTCCTCGACCGCCACAAGCTCCATGGCCGTGGCCGACAGCATGACCTCGATCACCTTGCGGTTGGCCGGATGATCGTCGGCCAGAAGCACCCGCAGCGGCCGCTCGCGCACGACTTCGCCTGACGGCGCGACCTCGGCTTCAGGATCGGCCGCCTTGACTGGCGGCAAGGGTATGTCGAACCAGAAGCATGAGCCCCGCCCCGGCTCGCTCTCGGCCTCCAGCACCCCGCCCATCAGTTCCACAAGGTCGCGAGAGATGGCCAACCCGAGCCCGGTCCCGCCATAACGACGCGTGATCGACCCGTCCGCCTGCTGGAAGCGGCCGAAGATGCGGTCCTTCTGTTCCTGGTCGAAGCCCACCCCGGTGTCGACGACGGTGAAGCGGACCTGGCCTTCCTCACCCGCTTCGGCCTTCAGGACGATCTCGCCTCTCGATGTGAACTTCAGGGCATTGCTGACCAGGTTGGTCAGGACCTGTCGTACGCGCACGGCGTCGCCCATGACCGCCCGGTCCAGCATGGGATCGACCTCGACCCGCACCTCGACGCCCTTTTCCTCGGCCGGCAAGCGCCATAGGGCGGCCACGTCCCGCACGGCCCGCCCCAGATGGAAGGGCGCATGCTCAATGGTTACTTGGCCCGACTCGATCCGGGCCGTGTCGAGAATGTCGGACAGCAACCGCTCCAGCGTCACGCCCGACGACCGGATGGTCTCGATCATGTCGTGCTCTTCCGGCGCCATCGATCGACGGGAAAGGGCGTCGGCCATGGCCACCACCCCGTTCAGGGGCGTGCGGATTTCGTGGCTCATGTTCGCCAGGAACTCGCTCTTGGCGCGGTTGGCGTCTTCGGCCCGCCTGCGGGCCACGCTCAGTTGCCGCGCCTGTCGCCTTTGCCACAGCAGGGTCGCCAGGGCCGACAGGACGAAGACCACGGCGATGCCGACGATCCAGTTCTGCCAGCGGATCACCGTCCGCTGCAGTTCGGTGTTGGCCCGCGCCGTCTCCAGTTGCTCCCGACGACGTTGAAGCTGTTCCTGGATGTCGCCCGTGACCTGCCGGATGCCGGCGCTGTAGCGTCGGGCCACATGCTGCTCGCGCGCCGTCTGATAGGTGCGCAACACCTCATAGGCTTCGCCTTCCTGACCCGAGGCGAACAGGATCTCCGCCTGCACAAGCGGCGAATAGGACTGCGCCTCTTCCTTCCGCTCCAACGGGATCAACCGATCAAGGTCAGCCCGCGCTCCATCCAGATCGCCGGTCCGCGCCCGCGCCACCGCCCGTAACGGCAGGGCGTCCAGCGCCAGGAAGGTCGCAGAGGTCAGTTCCTCGCCATAGGGCGCCAGACAGGCCAGGACAGCCTGATACTCTCGCCGGGCATAGGCGACATGGGCGCACAGAGCCGCGTCGAAGACCTTCAGATTGTCCAATCCTGCGCGTTCGCTCAGCCGCCTGTGGGCCTCGAAATAATGCTGCGCCTGCGCCAGATCCCCGACCTGCAGCGCCATGCGGGTCAGGTTGTAGAGGCTGTCGAAGTCCGGGCGCGGATAGCTGGGGTTGGAGTATTCAATCTCGAACCGGCGGAAGGCCGCCGTGGCGCCCTCGACGTCGTTCAGGGTCATCAACCCCATGCCCGTCACCTCCCATAGTCCCGCATGGGCGATCTTGGCGTAGGGATCCTCGTCGGGAATATCGGCCTCGACCTGGGTCAGCAGCCTCAGCCCCTCCCCGATCCGATCCTGGTCCATCAGGCTGAGCGCCACCAGACGCGTCGCATGGGCGCGGACGAACCAGTCGACGCCGCCCTGCATCATGCGCCGCATCTCGATCTCGACGCCGCGCTCGCCCTGATCATAACGGAGGGTCAGGTCGTTCAGCTTGGCGATTTCGACATAGCGCCTGTCGCCCAACGCCTGCGCCCGCTCGGCCAGGCGGCGGTTCCAATAGCCCGCCTTCTCGAACTCGCCCTGGTTCAGGAATATCCAGGTCACATGATAGATGCGGTTCAGACCTTCGCGGTCGCGCCTGCGCGCCGCCACCTCGCCGAAGGCCTCCAGGTCCTGGAAATTGGTGCTTGCGGCCCGCTCCTCGACCACCCGCGCCAGATCGGCGGACGCAGCATCCGGCTGCGCCTGAACGGCGACGGGAAAGGACAGCAGGGCGAGCGCGAAGACCGCGACTTTAAACGGCGACATGGCGCATCCGAATTGACGCCCGACCATGCCACGTCAGAAGTTGCGCAAGACTTATCGACGGACGGTTAGATGCCGCTGCCGTCGCTTTCGACCGGCGGCGGGGTCAGCAACAGGAAGGCCCGGATCCAGGCCGTCAGCACCGACCGATCATTCGCCCCTTCCAGGCTCAGCAGGGCCTCGTCCGCCAGGTCGTGCGGAATCCGATGCCCTCGGCGCCCCTCGATCAGGGCCGCCGCATAGGCCGGTTGGAACTCCGGATGGCACTGGAAGCTCAGGGCGTCCTCGCCCCAGGCCAGGCCGGCATAGGGAGTGAAGGCGCTGGAGGCGATCACGCGGGCGTCCTCTGACACCGCCACCACCTGGTCCTGATGCGACACCGGAATGGCGATGCTGGCGGCGCGCGGGTGCATCCAGGGCTCGCGGCCGACCACGTCGTAGCGGTGCAGGCCGACGCCCCAGCCCTTGTGCGACTTCTCCACCTTGCCGCCGAAGGCGTGCGCCAGGACCTGGTGCCCGAAGCAGATGCCCAGCAGCCGCGTCCGCCCTCGCGCCGCCTGAAGCCATTCCACCAGGGGCTGTATCCAAGGCAGATCGTCATAGACCCCTGCCGCGGACCCGGTGACGATGGCGCCGGTGAAGATGGAGGGGTCGTCCGGCAGATGCCCCGATTGCACGTCGAACCGCGTGGTCGGCACGTTCTCTCCCAGCAGATAACGGAAACGCGCCGGATAGTCGTCGAAGGCGTCGCGCAGGTGTTCAGGCGGATGGCCGGTCTCGAGAATAGCGATACGGGTCATTGCAGCGTTTTCCGACGGGAGGAGGAGGCGTCCGCCCATGGATTGGGGTAGAAGTCGCCGGATTGCAACGAGGGCCGCCCATGTCCGTCGAGACGAACGACGCTTCTCCCGTCGTCCTGATCAACATCTTCAAGTGCGACGCCCGTCGCCAGGACGAGTTGCTGGAGCATCTGACCGCCCTGGCCCAGGTGCAGCGCGGCCTGCCCGGTTTCGTCTCCGGCGTCCTGCATCGGGGGCTGAACGGACGCGTCGTGGCCAACCACGCCGTCTGGACCGACGCCGCTCACTGGAAGGCCATGACCCGCCATCCCCAGGTGGTGAACGCCATGGGCCCCATCCTGGCCATCGCCACCTTCGAGCCGCACCTCTACGAACCCGGCGAAGTGGTGGAAGCCTAGCCGGCGCGCCAGACCTCGGCCCGCGCGCCCGCGTCGCCCAGGGTCGCAGCCGTCCAGCCGCAGATTTCGGCCGCTGCGGCCTCCGCGCCTGAGGGCGGATTGACCACCGTCATGGTGCAGCCGTTCATCTTCATCGGATTGTTCAGCGGCCGCAGGCGCGCCTCGGCCACCAGCACGCGGCCGACCCTGGCCTCTTCCAGGCGCCGGATGAAGCCGTCGAAGGTCTCCATGTCCTTCAGCGGCGTCCAGATCGCGACCGTCGCAGTGCGGTCATGGCGCAGGATGGCGGCGGCGGTCTCGGCCGAGCGCACATAGTCGTCGGGCCGCTCGAACGGCGGGTCGATCAGGACCAGCGGCCCCTTGACCGCCCTAGCCGCCTTCAAGGCCTCGACATAGCCGTCGCCCGCGCGTCCCTCGGCGGCGGGCCAGTCGGTCAGGGCCTCGGACAGCATGGCCTGAACAGGCGGGTTGAACTCAAAGCCCAGATAGCGGTCGTCGCTCAGCAGCGCCCGCGCGATCAGGACGGGCGACCCCGGATAGAAGCGGACCCCGCCCTCAGGATTCAGGGCCGCGACCTCGGCGGCCAGGGCCTCGATCAGCGGCGGACGGTTCGCCGCCGTCATCAACCGCGCCACGCCCGCTTCGGCCTCCTTCGACCGCACGGCGTCGCCCGACAGATCGTACAGACCCGCACCTGCATGGGTGTCGATGACCGTGACCGGCCCCCGCTCCTGCCGTTCCTTCAGCAGCCACAGCACCAGGGCGTGCTTGACCAGGTCCGCGAAGTTTCCGGCGTGAAAGCTGTGACGATAGTTCATCCCTGCTCGTCCCCCGCCTGAGGTTCGGGGTCAAGCCGAATGACGGCGGCGACGCCGACTTCCCTTCCCGAGAAGCGCAACCACCACGTCGCGTAGCGATAGGGCATATTTTCTATCCGATACCACCCCTACATCCCGCTCTAACTTCGACGTTACGGCACACTGGAGTCGCAGATGATAGATTTTCTATTCGTTAATTTAGAAGAACGTCGATTGCCCGAACACCGCCGCCCTGACCAACTCCGGCCTTGCTGCACCTGCTCAGGAGGGGAAAATGTCCACAAGCGCGCATCCGTTCATCCGTCGGCTCCTGCTGACCACGGCGTCGGCCGCCTGCGTCGTTTCCGGCCTGGCCTCCGCAGCTCACGCTGAGGAAGAACAGGTTCGCCCAGGCTCGGCCCCCGTGGTCGCCAGTGTCGGCGACATCGTCGTCACCGCTCGTCGCCGGGACGAGCGCGCCCAGGACGTGCCCATCGCCCTGACCGTCGTGAACGAGGAGCTTCTTGACCGGACCGGCGCCTACAACATCGCCCAGGTGACTCAGCTGGCGCCCAGCGTCCAGCTGCTGTCCTCCAACCCGCGCAACACGGCCGTCACCATCCGGGGCCTCGGCGCCAGCTACGGCCTGGCCAACGACGGTCTGGAACAGGGCGTCGGCATCTATGTGGATCAGGTCTATTACGGCCGCCCGGCGACCGCGACCCTGGACTTCGTCGATCTGGACCGGATCGAGATTCTGCGCGGTCCGCAGGGCACCCTGTTCGGCAAGAACACCACGGCGGGCGCCCTGAACATCACCACCCGCGCGCCCTCCTTCACGCCGGAAGGACAGGCCGAGCTCAGCATCGGCGACTACGGCTTCCTGCAGGCCAAGGCCACCTTCTCCGGCCCCATCCTCGCCGACCGACTGGCGGGCCGGTTCTCCATCGTCTCCACCCGCCGCGACGGCGTGCTGGACAATGTGACCACGGGCGAAAAGCAGAACTCGCAGGATTCGATCAGCCTGCGCGGCCAACTGCTGTTCCGGGCCAACGACAGACTCAGCCTGCGCCTCTCGGCCGACTACGCCGACCTTACACCCGACTGCTGCACCCAGGTCTATGTGACCTACGGCCCGACATTGAAGCCGGCCGCCCAGCAGTTCCCCGCCCTGGCCGCCGGCCTGGGCTATGCCCCGCCCAGCGCCAATCCCTATTCCCGGCTGGCCGACGTCGACAGCGCCATTCAGGCCGATCAGATCCATCGGGGCGTCTCGGCCGTGATCGACTACGACCTGGGCTGGGGCACGCTGACCTCCGTTACGGCCTGGCGAAGCTGGGACTGGGGGCCCAAGAACGACCGCGATTACACCGCCCTGGACATCACGCGTCAGTCGGCCAATCCCTCATGGCAGGACCAGTGGAGCCAGGAACTGCGCCTGTCCTCCAACGGAACCGGCCGCATCGACTGGACCGTCGGCCTCTACGCCTTCCATCAGGCGGTGGAGACTCACGGCGTCACCGAATACGGCAAGCACGCCGTCCATTGGCTGCTGGCCCCCAACCTGCCCGCCGCCCTGCTCGACGGCTACACCGTCTACAACGACAGCCGGATCGAAACGGACTCCTACGCCGTCTTCGGTCAGGTCACCTGGAACATCACCGACCGCCTGCACCTGACCCCCGGCCTCCGCTACACCAAGGAAGAAAAGTCCGGCTGGTATGAAGCACGGGTCGCCGGCGGCCTTCAGACCACGGACGCGACCCTGATCTCTCGCCGCCTGGGCGTGGCGCGGCCTCAGGCCTACGCCGCCGACCTGTCGGACGACGACCTGTCGGGCCAGATCTCCCTGGCCTGGGACGTGGCGCCCGACATTCTCGCCTATGGTGGCGTCGCGCGGGGCTACAAGTCCGGCGGGATCAACATGGCGGGCATCCCCAACCTGCCGAACGGTCAGCCCGCCCTGACCAACGCCGTCGTCAAACCCGAGGTCGTGACCACCTGGGAACTGGGCCTCAAGACCCAGAGCTTCGGTCGCCGCCTGACCGCCAACCTGGCCGCCTATCGCACCGACGTGGAGGATTTTCAGGCCAATGTCGTCGACAGCGGCCCGGGCGCCCTGCGCGGCTATCTGGCCAACGCCGAGAAGGTGGTGATCCAGGGCGTGGAGTTGGACGCCTTCGCCCGCCCAACCCCGAACCTGGACCTCTACGCCAACCTGGCCTGGACCGACGCGCAGTATGATTCCTTCGCCAACGGCCCCTGCCCGCTTGAGCGCATCGGCGCCTCAACCGTCGCCTGCGACCTGTCCGGCGAAAACCTGCCCGGCGTCTCGCCCTGGGCGGCCTCCATCGGCGGCGAGGCGCGCGCCCGCGGCGGGTTCCTGGGGCTGGCGGGCGAGTTCTTCGGCGGCGCGGACGCCAGCTACCGCTCGACCTACAACTCCGACGCCTCGGTTTCCCGCTACACCGAGATCGAGGGCTACGCCCTGCTCAATCTGCGCGCCGGCTTCCGCGCCGACAACGGCTGGGAGGCCTTCGTCTGGATCAAGAACGCCCTGGACCAGGACTATCTGCAGTTCGTCAGCGTCCAGTCCGGCAATTCCGGCCTGGTCATCGGCAATCCCGGCGATCCGCGCACCCTGGGCCTGACCCTGCGCGCGCGGTACTAGAACGACAAAGGCCCCTCGCCTTGCCGACGAGGGGCCTTTGCTTTCAATCACGAAGACCTCAGTCGGCCCAGTTCAGGACGACCTTGCCGGACTTGCCCGACTTCATGGCCTCGAAGCCCGCCTCGAAGTCCTTATAGGGCATCTGGTGGGTGATCAGGGGCGTCAGGTCCAGGCCAGCCTTCAGCAGACCCAGCATCTTGCGCCAGGTGGTGAACATCTCGCGGCCATAGACGCCCTTGATGGTCAGCGCCTTCAGGATGATGGCGCCCCAGTCGGTCTCCATCGGCTTGCTGGGAATGCCCAGCATGGCCATGCCCCCGCCCATGATCAGGGTGTCGACGCATTGCTTGAAGGCGATGGGCGAGCCCGACATCTCCAGCGCCACGTCGAAGCCGACCTTCAGGCCCAGCTCATGCATGACGTCGCGCAGGTCTTCCTTGGTGGTGTTCACCGCGCGGATGCCGGGGGCGACCTTCTGGGCCAGTTCCAGACGAAAGTCGTTGATGTCGGTCAGGACCACGGTGCGGGCGCCCGCGTGACGCGCGACGGCGGCGGCCATCATGCCGATCGGCCCGGCGCCCGTGACCAGCACGTCCTCGCCCAGCAGGTCAAACTGCTGCGCCGTGTGCACGGCGTTGCCGAACGGGTCCAGGATCGAGCCGATCTCATAGGGGACATCGTCGGGCAGTTCGATGACGTTGAAGGCCGGAGCCACGACGTATTCTGCGAAGGCGCCCTGGCGGTTCACGCCGATGCCGCGCGTGTCGGGGTCCAGATGGAAGTGACCGGCGCGGGCTGCTTCGGAGTTCAGGTCGATGACGTGACCCTCGGCCGAGACGCGCTGACCGACCTTCAGACGACGATCCACATCCTTGCCGATGGCGACAATCTCGCCCGAAAACTCGTGCCCGGTGATCATCGGCACCGGCACGTTCTTCTGGGACCATTCGTCCCAGTTCCAGATGTGGATGTCGGTGCCGCAGACGGCGGTGCGGTGCACCTTGATCAGCACGTCCTCGTCGCCCGCCACGGGAATGGGGGCGTCGATCAGCTCCAGCCCCTCGGCCGGTTTCGTCTTGGCCAGGGCCTTCATCATGTCAGCCATCGGCTTACTCCCTAAACGCGGTTGTCGCGCCCTTGCACAGGCGCAGTTTGAATTCCGATTTCGATTCGCCCTCGGCGTCCCGCAAGACGCCGACGACAACACCGAAGTCCGCCCCCATGGCCTCGGCCGACGCCTCGGCATGGGTCCAACGGATCGTCAGAGGCCCTGGAAGGACCGCCAGAACCAGATCGAACAGGGCGTCCAGGTTGCGCCCGAACCAATCCGGCACGCCCTCGATCCGTTCGATCTCGGCATAGAAGTCATCACGGCTGCGAATGCGACGACCGTCGAACACGACTTCCACGCCCGCCTCCGTCAGATGACGCCCAGTTCCCTGCCCGCCTGTGTGAAGGCGGCCACGGCGGCGTCGATCTGTTCAAAGGTATGGGCCGCCGACATTTGGGTGCGGATGCGGGCCTGACCACGCGGCACCACGGGGAAGCTGAAGCCGATGACGTAGACGCCCAGTTCCAGCATCCGCGCCGCCATGTCCTGCGCCAGCTTGGCGTCGCCCAGCATAACCGGGATGATCGGGTGCTCGCCCGGCAGCAGGTCGAAGCCCGCCGCCGTCATGGCCGCACGGAAGCGCGCGGCGTTGGCGAACAGTTGCGTCCGCAGCTTATCGCCCTCATCGCCCGCGGCGATGCGGATGGCCTCCAGCGACGATCCGCAGACGGCGGGCGCCAGGGCGTTGGAGAAGAGATAGGGTCGTGCCCGTTGCTTCAGCAGAGCCACGACGTTCGACCGGGCGCAGATGAAGCCGCCCATGGCGCCGCCCAGAGCCTTGCCGAAGGTGCCTGTGACGAAGTCGACCTGGACGCCGCAGTGGGCGAACGACCCTCTGCCCTTCGTTCCCAGGAAGCCGGTCGCATGGCAGTCGTCGACCATGATCAGGGCGCCGTACCGGTCGGCCAGGGCGCGGATCTGATCGATCTTGCCGATATAGCCGTCCATCGAGAAGGCGCCGTCGGTGGCGATGATGATGTCGCGCGCCCCGGCGGCCCGCGCCTCCTTCAGCTTGGCTTCCAGATCGGCCATGTCCGAATTGGCGAAGCGATAGCGCTTGGCCTTGCACAGGCGCACGCCGTCGATGATGGAGGCATGGTTCAGGCTGTCGGAGATGATGGCGTCGTCTTCGCCGAACAGGGGCTCGAAAATGCCGCCGTTGGCGTCGAAGGCGGCGGCGAACAGGATCGTGTCCTCAAAGCCGAGATAGTCGGCGATGGCGCGTTCCAGTTCCTTGTGGATTTCCAGCGTGCCGCAGATGAAGCGGACCGAGGCCGTGCCCGCGCCCCATTTCTCCTGGGCCTTGATCCCAGCCTGAGTCACGCGCTCGTCGCCCGCCAGGCCCAGGTAGTTGTTGGCGCAGAAGTTCAGCACCTCTCGCCCGTTGACCGAAATCACCGGCCCCTGGCGCGAGGCGATGACGCGTTCGGGCTTGGTCAGCCCCTGGGCGTCGATGTCCGCCAACTCGGCGGCGACGCGATCATAAAAGGCTGGATTCGTGTCTTGGGTCATGTTTGCTCCGCTACGCTGAATCCGGGCAGGTTTGAACCCCTAGTTTGCAGGGTCGGAGGCAGGAGCGGCTGCGTCGTCCGAAACTGGCCTGAAGGGGCTGACACGAATTTGCCTCCCGCACGGCGTCAGAGCCATCGACAGGCTGGCTACAGCCGCATCTGCCGGGGTCGTCAGGCGCAGGGTGCGGGCGTCGGGACAGACGGTTTCCCCCTCGGATTCATGAGGAATGACGTTCCAGGCCAGGTCGAACCAAGCCTTGCCGCCCGGCGGCAGGGCGACCGGCGTAGGGCCGCCTCCCTTTGAGAAGTAATTCCCCGGCGCCTGAACCGCCTTCACCGACGTCAGGACGCGATCCTGAGCGTCAGCCAGGGTCACGGTCGGATAGCCGGCCAAGCTGCACGCCTCGATCCCCGCATTGCGCAGGCCCAGGGTGGTGACGCGGTTGCCCGCCCCGGCGTCGCCTCCCTCTATCGTCAGGCGAAGATCGGCCGCCGAACAGGGCCGTAGATCGGAGACGGGACGATCCGAACCCGTCGGCGCGGGCGCCAGGGCGGAAACCGGACGGCTGCATCGCTCGATCACGGCGCCGCCCGCCTGATCTCCCGGGCCAGGCCGACTGAGGGTCGCCGCCTCCAGCCCCTCGCGGCTGACCGTGCGCCACTCCAGCCCCTGTCCTGCATAGAGGGCGCCGCTGGCCGCGCTTGAACTGGTCAGGACGTAGTCGCGTCCGTCGTAGGCCAGCCGCGCCGTCTGGGCGTCGGGATAGGCCACGGCGATGGTCTTGCCGCTTTCGCAGGCATAGCCGACGGCGGCGGCGTCGCGCGTTTCCGAAGCCTGGATCGGCCCCTTGGGTTCAGGCGGCGCTTCCCGCGAGCAGGCCCCCAAGGCCAGGGCGCAAGACATCAAGGCGACGGCGGATCGGATCATCATCGGCTCCCTCCCGACAGCAGTCACCCGAACGCCGACGGAGGTCAAAAGGCTCCGCTTTTGAAAAGAGCGCAACTGAGCGGTTGCGTAATGATATACTATAACATATCACACACCTCATCATTGTACGGGGACGCGTGAGATGAACCTTCGGAGCCTTCTGCTGACCGCCGCCGGCGCGGCGACCCTATCGGGACTTTGCGCGCCCGCCATGGCCCAGGACGCGGCGCAACAACGGACAGGCGACCCGCACGACCACACGCCCCGCGACCAGGCCGCCTATGAGGTCGAGGACGTGGTGGTGCGCGCCCTGCCCCTGGGCCGCGCGGGCGACGACGTCGGCTCGCACGTCGCCCTGCTAGGCGGCGACGACCTGGTTCACCGGCGCCAATCGACCCTGGGCGACACCCTGAGCAGCATTCCCGGCGTCAACTCAGACACCTTCGGCGGCGGCGCCAGCCGCCCGGTGGTGCGCGGCCAGACCTCCCCGCGCGTCAAGGTGCTGAGCGAGGGCGCCGGCCTGATGGACGCCTCTGAAGTCTCGCCCGACCACGCCGTCAGCGGCGAGCCCCTGCTGCTGGAAGGCGTCGAGATCCTGCGTGGCCCGGCGGCCCTGCTCTACGGCGGCGGCGCCATCGGCGGCGCGGTCAACCTGCTGGACAAGAAGATCCCGACCCGCGTCCCGGCCAACGGCGGCGAGGGCGTGGCCGAATACCGTCGCGGCTCGGTCGACAACGAGGAAGCCGGCGTGGTCGGCCTGACGGTCGGCGCCGGAAACTTCGCCGTCCGCGTCGAGGCGGCCGCACGCAAGTCGGACGACTACAAGGTTCCGGGCTGGGACGAGCCGCGCTTGGACGGCTCCTACAACGAGACCTCGACGGCGACGCTGGGCGCCTCCTGGATCGGATCGCGCGGCTATCTGGGCGCCGCCTATACCGAACAGACCAGCCGCTATGGCCTGGCGGGCCATACCCATGAATACGAGGGCTGCCACCCGCATGGCGATCATCTGCACTGCGGGGGCCACGGTCACGACGACGGCGACCATGACCATGGCGACGGGGACCATGATCATGAGGGCGATCATGACCATGCCGCACCGGAGGTTCGGCTGAAGAGCCGGCGCGTCGACCTGCGCGGCGAGCTTCGCGATCCCATGGCGGGCGTCGAGAACATTCGCCTGCGCGCCGGCTACACCGACTATGAACACAGCGAACTGGAGGAAGGCGTCGTCTCGACCACCTTCACCAACCAGGGCTACGACGGCCGCCTGGAGGTCCAGCACAAGCCGATCGGCGGCTTCAAGGGCGTCGTCGGCCTGCAACTGAGCAAGAGCGACTTCGCCGCCGTCGGCGAGGAGAGCTTCCTGGCCCCCAGCACGACCAAGAACACCGGCCTGTTCGTGATGGAAGAATACGAGATCGGCCTATGGCACCTGGAAGGCGCCCTGCGTCAGGAATGGCAGGAAGCCTCGGCCGTCGGCCTGCCCGACACGGAGCACAAGCCCTTCTCCATCTCCGGCTCGGCAGTGTGGCACTTCACCCCCGGCTGGTCGGGTGCCCTGTCGCTGTCGCGCTCGCAACGCGCGCCCTCGGCCCAGGAACTGTATGCCGACGGCGTCCACCTGGCGACCAACACCTATGAGATCGGCGACGCCAAGCTGGACGTCGAAACCGCCAACTCGATCGAACTGACCCTGCGCAAGACCTCGGGCGCCCTGACGGGCTCGGTCAGCGCCTATCATTACGTCTATGACGATTACATCTTCGCCCGAACCTTGGATCAGTACGAGGACTTCCGCCTGATCCGCTACAGTCAGGCCGACGCGACCTTCACCGGCGTCGAGGGCGAGTTGACCCAGCGGTTCACGCCGTGGCTGTCGGGCACGGTCTTCGGCGACTACGTCCAGGGCGAGTTGAAGGGCGACGGCGGGAACCTGCCGCGTATCCCGGCGGCGCGGGCGGGCGTGCGCCTGGCCGCCTTCCAGGGGCCGTGGTCGGGCGACGTCGAATACAGCCGCACCTTCAAGCAGACCGACATCGCCGCTTTCGAGCATGAGACGCCGGGCTACGACATGGTCAACGCCACCGTGGCCTATGACATCGACCTGGGGCCGGTGCGGTCGCAGATCTTCCTGCGCGGGACCAATCTGCTGGACGAGACGGCGTTCAACCACGCCTCCTTCCTGGCCGAGACCGCGCCGCTCCGTGGCCGGAACCTGACCGTGGGCGTGCGCGCCCGCTTCTGATTTCCCAACCGCAAGAAAAAAAACAGGGGGCGGAGTCCGACGGACTCCGCCCCCTGCCTCGTTAGAGCCCATGTCGGATCGGTTGTAACATTTGCGCGTCATTACAGGCCTTTAATCCAAGGGCGTCTGGATCGCCCCTCTACAGCGCGCATTGGTCGGCAAACGGATCGACATCCTTGAAGGGGCGGAGACGCCTCTTCGTTCGGCTCTATCAGGACCCTGCATGTCCCCTGTCGCCCTGCTGTTCGCCCTCGCCTCTCTCGATCCCGCCGTCACGGCTGCGGCCGTCGTCGGCGCGCCTCAGACCCAGTCGCCGGAACAGACCCAGGCCACGCCCCAGATCGACGAAGACGCCTATGACCTGGGCGAGATCCAGGCCGTCTCGACCAGGCGTCGCGGCGCGGCCCTGGGCGACTATGAGCCCGAACTGGTGCTCGACGAGGAGCAGCTCAAGGCCTATGGCGCCAGCAGCATCCAGGAGTTGATGACCCTGCTGGAGCCCGTCACCCGCAGCGCGCGCGGCGGGTCTCCCGTCTTCCTGGTCAACGGCCGTCGCATCTCGGGCTTCCAGGAAATTCGCGGCATTCCGCCCGAAGCCATCGAGCGTACGGAAATCCTGCCGGAAGAAACCGCCCTGGCCTACGGCTACAGCGCCGACCAGCGGGTGGTGAACTTCGTGCTGAAGGCCGATTTCCGCTCTGTGACCATGCAGGCCAGCGTCCGTCGTCCCGATCAGGGCGGCCGCACGGTCAGCGATCTGGAAAGCAACGTCCTGCGGATATCCGGCAAGCAGCGCTGGACCCTGGACCTCGAATACGAAAACGACAGCCCGCTGTTCGAAACCGAACGGAACATCCGTCGCGAAGCCGGCGACGCCCCCTATGACCTGCTGGGCAATGTGACGGGCCTCAACGGCGGCGAGATCGACCCTGCCTTGTCCGCCATGCTGGGCCGCACGACGAATACGGCCTCTGTCGGAGCCGGCGCTGTAGGCGGAGCAAGCCTGGGCGACTTCAGCTTCGGGGCGCGCGAAGACGACCTGACGGCCTACCGCACCATGCTGCCCAAGAAGGAGACGGGTTCCATCGCCGGCTCTCTGGTGCGCGACCTGAACGACACCATGGCCCTGACTCTGAGCGCCAGCCTGGATGACAGTCAGAGCCAGACCTATCTGGGCCTGCCGGGCGTCAGACTGACCTTGCCCGCGTCCAGCCCCTGGTCTCCTTTCGCGAACGATGTCCTGGCGTACCGCTATCTGAATGCGCCGGACGCCATGTCGCGCACCACCGACACCCTGACCAGCAAGGTCGGCGCCCTGCTGGACGGCTATCTGGGCGACTGGCGCTGGACCCTCACCGGCGGATACAATCGCACGGAAACCAAGACCCGCACCGGCAAGGGCCTGAACGCCTCCGCCTTGCAGGCCGGCGTGACGGCGGGAACCATCGACCCCTTCGGCGATCTGGGCGACCTGCCCGTCTTGCCGTTCGACACGGCCAGGTCGGTGTCCAGCAGCGCCAACCTGGAAGGCGTCGTCAACGGCAAGCTGTGGCAAGGCCCGGCGGGCGACCTGTCCTCGACCTTCAAGCTCGGCTTCGACACCCAGTCTCTGGATTCCGAAAGCCTGCGTTCCGGCGACTATTCGGAACGATCCCTGTCGCGCGACCGCACCAGCCTTTCGGGCAACTTCAACCTGCCGATCGCCAGTCGCGACCGGGAAGTGCTGCCCTTGTTGGGCGACCTGTCGGCCAACCTGAACCTCGCCTATCAGGAATTGTCCGATTTCGGCGGTCTGTCGGCCTATACGATCGGTCTGAACTGGTCGCCGTGGGAGCCCCTCAACTTCACGGCGAGCTGGGCCGACGAGAAGAACGCCCCGTCGATGTCGCAACTGAACGATCCGACCATCTCGACGCCGAACGTGCCGGTCTATGACTTCCGCACCGGCCAGTCGGTCAACATCACCCGCATCGAAGGCGGCGATCCCAGCCTGTCCGAGGAAACCAAGCGCGTGCTGAAGCTGGGGATCAATCTGACCCCGCTGAAGGACAAGGATCTGCGCTTCACCGCAGGCTACACCCGCACGGAGACGGAAGGATCGATCGCAGCCTTCCCCACCATAACGCCCGAACTGGAAGCCGCCCTGCCCGATCGCTTCGTGCGTGATCTGGACGGCAACCTGCTGTCCATCGACGCCCGGCCGCTGAATTTCGAGAAGGCCGAACAGCAGGAGATCCGCTGGGGCCTGAACTTCTCCACCCCGTTCGGAAAGCCCGACCCTGCGGCGGCGGCTCGCATGGGGCAGAGAGGCGCCGGACGCGGTCCGGGCGCCGTGATGCGAGCAGAGGGCGGTCCGCCTCCCGGCGGCGGCATGCGCATGGGTCCGGGCGGCGGAGGCGGACGCCGCGGCGGCGCAGCCATGCAGCCGGGCCAGGGCCGTTTCAACGTCTCGCTCTATCACACCTACCGGATCCAGGACGAAGTCACGATCCGCGACGGCCTGCCCGTGCTCGATCTATTGGGCGGTTCAGCCACCGGCGCCAACGGCGGCCAGCCGCGCAACGAGATCCAGTTCCAGATGGGGGTGTTCAAGAGCGGCATGGGCGGATTCCTGAACGCCAACTGGAAGGAATCCACGCGCGTCAACGGCGGCCCAGGTTCTGGCGACGACCTGACCTTCTCGGACCTGACGACCGTGAATCTGAACCTGTTCGCCGACCTGTCGTCGCGTCAGAATCTGGTGTCCCGCTATCCTTGGCTGAAGGGCGCGCGGGTCAGTCTGGGCGTAGAGAACCTGTTCGACCAACGGATCGACGTCCGTAACGGCCTGGGCGAGACGCCGCTGTCCTATCAACCGGACTATATGGACCCGCTGGGTCGCACCTTCCGGATCAGCTTCCGCAAGATTCTGTACTGACAAGAAAAAGGCCCGGTCAGCGACCGGGCCTTTTGATTTCAGTGACCGCCCTTCGGCGTTTCCATCAGTTCGATCAGCACCCCGCCCATCTCCTTGGGATGTAGGAAGACCACCGGCGTGCCGTGGGCGCCGATACGGGGTTCGCCCGTGCCCAGGATGGTCACGCCCTTGGCCCGCATCTCCGCGACGGCGGCATGGATGTCCGCAACTTCAAAGCAAACGTGGTGCTGGCCGCCCTTGGGGTTCTTGGCCAGGAAGCCGATGATGGGGCTGGTATCGTCATAGGGCTCGATAAGTTCGATCTGGGCCGTGGGGGTGTCGATGAAGCAGACCTTCACCCCCTGGGCCGGCAGATCGAACGGCTCGCCGATCTTCGTCGCTCCCAGCACGTCGCGATACAGCTTGATCGACTCGGCGATGGAAGGGGTGGCGACGCCGACGTGGTTCAGATTGCCGATCACTTCTTCGTCTCCACAGGCGTCGGCTGGGCATAGCCCAGGCGTTGGTTCAGCTTCTCGATCAGGTCCGCCGCCGTCTCGGCGATCACCGAGCCGGGCGGATAGACGGCGGCCGCGCCCATATCGAGCAGGGGCTGCACGTCCGACGGCGGAATGACCCCGCCGACCACGATCATGATGTCCTCGCGCCCCAGCTTCGCCAGTTCAGCCTTCAGCTCGGGAACCAGCGTCAGATGCCCCGCCGCCAGCGACGAGGCGCCGACCGCATGGACGTTCTTCTCCACCGCATCCTTGGCCGCCTCGGCCGGCGTCTGGAACAGCGCCCCCGCCGTCACGTCGAAGCCGATGTCGCCGTATCCGGTGGCGACCACCTTCTGGCCCCGGTCATGGCCGTCCTGCCCCAGCTTGGCGATCAGGATGCGCGGCGGACCGCCGTCGTTCTCGACGAAGGCGGCGACCATTTCGCGAGCGCGGGCGACCTTGGGATCGTTCCCGGCCTCTTTCGCATAGACGCCCGAAACCGTCTTCACCGTGGCCACGTGGCGGCCGAAGGCGGCCTCCAGCGCGTCGGAGATTTCGCCCACGGTGGCCTTGGCGCGGGCTGCCCGCACCGCCAGCTCCATCAGGTTCTCGCTGCCGCGCGCGCCCTCGGTCAGGGCGTCCAGGGCGGCCTGCGTCGCCGCCTCGTCGCGCTCGGCCTTCAGGCGTTGCAGTTTCTCGATCTGGCGGGCGCGCACCTCGGCGTTGTCGACCTTCAGCATCGGAATGTCGTCGACCACGGGGTTCAGATACTTGTTCACGCCCACGACCGTCTGCTGGCCGGTGTCGATGCGAGCCTGGGTCTTGGCGGCGGACTCCTCGATCCGCAGCTTGGGGATGCCCGCCTCGATGGCCTTGGCCATGCCGCCGTAGGCCTCGACCTCCTCCATCAGGGCACGGGCCTTGGTCGCAAGTTCCTGGGTCAGGCGCTCGACGTAGAAGCTGCCGCCCCACGGGTCGATGACGCGCGTCAGGCCGGTCTCAGCCTGGGCCAGGATCTGGGTGTTACGCGCGATCCGGGCCGAGAAGTCGGTCGGCAGGGCCAGGGCCTCGTCCAGGGCGTTGGTGTGCAGGCTCTGCGTCTGGCCGCCCGCCGCCGCCATGCATTCGACCATGGTGCGGGGCACATTGTTGAACACGTCCTGCGCCGCCAGCGACCAGCCCGAGGTCTGACAGTGGGTCCGCAGGGACAGCGACTTCGGATTGACGCCGCCTTCCCGCTTGACCGCCTCGGCCCACAGCAGGCGGCCGGCGCGCATCTTGGCCACCTCCATGAAGTAGTTCATGCCGATGGCCCAGAAGAAGCTCAAGCGCGGCGCGAAGCGGTCGATCTCCATGCCCGCCGCCTTGCCCGCGCGCAGGTATTCGATCCCGTCTGACAGGGTATAGGCCAGTTCGATGTCCGCCGAGGCCCCCGCCTCCTGCATGTGATAGCCGGAGATGGAGATGGAGTTGAACTTGGGCGTTTCCTTCGCCGTCCATTCGAAGATATCGGCGATGATCCGCATCGAGGGCGCGGGCGGATAGATGTAGGTGTTGCGGACCATGAACTCCTTCAGAATGTCGTTCTGAATGGTCCCGGTCAGCTTGGCGTGGTCGACGCCCTGCTCCTCGCCCGCCACGACGTAGAGGGCCAGGATCGGCAGCACCGCCCCGTTCATGGTCATGGACACCGACATCTGGTCCAGCGGAATGCCGTCGAACAGGGTCCGCATGTCCAGAATGCTGTCGATGGCCACGCCCGCCATGCCGACGTCGCCCTTCACCCGCGGGTGGTCGCTGTCATAGCCCCGGTGGGTGGCCAGGTCGAAGGCGACCGACAGACCCTTCTGCCCCGCCGCCAGGTTACGGCGATAGAAGGCGTTGGACTCCTCGGCGGTCGAGAAGCCCGCATACTGGCGGATGGTCCACGGCGCGCCCGCATACATGGTCGGATAGGGCCCGCGCACGAAGGGGGCGAAGCCCGGCAGGCCGTGGATGAAGTCCAGCCCGTCCAGTGCATCAGGCCCATAGGCCGTCTCGACCGTCAGCCCCTCGGGCGTGGTCCATGCCGCGCGGTCCGGCCCGGCGCCGGTCGCGTCCAGATCAAGGGCGACCTTGGAAAAGTCGGGGAAACTCATTGAGCGGCCTCCTCGAAGGCGGCGGCGAAGCGGACAGGCGCCAAGGCTTCGAACGTCCCGGCGACAGCAGGCGCAGCAGGTAGAGACGTCACCGGCGCGGGACGCACGTCCGGATCGACGAACTTGGTGACGCCGACGATCTGGGCGGCGCCGTTCTTGAAGGCCTTCTTGGCCATGTCGCGAGCGCGGGCGATGCGGGGCTGGATCACCCCGCCTTCCAGACAGGCGATGACGCCGCCTTCGGCCTCATAGGCCTGGAACTCGGCCCAGGCGGCCTCGGCCAACTCACGCGTGCGGGCGTCCAGATACCAGGAGCCGCTGGCCGGGTCGTCGACACGGCCCAGATTGGACTCCTCCATCAGGATCAGCTGGGTGTTGCGCGCCTGACGCTTGGCGAAGTCGTCCGGCAGGCCCGCCGCGCGGGTGAAGCCGTCCAGCACCACCGCATCGGCTCCGCCCACGGCCCCGGCGAACCCGGCGGCGGTCAGACGCAGCATGTTCGGCCACGGATCGCGCGCCGACAGCATCCGCCGCGACGAGCGCGCCTCGATGATCGCCGGAACCTCGGCGCCGAAAGCCTTGGAAACGCTGGCCCAGACCAGGCGCAGCGCACGGATCTTGGCCAGGGAGTCGAAATAGGCCTGGTCCACGGCGACGCCCAGAACCACGCCCTTCAGCACCGCCTCGACGGACAGGCCCGCCGCCACGGCGGCCTTCACATAGGCGACAGCCGACGACGCGGCGAAGGCCAGTTCCTGCGCGATGGAGCCGCCCGCCTCATACGCCACGCGGCCAGAGGCCATGAACAGCGTCGCCTCGGGATAGGTCGCGGCGTGGGCGGCGGCGGCCGTGGGCGTCTCGGCCATGAGGGCTGCGAAATCGCCCGGCGTCCCGCCCGCCTCGGCATAGGCCGAGATGGGATCGAGGTGGAAGGCCAGCTTGGCGCGTGGCGAGCCCTTGGCGGCCGCCGACAGGGCCTCCGCCGCCTTCACGCCGTCGAACCCGGCGTCCAGCGCGACCGGCGCCAGCTCCAGCGCCACCTCGTCCAGCGCGCGCGCCAGTCGCTCGACGTCCGTCGCGACCGGTCCGGCGATCAGGACGGAAGCCGCCCCGTTCACCAGATCGGTCAGGATCGCGCGGTTCAGGGCCTCCGCGTCCTCGCCCTCGTTCAGTGTCCGCACGTCCCAGGCCCGACCTTCGGAGTCCGAGGGCCGGGGCGCAAAGACGGCCTCGCCGCCCGTCGCCGCCCCATAGAGCGGCCGCGTCGCCAGTTGGTCCGCGTCCAGATGGACGAGGCTCTCCAGCGGGCGATCCTTCAGCGCCTTGATGGCGGATTCCCGCCATTCCAGCGGCGTCGGGACGGCGAACTCCGTCATCTACTCGAACTCCACCAGCACGTCGTCGGCGGCGACAGGGTCGCCGGCCTTGGCCTTGACGGCCTTCACCTTGCCGTCGCGCTCGGCCTTGAGGATGTTCTGCATCTTCATGGCCTCGATGATGGCCACGGTCTCGCCGGACTTGACCTCCTGGCCCTCGATCACGGGGATGTCGACCACCAGGCCCGGCATCGGCGACAGCACCAGCTTGGAGGTGTCGGCCGCCTGCTTCTCGGGCAGCAGGGCGTAGAGGTGCGCCACGTCGGGGCGCAACACCCGCACCCGCGCCTTGGCCGCGCGGTGGCGAATGTCGAAGCCGTCGGCGGCGCGCTTCACCTCGGCGGTGAAGGCGTCCTCGTCCAGCGCCGCCTTGAACAGGGACAGACCCGGACGCCAGTCGATCTCGGACAGGGAGACCTCCTCGCCGTCGATGACGACGATCAGGTCCTCGGCCTCGTCATAGCCGACCTCGACCTCATGGGCCGTCTTGTCGATCAGGACGGTCCAGTCGGTGCGCTCGCTGGGGTCGCCGTCCTGCTCAGCGACGACCTCGTTCATGGCCACGGCCGAGGCGATCAGGATCTTCACCTGCTCCCGCGTCGGCGCCAGGCCGTGGAAACCGTCGGGGAACTCGTCCTTGATATAGCTGGTCGACAGCTGGCCGGACTGGAAGCGTTCCTGATCCATGACCGCCGCCAGGAAGGGCACGTTGTGGCCCAGACCGGCCAGATGGGTGTCCTCCAGGGCGCGAGCCATGCCGCGCACCGCGTCGTCGCGCGTCTCGCCCCAGGCGCACAGCTTGGCGATCATGGGATCGTAGAACATGCTGATCTCGTCGCCCTCGCGGACGCCCGAGTCATTGCGGACCGTATAGTCGCCCTGATCGCCTTCCTCAGGCTGCTCATAGCGCACCAGACGGCCGATCGACGGCAGGAAGCCGCGATAGGGGTCTTCGGCGTAGATGCGGCTTTCGATGGCCCAACCGTTGATCGAGAGGTCGTCCTGCTTGATCGCCAGTTGTTCGCCCCAGGCCGAACGGATCATCTGCTCGACCAGATCGACGCCGGTGATCAGCTCCGTCACCGGGTGTTCGACCTGCAGACGGGTGTTCATCTCCAGGAAGTAGAAGGACTTGTCCTGACCGGCGACGAATTCGACCGTCCCGGCCGAGTCATAGTTCACCGCCTGAGCCAGGGCGACGGCCTGGGCCCCCATGGCGGCGCGGGTGGCCTCGTCCAGCAGGGGCGACGGCGCCTCTTCGATGACCTTCTGGTTGCGACGCTGGATCGAGCATTCGCGCTCGAACAGGTGGATGACATTGCCGTGCTTGTCGCCCAGCACCTGGATTTCGATGTGGCGCGGATCGACGATGAACTTCTCAAGGAAGACGCGATCGTCGCCAAAGGCGTTCAGCGCCTCGGCCTTCACGGCGGCGAAGCCTTCGGCCATGTCGTCGTCCGAATGGGCGACGCGGATGCCCTTGCCCCCGCCCCCGGCCGAGGCCTTGATCATGACCGGATAGCCGATTTCGCGCGCGATCTTCACCGCCTCGTCCGGCGTTTCGATCAGGCCCATGTGGCCCGGCACGGTCGAGACGCCCGCCTCGGCGGCGAACTTCTTGGACGTGATCTTGTCGCCCATGGCGTCGATCGCCTCGGGGTTCGGCCCGATGAAGGCGATGCCCTCGGCCTTCAGTCGCCGCGCGAAGCTGGCGTTTTCCGACAGGAAGCCGAAGCCGGGGTGCACGGCCTGCGCCTCCGTCCGCTTCACCGCATCGACGATCTTGTCCTGGATCAGATAGGACTGGGCGGCGGGCGACGGGCCGATGTGGACGGTTTCGTCGGCCATCTCGCACGCCAGCGACCCGGCGTCGGCGTCGGAGTAGACGACCACCGTCTTGATGCCCATGCGGCGGCAGGTCTTGATGACGCGAACAGCAATCTCGCCGCGGTTGGCGATCAGAATTTTATCGAACATTTCTGGGCCTTACAGCGGAATGTTGTCGTGCTTCTTCCAGGGATTTTCCTGGGTCTTGTTCTTCAGCGTCTTCAGCGCCTTGATCAGGCGGCGGCGGGTGCCGTGGGGCATGATGACGTCGTCGATGTAGCCGAGCCCAGCCGCGACGAAGGGGTTGGCGAAGCGTTCCTTGTATTCAGCCTCGCGCGCCGCCAGGGCTTCGGGGTCGCCGGCCTCCTTGCGGAAGATGATCTCGACCGCGCCCTTGGCGCCCATGACCGCGATCTCGGCGGTGGGCCAGGCGTAGTTGACGTCGCCGCGCAGGTGTTTGGAGCTCATGACGTCATAGGCGCCGCCATAGGCCTTGCGCGTGATGACCGTCAGCTTGGGCACGGTGGCCTCGGCATAGGCGAACAGCAGCTTGGCCCCGTGCTTGATCAGGGCTCCGTATTCCTGCTTCGTACCCGGCATGAAGCCCGGCACGTCCACAAAAGTGACCAGCGGGATGTGGAAGGCGTCGCAGAAACGCACGAAGCGCGCGGCCTTGCGGCTGCTGTCGATGTCCAGCACGCCCGCCAGGGTCTGGGGCTGGTTGCCGACGATGCCGACCGGCTGGCCGTCCAGGCGACCGAAGCCGCAGATGATGTTCTTGGCGAAGTCGGCGCCGATCTCGAAGAAGTCGGCCTCGTCGACCGTCTTCAGGATCAGCTCCTTCATGTCGTAGGGCTGGTTCGGATTGGCCGGAACCAGGGTGTCCAGCGAGGCCTCGTCGCGATCCGGCTCGTCATAAGTGTCGCGGACCGGCGGCTTTTCGCGGTTCGACAAGGGCAGGAAGCCGATCAGGCGGCGGACCTCCGACAGGGCCTCCAGATCATTCTCGAAGGCGCCGTCGGCGACCCCCGACTTGCCGGCGTGAACGCGGGCGCCGCCCAGGTCCTCGTGGCTGACCACCTCGTTGGTGACGGTCTTCACCACGTCCGGGCCGGTCACGTACATGTAGGAGGTGTCCTTCACCATGAAGATGAAGTCGGTGATGGCGGGCGAATAGACGTCGCCGCCCGCGCACGGGCCCATGATAACCGAGATCTGCGGGATGACGCCGCTGGCGAGCGTGTTCTGCAGGAAGATGTCGGCGTAGCCGGCCAGGCTCTCCACCCCTTCCTGAATACGAGCGCCGCCCGCGTCGAACAGGCCGATGATCGGCGCGCCCGCCGTCAGAGCCATCTTCTGCAGCTTGACGATCTTGGCCGCGTGGGCGCCCGACAGGGAGCCGCCGAAGACCGTGAAGTCCTTGGAGAAGACATAGACCAGACGGCCGTTGATAGTTCCGCGCCCGGTGACGACGCCGTCGCCGGGGATGCGCTGCTCGGCCATGCCGAAGTCGTGGCTGCGATGCTCCACGAACATGTCGGTCTCTTCGAAGGAGCCTTCGTCCAGCAGGACGCCGATACGTTCGCGGGCGGTCAGCTTGCCCTTGGCGTGCTGGCTTTCGATGCGCTTCTGTCCCCCGCCCAGCTTGGCGGCGGCGCGACGGCGCTCGAGCTCCTCGAGGATGGCCTGGCTCATGGTTGGGGCGACTCCCTGACTTGGTTCAGGGTCCAACAAGCCGCTTCATCGCAAAAAGGCAATCGCAACTTTGCAAAAGCCATGCAAGTGCGTAAGCCTGCCAAGGGACACAGGCGTTTTTGCAAAGTTGCAATGCCGGAAGACCGATGCGGGACGATGGCTGAAAAACTCTATCTCGGAACCCGGGTCCGCAAGCTGCGCGAGGCGCGCGGCTGGACGCTGGAGCAGTGCGCCGGGCGGCTGGCCCTGTCGCCCTCCTATCTGTCGCAGATCGAGACCAACCAGCGCCCGGCCACGGCGCGGGTGCTGATCGCCCTGACGCGGGCCTTCGACGTGGACGCCAGCCTGTTCGATCTGGACGGCGACGCCCGGCTGATCGCCGATCTGCGCGAGGCGACCACCGACGTCACCGGCCACGCCGAAGCCCCGACCGCAGGCGAGCTGAAGCAGGCGGCCATGAACGCGCCCCGACTGGCGCGGCAGTTCCTGGCCCTGCATCAGGATTATCGCCGTCTGGACGAGCGGCTGAAGACGCTGAACGAAACCTTGGGCCGCGACGAACACGCCACGGTCGCCGCCCCCGCCCTGCCCTATGAGGCGGTGCGCGACTTCTTCCACTATCGCGACAACTACATCGACGCTTTGGACCGGGCGGCGGAGGATCTGGCGGCGCGGCTGAACCTGGGCGACGGCGTCCACCCCGAGCGCGAGTTGGAGGCCGCCTTGAACGACCTGTGCGGCGTGCGCGTCGCCACGGGTCAGGGGCACGGCGCCATGCGGCGCTTCGATCCGGGCGCGCGCATCCTCCATGTCGACGCCAGCCTGCCGGGCGCCACCCGAGCCTTCCAGATGACGCACCAGTTGGTTCGCTTACGGTTCGAGGACCTGATCGAGCACGAACTGGACCGCGCCGCCTTCGACATCCCCGCCGCGCGCGACGTGTGCCGGGTCGGTCTGGCCAACTATGCGGCGGGGGCGCTGCTGCTGCCCTATCGCGCCTTTCTGGAGGCGGCGCGGGAACTGCGGCACGACGTTGACCGCCTGCGCAACCGCTTCCACGTCAGCTTCGAGCAGGCCTGCCACCGGCTGAGTACGCTACAGAGGCCGGGCTGGCGCGGCGTGCCCTTCTACTTCGCGCGAGTGGACATGGCGGGGAACATCACCAAGCGGCACAGCGCGACGCGTTTCCAGTTCGCCCGCTTCGGCGGCGCCTGCCCGCTGTGGAACGTGCACGAGGCCTTCAGCGCCCCGGACCGCATCCTGGTCAACCTGTCGGAAATGCCGGACGGCGCCCGCTACGTCTGCCTCGCCAAGAGCGTGTCCAAGCCGGGCGGGTCCTTCCTGGAGCCAGACCGGCGCTACGCCCTGGGGCTGGGGTGCGAGATCGAACACGCGGCGCAGTTGGTCTATGCGGACGGGCTGGACCTGAACGGCCCGCCGACCCGCATGGGGGTCAACTGCCGCATCTGCGAACGGACGGATTGCACGCAAAGGGCGTTTCCGCCGATCGACCGGACCCTGGCCGTACCGGAGAACGAGCGAGGGGTGATCCCCTATACACTCACCTGAATCCTTCTCCTGATGGGAGAAGGCGCCCCGAAGGGGCGGAATGAGGGCTCCCTGCCTCAGTCGGCGTAAGCCGCCGCAAAAACGGCTGACTGCGGAACCCTCACCCTTTCGCCTAAACGGATCGCTTCGCTCTCCGAGACTCAAGCCCTCTCCCATCGGGAGAGGGTCAGAGTTAGCCCATCGTCGGGATGACGAAGCTGCTGTCCGCGTGTTCCAGATCGCTGTCCGGCCAGCGGGCCGTCACGGTCTTGGTCTTGGTCCAGAAACGCAGACCTTCCATGCCGTGCTGGTTGATGTCGCCGAAGGCCGAACGCTTCCAGCCGCCGAACGAGTGATAGGCCACCGGCACCGGGATCGGCACGTTGATGCCGACCATGCCAACGTTGACGCGGGCGGCGAAGTCGCGGGCCGCGCGGCCGTTCTGGGTGAAGATGGCGACGCCGTTGCCGTACTGGTGCTTGCTAGGCAGGCTCAGCGCCTCCTCGAAGCTGGCGGCGCGCATGATCTGCAGCACCGGGCCGAAGATCTCCTCGCGATAGGATTCCATCTCCGGCTTCACATGGTCGAACAGCGACGGGCCGATGAAGAAGCCCTTCTCATGACCCTGCAGGCTGAACTCACGGCCGTCGACAACCAGTTCGGCGCCTTCCTCGACGCCCTTGTTGATCCAGCCCAGGACCTTATCCTTGTGGGTCTGAGTGACGACGGGGCCGTAGTGGGCCTCGGCGTCGGTCGAGACGCCGACGCGCAGGTTCGGGATTTCCGAGACCAGACGCTCGCGCAGTTCATCCGCCGTGCGCTGACCGACCGGCACCACGACCGGCAGGGCCATGCAGCGTTCACCGGCCGAGCCATAGGCCGCGCCGGTCAGGTCCTTGATCACCTGATCCATGTCGGCGTCAGGCAGGACGATGCCGTGGTTCTTGGCGCCGCCCATGGCCTGGACGCGTTTCCCGTGCTGGGCGCCCATCTGATAGACATAGTGAGCGATGTCGGACGAGCCGACGAAGCTGACGGCGTGGATGTCGGGGTGGGTCAGGATGGCGTCGACCGCGACCTTGTCGCCGTGGACGACGTTCAGCACGCCCTTGGGCGCGCCGGCCTCCATCATCAGTTCGCCCAGACGGACCGGCAGGGACGGGTCACGCTCCGACGGCTTCAGGATGAAGGTGTTGCCGGCGGCGATCGCCATGCCGAACATCCACATCGGGATCATGCCGGGGAAGTTGAACGGGGTGATGCCCGCCACGACGCCGAGCGGCTGGCGCATCGAATAGACATCGATGCCGGGGCCCGCGCCCTGGGTGTATTCGCCCTTCAGGGCGTGGGGAATGCCGCAAGCAAATTCAATGACTTCCAGGCCGCGCTGAATGTCGCCCTTGGAGTCGGCGATGACCTTGCCGTGCTCGCTGGACAGCAGTTCGGCCAGTTCGTTCATGTTCGCCTCGACCAGGCGCTTGAACTCGAACATGACGCGGGCGCGGCGCTGCGGGTTGGTCGAGGACCAACCTTCGAAGGCGGCCTGCGCCGACTGGACCGCACGATCCAGTTCCGACGGCGTCGCCAGTTGGACGCGGGCCTGAACCTCGCCGGTGTTGGGGTTGAAGACGTCGCCGAAGCGGCCCGAGCCCCCTTCGAAAGCCGCACCGTCGATGAAGTGGCGAATGTCGCGCATTGGCGTCTCTCCCGCTGATTATGGTTCTTCGTGAGCCTGCCCTAGCAGAGCGGATCGATCAGGCCCATTGCAATCTTGCAGGTGATGATGTGCATTTCTGCATATGTTCGATTGGGATGATCTGAGACTGTTCCTGGCCGCCGCGCGGGCGGGGTCGCTGGCTGTGGCCGCGCAGCGACTTGGCGTGGACGCGGCCACCGTCGGGCGGCGCGTGGCGCGGCTGGAGACGGCGCTGAAGTCGACGCTTCTGGTGCGTTCGGCCTCCGGCCTGCACCTGACGGCGACGGGCGCGCAACTGTTGGAACGGGCGCTGGACGCCGAAAGCGCCATGGAGGCGGCGGGACGAGTCACTCAACCGGACCTGATCGCCGGAACCGTACGGATCAGCGCTTCGGAAGGCTTCGGCGGCGCCGTCCTGGCTCCCGCCCTGCCCAGCCTGCTGGCGACCCACCCGGGCCTGAACGTCGAACTGGCGGCCAGTTCCGGCTTCCTCTCCCCCAGCCGCCGTGAGGTGGACATGGCCATCACCCTGAGCCCGACCGACAGCCCGCGTCTGATCGTCGAGCCTCTGACAACCTATCAACTGGCCCTCTACGCCGCGCCCGAGCATCTGGGACGCCATGGCGCCCCGACCACGATTGACGATCTGAGCGGCTTCGACATGGTCGGATATGTCGACGACCTGATCTATGCGCCGGAGTTGCGTTATCTGGAGGAGATCAGGCCCAACCTGCGCCCGCGCCTGGCCAGCTCCTCGATCCGGGCGCAGAGGGACATGATCGCGGGCGGCGGCGGCATCGGCGTCCTGCCCTGCTTCCTGGCCCAGGGACTCATACGGGTTCTGCCCGATCAGGTCCTGATCGAGCGGCGCTTCTGGCTGAGCACCCACCGGGAAGTCCACGGGACGGCGCGTCTACGGACGGCGCGGCGGTGGATCAAGGGGCTTTGCCGTGACGCTGCGGATCGACTGTCGCCCTATCGCATCCTCGAGACTTGAATCCGGGCGGCGCCTGCACGATCGCGATCACAGGCCCAGTAAATCGGTCCAGCGCCACTGGCCGGCGCCCAGGGCCAGCTTGGGCGCGCCCGCGCCGTCGCCCAGGGTGACGACCACATAGCCGCGCACCGTCTGCGACTTGCATTCACGGGGCGAGAAACCGACTTCGACCGCCACGGCCTGCCGAACGCCCGCCAGGCCCTTGCCCTCCTGACCGGGACTGAGGACCCAGTCGCCGTCCCAGATGACGATGGCCCGTCCTCGGGCCCCGGAGTCACGATAAACCTCGGTCAGATGCGCCTTGATGCGCGGATCATCGCGCAGGGCGTCCTGAAGCCGTTTGACCATGTCGCAGGCGCCGCCGCGCCCCGCGCCCAAACCGGAGCCCGCGCCGTCTCCGGCGCCGGTTCCCGCCCCTGGTCCCGAGCCGGAACCGGAACCCGAACCGCCCCCCGCCGTCGCCGCTCCGGCCAGGGCCGCGTCGCCGAGGAAGGCGTAGGACAGGCTGGGCTCGGGCGCCGATATGGGAACAGGCTCCACCGTCGGCGAGCGAGGCGCGGGACGGCTGGGTCGCGGCGTCGGTCGCGCGGGGGGCGCCGGCGTCGCGCGGACAGGCTTCTTTTCCGGAACAGGCGCGGGCGAAGGTTCGGGCTCCGGCGTCGGAGCGGCGGCCGGCTCTCCTCCGCCCGCCTCGTTCGCGGCAGGTTCAGGCGCGGGCGGCGGAGGCGGCGGCGGATCGAACAGCATGACCTCCACGGGCGGCCGTTCGGGCGGAAAGACCGGATGCTTGACCGGCGCCATGAGGATGAAGGCCAGGACGCCCAGGTGGGCGGCTATGCTGATCGCCGCCGTTCCCGTCGCTCTGAGACGCCGTCTGCGCGCACGCGTGTCCTGCTCCGAACGCCCCATAACTCAAAGGCCTCGCAACAAGATTACGGCCACGCTTTCACCACCCATTATCGCTCCGCACTTCAGTTGATCTCAGTAATCAGAAGACAATTCAGGCGCGTTAGAAATATGGCGAAAATCAGGCAGCAGAGTTGAGAAGAATACAAAACAAAGATATGTAAAAAATTATACAGTCAAGCTGACACCTTTTTCGACTTCGTGCGTCTCTACTGCGCCGCTCCTGTACATCAGGCGCGGTTGCGCATGAATCCGGGGCTCTTCATGCCCTCACAAGGAGATCTGACTTGATCAAACTGACATCCCGAGCGGTCGTCATGACCAGCGTTCTGTTGGTCGGCGGCCTGGCCGTCAGCGGTTGCGCCAGCCATCGCTTCGTTCGTGACAACATCGCCGTGGTCGATAACCGCGTGACCGACGTCGAGGGCCACGTGGTCCGCGTCGAGGGCACGGCCGGCGAGGCCCTGCAACGCGCCAACGCCGCGCACAAGCTGGCTGAAGGCAAGTTCCTGTACGAAGTCGTCCTGGCTGACGACTCGGTGAAGTTCCCGGTCAACCGCGACGCCCTGTCGCCGGAAGCCGAATCCCGCCTGGGCGAGCTTGTCCAGCGCCTGAAGGCCGAGAACCGCAACGTCTACCTGGAGATCCAGGGCCACACCGACGCCTCCGGCGACGCACACCAGAATGAGCTCCTGGGTCAGTCGCGCGCCGAATCCGTGCGCCGTTTCCTGAGCGACCAGGGCATCGCCCTGAACCGCATGGCCACCATCTCCTATGGCGCCACCAAGCCCGTCGCGCCGAACAATACGCGCGATGGCCGCGCCCAGAACCGTCGCGTCGCGATCGTGGTTCTCAGCTGATCCGGAGGCGGCGGCTCGATGGGAAGGGCCGCCGCCAAGATGTTCTCGGAGCCTCGGCTCACGCTGTCAGCCTATAGCCGACGCCCGGTTCCGTAGCGATCAGGCGCGGCTGCGCCGGATCCGTCTCCAGCTTCTGCCGCAGCTGGCCCACCACCACGCGCAGATACTGCGTGTCGTCAGCATGGGCCTTGCCCCAGACGGCCGTCAGCAAGTCGCGGTGGCCTACCACCTTGCCGGCGTTGCGCGCCAGATAAGCCAGGACGTCGTACTCCTTGGGGGTGACACGCACGGCGACGCCTGCACGGGTGATCAGGCGGCGCTCCAGGTCGATGACCACATCTCCCGCCGTCAGCGGTCCGTTGGGCTCCATGCGCGGCGCGGCCTGACGCAGGTTGGCGCGGACCCGGGCCAGAAGTTCGCCGACGCCGAAAGGCTTTTCGACATAGTCGTTCGCGCCCAGATCCAGGGCCGCGATCTTCTCGGCCTCCTTGTCGCGCGCCGACAGGATGATGATGGGACCGGCATAGAACTCGCGCGCCCGCGCCAGCACGTCCTTGCCGTCCATGTCGGGCAGGCCGAGGTCCAGCACCACGGCGTCCGGGCTCCACAGGGCGATGCCGCGCAGGCCCTCCTGCCCGCTGTCGGCGCGGCGCGGCTCATAGCCGGCGGCGTCCAGCGCCGGAGACAGGAAGCGGTGAATCTGCGGCTCGTCGTCGATGACGAGAATCTGAGGGCGAACGGCGGCCATGCGACGGACCTTAGAGCAGGCTCGGGTGGGTGACGACGGCCTTGGGCAGGCTGATCAGGATGCGGGTGCCCTTTCCATCCAGAATGGGGCTGGCGGCGGCGATGCGGCCGTTCATGGCCTCGACGAAGCCCTTGGCGATGGCCAGGCCCAGGCCTGCGCCCTTGGTGCGGTCGGACGGCTCCTCCATGCGGCGGAACTTGTCGAAGACACGCTCCAGCTCGGCGGTGGGAATGCCCTTGCCTTGGTCCTCGATGGAGATGACCACGGAACCCCGGTCCTCATAGGCGGCCAGTTCGACGGTCGAACCGTCGGGGCTATAGGCGACGGCGTTTTCCAGGATGTTGACCAGAGCCTGCTCCAACAGCCCCTGATCGACCATGACCAGGCTGAGTTGGGCCGGGAAGTCGCGGGTCATCCTGCGCTCACCCAGGCGCCGCGCCACGCGCTTGCCCGCCGCGTTCAGCACGTCGCGCACATCGACCCAGTCGGCGCGAATGTTCAGCCCGCCGCCCTCCAGCCGGGTCATGTCCAGTAAATCGCCGACATAGCGGCTGAGCCGCTCCGCCTCCTCGCGGATCGACAACAGAAGGTCGGCGCGCACGGCGGGTTTCAGCTTGTCGCCCAGGTCGATCAGGGTGGTCGAGGCGCCCAGGACCGTGGACAGGGGCGTACGCAGGTCATGGCTGACCGAGTTCATCAGCGCGCCTCTGAACCGATCCGTGCGGCGCAGCGTCTCGGTCTCGACCGCCTGGCCGGCCAGGTCGGCGCGCTCGACCGCCACCGCGCCCTGATCCAGCAGGGCCAGGGCCAGTTTTTCCTCGTCCGATCCGGGCGACAGGGCCGCCGCCTCTATCCCCGCCACGCCCGCCCGGTCGCGAACGCCCTGCAAGGGCCGGAAGGTCCAGCGCGCCTGCGGCAGGGTGCCGGTGCCGTGGCCCGCCGGCTCGCCCTTCTCCCAGGCCCAGCGGGCGGCGGCCATGGCCTCGGCGCCCAGTTCGGGCTTGCCCGGCGCCCCTGCGATCAGGGTCAGTTCGTCGTCCACGGGCAGCAGGACCACGGCCCCTGCCCCGGCGGCGGCGGCCGTCTGTTCGGCCAGGATGCGCGCGGCGGTCGCCCGGTCGCCAACGCCGGTCAGGCGCTGGCTGGCGGCCAATAGAGCCGAGACGGCCGAGGCGCGCCCTTGCGCCGCCCGCGCCTGCTCGCGCACCCGGCCCGCCAGAAAGCCTGTCGTCAGGGCCACGGCCCAGAAGACGATCAGGGTCAGGACATCGGTGGGCGAGCCGATGGCGAAGCTGTATTTCGGCTGCAGGAACAGGAAGTTGTAGGTCAGAAAGGCGACCGTCGCCGCCGCCAGAGCCGGACGCAGGCCGTACAGCACTCCCGCCGCCAGCACCGCCGACAGATAGATGACGCCCAGATCGGCCCGCTCGAACGTCCGGTCCAGCGAGAGGGCCAGCCCCGTCGCAGCGACCACGAAGGCCGCCCCGACGGCGTAACCGCGCCAGCCGCCCGTCAGCCGCAGGCGCGGCTCGCGCAGCGTCTTCTCCTCCAGATCGGCCCCGTCGGTGATGACGTGGACGGCCACGCCTCTCGCCTGGCGCAACAGTTCGGCGGCCAGCGACCGGCCCAGCCATTCCGACAGCCGGCTGTCCCGCCCCTTGGCCAGGACGATCTGGGTGACGTTGTTCTGATGGGCGTGGTCCATGACGGCGCGCACCACGTCGTCTCCGCTGAGAACCACGGTGCGCCCGCCCAGTTGTTCCGCCAGCTTCAGCGCGTCCGACAGCTTCCCCGCCGAGCCGACGCCGTGCCGCGCGCCCGAGGGGCGGTCGACATGGGCCACGGTCCAGGGCGCGTCCATCATCATGTCCGACAAGCGCCGCCCCGCGCGGACCAGGGGCGCGGCCATGGCGTCGCCCGCGACCAGGACCAGAATCCGCTCGCCCGCCGCCCACGGTCCAGTCATTCCCTGCTCGCGCAGGCGGGCGGTCAACTGGTCGTCCACCGTCTGGGCCGCGCGGCGCAGGGCCAGTTCGCGCAGGGCCGTCAGGTTCTCGATCTTGAAGAAGTTGTCCGAGGCCAAGCGCGCCGTCTCGGGCACATAGACCTTGCCCTCGGCCAGACGCTTGCGCAGTTCCTCGGGGGTGATGTCCACCACCTCGATGTCGTCGGCGCGCGACAAGGCGCTGTCCGGCACGCTCTCGCGCTGACGCACGCCGGTGATGCGCAGCACCACGTCCGACAGGCTTTCCAGATGCTGGACGTTCAGGGTGGTCCAGACATCGATCCCGGCGTCGAGGATCTCCTCCACGTCCTGCCACCGCTTGGGATGGCGCGAGCCGGGGGCGTTGGAGTGGGCGTACTCGTCGACCAGAAGCAGATCCGGCCGTCGCGCCATGGCCCCGTCGATGTCGAACTCAAGCAGGGTCCGTTCGCGATAGGCGATGGGATTGCGGGCCATGACCTCCAGCCCGCGCAGCAGGCTCATGGTCTCCTTGCGGCCGTGGGTCTCGACCACGCCGACGACCACGTCCTCGCCCTCGGCTTTGCGACGGCGCGCAGCGCGCAACATTTCATAGGTCTTGCCGACGCCGGGCGACATGCCCAGAAAAACCTTCAGCCGCCCACGCTTGCGCGGGGCGGCCGGGGTCTTGTCCGTCGGGACAGCAGGCGTCGCCATCAGCCCTCCGCGGGACGCGGGAAGCGGGCGTCGAGCGCCATATTGGTCAGCAGCACATTGACGCGCGGCTGGCCCAGCACGCCGAACGTGCGGCCTTCCTCATGCTGCCGGATCACCTCGCGCACCTGCGCCTCTCCTACCCCGCGCGCGCTGGCGATGCGGGCGACCTGAAGCTCAGCGTAGGCCGGAGAGATATGCGGGTCGAGGCCCGAAGCCGAGGTCGTCACAGCGTCAGCGGGGATAACCGCCTTCCCCGTCTCGGCCCGCAGCGCATCAGCCTCCGCCTTCACCCGCGCGATCAGGTCGGGGTTCAACGGACCCAGGTTGGAGCCGGACGAGGCCGCCGCATCATAACCCTTACCGGCCGCCGAGGGACGCGGATGCAGGTATCCAGGCTGGGCGAAGGACTGGCCGACCAGAGCCGAACCGACGACCTGGCCCGCCTTGTCGCGCATCAGGCTGCCGTTCGCCTGACCGGGAAAGGCCGCCTGTGCCACGCCGGTCACGGCCAGAGGATAGGCGACGCCCAGAACGCCGGTGAACAGAGCGATCATCACGACCGCCGGACGGATGTGGTTCAGCATCAGAAGACCGCCTTCAGGCTGGCTACGGCGCGACTGCCATAGGCGTCGCCGAAGCCGTGTTCGTCGGTGTCGAAATAACGGACGTCCAGCGCCAGATGATCGGTCAGCTGATAGGCCGCGCCCAGGTTCCAGGTGGTGTAGTCGAAGTCGGACGACACCCACTGACGTCCTACCGCCGCCGAGAGCGTCCACTTGTCCGCCGGACTGATCGCGCCGTTGATCTCGGCATAGGTCGCCTCGTCCTCGGCCGCACCGAAGAAGTCGGGCGACCAGTAGATCGCCGCCCCCAGGGTGGCCGGGCCGACCGCGCGCGAAGCGGCGGCCTTCAGCTCGACATAGTCATAGTCGGCGCCGTCCGGCTGACCCGCATAGAAGTAGCTGACCACGCCGAAGTCCCAGTTGAAGCCGCCGAACTCGGGCCGAACCCCGGCGTAAAGATCGATCTCGGCGTCGGTGTCGGCGTCTCCGACGAAGGAGACATTGCCGGCCCAGGCCCCGGCGTAGAACAGGCCTTGGGTCACATCGACCCCGGCGGAGACAGCCGGATCGCTCTCGGTCTGGCTGACGCCCCGGAAGACATAGTCGGAGGCTGCGGCGGCGTTGAAGGCGACCTCGGGCCCGGCTTTTTCCTGGGCCTCAGCCGGGCTGCTGCACAGGCCCAGAGCGATGATGGCGACCAGACAGGCGCCGCCGAACAAGGCGTCGTTGGCGCCGGAGGCCTTGGTGGTGTTGCGTTTACGCATGGTGCTTTCCTTCCCCTCAGGCCAGGCCGAGGGCGGAGATGAGGATGTCGATGAGCTTGATGCCGACGAAGGGGGCGATCAGGCCGCCCAGGCCGTAGATCAGCAGGTTGCGGCCCAGCAGCTTGCCCGCCCCGACGGCGCGGTACTTCACGCCGCGCAGCGCCAGCGGGATCAGGGCGATGATGACCAGGGCGTTGAAGATGACCGCCGACAGGATGGCGCTTTCCGGGCTGGACAGCTTCATCACGTTCAGCGCCGCCAGCGACGGCAGGCCGACCACGAACATGGCCGGGATGATGGCGAAATACTTGGCCACGTCGTTGGCGATCGAGAAAGTGGTCAGGGCGCCGCGCGTGATCAGCAGTTGCTTGCCGACCTCGACGATCTCGATGACCTTGGTCGGGTCGCTGTCGAGATCGACCATGTTGCCGGCCTCACGTGCGGCCTGGGCGCCGGTCTGCATGGCCACGCCGACGTCTGCCTGTGCGAGGGCGGGCGCGTCGTTGGCCCCGTCGCCGCACATGGCGACCAGACGACCCTTGGCCTGCTCCGCCTTGATCAGGCGCATCTTGTCCTCGGGTGTGGCCTCGGCCAGGAAGTCGTCGACCCCGGCCTCGGACGCGATGGCCGCCGCCGTCACCGGGTTGTCGCCGGTGATCATGACGGTGCGCAGGCCCATGCGGCGCAGGTCGGCGAAGCGGGCCTTGACCCCCGGCTTAACCACGTCCTTCAGGTGGATGACGCCGACCAGGGCGTCGTTCTCGACCACGGCCAGGGGCGTGCCGCCCGAGCGGGCGATGCGGTCCACGGCGGCGCGGAACTCGGCGGGCGCGGCAGCTTCGGACATGCCCAGGGATTTCAGCACGGCGTCGACCGCCCCCTTGCGCCACGATTGACCGTCCACTTCCAGACCCGACTGGCGGGTCACGGCGCTGAACGGGATCGTCTTGGCGCCGACAGGCAGGTCGCCCGTCACTCCGGCGTTACGGCCCAGTTCGACGATGGAGCGGCCTTCCGGCGTCTCATCGGCCAGAGAGGCCATGACAGCCGCCCGCATCGCTGTCTCGGGACGAACGCCCGGAACAGTGATGACCTCGACAGCCATGCGGTTGCCGAAGGTGATAGTGCCGGTCTTGTCGAGCAGCAGGGTGTCGACGTCGCCTGCGGCCTCCACCGCACGGCCCGAGGTCGCCAGCACGTTCACCTTCAGCAACCGGTCCATGCCGGCGATGCCGACGGCGGACAGCAGGCCCCCGATCGTCGTCGGGATCAGGGTGATGAAGAGCGCGCCCAGGACGATGGGATCAAGCTTGATCCCGGAATAGGCGCCCAGGCCCAGCAGGGCCGCGACCGCGATCAGGAAGATCAGGGTCAGGCCGGCCAGCAGGACGGACAGGGCCAGTTCGTTCGGCGTCTTGCGGCGGTCCGCGCCCTCGACCATGGCGATCATGCGGTCGAGGAAGGTGGCGCCGGGGGCCGAGGTGATGCGCACCTTGATCCAGTCGGAGACGACCGTGGTGCCGCCGGTAACGGCCGAGCGATCGCCGCCGCTTTCACGGATGACGGGCGCGCTTTCGCCGGTGATGGCGGCCTCGTTGACCGAAGCGACGCCCTCGATGATCTCGCCGTCCGAGGGGATGACGTCGCCGGCCTCGACCAGGACGACGGAGCCGATCTCCAGCTCCCCCGCCGGGGTCGGGACGGCGGTTCCGGTTTTCGGATCGACGATCAGCTTGGCCTTGGTGGTGACGCGGGTGGCGCGCAAGCTATCCGCCGCCGCCTTGCCGCGCCCTTCGGCGATGCTTTCGGCGACATTGGCGAACAGGACCGTGGCCCACAGCCATAGGGCCAGTTGGATGGCGAAGCCCGCCGCCTGACCGCTGACCACCGCCACGACCGCCGAAGCAGTCGCCAGCAGGGCGACGATCCAGGTGGCGAAGATCACCGGGTTTCTGAGAAGCTTGGTCGGGTTCAGCTTGACGACGGCGTCGCCGAGCGCCCGGCCGAGCATGGCTCCGGTCAACCCGCCCGCGATGGGCGCAGAAGACCGGGAGCTCGACGGATCGAGCGTGACTTGGGTCATGGGATTTTCCGATCAGAACCGGGCCGTGACCTGGAGCATGTCGAAATGCTCCACGATCGGACCCAGTGAGAGGGCGGGGAAGAACTGCAGGCCGCCGAGGATCAGGATCACCCCGATCAGCAGGCCGATGAACAGCGGGCCATGGGTCGGCAAGGTGCCGGTCGAGGGCGCCAGCCTGGGCTTGGCGACCAGGGCGCCGGCGACGGCCAGAACCGCTATGGCGGGCACGAACCGGCCCAGCAGCATGGCCAGACCCAGGGTGGTGTTCCACCAGGGAGCGTTGGCGGTCAGGCCCGCAAAGGCCGAGCCGTTGTTTCCCGTCGCCGAGGTATAGGCGTAGAGGACCTCGGACAGGCCGTGCGGCCCCTTGTTCAGCAGTCCGGCCAGGGCTTCGGGCAGGACGGCGGCGACGGCCGAGAAGCCCAGCACCGACAGAGGCACGACCAGGACCGCCAGCATGGCGAACTGGATCTCGCGCGCCTCGATCTTCTTGCCCAGGTATTCCGGCGTGCGGCCGACCATCAGGCCCGCGACAAAGACCGACAGCATGGCCATCAGGACCATGACGGCGACGCCCGAACCGATCCCGCCGGGCAGGATCTCGCCCAACTGCATCAGGAACATGGTCACGGCTCCGCCCAGCGGCATGTAGCTGGCGTGCATGGAGTTGACCGAGCCGTTGGATGCGCCCGTCGTCTGGGCCGCCCAGGCGACCGAGGACGGCACGCCGAAGCGGACCTCCTTGCCCTCCATATTGCCGACCGATGTATCCACGTTGGCGGCGACGGCGGCCGGAGCCGGCTGGGTTTCAATGACGTACAGCGCCGAAGCCGCGCCTCCCAGCAGGATGACCGCAGCGACCACCAGGGCGCGCACGTCCTTCTTGGCAAGAACACTGCGACCAAAAGCGAAGAAGGCCGCCCAGCCCAGGACGTTGATGCTGATCGCCGTGATCAGATTGGTCAGCGGCGTCGGGTTTTCCAGCGGATGGGCCGAGTTGACGTTGAACACGCCGCCGCCGTTGATGCCCAGTTGCTTGATGGCCAGCTGGCTGGCGGTCGGGAACAGGCTGATCGTCTGTTGGCCGCCCTCCAGCGTCGTCGCCTGGGCCGAGGCCGCCAGCGACTGGACCACGCCCAGGCCCGCCAGAACCACGGCGACGATGAAGGCGATAGGCAGCAAGACATAGAGGCTGGTGCGCGTCAGGTCGGACCAGAAGTTGCCGACGCCCTCGCCGCGATTGGCGATGAAGGCGCGGGCCAGGGCCGCCGCTATGGTCGCGCCGGTTGCAGCCGAGACGAAGTTCTGCACCGTCAGGCCGACCATCTGGGTGAAGGTCGACATCGTCGCCTCCCCGCCATAGCTCTGCCAGTTGGTGTTGGTGACGAAGCTGACGGCGGTATTGAAGGCCAGATGCGGGCTGACGCCGTCAAACCCCTGCGGGTTCATAGGCAGGACGCCCTGCAGGCGCAGCATGCCGTAGAGCAGCAGGAAGCCCGCCAGGTTGAAGGCTAGAAGCGCGCCGACATAGCCCAACCAGCCCTGGCTGCGGTTCGGGTCTACCCCCGCGGCGCGATAGAAGAGGCCTTCGACCGGCTTCAGCACCGGGTCCAGCCAGGTGCGTTCGCCGTTCCAGACGCGCGACATATAGACCCCGATCAGCCAGCCGAGCATGACGGCCAGACCGAGGGTCAGGGCGATCTCCGCCCATCCTTGAATATTCATGAGAAGGCGGCTCCGCTCAGAACCGCTCGGGGCGCAGCAGGGCCGCGACCATGTAGCCGGCAATGACCAGGGCGCCGGCGCCCCACAGGAGGTTCAGCCACATGGTCACAACCTCTTCAACGCAGCGGCGAGCGCGGCGAAGGCCAGGAAGGCCCCGCCGCCGATCGCCAGAAAAATCATATCGGCCATGCCGACACCTCCAGCTCGACTGAGAGCCGGAGAAGACGCCTTTCAAGCGTAAGCCCTCCATGCGGAAAGGCCGCCCCTGCATAAGGCGCGCATAAGGAAGGTGCAGACTTGCCCTCCCTTCCCGCTTGCCGCCGGGCTTGGCCAACCTATGATCCCTTCAGTTCCGAGGGGGAGTATCGAGAATGCACAAGTCAGCCTGGGCGTGCTGCGCCCTGATTCTTGCGGCGACGCCCATGACGGCGGCGATCGCCCAGACGCCGCCGTCCGCGGCCGTATCAACCCGATTCCAGGCCCAGGACCTGTTCAACCTGGAAGTCGCCTCCGACCCGCAGATCAGTCCGGACGGTTCGCGCATCGCCTATGTCCGCCAGACCGCCGACATCATGACCGACCGCATGCGTCCCAGCATCTGGCTGATCGACGTGCGGACAGGGCGGCATACGCCCCTGGTGGCGGGCGCGGGTTCGCACACCCAACCGCGCTGGTCGCCGGACGGAACCCGGCTGTCCTACATCTCGACCGGCGAAGGCGGCGGGGCGCAGTTGTTCGTCCGCTGGATGGACACCGGCCAGGCGGTGCGCGTCACCGGCCTGCCGAACACCCCATCGGGCGTCAGCTGGTCGCCGGATGGAACCCGCCTGGCCTATTCCATGCTGGTTCCCGGCGAAGCGCCCAAGATCGGCACGCCCCTGACCAAGCCCGAAGGCGCCCAGTGGGCTCCGCCCCTGGAGATCATCGACACCGTCACCTATCGCGCCGACGGCCAGGGCTATCTGAAACCCGGCTATCGCCACGTCTTCGTCGTGCCCGCCGACGGCGGCGGCGCGCGCCAACTGACCCAGGGCGCCTTCCACCACGGCGGGGAGCTGTCCTGGTCGCCGGATTCCGCAACCCTCTACCTCAGCGCCAACCGCAATCCCGATTGGCAACGCGAGGCGGCGAACAGCGAAATCTTCGCCCTGGACGTGCGCTCGGGCGTCTTGACCGCCCTGACCAACCGGAACGGTCCGGACCAATCGCCCGCCGTCTCGCCCGATGGGCGGCGCATCGCCTATGTCGGCTATGACGACAGGCGGATGGGCTATCACAACGCCCGCCTCTATGTGATGAACCGAGACGGCGCTGATCGCCGGGTGCTGACGGAAGGCCTGGACCGCTCGGTTCAGTCGCCCGTCTGGAGCAAGGACGGACGCTCCATCCTGTTCGCCTATGAGGATCATGGAGCCATCACGGTCGGACGGGCCACGCTGGACGGCGCGGTCAGCACCGTGATCCAGGGCCTCAGCGGCGACGACATCGGCCGCCCCTACGCCGGCGGCGACTTCTCCTTGGCCGACGATGGCGCCATCGCTTTCACCCGCGGCGATTCCCAGCGCCCGGCGGACATCCACCTGCTGCGCCAGGGCCGTCAGACGCAGCTGACGCGCCTGAACGCCGACTATCTGTCCGGCAAGACTCTGGGCGCAGTGCAGCGCCTGGAGGTCGCCTCCTCGCACGACGGGCAGGCGGTCGAATCCTGGCTGACCCTGCCCGCCGGCTATGTGGAGGGTCAGAAGTATCCGCTGATCCTGGAAATCCACGGCGGTCCCTTCGCCGCCTACGGACCGCACTTCGCCACCGACAACCAGTTGTTCGCGGCGGCCGGCTACGCCGTCCTGTCGGTCAATCCGCGCGGCTCGACCTCCTACGGCGACGCCTTCGCCAACCTGATCCACCACGACTACCCCGGGCACGACTACGAGGACCTGATCAGCAGCGTCGACGCCGTGATCGGACGCGGCGTGGCCGATCCGGACCGGCTGTTCGTCACCGGCGGATCGGGCGGCGGCGTCCTGACCAGTTGGATCGTGGGCAAGACCGACCGCTTCAAGGCCGCCGTGGTCCAGAAGCCGGTGATCGACTGGTCCAGCTTCGTCCTGACGGCCGACAACCCGGCCTTCTTCGCCCGCTACTGGTTCGGTGAATACCCGTGGGAAAACCCCGAGGCCTATTGGCGCCGGTCCCCCCTGTCGCTGGTCGGCAATGTGAAGACCCCGACCATGGTGGTCGTCGGCGACGAGGACTATCGTACCCCGGTCAGCGAGTCCGAGCAGTACTACACCGCCCTGCAACTGCGCGGCGTGCCCAGCGCCCTGGTGAAGATTCCGGGCGTCGGTCACGGCCTGGCGGTTCGTCCATCCCAGAACGCAGCCCGGATCAACGCCATCCTGACCTGGTTCGACCGCTACAAGACCGGCGCGGCTGCTCAGACGACGACGCAGGCGGCGCGATAGGCGCAAGCTCGGGGAGGGTTCCGGACGACGCCCTCCCCTTTTCCTTTCCTCCCTGACGGAGCCCAGACGATGACCGCGTGGCGTTTCTGGATCGATCGTGGCGGCACCTTCACCGACATCGTCGCCCGCGCGCCGGGCGGCGCCCTGCAGACGCGCAAGCTGCTGTCCGTCAATCCTGAACAGTACGCCGACGCAGCGGTCGAAGGCGTGCGGCGCATCCTGGGCGCCGCGCCGGGCCCCCTGGCCGCCGGCCTGGTCGACGAGGTCCGGATGGGCACCACCGTCGCCACCAACGCCCTGCTGGAACGCAAGGGCGAACCGACGGTCCTGGCGATCACGTCCGGGTTCGGCGACGCCCTGCGCATAGGATGGCAGGCGCGGCCCGAACTCTTTGTGCGTCACATCAAACTGAATGATCAACTCTATGATCATGTTATCGAAATAGATGAACGCATGACGGCCGAGGGCGGCGTGGACCGCCCCCTGGACGAGGCCCGCGCGCGCGCCGATCTGACCGCCGCCCGCGCGGCGGGCTTCCGCGCGATCGCCGTCGTCCTGGTCCACGGTTGGCGTTTCACTGACCATGAACGGCGACTGGCCGAGATCGCGCGCGAGGTCGGCTTCGAACAGGTGTCGGTCAGCCATGAGGTCGGCACCCTGATCAAGCTGATCGGGCGCGGCGACACCACAGTGGCGGACGCCTATCTGTCGCCCATCCTGCGCGCCTATGTGGACCGGGTCGGAGGCGACCTGGGCGCGGCGACGCCACTGCAGTTCATGCAGTCCTCGGGCGGGTTGACCGCCGCCGACGCCTTCCGGGGCAAGGACGCCATCCTGTCGGGACCGGCCGGCGGCGTCGTGGCCATGGTCGAGACGGCCAAGGCCGCCGGCTTCGACCGCGTCATCGGCTTCGACATGGGCGGCACCTCGACCGACGTGTCCCACTTCGCCGGGGATTATGAGCGCACGTCCGACGCCGTGGTCGCAGGCGTGCGGCTGCGCGCGCCCATGCTGAGCATCCACACCGTCGCGGCGGGCGGCGGGTCGATCTGCCGCTTCGACGGCGGACGCCTGCGCGTCGGGCCGGAATCGGCGGGCGCATCGCCCGGTCCGGCGGCCTATCGGCGCGGCGGACCGCTGACGGTGACCGACTGCAACCTTATGATGGGCAAGTTGAGCTCGGACTTCTTCCCCGCCGTCTTCGGTCCGAACGCCGACCAGCCGCTGGACGCCGAGGCTGTGCGAACGAAGTTCGAGGCCATGGCGGCCGAGGTCGAGGCTGCGACCGGCCGCGCCGTCGCGCCCGGCGAACTGGCCGAGGGCTTCGTCACCATCGCCGTGCAGAACATGGCCGAGGCGATCCGCTCCATCTCCATCCAGCGCGGCTACGACGTCACCAAATACGTGCTGAACTGTTTCGGCGGCGCGGGCGGGCAGCACGCCTGCCTGGTGGCCGACGCCCTGGGCATGACCCAGGTGCTGCTGCACCCGTTCGCGGGCGTGCTGTCAGCCTATGGCATGGGCCTGGCCGAGGTCCGAGCCATCCGCCAGACGACCGTCGCCCTGCCCCTCGGCGCCGATGTCGACGCCGCCTTGGCCGAGCGGGTCAAGGAACTGACCGGCGCAGCGCGTGGCGATCTGGCGGCTCAGAGCTTCGACGCCGCCGCCGTCTCAACCATCGCCCGCGCCGAGATCAAGTTCGCCGGATCCGACACCCCTCTGACTGTGCCGTATGGCCTCTCCGCCGACATGGCCGCCGCCTTCGAGGAGACGCACCGTCGCCGCTTCGGCTTCTTCGCCGAGGACAAGGCCCTGGTGGTCGAGACTCTGGAGGTCGAAGCCGTCGGCCGTTCGGATCAGGCGCCGGAGGCGTCGCAGACGTTCGACAACACGGCGACAGCGCCCGAGGCCGTCGCCGTATCGAGCATTCGCATGGCGGGCGCGGATCGCCAGACGCCCGTCTATCGCCGCGAGGCGCTGCGGCCCGGCGCCCACGTCGACGGCCCGGCCATCCTGCTGGAAGACACCGGCACCACCGTGGTCGAGCCCGGCTGGCGCGCCTCGGTCGATGCGGCGGCCAACCTGCTGCTGAAGCGGGTCGTTCCCCTGCCCGCCCGCACGGCCATCGGCGCGGACGTCGATCCGATCATGCTGGAGGTGTTCAACAGCCGCTTCATGGCCTGCGCCGAGCAGATGGGCGAGGCCCTGCGCGCCACCGCCTATTCGGTGAACATCAAGGAGCGGCTGGACTTCTCCTGCGCCGTCTTCGACGCGGGCGGGTCGCTGATCGCCAACGCTCCGCACATCCCGGTGCACCTTGGGTCCATGGGCGAGAGCATCCGCACCGTCATCGCCTCGCGCGGCGGTGGCGCCGACGGACGCGGCATGAAGGCCGGCGACGTCTACATGCTGAACGCCCCTTACAACGGCGGCACCCACCTGCCCGACATCACCGTCATCATGCCGGTGTTTCTGGACAATGACGCGGAGCCCGCCTTCTTCGTCGCCGCGCGCGGCCACCACGCCGATGTCGGCGGGATCACGCCCGGTTCCATGCCTGCGGATTCACGCACTGTGGACGACGAAGGCGTGCTGATCGACGACTTCCTTCTGGTCGACGCGAGCAAGCTTCGCGAAACAGAAACGCGCGCCCTGTTCGCCTCCGGTCCCTGGCCGTCGCGCAACGTCGATCAGAACCTGTCGGACCTGAAGGCCCAGGTCGCCGCCTGCACGCGCGGCGCCCAAGAGCTGATCCGTATGACCAGTGAGTTCGGCCGTGATGTCGTCATCGCCTATATGGGCCACGTCCAGGACAACGCCGAGGAAGCCGTCCGCCGCGCCGTCGCCGCCCTGAAACCCGGCGCTTTCGCCTATGAGATGGACGACGGCGCCGTCATCCACGTGCGCATCGACGTGGATGCCCAGGCTCGCAGCGCGGTCGTCGACTTCACCGGGACCAGCGACCAGTTGCCGACCAACTTCAACGCCCCGCTGTCGATCGCGCGGGCGGCGACGCTTTATGTCTTCCGCACCCTGGTGGACGACACCATTCCGCTGAACGAAGGCTGCCTGAAACCCATCGAACTGATCGTGCCGGAAGGCTCGATGCTGAACCCGCGCTATCCCGCCGCCGTCGTGGCAGGCAACGTCGAGACCAGCCAGGCCGTGGTCGATACCCTCTATGGCGCGCTGGGCGTCCTGGCCTCCAGCCAGGGGACAATGAACAACTTCACCTTCGGCGACGAGACGCGTCAGTACTACGAGACCATCGCCGGAGGGTCCGGCGCCGGACCCGACTTCGACGGAACCGCCGCCGTCCAGACCCATATGACCAACAGCCGCCTGACCGATCCCGAAGTGCTGGAGACGCGCTTCCCGGTCTTGCTGGAAGCGTTCTCGATCCGGCGCGGCTCCGGCGGCGCAGGACGCCATGGCGGCGGCGACGGGGCCGTACGTCGGGTGCGCTTCCTGGAGCCGATGACGGCGTCCATCCTGTCCAACCACCGCCGCGTCGCGCCCTTCGGCGTCGCAGAGGGCGAACCAGGGGCCGTCGGGATCAACCGGGTCGAGCGAGCCGACGGAAGCGTCGAGGCGCTGGGGGCCACGGCCGAGGTCGCCATGTCGCCTGGCGACGTCTTCGTCATCGAAACGCCCGGCGGCGGCGGCTTCGGCGCGAAAGAGGCTTCCACGCGCGGTTGATCCGCGCGACCCTTCCGGGGGGAGTATTCCGGCAAAGATTCTGGGGAGGATCTGAGTCCATGCTTGTGCTTATCGGCATCGCGATCGTGGTCGCGGGCTTCGTCGCGCGGATCAATCCGCTGGTGGTCATCCTGGTCGCCGCCATAGCCACCGGGATTCTGGCCGCGGTCGGACCGAGCGCCGACGCCCAGAGCCTGCTCCAGGCCGGGATCGACACGATCTCGCGCTTCGGCCAGGCCTTCAACGACAACCGCTACTTCCACATCACCTGGCTGGTCCTGCCGGTGATCGGCCTGCTGGAACGGGCGGGATTGCAGGAACGGGCGCGCGACCTCGTCACCAAGGTCAAGGCGGCGACGGCCGGGCGGCTGATGCTGATCTATCTGCTGGTTCGCCAGGCGACCTCGGCGCTCGGCCTGACCTCCCTGGGCGGCCATCCGCAGATGGTGCGGCCCCTGATCGCGCCGATGGCCGAAGGCGCGGCCGAGAGCCAGCACGGCCCCCTGACCGACAAGGCCCGATTCCGCATTCGCGGCATGGCTGCGGGCACGGACAATATCGGTCTCTTCTTCGGCGAGGACATCTTCATCGCCATCGGCTCCATCGTCCTGATCGTCGGCTTCCTGGAACAGGCGGGCATCCGGGTCGAAGCCCTGCACGTCTCCCTGTGGGCCATCCCCACGGCCATTGTCGCCTTCCTGGTCCACGGCGCGCGCCTGTTGATGTTCGACCGGCGGGTGAAGAAGGACATGGCCGCCCCGGATGTCGCTGAAGACGCATCGGAGCCAAAGACGGGAATGGGCCGATGATCACGCTGGAACACGCCTATGTCGCGACCGGGCTGATGTTCGCGGCCTTCTCCATCCTCAGTCTGCGCGATCCGCTGAACCCGACGCGCTTCCGCAGCGCCCTCTTCTGGGGGTTGATCGCCCTGTCGATGCTGTTCGGTAGCTGGCTGGGCGGCTTCGGCAACGGGATGCTGGTCATCGCTTTGGTGATCATCGCCGCAACCGGCAAGCTGGGCGTCGGCAAGCCCGCCACCACCACGTCGGAGCAACGCCAAGCCAACGCGGCCCGCTGGAAGAACGCCCTGTTCGTACCCGCCCTGATGGTGCCGCTGGTTACGGTCGGCGGCACACTGCTGGCCAAGCATACGGCGACGGGCGCCTGGCTGATCTCGCCGGTGCAGACGACGCTGATCTCTCTGGGCCTAGGCTGCGTCATCGCCCTGTTCGCCGCCATGGCCTGGTTCAGGCCGCCGGTCATGGCCCCCGTGCAGGAAGGGCGGCGGTTGATGGACTCCATCGGCTGGGCCGCTCTGTTGCCGCAGATGCTGGCGTCCCTGGGCGCGGTCTTCCTGGCCGCCGACGTGGGCCAGGTAGTGGGCGACCTGATCGCCCGGGTCATCCCCATGACCTCGGCCTTCATGGCGGTGTTCGCCTATTGCGCGGGCATGGCCCTGTTCACCGTCATAATGGGCAACGCCTTCGCCGCCTTCCCCGTCATGACCGCCGCCATCGGCCTGCCCATCGTCGTGCATCAGTTCGGCGGCGACCCGGCCATCGTCTGCGCCATCGGCATGCTGGCCGGATTCTGCGGGACGCTGATGACCCCCATGGCCGCCAACTTCAACGTGGTGCCCGCCAATCTGCTGGAACTTCCGGATCGCAATGCGCCCCTGAACGGCGTCATCCGCGCCCAACTTCCCACGGCGGTCGTCATGCTGTTCGCCAACATGGTGCTGATGTACCTCCTCGCTTTCCGGTTCGGATCATGACGCAAAGCCTCGACGCTGCTCTCGCTTCCCGTTTCGCCGCCACGGCCCTGGGCCATGTGACGCGGGAATACCCCAACCACATCATGCATGTGCTGACGGGTCCCCAGGACGCCCGCACGCCGCGTGACATGCATCCGATCTTCTTCGGCAGCTTCGACTGGCATTCCTGCGTCCACGGCTGGTGGACCCTGTTCACCCTCTATCGCCTGCACCCTGACATGGCCGAGGCGCCGCACATCCGCGCCCTAGCCGATGAGATTTTCACACCCGAGGCCGTCGCGGGCGAGGCCGCCTATCTGGCGCGACCCGAAGCGCGCGGCTTCGAGCGCCCCTACGGCTGGGCCTGGCTGCTGATGCTGGCGGCGGAACTGGAACGGCACGACACGGACGAAGGCCGCCGCTGGGCCGTGACTCTGCGCCCCCTGGCCCAGATCTTCGCCGATCGGTTCAAGGCCTTCCTGCCGCTGGCCGATTATCCGGTGCGGGTCGGAACTCACTACAACACCGCCTTCGCCCTGCGCCTGACGCTGGACTACGCCGACGTCCATGATCCGGATCTGGCTGCCCCGTGCCGCGAAGCCGCTCGGCGGTGGCATATGAATGACCGCGACTGTCAGGCCTGGGAGCCGTCGCAGGACGAGTTCCTGTCCTCGTCCCTGATGGAAGCCGTGTTGATGCGGCGCGTTCTGACAGCGGAGGATTTCCGCATCTGGTTCGACGCCTTCCTGCCCGCCCTGACCGAGGGGCGGCCCGCAACCCTGTTGTCGCCCGCCCGCGTCAGCGACCGCACCGACGGCAAGATCGCCCATCTGGACGGTCTGAACCTGAGCCGCGGCTGGTGCTGGCGCGAGATCATCGCCGGTCTGCCGAGCGACGATCCGCGTCGGGCGGTCGCACAAAAGGCGGCGGCGATCCACCTGGACGCCGCCCTGCCCCATGTCACGGGCGACTACATGGGCGAGCACTGGCTGGCCAGTTTCGCCCTGCTGGCCCTGCTCGCCGCCTGACGAAGAGCTTCAGCTCGCCGAGTAGCTGGTCTTGATCTGGGTGTAGAAGTCCACGGCCGCGAAACCTTGTTCGCGCGGGCCATAGCTGGACTTCTTCGTTCCGCCGAACGGCACGTGGTAGTCCACCCCGGCAGTGGCCAGGTTGACCATGGTCATGCCCGCGCGCGCGTTGCGCTGGAAGTCGCGGGCGTATTTGAGCGACTGGGTGACGATGCCCGCCGACAGACCGAACTCCACCCCGTTGGCCACGGCCAGGGCCTCTTCATAGCTGGCCACGCGAATGGTCGAGGCCACCGGACCGAAGACTTCCTCGTTGTTGATCCGCGCATCCGGCAGGGTGTCGGCGATCAGGGTCGGCTGGACGTACCACCCCGGTCGGTCGAGCTTCAGCCGTTCCCCGCCCGTGACGACGCGGCCGCCGCCGGCGCGGGCGATGTCGATGTAGCTGTAGGACACCTCGCGCTGGGCCTCGGTCACGGCCGGGCCCATCTGGGTCGTCGGATCGAGGGCGTCGCCGACCCGAAGAGCCGCAACCTTCTCCGCCAGGGCGGCGACGAAACGATCATGAACGCCGTCCTGCACGATCAGACGGCTGGAAGCGGTGCAACGCTGGCCCGTCGCGAAGAAGCTGCCGTCCAGGGCGACGGCGACCGCGCGTTCCAGATCCGCGTCGTCCAGGATGATCAGGGGGTTCTTGCCGCCCATCTCCAGTTGCACGCGCGCCTGACGCTTCATCGCGCCTTCCGCCACGCTGGTTCCCACAGCCTGGGAACCGGTAAAGCTGATCCCGTCGATGTCCGGGTGAGCGACGATGGCCCGGCCCACGTCGCCGTCGCCGATGACCATGTTGACCACGCCCTTGGGCAGGCCCGCCTCATGCAGGATGGCGACCAGAGCCTCGGCCGTGGCCGGGGTAGGGCCTGCGGGTTTGAGCACGACCGTGTTGCCGAAGGCGATCGCCGGGGCGATCTTCCAGGCCGGGATGGCGATGGGGAAGTTCCAGGGCGTGATCAGGCCGAAAACCCCGATCGGCTGGCGATAGGTCTGGATCTCCACGCCCGGCCGAACCGAGGCCAGGTTCCGGCCGTGAACGCGCAGCGCCTCGCCGGCGAAATACTTGAGGATGCGGGCCGCGCGCACGGTCTCGCCTATGCCTTCCGGCAAGGTCTTGCCCTCTTCGCGAGACAGGAGACGGCCGATCTGTTCACGGCGCTCCATCAGCAAGGAGCCCGCCCGATCGAGGATGTCGAAACGAACCTCGGGCGAGGCGTCGGCCCAGGAGGCGAAGGCGGCGCGTGCGGCCTGCACAGCCTGATCCACCTCGATCGCACCGCCCTTGGGCGTGCGGGCCACGACCTCGCGCGTGTCGGAAGGATTCAGACTTTCGCCAGTCAGCTCGCCACCGACCCTTTCCCCGCCGATCCAGTGGGAGAGTTCGAGACTATCGGTCATGGCGGTTCCTTAAACGAGACGGCGACCCGGCCACGGATAGCAAACCGACTCGCCCGTCGCCCACCCCAGACAGTTCTAGGATTCTTGAGCCGGAAGCCGTGCGATGAAATGACCTTTCACGCCCTCGGGCCAGTCGCGATAGGGCACGACGCCTTGAGGGCTGTCGACATACCGCCGGGCGAAATCAATCAGGGCCGTCGCAGAATCCGCCGTCGGCGCGAAACGGCCCGCCAGATAGGCGGGTTTGCCTGCCTCGCTCAGGTAGACCGTGCAATGGTCGCTGCAGGCCCAGAGGCAGGCCTGTTCCACGATCTCCAGGCCCGCCGTCCCCTCACCTGCTGCAATCACGGCGTTCAGAAGCCGCTGTCCGCCCGTCAGGCCCTGAGCATCGACGGGCGAGCCGTCCGGATGGCGGCAGGTCGAGCAGACGATCAGGCGTGCACGGCGAGCCTCCGGCGCCACGGCCTCGAGATCAGTCACTCAAGCGTCTCCTTCGGATAAGAGGTCCAGTACGAACGGCGCGCCCCAATCGGTTTCAGCGCCCCGCCCGATGGCGCTCACCGCCCGGATCATGGCGCCCTCGCGCGACAGGACTTCGTCCGCCAAGGCGATCAGCAGCGAATTGGGCGTCGCGGTCGGCGCGGCGGTTCGCAAACGTGCAGCCCACGCCGCCTCTCGTCCCGGCCCGGTCAGGGCGCAGGCGATCGCATAGGCGGCGGCGGTCGAACGGCTGACGCCCGCCCAGCAGTGCACCAGCATGGGACGCGTCCCGTCCCACCCACGCGCGAAGTCCAGCAGGGCGCGGACATGTTCCTCATTAGGCGCGATCAGCCCGTCATGCCGCTCCGTGATGTCGTTGAATCGCAAGTCTAGGCGATGGTCGGCCGCAAAGGCCGCCGCATGACCCGGCGACGCCAGGGTGATCAGGTGCGAAGGCCGATGCTCGGTCAGCATGCGCTCGACCTGCGGCAGGGGCGAGACGATCAGCTTCATGAGGACAGCACCCCCGCCACGGCCAGCAGGAAGCCCAGTTCGAACGCCTGCTCCACGGCGCCCAGGACGTCGCCCGTCCTCCCGCCGATCAACCGCCAGGCCGACCAGGCCGGGGCCATGCCTGCGATCAGACCCAGACCCAGGCCCGCCGCTCCGGCGAGCAGCGGCAGGAAGGCCAGGGGCCACAGGGCGATCAGGACGCCGACCGTCAAGCTCATGAGAGAGGCGCGATCCGGTCGTCCCTCCTTGGCCATGCCGGGATCGCCGCCATAGGGCATGACCGTCATGGCCGCGACCGCCGCCGCGCGTCCCAGCCCGTGCGAGGCGACCAGGGCGACGACCGCGATCCAGGGCGAAACGGCAACCAGCATGGCCAGGGCTGCGACCCGCAGGGCCAGGGTCAGACCCAGGGCCAGGGCGCCGTATGACCCCAGTCGACTGTCCTTCATGATCTCCAACCGCCGCGCACGGGTCTGCCCTCCGCCCAGGCCGTCGGCCGTGTCCGCCAGGCCGTCCTCATGGAAACCGCCGGTCAGGCCGACGCCCGAACCGACCGCCAGCAAGGCGGCGATCCACGGGCTCCAGATCTGGGCCGCGCCATAGAGGACGACCGCCGACAGGATCCCTACGATCTGTCCAGTCAGAGGGTAGTAGCGTGCGCTCTGCTGGATCCATTCCGGCTGGAACCCCCGCAATTGCGGCGTCGGCAGGCGCGTCAGGAACTGCACGGCGCAGATAAACAGGCGCGCCTCGCGCGCGATCATCGCGCGGCCTCCAGCACGTCCTTCAGTTCCGCCACCTCGGACAAGAGGGCGCAGGCAGCCTGGATCAAGGGCACGGCCAGCAAGGCGCCCGTCCCTTCGCCCAATCTCATGTCGAGTTCCAGCAAGGGGCGGGCCGCCAGGCTGTCCAGCATCCGCCTGTGCCCGGCCTCGGCGGAGGCATGGGCGAAGAGGCAATAGTCGCGGGCGCTCGGCGCCAGACGTATCGCCGTGAGAGCCGCCGCCGTGCCGATGAAGCCGTCCGTCACGACCGGAACCCCGGCCCTCGCCGCGGCCAACAAGGCGCCCGCCATCATGGCGATCTCGAAGCCGCCGAACTGGACCAGAACGTCCAGGGGCGCGGTCGCATCGGATCGCGTCGCCGCCTGCGCCAGAACAGCGTGCTTGCGCTCCATCCCTTCCGGCGAATGACCCGCGCCCTGCCCCACGCAGTCCGCCAGCGGTGCGGGCGCCAGCCGATGCATCAACAGGGAGGCCGAGGCGCTGTTGCCAATGCCCATTTCGCCCAGGGCGATCAGGTCCGCGCCGTCGGCGATAGCCTCGCGCGCGATCCGGGCTCCGGATAACAGGGCCGTCGCCGCCTGTTCCACGGTCATTGCGGCCTCAATCGAGGCATCAGCCGTGCCGGGCGCGACCTTGGCCTGGATCAGGCCGTCCCGATCGGACAGGTCGGCGGCCACCCCGGCGTCGATCACCCGAACCTCGGCCCCGACCACCCGGGCGAAGGCGTTGGCGCTGGCGCGACCGGCCAGCAGGGTGTCGACCATGGCCACGGTGACGCCCGCCGGATAGGCGGCCACGCCCGACCGCGTCAGACCATGATCCCCGGCGAAAACCAACAGGACGGGCCGCGCCACGACCGGCCGCGTCACGCCTTGAATCAGGCCCAGACACAGAGCCAGTTCCTCGATCCGTCCCAGGGCGCCGACCGGCTTGGCCTTACCGTCCAGAGCCTGTCGCAAAGCGGGCTCCAGCGCGCGATCCAGCGGAGGAATGGAAAGGAGGTCGCTCAGTTCGGTCATGTCAGTCCTGCGATCCGGGCCAGAGCCGTAATGTCGAAACGGCTTTCCAGCACGGCGGCGATGCGATCCAGGGCTTGGTCCACCCGTACCGACTGGTCCGCCCCGTCCGAAACCGCGCCCAGTTCGCCCAGCAGGGCGCCGCGCGCCTCAGCACGGTCGAACAGGCCGTGGACATAGAGGCCCGCAATGCGCCCGTCCGCGGAGCGCGCGCCGTGCGGTCGGTCTTCGATCTCGGCGACGGGCCGGGCCGTATCCGGTCCATCTGTCCGGCCGATGTGAATCTCATAGCCGTCGAAGACCGCGCCGGACGGCGACAGCCTGCCGCCCACCCGGCGCAGGGTCTTGTCCCCCGCCAGAAGGGTCTCGACGTCCAGAAGGCCCAGACCCGCCGCCGAGCCGGCCACCCCCTCCACGCCGTCCGGATCACTGATCGTCCGGCCCAGCATCTGATAGCCGCCGCAGACGCCCAGCACCCGCCCGCCGCGTCTCACATGGGCGGCGATGTCCACGTCCCACCCCTGGGTCCGCAGGAAGGCTAGGTCCGCCAAGGTCGCCTTGGTTCCAGGCAGGATGATCAGGTCGGCGTTTCCCGGCAGGGCCTGTCCCGGCGGTACGAAGCCGAAATCCACGCCCGGCTCATGTCGCAGGGGGTCGAAGTCGTCGAAGTTCGCGATGCGCGACAACATGGGGACCGCGATCCGAACCCTGCCCCCGCCCGAACGGACGCCGCCGTCCAGCACCACGGCGTCCTCGGCCGGCAAGGCGCGGGCGTCCGACAACCAGGGCGCCATGCCCAGGTCCGCCCAGCCGGTGCGACGCACGATCTCGGCGCGACCTTCATTGAACAGATCAGGGTCCCCCCTGAACTTGTTGATCAAGAAGCCCTTGATCATGGCACGATCATCTTCGTCCAGCACGGCGTGGGCGCCGACCAGGGCGGCGATCACATGCCCCCGGTCGATGTCTCCGACCAGGACCACGGGCACGTCGGCGGCCCGCGCGAAGCCCATGTTCGCTATGTCCCCGGCGCGCAGATTGATTTCCGCCGGACTGCCCGCCCCTTCGACGACGACGATATCCGCCTCGGCCCGAAGGCGCTCGAAGCTGTCCAGGACGACCTGCAACAGGCTGGCCTTGCGGTCCTGATAGGCCGCCGCCTTCCACGTTCCTTCAACCCGGCCGCGCACCACCAGTTGCGCGCCGACGTCGCTCTGCGGCTTGAGCAGAACCGGATTCATGTCCACCGTCGGCGCCGTGCGGCACGCCAGGGCCTGAAGCGCCTGGGCGCGACCGATCTCGCCCACCCGCCCCTCGGCGTCGGGCGCCGTGACGGCGGCGTTGTTGGACATGTTCTGCGGCTTGAACGGCCGTACCTTCAGCCCCCTGTTGGCGAAGACCCGGCACAGGCCGGCGACCAGGACCGACTTGCCCACGTCCGAGCCGCACCCCTGTATCATCAACGCGGCCATGCGACGCCCCCGGCAATCAGCAGCAGAAACAGGACGGCGCAGGCCAGGCCGTAGACACGAAGCCCGCGTTGCAGATCGCAGGCGCGGGGCGCGGCCCAGTCGCCGAAATCTGGTCGATAGGTCATGACGCCGTCATAGCGGACAGAACCGCCGAGCCGAACCCGCAGAACACCGGCCATGGCCGCCTCGGTCCAACCGGCGTTGGGCGAGGCGTGCTTGCGCGCATCCCGCAGCATGATGCGCCACCCCTGCGGATGAAACAGGGCGATCAGCGCCCCGGCGATCCGGGCCGGAATCCAGTTCATCGCATCGTCCGTTCTCGCGGCCGCCCAGCCGAAAGCGCGCCAACGCGGCTCCATGTGGCCGATCATGCTGTCGGCGGTGTTGACGGCCTTATAGGCGAACAGGCCCGGCAGGCCGCCGATCACGAACCAGAAGACCGGCGCGACCACGCCGTCGCAGAAGCTCTCAGCCAGACTCTCCAAGGCTGCGGCGGCGATGTCCGCCTCCTCCATGGCGTCGACATCTCGCCCCACGATCATGGCTACGGCGACGCGAGCGGCGGGCAGGTCGCCCAAGGACAGAGGCCCCTCGATCGCCCGCACATGATCAAACAGGCTGCGCGCCGCCAGACCCGCCGCACCGCAGAGAACGACCAAGCCCCCTCCCCACGCCCACATCCCGGCCACGGCCTGAACGGCCCAACCGGCTCCCCCCGTGACGCCGATCAGGATCAGCATCGTCAGAACGCCCCATAGACGACGCCGCCTTTCGCTCGTCTCCGGGCGGTTCCAGCGATGCTCCAGTCCCGCGATGAGACCTCCGACCCAGGCCACTGGATGCATCACCCGGCGCGGCCATCCGACCACGCCTTCCAGCAGGAAGGCGCTGGCGGCGGCCCAGAAGAAGGGCCAGCTCATGACGGCCTCAACCGGCACGCCCGACCATTTCCAGCACCGGACCGTGCGCGCCCTCCAGCACACGCGCCTCGACGCCATAGGCCTGCTTCAGCACGTCCGGCGATAGGGCAAGGCGAGGCGCGCCGTCGGCCAGGATGCGCCCCTCGGCCAGGACGATCACTCGATCCGCCACTCGCAGGGCGGCGTCCAGATCGTGCAGGGTCAGGACCACGCCCCGTCCCTCTTCATCCGCCAGACGCCGGAACAGGTCGCAGGCGTCCAGAACGTGACCTGGGTCCAACCCCGCCAGGGGTTCGTCCGCCAGCAGCCACTGAGGGTCCCCTGCCAGGGCGCGGGCGATCAACACGCGCGCCCGCTCTCCGCCCGACAAGGTCGAGACCACGCGATCGGCGAAATCCTGTACCCCTGTCGCCGACATGACCTGCTCCACCGCCGCACGGTCCCTGGCCGTCAGCCCCCAGGCGCCGACATAGGGGGTCCGCCCCAGGCCGACGAAGGTTCGCCCATCCACGGCCCAGGCGATTTCGGCATGCTGAGGCAGATAGGCGATACGTCGAGCCCTCTGCCGCGATGGCATGGTGCGCAAAGGACGATCGCCCAAGATCACCTGCCCCGATTGAGGCTGTCGCAGCGCCGCCAGACAGTCCAGCAGGGTGGACTTGCCCGCCCCGTTCGGCCCGACGATCGCCGTCACAAGACCGGGCGCAAAGGCCGCCGTCACGCCGTTCAGCACCGCTTTTCCGCCCAGACGGACGAACAGGTTTTCAACCGCCAGAAGGTTCACGCCAGCCTCCGTCGCATGCCGATCAACAGGAAGAGGAAGAAGGGGCCGCCGAGCGCCGCCATGGCGACCCCCAGCTTGATCTCGGTCGCTGCGGGCGTCAGCCGGACCAGGATGTCCGCCGCCAAGGTCAGCGCCGCGCCGCCCAGAGCCGAAGGCAGCAGCAGGGCGCTGGGCTTTGCTCCAACCAGGGGACGCAACAGATGCGGCACGATCAGACCCACGAAACCGATGGAGCCCGTCGCCGCTACCGCCGAACCGACCGCCAGGGCCGCGCCCACGGCCAGGACGAAACGGCCGAGGTCCAGCCTGGTGCCCAACGATCGCGCGCCCGCCTCGCCCAGGATCAGGGCGTCCAGCGTCCGCCCCTGGGTCAACAGCAGCAGACAGCCCAGGATCATGCCCGGCGCAGCCAGCTTCAGCTCGACGACGCTGCGGTCGGCCAGGGATCCCATCAGCCAGTTGACGATCTCATTCACCGCCCAGGGATTGGGCGCCAGGTTCAGCGCCAGGGCCACGCCTGCCGCCGCCATGGTCTGGATCACGATCCCGGCCAGGATGAAGGTGACGACGCTGCTGGTCGCGCCCGCCAGGGCCAGCAGCAGGGCCACGCCCAACCCAGCCCCCGCCATGGCCGCGACCGGCAGGACCCAGGGCGCGCTGGCCGCCGTTCCCAGATAGAAGGTCATGACCGCGCCGAGCGCCGCCATGGTGGAGACGCCCAGCATGCCGGGATCCGCCAGCGGATTGCGCGTATAGCCCTGCAGCGCTGCTCCCGTCAGGCCCAGCACGGCCCCCACCATCACCGCCAGCACGGTTCGCGGCAGACGCAACTCGAACAATATGGCCCAGACCGGATCGCCGGGCCCGGCCGCCCAGTCGCTCCAGGGTATCCACACCCGTCCCGCGCTCATGCTCGCAACGGCCAGGAGCAGGATCAGCAGGACCAGTCCGACCAGGACCAGGGGCTTGGGCAGGGTCTTCATGCGATCGCCTCCAGCGCTTCACGATGCGCGCGGGCCAGGGCGGCGGCTGTCCGGATCAGCACAGGGCCGCCGCAATAGAGCAACTTTTCGTCCAGTTGCGCCTGCACCATCCGTCCGGACAGGGCGGCCAGAGCCGGATGGCGCATCACCCTGTCGGCCCAGGTGCGAGAGCCCTGAACCGGCACGCCGCTGAGCAAGACCTGCGGCGGATCGGCCAGGAGCCGTTCGATCGGCACATTGCCCCATTTGCCCAAGCCGTAGCGCCCGGCGACATTGTCGAACCCGGCGCGCGTCATCATCTCGTCCATCAGGGTGCCCTTGCCGGCGGCGAAGCCGTTCGGCTGATAGACCAGGGCCTTCAGGCGCGGCGCGACCGGCGGGGCGGCCCCTGCGGCCAGCGCCGCCTCGACCCGCGCGACCAGGGACTCGCCGCGTTCGGGCCGTCCGACCAGCCGCGCCACCTCGCGCACCTGGGCCAGGCTGACCTCGACGCTTTCGGGTACGGAAAAGAGTTCGGTTCGCACGCCCAGCCGTCCCAGCGCGTTGCGGGTCGCCAAGGCGCTGTGACGGCTGGTCAGCACCAGGTCTGGCCGCAGAGCGATCACCTCCTCCGCCGTTTCCCATGTGAAAGGCAGGGTTCTGGCCACCTCGACGATGGTCGAACCCGCCGTTTCCCTGGCGTAGTGGCTGAGGGCCGCGATCTGTCCCCGGTCGGCCACGTGGACCAGTATGGCGTCGAGACAGGCGTTCAACGACACCACGCGGCGCGGCTCCGTCCCGGCGGCGGCCGAACTGACGATCAAGGACGCGCCGGAAGCCGCAAAGCCGGTCAGGGTCTGACGCCGGGTCGCGGTCATGCGCCCGTCTCCAGCGCGCGCGCCAACCTGGGCAGATCGCGCTCGGTCGGCACGCCGAAACGCAGGGCGTCAGGCGCATGGTCGAAGGGACGGGTCAGAATGCCCGCCTTGCACAACTGCGTGAAACGCCGGGCGGCGTCCGGCGAGCGGGTCATGCGGAACAGGCTGGTTCCGCCTGTCGCCTCGAACCCTGCTCGAACAAGGAGGGCGTCCAGGACCTCGGCCCTTTGCTCTAGCGCCGCTCGTGTCCGCTCGCGCCATTCGATGTCGGCATAGGCGCCCCGCCCAAGCGCCAGGGCGTCAGCGCTGACGGGCCAGTCGCCCAGCAAAGCCCTAAGCCGAACGATCAGGTCAGGCTCCGCGATCATGAAACCCAGTCGCGCGCCCGCCAGGCCGTAGAACTTGCCGAACGAGCGCAGGACGATCAGGCTTGGCTCCGCCAGGTCCGATACGCTGTCCAGCGGCGCACACTCGATGAAGGACTCGTCGACGACCAGCCACCGCCCCGCCGCCGAGCGTTCGCGCGCCATGGCGGCTAGGTCTGCGCGCCGCGCCAGGCGACCGTCCGGATTGTTCGGATTGACGATCACCAGCACGCCGGCCTGCGACGCCGCCGCCTGTTCCGGCGCGATCAGGCGTGTGGCCGTTCCCGCCGCGCGCCAGGCCTCGGTATGGGCGCCATAGGTCGGACCGACGATCTCGACCGAACGCACGCCCAGCAGAAGCGGCAGCAACCGGATCGCGGCCTCCGCTCCCGCCGTCGCCGCCACGCGCGCGGCCGACGCGCCGAAGGCTGCGGCGGCTGTCGTTTCCAACCCAGCCAAGGCGACGGGATCCGGCAGGCGATTCAACTCCGCCTCTGGCGCGCGAGGTCCGCGCCACGGTTCAGGATTGATCCCCGTGGACAGGTCCAACCACGGCCGGGGCGCGTCGGGGAATGCGGCGGCGGCCTTCATCAGACCGCCGCCGTGCCGGGTCGCCGTCGTCAGGAACGCGGCGTCCTGCATCGGATCAGAACCGGACGCGAACGCCGCCGAACACGCCGCGTCCCGCCGTGCCGTAGTTCAGGACTGTCTGATAGTCCTCGTCGAAGGCGTTCTCGACCCGACCATAGACCTCGAGGTTGTCGTTGATCGGATAGGAGGCGCGGATGTCCACCAGGGTGTATTCGCCAACAACCACGGTGTTGGCGTCGTTGTTGAAGGTCTCGCCGACATAGCGCACGGCCACGCCCGTCTTCAGACCGAAGGCCCAGGCATAGTCCGCAGCGAGGTTGGCCATGTGCTCAGGACGACGGGTCAGACGCTTGCCGTCCGTGGCGCCCGAAGCGCTCTTGGCGTCGGTCCAGGTATAGTTGGCGCTGACGTTCAGGCGGTCCGTCACATCCAGGCGGCCGATCAACTCGACGCCCTGCGCCTCAGTCTTCTGGACATTGCGGTAGTAGCCCCAGCGTCCCACGCCGTTGACGGTGCACAGCGGATCGGTCGACGGCGTCGAGCAACCGTTGTAGCGGATTTCATTGTCGGCCTGGCGGTTGAAATAGGTCGCCGAGACGACGGCGCGGTCGAACAGGCGCTGCTCGACGCCGATCTCCCAGCTGTCGAACTCTTCCGGCTGCAGCGTCAGATTCCCGTATTCGCTGTAGAGTTCATACAGGCCCGGCGCCCGGAAGCCCTGACCCCAGCTGGCGCGCAGGACGGTGTCGCCGTCGTTCAGTGCCCAGGCTGCAGCCACCTGGCCCAACAGGTTGTCGCCGTATTGAGCGTGATCGTCGTAGCGCAGGCCGCCGGTCAAGGTCAGACCGTCCAGCACCGTCCACTGAACCTGGGCGTATGCGCTGTCGAGGTCCGCCTGACCGCGCGCGAAGGCCGGATTCAGGTTGAAGCTCGACGGCGAACGCGTACGCATTTCCGAACGCTCGCTCTCGATGCCGAAGGTCGTGTTCAGCGCCTCGGTGACGGCGAACGTGCCCTGGTATTCCCAACGACGGTTCTCGCCTGCCGCGTCAAAGGTCAGCGGTTGCACCAGGGTCGCAGGATTGAAGTTCCGGCGGTTCGTGTCTGTGTAGGCATAGCCGATCCGGTTACGAAAACGCCCGTCCAGCAGGTCGAAATTCAGCCCCGCGTAGGCGACCAATTCCTTGGTCTTGCCGTACTCGCGGCTATCGCCGTTAAAAGCGTCGAAGTCGTTCTGGCCGTTCGACCAGACCGAACGCAGGTCCAACGAGACGGCGTCCGTGATCTTCAGGTTCAGGCGGCCCGACAGGCCCGTGTTGGTGTAGCCGTCGTCTTCCTTGCCGGCGGCGAAGGCGGAAAAGCCGTCGGTGTCGTAGCGGCTGGCGGCCAGGCGCCAGCTCAGGCGCTCATTAGCGCCGCCGATCCCGCCACGGAAATAGGTCGTGCCGCGCGAACCGGCTTCAGCAGTCAGTCCGCCCTGCAGCGCCTCGGTGGGCTCTGCGGTGACGATATTGACCACCCCGCCGATGGCCTGGCTGCCCCAGAGGGTCGATTGGGCGCCGCGCAAGATTTCGATACGCGAGGTGTCGCCGATCAGCAGGTTGCCGAAGTTGAAGCCGCCCTGGGTCGAGGAGGGATCGTTCAGCTTGACCCCGTCGATCAGGACGACGGTGTGCTGGCTCTCGGCGCCGCGAATATTGACGCCGGTCGTCGTGCCGACGCCGCCGTTGCGGGTGAAGCTGACGCCCGGCGTCTGGGCCAGGAGTTCGGCCACCGCCGGGGTCTGGCGCGCCTCGATGGCGGCCTGGGTCAGGACGGTGACGGAGGCGCCGACGCGCTCGATCGGCTGGGCCGAGCGGTTGGCGGTGACGATGACGTCCTCGACGGCGACAGCGCCGGCGCGACCCGCCACGTCAGGCGCGGCGGCCTGTTGGTCGGCGGTTTCTGCGGCCAGGGCGGGTGCGGCGCTCAGAAGGCTGGCGGCGGCCAGGGCGGCGAATGCGGTCCGGTTCATTCCGGCTCTCCATATGACGGCGCCGCGCCGAGCCGGCCTTTGCTCCGAGGAACAAGGACGGCCGCTGACGCGGCTGGGTTTACGACTGTCGTCACACGAGTTGCCTCGACCGCTCGGCACATCCCGACCGCGCGGAGAACGACGGCGACAGGCAGGTCTCCTGGCTCACGGATCAACGCCGATGCGCGTCGCCTTCCCAGAGGTCGCTTTCAGGCCGTGGCCTTCCTGACCGCCAGTGGCGTATGACGCGCGGGCTAGCCGCTTACAGTTGCGGGAACAGCCGGAGCTTCAAACTCCGTTCCCTTTCAATCCCCTTTCGGGGAACCTGACGCGAGCGTGGCGATAGGACCACGCGGCCCTCAGGTCAACCGGAGACAAAGCCATGCCCGTGACCCTGGTTCTCGGCGGCGCCCGTTCGGGCAAGAGCGCCCATGCCCAGAGGCAGGCCGAAACCGCCGCCGCAGAAGCCGGCCGGGCGCCGCTGATGATCGCCACGGCCCAGGCCTTCGACGAGGAGATGCGCGATCGCATCGATCGCCATCGCGCCGAGCGCGGCGAAGGCTGGCGCACCTTGGAAGCGCCGCTGGAACTGGCCGCCGCCGTGCGCGGCCTGAACGCGGACGACGTGGCCGTGGTCGACTGCCTGACCCTGTGGCTCAGCAACCAGATGTTGAACGCGCGCGACCTTCCCGCCGCCATGGATGAACTGACGCGGGCCCTGACCGACTGCCCCGCTCGTCTCTGGGTCGTCAGCAACGAGGTCGGTTGGTCCCTGGTGCCCGACAATCCTCTGGGCCGCCGCTTTCGCGACGAGGCAGGACGCCTGAACCAACGCGTGGCCGCTGTCGCCGATTCCGCCTGCCTGATCGTCGCAGGCCTGCGCCTGCCGCTGGAAAGGACCGACTGAGCGACTGCGACGCCTCGACATCTCACGCCAAGACAGCCATGCAGGCGGTCGCATGACGACGACAATCGCCGCCTCCCGATCGATAGACGCCGACCGCATCGTGGCGGCCGCCATGGCCCTGGTTGCAGAGGTCGGCCTGGGCGGCTTGACGATGCGCGACCTGGCGCAGTCGGTGGGCAAGAGCACCACGGTCATCGTCAACCTGTTCGGCGCCAAGGCCGGCCTGATCGAAGCCATGGCCGGCGCCGCCTATGAACAGGACGAGGCCTATCATCAGGCCTTCTTCGCCCAAGCGGATTCGCTTGAGTTGAGCCGGGACGGCCTTCTGGCCCTGTGCGGGCGCTATCTGCGCGAGCGCGCCATGCCGTCGGCCGGTTTCGTTCGCATGTGGGAAGAACTGCTGGTCAGCCACGCCCCAGACCCCTTCCTGCCGCCGCTGATGGCGCGATGGGAGGCCATGCGCGCCCAATCCTGGACCCGCCTGTTGTCTCGAACACCCGATTTCGCCGCTTTCGGCGCGCCCCTGTCCACCTACCTGGTGATGGAGCAGTTCTACGTCGGCGCCCTGGGCGGTCGAGCCGACTATGAGATGATCGCCGCTGAAGGCCTCGGCGGCCTGATCGATCGCGCCTTCGGACGTCCGGACGACGAGGCTCCCGTCACCGAAAGCTATGTCGACCGCATGGCGGTCCCCAAGGCGCCCGGCGACGACCTGGACGCGGATTCGATGAAGCTGCGCCTGCTGGACCTGGCCGCGAACCAGATTCTGACGCACGGCGTCGCCGCCCTGACCAACCGGTCGGTCAGCACCGAAGCCGGGGTTTCGACCTCCACCCTCGCCTATCACTGGGCCGACATGCGTCGGTTCATCGTCGACTCTGTCTGGCACGCCGTCTTTCGAGAAATGCCCCGGCACCTCGACTTCCGTCGCCCCGCCGACGGAGGCCGTCCCGATCTGGCGGGCTGGAGCGAGCGGATGGCCGGCACCCTGACGCTGGACGGCGCCGGGGGGCCTGGCTTCTACGTGAAGTACGCACGCCTGATCGCGCAGATCTGCCTCAAGGCCCGGCGCGACTCCTCCTTCCAGGAACTGGCGATGATCCTGCGCGGCCCCGAAGGCGGCGGCACCTATGTGACACGCGAAGAGCGCTGGCCGCCCCAGTTCGACCTGACGCGGCGCGCAGCCGCCCGCTTCGCCATCTGGATCAAGGGCGCCGCCCTGACCGGAGCGGCGACCGGCGCGACGCCCGCTGCGAGCCAGTTGGGCGATGCGGCGACAACCCTGGTCGCCTTGGCAGTTCGAGAACCGAACACGCGTTCTTGATCTGAAAACCCGCGAAGCAAGAAGACTTCAAATAAGCGTCACCAAAGCATCACAGGCGCAGACTACAGCCCAACCTCAGTCGAACAAGTGTTTTTCTTGAGCGTCTGAGCGACCGGATGATCCGTCATCCCCATGATCAGCCGCCGCCCCGTCGCCTCAAGGCGAACGCCTGTTCGACGCACCGCGCACCGGGGACGCAATTGCCAACGACATTGTGCTCCGATCTCAATTTTCCGGCCCGGACGACAGGGGAAACACGTCCGCGCCGCCCGATGGATCGAACCATGAAACACCTTCTTCTCGGCGCCTCGGGCGCAGTCCTGGCCCTGGCGGCCGTCCTCCCTACGAGCGCGCAGGCGCAAACCCAGGCTGAAACCCAGACCACCGCCGTCGAGGACATCGTCGTCACGGCGCAACGCCGCGAGGAATCCTCCCAGAAAGTCGGCCTCGCCCTGACCGTTCTGTCCGGCGCCGATCTGGAAAAGCGCAACATCCAAACGGTCAACGACCTTGAGAACGCCGTGCCCAGCATGGAGGTCGACAGCCAATTGGGCGGCGGCCAGCCGCAGTTCCGAATTCGCGGGGTCGGCCTGACCGACTACGCCGCCAACAACACCTCGACGGTCGGCGTCTATATCGACGAAGTCGCCTATCCGTACGGCGTCATGACCCAGGGCCAGTTGTTCGACATTGCACGGATCGAGGTCCTGCGCGGCCCGCAGGGCACCCTGTACGGACGCAACACCACAGGCGGCGCGGTCAGCGTCGTCACCGGCGCCCCGACACAGACGGTTCAAGCCGGCTTCAGCGCCAGCTACGGCAGCTATGACGCCGCCAAGTTCGAAGGCTTCCTGTCCGGCCCCGTCACCGAGACCCTGAGCGCCCGCCTGGCGGTCGCGGCGGAAAGCGGCGGCGCCTGGCAGTATCATCGCGACACGGGCGAAGCCCTGGGCGATCGCGACACCCAGGCCGCACGCCTGCGCCTGAACTGGCGGCCCAGCGACCTGACCGACGTGGACGTGAACCTGCACTACAGCCGGGACAATTCGGACGGACGCGGCCTGCGCCTGATCACCACGCCCTTCACCTCGGGCGGCGGCCGCGTCTATCCGACCGACAAGGCCCACCGCATCACGGGCTGGGGCATCTCCCCCTATTTCGCCAAGCTGATCGGCGTTTCTCCCAACGCCAAGCCCTTCCGCGACAATGAAGGCAAGGGCGTCAGCCTGCGGGTGAACCACGACCTGGGCTGGGCCGTCCTGACCGCCGTCGCCGCCTATGAATCCTTCGACCGCAACGAGTTCAACGATTGGGACGCCACCGCCTCGAACGAGGCCGGCACCTTCTTCTTCAACGACATCAAGACGATTTCGCAGGAGGTGCGCCTGGCCTCGCCGAGCGGCGGCAAGGTTCAATGGCTGGCCGGCCTCTATCACGCCACGGAAGATGTGGACGGCGGCTTCTATTCCGACTTCTCGCAAGCCAAGAACCTCGGCTTCTACATGAGCACCACCTACGGTCAGAAGGTCGAGACGACGGGCGTCTTCGCCAATGTCGACTATCGTCTGACCGACCGCCTGACCCTGGTCGGAGGCCTGCGCTACGAAGACGAGTCGCGCGATCTGAACAACTTCCAGACCCGGGTTCTAGAGCCCAATCCGCGCCTTAACGCCGCCACCTCCAAGTCCCAGCACATGGGCGAATGGACCGGCAAGCTGGGCGCCGAATATGCGTTCAGCGACAATATCCTGACCTACGCCAACGTCTCGCGCGGGGTGAAGTCGGGCGGTTTCACCACCTATAACAGCGGCCTGCCGGAGCAGTTGGACCCGTTCAAGTTCGAAGAGCTGATCGCCTACGAAACCGGGGTGAAGGCCAGCCTGCTGGACAACCGCCTGCAGGTGAACGCCGCCGCCTATTATTACGACTATCGCGACCAGCAACTTCAGGGCGTTCTCTACACCCTGACGGGTCGGGTCGGCCGCATGATCAACGTACCCAAGTCCCATATCCAGGGCGCCGAACTGGAACTGCGGTGGCGCCCGCTGCACAACCTGACCGTCACCCAGGCCGTGGGCTACAAGTATGGCGAATACGACGAGTTCTACTTCGTCAACGCCACGGCGACCGAAGCGGCGCGCGATCCGGTGACCGGCGAGTACAAGACCATTGTATACAGCGACCGTTCGGGCGAGCGCCTGCCCTTCCCGCGCTTCGACTACAAGGGTTCGGTCGCCTATGAGCACCAGTTCGGCGACTGGGCCGTCGAGGCGGAAACCAACTACGCCTATCGCAGCGAGAAGTTCAGCACCTCCTCCAACTCGGTCATCGGCGACTACTGGCTGGTGAACGCCAACCTGACCCTGCGGCCGATGAACGGCGCCTACGCCTTCGGCGTCTTCGTCAACAACCTGACGAACGACTACTCCGAGGAATCCCGCAACCGCTTCATCTCGGCTTCGACGGGATCGCCGAACCCGCCGCGCACCTGGGGCGTGCGTCTCAACTACCGCTACTAGGACCCGGCGCGGGGCTCCGGTCTGGACCGGAGCCCCGCCTATTCTCCGCCATCACGCAAGACACCAGCATGTCGATGACCAGGAAGACGCTTCTCTCGGCGATCGCCGCCCTTTGCCTGACGGGCGCCTCCTCCGCCCAGGCCCAGCAGGCTTCACCGGCGCGCTTCACCATCGCGGTGATCCCGGACACCCAGAACTACGTCGACTTCACGCATCAGAAAGCCGAAGGTTTTCCCTTCGACGCTCGCGAGATGATGATCGAACAGTTCCGTTTCATCGCCGACAATGCGGTGTCGCGCGGGGGCGACATCGTCTTCGCAACCGGCGTAGGCGACGTCTGGCAACATCCGACGATCGCCATCGATCCCAGCCATGAGGCGCGCGGATTTCGCGCTCGTCCTCTGCCCTCAGGCATGAACCCCGACCGCTGGACACGAGGCGTGCGCGAGGTCGAAATCCCGGCGTCCGTGGACGCCTACAGGCTGATCGACGGGGCCCTTCCCTTCTCCGTCGTGTCCGGCAACCACGACTACGACGCCCAGTGGTGGGAGGAATCCTGGCCTCGCGACCTGACGGCGCCCGAGGGCGACCTGCGGCGCCTTGGCATGATCCACGTCGGCGGTCTCGTGGAATGGACCCGGGCCTTTGGCGCGGAATCGTCCTTCTTCAGGGATCGCCCCTGGTACGTCGCCTCGCACGACGGCGGCGCCGACAGCGCCCAGATCTTCGAGGCCGGAGGCTACCGCTTCCTGCACATAGGCCTGCAGTTCGCCCCGTCGGACGCCAGCCTGAAATGGGCCGAGACCGTCATTCACGCCCATCCCGGCCTGCCGACCCTGATCAGCACCCACGACTTCCTGAACAAGGACGGCGAACGTCTGCCGCATCCGGTGGTGAACCAGACGGTCGTGGATCCCTTCGACAATGACGCCGAAGGCGTCTGGAGCAAGCTGGTCAGCCGCAATCCGCAGATCTTCATGGTCCTGAGCGGCCACCATAACGGCCAATCTTTCCGCATGGACCGGAACCGCAGCGGCGGCGCCGTCTATCAGATCCTGTCCGATTACCAGGACCGCAACCAGGCGGCGCTGGATGCAGGCATGGCCGCCGACAAGGCGCCGGGTCTCGGCGACGGCTGGCTGCGTTTGATGACCTTCGATATGGCCGGCGAAACGCCGAGCGTGCGCGTGCGCACCTATTCGACCCATTTCAGGGTCTACGCCTCCGACCAGCCGGACTATGCTCGCCGGTACAAGCCCAACGAACAGCCGCAGATGACGGACGAGGACTTCCTGGCCCGTGACGAGTTCGTCATTCGCCTGGACGATTTCCGCGCCCGCTTCGGCGCGGGCGCGGGCGGCGGGCGGAACTGAGAAACCTCATGATCGCTTCTTCCCTCCGCCTCGACCGCCGCGCCCTTCTGGGCGGACTGGTCGCCGCCCCCGCCGTCCTGGGCTTCGGCCGCGCTCATGCGAGCGGCGCCTATGTCTTTCCCCTGGGCGTGGCCAGCGGCGATCCCGCGCCGGACGGCTTCGTCATCTGGACGCGGCTGGCGGTCGATCCTGTCGCGCCGGACGGGCTGGGCGGCATGGGCGCCGCCGTTCCCGTCCAGTGGGACGTGGCCGCGGACGAAAGCTTCCGTCGGATCGTGGCCGCCGGACGGATCATGGCGGAACCCGCCGCCGCCCATAGCGTCCATGTCGAGGTGGAGGGCCTCCAACCCGGCCGCCCCTATTGGTATCGCTTCACCGCGCTGGGTCAGCAGAGCCCGGCGGGCCGCGCCCTGACCACGCCCGCGCCCGACGCCGTCGTCGATAGTCTGAGCCTGGCCGTCGCCTCCTGTTCCAATTGGGAAGTCGGCTATTTCAGCGCCTATGGACACATGGCGGACCAGGCCCCCGATCTGACCCTGTTCCTGGGCGACTACATCTACGAATACACACGAGGCCCCGAACGCGCGGCCGAGGTGGTGCGCCCCTATGGCCTGGAGGAGGCGACGAGCCTTGCGGGGTATCGCAATCGCTACGCCCTGCACCGCACCGACGCGGACCTGCAGCGCCTGCACGCCGCCGCGCCCTGTCTAGCCGTCTGGGACGACCATGAGATCCAGGACGACTATTCCGGCGTCTGGTCCAAGACGCCCGGCGTCGCGCCGAACGACTTCCTGCGCCGCCGCGCCGCCGGTTATCAGGCCTTCTACGAGGCCATGCCTATCCGCCGCACGCGCCTGGACGCGCGCCTGCAGATGCCGATCTATCGACGCGTCCGCTACGGCCGTCTGGCCGAGTTCTTCATGCTGGACGGGCGGCAATACCGTTCGCGCCAGGCGTGCAGCGAGGGGCCGAACGGCGGCAAGGGGCAGATCGTTTCCGACGCCGGCTGTCCCGACCGCCTCGATCCGTCGCGGACCTTCCTGGGCTTCGAACAGGAGCGTTGGCTGTACGACGGTCTGGCGCGCGCCGACGCGCGCTGGAACATCCTGGGCCAGGATCTGGTGATGGCGGGCCTTCGCTTCGGCGACGGCGGCCCGGACACGCGCTACTGGACCGACACCTGGGACGGCTTCCCCGTCGCGCGCGATCGCCTGACCCAGGCCTTGTCGACGCTGAAACCCAGAAATCCCGTCGTCCTCAGCGGCGACTATCATTCCTTCTGGACGAACGACGTGAAGCTGGACAGCGCAGATCCGTCCTCCGCCACGGTGGCGACCGAGTTCGTCGGCACCTCCATCACCTCGACCGGCCCCAGCTACGACGGCCTGATATCGGCCATGCCGGACAATCCGCAGGTCAGGTTCTTCGACAGCCGCGTTCGCGGCTATATGGCCATCGACATCAAGCCGGACCGCATGACGACCCGCTACCAAACCATCAGCGACGTGCGCGATCCGAAGGCCGCCCTGTCCACGCTCAACACCTGGGTGGTCGAGGACGGCCGCCCCGGCGCCCAACTCGCCTGAGCGCCGCATGCACGGAGACCCCATGCCCGCCCGCCTGAAAGCCGTTGTCGCCGCCGCCGCGATCCTGTCCAGCCTCTCGGCCTGCGCCGCCGCCCCCAAGGCCCCCGTCTTCTGGGAGGGCTTCCGCGACCATCCACACGGCTATCTGGTCGGCAAGACGGCGCCCGACGCCTCGGCCTTCCTGCCTCCGCCGCCCGAAGCCGCTTCCCTGCGCCAGCGAGCCGACGTCGAGACCTATCGCGCCACCCGCGCCCTGGAAGGAAGCGAACGCTGGCGGCAGGCTGCGGCTGACAACGTGATTGAGACCCCTTCCGCTCCCCAGGCTTTCAACGAGCCCCTGGGGATCAGCTTCGACCCGCATCGTCTGCCGACGCTCACCGTGCTGCTGGGCCGGATGCTGGGCGATCTGGAACTGATCCAGACCCCCGCCAAGCAAGGCTACTTCCGTCCTCGCCCCTTCGTCGCAGAGCCTGCGGCCACCTGTATCGCGCCCGAGCCCTGGTTGGCGCGAAGCGGCTCCTATCCGTCCGGCCATTCGGCCATGGGCTGGGCCTGGGCCCTGATATTGTCGGAAATGGCGCCGGATCGCGCCGACGCCGTCCTGGCGCGCGGCTTGGCCTATGGCGAAAGCCGCGTCATCTGCGGCGTCCACTACGCCAGCGACGTCGAGGCCGGCCGCCTGGTCGGCGCAGCCATGGTCGCCCGCCTGAAGGTCGATCCGGATTTCCAGCGCGACTTCGAACGAGCTCGCAAGGAGCTTGAAGCCCTGCGCCGCGCGCAGGACTGAGGGCAGGCGGCCCTCGCGGACGATCCCGCGAGGGCCGGTTTCGTCAGCCCGGGATCGGGCCGATGGGCCAGTTGCTGAAGCTTTCGATGTCTTCACCGCGCGTGGGGCAGCGATCGTCGATGCTGAAGACCTTCTCGCCGCCATAATACCAGTCGGAGGAGATCGCGTTCGGATCGGCGCCGTCCGAATAGCAGACCGCCGCCTTGCCGTCCGGCGTCACCAGGACGGCCCAGTTGGTCACGCCCGCCCCCGCCGGATCATGGCCCGAGGTCAGCAACCGCTCGCGGGTCTCGCGGATACCTCCCACGACATTGGCGTCGCGGAAGACGAAATCCAGAATCTCGCGGCCGGCGCCCGAAGCCGTGATGGCCGCCCGCACCGTCGGATTCGCGAGGAAGGCCACGCCCTGAACCGGTTCGAAGGGGTTCTTGCCGACATAGGCCGACAGCGGCGGGATTCCCGCAGACGGTTGCGCCGACCCCGTCGAGGCCGCATCGACAGCGGCGGATTCAGCCGGCTGGGCCGCAATCTCCAAGGCGGGGTCCTTGCCCGGAGCGTCGTCGGTCTTGGCGCAGGCTCCGGCGCCAAGCGCCAGAACGGCCAGGGCGAGGCTCAGTCTTGTCTTCATCATTCGCAGCGTCTTCCTCAAGCAGAGACGGAAGCCAAAAGGCCGCCGCCGGAAACATTGATTTCCCCGACAGGGGGAAAGACGCCTTGCGATACTCTCCGCGTCAAGGGGCGGAAGGTTCGTCCACAGCATGAGAGGTCTCGGCGCAGGCCTGAGCGATGAAGTCCAGCAGGAGGCGGACCGACGGCAACAGGCCCCGGCGCGACGGAAAGACCGCATGGACGATCCACTTGCGCGGACGCCAATCGGGCAGGACGTCGATCAATCGCCCTTGAGTCAGGTCGCGCATCACCGCCACGCTCGGCAAAAGAGCGACGCCCAGGCCTGCCAGGACGCCTTCGTGCAACATGTGCAGATCGTCCGTGACCAGGCGCGGCTCATGGCGGACCGAGGCCGTCATGCCGTCGCGATGATGCAGGGCCCAGACATGGTCGCGGTGCGCCGGACCGAAGTCCAGGCTGGGCCACCCCGTCAGGTCGGCCGGACCGGCCGGCGTCCCCATGCGCTCGACCAGATCGGGCGCTGCAACCAGACGGTGGACGCTTTCGTCCAGCTTGCGCATGACTAGATCCGTCTCTTCCAGGGGCGGTTCCCGCACGCGAATGGCCAGGTCGAAGCCCTCGCCGATCACATCGACGCGACGGCTGGTGCTCTGCAAGTGGACCTGAACCCGAGGGTAGAGCCCCATGAAACGCGCGATGAGTTCGCTCATCTGATAGGCCAGCAGGCCTGGCGCGCAGGCGACGCGAACCGTTCCGCAGGGTTCGGCCCGGGCGCCGTCGATCAGATCCTGGGCGGCCTCGGCCTCGACCAGCATGGCCAGGCAGCGGCGATAATACTCCTGCCCGATCTCCGTGACCGAGAACTTGCGCGAGGATCGCTGGATCAGACGCGTGCCGAGTTGGTCTTCCAACTGGGCGATGCGGCGGCTCAGCTTGGACTTCTGCATGCCCAGGGCTCGAGCGGCGGGCGCGAACCCGCGATGATCCACCACCTGGACGAAATAATAGAGGTCGTTGAGATCGCGCATCGTTCTATTTTTAGAACGCAAGGCGTCAGTTTCGCAATCTGTCGCCATCAGCGTCCCATAGCCATAAATGACCCAGGGTGATCGACAGGGTTCGATCGCCAAGGAGAAACACCATGAAGAAGGTTCTGGGACGTTACGGCAATGATCGCGGCCACTGGGTCGGGGACGGTTTCCCCGTGCGGTCGCTGTTTTCCTATGACGCCGTGGGCAAGCACGTCAGCCCCTTCCTGCTGCTCGACTACGCCGGCCCCTACAATTTCGAGCCGACGACCGAGCGGCGCGGCGTGGGACAGCACCCGCACCGCGGCTTCGAGACCGTGACCATCGTCTATGACGGCGAGGTCGAGCACCGCGACTCGACCGGCCAAGGCGGGATCATCGGCCCCGGCGACGTCCAGTGGATGACGGCGGGCGGCGGCATCCTGCACGAGGAGTTCCACTCGCCCGCCTTCGCGCGGACCGGCGGCCCCTTCCGCATGGTGCAGCTGTGGGTCAACCTGCCCGCCAAGGACAAGATGACCCGTCCCGGCTACCAGTCGATCCTGAACGCCGACATTCCGACCGTCGCCCTGCCTGACGATGCGGGCACGGCCCGGATCATCGCCGGCGCCATGGGCGGCTCGAAGGGTCCGGCCAGCACCTTCACCCCCATAAACGTGTGGGACGTACGGTTGAACCGGGACGCCGAGACGACGCTGGACCTGCCGGAAGGCCATACGGCCATCCTCGTGGTCCTGTCGGGTCACGTCACCGTCAACGGCGACCAGCCCGCCGGCGCCGCCGAGGCCCTGCTGCTGGACCGTCAGGGCGACAGCGTCGTCCTGAGCGCCGATGCGGACTCGACCCTGCTGATCCTGACCGGAGAGCCGATCGACGAGCCCATCGTCGGCTACGGCCCCTTCGTGATGAACAGGGAGGACGAGATCCGCACCGCGATCACGGACTTCAACAGCGGCCGCTTCGGCGACATTCCAGCCGCCTGATCCCCTCATGACGCTCAAGGCCCGGTCTTCGGACCGGGCCGCCCCTTCCCGCCCTGACGGACCGTCGTCCGATCGCGACCCCCTGCCTGAAAGGAAAGACCCCCATGTCCGCTTCCACCCTGCCCGCCAATTTCAACGGCCAGCGCCCGGTCATCGACCCGAACGACGCCGTCATGCTGCTGATCGACCATCAGAGCGGCCTGTTCCAGACCGTGGCCGACATGCCGATGACCACCCTGCGCCGTCACGCCGCCGCCCTCGCCTCGATGGCGACCCTAGCCAAGCTGCCGGTCATCACCACCGCCTCGGTGCCGCAGGGCCCCAACGGTCCGCTGATCCCGGAAATCCACGCCAATGCTCCCCACGCCCAGTATGTGGCGCGCAAGGGCGAGATCAACGCCTGGGACAACCCCGACTTCGTCGCCGCCGTGAAGGCGACCGGCCGCAAAACCCTGATCATCGCCGGCACCATCACCAGCGTCTGCATGGCCTTCCCCGCCATCAGCGCCGCCTATGAGGGCTACAAGGTCTTCGTGGTCGTCGACGCCTCGGGCACCTATTCCAAGATGGCCCAGGAGATCACCCTGGCTCGCGTAGTCCAGGCCGGCGTCGTGCCGATGGACATGGCCGCCGTCGCCTCGGAATTGCAGAAAACCTGGAACCGTGAAGACGCTGCCCAGTGGGCCGAGGTCTACACCCAGATCTTCCCGCCCTACCAACTGCTGATCGAAAGCTACGGCAAGGCCCAGCAGGTCGCGACCGACCATGAAGCGCTGGACTCCCAGCGCGACTGAGACTGGTCTTCCGGGCGATCCGCGCCATAGTGCGAGGGTCGCCCTCTGATCTTCGGACGTTCGCCCTCTCGCCCTTCGTTCAAGGAACACGAACATGATCGAACTCGTCATCGACCAGCGCCGCAAAGACCTCGGCGGCTTCGAGGTGGGGCGCGTCCTGCCCTATGCCAAACGCCGCACGGTCGGCCCCTTCGTCTTCTTCGACCACATGGGTCCGGTCGATCTTCCCGCCGGCATCCCCAAGACCGTGGACGTGCGGCCCCACCCCCACATCGGCATCTCGACCCTGACCTATCTGTTCGACGGCGAGATCACCCACCGCGACAGCCTAGGGGTCCAGCAGGACATTCGTCCGGCCGAGGTCAACTGGATGACGGCGGGCAGCGGCGTCACCCATTCCGAACGTTTCGAACGCGCTCGCCGCGAAGGCGCCCGTCTGGAAGGCATCCAGGCCTGGGTCGCCCTGCCTGACGGCCAGGAAGAAATCGACCCCTCGTTCCAGCATGTCACCACCGCCGACCTGCCGGCCTGGCGCGAGGGCGGCGTAAAAGGGCGGCTGGTCGCGGGCGAGACCATGGGCATGAAGGCGGGCGTCAGCACCTTCTCGCCCCTGCACTACCTGCATCTGGAACTGGAGCCGGGCGCTCGTTTCCAGACCCCGACCGATCATTCCGAGAGCGCCGTCTACGTCGTCCAGGGCCTGGTCGAGATCGATGACGGCAGGCCGCTGGGCCATGGTCAGATGGCGGTGCTGGAGCGCGGCGTCGCCTCGGTCGTCTGCGCGCTTGAGCCGTCGACGGTCATGATCCTGGGCGGCGAGCCCGTGGGCGAACGCTTCATCGACTGGAACTTCGTCTCCTCGTCCAAGGACCGGATTGAACAGGCCAAGGCCGACTGGCGCGCCGGTCGCATGAAGTTGCCCGACATGGACGACCAGGAGTTCATCCCCCTGCCGCCCGAGCGCGAGCCCTCGGCTCCGCCGGCCATGTCCTGACGGGAGATCATAGAATGGCCGTCGCGCACGCTCGTATCGGAACCGCCCGCTACCGCACCGTCATCAGGACCGGGGCGGAGTTGAAACATGAACTGATCGCTGACGAACCGGAGCGTCTGGGCGGCGCCGATGCGGGCCCCGCCCCCTTCGACCTGCTGATCTCCGCCCTTGGGGCTTGCACCGCCATCACCCTGACCATGTACGTCGAGAAGAAGGGCTGGCCGATGGAAGGGCTGGAGGTGCGGTTGGAGTATCTGGGCGGCGAGACGCCGCCCCGCATCGAGCGTGTGCTGGTCCCAACAGGCGCGCTGGATGAGGCGCAACGTGCGCGCTTGGCCGATGTCGCCGAACGCACGCCCGTCACCCTGGCGATCAAGAACGGCGTGCCGATCCAGACGCACCTGGGATGACGGAACGCAGGATGAAGGCTCGCTTCCGCCGCCCTATCCGCTAAACAGGCCCGGCCTGCATCGCCGAAGGAAGCCGCCGTCATGATCGCCCCCGCCCCGGATCGTCCGCCCTCGACCGCCCAGGTCGGGACGCTGTCGCCCGAGATGCTGGAACGGTTCGGCCACGACCCCCGCGCGCGTTTCGCCGCCAACCTGGCCCTGGCTCACCGGCGCATAGGGGCGGCGTGCGAAAGAGCGGAAAGGTCGATCGACAGCGTTCGTCTGCTGCCCGTCACCAAGACGGTTCCGGCAGAGGTCTTGCGCCTGGCCTGGCAGGCGGGCGTGTCGGACTTCGGCGAAAACAAGCTGCAGGAGGCGCGGGACAAGGCCGAGCAGTTGCAGGATCTGCCGATCCGCTGGTGCATGATCGGCCACCTCCAGACGAACAAGGTCAAATACCTGACCCGCCTGGCCGACGAGTTCCACGCCCTGGACAGCCTGAAGCTCGCCGAGGCCCTGGATCGCAGGCTGGAGACCGACGACCGCCAGATGGACGTCTATGTCCAGGTCAATACATCCAATGAAGACAGCAAGTTCGGCCTGTCTCCTGACGCCTTGCTGGATTTCATCGGCGGCTTGAAAGCCTTCCCGCGACTGAAACCTCGGGGCCTGATGACCCTGGCCGTGTTCAGCGACGATCCGAACCGCGTGCGGCCCTGCTTCACCCTGCTGCGTGAACTGCGCGACCGTGCGCGCCAGGTCGACGAGCGGATCGCGGGCCTGTCGATGGGCATGAGCGGCGATTACGAACTGGCTGTGCAGGAAGGCGCAACCGTCGTCCGCGTGGGCCAGACCCTGTTCGGGCCGCGTCCCACCTCCAACGCCGACTACTGGCCCGGCGCAACGGGCTGAACTCAGTCCCCTATCAGCCGCATCTCGAAGACGTCGGCCGCCGTGGTTCGCAACAGCACCTGCCGCACCCCCTCGGCGGCGCGGACAGCCGCTTCCGGCAGGGACTCGCCGCGCATCAACCAGCCCGTCAGATAGGCGGTGAACAGGTCGCCCGTCCCGCTGGGGCGGATGGGAATACGGGCGATGGAGACGCGATGCGCCCGTCCTTCCTCGATCGTCACGGTTTCGACCTCGCCCGGCGCGGTGTCGGCAAGGACGCAGCCGGTGACGACCGTGCGTCCGGTCCCACGTCCGCTCAGCAAACGCGCCGCCTCGATCAAGCCCTCCTCAGTATCGGGCCTTTCACCGACCAGACGGCCCAGTTCAAACTGGTTTGGCGTGACGATGTCGGCCAAGGGGGTCAGGTCGTCGCGAAAGCGGTCGATCAGGCCGTCAGCGACAAAGACGCCCAGATCGTCATCTCCGATCACCGGATCGCAGATATGGATCAGCGCCGGATTCATCGCCTTCCAGCGCCGCACGAAGTCCGCCGTCACGGCCGCGTTCTCGGGCGAGCCCATATAGCCGGTGACGACCGCCCCGGCGGATCGTGGCAGGTCTCGCTCCTCGACTCCCAGAAGCAGATCGGCGACCAGATCCGTCTCCAGCACCCGCCCGCGCATGGTCGGATAGTGAGGTTGGTTGGACAGGAGGGTCGTCGGCACGGCGGCCACCTCCAGCCCCATGGACTGCATGGGATAGACGGCCGCGCTGTTGCCGACGTGGCCATAGACCACCTGGCTCTGGATCGAGATGACCAGCACTGGGGATTGCATCCTCGAAGGGGCCGTCTTCGAGCGGGTCAGAAAGGCCGGCCCGGCGATCGGATCGACCCGCCTCCCCTCACTGCGCCTTCGCGGTTTCCCTGTCGAGATCGTCCCGCCGATCAGGCCTCCGTCAGGACGCCGTCGGCGGCCCGGACGCGCATGCGCTTCAGGGCCGTGACCTCGAACGGCTTGGCGAAGATGGTCGAGACCTGCATCAACGCGGCTTCCGCCATGTCCGGCCTCAGGGTCAGCAGGATGAAGCCCTTGGCCGACTGGTCGCAGAACCGGACCTCCGGATTGGCCTGCATCAGCAAGGGTCCCAGGGGGAAGCCGCCGACCGCATCGCTGATCGACGGGCTGGAGACGGCGCTGGTCCCGAACTCGACCGCCCGACGTTCGCCCTTGGCGTCCTTCAGCTCGTTGACCCAGAAGGCGTGGCTGTCGCCGGCCAGGACGATGGGCTGCACCCCCGCTTCGGCGAAGGCGGCGTAGAGACGTTCACGGCCGGCCGGATAGCCGTCCCAGGCGTCCAGGTTGAACGGCATGCCCAGGCTGAACAGGAAGAGAGCCTGCTCCAGTTGATCGCGATAGGCTTCCGGAACCATGGCCATCAGGCCCTGGACCTGTTCCGGCGTCAGGGTCTTGGCCACGTCCGGCCCAGCGACCCTCGCCATGACGACCTGATTGCCCAGCACCTGCCAGGGCCGCCCCTTGGCCTTGGAAGCCGCGAGTTCGCCCTTCAGCCAGTCGCGCTGCGCCTGACCCATCAGGTCGCGGGAGGGGTCGTTCAGCTTGGCGTGGAAGGCTTCCAGGTCCAGAACCGGTTCGCCGTCCGGTCCGTCCTTGGCCGTCAGATCCTTTTCATAGGCCAGGGGCTCGGTGCGGCCGGTCAGGCGCGTCTCGACCATCATCAAGCTGGCCAGGTCGCCGAAATGGAAGCTGCGGTGGATGGCCTCCTTCAGAGCGCCCGGCGCGGCTTCGCGGATGGGCATCCACTCGTAATAGGCCTTCAGAGCCGCCGCCTTGCGGACCGCAAAGTCGCCCTCGGTTTCCGGCTGGTGGTTCTCGGCGCCGTGCAGCCAGGCGTCGTTGGCCGTTTCGTGGTCGTCCCAGACACAGATGAAGGGCGCCCGGGCGTGGGCGGCCTGCAGATCGGCGTCCGTCTTGTACTGGGCGTGGCGGACCCGATAGTCGGCCAGGGAGACGATCTCGTGGCGCGGCTCGGGCGTGCGGCCCAGCTTGGCGCCGGTCGCCATGCCGTAGGCGTCGTCTTCCGCCCCATACTCATAGATGTAGTCGCCCAGGTGGACCACGGCGTCCAGCGACGGCAGGGCGGCGATCACCTCATAGGCGTTGAACAGACCGCCGGGATAAAGCTGGCACGACACCACCGCCAGATTGACGGGCGCCGCGCCCTCGGCCGCCAGGGTCCGGGTGCGCCCCATGGGGGAGCGAATCTCGCCCACAGTGAAGTCGTAGCGATAGTCGCGCCCCGCGCGCAGACCGGTCGCATCGACCTTGACCGTATAGTCCCGATCCGCCCCGGTCTCGAAACGGCCCGAAGCGACGACGCGATCCCCCTCGCCTTCCAGCACGCGCCAGGCGACGTTCACGGGAGCCGAAACGCCTTCGGCTGGAGTGACGCGGGTCCACAGGATCACCCGGTCCGTTCCAGGATCGCCCGACGCCACCCCATGAACGAAGGCGACCGAAGGAGCCGCCCCCGCCGCAGCCTCGACGGCGCCCCCAAGAGCCGCGCTCGCTCCGAACAGGCCCAGAAGGCCGCGACGGTTCATCTTCATGATGCAGCCCCTCAGTAGCGGACGGTGAAGGCGACGCCGAAGCTCGCAGGACGCCCGGCGATGAAGGTCGGCAGGCCCAGGGAGTCGCCCGTATTGCCCGCGTCCTTGACGTATTCCTCGTCCAGCAGATTCTCGCCGAAGGCCTCGACGCCCCAGTTTCCGGAGGTCGGGGCGTAGCGAACGCGCAGGTTCAGCAGGCCGTAGGCGTCCTGGTATTCGTCCTGGACCCGATCCGGGACGAAGTTTTGGGTCTGCAGGGCCGGGATGTCGTTGTTGTCGTCGAAGAAGACCTTGGATTGCCAGGTGTACGTCGGCTGAACCTCGACCGTCCCGTGCGCCATCGGCAGGCGCCAGATCGCGCCTATGGACGCCATATGGTCCGGCGACAGGCGGAAGCGGTTGCCGTCGTAGAGGCCCGCCTCGAAGCGCGAGTGGTTGTAGCCGTAGGTCCCGAACAGATCGAGGTTGGGGTTCGCCGACCAGAAGACCTGGCCTTCGAAGCCGTAGGCGCTGGCCTCGCCCGCATTGGTGACGATGAAGCGCGTGCCTTCCTGAACCGTCGTCTGGAAGTTTTCGTAGGCATAGTGGAAGACGGCGCCGTCAAGCCGCAGGCGGCCGTCCATCAGGGCCGCCTTGGCGCCGACCTCGAAGCTGTCCACCGTCTCGGCCTCGATCACCTTGAAGCTCGGGGCGGCCAGGGGGGCCGACGGGCCGCTGACGCTCAGCACCTCGGGGCGACGGCCGCGCGCGTAGTTGGCGTAGAGGCTGGCGTCGTCCGACAGGGCGTAGCGCGCCGTCAAGCGCCAGGTGAAGCCGTAGTCGTCATGATCCGCATAGACGAAGGCGCCGTTGTTCGCCGTGGGTTGGGCCGTCAGACCGAACAGCGGCAGGACCGAAGCCGGCAGGTTCACTGCGTTCGGATTGGCCAGTCCGCCCAACAGGGCCGGAATCTGGGCCGGCGGAACAGCGCCCTGCAGGACAGCCAACAGACCGCCGGCGATGGAGCGGCCGTTGGCGACCGAACTGGCGTAGCCCGTGGTCTTGTCGTCGCGGGTGTAGCGAACGCCGCCCGCGAACTCGAGCCGATCCGTGGCCTTGAAGGTCAGGTCGGCGAACAGGTCATAGGAGGTCAGCTCGGCGCTGTTGATTGGGATCTCGATATGGGCCGACTTCAGGTTCCCGGCGATCGGAACCGCCAGGGCGCCTGCGCCCAGAGGCGTCAGCATGCTCTGCAGCACTTGGGTCGCCACAGCCGGATAGGCCGCGAGGGGCAGGGTGTTGCGGCCGACCGTGGTCGGAGAACCGTCGAGAACGCCCGACAACTGCGCCAGGGCCAGACGCTCGTCGAACTGGGTCGGGGTGCGCTGATAGCCCTCTTCCTTGAACCAGCCCGCCCCGACGAAGCCGGACAGACGCCCCCCGTCGTCCCAGTTCAGACGGAACTCCTGGCTCCACTGCTTCCCGAAGGCTTCCTCGGCCGCCGTCAGCAAGGGAAGCGACAGACCGTCTGCATCGAAGGTCTCGTAGGAATCGAACCGGCGATAGGCCGTGGTCGAGTTCAGGGTCAGCGAGGGCGACAGGGTCCATTTCACCAGGCCCGTCACGCCCCAGACCTCGCGATCCAGACCCAGGGCCTTGCCGCCGTCGAAGGCGGCGCCCGGTGTCAGGGCCGCTCCCTCCCACGGCGCGCGACCGCCCAGGACGGCGCCCGTCGTCGGGTTGGCGGGATCATAGGCGATGGACTTGAACGACGTGCCGCTGGCGTCGTCGGTCTGGTAGTTGGCGATCAGGTCGAGGCGCAAGGCGTCGGTGGGCGTCCAGGCGCCCGACAGGCGGAAGGCCTTGGTCTCGATGCCGTTGTAGTCCTCTCCGCCCAACAGGTTTTCGACCGATCCGTCGCGGGTCTTCATTCGCGTGGCCAGGCGCAGGGCGGCGTTCTCGCCCACCGGCGCGTTCACGAAGCCCTCAACCGCGCGGTAGCCGTAGTCCCCGACCTCGGCGCGCCCCTCGGCGTCGAACTGGCCGGGACGAGCGCGGTTCTGAACCAGATTGACCGCCCCGATCAGGGCGCCGCGACCATAGAGGGTCGACTGCGGCCCCTTGGCCACCTCGACCCGCTCCAGGTCGAAGAGTTCGACATAGGAGCCGCGCGACTTGGAGATCGACACCCCGTCCTGGAACACCGAGACGCGCGGTTCGGCCGTGGCGGCGCCCGAGTCCGAGGTGATGCCGCGCATGACGAAGCCCGGATTGTTCGGCGACTGGTTCTGCACCAGGAAGCCCGGCACGAAGGCCGACAGCTGTTCGAACTCCTGAATACCCAGGTCGTCCAGGAACTGACCGCTGTAGGCCGTCAGGGCGAAGGGCACCTCGACCGGATCCTGAGCTCGGAGTTGGGCGGTGACGATGACGTCCGCGACCGTCGAGACCGGTTCCTGAGCGGCGCTCTGGGCATGGGCCAGGCCACCGGTCGACAGGCTCAGCACGGCCGCGCCAGCCATCAGCATCGCCTTGGTTCCAACGGATTTCATCATCGCACTCCCCTTGAAAGGTTCGGGGAGACCTAGAGGGCGTCGATGTCGCACGGACGACGCCGTGACTAAGGCGAGATGAAGCTGGGGTTGCCGTTCGGAGACAGATCGTCCGTATTCGGCGTCGCCTTATGCAACCACTTGCATATCCGAAATCCGCCGATAGATTGAATGCAACTGATTGCATAAAAGACGGTCGCCATGCCCTACTCGCATCTGTTGACGCCGCTGGACCTCGGGTTCGTCACCCTGAAGAACCGGGTGCTGATGGGATCGATGCACGTCGGTCTCGAAGAGGCGAAAAACGGCTTCGAGCGCATGGCCGCCTTCTACGCGGAACGCGCGCGCGGCGAGGTCGGACTGATCGTCACCGGCGGCATCGCCCCGAACGAACGCGGCCGCCCCATGCCCTGGGGCTCCATGCTGACGACCGAGGAGGAGGCGGACCAGCACCGTGTCGTCACCGAAGCCGTCCACGCCGAGGGCGGCAGGATCGCCATGCAGATCCTGCATTTCGGCCGCTACGCCTATCACCCCGACCTGGTCGCCCCTTCGGCGGTCCAGGCCCCGATCAATCCCTTCGCCCCGCACGCCCTGACCGGCGAAGAGGTCGAACAGACGATCGAGGACTTCGTCCGTTGTGCAGCCCTGGCTCGCCGCGCCGGATACGACGGTGTCGAGGTCATGGGTTCGGAGGGCTATCTGATCAACGAGTTCATCGCCGCCCGCACCAATCAGCGCGACGACGAATGGGGCGGGTCCTACGAAAACCGCATCCGCCTGCCGCTCGAAATCGTGCGCCGCATCCGCGAGCGCGTCGGCCCGGACTTCATCATCATCTATCGTCTGTCCATGCTTGACCTCGTCGAGGGCGGCTCGACCCTGGAAGAGGTCGTGCAACTGGGCAAGGCGATCGAAGCCGCCGGCGCGACCATCCTGAACACCGGCATCGGCTGGCACGAGGCCCGCATCCCGACCATCGCCACCAGCGTGCCGCGTGCCGCCTTCGCCTGGGTGACGAAGCGCCTGAAGGGCGAAGTCTCCATTCCCCTGGTCGCCACCAACCGCATCAATACGCCGGAGGTGGCCGAGGACCTGTTGGCCGACGGTTACTGCGACATGGTGTCGATGGCCCGCCCCCTGCTGGCCGACGCCGATTTCGTGAAGAAGGCGCGCGAGAATCGCGCCGACGAGATCAACACCTGCATCGGCTGCAACCAGGCCTGCCTGGACCACACCTTCGCCGGCAAGATCACCTCCTGTCTGGTCAATCCGCGCGCCTGCCACGAAACCGAACTGGCCATCGCCCCAACCGAAGCCGCCAAGAAGATCGCCGTGGTCGGCGCCGGTCCCGCGGGCCTCAGCTTCGCCGTCACCGCCGCCGAGCGCGGCCACGACGTCACCTTGATCGAGGCCTCAAGCGACGTGGGCGGTCAGTTCAACATCGCCAAGAAGATCCCCGGCAAGGAAGAGTTCAACGAGACCATCCGCTACTTCCGCAAGCAACTGGACCTGACCGGCGTCGCTGTGCGCCTGAACACCCGCGCGGAGGCCGAAACCCTGGCCGACGAGGGCTTCGACGAGATCGTCCTGGCCACCGGCGTCAGCCCGCGCACGCCCGAGATCGACGGTATCGACCACCCCAAGACCCTGTCCTACCTCGACGTCCTGCGCGACGAGGTTCCGGTCGGGAAGTCGGTCGCCGTCATCGGCGCCGGCGGCATAGGCCATGACGTCAGCGAATATCTGGTCGAGCGGCATGAGCCGCCGTCGCTGGATCGCTTCTTCCGCACCTGGGGCGTCGATCCAGACTACCGCGCCGCCGGAGGCCGCACCGCGCCGCAGGTCGAGCCCGCCGAACGCCAGGTCTTCCTGATGCAGCGCTCGCCCGGCAAGGTCGGCGAGCGTCTGGGCCGCACCACCGGCTGGATTCACCGCGCCGCGCTGAAGATGCACGGCGTCGTCACCGCCGGCGGCGTCGCCTATCGCCGCATCGACGACGAAGGTCTGCACGTGACCATCGACGGCGCCGACAGGACCCTGCCGGTCGACCACGTCGTCATCTGCGCCGGGCAGGAGCCCCTGCGCGATCTGCACGACGATCTGGTCGCGCGCGGCTGCTCGGTTCGCCTGATCGGCGGGGCCGACGTGGCGGCCGAACTGGACGCCAAACGCGCCATCGACCAGGGCGTTCGCCTGGCCGCCGTCATCTGATTCTGGAAACCGGAGAGAGCCTCATGTCCGACGTCCTGCCCCTGCAACCCGCCGTCGCCGCCTCCCTGGCCAAATGGCATCAGATGATCGCGGAGCGCGACCTGAACGCCCTACGCGCCATCACCCACCCGGACGCCTGCTTCCGCTCGCCCGTGGCCTTCAAGCCCTACAGGAGCGCGGACGCCCTGATCCTGGCGCTCGGTACGGTCATCACCGTGTTCGAGGACTTCGCCTATCACCGCCAGGCGGCCATGCCCGACGGCCTGGGCGTGGTGCTGGAGTTCAGCGCGCGCGTCGGCGACAAGGGGGTGAAAGGGGTCGACGTCATCCAGTTCGACGCCGACGGCCTGATCATCGACTTCGAGGTGATGATGCGACCGATGAACGGGGTTCAGGCCCTGGCTACGGAAATGGGCGCCCGACTGGGCCATCTGCTGCCCGCCTTCAAGGGATAGGCCGGCTTCTTCGACGGACCGTCCCGCGCTATCCAGTCTCCATGTCCCTGCCCCACGCCATTCTGACGTCCCTGGCCGAGCGCCCCGGATCGGGGTCGGAGCTGGCGCGCCGCTTCGACCGCTCCATCGGCCATTTCTGGCAGGCCACCCACCAGCAGATCTATCGCGAGCTGGCGCGGCTGGAAGCCTCCGCCTGGGTCGAGGCGACCGCTGTCGAGGGCGCGCCGGGCCGCAAGCGGCGCTATCGCATCCTGCCCGCAGGTCGACAGGAGCTTGAACGCTGGACCGGCGCCGCGCTCGCGCCCCCGGCCATCCGCGACGAGTTGATGGTTCGTCTGCGCGCCGCGGGCGAGGTCGATCCCGGCGACCTGACGCATGAACTGGATCGCCTGCTCAATCATCACCGCGCCCAGTTGGCGACCTATGAGGCGGTTCGAGAACGCGACTTCCCCCATCCTCCAGCCAGCCGGACGGGCCTCCTCCAACTCCTGGTCCTGGATGAGGGGATCGCCTTTGAACGCCAGCGGATCGCCTTCTGCGAAGCCGCCCTGGCGCTGTTGCGCAACCCGTAGAAGCCGCGCGACCTTTACTGAACCGGGACCTCCGTCTCGAAGCCGTTCGTGAAGGCCGAAACCCGTGTCGATCCGCCCCGATCAGATCCTTCACCCTCGCCCCGAGGGCCTGTGGTGCCCAGAGGGTCGTTTCTTCATCGACCCCTCGCAGCCGGTCGATCGCGCGGTCGTCACCCATGGTCACGCCGATCACGCCCGCGCCGGCCACGGCGCCGTCCTGGCCACGGCCGAGACCCTGGCGATCATGGCCGAGCGCTACGGCCCGGACTTCGCCGGAACGACCCAGGCCCTGCCCTATGGCGAGCGCATCCGGATCGGCCAGGCGGAGGTTTCCCTGGCCCCGGCGGGCCATGTGCTGGGGTCGGCCCAGGCAACGGTGCGCCAGGACGGCCTGACGATCACGGCGTCCGGCGACTACAAGCGACGGCGCGACCCGACCTGCGCCCCATTCGAACCGGTTCCCAGCGACGTCTTCATCACCGAGGCCACCTTCGGCCTGCCGGTCTTCCGTCACCCGCCGGACGGACAGGAGATCGAACGCCTGCTGCGGTCTGTCGCCCAGTTTCCGGAACGCGCCCATCTCGTCGGGGCCTACGCCCTGGGCAAGGCCCAGCGGATCATCCGCCTGCTGCGTGAAGCGGGCTATGACGAGACCATCTATGTCCATGGCGCGCTGGAGCGGCTGAACCGGCTCTATGAACACTTCGGCGTTCGCCTGGGGCGGCTGGAGGCCGCGACGGGATCCAAGGCCGACTTCGCCGGGAGGATCGTGATCGCCCCGCCCTCCGCCGTCGCCGATCGCTGGAGCCGTCGCTTCCCCGACCCGGTTGTCGCCTTCGCATCCGGCTGGATGAGCGTGCGCGCCCGCGCGCGGCAGCGAGGGGTCGAACTGCCGCTGATCCTGTCCGATCACGCCGACTGGGACGAACTGACAAACACCCTGACCGAGTTGTCTCCGTCCGAGGTCTGGATCACCCATGGACGCGACGACGCCCTGCGTCGCTGGGCGGAGTTGAACGGCCTGAAGGCGCGGGCCCTGCATCTGGTCGGCTATGAAGACGAGGACGACGACTGATGCGCGCCTTCGCAGCCCTGCTGGACCGGCTGTCGCTGACGGCGTCGCGCAACGCCAAGCTGCGGCTGATCCGCGACCATCTGGCCGACGCGCCCGATCCTGATCGGGGCTGGGCCCTGGCCGCCCTGACCGGCGCCCTCTCATTCCAGGCCGCCAAGCCCGCCATGATCCGACAGGCGGTCGAGGCGCGGGTGGATCCGGAACTGTTTCGCCTGTCCTACGACTATGTCGGCGACCTTGCGGAGACGGTCGCCCTGATCTGGCCCGCACACCACGGCGCCAATCGCGAGCCGGAATTGTCCGAGGTAATCGAGGCGCTGCAGACGGTGAAGCGCGCCGAGGTGCAGGGATTGCTGGAAGGTTGGCTCGACGCCCTGGACGCCGATGGGCGCTGGGCTCTGCTCAAGCTGGTGACCGGCGGTCTGCGCGTCGGGGTTTCGGCCCGCCTGGCCTGGCAGGCCGCAGCGGACTTCGGCGGCGTGGAGGTCGCCGAAATTCAAGAGGTCTGGCACGCCCAGGCGCCGCCCTACGCCGATCTCCTGGCCTGGCTGGACGGCAAGGCTGAACGCCCCTCGCCCCAGGCCCATGGCCGCTTCCGCCCCGTCATGCTGGCGCAGCCGCTGGACGAGACGGCAGATCTACCGAAACTGGACCCGTCCGCCTACGCCGCCGAATGGAAATGGGACGGCGTCCGCGTCCAGGCGGTCAGCGAAGGCGGGATCAGACGCCTCTACAGCCGCACGGGCGAGGACATGTCCGCCGCCTTCCCCGACGTGGTGGCCGCTCTGGACTACGACGGGGTGATCGACGGCGAGTTGCTGGTTCTGCATGAAGGACAGGCCGCGCCCTTCGGCGACCTTCAACAGCGGCTCAACCGAAAGACGGCGGACGCCAGGCTTCTTCTCAGCCATCCCGCCGGGGTTCGCGCCTACGACCTGCTGGCGGCCAATGGAGAAGACCTGCGCGCCCTGCCCTTCGTCGAGCGTCGGTCGCGATTGGAAGCCTTCGTCGCCGCACTGGCATCGGACCGCATCGATCTGTCGCCCCTGGTTCCCTTCGAGGGCTGGGAAGACCTGGCCGCCCTGCGTGCGTCGCCGCCGCTCGGCGACCCGACTTCGGCCGAAGGTCTGATGCTGAAGCGGCTCGACAGCGCCTACGAGGCCGGACGCCCCAAGGGACCCTGGTTCAAGTGGAAGCGCGATCCCCGCCTGATCGACGCCGTCTTGATGTACGCCCAACGCGGGCATGGAAAACGATCCGGCTTCTATTCCGACTTCACCTTCGGCGTCTGGACCCAGGATGCGGACGGCGTCCCCATCCTGACCCCGGTGGGCAAGGCCTATTTCGGCTTCACCGACGCGGAGTTGAAACAACTCGACAAGTTCGTTCGCGACCACACGGTCGAACGCTTCGGCCCGGTGCGCTCCGTCAAAGCCGATCGGACCTTCGGCCTCGTGCTGGAAGTGGCCTTCGAGGGCTTGCAGAGATCGAAACGGCACAAGTCGGGCGTGGCCATGCGTTTTCCGCGCATCAGCCGCATCCGCTGGGACAAGCCCGCGAACGAAGCCGATGAACTGACCGTGCTGGAGCGGATGCTGGACGAGGCGGAAGGCGCCGCGCCGGGGTGAAACGGAACGGGAACGCATCTATATACGAGGTTCTTCTGGACCTTTGCTCTTGATCCCTTCGCCCTCCGCCGACGATCTTCTGCCGCCGCGATTTCGCGACTGGTTCGCCCAGCGCGGCTGGTCCCCGCGCGAGCATCAGCTCACCATGGTCGAAAAGGCGCGCGCCGGGGCGGATGTCCTGCTGATCGCCCCTACGGGCGGCGGCAAGACGCTTGCGGGCTTCCTGCCCAGCCTGGTCGAGCTGGCCGAACGGCCGCAGCCGGAGACGCCGACTTCGGTTCACACCCTCTACATCTCGCCGCTGAAGGCCCTGGCCGTGGACGTGGAGCGCAACCTGCTGGCGCCTGTGCGGGAGATGAGTCTGCCGATCACCGTTGAATCCCGCACCGGCGACACTGGACAGGCCCGTCGGCAGCGCCAGAAGACGACGCCGCCCGACATCCTTCTGACCACCCCCGAACAACTGGCCCTCTTCTGCTCCTGGCAAGGCGCCCGCGCCTATTTCGAGGGCCTGAAATGCGTGGTGATCGACGAGATTCACGCCATCCACGCCTCGAAACGCGGCGACCTGCTGTCATTGGGCCTGGCGCGACTGCGGGCCTTCGCGCCGGAGGTCAGGTGTGTCGGCCTGTCGGCGACGGTGGACGACCCGCCGCGCATACGCCGCTGGCTGTCGGATCGCGGCCGGGACATCGTCATGGGACGCCCAGGCGCCCCGCCCCGACTAGAGGTCCTGCTGTCCCAGAACCGCGTGCCTTGGACCGGGCATACCGCCCAGCACGCCATGGCCGAGGTCTATCAGACCATCAAGACGGCGCGCACGGCCCTGATCTTCGTCAACACCCGCTGGCAGGCGGAGTTCGCCTTTCAGGAGTTGTGGCGGCTGAACGACGACCTCCTGCCCATCGCCCTGCACCACGGCAGCCTGTCCGCGGAACAGAGGCGACGCGTGGAGGCCATGATGGCGCGCGGCGAACTGCGGGCCGTGGTCTGCACCTCCACCCTGGACCTGGGGATCGACTGGGGCGCGGTCGATCTGGTGATCCAACTGGCGGCGCCCAAGGGCTCGTCCCGACTGGTGCAGAGGATCGGGCGGGCCAATCACCGCCTGGACGAGGCCTCGCGCGCTGTATTGGTCCCCGCCAGCCGGTTCGAGATGCTGGAATGCCAAGCCGCCGTCGAAGCGGTGGCCGAAAACGCCCTGGACGGCGAGCCTGTCCGCGTCGGCGCGCGCGACGTCCTGGCCCAGCACCTGATGGGCTGCGCCTGTTCGGAGCCGTTCGACCTGCCCGCCCTGTATGACGAGGTGCGCCGGGCGGCCCCCTACGCCGAGCTGACCTGGGAGGCCTTCGAACAGGTCGTGGATTTCGTCTCCACCGGCGGCTACGCCCTGCGGACCTATGATCGTTTCCACCGACTGATCCGCGGACGCGACGGCCTGTGGCGCGTCCGGAACGAGGAGACCGCGCGCCGTCATCGGATGAATGTGGGAGCCATCGTCGCGGGCCAGACCCTGAACATCCGCCTGCCCGGCCGACGTGGCTCCGGCCGCAAGATCGGCGAGGCCGAGGAATGGTATTTCGAGCAGCTCTCGCCCGGCGACAGCTTCCTGTTCGGCGGCGAAATCTGGCGCTTCGAAGGGGTCCAGGGCATGGACGCCATCGTCACCCGCTCCACCGACGCCTCGCCCAAGGTCCCCAGTTGGGGCGGGTCGAAATTCCCCCTGTCCACCTATCTGGCCAAGCGCGTGCGCCGGATGATGAGCGAGGAAGACGCCTGGACGCGCCTGCCGCCGGACGTTCAGGAGTGGCTGCACGCCCAGAAGGCGCACTCCAGCCTGCCGGGAAGCGACGACCTGCTGGTCGAGACCTTCAGCCGCGGCCGTCGGCATTTCATGGCCTGCTATCCCTTTGAAGGCCGCCTGGCCCACACCACCCTGGCCATGCTGATCACGCGACGGCTGGAGCGAGCGGGCGTCGGCCCGATCGGCTACCTGGCCAACGACTACGCCCTGTGCATCTGGGCCATGCGGCCGATGGATGATCTCGACTTCGACGACCTGTTCCAGCAGGACATGCTGGGCGACGACCTGGAGGCCTGGCTGGACGAAAGCTTCATGATGCGCCGCGCCTTCAAGGAATGCGCCCTGATCGGAGGCCTGATCGAGCGACGCATGCCCGGCCACGAGAAGAACAGCCGGCAGGTCACATTCTCTTCCGACCTGATCTACGACACCCTGCGGCGTCACGATCCCGACCATCTGTTGCTGTCCTGTGCGCGGGAGGACGCGGCGCGCGGCCTGCTGGACGTGGCGCGTCTGGGCGAACTTCTGACCCGTATCCAGGGGCGCATCCGGGTCGAGCGCCTGCCGCACCTCTCGCCCTTCGCCGCCCCCCTGTTGATGGAGATCGGCAAGGAACGGTCGCCCGGCGTGTCCGCCGCCGAGATGATGCTGGACGAGGTCGCCCTGGTTGAGGAGGCCATGTCTTGACCGCCGGACAGACGTTTCGACTGGCGGGCGCCGAGGTGATCCTGCGTCCCTCCGGCGTCCTGTGGCTGAGCGCGGCGCGCACCCTGGTGGTCGCCGACCTGCATTTCGAGAAGGGTTCGGCCTATGCCGCGCGCGGCCAGCTTCTACCGCCCTATGACACCGGCGAGACCCTGAATCGACTGACGCGGGAAATCGACGCCCTCTCTGCCGAAACCGTCGTCATGCTGGGCGACACCCTGCACGACATGGGCGCCGTGGAGCGGATCGCCCCGTCTGAACGCGACCGCATCAACGCCTTGGCGAGCCGACTGCGGCTGATCTGGATATGCGGCAACCACGACCCCGACGGCGCCGGCGATCTGGGCGGAGAGACAGCCGCGACGCACGAGACGGAGGGTCTGATCCTTCGTCATGACCCTTCGCCCGAACCGATGACGGGCGAGGTGGCGGGTCACCTGCATCCCTGCGCCCGGCTGCATGGGCGCGCAGGCGTGGTGCGCCGCCGCTGCTTCGTCTCGGACGGCCGGCGGATGATCCTGCCCGCCTTCGGCGCCTATACGGGCGGGCTGAACCTGCGGGATTCAGCCTTCGACGGTCTGTTCGCCGCTCCTCCCGTCGCCTTTCTTCTGGGACAGAAGATCACGCCCGTCGCCTATGCCCGCCTGTCGCCCGACCGGTAGACGCAGCGTCAGGCGTTCGGTTCCAACTGGATCGCGAGACGAAGCGGCTGAAGCATGTTCGGAGGCGGCGGGGCCAGACGCCGCCCGTTCAGCACGGACCGCAGGGCGACCGCCGCATCGGCGTCCGGCAGGGGCGAATGCCCGTGAAGGGACACAGATCCGTTCTTGTCGATGAACAGCCGGACCTCCACCGCAGGCGTGGCCTGGTCCGGCGCGGGCCGGGTCTGCTCCAGCGACCGGCGCAGGCTGGAGGCCGCCTCGCCTTCTTCGGCCAGCCAGCCGTTCATCGCCTGCATGGAGGCCTCGGCATAGGCGATCCATTCCTTCGGCGCGGCCTCCGGCGACAGGCTCTGGCCCGCCGCCGATACGGGCGCCGCCAGGCCCAAGGCCGCCGCGACCCCGGCCGCGAGCGCGCGCAGGCTCGAAAGCCTGGAACGACGAACGGTCAAGACCGCGTCTCCTAGCGCGCCGCCTGGGCGGTCGCCTGAGGTAGGCGTTCCCGCTCGAAGGTGATGGTCGACAGGCGGGCGTCGAGCGCCTGGACCACGTCAGCCGTCAGATCGTTGGCGAAGTTGCCGCCGAGCGCCGAGTTGCGGTCCAGCAGCAGACCGCAGGACTTGGCCGCATAGGCCTGGGCGATCAACGGCTGGGCCTCGTTGGCGATGCGTTCCATGGCCTTGACGCGCGTCGCCTCGACCTCCTGGCTGATATGGCCGGCCTTCTGTTGAAGCGCCTGCCAGCGAACCGACAGGGCCTCGGCCTTCTGGCGGCGGGCGGCGTCGTCCGGCTGGGCTTCCAGGGCGCGCAGCTCGGCTTCCAGCGGCTGGCGTTCGGCCTCGACCTCAGCCTGGGCGGCCTGGGTCAGTTCCGCCAGGCGGGCGCTGGCGGCACGACCGGCGGCGGCGTTGGCGAAGACCGCCTCACGCGAAAGCAGGCAGACTCCGGGCACGACCGAACCGCCCAGGGGCTGGGCCTGCGTCTGGGCGGCGGCCGGAAGGACGGCCATGACGGCGGCGGCGGACAGGGAAACGGAAAGGATACGAAGGAACATGGATCAGGCTTTCTTGGATTTGGTCGGCTTGGGCGCCGGTTCGGCGCTCCCCGCCTTGCCCTGTCGGGTCAGCAGGGCGTTGAAGCGCTCGAGCGACGCCAGGTGGAAGTTCGCCAGCGCCAGCCAGCCCCGACGATGCCACTCGACCACGACAGCTTCATCAAGGTTCGCAAACCGTTCGGTGTCTATGACCTGGAAACCGTCCAGGCCCAGCTTGCGGCCGTCCGCCAGGACGGCGTCGGCGCGGCGGTCGATCAACAGGCCCTGCGCGCGCAGCGCTTCTCCGAAGGCGCGGGTGGCCTCCGCCTCTCCCTGGAAGGCGCGGCAGAAGGCCATGGCGTCCTGGGTCAAGGCCGATGGCTGATCGCCGTCGAACAGGGGCGCGCCTTCGTCACCCGTCTGCATCAGGCGGTCGGAGGCGGCGTCGACGGCCAGGATAAAGCCGTCCGGATTGACCGTGGCGACGAAGCCGAACGGATAGCGACGCACATAGGCGGGCACATAGGCGTCATCGGCCCAACGCCCGTTCTCGACGAACAGATTGCGTTGCTCCAACCCCAGGACAGCGACGGGCTGGGCGCTCTCGCCTGCGGAAAAGACGACGGGATAGTCGCGCGCCGCGGCGGCGATCTCCGCAACCACCAGGGGCGCGAAGGCCGTGTCGGCGGCGAAGGCGGCGTCGCCGTCCCTCAGGCGCCACGCGCCGTGGGTCTCGGCCGAAAGCGGCTGGGGATCACGATAGAAGAGCGGCAGCGCGCCCGGTTGGGAAGCGTCGGACATGAAATGCTCCGGAAGGGAGGGGTTGCGAGGGGAAGGCCGTGGGCCCTCCCCTGCGCGGTCGGTTACTCGCCGAACCCGAGGAAACGGCTGGTGATGATGGCGGGGATGTCCCCCGTCGGCTTGGGCCGGGCCCGTTCGGCCAGGCGAGCGGCCTCGGCCACGACCGAACTGGTCGCCGAAGAGGCCGCCGTCAGTGCGCCGGTGTTGACCGCCGCGACGACCGGGATGCCCGTCGCGTCGCCCTTGACCTGGATGTTGGCGGCGTTGACCACCTGAAGGGCGGCCAGGTTGACGTTGCCCGACACCCGGATGCCCGCCTCGCCGGCGTCGATCGTGCCGAGCGGCGCGATCAGGTCGACGTCGCCCGCCGGAATCTCCGGAATGGGCGCCAGGGTGGCGATGCCGGCCCCGGTGTTCATCGTCGGCGGCGACAGGGTGACGTTGCCGTACTGATCATAGACCCGGCGCGGCGGCTGATAGACGGCCGTGGACTTGGAGCCGCGACCGGCGTTGATGTCGCCTTCCGCCGACCACATGAACAGGTCTCCGCCGAAGGTGGTGAAGACGCGGCTCTGGCCCAGCAGCACCGATCCCAACGAATAGACGTCGATGTCGCCCGAGCCCATGGACAGCACGCCCGCCGTGGCCGGCGGCTGGATCCCGCCGACGCCCACCAGGGTCTGGCCGCCGGCGACGAGCAACTGGATGTCTCCGCCGAACAGGGTCCGCACGCCCGACGGGCCGAACATGGTCAGGTCACCCTGATAGGAGATGTCGCGCCCCTGGGCGTCCTTCTCCGGGAACATGACGGCGATGGCGTTGCGGCCGCGCAGATAGCTGCCGAAGCGCGGGCCGGCGGCGTCATTGTATTCACGACCGCCCGCCTTCAGCTCGTCGAAGTAGACGCTGCGGGCGAAGACCGCGCGCTGCAGCGGATCCAGGGCGTCGTAGTAGGTCAGGGCCTGCTTGGCGTCCGCGGCCTTGTAGCCGAAGCGGTCCTCGAGCCAGGCGATCAACTCCTTGTCATAGGTCTTGGCCACCTTGCCCGGCTGATCGGCCAGGGGCCGGCCCGCCTCCGCCAGATTGGCGGGGTCCAGATAGAGCTTGGCCAGGGCGTCATAGTTCGGACCGCCCGCGCCGATCCCGGTCATGACCGAAATGCCCGCGCCGCCGTTGCGGGTGGAAGGCGAGAGATCGAACAACGGCCCGATGCTGGTGAAGCGACCCTTGTCGGCCTGATAGATGTTCCGACCGGCCTCGACCACGAGATTGCCCGGCCCCGCGACGCTCATATTGGCGTAGATGATGTCGCGACCCGCCGAGATCAGCGAGATGTCGGCCTTGTCGTTATGGACGGCCAATCCGCCCATATTGGCCACGCCGAAGAGGTAGGCCGTCGCACTGCACTCGAACGTCGCCGGGCCGGAGCAGCCCAGGGCGGGACCCGTGCCGAAGTTGACGATGTCGCGCGAAGCCCGGACCATGACCGCGCCGGAGCTGACATAGCGCTGGTTCTGTCCCTCGAAGGTAATGAAGCCGAAGTTCAGATTGCTGATGTCGCCGTCGGCCGCATAGAAGAGCGCCGGCTTCTTGCGTCCCTTGATCAGCGTCCCCGTGGCGTCGTCCTTCTGGAAGGCCAGCAGGGTGCCGGGCTGGGTCGTGTTGCCGTTGAAGGGCAGGACGGGGTTGGCCGCCCCGCTCGGCGTGCGCTGGAACTCCGTGGTCCAGACCGGCCGGAACGGGTTGGGCAGCAGATCCAGCGAACTGGACATGCCCGACATAGCGATCATCTGACCCGCAGCGAAGTCGCCCTTGCTTTCCGTCGCGCGGTAGCCGCCGCCGAGGATGGAGGTTCCCGCCAGGAACTCCAGCTGTCCGAGCGGCGACGGCGCGAGTTCCAGCGGCGCGATGCCGACGGAGCCGTTGCAGTTGTACTCGCCGCAGGCGTCGCCGTTCCACAGGATGCTCCCTTCGGCCGCCGTGACCTTCAGGATGGGCGGATACCAGTAGCGCCCGTCGCGAACTCCGGCGTTGATCGAGTTCGCGGCGCTCTCAGCCGGGCGGACGATCGGCGTGACATCGCCGCCCGCAGCGAACAGGCTGATGCTGGTGCTGTCATGCCAGAGCGAGAAGGACGACCGCATGGTCAGACCGTCCGGCCGCACGAAGGTTCCGTTCGCATCGATATAGCCCAGCGAAACGCCGCCAGCCGAGCTGGTCAGCGAACCCGGATCGCCGACGGCCAACAGGACCACGTCCTTGCGCGCGTCCAACCTGACGTCGCCGTCGCCGATGATCACCGTCAGGCCCCCGCCCACGATCTTGGAGCTCGGACGGGTCGGATCAGCCAGACGCGGATCGAGACGATCCTTGTAGAGACTTGAGGTCATGTTGCCGATGCTGGAGGCGAGGATGGAAATGTCCCCGCGCAGATTGGCCACGCTGCCGCTGAGGTCGGACGTGCCGCCGCTGAGATTCAGGGTTCCGCCCAGGCGGATGTCCATGTCCCCGCCGCCCGTCTGCACCACGGTTCCGCTGGTCACGACGCCGTCCGTGCGGACCACGGAGGTCACGCGGCCCGTTGCGCCGATGGCGAAGTTCAGGGCGCTGCTGGCGATCACGGCCTTGGTGGATTCGCTGACCCCTTCTCCGGAGATACCCCAGTTCTGGTGAACGCCGGCGTCGCCCCCTGCCCGAACGGTCAGGTTGCCGCCGCCCAGGGCGCCTATGCCCATGAAGCCTTCCAGCACGGGCGCGTTGTAGTTGACGATAGTGCTGATCGAGCTGGCGTTGTTCGGCACATAACCGCCGAAGTTGATCCACCAGGCCGTCGGCGTGTCCTGACCCAGGCGGGCCGCGACGCCCTCGCTGACGCCGTAGCCGCCCTGACGCCACAGCCAGTTGCTGACGCTGCCGCTGCCGACCCGCTGCATGGCGGAGTCGCGCCCGGTGCTGAAGCTCGTCAGGTCGCCCTGGACGGCCAGCAACAGATCGCCGCCATGTTCGGGATACCAGGCCTGATAGTCCTGAATCGCCGCCGCATAGTCGTCGAAGTGCAGGCCGATCCAGGGATTGGCTAGGCCGCTCGATCCCGCCAGCTTGGCGCGCGGCTGGTTGTAGACGTTGTAGCCGTCGGCCGTTTGACCGCCGATCTCGGCCGATTGCGTGCCGGCCGTGTAGACGCCGTAGAGCGACATCTGGTTATAGCCGCCGCCCGCCAGCAGATCGAGCGCCCCCGTGCCGGTGCGGATGACGCTGAAGTTCTGCATCAGCCGCAGCGCGCTCAACCACTCGGTGGTCAGACCGCCGTCCGTGGTCGCCTGCGGGTTCACATAGTGGCGATCGGACAGGGTCAGGTCCCCGGACTGGCCGGTGCGCGCCAGGTCCGTCGCGGTCCGCAGGGTGCGACCGTCGGACGAGGCGATGTCGGCGCCCGCGACCAGGCGCATGGACCAGGACTGCGACCCCGGCGCCAGCATGGGCGCCACGGCCCAGATGCGACCCTGGGTTCCGTCAGCCTGCGTCGGACGCGTGGCCTGCGGACCGCCGGCGTTCAGCAGTTGCAGGTTCACGCCCGCCGGGATCACCGTGCCGGCCTTCACCACGACATTGCTGTTCAGCGACACGTCCGTCGAGAAGACGCTCATCGGCGTGCCGGCCGGAACGACCGTCGGCGCTATGCTCCGAGCGTCGCCGAGCAAGGTCGGGATGACCGCTCCCGCGCCCCAATAGGTATTGGCGCGGACGAACTGTCCGACCCGTATGACGTCGCCCTGCCGGTGAACCGGCGCCTCGCCTGCGTCGAAGGCCGCCTTGCTGGCCCAGATATCGACCGGAACCGTCCAGGGTCCGCTGCGAGAGGTGGCGAGATTGGTCGCGACGAAGCCGAACGGGATGTAGACGCCCGTCCGGACGGTGGTGAAGTTCCGCACCTCGATGTCGAAGTCGAGCACCACCTTCGAGTCCGCACCGCCCTTGATGGTGGTGACGCCGCTTCCTCCCGCCCCGCCGATCAGGGTGTAGGCCTTGTCCAGCACCACCGGCTCGGTCTGCAGACCGACCAGGCCCTTCACGATCACATTCGTGTTGCGCGGTATGACGTCGCCCACCCGCAACTGGGCGGTCGCGGCCAGGGTCAGCTTGCCCGGCAGCTTCACGCCGCGGGGCCAGGTCATGGCCTTCAGCGTGATCGGCATCGGGAACATGGCGCCCGCCTCCATCTGGGCGTCGGCCGGAAGGACCATGCCCGCCTTGAGGATCGCGCCCTTCTGGATGACCGTGCCGTCCGGCAGGCGGATGGCCGACGTCGCCACCCAGTCCTGCGACAGCGTAACCGCCGTCGACAGGCGAGCCTCGGCCCCGATCAGGGTGTTGGAGTGGACGTTGAAGTTCTCGACCGTGACGTCGAAAGTCAGGGTCACGCCCTTGTCGAACGATGTCCCGGCCGCCAGTCGCGTCGGAGCCGACAACTGGTGGTCCTGAGGCCAGGCGTTGATCCCTCCGGCGTCGGCGGTGCTGTACAGAACCCAGCCGTTGTCGTCCGGCGTGCGGGCCGGTTGGCCGAAGCCGTCTGTGATGCTGCCGTGGATGTCCAGGTCGTCGGCGGCGCGGATCAGCAGGACCCCCGCCTCGCCCGAGCCATAGACGCCCGTCTGCTGGGTCTTGGCGTTGAGGCTGGCGTAGCGATAGCCGGCCAGGTTCAGGTCGCCCGAGACCGTCAGGCTCTTGCCTGGAGCACTGACCAGTTCGACGCCCGGACGCAGGTGGAAGACGTCCTTGTAGGCGCGCAGTCCCTCGACCCGCGCCAGCAGGGCCTGGTTGGCGATGGCGGCGTCGATGAAGGCCTTGTTGTCCTGGTGGACACCGTCCATCAGCCCCTGATTGATGACGCCGTCGGCGATCTCATAGGTGCGGAAGCCGTTGACCGAGAGGCTGTCGGCGCCGCGGATGTTCAGTTGTCCGCGCGCGTCGATGGCGATGTCGTCGCCGCCGATGCGCGGAGCGTTCAGTTCCACGCGGCCTCGCGCCACGCCGTCCGGCGACGACAGGTCCAGGGTCGCGCCTGAAGCCAGGGTCAGGGTCCCGCCTGCGGACGTCAGCTCGATATTGCCGCGGTTGGACGCCTCGACCGGTGCGCCGTAACTGTCGACCACCAGCTTGTCGGCGCTCGCATCCAGCCTGGCCGTCGAGGCCAGGGTCAGGTCGTCGCGCGCCGACAGACGGATCGAGCCCGGGCGATGGCCTGCAGCGTCGATCCTGCCCGTCACCGTCAGGTCGCCGCCGTCCGCCGCAATCACCACCTGGCGCGCCTTCACCTCGTCGCCGACGACGAGATCGCCGGACTTGATGATGAAGGTGCGGCTGTCGGTGACGTTGCTGTCGGTCAGGCGGCGGTTCAGCTGGGCGAAGTCGCTGATCACATTGGCGCGGATGTCGATCGAGCCGTTACGCAGCGAACCGTCCGCCGGCTTGCCCCCGTTGCGGGACGCGCCGTCGATCCGGCCGTCCAGCGTCGCGGTTCCGTTGACGGCCGTCACCTTGAGCGAGCCCGCGTGGTTATAGTCGGCGCTCAGGTCGATGACCGCGCCGGAGCCCATGCGCACGTCGCCGTCGGCGCTTTCCAGCTCGACGTCGCCGCCCCAGCCGTAGCGGGTCTCGTCGAAGATCTTGGTCGCCTTGCCGGACATGTCGATCCGGGTCCGATCACCCAGGACGATGTCGCCCTGGGTGGCGGTCATGACCAGACGGCCGCTGGGCAGGGCGATGGCGGTGTCGGCGTTTATCGCGCCGGCCGTCATCCGGATCTCGGCGCCCAGTTGCGCCTTCGTCGTATCGGCGGGCGTACCTGCGCCGCCGGGCGCCGTCAGATTGATCTGATCCCCGGCCCTGTAGTGCATCTTCGATCCGGCCTGGCCGGTAAGCAGCGGCGTGGAGATGTTCAGCACGCCCCCCTGCCCCGGCTTCCCGTATTCAGCCTGGGATTGATAGACGGCCAGTTCGCCGACGTGGTTCGCCTCGATCCGCTGCGAGGCGGACAGGTTCACGCTGCTGAAGCCCAGGGCAAGGCGGTTCAGGGGAAGCGTGGCGCTGACGGCCACGTCGTCCTGGTAGCCCAGCACGATACGGTCGGCCACGAGGTTCAACCGGCCCAGACCCGTTCCGGCGCCCCCGGCGACCGGAGCGCCGGGCAGACCGGTGACAACCGTCCGGTTCCATTGATCGACTGCGGACGTCCCGAGCACGCCGTTCCAGACCAGGGTCCCCGTAGTGATCTGCGCCACGTCGTCCGCGCCGCCCCGGCCGTAGAGCGCGGGGGTGTTCAGCACCAGTTGCAGGTTCGACTTGCCCGTCGCCGCGTCGCGAGTGTCCAGGCTGATCGAGCCGTAGAAGTTGACCGACTGGCTGGCCGACAGGATCAGTCGCTCCAGCTTCGGCGCGCCCTTGCTCTGATCGCCGCGCATCAGGCGATCCAGCACAGCCTGGTTCAGCGCAATGCCGGCGGGCAGGACGCCGTCGGCCGCCGCATCCGCCAGCCCCTTGCTGTCGCCGATGTTCACCATGGCCGACGAGAAGCCCAGGTAGCGCGCGCCGTAGTTCACGTTCTCGCCCAGTTCGACCCCTGCCTGGGTGACGAAGCTGAGGGAGCCGTCCGAATAGAGGGAGACGCCGTCCTGGACCCGAATGACGCCCGTGCTGCCGGCCGAGGCGGCGCCCGTCGTGAACTCCAGCAGGCCGTTGCCCACGGCCAACAGGTTCACGTTATCGGCCCGGAGAGTGTAGCCCATGGTCGAGTCAAACCCGGGCTTGCCCTTGCCCAGGGTGTTGATCTGCGCGCCCGTCTCGACGGTGATGTCGGCGTTGCGGTCGGCGACCAGAAGCACCTGCGGGCCCGACAGGACCGCGCCCTGCCGCACCACGATCGAGTCGAAGCCCGATGGCGTATAGCGGGCGTTGTAGGGGCCGCCGCCTGCGACGATCTTGATCTCCGACAGCCCGCCGGCGGTCTCGCGATAGGCCACGCCGCCCAGGGTCATGACCTTCGCGCCGACCGCGTTCAGGTCCGAGGCGTGGATGGAGATGGAGCCCGTCGCGCCGGTCTGGCCGTCAGCCAGAATCTCCAGCCTGTGCTTGCCGGTTTCGTAGTAGTTGCCGCCGGTCACGGCCAGGGCGCCGCCTACGCCGCCTTCGGCCGCGTCGAAACGACCCGTTCCCTTGAAGGAGAAGGCCGGACGGTCCGATCCTTCTTTTTGCGACACCAAGGCCAGCAGGAATATCTTGCCGTCCTGCGGCAGCAGGGACAGCGGATTGTTGAACAGGGCTGAGGCCGGCGCCTTCAGCAGGAAGTCGCCGAAGCTGGTCTCATTGTATTGCGAATAGGTCCGGACCACATCGGCCGGCGTCAGGATCGCCTCGGTCTTCAGGGCGTTGCGGACGTCCGTATGGGCGAAGCCGGTGTTGACGCCCAGGTGGGTCGAACCATCCGCCAGACGCGTGACGCGCTCGGCGCCGGCCGGAACATTGGACCCCAGCTCGACCCGGAAGGCGCCCTTCATCAGGGCGTACTCGGCCGGCAGCAGGGTGTAGACGCCTGCGGCCAGACCGTTGACGCCTTCTGGAATGACGATCTGCTGGCCGACGCCCGGCTGGGCATGGCCGTCGATCGCCGTCGGCGCCGCCGAGCCGGCGTAGCCCGGCACGATGGCGTAGACCTGATTATCGGCGTGGCTGAGGCCGGCGAAGGCCGGGCTGATGTTGGCCAGGGCGGTCTTCAGGATATCGACCGATCCGCCCCGTCCCGGAATGAAGCCGGCGCCCGAGGGCGTGCCGCCGCCCGACAGATCAAGCACGGCGCCCTGGTCGGCGCGCAGGGAGCCCAGGACGGTCACGCCCTGATGCAGCAGCCCCCCCTGGCGCTCTACCCCGTTCAACAGCCAGCGAAGGCCGTCGGTCGTGCCGCCGTAGGGGATGACCAGATCCTTGGCGCTGGCCGAGGTCAGGCTGCCCGGCAGCAGGTTCACCTCCGTGGTGGTGATCGAGGTGTTCGGCCAGGCCTGCTGGTCCGGCCTCGCCTTGTCGAAGCCCGGAACATACTGATCGCCGCCCGCGCCGAGCGTGATCGATCCCAGGGGCGCACGCAAAACGCCGCCCTGATTGATGATGTCCGCCCCGACCTGCAGCGAGCCGTACAGCGACAGCGGCGCGGACGGCGTCACGCCGTCCAGCTTGTGGAAGCTGATCGAACCGCCCCGCATCATGGTCCGGTACTGCATGCCGCCCGCAGGCATCCGGTAGGCGTAGATGCCCGCGTAGAGCCCGCTGGTCACGCCGGTCAGCGGATAGACCTGAGCCGCAGTCAAGGACATGTCGCCGACCGCGACGACGTCTCCGCCCGTCATGCGGATGTCCGAGCGGCTGTGGATGTCGATCTTCTTCGGAGACGCGTATTCGTAGTTGAGCTGACGGTTGCCGGACAGGCCGATCGAGCCGTTGACCCCGAATCGTGCGCCGCCCAGGTCGACCAGGCCGCCGGTGATCTTCAGCGTCGCATCCCCGAGCAGCGCGACCTTCTGCTGCGACGGGAAACCGTTCTCGAAACGGACCATGTTGAAGCCGGCCAGGTCGCCGCCGCCCGCGAACTTGACATAGGCGGCGCTCAGGCTGGCGTCGGCGTTCTCGTCCGTCAGGCCGACAGCGCCGGCCGTGACCTTCAGGTTTCGCGCCAGATTCAGGTTCACCGCGCCGTCCAGGACGACGACGTCGGCGGTTTCCAGCGTCAGGCTGCCGAAGCCCCCGGCCTTGATCTGATCCACGCCGATACGGGCCTGGCCGACCAGGTTCGTCAGGCCTTCGTTGGCGGCGTAGGCCTCCGCCGCCTCCTGGCCGGGCGCCCAGCAGCCGGTGACGCAGTCACCGAACTGCAGGTCGCGCGACAGACCGCTGCCGCCGGTTTCGGTCAGGACGATGTTGCGCAGGCGACGCATGAAGTCGGGCATGTCGCGCCCGTTCATATTGCCCAGTTGCATGTAGAAGGGGGTCGACAGGGCGATCGACAGCGTGCCGCCCGACGCGCCGGCGCCGCCCGCATGGGCGCGCATGTTCCCGTCCAGATAGACGCCGTACTGTGAGGCGAAGCTGATCGAGCCGCCGTCGCTGGCCAGGGTCAAGGACGAGGCGTTCCCGCCGTTGAGCGTCGAGGCGCGATAGTCGATCTGGGTCGCCGCGCCCGAGGCGTCCAGCACGGCGCCGGGGCGCACCACCACATAGGCCGACAGCACGCCGCCCACGGAGATGTCGCCGCCTTTCGACACATGGCCGTAGCGCAGGCCGTCGGCGCCGACCGCATTGATCGCACGGCCGGAAACGTCGATGACGCTCTTCTCGCCCAACCAGATCGAGCGGCCCGCATCATAGACGATGATGGGCGGCGGCTGGTCGCGGCGCATGTTCTCGGCCGGTCCGGCCGCCAGGGAGACCTTGCCGCCGCGCGCCTCGATCCGGCCGTCGATGCGGATGGCGTCGCCCGAGACGATGCTCACGGACTGGCCGTCGTCCACGCGGATCGACGCCCCTTCCTTCAGCACGAAGCTTCCCAGCGGTTGCGGGTCGGAGATCGTATTGCCGTATCCCGTCACCCAGTTGCGATCGCCCCAGCCGTAGGCGCGCAGGTTCAGGCTCGCGCCCTGGCGCTGGACGAAGCGGCCGTTGACGGCGTCCTGCTGGAACATGTCCGGCAGCCAGAGTTCCATGGCCGCCTCGGGGTCGGCCCCGCTGCGGATCGAGGTGCTGGCGTCGGTGATGCGCCGGACCGGCGTCGCCACGTCCAGCGCGCCGCTGACCAGCATGTCGCCGCCCGCCGTGACGTCATAGCGGCCGAAGCCGCTCTGGAAGAGCGACCTGTCCAGGTGCAGCGGCTTGGCCACCTTAGCGTCGCTCGGAAGGACCGTCCCGGCGGCGATCGTGCGGCCGGCCGTCAAGGTCAGATCGGAGACGAGGACGTCGCCCTTCTTGTAGGTGAAGGCCATCGGCGGGATGGTCATGCCGTCCGGCCAGACGGTCGCATCGACGACATAGCCCTTGGGCAGCGTGCCGTAGCCGAACTCGATCTGCAGCCCGGCAGGCAGCACGTCCCCGCCATAGTAGATGTTGTAATCGGAATCGTAGACTTCGAAGCCTTCCGGCACGACCCAGTCCGCAGACAGGGTGATCGGAGAGTCGATGGAGGCGTTGACGTCCGTCGGCAGAGGCTTGCCGGCCGCCACGTGGTCGATGGTGTAGGCATAGTCGAACGGCAGGATCCCGCCGGCCTTCAGGGTCACGTCTTCCAGCAACTGCAGGTCGATCGGCGCGGGCTCGCCGCCCGTCAGGGTGTCGCCTCCGCCCATGACGGCGTCGCCGATGGTGATCGCGCGGCCGCCGGCGGCGATGGTCAGCACGCCGCCGCCCTTGTCGCCCGAACCATAGGCCTTGATGTCCCCGGCCAGGATCATCTCGTTGGCGTTCCCGCGCGGGAAGGAGCTGACGGCGAAACCGACGTCGCCGCCGCGCGCGCCGCGCGTCTTGCCGTCCTCCAGGATCGCGCCGCCGGCCGAGACGTCGATCAGAGCGCCCGATTGGAAGTCGAGGCGGCCCTGGCGGCTCTCCAGCATCACCTGGCCGCCGTCCAGGTGGGCTAGGTCGCGGACGTCCCCGCCCTGTTTCAGGTTCACCCACAGACCACGCGCATCGAGGGTCACGCCCTCGGCCACCTTCAGGTCGGTGATGGTGTTGCAGCCGCTGACGCAGGGCGGCACGGCCGCCAGGGAAATGGAGCCGCTACGGGCCGTGATGTCCCCTTCAACCGCGATCTTGGTCGCCTGCATGGCGACCTCGCCGCCGGGGCTGACCGTCAGATCGCCCTTGATCCTGATCTCGCCGCCGTTGACGCGCAGCGCACCCAGACCCGCCGCGCTCAGGCTCTCGGCCGACAGCACCACCTTGTTCACCAGATCCGGGGCCAGGGCGGCTCCCGATTGGACACCCGTCGAACCGCCGCCTTCGCCGATCGTCACCGTATTGGCGAAGGGCGCTTCCGGGTTGGGGTTCGGCAGGTAGTGCCGCCAGATGCGGTTGCCGACATAGAAGCCGCCCGCCAGGGGCGTGACGTTCTGCGGCAGGGCGTAGCCGTCCAGGCGATCCGGGAAGGCGCCGGTGATATAGCCGTCCTTGATGGTCGGCGGCGTCGTCGGCCGGGCGCCGGTCTGGCGTTCCCCCACCACGACGTCGGCCACGATCTGACCGTCGAACAGGACCGTGGGCGCCGACAGGGTCAGGACGCCCGCGTCGCGGCCGACGGTGTAGCCCTGTTCATGGCGAACACTGCGCGCCGAGTTGAACAGGGGCGTGGCGTAGACCTCACGGAAGGCCTCGCCCCAGCGGTTGTGGTTGACCACGAAGGCGTCGCCGACCGCCAGCATCTTCACCCCGGCCGGGGCCTTGCCCAGGTCATAGAGCTTGCCGTCCGAACCCAGCATGCGGGTCGACTGGATGACGCCCGCCGCATAGTCGAGCGAACCGCCGGAGATGTCGAAGACCGCCTTCTTGCCGGCCACGATCTCATTGCTGCGCACGTTGATCGTGCCGCCCTGGGCCGCCCATTCGCCGATGGTGTGGGCCGTATTCCCCAGGTGGCCGCCGACCTCGATCAGGCCGCCCGGCGTGTAATAGCGGTCGCCCTGATGGCCGCCCGTGCCGCTGGGCATCAGCACCAGATCGCGAATGTCGATCCAGATGTCGTTGTTCTTGAGGTTCTCGCCTTCGCGGTTCAGCGGCGAATCCCGCAGCTCGAACGGCTGGATGTTCACCTTCAGATTATTGGAGGCCATGTCCATGGCCACGCCGCGCACGCCCGAGACGTTCAGTTCGGCCCCATCCGCCACAGTCACGCGTTTCAGACCGAGGATCGCGATCTGCCCGCCCTGGGCGATCGTCTGGGAGCCGCCCGCGAAATCGACCGTGCCGCCGGTCATGATCTCGACCCGCGACATGTCCTTGCGGTCCGGCAACATGTAGTTGAGGCGGTTGATACCTTGGTTATTCAGCGTGCCGTCGAGGGCGCTGTTTCCCGACTCCTTGAGCAGGGCGTCGCGCTGGGCGTTGGTGGCCGTGGTCTTGCTGTCGAGCTCGGGCAGGATCAGCGTCAGACTGCGATCCGTCAGGATGACGCTTGCATCCGCGGCCGTCAGATCCGTCATCAGATGGATCGTGCCCCGCGTATTGACCGAGGTGGTGGCGATGGCCACGCCGTCCTGAACAAGATGCTTGCCGACCAGGCTGATGTCGCCCTGCGCCGCCTCGATCAGGCCAGAGTTGATCACCCGCCCGTTCCGGCTGCCGGCGACCAGGTTGGCCGCCGCTTCGAGACCGCGCGTGGTGGAGCCGGTGTTGGCGTTCGAACCATAGCCGGGACGCAGGACGAAGTCGTCGCCTGCCGCCAGGATGGTCTGGCCGCGATCGGTCCGGATCGCGCCGTGGTTCTCGACCTTGGCGCCCAGCAAGGCGACGAATCCGCCGCCCTCGACCACGGTCTTGGGCTGGCTGGTGGTGATCCGGGCGCCCGCCTCGACGATCACATCGCCCCGGGCTCCGGTGAAGCTGGGCACATAGACCGGCGGATCCCACATGGTGCCGCCCGGCTTGGTGGCGCTGAAGAGGCCTCGCTCAAGGAACTGAATGTCCGTTATGCCGGCGGTCGAGGCGACCAGGTTGCGGACGTTGACCTGGCTGGATCCGCCGAAGATCACCCCGTTGCGGTTGATGACGTAGACGGAGCCGTCCGCCTTGATGTTGCCGAGGATCTTGGTCGGATCGGCGCTCGCGTCGGTAAGCCGGTTCAGGGCGACCCAGTCGGAACGGCCCTGCTGGTTGAAGACCAGGTCGGTCTCGCGTCCGACGTTGAAGCTGTCCCAGGTCAGGATGGCCTTCTGTTCCGTCTGGCCGACAGTGACCACGGTGCGGCCGTCCGCGCCGGTCGTCTGGATCGGGCCATTGGCGCCGACCCAGAGGCTGGGATCCAGTTGAACGCCTTCGGCGACCTGCAGACCGCCCTGCCCCAGGCCGTTGCGAATGTTGCTCTGGGCCGCCATCGCGGCTGCGCGGGCGGCCGCCTGGGCGCTGTTCATGGCCTCGCGCGTGGCGGCGGCGCGGGCGAAGGCGGCGATGGCGCGCTGGCTGGCCGTATTGGCCTGGGCCGCGCGACCAGCTTCGGCCTGGATGGCCTGGGTCACGGCGGCGGTCGGATTGGCGCCCACGCCGCCCCGTCCGCCGAAGCCGCCCCGGTTCTGGGCCTCGGCCGCGCCCGCGATGATCAGGGAGCCCAGCGAAGCCCCCACCAGCAGACGGCGGCGCAGGGAACGGGAGTCGAGACGGGTCATCGGGCGATCTCCAGAGGAGCATGGGCCGCACGCGCGGCCTCTGGGCGAAGGGGGAAGCAGGCGCGGCGCACGACGGCGCCGGCCTGGAAACGGAAGGGATCGGGGGCGGTCATCGCCGCCCTCCGGATCGGGGCTCGAACACAGGTCGAGCGGGACGTTGCGGCTGGACGGAATGTCCAAAGGCGGAACCCAGTCTCTGTCGCGTCGCGGCCTGGTTGACCGTGCCGACCGTCAGGTCCGAGGCGCGGGCGTCCGGGACCGGGGCGTCGAAGGCGGCGCGCGCCTGGCGCTGGGCCGCCCTGGCGGCGTTCTGCAGAGCCTCGGCCGCACACTCCAGATGGCCGACGCGATCACCGCCGACATCGACCTGAACGCAGAGGCGATCGGCGGACGGCGCTTCCAGCCGAGACTGGAGTTGCGCCTGGGATTGAGCGGCGGAGGCCGAACTCCAGGCGGACAGGATCAGGAACAGGACCGCTCCGACCGGGGATAGGCCGGAGCGGTCCGCCTGCGTCGTCGTCCCCCCGGGTCGATCCCGGGACTGGCGAAGAACGGGGACGACGACGAACCGAAGGCGCCGGGCGACGACCTTGAACGACCGTTCCGCCGGCTCGCCCTTGCGGGCGAGACAGTGGAACAGCCGCGATAGGAGAAAGGCCGTCGCCATGGCGCGGATCAGAACCGGGTCAAGAGGTCGAGCAGCAGGCGATCCGCCGACAGGGGCGCGCCGGCGACTTCCTCGCCCGACAGCCAGCGAGCGCTGACGGCGGTGTTCTTGCCGAAGGCGTAGGCGCCGCCGACCATCCAGCCCTGGGCGTTCGTTCCGCCCATGTGGAAGTCGCTGTCAGAGAAGGCGTCCAGGACCGCGTCGGATTCCAGACGGCGATAGCCGGCGTGGACGTTCCAGTCGCCGCGCGACGCCAGGTCCAGCTTGCCCGCCGTCAGCTTGATCGCCCAGCCCGACGAACCGCCGGCCCAGGGACCGTAGACTTCCTTGACCCCGTTGGAGTTGCCCGGATCGGGTATGAAGCGCGACGGGCCCAGGTTGTTGACCGCACGCGCCCGAACCAGGGTTTCATCCAAGCCGAGGTTCTCGACATAGTCGCCCTCGATGCGGAAGCCGACGCCGTCGAAGGCGTTGAAGTCCAGGCTGGCGCGGACGTTCAGCACCTCATAAGCCGTGGCCAGACCGAAGTACTGGTTCTCCGGGCTGGTGGCCGGATTCTGCGGATCCGGCACGACGTTGCGGATCGGGAACATGGTGTTGCCGAACTGCTGGAACTGCGGACGCGTCGGATCGGTGTTGCAGACGGCTTCGTAGAACTGGCACGGCCGCGATGTCTCGCCCTCGACGCCGTCGAAGTTGAAGTAGCCGACGGCGGCGCGCACCCGGACGTCGTCGCGCGGCTTCCAGTCCAGGCCCAGTTGGGCGGCGAGCAAATACTTGTCCCGGCTCTCGAACGGACCGCCCTTGCCTTCCGGCGCGTTGCGCGAGCCGAAGTTGAAGTCGGTGTTGAAGATCGGGAAGGCGCCGGCGGTCCCAAAGACGGACAGTTCCGGGTTCAGCGCGCGACGCGCCGAAACGGCCGCGCCGTCGAAGTTGAGGTCTTCATCGAACAGAAGTTCGCCCGTCCAGAACGGATTGGCGAAGCGGCCGAAGTCCAGTGCCACGTCCTTGACCGGGGTCAGGCGGATGGAGGCGCGGTCCAGCCACAGGGCGTACTTGCCGAACTCGTCGCCGCCGCCCAGCGTCTGGTTGGTCGAAACAGGCGAGGTGTCGTTGCCCGTGGCGACGCGCAGCTCGGCCGAGATCCAGCTGTCGATCTGGGCCTTGAGGCCGAAGCGGGCGCGAATGCGGGCGCGCTGACGATCTTCCAGGGTGTTGAGATAGGCCGGTCCGACATAGCCGGGCGTCCTGTCGTTGATGTTCTGGCCCGACCCGGCGTTGATCGCGCCGTAGTCGACGAAGACGTCGGCGTTGTTGTCGTCCATGAAGACGCCTTCGCCGCGCACCCGAACATCGCCGGACAGGGTGATCCCCCGCGTCCATTGCGGCGTCTGGCCGGGCGCGGACCACCCCTGGGCCTCGGCCTGGGTTCCCAACTCGGCGCGCAGTTCCTGCTTGATCTGATCGCGAACCACTTGGGGGATGTAGGGGATGGTCTGCACCCCGTTGGCGACGCCCCCGGCCGGAACCGGCGCGGGCGCGGGAGCCACGGTCGCTTCGGCCAGCAAGGCGTCGGCCTCGGCGCGCGTGACCAATCCCTTGGCGACCATCAACTCCAGCAGCTTGGCGGAATCCACGGACTGAGCGAAGGCGGGCTGGGCGGCCAGCAGGGTCAAGCCGGCGGCGCAGGCCAGAAGAGCCGGTTTGAGACGGTTCGGACGGTTCATTACGATAATCCCCAGGGAGGTCAGGCGCCGCTTCGGGCGTTCAGTTCGATACGCATGACGGGCAGGCCGTCGGGCGGGCGGCGGGAAAGGCGCAGGCCGGTCAGGGCCCGTTGCAGGGCGGCGTCGCGTCGGGCGTCGCCCGTGCCGCGCAGGACGCGGATCGAGACGACGCGTCCTTCTGGATCGACCTCGACCGCCAGTTGGACGGAGTAGCGACCCCGGTTCAGGTCGCGATCGCCCTGGACGGCCTGGGTCACCTCGCGGCGCGTCAGTTCGCCGTAGGCGCCGAAGCCGCCGTCGCCCCCGCCCGGTCGCCCGCCGATGCGGGTTCCCGAGCCGTCGCCGCGCGCCAGGCCATAGTTGGACGGTCCGGCCCCTTCGCGGGCGGTCAGGGCGCTGTCCCCGACCGTCGGCTCCGACGGCGCGTCCGGCGGCGGAGGCGTATCCTCGACCGGCTGCTCCATCGGAGTCGGCGTGGGTTCGGGCGGCCTTTCCTGAGGCTGGACCTCGGGCGGCGGGGGCGGAGGCGGCGGGGGCGGCAGGACCACCCGCACCGTCTTGTCCTCGCGCTGACGCTCGCTGATCGAGGCGGGTCGCAGGAAGGTCGCCGCCACCAGGGCGGCCAGCACAGCCGCCACGCCGATCACCGGCCAGTTGATCCTGCGCCGAGGGCGCGGCGGCGGCGGATCATCCGCCATGAAGGCGTAGGTCATGGCGCTCAGGCTCCTCCGCCGGGCGGACGGGTCGAGGCCATGCCCAGGCTGGCGACGCCGACCTTGGAGCAGACGTCCAGCACCTGCATGATCTGGTCGTACTGCACCGCCCGGTCGCCGCGCAGGATCACCGGCAGGTCCGGCGTCGAAGCGATGGAGACGCGCAGTTCCTGCTCCAGCTCGGCCATCGAGACCGGAACGGCGTCGATGGACACCGTTCCGTCGTTGGCGACCGCGATGACCCGCGACTTGGGCTGGTCCAGCACCTGGGAGGCCGAGGCCGACGGCAGGTCGACCTTGATGCCCTGCACCGCCGCCGTGGTCAGCAGGATGAAGATGATCAGCAGCACGAAGGTCAGGTCGACCAGAGGCGTGATGTTGATCTCGTTATAGGGTTTCTTGCCCTGAACCTGCATGGATCAGCGCTCCCCTATTCCGCCGCGAGGGCGGCGGCAGGAGCGTCCTGCCAGGTTTCGGCGATGCGCTTTTCCAGCTCGTCGACGAAGATCTGGTTGTCGGCGGTGACGTCCTCGACCCGGCTCGACAGGTAATTGTAGCCGAACAGGGCCGGGATCGCGACGGCCAGGCCGGCGACGGTGGCCAGCAGGGCCGCGGCGATGCCGGGGGCGATGGCGTTGATGTTGACCTCACCCGCCGCCGCCACCGAGGCGAAGGTGATCATGACGCCCAGGACCGTGCCCAGCAGGCCGATGAAGGGACCGCCCGAGATGGCGATGGTCAGCAGCACCATCCACTTGTTCAGCTTCTGGCTCTCGCGCACCTGGCCAGCGTCCAGGGCCGAGCGAATGGCGGCGATCGACTGCGGACGGACGGCGAAGCGGCTGCCGGATTCCTTGCCCTCCGCCAGACGCATGCCCAGCTCGTGGCGACCGATCTGATAGAGGCGCGCCAGGGGCGAGTTCTCGGTCAGGGCCTGCGGCAGGGCGCCCAGGCCGTCATGGCCGCTGGAGGCGCGCGCAGACTGGCGATAGGCGTCCAGGAAGGCTTCATTGGCGCGGGCCGTGCGCCCCAGCATCATGCCCTTGGAGATCATGACCCAGACGGCCAGGGCCAGCATGAAGGCCAGGATGACGATGACGACCCAGGCATCGACCGTCAGCGCCTTGAATAGGATGCCGAAATAGTTGTGGCCGCTGCTCTCGGTCTGCTCCGCCGTGTCGAAGGTCAGCAGCTTGGCGCCCTGCCCCTCGCTGGCGGCCGCCAGTTGGAAGGCGGCCTGCGGCAGGGCGACGCCCGCCACGCGGAACTCGTCGATCTCGCCGGCGAAGCCCTGCCCCAGGACGGCGGGACCGGCCGCCAGCGCGCCCGCCACCTCGCCGGCCGGCTGGCCGTTGATGAAGAGGGCGGACTTCTGACCGTCGTTGACCAGGGCGACATGGGTCCAGGTTCCGGCCGGCAGGGCGGCGCCCGCGCTGCGTTGGCCAGCGGCGTCGAGGAACAGGGTCGCGCCTTCCGAGATCAGAACGAGACCCGGCAGGCCCAGCAACTGGCCGTCCGAACCGGGCTTGACCCAGAAGCTGATCGAGATCGGTCCCTGGGCGAAGGCTTCGGCCGGAACCGACACGGCGGCCGCGCCGTCCAGCGTCAGGCTCTGACCGATAAGGCCTGCGGGATTGCGGCCTTCGCCGCCTGCCCCGTTCAGCCCGTTGCTGGTGACGTCGCGCGGGGCGCCGGCGTTGTCGAAATGCCAGACCAGACGATAGTCGGGGCCGAAGGTCCCGGCGACGTTCTGCCCAGGCTCGGCCTTCTCATTGCCGTAGTAGGCGTAGATGGCCGCTGCGGCGCCCGGCTTCAGGTTCGACACATCGACCCAGATCAGGGCCTGTTGTTCGTCCGGCGCCCACTTCTCGATGTGGAAAGCCAGAGGCGTGCGGTCGTCGCCCGCCACGAAACGCAGGTCCGAGGCGTCCTTCTTGACGTCGGCGAAGTCGAAATTGCCGGTGTGGAGTCGGACCAGGACGGGCGCGCGCGCCACCTCGCCGGTCACGCCCGCCGCCTGGGCGTTCAGGTTGATCTTGGTGCGGTAGGCGTAGTCCGCCTGCCACCAGCCGGCGGCCGCAACCGGAGCGGCGGCCCCGATCAGCACGGCGGCGGCGAGGCCGCCCAGCAGCCCCTTGGTCTTGGTCAATGCCATCAGAATTCCCCCCAGATGCGGAAGCGAACGGAAACCAGACCGACATCGCGGCCCGGCGTGGAGATCAGGGGCGTGCCGACATCGACGGCCCCGTTGAGGTAGCGGAACAGGCGCGCCCGGCCGCCGACGCCTGCGCTCATCAGAAGGTTCTCTTCCTTCTGACCCGGCAGAGGGTCGTGAATTCCGGCGAAGCCCGCGTCCCAGAAGCCGTAGAGGCGGACCTCATCCACCCCCGGCCAGTCGGACAGCAGAGGCGGCGAGCGCAGCTCGATCTGGGTCGCCAGGCCGAAGTCGCCCATGGCCTCGCTCTCGCGATAGGCGCGGACGGTGCTCTGGCCGCCGATGCCGAACTGTTCGTTGGAGATCAGGGGCCGGTCGGTCCACTGGGCCGTCAGCTTGGCCATCAGTTCCAGATCATGGACGACGCGCTCGGTGTGCGAGGCGTCCAGCTTGACCGCGAAGAAGCTCTGACGGGCGTTGTAGCGCTTGGCGTCGAACGCCCACTTGTCGTCGCCCAGACCGCGCAGGCCCATGACGGCGCCCAGCGTCAGATCGCTGCGGCGCGTCTCGCCCGTCCAGTCGCCGCGCCATGAGGCCATGACCGGGAAGTATTCGATCGGCGCCGCGGCCCGATCGGCGCCGAGGATCACGTCTTCCTTGAAGTTCTTCCAGTCCGCGCCCAGCGTCAGCGAGTGATAGAAGCCGTCGCTCCCGCCCAGCGAGCGGATGTAGCGCAGCCCCGCCAGATCGCCCTTGCCGATGACGTTGGTGCCGCCGACGACGGCGATCTCGCTGTCGGAATGGACGGCGTAGGCCAGCAACTGCGAGCCGACGCCCAGCCGCATCATGTAGTTGCCGGAATAGACGGTGCCGTCGTCCGGGCGCTCGGGCGCGGTCTGGGCCGACAGGCTCAGGCTGTCGCCCCGCCCCCACAGATTGTCGTGCCGCAGGCTGGCCGAGGTCCGCAACTGGGTGGTCGAGGCGCTGGAGTAGTTGTTCAACTCCAGCGAACCGTGCCAGGGCGAGCTCTCCTCGACCGACAGCACGACATCCAGGGTTCCGGGCGCCGCGCCCGCGCGCAGTTCCGGCGTCACCCGGCGGGTCGGGTTCTGGTTCAGCGCCACGACGTCGCGCTGGAAGTCCGGCAGGTTCGGCGTCCGGCCCGGCGTCAGCGACGGCGCCTGGGCGCGCAGAACGTCGGGCTTCCTGGCGCCTTCGATCAGAACCTGGCCGATCGTCTGTTCCGCCACCTCCAGCATCAGGACGCCGCCTTCGACCGACTGCTCCGGAATGAAGACGGACACGGCGACGAAGCCGCGCTCCTCATAGGCCGCCTGAAGCGCCGAGCGTGCCGCCTCGACGTCGTCGGAGCTCCGGTCCGGCCCCATGAAGGGATAGACGGCCCGCTCGACCACGTCCGGCGCCAGGACGGTGTTGCCCTTCACCTGGAAGGCGCGGACGTCGAAACGTCCTTCGTCCCTGGCCGCGGCGGGCGAGGCGTAAACAGCCAGAACGGCGGCCAACGCCAAGGCGCCGGCCGCGCCCTTCAGCGCGTGATGTCTCTTGTAATCTTGCATCAATCCCCCGTGACGGTCGGAGGCCGAAACCGCCGACGCCTCGCACTCGGTCGTCAGGGGAGAGACACGCGCGCCGGAGACAGGCGCAAAGATTTAGCGTGAAGATTTCGCGACGGTTTTCAGTCGCTTGCGTGCAAGTTCGTCAGGTCACCAGAACGATATCGCCGGGCATGTGCGCCACACGCACCCCATAGGCCAGCCGCATCTGATCAATCACCTGATCAATGCGATCCGTGTGGAAGGCGCCGTTGACGCGACGATTTCTGAGACGGGGATCGGCGATGACGATGCGGCCTGTGCGATAGCGGTTGATCTCCTCGATCACGTCGCCTAGGCGTTGATCCTTGAAGATCAGCAGGCCGCGCCGCCACGCCGCCTCGGCCTCCAGATCAATGGCGTGCGACGGTTGAAGGCGCTCCCGGTCATAGGTCACGCTGTGGCGCGCCGGCAGAAGCGCAGCCTGGCCGCCGGACACGACGCGCGCCTCGCCTTCCAGGCAGGAGACCCGAACCTCTCCATCCAGGCAGCGCATCGCCAGACGCGCCTGGGTCGCCGTGGTTCTTCCATCCTGGGCGAAGATCGACAGGGGCGCGTCCGGCCGATCGATCGTCACCGCCGCCTCTCCGGTCAGCAGTTCGAACGCGCCGGGTCCATCCTGGGGACGCAGGGCGATCCGGGTCAGGGTATTCAGCTCCACCGAGACGCCTTCCGCCAGGGCGATACGCCGCGTCTCGCCCTTGGTCGTGGCGAAATCGGCAGGCGGCGCACCGAAACGGGTCGCCCCGGAACGCAGCGCCACGACCGACAGACCTGCGGCCGAGGCCGCGATCGCCCCGCCGACGACCATGCGGCGACTGAATCCGCGGCCCGTGGGGGCGGAAACGCCTTTCCTTTCAGTCCGGAGTTCCTGCGCCGCATCGCGCGCCAGGCCGTGCAGGCGGGCGGCCTGACGGAAGGCGGCCTCGTGGCCTGGATCGCCGTTGCGCCAGACGGCCAGGTCCAGGGCGTCGTCCTGCGTCGCCTCGCCCGACATCAACAGGCGCACCCAGGCCTGCGCCCGTTCGGCGACCGCGTCGCTCACGTCCTGCTCTCGCCGATCATGCCCGGCCTCCGAGACGCCGCCGTTATTTGCGCTCCTGTTAGTCATGACACGCCATCTCGCGAACGGCGCAAGCTTATCACCTTGGGCTGGGCTAAATTCTTCTGCAGGACTTCGGTCGCCAATTTCAGTTCGTGCTGAACCGTCCGCTGGGCCAGTCCGTGCCGCTCCGCGATCTCCGCCGTCGACAGGCCGTCCAGCCAGGCGGCCGTGCAGATGGTCAGGCGGCGCGCCGGCATCCGCGCCATCGCGGCCTTGACCGTCGCCAGATCGGACCGCGCCTCGGCGACCGAGGCCGGATCGGGACTATCGTCCGGCACGTCCAGAAGAGCGGCCACCTCGTCGAAGCCCAGCAATCGACGATCCTTGCGACGCGCATTGGCCGCGATATTCAACGCCATGCGGAACAGGTAGGCCGTCGGGTGTCGCACCTCGTCCTGCGGCCCCCCGCCGGACAGCTTCACATAGGCGTCCTGAAGCGCGTCCCTGGCCATCTCGCGCGAGCCCAGACGCACGCTGAGCCCCGTCAGAAGGGTCTCGTACTTGTCGACCAGATGCCCTCTCAAGCGGGCGGCGGCGTCCGTCACCATGCCTCCGCCTCACCCTTCGGCGCGGGTGTTCGCGGCGTATCGCAGCGGCACGATCAGGTCGATGGCACCCGGCAGGGTCGCGGGCAGGACAGGCAGGGGCTCGGCCCGACGCAGGGTCTGCAGGGCGGCTTCATCCAGGGGGACCACGCCCGAACTGGTTTCGATCCAGGCGTCCATGACCCGCCCGTCGCGGCGGACGATCACGCCGACACGAACCACGCCGTTGGGCCGGGCCGAAGCCAGGGCGGCGGGATAGGCGTGAAAACGCGCCAGGTGCGTCTCCACCCGGCGATAATAGTCCGACACGGCGCCGGGATCGGGCGCCGCGACCGACGCCTGCGCCTCTCCGCCCGCGACGGCCGACGCCTGGGTCGCCGCCGACAGGCCCAGCGAAGGCGTCGGCGGCGCTGGAGAGGTCTGTTCGGATCGGTCCGTCGCAGACAGCACCTCATCCGTCTTCAGGCTCTTGCCGGCTTGCCTGGACGGCGCATTGATCAGTTCGACGGTGATGGCCCGAGGCTGTTCGAGGGGGATCGGCGCGCCCTGCGGCACGGTCGCGGACGCAAGGAACATGACCGCCGCCCCGCCATGCAGGACCGCCGACGTCGTCGCGCCGATAAGCCAGTTTCGCGTCATGGGTGGAGGCCGAGCCCTGAGGGTTGCCGAAGCGCCCCTTCCTAAACCGCCGCCGACGACAGAACAGTGACGCTGATATGTCAGCGACGCGGACGGACGCGAAACTCGATCCGCATCGGCTGCGGCAGATCGGCGGGCGGCGGCGGAAACACTAGATGGGAGGCGAAATCGACAAAGGCCGCATCACGTCCGGCGTCGCCAGACCCTTGCAGGATATCCGCCTTTCGCGCCGCGCCGCTGTCCGCCACCCACAGTCGGATGCTGACCACATAGGCATCCGCTGACAGGGCCGCATCGTTCCTCAGGCTTTCCACCACATGCCGCTGGACCGTCTCCGCATAGGCCCTGGCCGCCGCGTTCGCTCCCGGTCGCCCGACCATGGGCGCGGCCGTCGCCGTGATGGGATTCAGGGTCACTGCCGATCCCGAACCGGCGTAGATCACCACGGCCCCGCTCGCCGTGAACCGCGCCGACAGGCCGGTGCCGCCGAGCATCAGCGCCAGCGCCTCTCGCGGCCGCATCACGCCCGCCACGGGCGTGGAACGACGCCCGGCCGCCAGGGCGCTGTCGTACAGCATCTGAAGTCCGGTCGAGACCGAGAAGGCCGCCAACGCCTGATCCAGGGGCTGCGCCGTCATGTCGAAGCGACGGGCGTCCTGATCCTCCGACGCGCGAGCGGAAGCGACGACGCCGAACATCGCCGCACCAGCCATGCCGGCCAGCCAGAACCTGCGCGTCACGCCCCGCATGCCTCCTCCTTGCGCGCCCGCACTAGCACGCCACGTTTCAGGAAGGGACAGGGATCGAGGACCGACGCGCCGTTCCCGACGCGTCGATCCCCTTCAGACTTCGCCTAGAACCGATAGCGCAGGCCGACGCCATAGGTCGCCGGGGCGCCGACCAGACGCGAGGCGCCGTTCAGTTCCGGGAAATAGACCTCGTCGGTGATGTTGCGGCCATAGGCGTAGACGGCCCAGTTCGAAGCCGTCTCCAACTCCATCCGGGCGTTCAGCAGGGTGTAGGCCTCGGCCGTATTGCCCGGCGTCGCGTTCAGGCGGTTGCTCTCCTCGCCGTGGTGCGAAACCGACACCCGCGTGCCCAGGCGCCAGCCGTTGGCCAGGGTCAGGGCATGGTTCAACGACACGGTCGCCGTGACATCGGGCGCGCCCGGCAGGGGGTCGCCGACGGTCGAAAGCACTTCTGCCACCCGCGCCGAGGAGAAGGAGATGATCTCCGTGTCCAGGAAGGACGCCGCCAGGTCGAGGTCCAGGCTCTGGTTCACGGTCTCGAACAGCAGGGCGTTGACGGCGAACTCCACGCCCTTGCTCTCGGCCTCGCCGACATTGGCCCGGCCATTGGTGTCGTTTGCCAGGCGGGTCGTGGCCTGCAGTTCCTTGAACTCATACGAGAACAGATCGACCGACAGGCGCAGGCGATCCGTCGTCCAGCGCAGCCCGGCCTCATAGGCGGTCACGGTTTCGGAATCGAACGGCAGGGTCTCTTCTTGGGTGAAGATCGAGGTGCCGTCGAAGCCGCCGCCGCGATAACCGGTTCCGGCCGAAACGAAGACGTTCAGGTTCGGCGTAAAGGCGTACTTGGCCGTCACCCGTCCCGAAACATTGTCGTCCTTGAAGCTGCGGTCCCAGACGAAGGGATTGGTGGTGGCGAAGGTCGTGGTGAAGGTCGAGATGCCCCACGGATCCAGGTCGTCGTTGCGGCCGCTGAAAGTCGCCTCGTCTCGCGTGTAGCGAAGGCCGCCGGACAAGGTCAGCTTGTCCGTCAGGTCATAGTCGACCTGGCCGAAGACGGCGAAGCTGTTGCGCGTCTGCTTGTGCAGGTTGTCGTACTTGGTGCGCGCCGTATAGCTGGTCCAGTGGGTGTCGAAGTCCACGTCGTCCGAGACGTAGAAGGCGCCCGCGATCCAATCCAGCCGACCGCCGGTGTCGTCGCTGAGACGCATCTCCAGCGAGGTCTGGCTCAGCTTTTCATCGGCGTCGAAGCGCGAAGCCGGATAGGGCGAGCCGTCGCCGTTGCCCTGGATCGATCGGGTCGTGCCCTGGAAGTTGCCGATCACCGCCAGGTTCAGATTCTCGCCCAAGCGATGCTGCAGCGTCCCCGACAGGCCATAGATGTCGATCTCGTGGGTCGGATATTCGGCCGAGTAGAATTCGTAGGGGTCGTCGTTCTCCCCGGCGTTGGCGATATTGCTGTCCTTGGCGGCCGATATGCGGTCGTACTGCCGCGTGTCGCCGCGGTCCCGACTGCCGAACAGCTTCAGCGTCAGTTCCGTGTCCGGGGTGAAGGCGAAGCCGAAGGTCGCGCGACCGGCGAACAGGTCCTTGTCGCCGAAGCCTTCGCGGCGGCCCGGATCGACGATCGGCGGCACCTGGGTCTGGATCACCCCGCCGATGACCGGACGATAGCCGGCCAGCTTCCCTGCCCCTGCGCCGGTCATGAAGCCCCCGCCCTGCTCGGCCAGAACCGCCAGGCGCACGCCGACCTTGTCCCCCAGCGGGCCGCCGACAGCGGCTTCCATGGCCGTATAGTCGTAGCTGCCGAACTCGATGCGGCCGCTCCCCTCCACCGTGTCGCCCGGTCCCTTGGTGATGGCGTTGATCACGCCCGCCGTGGTGTTGCGGCCGTACAGAGTGCCCTGCGGCCCCTTCAGGATCTCGATCCGGTCCAGGTCGAACAGCGGCATGCCCAGATAGGCGTTGGAGGTCTGATAGACGCCGTCGATATGCAGGGCGACCGAAGGGTTGCCGTTCGGCTTGTAGTCGTCTGCGCCGCCCACGCCGCGAATGCTGATCAGGCCGTAGTTGGCGCCGCCGAAGGCGTAGTTGACGGAAACGCCCGGAACCTCGTCCACCAGGCCGGTCACGCTGCCGATGCCGCGACGCGAGGCGTCGTCGCCGCTCAGGACGGTGACGGCCAGCGGCACATCCTGGATGCGCTGGGCGCGCTTCTGGGCGGTGACGATCACATCCTCGATCGCAGTGGCGCCTTCGGCGTCGATATCGGCGCGGGCGACCGCAACAGAAAAGGTGCGTGCGCCGACCGACGTCACCGTCAGGCCCGTGCCCTCCACCATGCGACGCAGCGCCTCGGCCGGCGACAGGACGCCGACGACGCGATTGGCCCGCCGTCCGCGCACCGTCTCGGGCGCGAACAGCACCTGGACGTCGGCGGCGCGCGCCAGGTTTGTCAAACCTTGCTCCATCGACTGGCCTTCGATGGCGAAGGCGACGGAAGCGCCGCCCTGCGACTGGGCGAGAACCGGCGTCGCGGCGAAGATCGCCGCGACGGCCGAACAGGCCAGCAGCGTGCGTTTGAAAGCGCCGATACGCGGCTTGGAAATGAACATGGGTAGCCCCTGAAATCTGGTCAGCCGCTCGTCGTCGGCTCCCCCTCAGAAACGGGAGGCCCCGCCCGCCTCCTCACCCCGTCTTGGAAATTTCATCAAAGCGTCGCCGCACGGTCAGGCGAGCCGATCCGCCAGACTCCGTCCGCGGTCCGTCGCACCGACAGGTCGAAACCCTGGGCGAGGGCCAGGGCGAATTCCCGGCCCCCGTCGTATCGGAACGAGCCTGAAATACGGACATCGCCCGCCGCCTGGTCCTGCAGGACCAGGCGTTCGGAAGAATAGAGATTGAACCGCTCGACCACCTCGCGCAGCGGACGGTCGCGCACCACCAGGCGCCCAAGCCGCCACGCCGTCTCGGCCTCGACATCAGCCTGGACGACTGTCCGTCCCTCGGCGCTCTGACCTGCGATCAGGGAAACCGGCGGCTTCCCGTCGCGACGATCCGATATCCGCAGTCTTCCCTGCTCGACGACCGTCTCGGGCCGTTCGGCGCGATAGGTCGTCTGGAAACGCCCCTGCTCGGTCGCCAGGACCTGGTCGCCGACCTGCAGGACAAAGGGCGCCGTCCCCGCACGAACATCGAAATAGGCCTGGCCGGTTTCAAGCACCGCGCCGCGCCGATCGCCGGCGTAGTCGAGCCGCAGTCGGGACGAAGGCGCCAGGGTCACTTCCGACCCGTCCGGCAGGGGGGCGGTCAGCCTCTGCCCCGCCTGGGTCGAGATCAAGGCCCGCGCAGACGACGGCGACGTCATTACCCACAACCCGCCGCACGCCGCCGCGACGGCGCCGCCGGTCAGGCCGAACAGGGCGCGACGGCGCGTCGTAAGACGCTCATCGCGCCTCAGGGCCGCCGCCCGCAGGGCCAGAACTTCCGGCTCGCCCGCATCCATGTCCAGCATCCGCCACGCCTCGAGACAGTCGCGGTAGGCCTGCATGTTCGCCGCGCCTTCGTCCAACCACCGATGGAAGAGGGCTTCATCCTGCGGACTGGGCGCATGGCCGCCGTTCATGCGCGCGAACCAGAAGGCGGCAAGGTCGGCCTCGGACGCGTCTGGCGAGAGAGGATCCTGCCGCATCAGCCCTCCCCCTCGATCAGCTTCACCCTGAGGGCCGACATCGCCCGCACCATGTGCTTCTCGACCGCGCTGACCGAGATGCCCAGCCGATCGGCGATCTGGGGATAGGTCAGGTTCTCGAAGCGGCGCAGGATGACCACCTCGCGCGCCCTGGGCGGCAGCGTGTTCAGGATCGCCAGCATCCTTTTCAAGCGCTGCTTTCCGGCGACGATCTGTTCGGCGTCCGGTTGGTCGCTTTCAGCGACGACCTCGTTGATCTCGACATGGAGCCCCCGCCCCCGCGCCTGGTCATAGCGTCCGCGATCCCGAGCGATGTTGGCCGCCGCTTCGAACACATAGCCGTCGACGTTGCCAAGGCTCAGCAGATCGGCTCGACGAAGCAGGCGAAGGAAAAGTTCCTGAACCATTTCCTCCGCATCGGCCGCAGATTTCGTGCGCCGCAAGAAGAACTGGGTCAGGGGGCCGCGCAGGCGTCGCGTCAAGGCGGCGAACGCCTCGTCCTGCGCCGCGCCGGACGGCGCGCCTCCCATGTCGTACGGCTGACTCGATGACTGGCTCACGAGGCGCGCTGATGACGGCGCCGCGTCACCGCCTGATGTCGGTCGCACGACATTTCCGTATCAGCACTGAAGTCGAAACGTCACACGGCGTCGCTATGGGCGGACGGCACCCGCTTTCGAGACCCCGCGCATGAAGATGTTCAAATCCCTGGCCGCCGCCCTCGCCCTCGGCGCCGCCGTCATAGGCTCGGCCGCCCCGGCCTGGGCCGAAATCTTCACCATCGCCGTGGTGTCGGACACGCAGAACTATTCCGACGTCACCCTGCCCCAACCGCGCGGCGCCGACACCTTCGCCCAGCAGATGCGCTATCTGGTCGAAACGCGCGAAGAAAAGAACCTGGCCTTCGTCACCTTCGTCGGCGACATCGTCCAGCACGGCGACGGCCAGTTCCAGAGACCCCGGCCCGGCGCGGAGGGCCAGTTCGACCGCTTCGACACGCGCGAGGAATGGGACATCGCCAACCGCTCCATCTCCATCCTGTCGAGCAGCGGCCTGCCGTTCGGCATGGTTCTCGGCAATCACGACTACGACAACTATTCCTGGTGGATCGGCGACGGCCCGGGCGCGTCCAAGCCCCTGGCCGGCGGCCGCGCCTGGACCTTCTACTTCGGTCCCCAGTCCCGCCATTTCGCGGACAAGGCCTGGTACGGCGGCGCCTCGCCGAACGGGTTGAACAGCTTCCAGACCTTCACGGCCGGCGGCCTGTCCTTTTTGCATCTGTCGCTGGAAATGCAGCCGCCCCAGGTCACGCTGGACTGGGCCCAGGGCGTGATCGACGCCCACCCCGACGCCGCCGTCATCCTCACCACTCACGAATGGCTGAAGCCCGACGTCCAGGAACGCTCCAACGGCTATGACAGCTATTTCGCCGGGGCCGACAACCTGCCGCCGGACCAGGTGTGGGACCGCTTCGTCCGCAAGAATCCGATGATCTTCATGATCCTGAGCGGGCACAACTACACCCGCCCGGTGGACGGCGTGTCGAACGGCGAAAACCTGCGGATCGACCGCAACGACGCCGGCCGGCCGGTCTATCAACTGATCCAGGACTATCAGGGCAATACGGTCGGTCCGGACGGCCTCGCAGGTTCGGCCAACGGCGGCGCGGGCTGGTTGCGCTTCATGGCCTTCGACACCGAGGCCAGGGTGATCCGCTTCTACACCTATTCCACCCTCCTCGACCGCCATGCGGGCCGAAACGGAGAGGCCACGTTCGGCGTCGCGCCGGAACGTTCGGAATTCGAACTGCCCTTCCCCCCGCAACTGTCCCGCTAGATTTCGACGACTTTGCTTTCTGGTCTGATCTCCGCCCCGATCCGTTCGCGGGCAGCGGCCATGATCCTGGAGGCTTCGATCAAGGTGGGTCCGGCGCAATAGAGGTAACGGCTCGGAAAAACGAACAGCCGCATATGATCGCGCACCGCTCGCAAGGCCGGGTGCGAGACGACGCGGTCGTCCAGCGCCCCTGCGCCGTGCCGCCCTTCGCTCACGAACAGCACCCGGGGCGGGTCGGCGACGAGACGCTCCAACGAAACCCTGCCCCAACGCCGGACGCCGAAACGCGCCGCGGCGTTCTCGAACCCCATCCGGTCGAGCAGTTCGTCCATCAGGGTTCCCGCGCCCGGACAAAGGCCGTCATGCTGATAGATCAGGGCCGTAGGACGCGAAGCGGATAAGCACGCCGGCTGATGGCGGATCATGGCGGCTTCAATCGCCGCGACCAGCGTCTCGCCACGCTCCGGCCGACCGACCAGCTCTGCGATCGTCCTGACCTGCTCCATGCTGTCGGCGATGGTTTCAGGCGGAGGGAAGGCTGAGAGTTCGAGGCCCAAACGGGTCAGCGCCTGGCGTGTATGCAGGCCCGTGCGACGGCTGGCCAGGATCAGGTCCGGCTCCAGACGCATCACCTCCTCTGCCGTTTCTCCGACGACGTCGAAGGCGACAGCTTCGGCCGTCACGGTCGATGTGTCTGGGTCGCGCGAATAGCGGCTCAAAGCCACGATCCGATCAGCCTCCGCGACCCGTAGCAGGACAGCGTCCAGGCAGGCGCCGAGAGAGACGATCCGACGAGGTTCCACCCTCGCTTGTCTCGCGACGCGTGGCTCAGACCCACCCTGGCCCGCGCGGGAGGCGGCCGAGGCGATCGCCGCTCCCGCCGCGACCGAACTGGAAACCGCCGCCGTGATCAGGGATCGCCGCGATCCCGTCATCAGAACTCCACGCCCGCCTGGGCCTTCACGCCGCTGCGGAAGGGATGCTTCACCAACCCCATCTCCGTGACGAGATCCGCGGCCTCGATCAGTTCCGGCTTGGCGTTGCGCCCGGTGATGACGACATGGGTGTCAGCCGGTCTGGCCGCCAGAACCGCCAGCACCTCTTCGACCGGCAGATAGTCGTAGCGCAGGGCGATGTTCAGTTCGTCGCAGACGACCATCTTCCATTCGGGGTCTAGGATGCGCGCCTTGGCCGCCTCCCACGCCTCGCGCACCTTGGCGATGTCGCGTTCGCGGTCCTGGGTGTCCCAGGTGAAGCCTTCGCCCAGCGGCCGCATCTCCACCAGATCCGGAAAGGCGTCGAACACCGCCTGCTCGCCGGTTTCCATGGCCCCCTTGATGAACTGGATGATCGACACCTTCATCCCATGGCCGATCATCCGGCAGACCATGCCCAGGGCGGCCGTCGTCTTGCCCTTGCCCGTCCCCGTGTGAACGATGACCAGGCCGCGCTCGACGGTCTTGGACTGCATCATCCGGGCCCGGGCCGCCTGGATCTTCCTCATCTTCTCGGCGTGGCGGTCGTTGTCGTCGGTCACGGTCATGGCGAGCCTTTCATCAGGTCGGAAAGCAGGGTCTGGGCGCTGTTTGAGCGCGGGGTCCATAGACGGCGCTCGATCGCCTCCGACAGGCGAGCGGCGACGTCGCGCAGCGCATCCGGATTGGCGTCGCGCAGGAAGGCGCGCACCGCCTCGTCCTCGATGAAGGCGCGGTGGACGAGATCGAAATGGCGGCTCTTCACCGCATCAGTGGCGGCGGCGAAGGCGAACAGGTAGTCGACCCCCGCCGCAATCTCGAACGCCCCCTTGTAGCCGTGACGCATGACGCCTGCGATCCACTTGGGATTGACCAGACGGGCGCGCAGGGTGCGGGCGATCTCGTCCTCCAGGGTGCGGATCACCGGCCGTTCCGGTCGCGAGTGGTCGTTGTGATAGACCAGCGGCGCGACGCCCTTCAGAGCCTCGACCGCCGCCGTCATCCCGCCCTCGAACTGATAATAGTCGTCGGAGTCCAGCAGGTCGTGCTCGCGATTGTCCTGGCTGTGGATCACGGCGTCGACCTGCCTCAGTCGAACCTCCAGACCCCGCCGGTCGTCCGCTCCCTCCTGGCCCGCGCCATAGGCATAGGCGCCCCAGACCATATAGGCTTCGGCCAGATCGCCTCGCGCCTCCCACAGGCCTTCGTCGATCATGGCCTGCAGTCCCGCTCCATAGGCGCCCGGACGCGAACCGAAGACGCGCGTTCCGGCACGGCGCGCCGCCTCGGTCGGAGACGCCCCGGCGGCTGCCTCAGCCAGGCTCTCGGCCCTAAAACGGGCTGCGGCGGGATTGTCCTCTTCCGGTTCATCCAAGGCCTGAACGGCGCGCGCAGCCGAATCCAGAAGATCGATCTGCTCCACGAAGGCGTCGCGGAAGAAGCCCGAGATACGCACGGTGACGTCGACCCGGGGCCGTCCCAACGCCGCCAACGGCAGGATCTCGAACCCCGTCACCCGGCCTGTCGTCGCCTCCCACGTCGGGCGCGCGCCCATCAGGGCCAGGGCCTGGGCCACGTCGTCGCCTCCTGTCCGCATGTTGGACGTGCCCCAGGCCGACAGGGCGACAGCTCGCGGATAGTCGCCCGTGCGCTGCAGGTGATCCTCGACCAACATCTGCGCCGAGGCCCAGCCCAACTTCCACACCGTCGGCGTCGGCACGGCGCGCGTATCGACCGAATAGAAGTTGCGCCCCGTCGGCAGGACCTCGGGCCGCCCGCGTGTGGGCGCGCCCGACGGCCCCGGCGTGACAAACCGCCCGTCCAGCCCGGCCAACAGCGCCTCCATCTCCGCCCCGCCGCAGGCGTCCACACGCGGCGCCAGGTCGGCGGCGATCATGGCCAGAACCGAAGCCGTCTTCGTCCAGCCCGGATCGACGACCACGCGTTCCGCGATCAAGTCCGCGCACAGGCCCTCCAGCCGCTCGACCGTATCCCCGCAGGTCCGCCAGGCCTCTTCGCTCATCTCCGCCAGGACGGCCGGGCGCAGGCCAGACCATGGATCGCCCAGACGACAGTCCAGCGGATCGAAATTCAGCCCCAGATCGTCGGCGAGCGCTCGCGGCAGCGAGGCGTCGCCGTCGCGTCCCAGTCGGCGAGGGATACGCGCCAAGGCGGCCAGAAGGTCTGTCCGCAAACGCCCCTGCGGCGAACGCGAGAAGACATGCAGTCCGTCGCGGATCTGCATCTCCTTCAGTTCGCACAGATAGTTGTCGAGCGCGGACAGGGCCTGATCGCCGTCGGACAGGTCCGCGCCGCAGTCGACGTCCAGGCCTTCGCTGGCGGCCAGGGCCAGGATGTCGTCGCGCAGCGAGGTCAACCGACGCGGGTCCATCCCCGCCGCCGCATAATATTCATCGACCAGGCCCTCCAGCGTCCGGAGCGGTCCATAGGTCTCGGCCCGCGTCAGGGGCGGCGTCAGATGGTCGATGATGACGGCGCCGATGCGCCGCTTGGCCTGCGCGCCTTCGCCCGGATCGTTGACGATGAAGGGATAGAGCTGGGGCGTCGCCCCGGCGATCGCCTGGGGGAAACAGCGCGGCGACAGGGCAAGGGCCTTGCCGGGCAGCCATTCCAGATTGCCGTGCTTGCCCATATGGACCATGGCATGGGCGTCGAAGTCGCGCCGCAGCCAGGCGTAGAAGGCCAGGTATCCATGAGGCGGAACCAGGGCCGGATCGTGATAGCTGCCCTTGGGATCGATATTGTAGCCGCGCGCCGGCTGGATCCCGACCGTCAGGTTTCCAAACCGATGGAGCGGCAAGCGAAAGGCGCCTTCGGCAAAGAAGGGATCCTGCTGCGGCGCGCCCCAGCGTTCATGAACCGCCGCCCCGACGGCCGGATCGAGATCGGAAAGAAAGGCCACGTAGTCGCCCAAGGACAAGGCCGGAGCACCGGCCTCCGTCGTCTTGCCTCCGGCGTTGGTCGGTCCCGCCAGGAGGCAGGCCATCAGCGCGGTCCCGTCTTCCGGCCCATGCCCGACATCATAGCCGGCCTCCCTCATCGCCTGGATGACGCAGGCCGCGCTTTCGGGGGTGTCCAGGCCGACGCCGTTGCCGATACGGGCGTCGCGATTAGGGTAGTTGGCCAGGATAAGAGCGACGCGCTTTTGCGAAGCGGATGTCCGCCTCAATCGCGCCCAGGCCGTCGCCATGTCCGCCGCGTGAGCGATCTGGATCGGGTCGGGGTCATGCCCCACCACCGCGCACTCGGTCCGAGGATCGAACCGCTCCTCGGCCTTGAAGGCCACGGCGCCCGCCAGGATGCGGCCGTCCACCTCCGGCAGGGCGACGTTCATGGCCAGGTCCCGCGCCGCGAGCCCGCGCGCGCTGTCGATCCAGGCCGCGCGGTGCGTGGCCGCGAAGACCAGCTGCAACACCGGGGCGTCGGCCTTGTCCAGAACGCCCCGTGATCGCTCCTGCCCCGGCGCCGCCGTGGCGAAGGCGGTGGCGTTCAGTACGACCTGGGGCGGGCAACGACGGAACAGGTCGCCGATCAATTCGGCGGCGAAACCGTTCTTCAGGCTCTGCACATAGATCGGCAACGGGTTCAGCCCCCGCGCCGACAGCGCCGCGAGCACCGCCTCCACCGCCTGCGTCTGTCCGGAAAGGAACAGGGCGCGATAGAAGATCACCGCCGCGACCGGAGCCCCTTCGACCCACCCGGCCTTGAGATCGTCCAGCGAAGGTCCCGCGTGGCCCCGCAGGAAAAGGCCCGCGTCCAGCACGGGCGCGGGTTCACGCCAGGACTCGCCGCCCTTGTCCGTCCAGCCGATCAATTCCGCCGCATAACGCAAGGCGTTCGTCGCATTGACGAGCCCGCCCGCGCGCAGGAACTGCGCCAGGCGTCGTCGCGCCTCCGCCGGCGCCGTGGTGAGTTCCGCCGACTCAGCCTCCCCCGCCCCGTCGTCCAACAGGGCGATGAAGGGCAGGCCCCGCAGGCGGCATTCGCGCCGGATCTCATCGAGGCCGTAGGGCCAGTAGCCGCGCCCGCCCAGCAGACGCACCACCACCAACCTGGCCCGCGACACGACCCGCTCGACATAGAGGTCCACCGACAACGGGTGCTTGAGATGCAACAGATTCGCCAGACGCACCGAAGGAAAGTCGTCGAGCAAACCGGCGGCCGCCGCCGACAGGCAGGCCAGGTCCGTATCATTGCTGGACAGGATGACGATGTCGCCGGGGCTCTGCCCCAGGTCGATCGCCTCCTCGCCGTCCAGGACGGCGCCGGCCTGGACCGCCAGCAGATGCATCAGGCGTCCGTCGCGATCAGGGCTTCCTGCATGCGCGGCGTCACGGCGGCGCGGTCCACGCCTTTCTCCGCGATCACGACCAGACGGCTGACCCGCGCCTCGCCCGCGCGCCAGGGTCGGTCGAAGTAGGTCTGGATGCGCGGTCCAACGGCCTGAAGGATCAGACGCGACGGCTTGCCCTTGACGGCGACGACGCCCTTCAGGCGCAGAATGTCGTGCTCGGCGATCACGCCCGCCAGTTGATCGGACAAGACTTCAGGCGAGGCGATCTCCTCTCCGGAAACCACGAAGGTGTCGAAATCGTCGTGGTCATGATCGTCGTCCGCGCCGTCGTGGTGCGAAGGACGGCTGTCCAGATCATCCTCGGCCGCCACGCCGAGCCCCAGCAGGACGGCGGGATCGACCCGCCCATGGGCGGCGTGGATCAACTTGGCGCCGGGCCGCATATGGGCGCGCACCTCGGCTTCCACCCTGACCATGACTTCGGCGTCCAGCAGATCGGTCTTGTTCAGCACCACCAGGTCGGCGCAGGCCAACTGCTCCTCGAACAACTCCTCCAGCGGGGTCTCGTGATCCAGGGTCGCGTCAGCGCGGCGCGCCTGGTCCAGGGCGGCCTCGTCATGGGCGAAGCGTCCCGCCGCCACGGCGTCCGCGTCGATCAGGGCGATCACCCCGTCGACGGTGGCGCGGGTGCGGACTTCCGGCCAGGTGAAGGCCTTCACCAGCGGTTTGGGCAGGGCCAGGCCCGAGGTTTCAACCAGGATATGTTCCGGCGGATCGGCCCGGTCGATCAGCTTGCGCATGGTCGGCAGGAAGTCGTCGGCCACGGTGCAGCAGATGCAGCCGTTGGCGAGTTCGACGATGTCGTCGTCCGAGCAGGTCTCTATGCCGCAGCCGCGCAGGATTTCCCCATCCACGCCCACGTCGCCGAACTCATTGACCACCACCGCCAGGCGGCGCCCGCCCGCGTTCTCCAGCAGGCTTCGGATCAGGGTCGTCTTGCCCGCGCCCAGGAAACCGGTCACCACCGTCGTCGGAATTTTCGCCATCAGCCGTCCCTCGTGATCATCCATCGAGGGCAATGACGGCGTGAAGGCGCAGGCGCACGCGAAAGCGCGGCCGGTCGCCGTTTCGCACCGTCCGGCGCCCTCCGCACCGTCGTCGTCTGTCGCGTCAGGTCGGTCTCCTGGCTCAGGCCCTATCGCATCGGCGCCTTCCCGGAGCGCTGGGCTCCAGTGGCGTTCGCCGCGCGGTCGACGGACCCTTACAGTTGCGGGGGCAGCTGCGGATTTGGTCTGACGACCGCACCGCATTCCCAAGGAGGACCGAAGCCCTCCAACCTTGACGCTCGCGTCGATAGGCCGGGCGACGCCTGCGGGTCAAGCCGACGACATCAAGCTTGGCGGGCCGCCGGATTGGGGATATGGCCTATTCATGGGACAGGCCCTGCGGCCTGCCTCTGACATCGCGCCGGCGCCCGCGAGGGCTCTACGGGAACATCGGTGAGGCGTTCGCGCCGGGTCCGAGGCTGTCCCTGCAACTGTGAGCGGCTAGTGCGATGCGCATCGTGGTCCCGGCCCGCCGAAAGGCGTCGGGATCGCAGCCACTGGGGCTCGCCCTGGGAAGGCCGCGCATCGCGCATTGATCCGCAAGCCAGGAGACCGGCCGTCGCGAGTCGCTCTTGCCCGGGTCCAGGGGATGGTCCAGGCGCGGAACTCCGTCTGAGCGACGACGAAGCGGCGGAGAGCCGCATCGACCGGTCCGGCCGGGCGCCTTCTCGCGTCCTGCGCCCGCCGGCGCGTCGACCGCCGGGCGCCTTCCCAGGTTCCGGAGGACGCTCTCCGTCATGTCGCACGGACGCTGATGGAGGACCGCGTGTCCCATATGATTTCGCGCGCCGCGATTGCGGCCGCCCTCGCCTGCTCGCCTGCCGTCGCCCTGGCTCAGACTTCGACCCAAACGCCTCTCTCCACCGATCAGGCCCACGCCGTCGCCGATGTGGTCGTGACGGGTCAAAGCCTTGAAGAGACCCTGCCCAAACTTCTGTCGGACCATGGTTTCGACGTGGAGACGATCAGTGCGCGCCAACTGCGCGACCGCGGTTTCGTCGATGTGTCCCAGGCCATCGAGATGCTGGTCCCCGGCGCCTTCATGACCACCCAGGCCGGCCCGTTCAGCTATGTGAACCTCTCGCTGCAGGGATCGCGGAGCAGCGACGTCCTGTGGACCATCGACGGCGTCCGCATCAACAACCGCCTGTACAACTCCACCAGCCCCGCCGACACCCTGCCCGCGGCCATGGTCGAGCGGATCGAGGTGCTGAAGGGCGGCCACGGCGTCCTGTACGGCACCCAGGCGGCCGCGGGCGTCGTCAATGTCGTCAGCCGTCCGTTCAGCCGCGACCTGACCGGCGCCGTGAACCTCGGCGCCGACACGAACGACGGCCTTCATGTGAACGGCGCCGTCAGCGATGCCTTCGGACGCCACAAGTTCGTTGTCTGGGCGTCCAAGGACAAGAGCGACGGCTACGACCTCTATGACGCCTATCAGCCGGACGTGACCGACAAGAAGCGCGGCTATGACGTGCTGAGCGGCGGGGTGAAATACGGCTATGACTTCACCGACGACCTGTCGCTGACGTTGCAGTACATCCGCACCGCGGCCGCCCTGGACTACCCCAGCCAGTCCGGCGTGTCCGTGAATGACCGCGACGAGACCATCGGCATCGTCCGCCTGGACTACACGCCTGACACCGGCCCTCAGTTCTTCCTGAAATCCTATTATCACCAATGGGATACGGACTATTACACCCGCCCGAACCCGTCCAGATACTGGGGTTACAAGGATTTCGGTCTCAGCGGCCTGGCCCGGTTCCGCACGCGGCTCGCCGACTATGATCTCGGCTATGACTTCCAGAACTACAAGGGTCGCGACGAAGTCCTGCTGATCGAGGGCGAGACCGAACAGGTTCACGCCGTCTATGGCCAGGTTCGAACGACCGAGGCCTTCTCGTCCCGCGCCCGCCTGACCGCCGGCGCTCGCTACAACCATGCCGGCGGCGCCGACACCGTGGTCTGGAGCGCCTCGGGCGTCTATGACCTGACGGACAGTCTCTATGTCGAAGGGTCCGTCGGCACGTCCTTCCTGCTGCCGGACGCGGAGAAGCTATACGGCGTCGATCCCTGCTGCACGCGCGGCAACCCGAACCTCAAGCCTGAAGAGAGCCTGAACTTCAACCTCGCTTTCGGCGGCCGGCTCGACGCCGCCCGGCCCCTGTCATGGCAGGTCACGGCCTATAGGCGCGAAGTCAAGAATCTGATCGCCGCCGACAACAGCAACCCGCCGGACGGCTTCGACGGGATCTACGTCAATATTAACGGCAAGACCGATGTTTCCGGCGCCGAGCTGACGGTGCGCGGAGACCTGGCGCGATCGTTCAACTACACCCTGGCCTACAGCTATAGCCGCGAAAGAGCGCGCACGACGGGCGTGCAGATCGCCGGGCGCCCCGAACATTCGGCCAAGTTCAATCTGAACTACGCCCCGGTCGATCGCCCGTTCGGCGCTTCCGCCGCCGTCAAATACGTGGGCCAGACGGAGAACACGGTTTCCGGCTTCGGCGTCCAGCCCTACGGCGACTACGCCGTGGTCGATCTGTCCGCCCACTGGTTCATCGACGGCGAGGCGCGGCGGACGCGCCTGAACCTGCGGCTGGAGAACGCCCTGGACGAGGACTACGCCACCTCTGTCGCCTCGGCGGTGCTGCGCGGTTCCAGCCCCAGCCGCCGCTTCCTCTATCGCCGCCTGGGCATGCCCCGCACGGCCTATGTCACCCTGGGCTACAGCTTCTGATGCGCGGCGCCTCCCTTGCGACGCAGGGCGGAACGCCCCGCGCGCCGAAGACAAGAGGCCCTCTGTTCCGCGCCCTGATGGTGATCCATCGCTATCTGGGCGTGGCGACCGGGGTGCTGATGACGGTCTGGTGCCTGTCGGGCTTCGTCATGATGTACCAGGGCTATCCGGCCCTGACCGAACCGGAACGCCTGGCCGGTCTGCAGCCCCTGGACCTGCACGACTGCTGCGTCGTGCCTGAACTCGATCCGGAAGATGCGGCGGCCCTGTCCGGTTTCCGCATCGAGATGCTGGACGGCCGCCCGATCCTGCGGGCGGCCATGGGACGCGGCTCGGCGGGGAAAACCTATGACCTGACCACCGGCCTTCCCTTCGGCGATATCGACGCGGACATGGCCGGCCGCATGGCGCGACGACAGGCCGAGGCGCTGGAGATCTGGGCCGATCCCGCCTGGGTTCGGCCGATCAGGCAGGATCAATGGACCGTCCAGTTCGCCAAGCGTCATCAGCCCCTCTATCAGGTCCGCTTCGACGACCCGCGACGCAGCGACATCTATGTCTCCGGCGTCAACGGCCAGGCCTTTCAGCACACCAATGCGCGCGAACGTCTGCTGGGCTGGCTGGGCGCTGTGCCTCACTGGCTCTACCCGACCGTCCTGCGCCAGAACGGCAAGCTGTGGAACGACGTGGTGGTCTGGACCTCGGTCGCGGGCTCGTTCCTGACCGTCACCGGCCTCTATGTCGGCGTCGTCCATTTCGGACGACGCCGGAACGGGCGCATGTCGCCGTTTCGGGGTCTATGGTTCTGGCACCATATGATCGGACTGATCTTCGGCGTCCTGACCCTGACCTGGGTGTTCAGCGGCCTGATGACCATGAACCCCTGGGGCCTTCTGGAAGGGGGCGGCGACCGTCCGGTGCGCCAGGTGCTGACCGGCGAGGCGACGGGCGAGCAATTCCGGCAAGCCCTGACCGACGCGGCCCGCATCACGCCCGACGCTAAGACGGCGCAACTGGTCGCCGTCCCCATAGCGGGTCAGGTCCGCCTGGCGGCGGTCCACGGCGACGGGAGCCAGGTTCGTCTCGCCCCCACGGGCCTCCCCGATCCCGTGACCGAGGCCGAGGTGCGGAGCATGCTGGCGCCGCTGAAGCCCGTCTCGATCGAGCGCCTGACGCGGGAAGACGCCTACTACTACGGGCGCAAGGGCGATCGGCCCGCCCTGCCCGTCTGGCGCGCCGTCCTGTCCGACGCCCAGAAGACCCGCGTCTATCTGGACGCCGACACGGGACAGGTTCGCCGGGTGGTCGATCGCGACGGACGATGGTCGCGCTGGATCCGCAACGGCCTGCACGGCCTGGATTTCGACGGTCTGCGGACGCGCCCGATCTGGGATCTGGTGGTCCTGCCCCTGCTGTTCGGCGTCACCCTGGTCTGCGCCACCGGCGCCTGGATGAGCTTCCGCCGCATCGGGCGCGACATCTCGGGCCTGAGCCATGCTCTGACTGCAGCCCGGACGAGCCGACGCCGCCGCTCTCCCTTTCCACAATCCCCCGCCGACCATGAGAGGAACTGAAATGAGAAACCTGCACCGAAAAGCCCTGGCCTTCGCAGCTCCGGCCGTCCTGCTGGCCCTGTCCGCCGGGCCCGCCCTGGCCCACCACGGCATGCATGGAGACCAGCCGTCCACGCCCGCCCAAGGCTTTGCGGCCGGCCTGGCCCACCCGGTCCTGGGCCTGGACCACTTCGCCATCCTGATCGGCGTGGGACTGCTGGCCGCCCGTTTCCAGCGCGGCCTCAGCCTGCCCTTCGTCTTCATCATCGCCATGGCCGCCGGATGCGGCCTGCATTTCGCAAAAGTAGACCTGCCCCTTCTGGAAATCTGGGTGGCCCTGTCGGTCTTCGCCGTAGGTCTGACGGCGGCCTTGCGGCCGACGGCGCCCCTGCCCCTGACCCTGGGCCTGTTCGGAATCAGCGGTCTGCTGCACGGCTACGCCCTGGCGGAAACCATGGTTGGCGCTCAGACAGGCGCCGTCTGGGCCTATCTGGCCGGCCTTGTCCTGATCCAGGGCTTCGTGGCCACGGCCGTCCTCGTCGCCGCGCGCTGGCTGGCGGCGCGTCACGCGGTCTTCACCCGACTGGTCGGCGGCCTGGTCGCCGCAGCGGGCGCCGCCTTCGTGGTGATGGCCCTGTCCGCTTGACGAAGCGGGACTGCGTCCGGCCGCCCCGGTCGCAGTCCCGACCTCACTCCGGATAACGCGGACTTCACGAGACCGTGTGTCGATATGGGGCCGATAGCCGCAGACTTCCTATGGTTCGCCGTCAGGCCGCCGTTTAGGCTCTCGGTTCAAAGCCTTCCGCACCAGGAGCCCCCGCACGCATGCCTCACGCCCTCCTGCTGCTTGTTCCGTTCGGGGCGCCCTTCGCGGCGGCTGTGCTGGCGATCTTCCTGCCGTCACGCGCTCGGAACCTGGCGGCGGGGCTGGCCTGGTCGGCGTCGCTGATCGGCTTGATCTGCCTGGCCTTCCTCTTCCCTGCCGTGGCGACGGGCGAACCTGTCCGCTGGTCCACGCCCTGGATGCCGACCCTGGGCGTCAACTTCACCCTGCGCCTGGACGGCCTGGCCTGGCTGTTCGCGGTCCTGGTGCAGGGGATCGGCGCGCTGGTGGTGCTCTACGCCCGCTACTACATGTCGGCGGACGATCCGGTTCCTCGCTTCTTCGCCTTCCTGCTCGCCTTCATGGGGGCGATGACCGGCATGGTCATGGCCGGCGACCTGATCCAGTTGGCCGCCTTCTGGGAGTTGACCAGCCTCTTTTCCTTCCTGCTGATCGGCTATTGGCATCACAATGCGGCGGCGCGCGACGGCGCGCGTATGGCGCTGACCGTTACAGCGGCAGGCGGGCTTTGCCTGCTGGCCGGAGTGGTCGTCCTGGGGCGGATCGCGGGCAGCTTCGACCTGGACGTGGTTCTGGCGTCCGGCGACGCGATAAAGAACAGCCCCTACTACCTGACCGCCCTCATCCTGATCCTGGCCGGCGCCCTGACCAAGAGCGCCCAGTTCCCGTTCCACTTCTGGCTGCCCCGCGCCATGGCGGCCCCCACGCCGGTCAGCGCCTATCTGCACTCCGCCACCATGGTGAAGGCCGGAGTCTTCCTGATGATCCGCCTGTGGCCGGTCCTGGCGGGAACCGACGCCTGGTATGTCATCGTCGGATCGGCGGGCATGGCGACCCTGCTTTTCGGCGCCTGGAGCGCCGTCTTCCAGAACGATCTCAAGGGCCTGCTAGCCTATTCGACCATCAGCCATCTGGGCCTCATCACCCTGTTGCTGGGGCTGGGCAGTCCGCTGGCGGCGGTCGCGGCCATCTTCCACACCGTCAATCACGCGACCTTCAAGGCCTCGCTCTTCATGGCGGCGGGCGTCATCGACCATGAGACCGGCACGCGCGACATGCGCCGACTCAGCGGCCTCAGACGCTCTATGCCGGTCACGGCGGCCCTGGCCATCGTGGCTGCGGCGGCCATGGCGGGCGTTCCCCTGCTCAACGGCTTCCTGTCCAAGGAGATGTTCCTGGCCGAAGCCGTCGCCCACACCGGCGGCCGGCACCTGAACCTGGCCCTGCCTGTCCTGGCCACTGTCGCCAGCCTGCTCAGCGTTCTCTACTCCGTCCGCTTCATCCACCAGACCTTCTTCGGCCCCGAGCCGGTAGACCTGCCCAAGACCCCGCACGAGCCGCCGCGATGGATGCGTTTCCCGATCGAGGTGCTGGTCGGTCTCTGCATCATCGTCGGCGTCCTGCCCGCAGTCACCATTGGTCCGGTGCTGGCCGTCGCTGTCCGCTCGGTCCTGGGGCCCGAGGTTCCCTACTACAGCCTCGCCCTGTGGCATGGCTTCAACCTGCCGCTCTTGATGAGCGCCGTCGCCCTGATCGGCGGCGTGGCCCTCTACAAGGTGCTGGGACCGCGCATCAATCGCAGCGATCGTCCGTGGGTGGTCGGCCGCTTCAACGGCGCTCGCGCCTATGACCGGGTCATGCGCGGCTTCAACCTCGCCGCCGAATGGATCGTGCGCCGCCTCGGCGCATCCCGACAACAGGCCCGCCTGCGCGCCATCATCCTGACCTGCATGCTGGCCGCCCTCCTGGCCAGCGGTCTGGCCGGACTGGGCTTCGACGAGGCGGGCCTGACCGTTCAGCGGCCGGGCCTGGGCTTCACCCTGCTGTGGGTCGTCGGCGGCGCCTGCGCCGTCACTGCAGCTTGGCAGGCCAAGTATCATCGCCTGGCCGCCGTGGTCCTGGTCGGCGGCGTCGGCCTGGTCAGTTGCCTGACCTTCGTCTGGTTCTCAGCACCCGACCTGGCCACCACCCAGATGCTGGTCGAGATCGTGACCACCGTGCTGCTGCTGCTTGGCCTGCGCTGGCTGCCCAAGCGCCTGCCGGGCCTGACGACCGTACAGGAAGCCAAGGCGCGCCGACGCCGCCTGACGGACCTGGCCATAGCGACGGCCGCGGGCGCCGGCACGGCCTTGATCGCCTTCGCCGTCATGACGCGCCCATCAGGGTCGCCCCTGGCGAAATACTTCCTGGATCACGCCTATTCAGAGGGCGGCGGCCGCAACGTCGTCAATGTCCTTCTCGTCGACTTCCGCGCCTTCGACACCCTGGGCGAAATCACCGTCCTGGGCATTGTGGGCCTGACCATCTGGGCCCTGCTGCGTCGTTTCCGTCCAGCGGCCGACAGCCTGGGCGAGACCGAACAGAAGCGGATTCAGAACGACAGCGATGATCGCCGGGAGGATCGAGCGGTCGGCGACACCCTGTCCGAAACCATGCTGATCCCGCGCGTGGTGATGCGCTGGCTGTTCCCCTTCATCATCCTGCTGGCCCTCTATCTGTTCCTGCGCGGCCATGACCTGCCGGGCGGCGGCTTCGCGGCCGGGATCACCCTGTCGATCGCCTTCATCCTTCAGTACATGGCGTCCGGCGCGCGCTGGGTCGAGGAGCGGTTGCGGATCCGTCCCCTGGTGTGGATCGGCGGCGGGCTGCTGATCGCCGTCCTGGCGGGCGCGGCCTCATGGCTCTTCGGCTATCCTTTCCTCACCTCCTGGTTCCGCTATGTCGACCTGCCCCTTGTCGGCAAGACGCCGCTGGCCTCGGCCCTGGTGTTCGACGCAGGCGTAGCCCTTCTGGTGGTCGGAGCGACCGTCCTGATGCTGGTCGCCATCGCCCACCAGTCGCTGCGCAAGTCGCGCGCTGCTGTCGCTGACGAGGAGGCCGCCTGATGGAAGTCGTCCTCGCCCTCGGCATCGGAGTGCTGACCGCCGCAGGGGTCTGGCTGCTGCTGCGCCCCCGGACCTTCCAGGTCATCATCGGCCTGTCCCTGCTCGGCTATGCGGTCAACCTGTTCATCTTCGCCATGGGACGCCTTCGCGCCGGAGCGCCGCCGGTGCTGAAGGACTCCGGTCCGGTCGATCCGACCGCCTACGCCGATCCGGTGCCCCAGGCCCTGGTCCTGACCGCCATCGTCATCAGCTTCGCCCTGACGGCCCTGTTCCTGGTCGTGCTGCTGACCAGTCGCGGCATCACCGGCAGCGACCATATCGACGGACAGGAGCCTGGCGAATGATCAATTGGCAGGACCACCTGATCGTCGTCCCCATCGTCCTGCCGCTGGCGGCGGCGGCGGCCATGCTGCTGCTGAAGGAGCAACGCTATCGGCTCAAGGCCCTGATCAGCCTCTGCTGCCTGATGGCCCTGGTCGGCGCCGCCTACGCCCTGCTGCATGAAGCCGCCGTGGGCGGACCGGGCGGCGACGACACGGCGCGCGTCTACAGCCTGGGCGCATGGGCTGCGCCGTTCGGCGTCACCCTGGTGGCGGACCGGCTTTCGACCCTGATGCTGGCCCTGACGGCGACCCTGGCGGCCGGCGGCCTGCTCTTCTCGCTGGCGCGTTGGGACCGGGCCGGTCCTCGTTTCCACGCCCTCTATCTGTTGCTCGTCATGGGCGTGAACGGCGCGGTCCTGACCGGGGACCTCTTCAACCTCTTCGTCTTCTTCGAAGTCATGCTGGCGGCGTCCTACGGCCTGCTCTTGCACGGCTCGGGAGAGAAGCGGGTGCGCGCCGGCCTGGGCTATGTGGCGATCAACCTGACGGCGTCGCTCTTCTTCCTGATCGGGGTCAGCCTGATCTACGGCGTGACCGGCGCGCTCAACATGGCCGACATCGCCGACCGCGTCGCGACCATTCCCGCGCACGACCGGGCCCTGTTCCACATCGGCTGCGCGGTCCTGGGCGTGGCCTTCCTGGTCAAGGCCGCGGCCTGGCCCCTGGGGTTCTGGCTGCCGGGCGCCTATGCGGCGGCCAGCGCCCCGGTCGCGGCCGTGTTCGCCATTCTCAGCAAGGTCGGAGTCTATGTGATCCTGCGACTGGCGACCCTGCTGTTCGGCGCTGACGCCGGCGCGTCCGCCGGGTTCGGAAACCTATGGCTGCTGTCGGCTGGCGCGGCGACGGTCCTGTTCGGCGCGGCGGGCATGCTCGCCTCGCGCCGCCTGGAACAGGCCGCCGGCTATGCGGTCATGGTGTCGTCAGGCACGGTCCTGGCCATTGCGGGCACGGCCCGCCCTGAAGCCGTCGGCGGCGCCCTCTTCTACATGGCGGCCTCCACCCTGGCGGCGGGCGCCCTGTTCCTGATCGCCGAGGTCCTGGCGCGCGGCGAGGATCAGGCGGTGTCGCCCCAGGATGCGGTGTTCGACGACGAGTACGACGACCCCTTCGCCGCAGACGACGTACAGGAGGTCGGGCGCGTCCTGCCCGCCTCCACCGCCTTCCTCGGCGGCGCCTTCATCCTGGCCGCCCTGGTGACCATCAGCCTGCCGCCCCTGGCCGGTTTCGCCGGCAAGCTGACCATCTTCGCGGCGCTTCTGTCCGGCTCAGGCGTCCTGTCGGCGGCCAGTTGGGTGTTGATCGCCGTCCTGACCCTGTCCAGCTTCGCAGCCCTGGTCGCGCTGACCCGGCTCGGGGTGGCGGGCTTCTGGAAACGCGAAGGCGCCCCGCCGCTGGTCCATAGTCCGGAATTCCTGGCGATAGGCGGGCTGGTGCTCTGCTGCCTGTGGCTCAGCATGGGCGCCGCGGCGGGTCTGACCTATGCCGACAAGACCGGCGAGTGGCTGGCGACGCCGCGCGACTACATCGGCGCCGTGCTGGGAGGGGGCGCATGATCAAGGCCCTTCTCCCCCACCCCCTCCTCGCTGCGGGCCTTTTCCTGACCTGGCTGCTGCTGAACGGCCCCGTCTCGGCCGGCGACGTCGTGGTCGCCGCCCTGGCGGCCCTGACCATCCCCCAAGTCATGCGCGTGCTGGAGCCGGACCGATCCGGCGTCCGCTCTCCCTTGGCTATCCTCCGGCTGGCCGGCTACGTCGCCGTGGATGTCGTGAAGTCCAACTACGCCGTCGCGACCCTCATCATGGGGCGCAAGCGCCGCGTGCGCCGATCCGGCTTCATCCATGTGCCGCTCGACCTGCGGAACCGATACGGCCTGGCGGTGCTGGCCATCGTCCTGACCAGCACGCCGGGCACGCTGTGGGTCCAGTATGACCGCCCCAGCGGCCGGTTGCTGCTGCACGTCCTCGACCTGACCGAAGAGGATGAATGGATCGAGCTGATCAAGGGCCGGTACGAGAGCCTGCTGCTGGAGATCTTTCCTTGAGCGCCGCCGCCGTTCTTTTCTGGGGACTGGGCGTGGCTCAGGCCCTGCTGCTGCTCTCCATGCTGCTCGCGACCTGGCGGATGATGCGCGGCCCCCGCGCCCAGGACCGCATCCTCGGGCTCGACACCCTCTATCTGAACGCCATGCTGCTGATCCTGGTCCACGGCATGCGCAGCGCAGGCGGCCTCTATTTCGAAGCCGCCCTGATCATCGGCATGCTGGGCTTCACGGCCACGGTCGCCCTGGCCAAGTTCCTGATGCGGGGCGAGGTGATTGAATGAACACGCCGTCCGAACTTCCCATCTGGGCCGCCTGGATCGTGGTCGCCCTGGCGATCAGCGGCAGTCTGCTCGCTCTTACCGGCTCGGTCGGCCTGATCGTGTTCAAGCGGTTCTACGAACGGGTGCATGCGCCGACCCTCGGCGCCACGCTTGGCATGGCTCTGATCGTGATCGGCTCGACGATGTTCTGGTCGTTCGTCGAGGGACGACTGGCGCTCAAGGATCTGCTGATCGGCGTCTTCCTGACGGTCACGACGCCCGTCACTCTCGTCCTGCTGGCGCGCGCCGCCGTCTATCGCGACCGCGTCGAGGGCGACGATCACATTCCGCCCGAATAGCTTCGACAATGGAAAGATGCGGGCCGCATCGCGGCCCGCAGTTTCAAAAGGGGAGGAAATGTCTCTCGGGAGACAGTTCCAACCTCTCACGCCGCCTCGTTCCGCCAAATGTAGAAATGCTGTGCGAGGATGCAGCTTTCCTGCATCTCAGCGCCCGACGACCGCTGCAGCCGCCTCCGCGACGGCGTCGATCGTCGCCCTCAGCCGGGGGATGAGAACAGGCGTCTCCGCCCACAGCAGATAGACTGGCCGATGACCCGCGACCTGATCTTCCAGAACAGAGACCAGCCGCCCCTCCGCCACATCGCGTGCAACAAGCCAGGTCGGCGCCAGGCCTATGCCCCGTCCCGCCCGTACGGCGGCCAGGGACAGGGCCGCGCCGTCCAGAACCAGACGAGCCGTCGGGGTCCAGGAAACCTCGGCGCCGTCCTCCCTGAATCGCCAGGGCGCGATGCGTCCTCGCCGCGCCGAGGCGATCAGGTCGTGCCCCGCAAGGTCCCGCCAGGACGTCGGACGCCCCGCGCGCTCCAGGTAGGCGACGGAGGCGCACAGCGTCAGGCGCTGCTCCCCGATCAACCGCCCCTTCACGCCCGCGACGTCCGGCGGTTCGCCGATCCGCACCGCCAGATCATGACCGCCGCTCAGAAGATCGACAGGCTCTCCGCTCAGGGACAGTTCATAGTCCAGACGCGGGTGACGGTCCGCCAATTCAAACAGGGCCGGAGCGATCACCTCGGCCCCGAACAAGGGCGGCATGGATATCCGCACAAGGCCGACCGGCTCGGCGGCGCTTGAAACCATGTCGCGTTCCACACGTCGGATCGCAGCCACCGCCGCGCTGCAAACGGCGTGATAGGCCGCCCCTTCCTGCGTCACCGCGAAACGTCGGGTGGTGCGGTCGAACAGCCTCACCTTGAGACGACTCTCAAGTCGCGCGATCGCCTTGGCCACCGCAGACGGCGTCAGGCCCAGGTCGTCGGCCGCACGCGCGAATCCGCCATGTTCGCAGACGGACAGGAACACCCGCACGGCTCCGCCTGGACCGATGTCGTCCATGCTCATTGACGCATTTTTTTCCTTATTGATGAGAAGAATGATCAGGATTGGATCGCATGAATCCACATTAATCTCGACGTATGGAACAGAAAACATACGCCGTCATCGGCGGCGGCTCCGGCATGGGCCTGGCCCTGACGCAAATCCTCGTCGAACGCGGAGATCGAGTCCTGATCGGCGGTCGGTCGCAGGATCGTCTTGCTAGGGCGCGCGACAGCCTGGGATCGAACGTCCTCGCCTGCCCGGTCGACACCGGCGATCACGCCTCGCTCCAAGCGTTCTTCGAGCAGGCGCCGCCGCTGTCCGGCCTGTTCACCCCCGGCGCCGCCTATGTCACGGGATCCTTCGCCGACGCCACGCCGGAAGTCGCCGAGAGCGCTTTCCGCTCCAAGTTCTGGGGTCAGTATTGGGCCGTCCGCGCCGCCCTGCTTCGCCTGCTGCCGGAGGCGGGCGTGGTCCTGATGTCCGGCGCCGCCTCGGTGCGGCCATTGGGCCACCCGGCCTACGCCGCCTGCAACGCCGCCGTCGAGGGGCTGACCCGCGCCCTGGCCCAGGAACTGTCGCCGATCCGCGTCAACTGCCTGTCGCCCGGAACCGTGGACAGCGACCTGTGGCGTCGTCGCCCGGCCGAGGTGCGCGAACCGGCCTATGAAGCCTTCAGCCGCCTCAGCCTCGTCGGTCGTCCCGGCGCGGTCGAGGACCTGGCCCAGGCCGCCCTCTTCCTGCTGGACAACCGCAACATGACGGGCGCCACCCTCTTTTCCGACGGCGGCTACAGTCTGAGATGATCCCAAGCCGTCAGGTCAGACCGGCAGGGCCGTCGAATACTTCACCTGGCTGAGGGCGAAATGAGAGGCGGCGGTGGCGACGTTCGAGTGGTTGAGCAGCTCGCGCATCAGGAAACGCTCATAGCCCGCCACGTCCGCCGCCACGATCCGCAGCAGATAGTCCCACTCCCCCGACATGGAGTGGGCCTCCATCACCTCCGGCTTGGTCTGCAGGAAGCTCTCGAAGGCCTGGCGATCGTCCGGCGCATGGGAACGCATCCGCACCTGGCACATGACGTTGACGCTGCGCCCGACCTTTTCGGGATCGACAAGACGAACGGCCGCGAGAAGCACCCCCGCTTCCTCCAGAGCCCGCACCCGCCGCCAGCAGGATGCGGAAGACGCCCCGACCTTCTCGGACAGGGCCGCATGGCTCAGGGCCGCATCTTCCTGCAATACGGCCAGAATTCTGCGATCCACCGCATCAAGCATCATGCCATTCACATTTTTCGCCTTTATGAAACAAACCAATCATCACACGCCTGAAATCGTAGAACAATGAAAAGAAATCGCGCGGAATGAAGCGCAATCTGTCGGCCTGACGTGCGAGGGGAGGATCGCCATGGCCGCAGGAACAACCGCCCCTCCGCCCGGAGCGGCCGCCGACTGGAGCATTCCCCAGGACTGGTCCGCCTACACCCCCGAACAGCATGCGCTCTGGGACGCCCTCTATGCGCGTCAGGTCGAGATGCTGCCGTCCCGCGTCACGCCGGCCTTCATGAAGGGCCTGGAGACGCTTCGCCTGTCCCGGTCCGGCATCCCCGACTTCGAGGAATTGTCCGAGCGCCTGCAGAAGCTGACCGGCTGGTCGGTCGTGGCGGTTCCGGGCCTGGTGCCGGACGGCGTCTTTTTCGAGCACATGGCCAATCGCCGCTTCGTCGCCGGCTCCTTCATCCGCACGCCCGAGCAGATGGATTACCTGCAGGAGCCCGACGTCTTCCACGACGTCTTCGGCCACGTCCCCCTGCTCGCCGACCCTGTCTTCGCCGACTATATGCAGGCCTACGGCCTGGGCGGACTGAAGGCGATGAAGCATGACGCCATCCACCAGCTTTCGCGCCTCTACTGGTACACGGTCGAGTTCGGCCTGATCCGCGAGAACGACGACCTGAGGCTGTACGGAGCCGGGATCGTGTCCAGCCGGTCTGAATCGGTCTTCGCCCTGGACGACGCCTCGCCCAACCGCATCGGCTTCGACATGAAGCGGGTCATGCGCACCCGCTATCGCATCGATGATTTCCAACAGACCTATTTCGTCATCGACAGCTTCGACGACCTGCTGAAGCAGACGCTCGATACCGACTTCGCCCCGATCTACGCCGAACTGGCGGATCAGGACGAACTGACCCCCGCCGACGTCCTGCTGACCGATCGCGTCCATACGCGCGGCACGCAGGCCTGGGCGCAAAACCGGAGCGCCGCCTGATGTTCGACCGTCCCGCCCAAGGCCTGTTCGCCGCCCTGACGCCCCAGGCGCCGGATCCCCTGCTGTCCCTGATCGCCCTCTATCGCGAGGATGCTCGCCCCGAGAAGATCGACCTGGGCGTCGGCGTCTATCGCGATGAAGCGGGGCATACGCCCATCATGCGCGCCATGAAGGCGGCGGAGCGAAAGCTGGTCGATGAGCAGCCGACCAAGTCCTACCTCGGCCCCGAAGGCGACGTCGGCTTCGTCGCTCTTTCCGCGCGCCTGGCCATGGGACCACAGGCTGAGGGCCTGATCGGCGTCCAGACGCCCGGAGGCACCGGCGCCCTGCGGCTGGCCGCCGCCCTGGTGCAGAGCGCCCGTCCCGGCGGGACGGTATGGCTGGGCGCCCCGAGTTGGCCCATCCACGCCCCCATCTTCGAAAGCGCCGGGCTGAAGGTCTGCAGCTATCGCCATTACGACCCGGCCACGGGCGCCCTGGCCTTCGAAGACATCCTGGAAGCCCTGGGTCAGGCGTCCGCCGGCGATGTCTTCCTGATCCACGGCTGCTGTCACAATCCTTCGGGCGCCGATCCGGACGCGGGTCAGTGGGCCGAGATCGCCCGCCTGACGGCCGAACGCGGCGTCGTGCCCCTGATCGACCTCGCCTATCAGGGCCTAGGCGAAGGCCTGGATGAAGACGCCGCCGGCGCCCGCTTGGTCGTCGCCGCCGTCGACGAGGCCCTGGTCGCCTATAGCTGCGACAAGAATTTCGGCCTCTATCGCGAACGCACCGGCGCCCTTTTCGTCAAGGCGGCCGGCAGCATCGACGCGACGCGATCGAACCTGCACGCCCTGGCGCGCTACATGTGGTCCATGCCGCCGGATCACGGCGCGGCCGCCGCCCGCATCATCCTGGAGACGCCCGCCCTGGCCGCCGACTGGCGCATGGAGCTGGACACGGTCCGCGAGCGACTGAACGCCGTCCGCCAGGCCCTGGCCGCCGCCCACCCCCGCCTGGCCCCGCTCGGCGGCCAAAAGGGCATGTTTTCCCTTCTGCCCCTGACGCCGGATCAGGTGATCGCCATCCGCAAGGATCACGCGGTCTACATGGCCGGTTCCGGCCGCATCAACATCGCGGGCCTGACCCTCGAAAGCGTCCCCCGCTTCGTCCAGGCGTTCGACGCCGTCCTGTCCAACTGATTTTCCCAAAGCGCCGACGCGCCGGAGCCCCAGCATGACCATCACCCCGGAAAACCCCATCGGCCTCGACGGCTTCGAGTTCGTCGAGTTCACCAGCCCCGACCCGGCCGCCATGAAGGGCCTCATCGAACAGCTGGGCTTCGTGCCGACACACCGTCACCCGACCAAGGACATCGTCCGCTACAAGCAGGGTCGCACCAACCTGCTGGTCAACAACGAGCCGACCGGCCAGGCCGCCGACTTCCGTGCCGCCCACGGCCCTTCGGCCAGCGGCATGGCCTTCCGCGTCGCCGACGCCGCCCAGGCTTATGACCTGGCCCTGTCGCGCGGCGCCAAGGCGGCGGACGCCTCGGTCGGCGCCCTGGACGCCGACGCCAAGGTGCTGGAAGGCATCGGCGGCTCCTACCTCTATCTGGTCGACCGGCACGGCGCGAAGGACTCGCTCTACGACGGCTGGACCGAGATCGAAGGCTGGCGTGAAGCCGAGGCGGCCAACGCCGTGGGCCTCGATATCCTCGACCACCTGACCCACAACGTGAAGCGCGGCCAGATGCGCACCTGGTCGACCTTCTACAACCAGATCTTCGGCTTCGAGGAGCAGAAGTATTTCGATATCAAGGGCCAGGCCACGGGCCTCTTCTCCCAGGCCATGATCGCCCCGGACAAGGCGATCCGCATCCCGCTGAACGAAAGCCAGGACGACAAGTCCCAGATCGAGGAATTCATCCGCCAGTACAACGGCGAGGGCATCCAGCACCTGGCGATGACGACGGACAACATCTACGAGACCGTCGAGAAGCTGCGCGCCCGCGGGGTCAAGCTGCAGGACACGATCGAGACCTATTACGAGCTGGTCGACAAGCGCGTCCCCGGCCATGGCGAGGATCTGGAGCGCCTGAAGAAGAACCGCATCCTGATCGACGGGAACATCGGGGACGAAGGCCTGCTGCTACAGATCTTTACCGACAACCTGTTCGGCCCGATCTTCTTCGAGATCATCCAGCGCAAGGGCAACGAAGGCTTCGGCAACGGCAACTTCCAGGCCCTGTTCGAGTCCATCGAGCTGGACCAGATCCGACGCGGCGTCATCAAGGTCGACGCCTGACCCGGCGGTCAGGGGCGGTTCCTGCATCTCCCGTCCCTGACCCTTTCTTCCAAAGTTTCACGTAGCCCGGGATTTCGCCATGTCGTCCGCCCGACCCAACGCGCCCGTTTACCAGAGCGGCTTCGGCAATCACTTCGCGACGGAGGCGGTGGCGGGTGCGCTGCCGGAGGGTCGGAACTCGCCGCAACGTCCGGCCCTGGGGCTGTACGCCGAGCAGTTGTCGGGGACGGCCTTCACCGCCCCGCGCGACCATAATCTGAGAAGCTGGCTCTACCGCCTGCGGCCCTCGGCCCAGCACGGGCCGTATCAGCCGTTCGCGCAGGGCCGGGTGCGTTCCGGTCCCTTCGTCGAGACCCCGCCCAATCCCAACCGCATGCGCTGGGATCCCCTGCCCATGCCGGACCAGCCGACCGACTG